>JBGSZS010000009.1:0-180909 GCA_041750285.1 Candidatus Fermentibacteraceae bacterium | reverse complement strand
ACCATCGCGCCAATGGCATCGGTGTCGGCGTTCTGGGTGGAGGCGGCGTCGATAACGAATCCGTCACGACCTACGCATACAGCCACATTGACCCCTGCAACATCCACAAGCTGGCCAAGTATTGCCTTCAAGTCCGTCATTTCATCGGCTCCTTTCAGAAGACTTGTATTTGCCCGGCACCGTTGAAGTTGGGACCAAGCCGGGAGGTGAATATATCCGTAACCGGACAGGAAACAATAGTCCCGATCGAAGGCATTTTCGGTTCACGGGCACCTGCCGGGGCGGGGCATCCTGCCGGTCCTCACGGTTGGGGAGGAGTCGTTTGTCCTGCTTTCCAGAACTTCTGCCGCATCGTTGAATCGCGCACTTGCCGCTTCCCCGCCCGCCGAGAATGATTGGACTGGAAGCCGAAGCCCGAGTTTTCTGGCAATCGGAGAACCCATGAAGGACAACTGGACCGAACAGCTGAAGAGCGATTTGGCCAGTCTTTCCGAGTCCATGGGAAAGCCCTCGGCCCCCCCGGAGAGACTGCGCGCCGGCGAGAGAAGGGAGACTGCCATCCTTTTCCTCGATCTTTCCGGTTTCACCCGGCTCTCGGAACAGCTCGACCACGAACAGACCCATCGCCTGGCCAACAGCCTGATGGGTGCCCTGGGAATGGTGGCCGAGGCACACGGGGGCTACGTGGACAAGATAGAGGGCGATAGGATCATGGCTCTTTTCGGGGCCAGGGCTTCGGGTGAGAACGATTGCATAAGGGCCGTTGCATGCGGTCTCAGGATGCTGCGTGTGATCGAGGAGGTCCACTCCTTCCTGGCCAGGAGGGGCGACAGCATCTCCGCCAGGGTGGGGGTCAGCTACGGTTCGGTCACGGTGGCCCCCGACGCCGCCGGTCACCTGACCGCAATGGGCGACGAGGTGAACCTTGGTTCGCGCATGCAGGAGATGGCCCCCGTCGGCTCGATGCTTGTGAGTCAGAGAGTGCGCCGGGTTTGCGGTGAGGGCTTCGAGTGGCGGGACGCCGGAGAACTGGCGGTTCGTGGCCGGAGCAGCAGCGTGCACGCCTGGGAACCGCTCGGAGTGAGCAGGCTCGGCAGCGGACGGTGGACCACCAACCCCCTTCTGGGAAGGGTTGCCCTGGCCGGCAGGGAACCAGAACTGGCAAGTCTGCGGAACGCCTTCGACAGGGGACACAGGGAGGGATCCTCTGTCTTCGTCTGGGTGACCGGAGAGGCGGGGATAGGCAAATCCCGGCTTGTGCATGACTTCCTTAAAACCATCGAACCCGGTACGATGATCCTCAGGGGCAGGACACTTTCATTCGCCCAGCCCCCCTACTGGTTCTGGACACAGATCGTGCGGGGCTTCTTCTCACTGGAGGGCGATCCCGGTGAGTACGGCCGCCTCGAAACCGGGCTCCGGGCAATTGCCGGACCCGAGCCGCAAGGCTCCCTCGAGGAAGAGCTCCGGGAACACCTTCCCGCCCTGGCGGAGATAACCCTTGCCACCTCCGGGACGTGGCTCGGCGGCGATCTGGACCAGGAGAAGGTGAACCTTAGGATACGGCTCTCCATCTCATTCTTCCTGGAACTGCTGACTAAGCGCAGTCCCGGCCTCGTGATCTTCATCGACGACGCCCACTGGCTCGATGCCGCATCGATGAAGGCGCTGCTTTACGCATGCCGGTCCGGGAGCGCCGCGGGAAGGTTCTCGGTTATCGCGGCTTCCCGTGGCGACGAGGGCAGCCGCGAGATCGCCCAGGCCTTCCCGGGAGGCCGGTTCGAAAGGGTCGCCCTTGCTCCTCTGGACGAGGCGGCTTCCACGGGCATCGTGTCCGACCTTCTCGGATGCCCGCACGGCGAGATTCCGAACGAAGCGTTGAAGTTCCTTCTCTCCAGGGCACAGGGGATACCCTACTACCTCGAGGAACTCCTGATGGACATCCTCGACAGGGGCATCCTCAGCCGGGGAAGGAGGGGGTGGACCTTCACCGGGGGCGGCGACCTGCCCGTTCCCCCGACGGTGGCGGGGATCATCACCGCCCGTTTCGACAGGCTTCCAGAAGGGGCAAGAAGAGCCCTTTCGGTCTCCTCCGTCTTCGGGCAGACAGTTGTGGCGGACCTTCTTGCGGACACCATGGGGGTAAGCCTCTCCGAGGCTGAGCAGTATCTGGATCTCCTGGTACACGCATCCTTCCTCCAGAAGTCCGGTGAATCATCCTTCACCTTCAGAAGCGGCATGGCCAGGCAGGCCGTCCATGACATGATACTCATGCACAACAGGATGGTCCTTCACCACAAGGCGGCGGAAGCCATCGTGAGGCTCAGGTCGGGTGACTTGGAAAGGTTCTCTGGGGCAGTTGCCTGGCACGAGTTCAGGGCGGCCAGGAAACGGGAAGCACTGGAGTGGGGCATCAGGATGGTCGACACCCTCTACCGCGGCTACCAGCACAACGATGTCATGGAGTGGTCCGGCACTCTCAGGGGCTGGCTCGATGACATTCAGCCCGGCAGTGAACACGATTCCATCCTTCTCAGGGTGTCCAGGCTCGAGTGCAGGTCGGCCGAGTACCTCTCCAGACGGAGCGACCAGGAAAGGCTCTACGCTGAAAGCCTCGAACTTGCCAGGAGGCTGGGCGACATTGAGACGGTTGTGACCGTGCTCATGGAGACCGGGATAATGAAGAACAACCAGGGCAGGTACCCGGAAGCCCGCAGGATCCTCGAGGAGTCCCTGGAGATGGCTGTTGCAAACTCCCTCGACAGGCACAAGGGCCGGGCCATGGCAAACATCGGCATGGCAGATGCGTACATGGGCGATCTGGCATCCGCCTCGATCCATTTCAACCAGGCCATGGAGATCTTCGAGGAGCTGGGCGACCTTCACGACATAGGCGTGACCCTTCAGAACCTGGCGTATGTCACCGGTCAGAAGGGGGATTACGAGGAATCCCGCAGGATCCTCCAGAGGGCTCTTGAGATCCATTCCAGTCTCAGCCCCTACCCGAGGGGCGAGGCCGTCGTGCTGCACAATCTCGGTGTTTACTACGCGCTGAAGGATGACATTCCCACTGCACTCGAGTACTACCGGAAAGCCCTGGCCCTCCAGCGTCAGCTCGGTAACAGGAAAGGCGAGGGCGCAAGCCTCGGCAACATCGCCTGCTGCCTGAAGGACCTTGGACAGAGGGATGAAGCCCACAGGACCTTCCTCGAAGCCATATCGATCAACGGGGAGACTGGCAACCTGAGAAGCATGGCCAACACCCTGATGAACCTGGCCTCCCTTCACGAGGACGACGATGACCTGCAGGCCGCCGGAAAATGTTACAGCGAGGCCCTCGAGGCCAGCCAAAAGGGTGGTTTCATGGTCGGCGTCCTGTCCTGCAGGTGCCACCTTGCAAGGCTGTCGCTGAAGGAAGGATTGCAGGGATCTCTCGCGGAGTACGCTTCGGTCACTCAGGCAGTGGAGGAGAGCGGCATCTCCGAGGGGTTCATGCCCTCGCTGCGAAGGCTCAGGGACGCCCTGGCAAAAGCCGGCTGTCCCCCGGAGGAACTGCGGCTTCCCGGCCACTGGAAAAGCGCCCCCGATCAGAAACAGGGCTTTTGAGCATCCGGAGCCGAGGGGCCCCGGACGTTTCTTCCACAATCAAAAGACCTAGCAGGAGCTGAAGTGCAGACCGGGGAAAATGCGGGAGCCGGTCACTCATCCTGAGGGCAACAAGGCTGTTGACCTGTGTCTTGCCTGCGCTTATCATCAATTGCGGCATTGAGATAAAGCAAAGCCACCGTGGCCTGCTTTCCTCTTGTTCGTGTGTCCATGTGATGCCGACGTAGTGCCGGTGAGAAGGAAGGGGTGTGGAATGAGCGTCAGAAAACTTCTCGTGCTGCTGGCGGTGACTGCCCTCGCGGCTTTCATGGCCTGCGGGGAGGAGGAGCCTGCTGCCGAAGTGGACGAAACCGCCGAAATCGAGGTTCCGGAGGTTGTTGACTCAATCATCGAACCCGCCGAAACAGAGATGACCGACGAGGAAAAGATGGCCTTCGTGATGGAGAACTGCATCTGTCCCCAGTGCCCCAGCTGGGTGCCCGAGGCATCCGAGAACGGTGAGGGCGGGTACTGCCTTACGGGGATGAGCGAATGCATCGTCATCGAAGCCGGTTGTGTCTGCCCTGATTGCCCCGTTACCCGGGAGATGGGCCTCGAGTGGGGATACTACTGCACCAGGGGCAGCGTCGAAGAAATGATGGCCTCACAGGAGGAGTAGCGGCCGCATACCCTTTTCAGGCGGGGGTTGGACATCGCATGCTTCCTGGAGATGGGTATTCATCTCTGATGGCAGCGGGAGCCGGTCGAACACAGGGAGTATCGAATGCCAAAGTGCAGTCTTTTTCGCCAGATTGCCTCTCTTGCTTTGTGGATACTGGCAAGTTTCGTCGCGGCGGCCCTGGGAGGCCTGGCATCGGTAAATGCGGGAGGGTTCTACGGTGAGCTCACCCGGCCTGCCTGGGCGCCCCCATCATGGCTCTTCGGCCCTGTCTGGACAATCCTCTACATTCTCATGGGAACGGCGGCCTGGCTGGTCTGGCGGAAGGTGGGGTGGCGCAGCACAAACCCCGCTCTGAAGCTGTTCCTTGTCCAGCTTGCCCTCAATGCCCTCTGGACATGGCTCTTCTTCGTCTGGCGCCTCGGAGCGCTGGCGCTGGGGGAGATCCTGATCCTCTGGATTCTGATACTCCGGACCATTCTGGAGTTCCGGAAGGTCTCCCCTGCGGCGGCCTGGCTTCTCGTTCCCTACCTGCTGTGGGTGGGTTTCGCCACTGCGCTGACCTTTTCACTCTGGCGGGGGAATCCCCTGCTGCTGTAAATGGACGGCAGTGATAACGCGGCCGATTCTTCTGAAGGCGGCAGAATCGGTTATACAGTGAAGAAGCAATGATAGATACCCGTTCTGAGTGCCGCGATACGTATCCACCCTTCAGCCATCACTGGCGGTAAATGAACACCCGCTTCATAAAGCGGGAGTTCTCCCGTTCATGCTTTCTCAGGTACATGGTCAATACCGAGTCCGCCGTAATCACGCCGCCCCGTATCTTGCTTGACTGGTTGACCCGAGGGCTTCATCGTTTTGCATGGGAGCTTGAGGACACAGTCGTGAGAAATGGGGGGAGCCTGTGAAGACGAGTTGGAAACTGGTTCTGTCCATGGTTTTCGGGACCATGCTCTTGTCTGATTGCGGGGGCGGTGAAGGGGGCTTTGAGTTCAACGGCCTGTACTGGCAAGTGGGACCTGATCAAAACATGAATTGGTATGAATCGAAGGAATGGGTTGACGGTCTCGGTGGCAACTGGCGCATGCCTGCGATGGAAGAGCTTCAGGGTCTTTGGAACGCGGGTATCAGCTCCGACAACTGGGGGCCCTTTGAGAACAGCGGGTATGGGATATGGTCCGGGGATGTCAGAGATTCTTCCTCGGCCTGGGTCTTCGACTTCTACGGCGGCGGCGAGTACTGGTCCACCCGCAGCAGCTCCAACTACGGAGGGCGGGTCTTCGCAGTGCGTTCCCGGTAGGATGCCATTGGCCTTTTGATTTTTAGCTCTGGGTAAATGGCTGGCAGCCTTTGTGGCTCGATCGTGCATCCGAACCGCAGGCGACCCCATTAGGTAGAAATATCATGGAGTGACACTTCCCGGGTTGTTCAGCTGGCCCGGGATTGCTGTTTTTGTGAAAGCAGTGAAAGGAACACCCGCCTCCGAAAAAGCGGGTGCTCATATCTGATGGTAGCGGGGGCAGGATTCGAACCTGCGACCTTTGGGTTATGAGCCCAACGAGCTACCGAGCTGCTCCACCCCGCGACTGCCGGGCTATTATAGTCTTTTTTCGGGTTATGTCAACTCTAAAAGTGGTACAGAAGGGAAATCCGGTGGGCGTCTCCCAGGTCGGCCGCGGGTTTCCAGGCGTAGTCTGCGCCCAGTGCTCCCCTGGTGAAACCCATTCCGAACGAGAGTGCGTCGAGTATGGTTCCCCCTGCCTCGTCTGCGGTCTCGAGGGCGTTGAGGCTTGCGCCCGTTCTCAGTGCGAACATCTCCATCAGTGAATACTCCATGCCGAGGGCGGCGTTGAACTTGCCGCTCATGGGGGCGGTGGCGTCGGCCGCGATGAGGAGGTTGCCTTCCATGAGGTTCTGGCTTATGCCGACGGCGAGCTCGGTGGGCATGGGGTCGTTCTCTTCGTAAAAGGCCTTGGTTTGAACTCCGGCGTTCCTGATGGCTGCGCCCGCGGTCATTCCTTCGGGGCCGGGAAGCCAGATGGCGCCAAGGTCGAAGGCCACGGCGTGGGCGTTGTAGGTGTCGATCTCGCTGTAGA
Source organism: Candidatus Fermentibacteraceae bacterium (assembly GCA_041750285.1). Lineage (GTDB taxonomy): Bacteria > Fermentibacterota > Fermentibacteria > Fermentibacterales > JCC-6 > UBA6080. The sequence continues at coordinate 174,546 of JBGSZS010000009.1, read as the reverse complement.
TGAGCCTTCCGGTGGCGCCGACGCGGAACCTGTCGGAGATGGGGCGGGACCATGAGCCGGATACGGCCATGCTGTTGGTGCTGAATTCCTCACCCGTGCCGGTGGGGTCCTCCATTGTGGTGCGGATGAAGGTGCCGCCGTAGAAGTAGTTGAGTGCAACGCCTATGGCGTCGTTCTCGCGGTGGGTTGTCCAGCCCAGGTAGCCTGCGTGCATGTCCATCATGTAGCTGGTGTATGTGGATGTGATCGTTTTGCCCGTGGTTGTTGAGATGGCAGCTGGATTGTAGTGAAGGGCCATGGGATCGCCCGTGACGGCAGTGAAAGCCCCGCTCATGGCTACAGCCCTTGCCCCTGCGGGTATCCTGAGGAACGCGAAGCCCGAAGTCTGGGCTGCAGTGGCGAAGGAGGCCACAGCCAGCAGGATCGTCAAAGTGTAAATGCGCCTCATGCAATGCTCCCTGTGGATGTTGTTACGCCACCACTAAAATACCTTACAACGTGCCGGGGTCAACCGGCTTCACCGCCGCGTATACGAACACGCTTTCAGCGGTTGCGCCGTGTGTCATGTCGGTTACTTCGAGCCTCATGTGGCTCACCATGCCTGCCGAGTCCGCCGGAAGGTGGACCATCGGCAGATCGTCGGTCCCGCACCGGTATAATATCTCTTCACCGCTGAGCAGTTCCATCTTCACGACCAGGGCCCTGGCGCCTCCCATCGCGCCGAAAATGGCTTCACCCGAGGCCTGGATGGTTATTGGAACGGTTGCCGCAGTGTTAAGGTCGAGATACAGGCCGTGGTACTGGAACACTGTGTAACCCCTGTTGGCAAGCGATCCCAGCCATCTTGCGACCTCCCCGTTCAGGGACCATGTGGGGAACTGAAGCACGAGCGCCGCGCAGAGCAATGGTATCATGTCAGTCCTTCAAGCCCGAGCCGGTGTAGCTGGACACGAGCTGCTTCTGGAAAAGAAGGAAGATGACGAGAAGAGGCAGGGTGCAGAAGGTGCTGGCCGCCATGAGAAGCCGGTAGTTCCCCGACATCTCCTGGCTGAAGTAGGAGAGACCCACCTGGATCACCCTGAGGCTTTCGGAATGGGTCATCACAAGCGGCCACATGAAGCTGTTCCACGAGCTGATGGTGTTGAAGAGGACGACCGTGGCCAGCACCGGTCTGGACAGGGGAAGGACCACCCGCCACAGGTACTGGAATCGGCTGCACCCGTCGAGTACGGCCGCCTCGTAGAGTGATCTTGGTATGGTCTTGAAGTGCTGCCTGAGGAGGAAGATGCTGAAGACGTTGGCCACCCAGGGGATGATGAGGGCGCCGTAGGTGTCCACCATGCCGAACTTCGCGAGGAGGACGTAGGATGGCGCGAGGTAGACCGGCTGTGGAACCATCATGGTGCTGAGGAAGAGCGTGAACATCATGCCCCTGCCCGGGAACTCCATCGTGGCGAACGCGTAGGCGGCGAGGGCGCTCGTTATGACAACCCCGAGTACCGTGAGGGCCGTTATCGCGATGGTGTTGATGAAGAAGAGGCCGAAGGGTACCCTGTTCCAGGCTTCGGTGTAGTTGGCGAAACCGCCGTCCTCCAGGGATGTGGAGACCATCCAGATGAACGGCGCCATCATTATCACCGCACCCAGCGAAAGAAGGATGTGCCTCAGGGCTTTCACGAGTAGTGCACCTTCCTCTCGCCGAACCTTCGCTGGAGCATGGTGAGGACCAGCAGGAGAACGAACAGGAACACGCTGATGGCGCTGGCGTAGCCGATGTCGAACCTGTCGAACGCCTTCTGGTAGAGGTAGAAGACAAGGACGTTGGTCGTTCCCAGCGGGCCGCCGCCCGGAGGCGGCGTCATCACGTAGACCAGGGCGAATGTCTGGAATGATGTGATGGTGCTCATTATGAGAACGTAGAAGGTCGTGGGGGAGAGAAGAGGCCAGGTGATGTGCCTGAAGCTTGCCCACCTGCCGGCGCCGTCGAGTTTTGCGGCCTCGTAGCAGTCCTTCGGGATGTTCTCGAGTCCTGCCATGAAGAGAACGGTGTTGTAGCCGATGCTCTTCCAGACTCCCACCGTCATTATGGCAACCAGGGCCAGGCTCGGTCCGGCAAGGAATCCCGTGGGCCTGATCCCGGCGGGTGCCAGAAGGAGTTCGAAGATGCCCCTGGGTTCACGGAGCCATGCCAGGGGCTCACCGCCCAGCATCGTGATGATCTGGTTGAGCGGCCCGGCTTCGGGGTGGAAGACCCATGTCCATACAACGGCCACCGCTACAGTGCTGGTGACCACAGGAAGGAAGTACACCGTTCGGTACAATGACCTCCCCTCGAGCCCTTCCTTCAGAAGGACGGCAAGCCCCAACGGTATGATGATACCGGCGGGAAGGACCCCCAGAACGTAGTGAACCGTGTTTCCCAGGCTCAGCCAGAACCGCGGGTCGGAGAGCATTCGCTGGTAATGGTCGGTGCCCACGAATCCATGGAAACCGCCGATGTCGTAGTCGGCGAGCGACGCAAGGAACCCCCCGAGAATGGGGATCGTCCTGAAAAGAAGGATTATGAGAAGGGCGGGGAGGACGTACAGGACTGGAGAAAGCCTTCTGCGAACCTTCAAAGCGCCTCCCTGGAACTGCTGATGGACAGACTTCTCCCGTCGGTGCGGAGGAAGATATTCCCGAGTATGTCGGTGCGCAACACTTCGGCCCCCGTCGAAGCCCAGTCCGCGACCACAGCGGGGTGGGGGTGCCCGAACGGATTGTCGCGGCCCACGCAGAAAACCGCGAGCATGGGAACGACCCTTCTCGACCACGGTGGAAAGAGCGATGAGCGGCTTCCGTGGTGGGGAACCTTGAGAACCGTGACAGGGAAGGCCTGCAGGGTTATCCGCCGGATCGTCTCCTCCTCGATGTCTCCTGTGACCAGCATGTTGAAGTTCCCCGTCTCCACCAGGAAGACGGCAGAGGCCTCGTTCACCGAAAGACTTCGTTCAAGGTGCACCACTTCCATGGAAACGTCCCGCCCGATGCTGATGGTGCGGCCCTCCTCGAGGATCTCGTAGGCGCAGCCTTCCTGAAGGGCGGTTTCCAGAAGGTGTTCGTAGACCGGAGAGGGATGGTCGATCCCGGGGTCGAGCAGCAGCCCTGCCTTGAATACTGTGAGGACATCGGCCAGGCCGCCAATGTGATCGGCGTGCGGATGGGTGAGTATCACCGTGTCGATGTGGTCCACACCTGCCTCCCTCAACCGCTGGACGACCGGAGCCCTCATGCCGGGGTCACCGGGGGGGCCTCCGTCAATGAGCAGCCTATGCCCTCCGGACTCGAGCAGGATGGCATCGCCGTTGCCGACGTCCAGAAAGACCACGGTGAGAACGGTGTCCGCCGGTTCCCCCCGGGTGAGCAGATGAGTGGTTCCGCGTTCTTCCTCGATTGGTGTCACAGTTACCAAGGAGGCCACGTTCGCTGTTGTGGCGGGGCCGACCCCCGGAACGTAGGCCAGCTCATCCACGCTAAGGAAGGGTGAAACGGTTTCCCGGTAGGTGATTATGGCCGCCGCCCTCGACGGCCCCAGGCCAGGGATCGAGGCGAGACTGGAGCTGTCCGCGGTGTTGAGGTCGGCCGGTGGCGGATCGAACAGCGATGTAACCAAGAAAAGAGCGTATAGCAGGCCCACAGCCCTTGACACCTCCCCGGCTTTCAGTGAAGATACAATATTGCAGCTGAAAGGAGGTTTCCATGAGAAGCCTTTTTGTTTTTCTGGCGTTGTGTTGCGCGGTTGCTTCCGCAGGTGACCTGCGCCTCGAGAACAGCCGTTACGAGACCGTTGCCTACATCCGTGAGGATGGCAGAATAGAGGATGCGTCTTTCCAGCTTCTCGGCTACATCCGCGCGGAAAGTGAAGACGAGGCTGAACCTGGTCTCAGGATCGAAGCCGGAGACTTCAGGGTACTCGGCTACATCCGCGACAACGAGGTCCAGAGCCCCGATCTCCGAAAACTCTTCGACATAACCAGCGACGGCCGCATCCGCGACAGCCGCCTCCGCAACACCGGCTCCATCCGCGAGGACGGCACGGTGGAGGGAAGCGACTTCAGGGTGATCCTCTACACCGACGGCTCCCACGAAGACCTCCGCCTCCGGATCATGGCCTACCTGGTGTTCTTCAGCACACTTCTGGAATAGCCTTCCCTGAAGCATTGACAGCCGGCCCTTTACGGGGCATATACTGAACAAATGTTTCATGGGGGTTTATCATGACCGATCTTACGATCCGGCAAAGGCAGTTCCTCGATTTCATTACTGGCTTCGTGGGCAGGGCGGGCTATCCACCCTCGATCCGCGAGATGCAGCAGCACTTCCGCCTGAAGAGCACCAAGGGTGTGAAGGATCACGTCGACAGGCTCGTCGAAAAGGGCTACCTCCAGCGCGAGAACGGTTCAGCCCGTGCGCTGCGCCTCACGACCCGGGCCGGCGCCGGCCGGCGCACGTCCGACTCCCGTGCCCCCATCGTGGGAAGTGTTGCGGCAGGGCTTCCCATCCTGGCACAGGAGAACATTCAGGGCAGCCTTCCCCTTCCAGAGCGTTACGCCGGTCGCGAGGGCATGTTCTGGCTGCGCGTCCGGGGAGACAGCATGACGGGCGACGGCATTCTCCACGGCGACCTTGTCCTGGTGCTGCCACAGCCTTTCGTCGAGCAGAACCAGATCGCCGTCGTGATGGTCGACTGCGACGCAACCGTGAAACGCTTCCGCCGTGAGGGGAACGTGGTCAAGCTCATCCCCGGCAACCCCGAGTACCCGGTCATGGAGTACCGCGGCGAAGACGGCGAGGTCTCCGTCGTGGGCAGGGTGGTCGCTCTGTACCGTGAGTTCGAGGGTTCCTGACCGATCTTGAAAACCCTTTTCGCGACCGATTTCGACGGAACACTATACAGGTCCGACCGCACCCTGTGCGATGCCGACCTCGAAGCCCTTGCCCGGCTCAGGAGCAGCGGCGTCGTGACCGTCCTTGCAACCGGAAGAAGCCCTTTCTCATTCCAGCGGGCGGTGGGCGGCCTGCCCCTGCCCTTCGACTGGAGGATACACTCATCCGGGGCCGGGATGATCGGTTCCGATGGCGAGATCGTTGCATATCCAGGGCTCCCACCCGGTGATGTCCTGGCCATCAGGGAGTTCCTTGAAGCCCGGTGTCTCGACTACTCGGTCCAGGGGCCCTTTCCCGAAAGCCACCTTCTCTACCACGGCAGCACCGAACCACACCCCGATCACGCCAGGCGCCGTGAGTTCTACCGGGGCCATGTCTGCCATGTGGGGGAGCTCTCCGGCCCGGCTTCGCAGTTCGTGGTCTACCTCGAAGCCCGGGGCGAGGCCGATACCGAAGCCGAGATAATGGAAGCCCTGGGTCGCTCCTTCCAGGTCGTCAGGACCACGTCCCCCCTTGACCACAGCACACTGTGGATCGAGATATTCCCCCTTGGCGTTCACAAGGGGGCGGCCCTGCTGGCCCTGGCCTCACGCCTCGGAATTCCCCGCAGCGGAACCGCCGCGCTGGGGAATGACTGGAACGACAGGCTCCTGCTCGAGTGCGCGGGCACCGCCTTTGTTGTCGATGACTCTCCCGAGGGGCTCTCCCCGGGAGCAATCCGTGTTCCCGGGTCGGATCATCAGGCCGTGAGGCATGCAGCCGAACTCTGGATGGAAATGACACGATGAGGATATTCGCCATCAGCGACCTTCACCTTGGGCTGTCCATGAACAAGACCATGGACATGTTCGGCAGCGAATGGGTGGATCATCCCGCCAAGATCAGGTCAGCCTGGGAGAGGCTGGTGTCTCCGGAAGACACCGTCCTTGTCCCAGGCGACATCTCCTGGGGGATGAACCTCGGGCAGTCCGAGGCCGACCTTGCATTCCTTCAAAGGCTTCCGGGCTCCAAGTACATCTGCAAGGGAAATCACGACTACTGGTGGCAGTCGCCCTTCAGGGTGCGCGGCATTCTGGGGCAGGGCATAACTCCCCTTCAGAACACCGCGGTCGATCTGGGCGGTTTCGTGCTGGCAACGTCCCGGGGCTGGTCCACCCCCCAGTGGGACGGTTACGCCCCCGAAACCGACGAAAAAGTCTACCTCAGGGAGCTTCAGCGGATGGACCTCGCTCTTCAGGCAGCGGCTTCTTTCGGGGGGAAGCCCCTTGTCTACATGATGCACTACCCTCCGGTCGTCGACGGCGGTCCCACTGCCTTTGCCCTGAAGCTCTCCGACGCGGGGGTCAGGGTCTGCGTCTACGGCCACCTGCACAGGGAGGGCCGGTGGAGTCCCACCGTGAACGCCGTTGTGGGCGGCACGATATTCCGGCTGGTGAGTTCCGACTACCTGGATTTCACACCGCTTGACATCACGGAAGAGGTGCTGGGTTGCTTCTGAGTGTTTCGAGCCTTGCACTCGAGTTCGGGGCCGACCTCATCTTCGAGGGGGTCAACTTCACGGTCGACCGTGGCGACAGGGTTGCCCTGGTGGGCGTGAACGGCGCCGGAAAGACATCATTGCTCCGTATCATGACGGGCGAGATCGAGCCGTCACGGGGGACGGTCACTAGGGCCGGGGGCATTCGGGTGGGTTACCTTCCGCAGCAGCTCGGCGAGTTCCCCGAGGGCCCCCTGCTCGATGCCGTGTGCGGTTGCGCCGGCGAGGCCGTGAACGCACTGCAAAGACAGAAGGAGATCCTCCACAACCTCTCCGCTTCACACGGGGGGAACGACTCTCTGATGAACGAGCTTTCCCGGGTGCAGGACTGCATCGATTCCACGGGGGCCTACAATCTGCACACACGCGCCGAGGTCGTGCTGGCCGGGCTGGGTTTCACAAGGGAAGACCTTCAAAAGCCTATGCGGGAATTCAGCGGAGGCTGGAAGATGCGCGCCATGCTCGGGGCTCTGATACTGGAAGACCCCGACCTACTCCTTCTCGACGAACCCACGAACCATCTCGACCTCGACGCCAGGATATGGCTCGAAGAGTTCCTGGGCAGGTTCAAGGGGGCGGTCTGGCTGATCTCGCACGACCCCGGCTTCCTCGACCGCACCGTTCGCGCTGTGTACGAGCTCGAGTTCGGCGCACTGACGGTCTGGGGCGGCAACTGGAGCTTCTACGAGAAACGTAAGCTCGAGGACATCCAGCACAGGGAGAACGAGGCAAAGAAGATCGCGGACCAGCGGGAGCGGATGGAGAGGTTCGTCAAGAAGTTCCAGGCCACCGAGAGCAAACGTTTCCAGGTGAGAAGCCGTATCAAGATGCTGGAGAAGCTCGAAACGATTGAGACTTACCGCAGCCCCGGCCGCATGCGCATAAGGCTTCCAGAAACCCCGCGCAGCGGCCACAAGGTCCTCTCGCTTTCGGGCATCTCCAAGACATACGACCACACGATCTTCGAGGGTGTCGACCTCGAGATAGAAGCGCGCCAGAGGATAGGGGTCGTGGGGAGGAACGGGGGAGGCAAGTCCACCCTTTCCCGGATACTCGCCGGTGTCGAGGCTCCCAGTTGCGGGATCGTCAAAACCGGGGCCAACGTGCACGTGGGTTATTACTCGCAGGAGGTCGACCTTGCCCTCGACCCGTCCCGCACCGTGCTTCAGCAGCTTTCCGACGTGTCACCCGAGCGCAGTGAGAAGGAGCTCCGATCATTCCTGGGAGGCTTCCTGTTCACGGGCGACGACGTCGAAAAACCCACCGGGGTCCTCTCCGGAGGCGAGAAGAGCAGGGTGGCCCTGGCAAGGGTGATGCTGCTTCCCACGAACCTTCTCATCCTCGACGAACCCACGAACCACCTCGACATCTTCAGCAGAAAGGTTCTGGCCGAAGTGCTGGACGGCTACCAGGGAACCCTGATCCTGATAAGCCACGACGAAAACCTTCTCAGGACGCTGGTTGAGCAGATACTGGTGGTGGAGGGGGGGAAGGTGAAACCCTTCACCGGCGGGTTCGACGACTTCGTTGAGAAGCGGAGGAGCCGGGCGTCCGAAAGCCTTTCCACCGGAAAGCCCAAGGCGTCGGCACAGTCCAGGGCACTCGACCGGGACAGGAAGAGAAGGGAAGCACAGGAGAGGAACAGGCTGTTCGAGAAGCGCAACAAGGTCGACCAGCGAGTGAAGAGGATCGAAAAGGCCATGATCCCCCTCGAAAAAAGGAAGACCGAGATAGAAACCCTTCTTGCCTCCCCAGGCCTGACCGGCGGCTCGGCACGAATTGTCGAGCTTCAGAAGGAACACGCCTTCATCACGAGGGAAATTCTTCAACTCGAAGAGCAGTGGCTTGAAGCGGTCGAACGCGAGCCCCCGGTCTAAAGAAGCCCCAGAGCCAAAGCCATGCACGAAGCAACGCTTCGGCAGGAAAGCGGAGCAACCGTCCTGCCAAGTCTCAGCGACGCCCGCAGGGCGCAGTTCGAAAGCAGCTCGGGCTCGGGCGCGGTGAAGGCCACGGGTCCGATGACTTCCCTGATTGCGTCCAGGGCCTGTTCAGGGTCGGTCCACGGAGCGTTCTCGAAGTAGAGCGTTATCCTTCCTTCCGCATCTGAAGCTCCGGTGATGCCCACTCCGCTTTCGCATTCAACCAGCACCATCCTTGCGACGAGCCTTTCCAGGACCGCTGCGGTCTGCTCGGCTTCATCCCGGTTTTCGATGAGACCGGGAAGGTCAAGGCGCATGGCCGTGGGCGGTGGGGTCCAGGGGTAGGGTGCGGCAATGGATTCCGGAGGTGGAACGACCGCCGGGCTTCTCAGCGGAGGGCCGGGCGACGGAACGAAGGTCCAGGGTGAGAAAGGCTCGCCTCCGGTTCCCCTGACCCAGACAATGAACGGTTCGGGGGTCGGTGCCAGCGGCGCCGCAAGGCTGTCCACCGAAGCGAGCAGGCCGCCGAACCCTGAGGCCCACACCGAGTCGTATGGGTGTGGTTCGTACTCAAGGCGGTCGAGTTCCCCAGGGGAGCCCTGGAAAGCGAAGGCGAGAAGACAGGGAACACCGCCCCAGTCGGAGGAGACAACCTCGAGGCCCGTCCCGCGCCAGGCGGCTCCCACGAACCGGGGATCGCGGATGCCTGTGCTCATCAGCACGCTGTTGGCCACGGGAGCAGAGACTATCACCGTGTCGGCCTCTCCCGAAAGGAGTGTGCTGTACCTGAGGGGTGGCGGGGTCCCTCCGGGACGGAATGGGTATGCAAGTACGCAGGGTTGCGCGTTCTCACGCCAGGCAAGCCCGAGAAGCCTTGCCCATCCCGAAGTGTCGGGCATCACCGCTCCCCGGGCAAGGACTGCCGCCGCCGCGTCAAGGGTTCCGGCCGTACCCGGAGGACCCATCAGAACGTAGCCGCTCCACCCGGAAAGAGTGACCTGGTAACCCGTGACATCCCTTGTCCACATCTCTTCAAGAAGACGCTCACCCAGCCCGTCCCACGGGTTTTGGGGGATGCCTGGAAGCATCACGACGCAACCTTCGAGGGAAGCAGGATCAGGGGGCCCGGCAAGCGTGAGGGCTATCAGGCAGAAAATGGGGTTCAATTCTCGGTCCTCCCGGTTGTTGAACGATCAAGCCTTGACCCGAAGGCCGCGTTTTGAGATAGTTCGCCCCTGATGCGGAGAGGTGGCCGAGCCGGTTGAAGGCGCACGCCTGCTAAGCGTGTGTGGGGTGTTGAATCCCACCGAGGGTTCGAATCCCTCCCTCTCCGCCATCTCACATTCTGGGGACACGATACCTGATTCCGGTTCGGGTTCGATCACTGTCAGCACTGCCTTTCGAAAACAGTGCGCCGCGCCCTGCCGCGTTGTGAATCCCGCATCCGACACACGCAACACCCTGATCAACCCGCCGACTCCGTGAGCCTGGTCATGAACATCTCCGGCTCGTCGGGTGTGAGGACGTAGGTCTTCCCGCCCGTCTTCACAACTACACCGAACTTCCAGTCCGTGGCGTACGCCGTGAACGGACCCAGCCTCTTGCTTCTGAACGAGCCGTAGTAACCGAACAGCCCGCCGTTTCCCGAGACTTTCACGGCGCCTTTCCCGGCCTCGGGGTCGCGGGTTGCCGAAAGGCCCTGCCCGAGCTGGATCGACTTTTGCAGGAACGGGCGCTGGATGATCAGGATTCCGTGTTCGATGGAGTAGCCCCTCACCGAGAACCCCCATGTGATGATCAGCACCGCCGGCATCAGTGCCATTGCGTATGGGGGGAAGTCTTCGAGGTGCAGAAAGAGAAAGACGAAGAAAGCCGTCATGACGAAGACAAGAGTGGTGATGACACGGCAGGCCGTGTCGCACGGAGCTGCGGAAAAGTCGTCCAACCGGGGCTCTCCTCTCAGCCGAACGAATAGTGTTTGCGCACCGGGGAATGGATGTTCCAGGTGCAGCTCATGCCCTCGGGGAACACCACGAGGTCGCCCTCCCCGAAGCTTGTCGCCGAGCCGTCCGCCGTGGTGACCGTAACCCTGCCCGCAAGCAGGTAACAGGTCTCGCTCAGGTCGTAAACCCAGGGGAAGGTCGAAACCTCCTTCTCCCAGACTGGCCACGAGCGAACCCCAAGAGCGTCCAGCTCCGCCTTCGAGGGTTTCTTCACACTGATCTTCATTCGTTCTCCTTCCATGAGCCGCACCTTCGGAATATCGGCCTCCGGAGCCCCGGCGAAAAGGCTATATTTCACCTCAGGGAAAGGCGGTTTTTAATGGCGTTCAGAACAAGGCTAGCGCCTTCGCCCACCGGCGACCCACATGTCGGAACGGCGTATCAGGCTCTTTTTGGAAAGCTCTGGGCCGTGAAGAACGGCGGAAGCTTCATCCTCCGCATAGAGGACACCGACCGCGAGCGCTCAAACCCAAGGCATGAGAAGGCGATAATCGACTGCCTTAAGTGGCTCGGTCTCACCTGGGACGAGGGGCCCGACATCGGTGGGCCCAAAGGACCCTACAGGCAGAGCGAAAGGCTCCCGATCTACAGGGAACACGTGAACAGGCTTCTTTCCGAAGGCAATGCCTACCCCTGCTTCTGCACACGGGAAAGGCTCGAGGCCGCCCGGCAGGAACAGCTCGCCAGAGGGGATTCCAACAGGGGATACGACGGCCTTTGCCGCGAGATACCACGGGAAGAGGCTGAAAAGAGGATCGGTGCCGGTGAGCCCCATGTGGTGAGAATGAAAACGCCCCATGAAGGCGAGTGCGTTTTCACCGACCTGCTCAGGGGAGAGATAAGGAAGGACTGGTCGTCCGTGGACGATCAGGTCATCATGAAGAGCGACGGCTTTCCCACCTACCATCTCGCCGTTGTCGTGGATGATCACCTCATGGAGATAACCCACATCATCCGGGGCGAGGAGTGGATAAACTCGGTTCCCAAACACGTGCTGCTCTACGATATGTTCGGCTGGACCCCTCCCGTGTTCTGCCACCTGCCCCTGCTTCGCAACCCCGACAAGAGCAAGCTGAGCAAAAGGAAGAACCCCACCTCGATCCAGTACTACCGCAGGGCGGGCTTTTTGCCCGAAGCCCTTCTGAACTACCTTGGGATGATGGGATGGAGCATGCCGGAGGGGGTTGAGAAATTCACGTTCGGTGAGATGGTGCCCCATTTCGAACTTTCGGACATCCGCCTCGGCGGGCCGGTGTTCGACCTCGACAAGCTGCGCTGGCTGAACGGCCGGTACATCCGTGAGGACTACACGCCCGAGACACTTCTTCCCGTACTTTCGGAATGGGCGCTCAACCCCGGATACATCGGAAGCGTTCTCGGTGTCGTGGAGGACAGGATGGAAACCCTGGGCGACTGGGCCAGACTTTCCGCGATGTTCTTCAGCGACTCGACAGACCCCTCGCCCGACACCCTGGAAGCGAACGGGCTCGATGCCGAAGGGGTCAAGGAGCTTTTTCAGCTTTCGCTCTGGTACCTCGAAGAGGTTGCAGAGTGGAACGAAGAGTGCATCCGTGCCGTCTTCGAAAGACTGTCACAGGAGTTCGGAATGAAACCGAGGGATCTTAACGCGCCATTCTACGGCGCCCTGTGCGGGGCAAAGGTCGGCCCTCCCCTCTATACCGGCATGGCTGTCCTGGGCCCCGACCTTTCACGCAGAAGGATACACTGTGCGATCGAGGTCCTGGGCGGTATCTCGGGCAAGAGGCAGAAGGCACTCGAGAAGAAGTACGGCCGGGGTTGACGGTTTCGGGTCCCGTGCGAATATTCCCGCTCCGCGCTCCCATCGTCTAGTGGTCTAGGACGCTGGCCTCTCACGCCGGAAACAGGGGTTCGAGCCCCCTTGGGAGCGCCAATCTTTCACTGCCTGAAAAGGCTCCAGCGCAGGGTCATCCCTGCGATTCCAACCAATGCGAGTATCAGGAAAAGCGGCCATCCAACCCTTCTGTAATCATTGAAGCGGTAGCCCCCCGCCCCCATTACAAGAGTGTTCACGGGGTGCCCGAGGGGTGTCAGGAACGCCATTGAAGAGCCCAGGGCCACAGCCATGCCAAGTGCGTGGGGAGGGGCTCCGGATCCGTTTGCGGCCGCGATGGCAATGGGTGCCATTATGGCGGCGACGGCTGCCCCGCTGACGGCCTGGGTAAGTGCCGCGGAAACCAGGAATAGGGCTGTAACTATCACCACGGGGCTGAACTGGCCGAACACCGAGACGAAGACAGTTGAAGTCATGGCTGCAGCGCCTGATTTGGTGAGGGCCAGAGCAAGCGGCAGCATCCCTGCCACCAGGAAGATGCCCCTCCAGTCAATGGCACGGTAGGCCTGCTCCATGGTCACGGCACCTGCGAGGAGCATCAGCACTGCTCCGGTGAGAAGAAGCTGGGCCATTGGCACCGGCGTGAAGACCACGGCAGCGAGTGTCGCCGCGAGGATGAGCAGGGCGATCCTGCCCATTTTTTTGACCGGAAGTGTGTCGCGCTCCATCGAGAGGAGTATCAGGTCGGGGTCGAGGTCGATTAGCTTGAGCCTGTCCCGGGGACCCTGCATGAGCAGTGCGTCTCCGAAGGCAAGCTTCAGGTTGCCGATGTCTTCCCTGATGGGTTCACCCTGGCGCCAGACCGCTAGCACCGACATGCCGAACTTCTGTCTGAACAATACCTCCCTCACGGTGCGGCCCGTGAGGCTTGAGCGGGGGGAGAGCATCGCCTCGGCGAATACCGTCGAGATGGTCTGGAGGTCCTTCTCGCAGAGCGGCTGACAAGGGAGGATCTCGAGGTAGGGTTCCCTGTCCCTCTTTCTGAACTCCTCGGCGTCACCCTCCAGGATCAGGATGTCTCCGGTCTCGAAAACGGTGTCGGGCTGGAGCATGTTCAGTTGCCCGTTCCTGTTCTCAACCGCCACCACGTTCAGGCCGTAAGCCTCCCTGAAGGTGCTTCGGGCAAGGGTTTTGCCTATGAGATACGATGATGCGGGTATGCGTGCCCTGAAGAAGTAGTCTCCCATCCTGTAGATGTCCAGCAGGTCGCTTTCTCCGCGGACTGCCCTCATCACCTCGTCCCGGCCCTCTCCCGACGGAAGGCGGCGTCTGCCCCAGAGGGTCATGTAGACTATTCCGGCTACGAGCATGGGAAAACCCACCGGAAGGAAGTCGAGCAGTCCGAAACCCCTGTGCCCGCCCTCCTGGAGAACACTGCTGACAACGATGTTCATGGTGGTGAGCAGCGTGGCCATCCCTCCCAGGATTGTGGCGAAGGCCAATGGCATCAGGACCTTCGATGGGGATATGCCGGCCTTTCTGGCGGCGCCTCCCGCGGCCGGCAGGAGCACGGCCGCCGCGGCGATGTTGTTCAGGAAAAGTGAAAGCCCGGCGCCCGCAGCCATGACAAGCCCCACGAGCCTGCCCTCGCTTCGGCCGCCCCACCGGAGGAGGAGCCGGGCGGCCTGGTCGGAAACCCCGGTTCGGGTGAGGCCTTCCGCGAGGATGAAGACCGAGATCAGGGTGATCACGGCCTGGCTGCTGAACCCCGAGAATGATTCCGGAGCGGTGAGGACGCCGATCCCGGCCAGGGCAGCCACGGTGGCCAGCGCCACCACATCAGGGCGCAGCCTTTCCGTAAGGAACAGGGTCACAGCGATTCCAAGGACGGCAAAGGTGCCTATCAGCTCGAAATTCATGGTATGTCCCGGACACCCGAGCCCGAAAAGGCCTCGGACATGAGGGTGTTCATTATCGACTGCTCCTCTGGGGAAAAGTCCGGCTCAAGACCGGTGAAGCACCGGATCAGATTCGCTACGTGATGCTCCCTCGCCTCATGCGCCTGTAGCCCGGCGCCCGTTGAGGCCCTGAACAGGTCGGGGATCAAGGCAAGTGTTACGGTCGAGGAGATCATCTGGGCCAGGGAAAGGCGAAGGTCTTCCCCTGCCGCTGCGATAAGCCCTCCGAGTGTTTCTGCGGCCATGTCAAGGAACGATGAGAACTCCCTGGAAAAGGCGGCCGTGGCAAGCTCGCTGACGTCGGGGTCGAAGAGCTGGGTACGCACCATGCCCGGGTAGCGGGTAACCCCCTCCATGAGAAGGTGGAGAAGGCAGTGAAGCCTGGCGGCGGGTCCGAGCCCATCAGTGCCGATCACCATTGCCCAGTCATCGACCGCGTGCCCCATCGACGCGTCAAGCACTGCTCTCACGAGGTTTGCCCTCGAGCCGAAATGGTAGTTCACGGCGGCGGTGTTCACGCCGGCGTCACGGGCTATCCGGCGCATGGTGATCGCGCTGATGCCCTCCTTTTCCACGATTGATATCGCCGCGATGAGAATGCGTTCCTTTGTTGTTTGATCGCTCAAGCTGCCTCCCGGCCATCCCTGTAGCGTACGAATTCCCGGCCCTGTCCGCAAGTCTTTTTCCGGGGGTTGCACCCGCTGTGTTTCAAACATATGTTTGAAACAATCGTTTAACCAGTGGATGAAAGGAACCCTTGATGAAAGCACTCACGATAGCTCTCTTTGCAGGAGTCGTGTTCGGGACCGAACCGAGCGGCAGGGTTGCCGGGTCGGTTGTTACCGCCGGAACGATGGAACCCGTTGCCGGGGCTTTTGTGATCCTCGACGGAACCGAACTGGGGGCCATCACTGATGCAGGCGGTGAATACTCAATAACTTCTGTGCCTGTGGGAAGCTACGGTCTGAGGGTTTCCTCGGTGGGGCATCACCCCGGGCTGAAGGCCGACGTCATAGTGAGGTCGGGGCGGTTGACATCCGTTGATGTTGTTCTGGAAAGGGCACCCGTGGCGGGTGGCACGATCACCGTCAGGCCTTCGTACTTCTCGGGGGAAGATGACCGCGCGGGAAGCTCCCAGGGCTTCTCGGGCGAGGAGGTGCGACGGGCGCCGGGGTCCGCCGGTGATGTCGTGAGGATAATCGCCGGGCTTCCATCCGTGTCGAAGGTCGACAACCAGTACAACGGCCTGGCGGTCCGTGGGGGCAATCCCTTCGAGAACGGCATCTACATAGAGAACATGGAGATGGGGAACATCAACCATTTTCCCAGACAGGGAACATCGGGCGGCGGACTTTCCATGGTGAACGTGGATGTCCTTTCCGACGTCCGCTTCTCCGCAGGCGGCTTCGGGACATCCTTCGGTGACAGGCTGTCCTCGGTGATGGAGCTTGACATGAGGTCCGGCAACAGGCAGGAGTTCGACGGGCAGCTGGACTTCGGAATGGCCGGCGCCGGGACCGTGCTCGAGGGACCGCTTCCCGGCGATGCCGGATCATGGCTGGTCACAGCGAGACACTCCTGGATCAGCCTTCTTGCCGACATAGCCGAGATCGACGCGGTGCCGGTCTACTCCGACTTCATGGTGAAGACCGATCACGACCTGTCCCCCGACCACAGGCTGACGTTCCTGGGGATTGGAGCGGTTGACTACGTCGACTACACCTGGGAGCAGGCGTGGGAAGACGGCAACCCCAACTACGGCATAACGAGGGGCAACAACATCCTTTCCGGGCTGAACTGGCGGTGGCTCTGGGAAGGGAATGGCTTCAGCGAGACATCCCTTTCATTCTCCACCCTGACCTACGGCGGGGATTACAGCAAGACGGCGAACCGTGAGCTGGAGGCCGTGCAGGATTCAAGGGAGAGGGCGCTTCGGCTCAGGAACGCGAACACATGGCAGGCGTCCCGAACGCTTGAATTGAGCTTTGGAACCGATGCGGCATACCGGTTCGATGACTTCGACAACTTTTACGGGGCCGACACAACCTGGAGCGGAGAGCCCCTCCCCCCCCTCTCGGTTCGGAAGAGCGTGGAGTACGGCAGGGCAGGTGTCTTTGCCGAGGCTTCACTTGCCGTCTCCCCTGTGCTCACGGCCACCGTGGGAGTCCGGGGTGATTTCAACGGCGCGAGCGATGAGGCATCCTTTTCGCCCCGCGGGTCGGTCAGCATGCCGGTGGGTGAGGGCAGCACGATAACCGCCTCCGCAGGGGTTTACAGGCAGGCCCTGCCGGATGAGCTCATTGCCAGAGATCCCGCATTCGAAGAGCTCGCCGAGCCGTCGGCGGTGCATGCCGTCGTTGGATGGCGTAAGCTCCTTGGTGAGGACACCCGTCTTGTCGTTGAGGCCTATTCGAAAGAGTATTCGGACTTCCCCTATGATCCGGGGCAGCCCGGTTACTTCATTCTGGACGGGCTGGGGAGCGAGCAGGACCTCTACACCTTCAGCACACTTGAGTCCGGTGCCCGTGCTCGTTCCCGGGGGCTCGAGATCACCCTTCACAAACGTCTGGCGATGGGTCTGTACGGGATCGTATCGGGCTCATGGTCGTCTTCATCGTACCGGAGCCCGGGAGCGCAGTGGAGAAGCAGGATATACGACAACAGGCTGATGGTGGGCATCGAGGGGGGCTACAAGTTCGACGAACGCTGGGAGGCATCGGTCAGATGGGACTACGCCGGGGGAAGACCGTACACCCCCCTGGACCTTGAAGCCAGCGCCCTGTACAACCGGACCATTCTGGACGATTCACGCATCAATGCTGAACGCCTTCCCGCTTACCATGCCCTGAACCTGAGGGTGGACAGGCGCTTCAACTTCCGGGGAACGGCCCTGGTGACCTACGCGTCGGTATGGAACGTATACGACCGCAGGAACATCGCCGCCGTCTACTGGAACGGCGTCACCAGAAGCGCGGACACGATACTCCAGTGGGGGATCATGCCCGTTGTCGGGCTTGAGTACGAGTTCTGACCCTTGCTTCTACCAGGAAAGGCTCTTGATGCCCGCCCAGGTGGTTCCCTGAAGCGAGAGGTAGTTCTCGGGAGTCCAGATCGTGGCGCCATCGGGAGCTGTGACGGTGAGGTCATCGATGAACACCGTGTCACCCGGTTCCGAATAGGTCCTGATCTCGACTACGAGCCCCGTGTGGCCTTCAGCAACGGTCCAGGAGTACTCGACCATGTCCCAGCCCGTACCGGGGCCGTAGTCGTTGTTGCCCCCGGCGCTGCCGGTGTAGCCGTAAAGGTCTTCAGGATCATCGTTCCAGTGGCCCCAGATCCTGCACGAGGGCGGTGTGCTGCCCGGCGTGATGTCGTAGCGCCAGAAGCTGGCCGTTACCTCGTCGCCGTCGGAAAGCCCCACGATCCAGGCGACGTAGGCCTGTGGGGTACCTGAAGGGGAGTTGTCCTCGAGGCTCAGGGCCTGGGATCCTCCGTGAACGGGGTCGGAGACCAGGGAGACTATGATGGGGGGTGTGCCGGTCCCGTAAAGCCCGAGAACGGTTTCGGTCCCCTCCCATTCACAGGTTGCCGTGGCGGCGTGAACGGCAGCGGCCATAACGAACAGGGCGAAAAGCAAAGGTCTCATGTTTTCCCTCCGGGTATGCGTTCCCTACCATGGGATTGCGATTATATAAACCTTCTGGTAGTCGGTGGGGTTCTCCCGCCAGAGCAGCATGCGGTCACCCCTGATCCTGAAACTGTGGTCGCCCGCCGGGAATCCGGGAAGCGCCACATCGAAGATCCGTTCGCCGGAGCCGTTCCATACGTTGAACAGCACATCCCCGGTATCCCCCCTGAGAACCCACAGGTTCCCCGAGTCATCAACGTACATGCCCTCGACCGGAAGCTTGAAGGGCCATGGCTCGCAGTTGACGTCGTACATCGGATTGCCGCCCTCGGCGGCGGTAAGGTATGATGCCACGAAGGCCTTCTCGAGCTGGATCTCCTCGGGTGTCTTGGCGACCGGCTCGACCTCCATGGATATCACCCGTGGATCGCCTCCGTCGAAGGGGAACGCCAGTATCCTGTATTCACCTTCGTGAAAGGGTGAAGCGTAAAGCGTTCCGCTTGCGGGGTCGACCGCCCACGAGCTGTAGAAGAAGCTGTGCAGGATGTAATCGGCCATGTTGGCCGGGTCCAGGGGAACCCTGTCCGAGATGTACTTGCGTGACGGCTCATGGGTCATTGGGAAGAATCCCAGATAGGTCTCCATGAAGACCTGGTCGCCCTCGGTTTCGATGGCCGTTCTCTGTGCGATATACGCGGTGTCGCCAACCATTCTTGGATCGAAGGGGATGTTGTGGGTTGCCTCGAACACGATTCCCATATACTCGCCCTCGGGGCTGAACCTCAGAAGACCGCCCTGGAACGGATCGATCACACCGAGGTCGCCGTTCGACCAGAGCAGCAGGCCATAGGGCTGGACTATCTCGCCGGGACCGGTGCCCCTTCTGCCTATGGTTGCGGTGTGTTCCCCCGTGTTCGTGAACAGCCTGATGTTGCATGTGGCCCTGTCCAGAACGGCAAACCCCCCATCCGGCATGAACTCGATGCCCATGATCCCGCCGAAGATGTAGGCCGAATCACCCAGTTCCACTCCCACCGAGTCAAGAATGGAAAGGTTGCAGAGCGGGATTTCCGCCTCCGCTGGCAACTGCTGCCGTCCGCAGCCGAAAGCCAGGACCGCGAGCGGCGCGAGAATGCGCAATGTCTTCATTTCTGCCCCCCATTCGTTGTCGGAACTGAATATAAGAAAAACGACCCGTCTTCAGACCCGAAGGCCTATATTCAACACGCGGGAACGGTTTTGAACGCCCGGATGAACGGGTCGGAAAGGGGGCCTTGGGATGAGACTTTTTTCAGCTGTTGTGCCTGTCGTGGTCGCAGTGCTCTGTGCGGGGAACTTCTCCGTCGAACTCGAGGGTGGCCTGGTCTGGCAGTCAAGGAACGACTTCCGTATTCCAAACGACACCGAGTCCACCGAGATCGATCTTGTTGACCTGGCAGGGTCCGGCCCCCTTGCCGCGGGACGGATGTACGTTAACTGGGACATGAACCCGAGGCACCGGCTGCAGCTCACCCTTGCCCCACTGGAGATAAGCGAGACGGTGGAGCTTGAAGAAGCTGCCGTTTTTCAGGGCGTGACCTTCCCGGCGGGCACCACAGACGCCGTATTCCGCTTCAACTCGTGGCGGGTTGGCTACAGCTACCTTTTTCACGAGGGCGGGAGCTGGCAGTGGAGGGTGGGTTTCACCGCCAAGATCCGCGACGCCCTGATAAGCCTTTCGCAGGAAGACCTTCACGCCGAGAAGACCGATCTGGGCTTCGTGCCCCTGCTCTACCTCAGGGGGGATTACACGTTCTGCCCGGGAACCAGGCTTTCCCTTGATTTCAACGGGTTGGCGGGAGGTCCCGGCCGGGCATTCGACGTATCCCTGAAGCTTTCGCGCGACCTGAGTGACATGCTCAGCCTCAACGCCGGCTACAGGACCATTGAGGGCGGCGCCGACGTCGATGCGGTCTACACCTTTGCGTGGCTTCACTACGCCGTGCTGGGGGTGGAGTACAGGTTCTAGTCTATTCCGGGACTCCAACCGGAAAGATGTAGACCGGCTTCTGGCCGCGCAGCCCCAGAAGGTCTGTCATGGCATCCTCATCGAAGGCGCCCACCGCGCAGGTGGCTAGATCCAGCGCCGCGGCCATCAGATAAACATTCTGGCCGGTGTGTCCGGCCTCCATGTCAACGTAGCGGACGCCCCTTTCACCGTAGTGATCGGTCGTGCGCGGGTAGTCGGCGACTATTACTAGAATCGCCGCGGCGTTGCCGATCCAGGATTGCCCGTAACAGGCCTCGGCCACCCTGGGGACGGTTGCCCCGGCCGCTGCGATCGCAGTGGGAGCAAGAATGTGGTCGACCGGGTCGTAACGGTACAGGCCCGGTTCCGCCCCCGATACCCTTTCGATCAGGCAAAGCACTTCCAGAGGGTATGTCGCGCCCGCGGAGGGTGCGGTACGCCTTCCCCGGGTGCCGGTTTTCCCCTGGGCTGCCCACACGAGCTGTGAGAGCTGCCCCAATGTCAGGCTGTCTGTTCCGGAATAGCTTCTCACCGATCGTCGCACGGAGAGTGCTGCGTAAAGGCTCATGCCGCCTTCGGTTTCGGGGGAGGGCAGAACGATGGCTGAAGGAATGGTGAACATGCCCGCCAGCGTGAGGATGAGCATCAGCATAGTAAACCCGGCCTTTCGTTTGCCCGTTTCAGATACTCCAGGACAGACCGCTCGTCAACAGCCCGATCTTATGGAACCTGTCTTTTTCACGGGGGTAAAATCACCCGCACGGTAGTAGACAGGAAAGGAGGAGAATTGGGTACGGTTCTTGCATGCCTTGCCGCCTTGACGCAGGTTTTGCTTCCATCCCCCGGGCTTCAGGAAACAGGCGTCACGGCGAACCCGGACACTGTGACCGTGGTCATGGCTGACCCTGTTGCCATCAGCGATCATTTTGCGGACATAGCGGAAGCCGTGGGCCCAAGTGTGGTGACCATCAACTCCCGGACAACCGTTACGGCAACTGTTCCAGGTTTCGGCATGACCCCTTGGGGATTCTACGGTTTTGGGCCTCCCCAGCAGAGGGAATACACGCAGCGGGGGCTCGGAAGCGGCGTGATAGTGACCGATGACGGCTACATAGTAACAAACCACCATGTTGTGGGCGAGGCGGATGAGCTCGAGGTGGTGCTCTCCACCGGAGAGACCTTCCCGGCGAAACTGATCGCGTCAGACAGCAGAACGGATCTTGCCGTCATCCGCATAGAAGCCACAGGTCTTCCCGTGATAGAGATGGGACAGACCGGCACTGCAAGGGTAGGTGAGTGGGTCCTTGCCATTGGCTCCCCCTTCGCCCTGAGCCAGACCGTCACTCAGGGCATCATCAGTTTTCTCGGCAGGGAGGGGGTTGGGCTCGCCGACTACGAGTCGTACATCCAGACCGATGCCGCCATCAACCCAGGAAACAGCGGAGGCGCGCTGGTGAACATGAGGGGCGAGCTGATAGGGATCAACACCGCCATTGCGAGCCGCACCGGTGGAAACCAGGGTGTCGGATTCGCCATCCCCGTTGAAATGGTCCGGAGCGTCATGAGTGACCTGATAAGCTTCGGAGAGGTTCGGCGCGGGTGGCTTGGCGTGACCCTTCAGGAGTTGTCGGACGAGTTGCGGCTTCAATTCGGCCTGGATGAGGATGTTGCCGGTGTTGTGGTGTCGGACGTCCTCACGGGGACACCCGCCTCTGGTGCGGACATCCTGAGGGGTGACGTGATAACAGCCATGGACGGCGAGCCGGTTCAGACAGTGGCATCCCTCCGAAACCGGATCGCCGCCACCCTTCCCGAGACCCGGGTCGCCTTCACCCTGATCCGTGATGGCAGGGAGCGTATTGTCCGTGTCACCCTTGGCTCGCAGCCCGGCGCCTCCATGGTGCCCGAAGTCGCACGCTCCTTCTCGGAAGAGGCGGGCTGGGTTCTTCGAGAACTTGAATGGAACCGGGCCGAGCAACTGGGAGTACCAGGATCAGAGGGTGTGCTCATAGCCGAGGTGACCCGGAACGGCAGCGCAGAAAGCGCGGGACTTCGCGGAGGCGATGTGATCCTCGAGGTCAACCGGACCAGGGTCGGGACACCCGGAGAAGTAGAAGACATCATCCGCAACTCCACCGACGACGTTCTGCTTCTCATCTGGCGCGACGGCAGCACTTTCTTCACCGTCATGCGCCTCTGAGACCGACCTCCTCCTCTTCCCCCCCCCACCCCGGCGGGCGCTGGTTCCCCCCCCTTTCCGGCGCCCGCTTCTTCTTTAGGGGACGGACTTAGATAACTTAGTTTATTGAAGTAACCAGTTGTGCAGCAGTATACTGTACTTTCCTCGCTGCTCTGCCTCGAACGCATCTGGTACTTTTAGCATTATTTTCAAAAATTCGCCATGTTACCTTTCTGAAGCCAGTCGCCCAAAACGGGAGGTTACCATGCTTGATCTGTTGAAGAAGACTCTTTCCAAGGTGGAGGCCGATTACGCAGACATCCGCTATGAAAGAATGCGGACATCCAGCGCTGAGTTCATCAAGGACCAGCTGAAAGGCGTTGATTCGGTTTCCACGGATGGCTTTGTCGTACGGGTTCACAAGGAACACGGTTTTGCGTCTGCAACCGTCACCAGGGAACAGGACGTTCCGGAGGCGCTCCGACTGGCTGCCGAGGGGGCGTCAGTCATGGGAAAGAGCGGAAAGCGGGTGCTCCTTGCCGACGTTCCTGCAACGATAGACCATGTCGAACCTTCTCTGAACGGAGACCCCGCCGACATACCTCTGCAGGACAAGCTGGCATTGGCGGCTAAGTACAGCCGTCTGATGCTGGGAATGCCTGAGATAGCAACCACCAATGTGAGCTATTCCGAGGTCGATCGTGAGAAGTTTTTCGTCAGCACCCGTGGCTCGGCGGTACGTGAGCGTATCGTAACCGTGGCAATTGGAGGCGAGGCGGTTGCAGAGAGAAACGGTCTTCTTCAGAACATCAGGGTCGCCGTTGGAGGCGCTGATGGTTTTCACAATCTGCTGGACAGGGAAGACGAATTCGTGAAGAGGGGTGGACTGGCGGCGGAACTCCTCGATGCAGAACCACTCAAGGCCGGGACATACGATGTCGTTCTGAACTCCTCGATGACAGGGGTGTTTGCCCACGAGGCCTTCGGGCACTTCAGCGAGGCCGACATCATCGAAGACAATACTTCGATGAGGGAGAAAATGGCCCTGGGAGCCCGCCTGGGAAGTGATGCGGTGAACATAACCGCGGATTCCACAATGCCGGGGCAGGTCGGTTACTACCGGTACGACGATGAAGGCGTTCCGGTGCGGAAGGTGCAGCTAATGACCAGGGGAGTTCTGACGGGAAGGCTTCACTCCCTCAGGACTGCCGGCGCCTTTGGGGAACCGGTTACCGGTCATGCGGTTGCGGAAGACTACAGGTATGAACCGATAGTCAGGATGGGAACCATTTTTTTCGAACCGGGAGAACTGGGGTTCAGGGAACTCCTCGCACAACTGGGAAACGGCCTTTACCTCTGTGACGCCAAGGGAGGCCAGACCGCCGGAGAGAACTTCACCTTCGGGGCTCAATACGGGTACCTGGTCCGCAACGGCGAAGCGGGACCCATGATCAGGGACATCAACATAATGGGGAACCTGTTCTCCACGCTGAAAAGCATTGAGGCAGCGGCAAACGACTTCCATCTCGGAGAAAGAGGTGGTTGCGGGAAAGGTCAGGTCAACATAAAGAGCGGCCACGGCGGACCCTCCATTCTTGTTCGCGGCATGGTTGTAGGGGGTGTGTGATGGAGAAGCTTCTCGAACTGGCATTGAAGGCCGGCTGCAGCGCCGAGGTCTATCATCAGAGAACCCGCAGCGTGGAGATGTCCCGCAGGGAAGGCCATGTCGTGGATACGACAGCCACCATTCAGTCGGGCTGCGCCATTCGTCTTATCAGGAACGGCAGAATGGGTACAGCCTACACGAAGAACCTTCTGGACAGGCAGGCCCTGCTGGATTGCGCTCTTCTTTCACTCGAGCACGGCCCGGAGGTGGATTTCCAGTTCCCCCATACCTCCATGAAGCCAGATATCGGCGGTTTCGATGAGAAAGTGGAGGGGTCCGGTTTCCCGGAGGCCCTTTCGATCTGCGAGAAGATGGAGGAGATGGCGGGGTCACTTTCCCGGAGCTGCATCGACACCAGTGCCGGGAGTGCCGTGGAAACTGTCAGGCTTATCAATACATCCGGCACCGATCTGCTTCACAGAAGCTCCGGCGTTTTCGGAAGCATTTCAGCAAGGTATCCGGGAACCGAAACAAGCCTTCACACGATGTTTGCAGGTGTTTCGGACGCCCCGGTCGACAGTGAGTCGGTCGCTAACAAATGCCGAATTTATGAAGAGTCTCTTCCCGAGGTCGGGGCGGGTGACGGAAAAATGCAGGTCATGCTTCTTCCCGGAAGCCTGTACGGAGTTCTCTGGAGACTGACCGCGGCATCGAGTGCCAGGTCGTTCCATTCCGGAGCGACCCCGCTGAAGGGCAGGGTGGGAGAAGAGGTGCTTTCGGAAAAGCTCACCCTGGTTGCCGATCCCGAGAGGGATCCCGCAGTGGCACGCCGCGCCTTTGATGACGAAGGGGTTGCAACCGGGCGGGTCGCCCTTTTTGAGAATGGCGTTTTCAAGGGTCCCTACACCAATCTGTTCTATGCTGGAAAAATCGGGGTGAAGCCTACGGGAAGCGGTTTCCGCTCGAGCATGTGGGGAGGAGATCCTGTTGCTCTTTCCCCTGAACCGAGTTTCCGCAACGGAACGTTCATGACGGGAGATACGAGCTTCGACGAAATGCTGTCGATGATTGACAGGGGCATACTGGCGTTCGGGCTCCTGGGTGCACACTCGGGCAACATCATCAACGGGGATTTTTCAGTGGGATTCAATCCGGGGATACTGGTGGAGAAAGGCAGGATCGTGGGCAGGGTAAAGGACGGCATGATGGCCGGCAATGTCTACGATGTGCTCAACCGGGTTCAGGCGGTTCAGGACAGACCGTACAACCCCCTGTCCACACGGCTTGATCCAGCAGTGCTTCTGGAGAGCGTCAGCATCTCCGGGAAATAGGAAGTCGGCCCGGTGCGCCAATACGACGCACCGGGCTTTCTTCATGCGTTCGGATGCCCGATCGAATGAAGTGTATGTCTCTGTTCAGCATGCATATACGGTTCTTTCTGCATGAATTGGCAAAGGTTTTGCATTTGAATCCAGTGCGGAACAACCCTGAAAAGGGATGAATGCAGAAAGGAGAAAGATCATGAGACTCATCAGGCAGAACCGCGAAACGGGCCTCACCCCCTACGACATGGTGAGAAACATGAACCGTGTATTCGAAGGCCTCTGGCCCGAGATCGACGGAACTCAGGAATACCAGTGGGCACCCGCTGTTGACATCTGCGAAAAGGGCGATTCCATAAAGATCAAGGCAGAGCTTCCTGGAATCCCTAAGGATGCCATCGAGATCGAGGTTGCCAACGGTGTTCTCACGATCCGGGGCGAGAAGAAGATCGAGGAGGAGAAATCCGGCGACACCTGGCACCGCAGGGAAATGCGCTATGGATCTTTCACCCGCAGCTTCAGCCTTCCGCCCGACGTGAAACACGACAAGGCCGAGGCAGACTTCGCAGACGGTGTGCTCACCATTACCATTCCCAAGGAGGAGAAAGCCCTCCACAGGAAGATCACCATCAAGGGCTGAGGCACATCGCCTGAAAGACCCGGGGGGGCGCGGTCAAGGCCGCGCCCCCTTGCTGATGTTATACTTGCTCTTGTGAAAGGGGAAGAGACATGTTTTTCAGGCAGCTCGCATCTGCTACCAGATCTGTCAGGCGGTTCATTGAATCGAAGCCTGCAGCGCTGGAAGACCTTCGGGAAATCGTGGAGACCGCATCCCTTGCTCCATGCGCATCGAATCTCCAAAGGCTTAGGTACTCCATCGTTACCGGCGAGCGGGCCAGGAATCAGCTTTTCCGGGGGCTTGGGTGGGCAGGATACCTTGAGGACTGGCAGGGTCCCGCCGAGGGTGAACGCCCCAGCGCATACATCGTGATTTCCTCTCCGGCCGGCGAAGAACGGTCTTTCACCGGAATCGACACGGGCATTGCAGCGGCGTACATCGCCCTCGCCGCACGGGACAAGGGATATGGGTGTTGCATCCTCCTCTCGTTTCCCCGTGAAAGCGTGGCAGCGATTGCGTGCACCAATGATGTTCGTCCCGAACTCGTAATCGCCGTTGGTGTTCCGGGTGAGAAAGTCGTTCTTGAAAAGTTTTCAGGGTCGGTCAAGTACTACCGCGACTCCGCCGGCAGGCACCATGTGCCGAAAAAGCCCTTTTCGGAGCTCATCATTAAGGAGATA
This sequence comes from Candidatus Fermentibacteraceae bacterium, assembly GCA_041750285.1. Classification (GTDB taxonomy): domain Bacteria; phylum Fermentibacterota; class Fermentibacteria; order Fermentibacterales; family JCC-6; genus UBA6080. The sequence continues at coordinate 148,348 of JBGSZS010000009.1, read as the reverse complement.
TAGTGTTCAGTTCGGCTTCTTTCAGCGAAAGACGGGCCAGGCTCGTCGAGTCGATGCCTCATGAGTTCTGCGTCGTTGTACCTGCCGCTGCATCCATTCCATCCAGTGCCGACGCGGTCTACGGTCTCATCCCTTCCAGAAACCTCTACTACCTCACCGGGATCGTTCAGGAGGGTACCTGGCTTGTCATGTGGCGCCTTGCGGGAAGACCAGAGGTCAAGGAGTGCCTTTTCATTTCCCCATACGATGAAGAGTACGCGAAGTGGTACGGCACGGTTCTCACGAGAGAGCAGGCCACCGATATCAGCGGTATCTCCGAGGTCCGGTTCTCCGGCGGCCAGGAGAAGCTCCTCGAAAAACTCGTTTGCAAGGAGGGTCTGAGGAACTTCTACTTCGACTGGCACAGAACAGGCCTTGGCGAGTTTTCAGGCAGGGGCCTGTCGCTCGTGAGGAGATTCAGGGACGCTTTTCCGGACGTGGCCATTCACAATGCCGGAGAGGGCATCTTCCGTCTTCGAATGATCAAGGATGAGAAGGAAGTACAGTGCATCCGCGAAGCGACAGAGCTCACGAGAAGGGGTTTCGAGCAGGCCGTGGCCAGTTTGAGGCCGGGGATGCGCGAGTACGAGTTCGAGGCCGAGCTGTTGTACAGGTGGGCTTATGAAGGGGAGAAGACTCCTGCTTTCCCCACCATTTGTGCCGGCGGTCCCCGGGCCACATGCCTGCACTACGGTGAGAACAGGGCGGTGCTGTCCGAAGGCGAGCTGCTCCTTGTCGACCACGGAGCCATGAAAGACCTTTACTGCGCCGATATCACAAGAACCGTCCCCGTTAACGGGAAGTACAGCCCCAGGCAGAGGGAACTCATGGACCTCGTTCTCGAAGTGCAGAACAAGGCGATCCAGCTCCTTCGCCCCGGAATTCTTCACCGCCAGTGGGGGGAAGAGGTCAACACGTTCTATCGTGAGCTGATGCTTTCGAGGGGTGTCATCGATCGCCCCGAAGACTTCGAGAAATACTTCTATCACGGCATCGGGCATCACATCGGGTTGGATACCCACGATGAACAGGTTCCACAGCTTCCAATTGCAGCCGGGATGGTTTTCACCGTGGAACCCGGTTTTTACTCCGCAGAGGAGGGAATAGGAATTCGCATCGAGGATGACGTGCTGGTTGGGGAAACCGGCAATACAGTTCTCTCTGAAGGGTTTCCGAGAACTCCTGACGAGATCGAAGCCCTGATGCGCAAGTGACTGAATCCGCGCGTCTCGATTACATGAGGATCGCCTTGAACGAGGCTCAGAGCGCTTTCAGTCGAGGCGAGGTCCCTGTCGGCGCCGTTCTCGTGACCGCCGATGGTGCAGTGTTCTGCGATTCCAACCGGACCAGGGAGATGGGAAAACCCTGGGCACATGCCGAGCACCTGGTCATTGATCAGGCATGCAATGCTTTGGGTGACTGGAGGCTTTCCGGTGCTTCTCTGTTCACGACCCTTGAACCCTGTGTGATGTGTGCGGGACTGGTTCTGCTGACACGGATTTCACTGGTCGTGTATGGAGCCTGGGACAAGAGGTTCGGCGCTTTCGGCTCGGTGGCCGACCTGGAAGCGATGCCGCATCTCAACCATTACCCGAGGGTTCTTGGGGGAGTGCTGGCGGAAGAATCATCAAGGCTTCTGAAAGAGTTCTTCAGGAACCACCGCTGACGGTGGAGAGGAGTTGACATGCTCTTGCTTGCTGCGGTTCTGTTCGCTCAGACGCTTCCCGGTCAACCGTATGCGTCGTACTGGCACCCCGCCGACCTACTTGCCTGGAGCCCCTTCTCGGATCCTGACGCGCCCTACAACAGAAGTGCCATTCCACTGGCGACAAGAAGCCTGGGAGACACGCAGTGCAACGCTCACGCTATCCCCGGCCAGGCCGGAATCACTTCAATAAGCATCATGTACCCTTCAACAAGCTTCAACCCTTCCCAGGGCGGACCGGGGATCGACACCTACGCATTCGGCTACTGGCAGTACATCCAGCAGCTCACCTTCTGGGGCGGGAGCGCGGGAGAGGGGCTGATCCTGGCACCGAATCCCGGTGTCATAGATGCAGCCCACAGGAATGGAGTGCCGGTCTACGGAACGGTGTTCTTTCCTCCGACACAGTACGGAGGCCAGATCCAATGGGTTTGGGACTTCGTCCAGAAGGAAGGCGAGACATTTCCTGTCGCCGACAAGCTCATCGAGGTGGCAGAGTACTACGGCTTCGACGGTTGGTTCATCAACCAGGAAACCGCGGGGGGGAACGCCCAACTCGCCCAGGATATGAGGGACATGCTGCTCTACATCCAGGAGAGCTCCAACATCAGGATACAGTGGTACGATGCAATGACTGAATCGGGCAGCATCTCATGGCAGAACGCTCTGAACAGCAGTAACGACTGGTTTTTCCAGTATGAGGGCCAGACAGTGAGCGACGAGATGTTCCTCAATTTCTGGTGGACCCAGGCAGGGCTCCAGAACTCCGCCGATCACGCGATATCTCTGGGAAGGAGCCCATACGACCTGTACGCAGGAGTCGATGTTCAGTCCGGGGGTTACAATACCGGCGTGAACTGGGCATGGGTGTTCCCCGAGGGAGAAGACCATACAGTCAGTCTGGGGTTCTACTGCCCGAACTGGACATACACGAATGCCTCCGGTCACGCTTCCTTCTATACAAGAGAAAACCGGTTCTGGGTCGGAGCCAACCGGGACCCCGGCAATACCCAGACAACCCATCCCTGGAAGGGGATGGCGCACTACGTTCCAGCCATGACACCCGTTACGGTCCTGCCGTTCGTTACCAACTTCAATACGGGGCAGGGATACCGCACAGCAATCGATGGGACCGTTCTTTCTGAAAGCCCCTGGCACAACCGCAGCCAGATGGATGTGCTTCCAACGTGGAGGTATATGGCCAGGAGCAGCGGTACCGCCCTTTATCCCGAACTCGACTGGGAAGTCCCCTACTACGGCGGAAGCAGTCTGAAGGTTTCCGGAGAGCTTTCTCCGTCGAACACTACCATGCTGTACCTTTACAAGACCGATGCCCTGCTGCAGGGGGATGACAGCTTTGTCGTCACGTGGAACAGGGGCGGTGCAGGCCTGCCTTCGGAGATGGAAGTGGCGTTGTCCACCTCCACTGATCCAATGTCTTTCACCTACTTTTCCGTGCCCGATGGGCCGGAGCAGGGCTGGAACACGTGGGAGATCCCCCTTTCAAGCCTCTCGGGAGATACGTTGTCCGTCATCGCCCTTCGCTTTCAGAGCACTACGGTGATCGATGACTACCAGATCCGCATAGGAAGGCTTGGGATAATCAGGGGGGAGCAGTATGAACCTGCCGCTCCCGGCGGTCTGATGGTCGAGCAGTTCAACCAGATCGATGACAACAACGGCACCATCAGGCTGAGATGGAACCACAGCCCGGGTCCGATATACACCTACAACGTATACAGGTTGAACCCGGACGAGAGCAGAACCTTCCTTTGGGCAACCCCGAACAACGCCTGCTTCGTTCCGGCGGTGACCAGATCCGAGGGTGAGGAAACAACGACGATCCTGCTTGAGGCGGTCAGCACCGAGTTCGGGTTCTCACCGACCGCTGAGACACAGATTTCATGGACGACGACCGGCATTGAAGGCCGGGGTGTTCAAGGCGTACCGGCCTTTCTGAACGACCTTTCCAACCCCGTTTCGGGAGTGGTGAACGTCGGGTTCAGCATTTCCGCCCCCGGACCGGTTGACCTTGTCGTCTACGACCTTGCTGGAAGGGTTGTGACCGTTCTTCACACGGGAGTCGCATCGGCGGGGTTGCACAGCGTATCGTGGGACACATCGGACCTGCCAGCGGGAGTCTACTTCCAAACAGTCACAGCTCCGGGAGGCAGTGATCAGAGAAAGTGCACCGTCCTCCGCTGAATGATCAGGCTTCGAGGGAGGGTTTCCCCCCCCCTGTCTTCCACCTGACGAAGTCAGCGATGATTTCACGGTGATCGAAAGCCATGTGGATCGGGAGTTCGTCGGGCATGAAGAACAAAGCTCTTGCAGCGTCGTCGCCCCCCACAGGAGTACCGTCGGATCTGCAATGGTATACTGCGCTTACCGTATCGCCCCTGGGATCCCGCCAGGGTCGGGAGTAGACATGGAAAAGAGCCAGAACCTCCACCTCGAGGCCTGTCTCCTCAAGTGCCTCCCGGCGCACGGCCTGAAAAAGGCTCTCTCCCGGGTCGACAAACCCGCCGGGAAGCGCCCAGCCAATTGGCGGGAACCTTCTTTCAACAAGGACGATGGCTCCCCCCGGGGATTCGATGATGGCATCAACTGTAACTTCAGGCGTCTTTGGCCTCATGTGCTTCCCTTCCGGCACTTGTGTACGCAAGACGGGTATATTTCGCAAATCGTATGAAAGGAGACATAATGAAAAACATGGCAATACTGTTATGCGTGACGGCCTTCTTTGTTGCCTGCGGCCAGCAGGCTGAACCGGTTGCCCAGTCCGGTGGTGATTCGACTGAGATCGGAACCGAGGTCGAGATTCCTGAGATCCAGTGGATCCATGACGATTTCGATGCTGCCTCTGCGCTTGCCGTCGAAGAGGGCAAGCTTATCTTCATCGACTTCTATGCAGACTGGTGCCCACCCTGTCAGACCCTTGCGAACGATTACTTTCCAAGACCTGACTACAGGCAGTTCCTTTCGGGCGTAGTAACCCTCAAGGTAAATGTCGACAACGAGCCTGACCTTGCCCAAAGGTACTCGGTAAGCAGCATCCCCACACTTGTACTCACTGATGCACAGGGAAACGAGCTCGATCGCGTGGTTGGAATATCAGGTTCCCCCGAGGATTTCCTCGAAGTGCTCGAAGGCCTTGGTGCAAACTGACACATTGGTGCCAGATGGAAGAAGAGCCAGCGTAACTGCTGGCTCTTCTTTTATTTACCGCAGCAAACTAAGTTATCTAAGTCCGTCCCCTAAATGCTGAGGACGGTGAACTCGATGCGGCGGTTGCGGGCCTTGTTGGCGGCGGAGTCGTTGGCGACAACGGGGCGGTCCTCGCCGTAGCCGATGCTTGTCATGCGGTTGCCGGCGATTCCCTTGCTGACCAGGTACTGGTGGACGGACTGCGCCCTTCGCTCACTGAGGCTCTGGTTGGAGGCGGTGCTGCCGTCGCTGTCGGTGTGGCCGGCGATCTGGATCCTGGCGGAGGGATTGTCGCGGAGGAGGATCGCAACGCTGTCAAGAACCGGATAGCTCTCGGGCTTGATGTTGGCGCTTCCCGAATCGAAGTAGATGTTGTCGAAGCTCATGACCTGCCCCTCCTGCAGGGCGTCCCTCATGGTGAAGTTGAGGGTCGTGGTGGCGTTGGGGGCGAGGGTGACGTTCTGGTTGTCGGTGAGATATCCGGTGGCCTGGGCGGTGACGGGCCAGGTTCCGGCCTCGACATTGGCGGAATAGACACCAGCAGCGTTGGTCGTTACGGTGACAGGGCTGGTGCTCCCGATGGTAACCGTGGCGCCGGCAACTGCTCTTCCCTGTCCGTCGCGCACCGCGCCGGAAACCGCACCAAGGTTGGGGGCAAGGCGGAAGTCAACGCTCTGGGTGGTGTTGCGCGACATGGACAGCACGGTCGAGGAATGACGGTAACCCGGAGCCACGACTGTCACGGGGAGTTCACCCGCCGGGACATGAACCACGAAGAAACCGGTCTGGGCATCGCTTGTCACGTTCGACACGGGAACGCCCGGGAATGTTATGGTGGCGAAAACCGGGAGCCCTGTGAGGGAGTCGGTTACGGTCCCGTTAAGGGTGCCGAGCCTTGGCCCTTCATCGACGGCCTGCATCAGGTCGCCCGAGAAGCCCACGTTGAGGCTGATGCCCCAGTCGTAGGCTCCGGGAATGGGAAGGGGCGCCCTGGCTGCCCGGTCGGCCTCGGTTACCACCACGGAGCTGTCCTGGTAGAGCTCGTGACCAAGGTCGTGGTACAGCGGATCGAAGTCGCCGCCGATCATGTCGTAGGTGATGTCGAGGAACATGCCGGAAGAGGTCTTGAACCTGATGCCAGGGGAAAGGTAGGAAAGGGACTCGCCGGTGCGGTCCATGAACGAGTAGCCCTTGTACTCGAACAGGATGTCGACCGACGGAGTGGGAACCTCAAGACCGAAGCCGTACGAGAGGACGTTGTCCTTCACTTTGAGGTTCACCATGGTGGAGTCTGAGAACGACCATCCGGTATCGGATTCAGAGACCCTGAAGTCCCAGTAGTCGAACTGCTGGCTGTAACTGGCATAACCCATGTTAAGGTGCGCCCTTATGGGGACCATGGGAACCCAGTACCCGAAATCGCCCGATGCGATGAGGTCAACCCCGAAAGCGTCGCCGTTCGAAGCGTATGGGTAGCGGAGCTGGCTCATGGGCTGGCCTGTGAACCATGTGCCGTCCTGCTCGTCGCGGCATTCCACGAAGTTGCTGTCGGAGGGGGACATCTCGGTCCAGACCGCACCGCCGGCCCACAGCACGTCTGACAGCTCATCGGGAAGGGGATTGTACCCGCCCTTGATCATCACGCCGTAGTCGCTGAGGGCGTTGAATTCCTCCCACTGGCCTGTGGAGCGCTCTTCGTAGAGCCCGCGCTGGTAAAGGTTGGAATAGTAGGTGAGCCTGAACCCTACATCGATGTAGTCCCACGCACCGTAGCCGATTGAGAAAAGACCCCTGAAAAGGTGTTCGTTGTCACTGATCTCGGGGAACAGGTAATCCTGTCCGGTGTTGTGGTTACGGTACTGGAAGTTGAGGTAGGTGTTCTCGGCGGTCCAGTAGCTTGTCATCAGGTTGAAGCATATCTGGTTGAAACCCATGGGCATGGCGCTGTTGATCCTGTTGAGGCCCCTGACTCCCCACGTGCCGGGTACCGCGAAGGCGGCCGCGGAAACGATTAACAGTGCTGCAATTAGAACCCTTTTCAAATCAGGTCTCCTTTCAGACCGGAACAAATATTATTTTTCAACCAAACATGCTTGGTTGGTGCGATGCAAGTCAATGAGGCAGGTTGACCCCATCTCGGGGGGTGTTTTATAGAAGGGGCTTGCGATGACCGGTGAAAACCTCGTCCGCGTGAATGTCACCGTTACTGGGATCGTGCAGGGCGTGGGGTTCAGATGGTGGGCAAAGAGGCTTGCGGAATCACTGCGTGTCACCGGTGCCGTCTGGAACAATCCTGACGGTTCCGTGGGCATTTTGGCCCAGGGGCGTGAAGCGTCGGTGAAGTCGTTTACCGATGCGCTCGCGGCGGGGCCGGCCGGGTCTCTTGTTCGGGATGTGGCAATACGAACCGTTCCATGTGTTGACGACTCAGGTTCTTTTTCAGTCAGCTTCGTCCGGGAGGAATCATGAGCAGTCGTAGAGCGATTTTCCCCCTTGCCGTGACAGTGTTCCTGGGAGTGTGTCATGGCTGGGACCCCCTTTACTACAACGGGCTGACCCGGGTGCTAGGGTCTACGGAATCCAGCGGCGACTTCGCAATAGGCTACTTTTCCGCCGGATCGTACTGGGAGACCGATACACTGGGCTTCGACAGCCTTTACGAGTACAGGGAGTCCCAGAGCTTTCTGCAGGCTGCATGGACAGGCCGGTACGGGCTCACATCAAGCCACACCATAAGCCTTGTGGTTCCCATGTACCTTCAGCTCTCGGGTTCGGAGGAAACCGGCCTTGGCATCACCGATCCCTGGATCAGCCTCGACGGCTGGATGAGCAGATCTCCCCAGTATCTCATCAGGGGAGCATTCAGACCCGCCTTCAAGGGCTACCTCGAAAGCGCCGACCCCCCAAGGAGCGATCCGCACATGGCTGCGGAGATCGCTGCCAGTTTCGAGCTTCCACTGGGCGGCCGCGGCGGCTCAAGGTTCGATGTGACCGGAGGCCTGAGACATTACTTCACTGCATGGGACAGGATTCCGGGAACACAGCGGGACAGCAGCGAGACCTCTCCGGGCCTTGAGCTCAGGGGGTGCGGGTTCCTGGTGGCTCCCGTCAACCCTGAACTTTCCGTGAGAATAGGCGGGGAGTTCGCAACCAGGGGCAAGACCAGCTACGAAACCCCCGGGGGTTCGGTCAATGTCAGGGGCTCCAACCGAAGCTACTTCGACCTTCGGGGCGGATTCATGCTCTCAAACCCCGACCTCGACCTTACTGTCGATGTGTACATAAGGCTCGGTGGTGAAAACGTCGACAAGGAGTGGGGCATCATCCTAAGCGGCATCGGGATCGATCTCGGCGACGTCTTCAGCGTCGGCACGGGCGGCAGAAGCTCTGAAGGCGGGGGATCGAGGGAATGAGAAAGATCCTGCCGCTGCTTCTCCTTCCCCTTCTGTTCCTGGCGGCACTGGCCGCAAGGTCCCATAGCCCCGGCGTGGTTCAGGCCAACATGGTAAAAGATTACCTTACAGCCCTTTCGGAAGGTGAAGGACCGGACTCTGCGGCCTGGCGCATGCTGACCGACAGCCTGGGGCTCATGGCCTCCCCCCTATTCCTCTCCTCGCTCGAGGGCCTTCCTGCACCGGACAGGGTATTCATGGACGGGACCGACAGCCGCGGGATCCGCTGGACCTCCGTTGCGGGACAGACCGTAAGGGTGGTATGGCTTAAGAGGTGCGGTGCCGGGTACCGCATCGGCGGCGACTCTTCCCTCGACGGCCTTTTCGGCGGAGCTGTCATTCTGTGCCGTGAGGCAGCCCTTTCCGGCTCTCGGGTCTGTCCCGTCTCCGGCAGGCCCTACGAAGTTGCCGGGGCAGTTGTGTTCTGTCCATCCGGGCACCTGGGCGACGGCCTTTCGTTGTCACCGGAAGAGTGCAGGCTCCGGCGTGAGGAGGTTGCGGGTGTTGTCAGGGAATACCTTGCCCTGGGTTTTGCCATGCCGCCTGACCTCGAGAGCATCTTCACCGGGTCGGGAGGCGCACTGGGGCAGCGCGGCGGCTGGAGGTGCCCCGACAACGGATATTCCTATTACTTCCTCAGGAGTGACAGCGTGGTGTGCGGCCACCACGGCGCCTCGACACCGGTGAACCCGTGACGCCGCCCCAGCCGCCCCTTATCGATACGCCTGAGGGCCTCGCCGAACTCGTGGAGAGGTGCCTCCGTGAAAAGGCCGTTGCGATCGACACTGAGTTTCACGGTGAAAAGCGCTACTGGCCCGATCTTTACCTTGTCCAGATCTCGGGCGCTGGCATCAGCCCCGTTGCGGTCGACCCGCTGGCCGTTCCCGACCTTTCCGCCCTGGGGCGGCTTCTCGAGGACCCTGATGTCGTGAAGGTGATCCATTCCGCCAGGAACGATATAGGAGTTCTTCTCCACCACATTCCGGGAGTCTCCATCAGGAACGTTTTCGACACCCAGATCGCCGCCGCGTTTCTTGGCTACGGTGAACAGATGAGCCTGGCAAACCTCGTCAAGTCCGTCTGCAAGGCCAAACCACCCAAGCAGTACTCCATGAGCGACTGGTCCGTGAGACCACTCTCGCCCGATCAGGTGCTTTATGCACTCGATGATGTAAGGTACCTTCCCGACATCTACGAAAGACTGAGCACCCAGCTTGAACGCAAGGGCAGGATGCAGTGGTTTCTCGATGAGTCGGCTGATCTGACCGATTCAGCCTCCTATCTTACGTCGCCTGAAGATCAGTTCAGAAGGACCCGCTCGGCCGACAAGGTCAAGCCACAGCATCACCACCTGCTCTGGATGCTGGTGAACTGGCGGGAGGAGCTTGCCCGTTCGTTGAACCGGCCCAGGCAGTTCATCGCGCAGGATTCACTGCTCTGCAGGATCGCCATACTGGCGCCGTCCACCACCGAAGACCTCGCCCTTCTGCGGGGGCTTCCCGGCGGTTTCACGGAGAAGTACGGAGCGGAGATCGTGAAGATCAGCACCGAGTGTTCCCTCGATCCACCCGCCGACACTCCCAGGATCGATCCCCCTGATCAGGACTGGGGTCGCTCTGCAAGAAAGGACATTTTGCGGATCTTCCTCAAGAAGAAGTCGGCCGAGTTGAAGATATCGCCCACGGTGCTTCTTCCGAAAGACACCATGGAACGCCTCCTCGATGACCCCCCCAAGTCAGTCGAAGACCTTCAGGGGATGACCGGCATCCCCGGCTGGAGGAAGGATGCCCTGGGCGAGGAGCTGGTCGACCTGTTCAACGGCAGGCTTGGGCTTGTACTCAGCAGGAACCGGGGCATCAGGATGGTTCGGATCCGGTGATAGCGCCGGCTGAAGCCGTTCGCCGGATGGCTGTTCATCTTGGGGACATGGGGGTTCCTGCGCCCCTTTCAGGGGGGGACGACCCTTTCAACGTCCTCGTGGGAACCGTGATAAGCCTCAGAACCCGTGACGCGGTAACACTTCAGGTCACGAAAAGGCTTCTGCAGAGGGCCGCAACGCCCGGCGCACTGGCCGATCTGCCCCTTGTGGAGCTTGAGGACCTTCTTCGCCCTGCGGGTTTTTACAGGGTCAAGGCCCGGCAGCTCAAGGAAACAGCCAGGTTGCTGTGCGAGCGCCATGGCGGCTTCGTTCCGCAAAGCCGCGATGAACTGACGTCTCTTCCGGGCGTCGGCGGGAAAACTGCCGCCTTCGTCATGGGCGTGGCGTTCGGCATCCCGGCGGTGTGCGTGGATGTTCACGTGCACAGGGTATCGAACAGGATCGGGCTTCTGGCGACCCGGACGCCTGATCAGACAGAGACCGAACTCATGAGGATCTTCCCCAGGGAGGAGTGGACGGGGCTGAACCACGTGTTCGTAAGGTTCGGCCAGCGCGTGTGCCTTCCCGCAAGACCCAGGTGTACAGTCTGCCCGCTGAAGGGGGAGTGCGAATGGAAACCATGAATGGAAGCAGCGCCATCGACATCACAAGACCCCTTTCCCGCGATACCGAGCCGTGGCCCGGCGACGCTCCCTTCCGCAGGACGGAGGTGGTTCAGGGGGAATGGACCATTTCCCGCATCAGGATGAGCGCCCATTCGGGCACCCACATGGACGCCCCCCTTCACAGGATACCCGGCGGCGCTCCGATAGACATGATACCGATCAGCAGGATGGTGCTTCCCGCGCTGGTTTGCGACTCGGTCCCCGAACACTGCATGGGGGTTGCGGTCCTTCTGACCCGCAGCGTGACCGGCATCGAGGCCTCGGAGCTTGTGGAGCGCGGGGCAGTGCTTGTGGGCACGGCAGATATGTCCATAGACCACGGTGACTGCGACGATGCCCATCTGGCGCTTCTGGGAGCCGGCATCCCCGTTGTCGAGAACCTTCTGCTCGAAGGCGTCGAACACGGGTGTTACACCCTTGTGTGTCTTCCCCTGCGGATAGTCGGGGGCGACGGTTCACCCGTCAGGGCGCTCCTGTTCAGAAACTGATCCTGAGGTCGACCTTCGAGCGTCCGGAAAACGGATCGTAGGGGCTTATCCGCAGCTCGAGGCCAGTGTCTCCTATTTCCACGGTGCCGTATCTGGCCATGACATCGGACATCTTCTCGCAGACGGCCTCAACGGACTGGGTCAGGAAATCGGGAAGGAAGCGTGTGATCGCGCTGCTTCCGGTCTCCGGACATCGGAAGCCGGTCCCGAAGGAAAGCAGCAGCGCGATCAGCACCATCAGTTCAACTCCTCCAGAACGTATACCCGAGGCCAGTCCGCGGAGATCTGGTCGATGGCGGTGAATCCCCACTGGTTCATCTGAACGGTGAGTTCACGCTCTTCTCCCGTTACCTCGAGTGCCGCCGTGAAGAGATAGTCGCCCGTCCGGGGATCGTACACCCTGAAAACCGGGTGGTTATAGGTGCCCAGACCGACCCAGAGGTTTCCGTCGGGTGATATCCCCAGTGAGCCGATGGCGTAACGGAAAGGTTCGGGCTCGTAGGTCTCCACCATGAAATCGGGGGCGCCACCCTGGCGCATCCGGTCCCTCACGAACTGCCTCTCGGTGTCGATGTCCTCCTGGGTCTTGGGAACCCTGCTGAAAGGCTCGCTGATCGTGAACAGCGGTGTGCCGTCGGGGTTCCAGCCGTTCACCGAATATGCCTCGGTGGAGAGCATCGAGGTGTAGACGAAACCTTCTGGAGAAGCTGCAAAGACAACCATGTTGCCTGTTATGCCGGACATGTCCGACGGGTCGAAGGGAGCGAGCTCACGATGGTAGGTGACAACGGGCTCGGGCGACGTGGTGTTCCACAGGGCCACTGCGTAGCCCATGAACATGCCGTCGTCGTTCTGCTCGAACTCGGGCTTCATGCCGACGAAAACGGTGTCCTGGAGGAAGACGGTGATCACGGGGGGGCTTGGGAAGAAGCCGCTGAGGCTTCCGGTGTACTCGAGAGTGGGGCTGAAGAAATCGAGTTCGCCGGCCATGGCGTCACATACTGCAAGTCCCCCCGAGGGTGTGACCGAAAGCCACGACGGGAGGAGGAACTCGCCCGGACCGCTGCCCTGGCGCCCGATGGAAGTGATGAAATCGCCCCCGGGAGTGAACACCGATACCCTGTACTTCTGCATATCCATTACAGCAAGCCGGTTTTCGGGCATCCAGGCCGCCACCGCCGGCATTCCAAGTACAAGGTTGCTGTCGCCGATCTCGATTCCTATCGAGTCGGAGATGGTGAGCCAGAGTTCGGCGTCGGGCATCGAAGGGCCGGTTTCGGTTTCGGTATCGCCGGCCTGCACGGGCTGATCCGCAGGTCCGCACGCCGAAGAGAGAAGCAGTGCAAGAAAAAGCGCACTTGCCGGTAAAAGCTTCATAACCATCCTTCTTCCTTCAGAGAGAGAAGTAGAGCATGTGTTCAAGTGGATGCGGGTTCCCGCTGAAACTACGCAGTTCTTCACGTTTCACCTGGATGAGGCTGTCGATGAGGTCCGGCTCGAAAACACCGTTCTCTTCGAGGTATGCCCTGTCCTCCGACAGCGCGTCGAGAGACTGGCCGAGGTTCTCGGGAAGCCTGGCAAGGGCCGATGTGTCGTAGCCGGGGGCGAACACGTTGTCGTCTATCGGGCCGAACCCCATCTCTTCGGGTTCCATGTGCTTTCTTATCCCGTCGAGCGCTGCCATGAGGATGGCCGAGGTGCACAGATACGGATTGCTCGTGCCGTCGGGGACCCGGTATTCGAAGCGCATTTTCTGGGGGGTTCTGGCGTAGGCTGGAACCCTTATGGCGCTGCTTCGGTTCGGGCCGCTGAAGAACCTGAAGACGGGGGCCTCCTGGGCGGGTACGAGCCTGTGGTAGCTGTTCACGCTGGGATTCGTAAAAGCGCAGAGCGACCGGGCGTGGTGAAGAATGCCGGCGATGGCGCTTCGGGCCATTGCGCTCAGGCAGCAGTATCCGTCACGGTCGAAGAAGGTCCGCTCACCGTTCTTCTCGAAATAGATGTGGAAGTGCATGCCGCTTCCCGGCTGCGCGGGCAGCGGCTTGGCCATGAAAGTCGAGGCCATGTTGCCCCTCATGGCCACGTTGCGGACTATGTGCTTCGTGATCATGATGGTGTCAGCCGCGTTGAGCAGGGGCATGAACCGCGTCTCGATCTCGCACTGACCGAACCTTCCCACCTCGTGGTGGTGGTACTTCACGGGTATTCCGGCCGCGGTCATGTGGGCCGCCATCTCGGCCCGCAGGTCATGCATGCTGTCAAGCGGGGGCATCATGTGGTATGCGGAATGGGTGCCGTGAACAAGCCCCATGTTCTGGTGGTGCTCGGCAGAAGAGGGCATCTCTATGTGCTCGAATGAGTACCCCGCGGTGCCGGGCCTTGTCCAGAACGACGCCTTGTCGAAGAGGTAGAACTCGAATTCGGGGGCCCAGAAGGTTTCAGTGGCGGCACCCTCGAACTTGGCCAGTTCAGCTGCCTTTCTGGCCACACCTCTTGGGTCTCGGGAAAAGGGGCGTCCCGAATCGGGATGGATGATGTCGCCGATGAAGGCCGCAGTGGGCTTTTTCATGAAGGGATCGAAGAATATCCTTCTCGGGTCCGGGACCAGGCTCAGGTCGCCCGCCTCGGTGGAGGTCATGCCTTCAAGGGTTGAGCCGTCGAACCCCACCCCCCTTGTGAAAAGGTCGGAATCGCCCAGCGCCGCGGGCAGCGTAACATGCCTCCAGAAACCCAGAAGATCGCAGAAACGGATGTCGATCTCTTCGATGCACCGTTCCACGAGTTTTTTTCTTACGGCCTCAACTGCGTTCTCGTTCACAGTTTCCTCCCGGCGCGGAGAACCGCGCTATCTCCCTCATCAGGGTTTGAAGTGCCTGTTCCGGTGCAACCTCTCCCGCAGCCTTTCCATGCAGCCAGAGAAGGATTCCCGTCGGGGTTCCAATAAGCGCAATATCAGCTTCCCGGGCTTCCCCGGGACCGTTTACCTCACATCCCATCACCGCCACGGTGATAGGAGCCTCGCAGGATCTCAGGGCAATCCCGACCTCTTCCGCCAGTGCTGCCACATCCAGCCGTGCCCTGGCGCATGTCGGGCAGCTGACGACCCTTGCACGGCGCAGCATCCCGAGTGAAGATAATATTTCAAGGCCCATGGGGGGTTCCACAAGAGGGGAGCCCGACGAGCTGACCCTGATGGTGTCGCCAACGCCCCGGGAGAGAAGCAGGGCCATTGCCACGGCGCTTCGGACACCCGCGGTCGACGGGGGGCCTGCCTCGGTGACGCCGAGATGCAGAGGGTGGTCGCACAGTGATGCTGCCTTGAGGTTTGCCGACACGGTCAGCATGGGGTCGGACGCCTTGATGGAAACCACAGTCCGGGTGAACCCCGTTTCACCCAGGAGCCCCAGATGGCGTTCGGCAGCTGCCCACAGGCCATCGACCCCCGATCCGTACTTTTCCCTCACGTCGCCCGGAATGCTTCCCGAGTTGACCCCGATCCTGATCGGCACATTCAGCTCGGCCGCCTTCTCCGCGATCCGCCAGACATCCTTCCGCCTACGGATGTTGCCGGGGTTCAGCCTGAGCTTGTGAATGCCCGCATCGAGGGACAGCATGGCAAGGCGGGTCTGGAAGTGGATGTCCGCCGCAATGGGCACCGGTGAATTCTCGAGGATCTCGGGGAGCGCACGGGCGGATTCCTCGTCGGGGACCGACACCCTGACCAGGGCAGCTCCGGCGGATGCCAGGGCGCGGACCTGGGCACGCGTTGCAGCGGCATCCTTCGTGGGGGTGGTCGTCATGGATTGCACCGATACCGGAGCTCCGCCCCCGATCAGAAGCCCCCCTGCGCAGACCTGCAGTCTGCTTGCCATGTCAGGGTTTCCGCCTTGCAGTTACCACCCTCGGCCTTCCGGACAGGTCATCGACAACTCTCACGTCATTCCAGTTCAACAACATGTCGCATACGGCACGGGACTGGTCGCAGCCGATCTCGATGGCCAGCAGCCCTCCCGGAAGCAGCACGCCCCCCGCTTCATACACAAGTCTGCCCGTACAGTCGAGGCCTGAAGCTCCGCCGTCAAGTGCTTCGACCGGGTCGAACCGGACTTCGGGCATCAGACCCGGGATGTCGCCCGTCGGGATGTATGGTGGGTTGGAGACCACAGCGTGAAACAAGCCTTCGAGTCCAGCGGCCAGATCTGTCTCGATGACCGTGAAGCCGGCCGCTCCCAGAAGCCGCGCGTTTTCCCTTGCCAGCGCTGCTGACGCCGGACTTATGTCGGTTCCGGTCACGGAACTCCCGGGTATGGACAGTGCCAGCGTGATTCCTATCACTCCGCTTCCCGTCCCGACATCCAGTACCCGCGGATTCCGGGGCAGGCCGGCCGCAAGCACCGCATCAACCAGGGTTTCAGTCTCCGGTCTTGGTACAAGCGCCCTTCCATCGCAGACAAACCTTCGCCCGTGGAACCACGCTTCGCCCAGGATGTGTTGAAGTGGTTCGCCCCTGGCCCTCCGCACAGCAGCAAGTCTGAGGCGGCAGGCGGATTCGGGTGACACATCGGTGCGATAGCTACGGTACATTGCCGCCATGTCTCCCCCGAAAAGGGAGGCAGCCAGAAGCCTGGCTTCCCTGTACGGCTGGTCGGTGCCGGAAACGATTGCGGTGAGTTCCTTCACTAGCAGGTGAAGGTTCATTTCACCGAACGGTCCGAGAGCATTTTCTCCTGGTCGGCGGCGACCAGGGCATCGATGAGACCGTCGAGGTCACCCTGAAGGATGCCCTGAAGGTTATGGAGGGTGAGGTGTATCCGGTGATCGGTCACCCTGCCCTGGGGGAAGTTGTAGGTTCTGATCTTGGCGCTGCGGTCGCCGGAGCCGACCATGCTCTTCCTGGCTTCCGACCTCCTGGCCATTTCCTCTTCCTGCTTCACGGCAAGAAGCCTTGAACGAAGGACTTTCATTGCCTGGGCACGGTTCTTGTGCTGGCTTTTCTCGTCCTGGCAGCTGACTACGGTTCCGGTCGGGATGTGGGTTATCCGCACGGCGCTGTCGGTCGTATTCACGCTCTGACCGCCCGGCCCCGAAGAACGGAACACATCGATCCGAAGATCTTCGGGCGCGATGTCGACCTCGACATCCTCGGCTTCGGGAAGCACCGCAACGGTGCAGGCCGACGTGTGGATGCGGCCGGAACTCTCCGTCTCCGGGACCCTCTGAACGCGATGGACCCCGGCCTCGTACTTGAGACGGCTGTAGACGGAATCGCCCGAGAGGGCGTAGACGATCTCCCTGAAGCCGCCCTTTTCGCTCTCCCGTGCGCTGATGGGCTCGATCCGCCAGCCCTTCGAAATGGCGTAGGAAGTGTACATCCCGTAGATCGATCCCGCGAACAGCGCAGCCTCTTCACCTCCCGTTCCGGCGCGGATCTCCATCACGACGTTCCGGGAATCGTTGGGATCGGGGGGGATGAGAAGAACCCTCAGCCTGGTCTCGAGTTCACGAAGCCGCTCATCTATCCGGGGAACCTCTTCGCGGGCGAGTTCCCGCAGTTCCTCGTCGTCTCCTGAAAGCGCCTCGTGCATCTCCTCCAGAAGGCTTCGGGATTCGGATATGGCCACAAGTGTGTCCAGTATCCTGGAAAGCGAGTTCCTTTCAGTGTTCAGTTCGCGGAGAAGCCTTGGGTTCCGCTGTGTGTCGGAACTGCACAGAGAATCATCTATCTGCGCGATCCTCTCGCGGATGCCGTCGATCCTCATGGAGTTCAGCACTCTGCCATCTCCACTCCGGGGTTGTCCGCCTGGTCGCGACCAAGGGCGAGACCCGCCGCGACCGCAGCCACCTCCAGCATTGAACGGTCCGCCCTGCGGGTGGTGAGCTTTTGCAGAAGAAGACCGGGGGCGGAAAACAGCCTTGCAACGGCCGAAGTTTCGAGGTGGCGGTCCGCAAGCTTGAGGATCTCGTAGGAAAGCCCCATCACCAGGGGAACCAGGGGAAGGTGGTAGAGAACCCTCACGAGCGGTCCGGGGGAGACGTTAAGAAAGGCAACGACCATGGAATCAACGATGGTGTAGAAGAGAATGGTGATGATCATGGCGTAAAGAAGGAAGCTGGTTCCGCACCTGGGATGTACGGGATTCCGGTTGCCACCCGCAGCGGCGAGGTCTGTCTCGCCGTCCTCCCAGGCGTGGATAACCTGGTGCTCGGCACCATGATAGGCGAAAAGCCGCTTGACGTCGGGCATAAACGAGATGCCCGCTATGTAGAGCACGAAGAAGACCATACGCAGCAGCCCCGCCGTCAGGTGAACCACGAACTGGCCCCCCGAACCGGCCCCCGGGAACACCCACTGTGAGAGCCTGAGGGGCAGCCACGAGAACAGGGCCACAGCCAGGAGAACCGCAACAGCGGTTGTCAGCCATCCGCTTCCGCCCTTGCTTTTTTTGCCTTCGGCGGCCTCGGCGGACCAGTTCAGGGCAGTGAAACCAAGGCGCATGGAATCGACAAGTGAAGCGGCGCCGCGGAAGACGGGCCTTTTCCAGATGGCTCCACTGGCCGAGAGAAGGGGCATGTTGAAACGTCTTGCCAGTATTCTGCCGTCAGGCATGCGGACAGCCGCTGCGGAACCCGCAGGGGAGCGCATGAACACGCCCTCCACAAGTGCCTGGCCGCCAAGGGAACTCGAAGCAGGCAAATCGCCCTCCCGTCCATGAGCACAAGCGGGGGGCGCGCACGCCCCCCGCCACAACTCTTCCCCGCCGGGCTAGTTTCCGCCGGTGTTCTCTTCCTTGTTCAAACCGTACTTGCGAAGGTACTTGTCCACGCGGCCAGCGGAGTCGATAAGCTTCTGCTTGCCCGTGTAGAAGGGATGGCAGGCCGAGCAGATGTCATACTTCACGTCACCCACCGTGGAGCGTGTGCTCACCGTGTTGCCGCATGCGCAGGAAAACACGGCGGGTTTGTACTTGGGATGAATGCCCTTTTTCACTTGAGATCCTCCATGGAAAAACCGCCCGAAATCTATTCCGATGTTACCAGGTTGTCAAGGAAGCGCTTGTTGGAATTGTGTTTGGAAAGCTGCTTCTTTAGCGTTTCCATGGCTTCCACCGGGTTCATTTCCACCAGGATCTTGCGCATTACCCAGACCCTGCTGAGTGTGTCTTCTGAGAAGAGAAGGTCTTCACGCCGGGTGCCCGAACGCGTTATGTCTATGGCCGGGAAGATCCTGCGGTCCGCCAGGCGCCTGTCGAGGATTATCTCGCAATTGCCGGTTCCCTTGAACTCCTCGAAGATCACTTCGTCCATCCGGCTGCCGGTATCCACCAGTGCGGTACCGACTATTGTCAGGCTTCCCCCCTCGACGATGTTGCGGGCGGCACCGAAGAAGCGCTTCGGGCGCTGAAGGGCGTTGGAGTCGACTCCGCCGGAAAGGATCTTGCCCGAGTGTGGAACCACCTGGTTGTTGGCCCTGGCAAGCCTGGTGATGCTGTCGAGAAGGATAACGACATCCCTGCCGCACTCCACCATTCGTTTTGCCTTCTCGAGGACCAGGTCGGCAATGTGAACATGCCGTTTGGGAGCCTCGTCGAAGGTTGAGCTTATCACCTCGGCCTTGACGTTGCGCTTCATGTCGGTGACTTCCTCGGGGCGCTCGTCGATGAGGAGAATTATCAGGTGGGATTCGGGGCTCGTTGCCGTGATTGCGTTCGCGATGTGCTGGAGGAGGATGGTCTTGCCCGCCCTTGGGGGTGAGACTATGAGTGCCCTCTGGCCTTTCCCGATCGGGGCGAGAAGGTCCATGATGCGACCGCAGTACTCGTCGGGGGATGTTTCGAGGGAGAACTTTTCTTCGGGGTAGAAGGGTGTCAGGTCGTCGAACTTCCTGCGGTTCCTGCTGGCTTCCGGGTTGAGCCCGTTTATGTTCTCCACCCTTACCAGGGCGAAGTACTTCTCGCCTTCGCGGGGCCTTCTGGCCTGACCCGTTATGGTGTCGCCGGTGAGAAGCGAGAACTTCTTGATCTGCGAGGGAGAGACGTAGACGTCTTCAACGCCCGGCAGGTAATTGCACTCGGGTGACCTGAGGAAGCCGTAACCCTCACCCAGGACCTCCAGAACACCCCTTGCATAGTCAAAACCGTTCTTCTCCGCCGATGCCTCGAGAAGGCTCTGGATGAGCTCGCCCTTCCTGACGCCCGAGACCCTTTTTATGCCGATCTCTTTCGCGAGGGCCTGCAACTCGGCGATCGTCTTGCTTTCGAACTCGCTGGAAGTTGGTCCTGTGAAAGCGGGATGACTGCCCCTGGAAGAAGGTCTGGGCTGGGCTTCAGGCTCCCTGTAGTCCCGCGGTTCCCGGGGGGCTGCGGGATCCTTCCTTTTCTGCTGTCGGCTGTTTCTATACAATGGTTGTGAGATTCTACCGCGATGAAGGCGGAATACAGGTTGACCAACAAGGTTGCGGCTGAAGGCTGAATTGGGTTGTTCCGGAAATGGGCCTGCGCCAAACTGACATGGTAATCATCTCAGCTTGCGTCAACCGCGTCAACCCCCTCCACACGCCCGGGTGTTTTCGTTACATTCGTCATCATGGAGACAGCTCTGAACGTGGTATCCCATCTGACCTTTGCCGTTCTGGCTGCGGGCTATCCGGGTACGGGTACGCTTCCCGCGACGGCAACGGGCGCCGTGCTCCTTTGCGCCACGCTGCTCTTTGCCTGGCACCTCCATGTTCGTGACAGCACTCCACGCTCGGGAGTGGTGTTGTGCGTGGCCGCCGCGGCTTCCCTTTCGGTAAGGCTTCTGGGCGGCGCATTCACCCCCGCCGTTGCCGTTTATCCCCTTCTTTTCCTCTGGATGCGAATGCCCACAATTGAAGGACCTTTGTACCACGCGGGGATCATGGTCTCGGTTACCGAGCTTCTCGGACACCTCTCGCCGGGGTGGGGAACCCCTTTTGCCCTGCTGAACCTGCTTCCGGGCGGGCTTGCCGCTTTCGCCGCGCCTTTTTTGAGCATGTTCGGGGCCGACCTCCTGCTCGAGCGTCATTCCCGTCCGGGCATGCAGCGCCCCGGCGCCCGCAGGGAAGCCCGCCCCGGGTTCTTTCCCGAAGATGTCGCACGAAGCATGCTTCCCCTTCTTCACAGGGCAACCGGCGCCAACGGGGTCTTCCTGGTGGTGCGGGACGGAGCCGGCGCCCTGAGGCTCTCCGATTTCCTGGCGTCGTCCGGTTCGGTTCCCGAGTCTTTCCTCCCGGCTCCCTCCGATCCATTCATGTCGGCCGCTCTGAGGTCAGAGGGACTTGTGACAATGGATGCCACCGTGGACCGGAGGCTGCCCTGGTACATGGAAGATCCCGGCACAGCGAGCGTCGTGATGATACCGCTCTCCCGCAACGGTGTCTTCGGGGGCGTATATGTGTGTGATTTCTTCAGCAGACCCGCACCGGCCGAGGCCGGCGAGGTCCTGCTCGACAGCGCCGGGGTGATCTCCTCGGCGTGGGGCGACACGGCAAGCCCCGCGGGCGGCATGCTCACGGACATCTGCATCGAACTGGGCTCCTCGGCAGGGCTGAAGGCGGCCGTCCACTCCATGGTGGTCAACCTCGCAAGGCATGTCCACAGTGCGACCGTCACCGTTGCGGTGCTCACGGAAGACGGCAGGGAGCTTCAGGCCTACGAAACCCTGGGCTCGATGAGTTCGGCCCGCAGGGGAAGGCTTTTCCCGGCGGACAAGGGCGTGGCGGGCTGGGCAGTGTCGAATCGGCGGGTCGTTTTGCGCAGGGCCGTGGGGAGGGGCGATTCATCGATCAGGCCCTTCATCTCCGATGATGACCTCCAGCAGCAGGTCGGTTCCTGCTGCGCCGTACCGCTCTACTCGGAGAGGGCTGTCTTCGGGGTGCTGGTCGTGGAGAGCTCCAGTGAGAACGGAGTGACCCCGGAGCACTCGAAGCAGCTCGAGGCTGTCGGCGCAGTATTTGGAGTCTTCTCTGCGAGAATGGCCGCCCTTGAACGCATCGAATCCCTTTCCGATCGGGACAGGCTCACCGGGCTGCCCTGTTACTCGGCATTCCAGGAGGAGCTTCTTGGTCTTGTCGACGATGTAAGGAAGGGGCTGTCCGTTGCGGTTCTGGCCGTGGACATCTGCGGGTTCCGCGCATTGAACGCCGAGTATGGACCACGCACCTGCGACACCCTTCTTGGGGATGCCGCGAAACGGATCGCGGATACCCTCGGCAAAACCTACACCATGACAAGGTTCTCGCCGGGAAGATTCCTCGTCTGCATCCCCGGAGCAGACCGTGCCGCTGCGCAGGCATGCGCAGTGAGGATAATGGAGGCATTCAGCGTGACCCCCTTCGCAGCCGGGGAGAGGGAACTCTCCATGCCGGTAGCGGTTGGCGGAGCGGTTTCACGCGTGGACCGCATGGTTCCCAGGCTGCCCGGTTTTGCCGGGGAAGCCCTGGGCGCCGTGCTCAACAAGGGCGCCGGACCGGCGGTGCTGTCCGTCGACCAGTTCGGGAAGACCCAGTGCTGACGGCAAGGCGTCTTTTCCTGGCGGCAGTGGCGTTCGCGATAGCTTGGCTGAGTCATCAGCCGGCACTCGAACCGCCGTTTCTGCTTTTTGCCCACCAGGACAAGGTGTTTCACTTCCTTGAGTTTGCGGGACTCGGGTTCGCCCTCCACCTCAACCGCGACATCTTTCGGAACAGACCCCTCCTGTGGTCGAGCCTTTCAGGCCTTTTCTGGGCGGCCCTTGATGAAGTGCATCAGCATTATGTTCCCGGAAGGTATTGCGACATATTGGACTTTTCGGCCGACGCCGCAGGGCTGTTGACCTCTCTGGCCCTTTTTCGTTATCTATCCATTATTGGGAAGTTTCGACCCGGTACCGCTCCGCCCGGAAATCGGAAAGAGGATACCAAGCTTGACAGTTGATTGCATCCGCTTTAGGGTACAGTTCCCAAGAGAGTTTTCAGTGTTTCTTCGATTCAGGGGATGAATCCCTTCGGGGGT
The DNA here is from genome assembly GCA_041750285.1 of Candidatus Fermentibacteraceae bacterium. Lineage (GTDB taxonomy): Bacteria > Fermentibacterota > Fermentibacteria > Fermentibacterales > JCC-6 > UBA6080. Next base: position 125,904 of record JBGSZS010000009.1, on the reverse strand, counting down.
TCGAGGGGAAGCAAGTGCACACAATCAAACGCAAATGGAAGGAGGTATCGGGGATGGTCAGGACTCGCAGCATTTGCCTTGTGATTCTTGCCGTATCCCTGCTGCTCACCGCCTGCGGCCCGAGCCAGGAGCAGATCCGCGCCCGGGACAACGCCCGCTCAGCAGCACTCGCCGCTGAAGCCAGGGTTGTCAGCCTGCAGAACGAGTACGAGCAGCTGAACCAGCAGATTCCTCAGCTTGAGCAGCAGATCCCGCAGCTCGAGCAGGAAAAGGCAGAACTCCAGGCCGAGTACGAAAGTCTCGGCGGGACAGGCCGCTAGGAAGGGATGAGAAATGCGTAATCTTTTCGTATTAGCTCTGATCCTCGTCGCGGCCGTGGGCTTTGCCCGTACCTGGTCCGCAGATGAACTCTCCGTTCTTACTCAGGAAGAAGTCGAATCCTGGGGCAACAAGAACATCGCCCAGCAGATCGCCTACTGGGAGTGGCGCAAGGCCGAGGCCGACGCCCAGGTTGCCGAATGGGAAGCCAAAGTCCTTCCGCTTCGTGCACAGAGGGATGAACTCCAGGCCGTCGTGAACCAGCTCAACCAGGACATCTCCTGGCTCCGCGGTGAGATCACCCGCCTTCGCGGCTCCGGTGTTCCCCACCTCATCGTCGAGGGCGAGTGCCTCTGGCAGATCGCAAGCTACCACTACTACTTCAACAACGGCAGCGAATGGCCCAAGATCTACGACCGCAACCGTGACACGATCAGCGACCCCAACCTGATCTACGCCGGCCACACCCTCATCGTACCGGTTCCCTACGCCACCAGCTACACCGTCATCGAGGGCGACTTCCTCGGCAAGATCTCGGGCTACGGAATCGTCTACGGCGAACGCGGCATGTGGCCCCAGCTCTACGAAGCCAACCGCGACAAGATCAGCGACCCCAACCTGATCTTCCCGGGCCAGGTTCTCACTATCCCCCGCGGCACAACCCGCGGTATGACCCGCTAACCAGCGATAGTGAACCGTGTTTCAGGCTCCCTGTCCCATCCGGGCGGGGAGCCTGTTCACTTGAAGCGCCCATGAAGCCAGCCGCAGGCAGACGCATCCCGCTGCCACCTGAAGACGCCAGGCACATCCTCGGCCCCGGCGACGTTCACCTGCGGGACATCTGCCGGGAACTGGGCGTAAGCGCGGTCTTCCGTGACTCGACCCTGCTTCTCAGCGGCAGCCCCAGGGCGCTGGACAGGGCGCAGGCAACCATCGAAAGGCTTGTCTCGGAACTGAGGTCATGCGGGTCGGTGAGTTCGGCTGCCGTGGCCAAGGCATTGGAGTTTCCGGGGATGAAGGGTGCCGGAATCGTTCTGGAGGTTCCTGGAAGGTCCGGCAGGATAGTTCCCCGCTCCCCCGGTCAGGAGCATTACCTCAAGGCCATGCTGACGAACGAACTGGTATTCAGCATCGGCCCGGCGGGCACCGGAAAGACTTTCCTGGCGGTGGCCGCAGCCGTGAGCGCCCTGCGGGACGGAAGGGTGGAACGGATCATTCTGACACGACCGGCGGTCGAGGCGGGGGAAAACCTGGGCTTTTTGCCCGGCGACCTGCAGCAGAAGATCGATCCCTATCTGAGGCCCATCTACGACTCCCTCGACGACACCCTCACACCGGCCGGAACGGCAAGGAACATGGAGGCCGGGATAATCGAGGTGGCGCCCCTGGCGTACATGAGGGGCCGCACGCTCAACAATTCCTTCGTCATCCTCGATGAGGCGCAGAACACCACGCTGACACAGCTCAAGATGTTCCTCACAAGAATGGGATACGGGTCCAGGCTGGTCGTGACGGGCGATGTTACTCAGATTGACCTGAAACCATCGTCCGCCTCGGGTCTTGTCCGGATTCAGAAGATTCTGAGACAGATCCCCGGCGTGGCATTCATCTATCTTGAAAAGGAAGACGTGGTGAGGCACCCTCTGGTTCAGAGGATAATCGAGGCCTTCGGGAGCGCGGAGGAAAATGACGGGTAACTGGGGCAGGCGGAGCATGGCGGTCGTCGTGGCCGGGGGCTTCCTTGTGATCTGGTTCGCCCTTTTCGGCGGCAAGGCCGTGCTGTCCGACGTCAACCCCGTTCTCGGCCAGCCTGTTTCCGATGCCATCATTACACCTGTCGGGTTCGAGCTCGAGTACAGCGCTGAAACCATAGATTCACTGAGAAGCATTGCGCGTGAGGCGGCCCCGGTTTTCGTTGTTCGTTTCCCGGGCGTCCGGCATTCATCCCTCAAGGACCTGCAGCACGCCCTTGAACTTGCCGGGGCCGATTCCATCTTCGTGGCCGGGATACTTCGCAACGACTATTACGGAAGCGGCCTGATCGACGAGACCGGGCTCAGGGCGCTGAGCACCAGCGACTCGGTTTTGCTGAAGCTTGACGACGACAACTTTGTGCGGGGCACCTGGGAGAGCTTCACCGATGTCGCGGAAGCCAGGGAGTTCCTGAGCCGCGATCTGCTGCCCGTTTTTTCAGCAGCTGTCGCCGAGAGCATATCGGCACTTCTTCTGCCGGACCTGAGTCTGGCGGTAACCCCCCGTGACAGTGCAATGAATGCAGCGGAAGAGCGGGTGTCAGTTGTGGAACACTCCTTCGCCCCGGGCGACACCCTGCTTTCCCCGGGCGACATTCCCGATGAAGAGTTCTTCCGGGTGTTCGACGCCATGAACAGCTCCCTTTCCTATCCCGGCCCCCTTCGCACCGGAGCGAGGTTCGTCCCCGCGGCGCTTCTGGTGCTGCTTGCCGTGATGTACGGTGCAAGGGCCATGGGAAGGGTTCTCACCTCGCCGTCGCGGGTGCTTCTGCTGGGAAGCATCTGGATGGCCTCCCTTGCCGCAACGGGCCTTCTGTGGCAGATGGCCGGCTCAGCCCGTCTTCAAGTCATATCATTCAGCGTTTTCGGCGCATGCATGACCGCCGTTTTTTTCGATTCCTCGGGGGTGTACCACGCCTGGTTCCTCGCCATGATCTTCAGTGCGGCGGCAGCGCTGGGAAGCGGAAGCCCCTTTACGGCATTCCTTGTGTCTGCCGTACCAGCTGCGTTTGCGTCCGGGGTCTTCAGACAGCTCACCGAGCGTGACCTGTCACTCTCCCTTCTGATATCCGTGGCGGGAAGCCTGCTCGTATACTGGGCTCTGCACACGGCATGGATCGGCCCGGGTTACCCCTTCGACGCACCGGTCATCGTCACGCTGTTCGTGGTCCCCTTCGGTTCCCTGGCGATCGCCAGGATACTCGTCCACCCCATTGAGATGACCTTCAGGGTCACAACGAGACTGACTCACGCCAGGCTCCTCAGCGACGGCCATCCGCTCAGGGTCAGGATGCGCGAGGAAGCCATGGGGACCTACACCCATTCGCTGCAGGTGGCCGAGCTGGCTGCCGCGGCAGCCACCAAACTGGGCGCCAACACCGAGGTCGCAAGGATGGGCGGGTTCTATCACGACATCGGAAAACTGAAGCAGCCCGGGATGTTCATCGAGAACATGATGAATCAATCATATTACAACCCGCATGACTACATGGACCCACGGGAGAGCGCGGCCCTCGTGATCGACCACGTGCAGCAGGGGATCAAGCTTGCCCGGAAGCACCACCTGCCGTCCGAGGTGATCGACATCATCCGTGAACACCACGGAACAGGTCTGACGATGAGCTTCTTCGCCAAGGCCAGAAAAGAGGCGGCGCCAGACGAGGCAGTGGACGAGGATGATTTCCGGTATCCCGGGCCAAAACCCAGGAGCATCGAGGCCGCGCTGGTGATGACGGCCGACTCGGCTTCCAGCGCTTCCAGGATGCTGAAGAGCAAGAGCGAGATTGCGGAAACGGTGAAGCGCAGCATAAAGGAGAAGGACGCCGAAGGTCAGTACGACCTTTGCGGCTTGACCAGGTCGATGCAGGAGGATGTCTGGCACGTGTTTCTGGACATACTCCTCAAATCGGACTATGAAAGGGTGAAAAACTACCCCCATGGAGTATGACCGGCATTCGTCCCTTATAATCGAATTCGTTCTCGAGAAACCAGATCCGGTTCTTCAGAGCCTGCACGAAAGGCTTGCACCGATCCTGGAGGGCGACGGCAGGATCGAGGTGGTGGTTTGCGACCCCGGAATGATGCGCATGCTCAACAGGCGTTTCAGAATGCTTGACAGGCCCACCGATGTGCTCACGTTTGATCTGTCGGATCCCGGAGGTCCCCCCGAAGGAACGATCTTCGTTGACGGCAGGATGGCTCCGCCCCTCAGCGAGGTCCTTGAACGCATCATCCACGGATGGCTTCACCTGAGGGGTTTCAGCCATCACACCCCCGAAAAGGCGGAACTGATGGAGCAACTGACCGCCGAATTCCTCGCCGGTGTGTCGAAATGAGCCCCAGCCTCGATTTCGGCCTTCACATCAGCCCCACTCCCTTGGAGTTCCTCGTCCTTCTGACCGGTCTGTTGCTGACTGCCGCCGCCTCCTCGGCACGGGCGGCCCTGCCCGGACTTGTCGAACAGCAGGGCCGCGACCCTGCCCAGAGGCGCCGCGAAGCCGGTTCAAGGCTTCGAATCCTCTGGCTTGCGCGTGTAGCGGGCCATACGCTCGCAGGTTCCGGCTGTGCCCTGCTCGCGGGCGCCCCGGGCGGTGATTTCGCCCCGCTGAGCTGGGCGGTCCTTCTTGCGGCTTACATCCTTCTGTCCGAGGTCCTTCCGGCGTGGCTCGCCCACAACAACCCGGACAGGGCAGCGCGTGTTCTCAGACTGCCCATGCTCGTCCTCCGGGTGGTGTTCACCCTTCCGGCGGGGCTCTTCCTGGGCAGGAACCGTTCCGATGAAGCAGTGTCCGAAGAATGGGCCTTCACGCCGCCCGACATCATGTGGCTCGAGCAGAGGCGCGAGAAGGGGGATGCAGGCGATCTCGAGAAGGAGCAGGAGATGGTGGATTCGGTCCTCTCCTTCTCCGACAGGATCGTCCGCGAGGTGATGGTGCCCCGCATCGACATGGTATCGCTGCCGCTCTCCGACGATCTCGCCGACGTGGTGGACAAGGTAAGGAAGGCCGGCCACTCGCGCATTCCCGTATATCGTGAGAAGATCGACGACATCGAGGGTGTGCTTTACACCAAGGATCTCCTGGATGTGCTTGCGGGAGGCGGCAAGGGGTTTCACATGAAGGAGCTCCTGCGGGAAGCCTATTTCGTGCCCGAGTACAAGAGCATAGACGAGCTGTTCCGCGAGTTCCAGGCGCACCGCATCCACATGGCCATCGTGGTGGACGAGTACGGGGGAACTGCCGGCATAGTAACCATGGAGGACCTGGTGGAAGAGGTGTTCGGCGAGATACGCGACGAGTACGACACAGAATCTCCCCTTTCATTCTCTCTCGGCAGGGGTGCGTTCAGGGTTGATGGAAGGCTTCCTGTCGATGACCTCAACGACCTTCTGGACACATCCTTCGAGGAGGACGACGACTACGAGACCGTGGCCGGTCTGGTCTACCGCAGGCTGGGACACATCCCCCGTCCCGGCGAGGCTGTCACCGTTGAGGGACACGTGTTCACGGTCGAGAAGGTCAGGGCTCAGCGGATCCTCCTTCTCAAGGTCGCTCCGTCGGAAAGGCCCGATTGAGGCTTACAACACCGGCGTTCGTACTGAGAAGGGTACGCTGGAGCGAATCATCGCTTATACTTACCCTGTATTCCCTTGATCTGGGAAGGGCCAGCGGCATGGCCAGGGGTTGCCTTCGTCCGAAGGGCAGCCTTCTGGGCAAGGTCGAGCTCTTCAGTGAAGGGGAGTTCTGCCTCTCCCGAAGGGAGGGGCGCGAACTGGATACTGTCATCGAGGCATCCGTGCTGGCACACCGTGAAGGTCTTCGTGAGGATCCACGGGCTTTCGCCGCCGCGGCCGTGTTTTCCGAGTGGCTGCTGTCGGTGGTGAGCTACGGCAACGAGCCTTCAGAGCCGGTCTACCATCTGCTGGACAACGTGTTCAGTCTGCTGGAGGGCGGGGCATCTCCAATGCCGGTGCTTTGCGGCGGTATCCAGAGGCTTCTGGCGCTTTCCGGGCACGGGATGCAGATCGAGTCCTGTGCACTGTGCGGCAGGACCGAACCCGTTCCGCCCCGCTGGAACCCATCCGCGGGGGGGGTTGTGTGTTCGGGGTGTGCGCCGGGAAGTGAGACCGTGTCACCGGGGCTTCTGGGTTTTCTGGCGAAATCCGCCGGAACGCCCCTTGATAAAGTCGTGAAGGTCAGGTTGTGGCCCGGCGGGTTCCGGCAGTGCCTTGACCTTCTCAGGGAATACACCGAAACCCACCTTGAGAAGAGGCTTCCCCTGAAGGCCCTTCGAATCATGGAGGACATGCTCGATGCAACCTGACAAGGAAAGAGAAACGGAAATCGAATCGCAGGAAGACGGCCGCGACCTGATGCGCGACATCATAAGCCTGTGCAAGAGGCTTGGTTTCGTGTACCAGTCCGGCGAGATATACGGCGGTCTGCAGTCCGCGTGGGATTACGGCCCGCTTGGCGTTGAACTGAAACGGAACATCACCGACCTCTGGTGGAACGAGATGGTGCGCACCCGGAACGACGTGGTGGGCGTTGACACGGCCATTATCACCCATCCGGGGGTCTGGGAGGCATCGGGCCACCTCAGGAACTTCCACGATCCCCTGGTGGACTGCAGGAAGTGCCGGGGCCGGTTCAGGGCCGATCAGCTCCAGGGCGACTCATGCCCCGAGTGCGGCGGCGAGCTCACCGAGCCAAGGGATTTCGGCCTGATGTTCAAGACATTCATGGGTCCGGTCGAGGAAGACAGTGCCGTGGCGTACCTGCGTCCCGAGACCTGCCAGTCCATCTTCACCCATTTCCAGAACATCGTCACGTCCACACGCATGGTCGTGCCCTTCGGAGTCGCCCAGACCGGCAAGGCCTTCCGCAACGAGATAACGGTGAGGAACTTCATCTTCCGCAGCCGCGAGTTCGAGCAGATGGAAATGGAGTTCTTCACAAGGCCTGAAGATGCCGGGAAATGGTACCGCTACTGGATAGACCGCAGGCTGCTGTGGTACACCGGAACACTTGGCATCAAAGGCGCCAACCTGAGGCTCAGGGCGCACGATGAGAGCGAGCTGGCCCACTATGCCGCCGGCTGCACCGACATCGAGTACCGCTTCCCCTTTGCCGGGGGGGACGGTTTCGGTGAGCTCGAGGGCATCGCCAACCGCTCCGACTACGATCTCAAAGCCCACATGACGGCTTCGGGGAAGGACCTGCGCTTCCACGACACGATCTCGGGGGAGAAGTACATCCCCCATGTGGTGGAGACGTCGGGCGGTGTGGGAAGGACCTTCCTCGCCGTGCTCCTCGACGCCTACCGCACCGAGGAGGTCGAAGGCCGCGAGAGGGTGGTTCTCTCTCTCGACAGGAAACTGGCACCCGTGAAGGCGGCCGTCCTGCCCCTTTCAAAGAAGCTCTCGGAGGGTGCGGAGAATGTTCTGGAAGCCCTTCGGCCACACTGGCCGGTCCTGTTCGACGTGACCGGTTCAATAGGCAAGCGCTACAGACGGAACGACGAGATAGGCACACCCTACTGCGTAACCTTTGATTTCGACAGTCCGGAAGACGGGAAGGTCACCGTGAGGGACCGCGATTCCCTCGGCCAGATCAGGGTTGACATCTCCAACATCGTGGAAGTAATGGCCCGGCTCATGAGAAGCGGCTGGGAGGAATAGGAGGCACCCCGGCATGTCCCTGCCGAAAAGGTACGATCCCCGGGAAGTCGAAGCCCGGCTGCAGAAAAGCTGGGCCGAAACCGGCATTTACAGGTACACCCCCTGCCCGGGCCGCCGCGTCTTTTCCATAGACACTCCGCCGCCCACGGTGAGCGGCATGATCCACATGGGTCATGTATTCAGCTACGTTCAGGCCGAGGTCGTTGCGCGGTACCGCCGGATGCTCGGAGACCTTGTCTTTTACCCTTTCTGTTTCGATGACAACGGTCTTCCCAGTGAAAGGTTCACCGAGAAGGTGAAGGGGGTCAAGGCCACCGGCATGTCCAGGGCCGATTTCGTCAAGCTCTGCCTCGAGGTGACCGCCGGCGCTGAGGAGCAGTTCAGGGACCTGTGGACCAGGTTCGGTTTCAGCTGCGACTGGAGCCTTCTCTACACGACCATCGATCCGTGGGTGCAAAGGCTCAGTCAGCGTTCATTCCTCGACCTGGTACGGAAGGACAGGGTCTACAGGAAGGAATCACCGACCCTCTGGTGCCCCGAGTGCGGCACGGCTGTAGCCCAGGCGGAGACCGAAGACAGGGACATCCCAGGGTTCTTCCATGACCTTCTGTTTCCCCTGGCCGGCGGTTCGGAAAGCATACCCATCGCCACCACTCGGCCGGAACTGCTGCCGGCATGCGTGGCCGTGTTCGTGAACCCCGACGACGGCCGCTACAGACATCTTCTGGGCCGCAAGGTCGGCGTCCCGCTCTTCGACCGCGAGGTGACCGTTCTGTCCGACCCTGCAGTCAGCATGGAAAAGGGTTCGGGTGCGGTGATGTGCTGCACCTTCGGTGACACGACCGACATCCAGTGGTGGCAGGACTACGGCCTCGAGCTCCGCATCATCCTTGACAGGCGCGGCTACATGAACGAGAAGGCCGGGTTCCTCCAGGGCCTTTTCTGGAAGAAGGCCAGGCAGGTCATTGTCGAGAAACTCGGTCAAGAGGGTTTCGCCAAGGGCGGCAAGGATATAACCCACCCGGTGAATGTTCATGAGCGGTGTGGAACACCCCTCGAATACCTCGTGAACCAGCAGTGGTTCATAAGGATACTGGACATGAAGGAAGAGCTTCTGAAGCGGGGTGCGGAAGTGGACTGGCGTCCCTCCCATTTCAGGGTCAGGTACGACCACTGGGTTGAGAACCTGAAGTGGGACTGGTGCATCTCAAGGCAGAGGTATTTCGGGGTTCCCTTCCCGGTGTGGTTCTGCGCGGACTGCGGTCAGCCGGTATTCGCGTCGCAGGGGCAGCTTCCCGTCGATCCCCTTGCCGATTCGCCCGAAGAACCGTGCCCCGGTTGCGGGTGCACAAACTTTCTGGCCGAGACCGACGTCATGGATACATGGGCCACCAGCAGCCTTACCCCCCAGATCAACCTGAAGTGGCGCGAGGTGGATCAGCGCGACATCGCCCTGCCCATGAGCCTCAGACCCCAGGCGCACGACATCATAAGGACCTGGGCGTTCTACACCATCGTGAAGGCCCACCTTCACAACGACTCCACGCCCTGGGACACGGTGATGATCTCCGGCCACGCACTCAACCCGAACCGTGAAAAGATGTCGAAGAGCAAGGGCAACGTCGCGGGCGACCCCCTTGCCGCGCTCGAGGTATACAGTGCCGACGAGCTCAGGTACTGGGCGTGTTCCAGCAGGCTGGGGAGCGATGTTGTCTTCAGCCAGGACGTTCTGGGTGAGGGAAGACGCCTTGTCACGAAGCTTTGGAATGCCGCCCGGTTCGCAGCCGGGCATCTTGAAGGGTTCACTCCCGGCGAACCCCCAGTGCTGCACCCCTTCGACAGATGGATACTGGCAAGGCTTTCGGGCTCGATCGCAAGGGCCACCGCGGGCATGGACCAGTACGAGTACTCCTCGTGCATCTCCGAGGCCGAGACCTTCTTCTGGAAAGCACTGTGCGACAACTATCTCGAGATAGTCAAGTCAAGGCTTTACGGAGATGATCAGAATGCGGCAAATGCCGCCAGGCATGCGCTTTACACCGCTCTTTACGGTGTTCTCAGGCTTTTCGCCCCGGTAATGGTGCACATCACCGACGAGCTTTACAACCTGGTGTTCAAGCTGCACGAGAAGCACGAGAGCATACACACGGCTCCCTGGCCCGAGGCTGGGTCTCCCGACAACGAATCTCTCAAGTACGGCGAGATGGCGCTACTCGTCATCGAGGAGGCCAGACGCCACAAGAGCGAGAACAGCCTCTCGATGGCCACCGAACTGGCCGGGATGACAGTATGTGTTCCCGAAGAAGACCTTGCGGCGCTGAGGGAGTTCGAGGCCGACCTGTTGGCGGTGACCAGGGCGCAGCGGATGGAGTGGACGACCGGTGAGTTCTCGGCACGGGTGAACTGAGAGCTGGCCCACTCGGTCCGGGCGTCCTATATTTCGCTCCGGCAGCTATTTCTTCTGAGGGCAACCGACTGAAGGGCGTGCCATGAACGGGGCGCTTTGGGCGGCACTTGAAGTTGGAAGCGTGTTGCTTCGCGGGGGCACTCCCGAAGAACTCCTCGAGAAGACCTGTACCATTCTCACCTCTGAGGGAGCGTTCCGCAGCGCCTTCGCATTCCTGAACGGCGACAACGGGCGTCCAGTAATCATCCGCTCATCACGGTCCGAAAAGTCCATCCTCGAAGGCATCACCGCCGGCGAACTTCCCTCCTTTGTGCGGAAAACCCTTGAATCTCCGGGTGCCGTCATCTCGGATGGCTGGACCGGTCACCGGCTTCAGGACGGGGCTTCGATCACGGGTGGGGTATTCGTCCGCTGCCGGGGTGACTGCGGGGAAGCCGGGAGCATCCTCGGGCACGTTGCCCTCGACCTTTCCCTGGCCCTTTCAACAAGCAGGAAGGCGGTTGATCACCGTGGGGCGGAAACGCTCCTTGCCGCCGTCTATCAGAACGCTCCGGTCCTCATTCTCCTGGTGGACGGGGAAGGAACGATACTGCAGGTCAACGGTGCCGTCTGCGAGTTCACGGGGAAGCCCACCTCAGAGATGACGGGCCACGCGTTCTGCAAGGCCATAGGCTGTCTCGACGCCCCGGATGATGCGGGTCGAGGACAGGGCTCCCCATGTGCAGACTGTCCGGTCATGGGCTGCGTTCTTGAGACTCTTGATACCGGGGGCAGCCACTATCAGATGGAAGCCGTGCTTCCCTTCGAAGTGGAGGGGGTCCGCAAGCCGCTTACCCTGCTGTTCTCGACCGCAAGGATCGGCCACATGGGTCAGCCCGTGGCACTGGTGACACTTCTCGACATCACCGAGCGCAAGGCTGCCGCGAACGAACTCAACGAAGCCCATTCAAGGCTTTCCACGATCATGGAGATAACGAACACCCGCATAGACATCATCGACGACGGCTTCAACCTGGTCTATGTGGACCCGGGGTGGAGGAAAGTTCACGGCGACCCCTCGGGAGTCAAGTGCTACTCCTACTTCATGGGGATCGACGCCCCCTGTGAGAACTGCGGCATTCCCAGGGCCCTCGAGACCGGTGAGACCCAGATCGCCGAGCAGGTCCTCCTTTCGGAGAACAACAGGGTTGTCGAGGTCCACACCATACCCTTCCGGGATTCCTACGGCAGAAGGCTCGTTGCCGAGTTCAACATCGACATCACCAGGCGGAAGAAGCTCGAAGAGGAGCTCAGAGAGGGGGAGAACTACCTTCGGAGCATTTTCAGGGCTGCTCCAATAGGCATCGGGATTGTGGCCGACAGGGTCCTGCTCGAAGTGAACCCCACCTTGTGCGACCTGACAGGGTATTCCCGTCAGGAGCTTGTCGGATCGAGCGCAAGGATTCTCTACCCGGACGATGATGAGTTCGTTTACGTGGGAGTTGAGAAGTACAGACAGATCGCCGAAAAAGGCACGGGTACCCTGCAGACCCGATTCAGGCGCAAGGACGGCGCGGTGATAGACGTCATGCTCAGTTCCACTCCCATCGACCCCTCCGATCCGTCAAGGGGTGTCACCTTCACCGCGCTGGACGTGACGGGCACCAGACTTGCCGCCCAAAGCCTTCTTGAAAAGGACGAGTACAACAACGCCCTTTTTCACTCAATGAACGATGGCGTCATAGTGAACGATGCCGACTCCATGGAGATACTGGACGTGAACGACACCGTGTGCCGCATGTACGGCTACACCAGGGAAGAATTGATACACGGACACATCGCCGGGTTCAGCGTGGACGAACCGTTTCACGACAGGCACGGTATCGTCGGACACCTTGAAAGGTCGAGGCACGACGGCCCACAGGTCTTCGAGTGGAAAGCCCGGCACAAGTCTGGAAGGAGTTTCTGGGTCGAGATCAACGCCACATACGCTGAGATCGTGGGAAAGCCCCGGTTCATAGTCACGGTCCGCGACATCTCCGACAGGAAGGCGGCCGATGAGGAAAGACTGAAGCTCGAAAGGCAGATCAGCCAGACTCAGAAGCTCGAGAGCCTCGGTGTTCTTGCGGGCGGCATCGCCCACGACTTCAACAACATCCTCATGATAATCCTTGGCAACGCCCAGCTTGCCGCGGCCGCATTGCCGGACGACTCAACTGCGGGTGAGAGCATTCAGCACATCGAGCTGGCAGCCCGGAGGGCGTCCGAACTCTGCCGCCAGATGCTGGCATATTCGGGGATGGCAACCTTCTCGAAGGAGAGGGTGGACCTTTCGGTGCTGGTGAAGGAACTTACGCACCTTCTCGGAACGACTGTATCGAAGAAGGCGGATCTGCGTCTGGACATTTCGCAGGAAATCCCGGCAGTTCTGGGTGACCCGGCCCAGTTGCGTCAGGTCGTGATGAACCTGATCATCAACGCATCGGAGGCCCTGATGGGTAACCCCGGGTGGATAAGGGTCGGGGTCGGTCCGGCAAAACTTTCGGAAGATGAGCTTTCAGGCTACCGGTTCAGCGTCGCTGCGCGTCCGGGTGATTACGTGATGCTCGAGGTGGCCGACAACGGCTGCGGAATGGACAGCGAGGCCAAGGCCCGGGTGTTCGAACCCTTCTTCACGACCAAGTTTACGGGCCGTGGCCTTGGTCTGGTGGCGGTACTCGGGATAATCCGGGGGCACGGTGCGGGCATTCTTGTCGAAAGCACCCCCGGTGAGGGAACCGTCGTGAAGGTGTTGTTTCCCCCGCTGAGCCCGGTTCAGGAAGCGCCGGCCAAGGAAGCCGAAGCCCCCCCGCAAGACTTGTGGAAAGGCCAAGGTTCGCTGCTGCTTGTCGATGACGAGGAGGAACTGAGGGTGCTCGGCGTAAGGATGCTCTCGGCGCTGGGTTTTCATGTCGTGACCGCCTCGGACGGCCGTGAAGCGGTGGAGACCTACAGGGAGAGCAGGGACGGTTTCCGGGGGGTCATCCTCGACCTCACAATGCCCAGGATGGACGGACTCGAGGCATGCACCGAGTTGAACCGCATGGATCCCAGCGCGAAGGTCGTTCTCATGAGCGGCTTCAGCAGCGAGGACGTGGTTGCAAGGTTCGAGGGGAAGGGGATCGCGGGTTTCCTTCAGAAGCCGTTCACATATGAAACCCTCAAGAAGCTCATGTCCGAGGTGTTTCCCTAGCAAAGCCTGTAAAGCGTGAACAACCCCAGGATGAGGGTGGCTGCACCCACGATGAGCGTGAAGTTGCCGATCTTCATGCGTTTTACCGCAAAGGCGCTCAGTGGCACACTGCAGACCGCGCCCAGCGTAAGGGCCGGAGCTGCAGCCCAGTCAATGTCCACTCCGGCTGCAAGGTAAGCAAGAACCGCCACCAGACACGTGAAGCTCTCCGCCATGCTCGTGATAGCCACCGCGCTTTTCGTTGCTACTCCGCTCAGGATCTGTCCGCTGGTGACCAGCGGGCCGTACCCTCCCCCGGAAAGACCCTTGTTGAAAGCCGCAGCAACCCCGAGGCCGGTTATGCGTTTCCAGCTGAAACGGGGTACGCTGCCTCGTCTCGCGAGGATGAGAATGCCCATGGCAGTCACGATGAGCCCGATGGACAGCTTGAGATGGAACGCCGGGATGGAAATTGCAAGAAATGCCGCCCCGACTGCCCCAACAAGGCTCGAGATCCCGAGGACCCAGGCGATCCGGGCGTCGGGTGACCTTGGGATGTACCCCAGCGAGCCCATTCTTTTAACGATCCGGTGTTCCGGCGTATTCCTGAAGTCAAAAAAGGCGTTTCCCGCCCTGTGATGCATGAAGGCCGCCATTCCGCCGGTGACGAGTTCGGAAAGAAGCACCGCCGGAACGATCTGCACAGGGCTGAACCCCATCAGAAGAAGCACCGGCGTGAGGGTGGTGCCGTACCCCATGCCCAGGGTGCTGTCTATGAATTCGCATACAAAGGCCAGCAGGAAGACCGGAACGGCCTGCGGAAGGTTCATGCCAACGTGTTTCTCTCCAGGATCCTTCTCAGAAGGGCGGTCAGGTCAGGGTCTGACGAAGGGTCAAGCGTGATGTTAAGCGTTATCGTCACGGGCTTTCCCTCAACAGGGACCGGTGAGTCGCCGGGGGGGGCGGGCAAACCATCAGTCTCAGGAGGGGGACCCGAGAGCCGGGTCAGGTCCGAGAGTATCTGCAGTGTGAGGACCATGTAGGCCGTCTCGGTTTCGCTGGCGCCCGTTTCCGCCTTGAAGTACGCCATGACGGCTTTTCCGTTAAGACGGGATGCGCCGTCGCTTCCGCCTCTTCGGAGTGCTTCGGAATACTTCTCCCCCACGGCTTTGCCCAAGATGAGAAGCTTTGCCTCTTCGTCGGGCGCCGAGAAGTATCTCCTCCAGACATCGGTGGGATGGAACGAACTGTCCATGAATCCGAGGTAGTGAAGGAGCTCGAGCAGACCGACATCGGACTGCCTTCTAAAGCCAATGCCTGCCATGAAATTGGAATCGACTCTGCCGGGAACGGTCGTCTGGGCGAGGGCCTTGAAAAAAGGCGCTATGCTGGCCGGTTCCCTGATAGCGGGAATAACGCTCATCCGGACCCCTCTCCATGGATACGCCGAGTTGCATTATCATAGCATATTGCCGGTTGCGGACAACCGGGGAGGGATGATGAAAGTTCTGTTCTGCGCCCTTTTTATCGCGTCGACGGTCTGGTCAACGGATTCCGCCTCTTTCAGGTATCTGGGGGCATCCAGGGGCAGAACCCATGCAGCCTGGATGTCATCCGGGGTTCAGGCCGAAAGCGGTTTTCCCTGGTCAATGGTCGAGCTGTTCACAACCTCTCCCTACAGGGTCCTCGAAAGGCATACCGTGCTGATATCCGATGCCTCAAGCCACGAGGAAATCGCGGCTGACAGCGCGCTGTCGCTGGCCGGGGGCAGCCTCGAACGGTTCGGAATATTCAGCCAGTACGGCGGACAGGTACTTCTCGACCACAAGATCACCGATGCCGGCGTTTCTCCCGACACCGTCGTGTTCTGCATGGAGCCGCACTACACGTGGTACCCCGCGCTAACCTACACCATGATCCTTGAGCAGATTCCCTCAGGCGCGGGCGGGAGCACATCGGACTGGCTGCCCGAGCCGGTTCTGCCCAGGCTGATCATGACCGACGGACGCTCGCGGGCGCTGGTCTACCGTGAGACCGAAGCCCCGGAAGAGTACAGTCAGTCGTTCGCGTACAGGATATCAAAGATAATCCGCCTTAACGGAAACATACTCATCGTCGTTCTCAATGTGATGGAACCCGGGTCCGAAGGTCCCGACCTTCGTTATCGGGTCCTTGCGGTCGACTTTCCCATAGCATGGAGGAACTGATCTTGAAAACCGGAAACCTTTTCTTGTGTCTCCTCTTCGCCACTCTTTGCTTCACCGCCTGCGGCGATGACGAAACCAACCCGGCGGGAACCGGAACTCCTCCCACGGCTTCAACCCTTTCCGCAACGGTTGCGGGAAACACCGTCACACTGAACTGGAGCCCATGCCCCAACGCGGATTTCGCCGATTACACGGTGTTCCGGTCCGCAACGGCGGGCATTGCCCAGAACCCTTCCGCAGCGACCATCGTTGCCGTGATCAGCCAGTCAGGGACCGTCACCGTAAGCGATCAGGGGCTTCCCTGGAACTCGGACTGGTACTACGCCGTCAGGACCACTGACACAGAGTCCCTGACGGCATGGAGCAACGAGGCTCCGGCATCGATCCCCGACTCCAGCGGGGGGGGCGGCGGCGGTGAACTGTCGTGCTACCAGGTACAGGGCCAGTCCGAAGCCTCTCCCTACCAGGGACAGGAAGTTAGGGTCACAGGCATCGTAACCAGCGGCGGCGGTGAACTGTACGGCGGCTACGCGGTTCTTTCCGACGCTGGCGGCGGCCCGTGGAGCGGCCTCGTTCTCTTCGGCGACCAGGCCGGATCCCTCTCCCGGGGTGACAGCGTGAGTGTCAGCGGCGAGGTCAGCGAGTACTACGGACTCACCGAGCTCACATACCTTGAAGACATAACGGTGCACAAGACAGGGCTCGCCCTTCCCCAGCCTGAAAGCCTCACCACCGACCAGGTGAACGATGAGCAGTGGGAGGGCGTTGTCGTATCGGTCACCGATGCCGTGGTCGAGGAGGCGACCCAGTACAGCTACCGGATCAACGACGGCAGCGGCGCCTGTTACCTGGGCAACCGGGGAGACTACGCCGAACCTTCGGTGGGCGACACCGTGTCCGCCGCTGGTCCCCTCTTCTATGAGTACGACCAGTGGCGCATCCAGCCCCGCGACGATCAGGACTTTTCCTCGAGCGGGGGCGGGGGCGGCGGCGATGTTCTGTCATGCTACCAGGTTCAGGGTCAGGCCGAAAGCTCACCCTACGTGGGTCAGACCGTCAGCGTGACGGGCATAGTCACTGTCGGGGGCGACGAATACTACGCGTCGGGAAGCGCGCAGTACGCCGTCATTCAGGACCCCGACGGAGTGGAGTGGAGCGGCCTTGTGATATACGGCTACGACGGAGTACTGGACGACCTGTCCCGGGGGGACAGCGTTGTCATAACCGGCACGGTCGCCGAATTCAACGGCCTCACCGAGATAACGTACCCATCGGTTGATTTTCGTGAACCCGGGCACCCCGTTCCTGAGCCCCGGGCGCTCGCCACGGGCACCCTCTCCCAGGAGAAGTGGGAGAGCGTACTTGCGGTGATAACCGACCTGACGGTCGTGAACCCCGACCTGGGCTATGGCGAGTTCAGCGTGACCGACGGGTCCGGAACATGTGTCATTGATGACATGGGCATCTACGGGTTCACCGTTGCGCAGGGGCAAACCTTTGAATCAATGATCGGCGTGGTCTGGTATTCCTTCGGCAGCTTCAAGCTCGAACCCAGGAACCTCGACGACATTGCGGAATAGACATTAACCGGGGGAAGGTGGCGCCATGAGAAAACTGGCTGCTGTGACTGCTCTGGTCATGCTTCTGGTCTCGTGCCAGCAGGGTAACCCCACCGAGCCCCCGGTTCCCCCGGGGCCTTCGGCACTTAGCGGCAGGATCACGGGCGGCAACACCGCAGAACTCAACTGGACCCAGTGCCCGGACACCAATTTCCTCAGGTACAGGCTGTACAGGTCGGGCTCGTCGGGAATACAGCAGAACCCCGATCAGGCTACCATCCTTCTTTCCACCGAAGACATCACGAAAAGAAGCTTTTCGGATCCCGGTCTTTCCGCGGGTCACTGGTACTACGCCGTCCAGACCGAGAACGATGACAACCTTACGAGCTGGAGCAACGAGGTTCACCTGCAGGTACAGGTTCTGGCCGGGTCAGACCGACCTTAGCCACTCGGCCTCCCGGGCCAGGCCGTCCTCCAGGGTGTGTTCCGGGCGCCATCCCAGTATCCTTTCGGCCCTCCCGGTGTCCGCCCATGTGTCGTGCACGTCACCGGGGGGCACTGGCAGCCTGTTCACCGATATGCGGGTATGCAGGATGTCTTCCAGAATCCCGATCACCCGGTTCACCGATACCCTCAGACCGCCGCCAAGGTTCATCACGACACCGCCCGGTGACCCGCCTGCAAGTATCAGTGCGCGGGTGACGTCGTCCACGAAGGTGAAGTCGCGGGTCTGGTCGCCGCTTCCGTAGAGCGATATCGGGGCTCCCGCCATGGCGCTGCGCATGAACCGGTTGAAAGCCATGTCCGGACGCTGCCCCGGGCCGTAGACGCTGAAGAGGCGAAGGGCCGTCCAGACCAGGCCGTGATTGCTGCCGTAGAGCCTGACAAGGTTCTCGGCCGCCAGTTTGGTCACCCCGTAGGGTGAGTGCGGGACGGGAACGGTCACATCCTCACGCATGGGCATCTCCAAGGGGATACCGTAGACCGACGAGGATGAGGCGAATACGAAGTGCCCGACGGAACCCCTGTGAACGGCCCACTCCAGAAGGTTCTGGGAGGCTGTTATGTTGTCCTGCGTGTACTGCGAGAAATCACTCCCCCATGACTTGCGGACCCCAGCCTGGGCTGCCAGATGGTAAACCACCACGGGTTCTTCCCGTGGAAGGATGTCATCGATGAAAGCGGTGGACAGGGAAAGGTCGTGCGGCGAGAAGCCGAAGTTCCGGTGGCGCGAAAGCCCGCTGAGATTCCTGCGTTTCAGGGCAACATCGTAGTAGTCACGGAGGCAGTCGATGCCAAGGACCTTCTCACCACGGGAGAGAAGCCCTTCGCAGAGCCTGCTGCCTATGAATCCCGCGGCGCCGGTGACGATGCTCGTCATTCCCCGCTGTCCTCCGTGATGCACCAGGTGGCCTGCCCGTTCTGCTGAAGCTGAAGAAGGTAACGCATGGTGCCGATTTTCAGGGCAACGGGAAGGAACCCAGGGCCGAAGGGGGCAAGGCAGGTGAAGACCCTGGGGTCGGGCAGTTCATCGACGAAAAGATCAATGTGTGGAGGGGGAACGGGGCATGTCGGGTACTCGGCCATGTGGCTGAGAAGCAGTTCACGGAGTTCGAGCCAGTCGGGGCTTTCGTAGCTGAATCCCGCAGCCCTGTAATGCCCGCCGGCGCTGGAGAAAGCGTCCCTCATGCTAACCAGGAAACCGGCCATGTTCCAGTCCCCCACGGAGCGGGTGTCTCCCACGAGCATGCCGTCCTCGCGTCTCGTGACAACTATCGTGCCACGGCGGTGGATCCTGCAGAGCCTGCTTGCCAGCGTGCCCCCCATTCCCGGCGGGATGTCGTCCATGAAGACCATTATCATGCCAAACGCGTCGGCCTCGGGATCCTTCAGGTTCATTGACCTGCCCACAAGCTCGCTGAGAAGCTGGCCCCTCTCCTCGCTGCTTTTTACCATCTGTTTCCAGAGCGTCTTGCACCAGCGGCGATCGTAGCTGAACATGAAGTCGAGCATGTTAGAGATACCCGAGTTGCAGCCCTTTCCCACCGTGCTTGTAATGTGCGAGCGAACCATGGATCCGGTCCAGTTGCCCTCGCGGCAGGGCCACTCTTCCATCAGAAGTTTCAGGCCTTCAGTCAGATGATCTGTCCGGATGAGCGAGAAGCAGTGGAGAAGGTAGCGGTTCCACTCGGAGAGGGGGACCCTGTCGCTGATGGTTCCCAGGGCAGTGGCCGCAAGGAGCTGGGGATCGTTCTCGTATCTGGGGAAGATGGACGTGAGTGCAGCGTAAAGCACTGCGCAGCCTGCCAGGTCGGCCGCGGGCGGGCCCGAGGGCTGTGGGTCGATTATTCCGTTGGCGTCGGGCAATGGCGGGTTGAGCATGTGGTGGTCGGTAATGACGACGCTTGAACCGTTCCGTCTGGCCCAGGCAACCCCTTCGACCGCGCTGCACCCGTAGTCAACCGTCAGAAGAAGGTCACCCGGTTCAAGAACGCCCTGGAGCCTGCCGGGGCGGATGCCGTAGGTCTCTATCTCACGACGGGGGATGAGGGGAACAACCGTGTAGCCCTCGTTGCGAAGGATCTTCAGGCCCACGAAGAGCCCTGTGATCCCGTCCATGTCATCGTGCCCGTAAAGTACGATCTTGCCCCTGCGCCTCTTCAACACCATCAGTTCGTGGGAAAGGACGTCGAGATCGGGAAGAACCCTTTCCCACCGGGGTTTTGATGGAAGCCACTTCTTGACCGGATCAGGGGTGTCGGGAAAACGGCTTTTCAAAACCTCGATCGCAAGGGGGGTAAGCTTCGTGCGTTTAATTACGCGCTCGAACTCTAATGTGCCTGGTAGTGCCATGCCTCCCAAAAGCGGAAAACTAATTGAAGGTTAATAAATCGTTCAACGCTATAGCATTACGCCGGGAAGCGGTTTTGTCAAGACAGGCTGATATCTGACCGGGGCTTCAGTGGATGGAGCGCTCCAGCTCTTCGATCCGGCGGCGTGCGTCCTCGCGTTCACGGCGGATGGCCTCGAGTGCCTCGTCGTTCTCGGTGAACCGGAGCCTCTCGTAGGGGTCGAGCTCGGTGCGGTTGAAGAGCGGCCCGAAGGTGACCTGAACACCGAGGGCTACCTTGGGGGCCTGGCCGGGGTCGGATGCGTCGCGTTCATCGCCCGGGCGGAAGTTCTGTTCGATCTCGGCGAAGGCGAGCCTGAGGGAGATGCTGGGCGTGATGTCGTACTCTCCCGCAGCGTTCAGGTCGCGTCCGTCCCACTCCACGATTATCTCGGATTCACGCGAAGGGTGCAGCATAAGGCTTCCGAAAAGACCCGGGAAGGGGTTGCTGAGGCCGTCGTCGGAACCGTCGCGCTGTCTGAAACGGCCGATTCCGTAGCCCAGACTGGCGCATACCGGCACGCTGAGGTAGTAGCTGAAATCCTTTGTTATCACGGCGTAGGCTGAGAAGTTCTGACTTTCGCCGTAGTCGTAAAGGCTGTCGCCCTCGGAGAAGGCTTCGTAGTTCTCCTCGCCGATGATGTTCTCGCAGCCGATGGCGATCCCCGGGGTTTTTATGGTCTCCAGAAGGAGCAGAGCACGGGCGGTTCCGCTGATGCCTCCCTCGCTGATGAAAGTCGCGCCGACCTGGCCGCGTCCGAGTATTCCAGCTTCGAGGTAGGTGCCGTAGGCCAGCTCGGAGGAGGAGGAACCCGATGAATCATCGACTGTGAAAGTGGCGAACGTCCCTCCCAGGGCGACTTCGGTATGCCTAAGCAGATGGGCGCTGGGAGCGTCGATGAGATTGAAGTGCGACCAGGGCACCCCGCCTGCCAGGGAAGCGCTGGTAACAAAGAACAGGCACAGTGCCGAACCTTTTCTCACAGGAATACCTCCATACCCCCCCATTGCCTATCTCAAATAATCATACTCCGCAGGGCAAAGGTCAATCCATCTTGAAAAACCCGCCATGCACGCCGTACTTACAGGCATGGGGAAACTGATAATGGCAGTCGTCATTTTTGCCCGGGCGTCAGTCCTTCATGGCGCTTTCGAGCCCTGTGTCGAATCACCCTGGCTTTCGGGGTTCGCCTCAGCCCTGTTTCCCAGGGCATCCTCCGCCCTGGCCCTCAACCCGGCCGCTCCGGGGATGCTCGATCATTGGGGCATTTCGGTCAGCGCCTCCCGCCCCTTCGGCCTGCCACAGCTCACGCGGGTTGCCGTTGCCGGAAACACCTTTATCTCGGGCATCGGGGCAGGTGCTCTTGCATCGGGAACCTCTTCCCAAGGCTACTCCGAGTTCACCATTGCCGCCGCAGGCGCGTTCAGGCCTCTGCGGGGGCTCGTGACGGGCGTTTCCATCTCCGCCCGCAGGCTTTCAATCGAGGGATTCGGGGCCGGTGGTGCGGTTGGGCTCGATGCCGCAGCCGTGGCAAGGCCGGCTCAGGGGGTCTACCTTGGCGGCGGCTGCAGGGGCCTTTACTCGTCGGGGCTGGGGGGTGCGAACGCAGTACCCAGAACGCTTTTCGCAGCGACCGGCATCGTCCCCCTCAGCGGGCTCAGCATTGCCGTCGCTGCGGCATTCCACCAGTACACGGGGGCGGAATACGGTGTTTATTCGTGCTTCTCACCCCACCCGGGGGTGTGTTTCGGTGTGGGCTGCCTCTCGGGCCCGACAAGGCTTGCCTTTTCTCTGGGCATCGATGCGGGGAAGGCTTCCGTCAGCTACGGCTACACAACCCATCCCGATCTTCAGGGCAGCCATCTCGGTGAGGTTGCCTGGGGAAATGCCGCGTTCTCGCCGGCCCCGATCTCCCAACCAGGGCCGCCCCTTCCACCGGTCGTCTTCCCCGTGAACGTGAACACCGCATCGGAGAGGGAACTGGACGCCATCCCCGGTATCGGTCCCGCCAAGGCACGGGCCATTCTCCAATGGGTTTCCGAGAACGGCCCCGTCCAGTCACTTGGTGAACTCCTGTCAGTTCCGGGCATTGGCCCCTCAACCCTCGAAACTCTGAGCGGTTATCTCACTGCAGAATGAAAGTGTCAGCCATTGTTGTCCTTCTGCTGCCGGTTCTGCTTCTGGCCACCGACGCCCGTTTCCGTCTCGAGCGGCGATTCCCCGATCCCCGCGGCATAGTCGAGAACCACTGGGCAGGTGACGCCTGGGCCTTCTTTCACCGCACGACATTCGGGGCCGGAAAACTCTCGGGCGTCCTGATGCTCGAAAAAGATCCCGGCGAGAAGTGGGGCGACCTTGCCGCAGGGGGCCTCCAGTGGGTTCAGGGAACTGCCCTTCACAGCGTTTCGGCGGGTTTTCTACGCCTCGGGATGGCACTGGGGCTCACAGCGGGCTATGGTGGCATCGGCCAGGGCGGTGACCCTTTGTCTCTGGTGAAGGCTCCGGTACACCGCGCTGTTCTCGAGCCTGCATCGAGCCCCGGCGATTGCGACGGCGCGCCCCTCACTGGAGTTGCCGCAGTCCTCGGGGCGGGGGATGTCGGGTTCACCGTGATGCAGGGCTTTTCATTCGTCGACAGGTCGATCTCCGGGCTTCACAGGTCCCCGACCGAAATCGAAGGCCGGGGTGCCGTGCGCCAGACATTCAGCTATTTGAGGGTTTCGGGCCCGGCAGTCGGGGTTTCGGGAGCATTCATCAGAACTTCGGAAGACACCGCTTTCGTAACGGGAAGGGCAGGCCTTGATGTACGCCTGTCGGGCGACGACAGGGAACTCACCGGCGAGGCAAGCGTGGGTTTCGTCGAAGGCGCTTTCCCCGTCGCGTTTCTCATTGGCATGTACGGCGATGTTGGAGAGTTCAGGCACTCACTCACCGCGGGGCGCTATCCTTCGGCGTTCCCCCCGGTCAGGTCTTCCCCGCCATTCGGTGCATGCCATGACCTTGCGGGTGGCTACGGGGTCAGGTACAGGCCGGGCCGAAGGGTCACTGTCACGGCGGGGTTCGAAGTGCTCGACCGTGAAGGCGGCATCACGACCGAAGCCGGTCTTCAGTTCGACGAAGCGCCGCTTCCGGGAACAACCCTCACCCAGAAAGCCACGTTGGCACGAACAACGGGGGGGACCACCCTCAGGGGGTTGATAGCCGCCGGCTGGAGCCCTTCCCGCAGCACCACCCTCACGCTCAGGTTCCCCACGGCTTCATTCTGTCAGGGCGACTCCACGAGCTTCGGTGCGGGAATCGAACTCCGTCTCAAACACAGGTTCAGGCCGTGGCTCGAAGCGACCTTTTCTGCCGCCGGTGCCGAGACCGACGGCTACCCATCAAGGGTCTACATCTACAAGCTTTCTTTCCCGGGCGAGTTCGGCTCCAGCGCCATGTACGGAAGCTGCGCCGTGCTTCAGGCCTCGGTTTCGGTCGCACTGGGGGAGGACTGGCGGGCAAGGGGCAGAATAAGCAGGTTTCACGGGTACGACAGGGAGAGTCTGGGTACGGGTTACGAAGAAACCCCGGGCCCGGCCAGAACCGAGGCGGGTCTTCAGCTGGACTGGAACCCCTGAACAGGAGGACCGATGCGACCATCGTGGGACCAGTACTTTCTCAAGCTTGCAATGCTTGCGAGCGAGCGCGCCACCTGCCCCCGGATGCACTGCGGATGCGTTCTGGTGAGGGACAAGCACGTTCTTGCGACAGGCTACAACGGTTCACTGCCCGGTCTGCCCCACTGCGACGAGGTGGGATGCATGGTCGTAGAGGGGCACTGCATAAGGACCAACCACGCCGAGATGAATGCGATCTGTCAGGCGGCCCGGAACGGGGTCTCACTCAACGGAGCCACAGCCTACGTTACCAACATGCCATGCACTACCTGCGCCAAGGCGCTCGTCGCCACAGGCATCCGAAGGGTGGTGGTCTTCAGCGACTATGTTTCCAGCCACGCCTCGCAGTTCCTGCACGAGGCCGATGTCAGGCTCGACAGGATCGAGATACCCGAAACGGTGATCCGGTACGATCTCGACAGCTACCCTTCGGCAAGAAGGTTCTGCGTAAAAAAGGGGGAATGATCTGTGAGAAGGGGCGGCGCTATTCTATGAATGCCTTTATGAAGGCCCAGCTGTTCTGAACGAAGGAATTGGAATAGACGCTGTTCTGCTGACCCGGTGTGCCGTAGTCTCCCTGTCCGAACGTGTAGACGCTTGCCCCCCAGCTCGAGGAAAGGCCCGATTCCCAGCCCGGGTTGATCCGTTCGCAGGAAGCCCCGCTGCATACGGGCCAGGTTGCATCCCAGTCGACACTGTCAGCGAAATCGCGGTTTGGGGAGTAGATGGTGACCTCGCCATACCGTGAAAGCATGAATGAATTCCACACCGCGTTTGGCGAGTAGCCGCCGTTCTCGCTGCTGAGGGCGCAGGCGCCTACAACGAAGTAGGCCGCAGGGGGGAGCATGTAGCTGCCGAAGTAGAAGATGTCCCCCTGGTGGTTTTCGAGTGACCATCCCGCAAGGTTCACCCATTCATTGCTTCTGTTGAATATCTCAACGTACTGCCCCTTGAGCTCGGTTAAACTGGCTTCGGGGAGCACCATGAACTCGTTTATTATGAGAGATGAGGACCCACTGGTAGTTATACCATCAATGGGAGCCGAAATCTGTGCAGTAACTGTCATTAAAAGAATGATCACTTGCACCATGCACCTCCGTCACTTCACAGCATGTAGATACTGTCCGATGGTGGCTTGCGTCAAGCCCGTCCTGCAGCTTTGATGTTCCGTCTCCATCGTGCGGCCTCTTTCGGATTCAGGGCACCCGGCACCAGCCTGAAGCTCCAGTTCCCCCGGTCGGTTCCTGGTGTGTTCATGCGGGAATCGCTGCCCAGCCCCAGGAGATCCTGAACGGGGAAGACGCAAAGATCTGCGGGCGAACGCAGTGCGATGTTGACGACACCGTCAAGGTCGTAACCCGTTCCTCCTGACCCTGTCCATCCGGCTGTGGTGTCATTGTCGTGGGTTCCGGTGTAAAGAACGGTTTCGCGGGGGATCCCGGAGGGTTTGAAGCAGGGGTCGGAAAGTGCGAACTGCAGTACGAGCATCCCTGGAAAGCCAAGGTCCTCCCTCAGTTTCCGCACATCGGGGGTTATCATTCCCAGGTCCTCCGCCACTATGGGAAGCCTTGCCCCGAGATTCCCGGACACGCAGTCGAAGAAGGCCTTTCCGGGACCCTGCCTCCACGCGCCTTCACGCGCTGTTACCGCGCCGGCGGGGACTTCCCAGTAATCGCAGAAAGCCCTGAAGTGATCGATCCTGACCTTGTGGAAAAGCTCCATGGCCCTGCCAAGCCTCAGCGACCACCACCTGTAACCCTCTTTCCGGTGAGCCTCCCAGTCGTAGAGCGGGTTGCCCCAGAGCTGCCCGGTGGAAGAGAAGTAGTCGGGCGGGACCCCGGCCACTGCGAGGGGAGCCCCCGACCGGTCAAGCCGGAACAGCCCGGGATTTGACCACACGTCGGCGCTGTCAAGGGCGGTGTAGATCGGAAGGTCGCCAAGGATCCGAATCCCGTTCATTCGGCAGTGTTCGCGGCAGCTGGTCCACTGGTTCCGGAAAAGGAACTGCGCCATCATGTGCGCACCCTCCAGATCGGGAGCTTCCGTGCGTTCGATCCACCTGTTCCAGGATTTACCGCAGTTGAGATCCTTCAGGGTGGCGTATCTTGCCCAGGGCATCAGCCAGTCCGCGTTCCTTCCGCAGAACTCCCCGAAACCGGCTGGGTTGAGTCCCAATGCCCGCGAGGCGGCACGGAGTACAAGCCCGTTTCTCCCGGGAAGAAGCTCCCCCCATTCAACCCGTGACCCTGAGCGGCTCCTGGCAGCGGCAGTTTCATCACGGGTAAGCAGCCCTTCGGCGTGGAGTTCGCCCGGGGAGATGAGCAGGGGGTTGCACGCGAAGGATGAGAGTGGCTGGTAGGGGCTGTTCCCGTAGCCCGTGGGATTCAGCGGCAGCATTTGCCACCAGGTGAAGCCCGCGTCTGCGGCCCAGTCCAGAAACTCTGCGCACTCGGCGCCCAGGGTGCCTATTCCCCACTCACCCTGCAGGCTGGTCGGGTGCATGAGAATACCGGCCCCACGGGTCCGGGGTTCGTGTGTCGAAATCAATCCTGCCCCCTTGCGGTTCTCCAAGCATATCCCCGGACGGCCTGCGCTACAAGGTCCGCTTGCCCTTTTACGGCAATGGTGTAATATTGACGTCATGAAAAGAGTAATCACAATTATCGTCCTTACACTTGCCGTATTCGCCGGATGCGCAACCCGCGATTCCTCAGATCTGCTCATCCTTCACGACAGCACGGTCTCTCTGGGCCGTTTGACAGAGACCGCGGTGGCGGAGGCAGTCGCCCTGGTGGACGACAACAGCGTTCAGAAGGCGTGCGAGGGCGACATAGAAGCCCTCGGGGGAATGCTTCTGGTTCAATCCGATTCACACGGTCTGATCCCGGCCGACCGGGGCCTGCCGGGCGCCGTGGCCGGGGCCGGTCGGACCGCATGCGACGCAGCAGTCTCCATGGGCCGGTACACGGGTCTTCTCAGCATGATAACCAGACCATCCCGTGCCACGGAAGCGATATGGGAGATCGCATCGATCCCCCTTTCCGGCCCTCTTGCGTCCGCAGCGGCTGTTCTTGTTTAACAGGGCGTTCTCGAATGCGACACGGAACAACTTCGCCAGGCAATGCTCGGTGCGGCCCCGGGGGTGGACAGCCTCTGCGTCGCGGCATCATCGGCGCTGGGCGACATCTCGCTCGCTGTCGGGGCCGCCTACCAGGACATGTCGGCAAGGCTCGTCCGGAGGATCGTCACCATGGGTAATCCCGAGGCTCAGGTACGCGAGCTGCTGGCGCTGAACTCCAGGACGACGGCCATCATCGCCGGGCTGGAAAAGGCCCGGGCCGCCTGGACGGCGCTGGCCGCGGCCCACCGCGAAACAGCCGCCGTCCTTGGAACCGAAGCGCTCTCTGTTGGCCTCATCGAGTTCGCAGAAAGGATGGGGGAGTTTGAACACGGGACTGATTGAGGCTCTGATGCGATTGATCGAGAAGCTCCGTGCAGCCGAAATGCGCCTTCTCGCAGAGGGGCACCCGGAACACGCCCGTGAGGCCCGGTCAAGAATGACGGCGCTTTCCCGCGTTCGGGACGCGCTCATAACCAGAAGGCTTACATGCGACTCCGCAGCACTGGCGGCCCTCGTCGAAGACCTCGAGAACTGCTCGGCCGAACTCGCACTGTACCTGCAGCAGAAGACGCAGGCAGACCGGGCCATGAACGGAGTTCTCGGAATCGTCACTTCCGCCCTTGCCGTTCTGGCCACCCTGACCGAACCGGTGTGATTCCCGAGCTTGCACCCGCTCCCTCCCCGGGGTAGGTTTCCGCAGCCGAAACCCAAGGAGAAGCATGGCGGAGCAGATCGTTGTTTTCGCGGTAATCGCTCTCTCCCTCTACCTCTTCATAAAAAGCAGCATCCGCTACGACGTCACGGCAGTCATCGCCCTGATCGTCCTCGTGGCGGCGGGTGTCGTGGACCCCGACCAGGCGTTCGCGGGTTTCGGCCACCCGGCCGTCGTTACTGTGGCCGCGGTCCTCATAATCAGCCGCGGTCTTCTCCATTCGGGCATCGTGGACTATTTCGCGAGGAACCTCATGCGTCTGGGAAAGAGCCTGACGATCCAGGTCCTCGTTCTCACTTGCCTTGTCACACTGTTTTCAGGTTTCATGAACAATGTCGGCGCCCTGGCGCTTTTCCTGCCCGTGGCACTCAGGATGGCCAGGCGAAGCAATCGCAGCCCCTCCCTGTACCTCATGCCCCTGGCTTTCGGCTCGCTTCTCGGAGGCATGACCACCCTCATCGGCACCCCGCCCAACATCATCATCTCCCTTTTCAGGGTGGAGGAGCTGGGCAAGCCCTTCCTCATGTTCGATTTCCTGCCGGTGGGACTCGCGGCCGCCCTGGCAGGGGTGTTCCTGCTGGGTCTGTTCGGCTGGAGGCTTTTGCCCAGGCGGGCCACCGGCCGGGATGAGAGGGAGCTGTTCCGGATCGAGGAGTACATAAGCGAATTGAAGGTTCTTCCCGGTTCACGGTTCATTGGAAGGACACTCGGCGAACTTGCTTCCCTGGGCAAATGGGACATACTGGTCCTGGCCATGGTGAGGGACGGTGCGAGGATCCCTGCGCCCAGGGCACATGATCGGGTGAACGAGAACGACATTCTCGTCGTCGAGGCAGATCCCGAACTCCTCGGTGATTTTGCCAAGCACGGCAGACTTGAGCTTGCCGGAAAGGGCGCGAACCGTCTGCCGGGTTCGGACAGGGTTAGCCTGTACGAAGTGGTCGTGATGCCGGATTCGTACATCGCGGGCAGGACGGCAAGAAGCGTTGACATGAGGAACCGCTTCGGAACCAATCTTCTCGGAGTGGCCCGTCAGGGCAAGAAGCTCACTCACAGGCTTGGCGACATCCGTTTCAGGGGCGGAGACATACTGCTTCTGCAGGCGGTGGCCGAAGGCATACAGGACACGTTTACCTCTCTGGGCTGCCTTCCCCTTGCCGGGCGTGACCTCAGACTGGGCGACAAAACCCGTATACTGCCGGCAGTGGGCATTTTCGGGGCCGCCCTGATCGTCATCGCCTTTGGCTGGCTGAAGGTTCAGATCGCTCTGGTCATTGCCGCGGTGGTCATGGTGCTCGCGGGTCTTGTGTCCCTCAGAAAGCTCTACGAAAGCATCGAATGGCCGGTTATCGTCATGCTGGGCGCCCTCATACCTGTCGGAGAAGCGCTCGAGACGACCGGCGGCGCGGAGAGCATAGCGGGACTGCTTCTGCTTCTTGCGGGACACATTCCCCCCGCTCTTACCCTGGCGGCACTGATGGTGATGACCATCCTTCTCACCAACATCATCAACAACGCTGCCACCGCCGTTCTCATGGCTCCGATAGCCATCGGGATCGCCCGCGGGCTCGCTCTCTCCCCCGACCCTTTCCTGATGGCCGTGGCAGTGAGCGCCTCTGCCGCGTTCATGACACCCGTGGGGCACCAGTCCAACACCCTGGTGATGGGTCCGGGCGGGTACCGGTTCGGAGACTACTGGAAGCCCGGCCTTCCGCTGACCATCGTCGTTCTGGCGGCATCCATTCCAGCCATCCTCAGGTTCTGGCCGTTCTGAAACCCCTGTTCATGTCTTTCGCAGAGCGAGCAGGGTGAAGTCGTCGGAGAAGTCATCGGTTCCCTGAAATGCTGCAGCCTCTTTCTCTATGAGAGCGAGAAGCTCTTCGAGGGGCAGCCCGATGTTCGCCGAAACGGTCGAGCGAAGGCGTTCTTCTCCGAACTCGAGGCCCTCGGGGTTCATGGCCTCGGTCACCCCGTCGGTGTAAAGCAGCAGGGTGTCGCCGGGCGAGCAGTTCACGACACCGGTCGTGTAGTCGACCCCGGTCTGAACACCAAGAAGAAGCCCCCCCTCGCTCAGGAGCGTGGTCTCTCCCGAACTCCGGAAGAGCATGGGAGGGTTGTGGCCGGCGTTCACGAAGGACAGCCTGCCTTCCAAGGGTGAGTAACAAGCGGCGAAAAGGGTGATGAACATGTCGTCGGGCGTGTTCTCGAACACCATGTGGTTGATCGTTTCAAGCGCAGCATCGAGGGAGAGGCCGGCCTGCAGGGCGGTTCGCATCGATGCCTGGAGGTTCGCCATGATCAGGGCTGGCCCCATTCCCTTGCCTGACACATCCCCCACGGCCACAAGAAGCCTGTTGTCCTGGAACATGAATGCGTCGTAGTAGTCGCCTGCCACGTCGAGGCATGGCTTGATACGGGCGGCCAGTTCACAGCCCGGCACTACGGGAAGGCTTACGGGAAGAAGCCTTTTCTGAACGGTGCGGGCGAGGTCCATCTGGCTTTCAAGAGCCTCTTTCCTGACCCTTTCCTCGAGGAGTTCGAGGTTCTCGACCACCAGGCTCATCTGACCCGAAAGAGCCGACAGTATCTCGAGTTCGTCGGAAGTGTAGTCCTCCCCGCTCGTCTTTCCGCCAACTGCGACGAACCCCAGAAGTCCCTCGCCGGTACAGAGAGGCATCAGCAGGGCAGCCGAACGGCTCTGGAACCAGTGGACCTGTTCATCAGTAAGGTCGAACCTTCCACTGGCCAGGATCTCATCAAGCGGCAACGGCTGACCCGTTCCCGTCAGGTCGCGGAGAAGAGTGTCGGTTGTGCTGAAGGGGGCCGGATCGCCTGAAACAGCCTCTACACAGCTTCCGTTGCGGAGAAGGACGGGGACGATGTCACGGGCGCCCAAGCCCTCCCCGAGCCTGAATTCAAGTTCGGTCCAGAAAACACCCGCACCTGACCTGGCCATTCCCGAGGCCAGGAAATCGCGGAGAAGTATCCGCAGTTTCACTCTCTCAGGGAAGAACCGCTCTTCGAGGCGGATTCGGATCAGGCGCTGCGTGGGGCCGAACCCCAGGGCAAGAAGAAGTCCCAGTACGAGCGTGGGGGTCTGGTTGGTAACGTTCATGCGGGAAAGCACCAGTTCGGCGAACAGCCACAGCATGCCTATCAGGCCGGCAAGCAGAAGCAGGTTCACGCCCAGGAATCGGGTGCTGCGCTTTATCCGGGCTTCGAGCGCCATCAGCCTGTAGCGGCGGATCGAGTACAGGAAAGACGCGGGAAGCAGTGCGAGCAGGACGAAAAGACCGTTCCCTATCATCAGCCTGGTGGAATACGGTACGAGCGCAATGGGGATGAAAAGCGCAAAGAGCCAGATCAGGGCGACCTGTCCCGCAAGGCCCGGAAGAGCGCCCATAAGGACGATGCGAACCTGGCGCCGTTCGACCGGGTCAGACAGCCGCCGGGATGAACGGAACAGAAGCGCAAGTGACAGGAGGCAGTAGAGCGTGATGAAAATGGAGCCCGGGAGACCATCGTTTTCCGGCTCGATGCCACCCGAGAGCTGAATGAACCCCATCACTGCGATAACCGCGGGAGGCACGAAAAGAAGCGCTCCGATGGCCTTCCTTCTGTTCGAGGCGTTCTCCCTCGGGAAAACCACGGCCAGCTTGAGGAGGAAAGCCCAGGAGAACTGTGCGAAGCACCAGAGAATGATCCTGACAGTGGGAGGCAGCGTGAACGTGGCGTACCCGTCGGCGATGGAGCCCCAGGCCACGGCGAGTGACGCTGTCATTGCCAGGCTGAACATCACCAGTGACCGTACGGTGGACGATGGCTTCCGTTTGAGGAGCCCGATGTAGGCAATGGCGAAGTAACCGAACGCGATCAGCACCCTGAGGGCGAAGCTGGCCTGTGTGAGAAGTCTGTATCCCATTGGCGTGGAGCGCGTGACGATGCTTGTCGTCAGGACCTCACCACCGTGACTGAATGTTATTGGTATCGTGTCACCCACGGCCCTCTGGGGGTTGAAGACTGTGAAGTAGTCGGAAAGGGTTGCGGGAAGGCCGTTCACGCTCAGCAGCGTGTCGAAGGGCGCCGGATACGGTGGTTCAGGGAAGTCGAGCGTGTCAACCTCGGTGAAGATCGAGGGCATTTCGTTCCGCAGATGCACGAGGCTCCACATGTCGCCCATGCGCGTGAAAGTACGCAGCTTGGAGTATTCATGCAAGAACACGAGAAGCACCGCCGCGGTGACGGCAACTGCCAGGACAAGTACGACTTTCTGTTTCAGCATGTCAAAACAATAGCAGGGATGAGGGTCGGGGGGAAGTGGATCAGGTCTGCGACCGCCGCCACAGCTTGTACTTCTCAAGGTCTTTTCCCACCAGTTTCATCGCCAGCATGACAACCATGCCGTCGTCGACGTAGCCAAGCCCGGGTATGAAGTCGGGAACGATGTCGAAGGGGTTCAGAATGTACAAAAGGGTCGCAGCCGCAGCTGCGATGGTGCGCCACGGAACTCTCGTGTAGCGTTTGGCGAGATTGTCGCGGAGCAGTTCGAAGAGAAGTTCCACATCCTTGAGGAACTCCGCAAGATGCCTGCTGCCCAGAACCTTTTTCAGGATGGGACCCTGATGGTCAAGCGCCTTTGCCACGTCCTGCCGGGTAATTCCCGCAGTTTCAGAGTGCAGTGTGCGCTCAGCCCTTGCTGAAAGACCTGAATCCATGAAGTCACCTTCTCACGAGCTTTCGAACCCTACCTGCATATATGGGGCAGGATTGGCGAAACGGGTAGCCCGGGGTGTTTTTCACGGAGAGCCCGGCCGGCAATATTCCTTCAACGAAAAAGAACGGGGGAGGAAAATGAGAACACCCTTATTCACGATCCTTGCACTTTCATCTGCTCTCCGGGCCGCATGGCCATGCGCGGGAGGCAATCCCCTGCACAACGGGATGGGGGACGTCACGGGTCCCGACGCGCCCGAGGTTCTATGGCAGGGCACGACCTTCAACACCCTTTTCGGGTGTCAGATCTACATCTGGAACGGCTATCTGGCGACGATGCGCTTTCAGACCGTGAACGTTTCACCAACGGTCGTCTACGATCTCGAGACCGGGCAGGAGCTTTGGAACCTTGACCTCACCGGCCCCAACAGCCGAACATTGCCCATCGGTTTCCGTGACGGGGCCCTTTACATCGTGAACTACCAGGAGAACGGCTCGGGCGACACGGTCTGCGCCTACGATCCGGCCACAGGTGTCAGGCTGTGGAAAGCCGACGCCCTGGTCCGGTTCAGCATCGCCCACATGGCATCCTTTGCCGGCGGGGGCGATCTCATCCTTCCATCCAACACACATGTTCACAGGATAGACAGGGTTTCCGGGGCCACCGTATGGTCCACCCCCAGGAACATCCCCAACACCGGCGCAGAGTATCTTTGCGTGACGGAGGACAGGGTCTACGGCTTCGAGGGCTTCATCAACACCGATAAAAAGCTGGTTGCCTACGACCTTGCCACCGGGCTCAAGCTCTACGAGACCGGTGCGCTTCCAGGTCACGGCGACCAGGAGGTTCCCCTGATGGCGGACGGCGAGGGCAGGGTGTTCGTGATAAGGGATGGAACCGGGGAGATAAGGGCCTACTCCGATACGGGAACCGGATTCAGCCTGATCTGGACCGCGGCCACCGCCACGGCCGCCGACGGAGTCGGCTCAACCGCGAATTTCGGCGCCGGACCGGACGGGACGCTCTATTTCGTGGGAGCATCGGGCAGCACACTGGTCCGCCTCGACCCGGGCACGGGAGCAATCCTTAACGAATCCCCCGTGCTTGCAGAGAACATTGACCCGCGGATAACCATTGCAGCTGACGGCACCCTGTTCGTGACCGACGGCATCGCCGCCGGCGGAAGGCTCCACGCCCTCTCTGCCGACCTAGATGTGCTGTGGCAGGAGCCATTCCCGTACAACTACTACTCGGGCCCCGCCCTGGGCTTTCCAGGGTACATGGCCATGACCGGCAACGGAACCAACCTTGTCGTGTACAGGACCCAGGGTTCGGGAACAGCCCCCGGTGCTCATTACGGAACCATCGCGGTGTTTCCCAACCCCGCTTCGACGGCCGTTCATGTTCAGGGAACGGTTGAGGGCACGAACCTCAGGGTGCTTGACACCGCGGGAAGGACCGTTCTCACTGCGACCGGTTCCCGTGACCTGACCCTCGATGTCAGCGGTCTCCCCGCGGGGGTTTACACCGTTGTTGCCGGACGCGATGGAGAAACCGAGTCCAGAAGGTTCGTGGTGGTCAGGTAGGGGTCAACCAAGCTTTGAAAGGACCGTGTTCACCCACTCGACTGTGTCTTTCAGCTGCTCCCTGGTGTTGCTGCTTCCGGGCTCCTTCAGGGCCAGTTCTCCAACAAAGACACCTCCCCGAACGGCCTCGCGCATCTTCGTGAAGATCCTGCCCGGACCTCCGCCGTGGCAGCAGAACAGGGCAACGGGTTTTCCCTCAAGGCTGTTGTGGGAGAGGAACGTATTGAGTGGTGGTGCAATTGTCCAGGCCCATACCGGAGTTCCCAGGAAGATCATGTCGTACTCAGAGGGATCGACGGCGAAAGGTTTCAGCGCAGGTTTTTCACGCATCACCGCCGACCTTCCTCCCCAGACCATCCTCCTGAAACCTCCCGATGGAGCCTCCCTTTCGGGCACCAGCTCAAGAATATCCGCACCCGCTGCTTTCGCTATCGTCTCAGCCACAAGGCGGGTGTTGCCGCCAAGAGAGTAGAACACCACAAGCTTCCTCATTCGCGTGCCTCCAGTTTGAAGCCGCACTCGGCCAGGGCCTTGAGAAGTTCCCCCGGGTCGCCGCCCCACAGTCCCAGTTTTCGGGAGATGTGCTCGGTCCAGCAGTAGTCGTCGTATGTGAAGGTCTCCTCCCTTCCCTCGGGGAGGGGGATCATGTAGTTGGCCCTGCGGTAGTATTCCTGCTCGAGATAGCCCTGGTCCATCTCCCGCATGGCCTCGTCAACCTTCTCATCAGGAAGTTCGGGGTAGGTATCCTCGAAGAGGTGGAAGGAGAGCGGGTAGCGGGGGCGGGCCGGCGGGTCTTCGTCGGGGTAACCCATGACAAGCATGACAAGGGGAAAGACACCCAAAGGCAGATGGTACTGCCCGCGTATCTTTCCCGCCATGAAGGGGGCGGCCCCTATGAAGCAGCTTCCAAGCCCGAGGCTCTCACCCGCTGTGACCATGTTCTGGGCCATGTAAGCGGCGTCCTGCATTCCGAAGAGGATCGTGTAAAGGTCCGACGCAGCCCTTTGCCAGCCCCGGCGCGCCATGACCTTCTCCATTCGGTGCGAGTCGACACATATGGTGAAACACAACGGTGCCTTGAAGGGATTCTTCCCGGCATTGCGGGAGAGCAGAACACTTCCGAGCTGCATCGCGAACGGCGCCTGCTGGCCGGCTCTGACGACTGTTGCCACGACCTCGTCCGAAGGGGCGTCAGGTTTGTATCTGCGGATCGACCTTCTGTTCATGAGCGAATCAATGACTGCATTCCGGATCATCTCTCTTCCCTCCCGTCCGTCCTGGAGGACAATACGTCAGGGCCCGTCCCCGTCAATCTCCGGGCTTTCCGGCACGCCTCGCTTCCCGCCATGGCTGTCGTCCCGATGAACTGCACATTGTTCCGGACAACGCGCCGAAGCATGTTAAGGCAACCCAAGGAAGCGATGCCAATGACAGGAGTTCCCGACCCCGTAACCAGAGCGGCCTGCCGATGGCTCCTGACCGGAGCCGAACCCGGCGGGTACGATGGTCCCGATCCACCGCCAAACCACGACCTGAGAAGTCTGCTCTCCCGTGAACGGGGCGACAGGGAGGCCAGTATTGAGGCTTCGGCACGATGGCTGCACCTTCAACAGACACTGAAGCCTGTCCTGGCGGGCCTCGAGCACGATGTATGGGCAATCAAGGGTTTTGACCTTGCAAGAAGCGTCTACCCGTTCCCCGGTGGCAGACCCATGAGCGACGCCGACCTCCTGGTGAAGCCCGAACACCTGAGAAGAGCGATCGATGCCTTCATCAGTCAGGGGTGGCGGGTATCGAACTCAGGAGACGGGATCATGTCGTCTGGGATCGTCTCGGAAGTCAAGGCGGTGAAGAACGGAGTCATGGCGGAACTTCACACCCACATCTTCTACTTTCCGGCCACTTTTCCGGGCAGGCTCCCCCCTGACCTCACTATGAACTGCAGGCCGCTGGAAAGGGGTCTCATGGGTCTGGCATGGCACAATGCCCTGCTCATCGTGACCCTCCACATGATCACCAACACCGCCATAAGGCCCGTCTGGTGGTCCGATACCTGCCTGCTTGCGAAAATGGTCGAAGAACGGGGGACATGGAAGGAGTTCACGGAGAGCGCTCTGAGGACACGTCTCTCCCGCCCTGTCGGCGGGATACTGAAAACGGCGGCAACACTGGGCGCCCCCGTGCCTGAAATGGTAACAAGCCTTCTCGATGTGAGGAACGACAGGGCCGAAGCAGTTCTCTCCGCCATCAAGGCCCGTTCCGCCCTTCCCACGCTCCTGAACCTGATGCATCTGCCGGGATGGAAGAGGATATCCTGGTTTCACGCCATCCTGTGGCTCGTCCTGACCCGCCAGAGCCCTCTGAGAGCGGTCAGGCCGGCTGAACTTTACTGAACCCGGTGCGGTGATATCCGTGAGGGGCCAGGCCTCTGTCAAAGACCTGGTCAGTCGGTCTTTGACCCTCTCCCTGCCACTGCTGCAGAGTAATCCGGATAATGGATCATAAGCGGTTCCCAGTCTATCTCGATGATCATGCGGTCAGCTCTGCTGACCCTGACCGGGAACTCCATGCCCTCCCTCACGAAAGGCAGGATGTTCTCGGGAACGAGCGCCAGATGGCTTTGGATGGTGTAGGTGTCGTCAGGAAGGGTCACCTTTACAGCCATGACAAGGTACGTGTTCCTTCTCTTTCTGTACCTGATGCCTTCCTTCCCCCTGAGTCCCGTTTCAAGAAGGATTCCCCTGGCGGGGATACCCTTCTTCAGCAGGTTCTCACGGGCATCGGTTCCGTTCCAGATGCGTGGCCAGATCAAGAAGGGGGTTACGCCCACGAACCACACCGCCGTCACTATGAAGAGCGCTATTGTCAGGTCCCTGTGTTGCTCAGCGTCAACAAACTCACCGAGCCGGCCCGAAGCACCCAGAAAGACCCATGCGGCAAGGGGCATCGCGCTCAGGAACGATATGAGGACGGCCAGCGCAAGCTTTCTTGTGTCCAGGGAATCCATGGGTCACTCCGTTTCCGAATCGGGCGAAGGGCGCCTTCCTGAACCGGATATCGCAAGCATCACCACGCCAAGCGTCCCCAACCCCCCGATGTACGTGAAGAGAGAGGGGTCCCTCCCGGTGCCGATGGGAGCGCGGGGAATGAACGCCACCGCAAAGGCGCACAAGGTTGAAACACCCAGAAAGACCATGACCCGCCGGCATGAACCCCTTCTCACCGCCAGAGCCCCGAGCAGGGAAGAAAGAAGCATCAGGGCACCCAGACATCCCGCGACAAGGACGAGTGAGTAATCCTCTCCGGGAAAGGCCGAGTCGTAGCGGAAGTACTGCACCAGATCAACGAGGGAAGAGAAGAACCCCACCACCATTGCGAACCAGAGGAAGAGCACCAGGGTCTGCACCGCAACCCCGAGGATGATCGAATCCCCGATATCGAACAGAAGCTGCTTCATTACCGAAAAATAAGAGGGTGGAGGGGGGCGCGCCAGCGCCCCCCGAAGCACTCTTCAGGAAAACGCCGCCATGTCCATCAACCCGTGTCCGGAGAGACAGAACAGGATGACGGGGGAGGTGCATGATCCCTTCGCGCGCAGTGCCGAGTCGATCACGTAACTCACGGCATGGGCGGACTCGGGTGCGGGCAGTATCCCTTCGCACCTGAGGAACAACCTTGCCGCCGAGAATACCTCATCCTGGGGCACGGCAACCGGCCGCACCATTCCCCGTGACACAAGGTGGCTCACGAGGGGGCTCATGCCGTGATACCTGAGTCCACCGGCGTGAATGGGCGGCGGTACGAAATCACACCCCAGTGTGTACATCATGTACCTTGGCGTAAGTCCCGATGAGTCTCCGTAGTCGTAACGAAGCTCTCCCCTTGTAAGTGTCGGACAAGAGGCCGGTTCCACGGCAACAAAGGAGATGCCCCTGCCTGAGGCGACGAACGGAAAGGCGATCCCCGCGAAGTTGGAACCTCCTCCAACACACGCCACCACCTCATCGGGGAAATCCCCCATCTCTTCCATCTGAAGAAGGGCCTCCTGACCTATCACCGACTGGTGAAGACACACCGAATCAAGAACGGACCCGAGGCTGTAGCAGCAGGAAGGATCTGAAAGAACCTGTTCCACGGCTTCGCTGATGGCTATTCCCAGGCTGCCCGGGTGCGACATGTCGTTTTCCAGAAAGCGCTGTCCCACTGCCGTCAGGGAACTGGGGCTGGCATGAACCGAAGCTCCGTGCATCTCCATGAAGACCCGGCGAAGGGGTTTCTGCAGATAACTCGCACGGACCATGAACACCTCCAGAGAGGATCCGAACTGAAGACAGGCCTGGGACAGCGCGCTTCCCCATTGCCCGGCCCCGGTCTCCGTGCAGATCCTTGTCATCCCGGCCTCCCGGGCGAGAAAAGCCTGTGCAAGTGCCGTGTTGCTCTTGTGGCTTCCCGCAGGTCCCGCCCCCTCATACTTGTAGTAGATCCGTGCCGGGGTATCGAGCTCCCTTTCCAGCCCCAAGGCTCGCACAAGGGGGGTCGGCCTGTAGAGGGAATACGCGGTTCTGACCTCGGAAGGTATCTCCACGAGACGTTCCTGCGTGGTTTCGTGCCCTATCATCCCACGGGGAAACAGGCACTCCATGCATGAAGGTGGGGCAACCTCGCCGGATGGCAGGATCGGTGGAGGCGGAAGGGATGGAAGCGAAGGTTTTACGTTCAGATACGAGGAAGGCAGATATGCGGAATCCCGCGAAGCAAAGCGTTTCATGGCGCAATCCAATCCTTTTTGGAGTAACTGTTCATGGATACGGGTGCCGAAGGGGAAAGGATTGGTTATGGACGGCGCGGGGCCGCCCACCAGAGCCGGTTGCGGCTGACGGACGGGAAAGCACTGCAGAGGAGAGGGCTGGCATTCATGGGCGCAAAAATAAGGTGTGGCTGCCGGCAGTCAAGTGGAAGGCCTGACTGCGGAACATGACGCCCTTTTTGGCGGGGCGGTTCAGGGTTATTATCCATGCGGAGAAATGCGGAAACCTGGAGGATGTTCATTTGAAAATTCTCGGCCAGAAGCTCAGTGATGGTTCCGTTCAGGTGTTTGAGGCGCCTGACCCGATCATCACCGAAGGGTTTGTGAGGGTCAGAACCCTTTATTCGGCGATCAGTACCGGCACAGAGGGCGGAAAGGTGATTACCGGCAGGATGTCGCTGCTCGGCAAGGCGAGGTCCAAACCTGCACAGGTCAAGCAGGTCGTGAGCATGGCCGGCTCACTCGGACTGAAGGCGACCTGGCTGAAGATCAGAAGCAAGCTCGAGGGAGCACAGCCCCTGGGTTACAGCCTCTGCGGCATGGTCACCGAAACCGGCTGTGGAGTGGATCATGTCAGGACGGGAGACCTGGTCGCCTGTGCCGGCGGCGGATATGCGAACCATGCGGATGAGGTTGTCGTACCCAGGAACCTTGTCGTGAAGGTACCTGACGGCGTTGACCCGAGATCCGCAGCCTATGCGACTATCGCATCGATCTCACTGCAGGGAGTCAGACTCGCAGAACCGACACTGGGAGAAGCCGCGGTTGTCATAGGTCTTGGAATAGTCGGCCAGCTGGCGGCTCAAATCCTGAAAGCGAACGGTTGCAGGGTGTTTGGAACAGACCTTGATGATGCTCAGGTGAATCTGGCGCTTTCTACAGGAGCGATCGATTCCGGGGCAGTCACCGGCAGGGACAGTGTCGAAGCCCTGATAAGTGACTTCACAAGGGGCAGAGGCGCAGACATGGTCATAATCTGTGCCGGCACCCCGGGCAACGGACCGGTCGAGTTTGCCGCCGAAGTCAGCCGGAAGAAGGGGAGGATCATCTCCGTAGGCGCCGTGGGCATGGATCTGCCCAGGGATGTCTATTTCAAGAAGGAGCTCTCCTTCGCAGTATCCTGTTCATATGGCCCGGGCAGGTACGATCCCTGGTACGAGGAAGCCGGCATGGATTACCCCTACCCCTATGTGAGATGGACCGAAGGCAGGAACATGGAGGCCGTTCTTGATGGAATGGCTGCCGGAACCATAGACCCCCGAAAACCGACAACACATGTATTCCCTCTGGAAAGGGCACCCGAGGCGTACGCTGTCATTTCCGGAAAGACCGAGCCCTTCTGCGGCATGCTTATCGAATACCCGGACAGGCCAAGAGATGAAGTGAGGTCCGTTCCCCTTCCCCACTCCACAACCCCTGTTCGCCGCGACAGGATCGGCATCGGAATGGTCGGCCCCGGTTCCTTTGCCCAGACCTTTCTGCTGCCCCCCCTGAAAAGGGACAGCAGGACTTACTTCTCCTCGGTCTGCACACGAAGCGGCCTTACAGCCTCCGATGTCGGCGCTAGACTGGGTTTCCGAAGGGCCGTCGGGAGCATCGGGGACCTGTTGAATGATGATGAGACCCACGCGGTCGTTGTTGCAACAAGGCACGACACCCATGCCGATTCGGTCCTCAGGTGCCTGAAGGCGGGGAAGCCGGTGTTCGTGGAAAAACCGCTTTGTCTCACCATTGATGAACTCAGGGAGATCAGGCAAAGGCAACTGGAGTCGTGCACGCTCATACAGACAGGATTCAACAGAAGGTTCTCAAAGGCGGCGGCGGCAGTAAGGGCGTTCATCGGAGAGGATCATCCGCCCCTGACGATGATGTACAGGATCAGCGCGGGACACGTAGCGAAAGATCACTGGACACAGACCGGTGAGGGCGGAGGCAGGATCATCGGCGAAGCGTGTCATTTCATAGATCTTCTGCAGTTCATCTGCGGGGCCAACCCGGTGACCGTGTTCGCCCAGAGCATAGACACGGCCGACGAGTCAATCGTGGCCAGCGACAACACCGTTATCTCCATCAAGTTCGAAGACGGCTCCGCCGGCTCCATCGGCTATTTCTCAGGGGGCGGAAAGTCCATGCCGAAGGAACGCCTCGAGGTTTTTGGCGGCGGCAGAAGTGCGGTGATCGACAACTACAACAGTGTCACCATGTTCGACAAGTCGGGGAAAAGGACGAAGAACGTCCGGGGCAAGGGGCACAGTGAGGAGATGAGAGCCTTCGTCACCGCGCTCAGAACGGGCAGCCCCGCCATCCCGATCTCATCCCAGATAGCCACGACTCTGGCGAGCTTCGCCGTGCTTGAAAGCATTCGGACCGGCAGGCCGGCAGCCGTCAATCCCGAACAATTCTGAAGAATGCACAGCACCGGTTTCAGCCGCATTGCGGGCGAAATCCTCCAGTGGGCGGTTCAGCGGGACTTCAGGGGCACTGATCCTTTTGACGGGCTGAACAGCCGTCTGCTTGCTCCCCTTCTCAAGAGATCCCGATCCCTGAGGCTTGCCACCATTCAGGCCGTGAAAAGGTCGCCCGTCAACCTGAGACCGATCCTCGGGGTGCCGGAAGGATACAATCCCAAAGGGCTGGCGCTCTTTCTTTCGGGACTGGGGCTTTCGAAGGAAGGAGGGAAGGCACGTTACACAAACCTGTGCTCCAGGCTGGAACAGATGATCCTCAGCCTTGCCTCCAGGCCCGACGGTACCCCGGCATTCAGTGAAGACCGCAGGATCAGAACGGACATCACCCCGGAAGAAGCAGAGCAAGCCGGAGCAATCGCCTGGGGTTACAACTTCCCATGGCAGAGCAGGGCATTTCTGCAACCGGCCTGGTATCCGACGGCCGTGTGCTCGAGCTTCATCCTCGATGCGCTAAGGGATTCGCAGAGCTGCTTCTATCCGGTCGTTGCAAGGAAGCTGGCCAGGTTCGTCAACGAGTCCTTGAACATCCACGAAGACGGCAGCGGAGTATGCTTCAGCTACTCTCCAAGGGATAACACACGTGTCTTCAACGCTTCCCTCTTTGCAGCCAAGACCCTCGTTCAGGCTGCGCAGTTCGTTGAGGAACCGCTTGGTGCACGGTTCGAAGAACTCGCTCTCGAAGCATGCAGGTATGTTGCGGGCAGACAGAGGGAAAACGGAAGCTGGGTGTACGGCGAAGCGGATCACTGGCAGTGGGTGGACAACCTTCACACGGGCTTCGTTCTGGAAACGATGCACTTCATCTCGGAAACTGTTGGAACGGATGATTTTCGGGAATCGCTCCACAGGGGATTGAACTACTACATGAACAGCCTTTTCACCGAAGACGGGGATGCGAAGTATCTCGATGACAGCCTTTACCCCCTCGATCCCCACTGTTATGCGCAGGGCGCGATAACGATGACCAGAATGAACGAACCTGTTCTCGCGGAAAGAATCCTTTCGAGGGCCATAACACAGATCTGGGACGAGAAGAGAAAAGGCTTTTTCAGGAAACTCGGCAGGCATTCCAGAGATGGGCTGATTCACCTCAGGTGGAGCCAGGGCTGGATGTTCAGGGCGCTTCAGGAATACAACAGGCAGGACGACGATGAAGATATGGTTTGATGCCGACAATGCACCCCATGTTCTTGTTATGAAGCCTCTTGCGGATGAGCTTAGGAAACGGGGCCATGAAGTCGCGTTTACGGCAAGAGACAGGGCCAACACATGCGAGCTTCTCGATCTTTATGGGTTCGACTACCTGAAGGTGGGCGGCTCCTATGGAAGGTCGAAGCTGGGAAAAGCAACAGGAACCATGAACAGGGCTTTCCAGTTGAGAAAAGCCATGAGACACTGGAAAGCCGATGTCTCATTCGGCCACGGTTCAAGGTCTCTTCCCATTGCGTCAAGGATGCTTGGGATCCCTTCGATAACGATGTATGACTACGAATGGGTCAACCCGACCATCTTCAACTTGTTCTGCACGAAGATCCTGCTTCCGGAAGCGATAACCATCGAAAGATGCATCGAGGCGGGAATCGATACCGGCAAGGTCGTCTTTTTCCCGGGATTCAAGGAAAACCTCTACCTCAGCGGAATCGAACCTGATCCCGCCATCGCCGGGGAGCTTGGTCTGAAGCCTGACAAAACGAAAGTTCTCCTTCGTCCCCCCGCCATCACCGCCCATTATCACAACCCGGAGTCGGAGAGAATTCTGAATGCCCTGACAGGGAAGCTGCTGGAAGATCCGGACGTACAGATCGTGTGGATTCCCAGAGCAGGCGAACAACTGGAACTGGCGAAGGGTGATCACAGGGCCCAGGTGATCGTTCCCGCAAAGGTTTACCCGGGCCCGCTGTTGATCCTGGCCATGGACATCGTCATCGGGGGTGGGGGAACCATGACCCGGGAGGCTGCAGTGATGGGTGTGCCATCCTACAGTTTTTTCATGGGACGCCCCGGAAAAGTCGACATGGAGCTGATATCGAGGGGAAGCCTGAGGATGTTGAAGGATGTCGCTCAAGTTCAGGGATACACCCGCAGCTCAGCGGAGAAAACGGATCATATGATAGCTATTGAGACAATTCTTCAAATCATAACAAACACATATATTAAGAGTAAGTGATCAAGCAATACGATTATATCGAGGTAATGCCTTTTAACTTCTTATCTCTGAGACCGCGAACGAATACTTGCCCGATTTGTTCAGCGGAATCGAATCAACAAGGATCACGTTTACCGTGACACCTTCAGGAAGCGCATCCTGGATATCCCTTGCGAGTCTCTCGGAGATCGCGCCGGTGTAGTTCCCGTCCGGTACGATGCGCACCGTCAGTTCATGGGGAACGCGTTGATAGATCTGTGCCTGCCGGATGCAGGAAACGCTTTTGAACGGGATGGTCAGGTTTGATGCGGACAGCAGCTTTCCGCCCGGCATCACCAGCAGGTCTTCGACCTTTGTCTCGATTGGTGATATCCTGGGTGAAGCCCTTCCGCAGGAGCAGTCGCCCTCGAGCAAAGTTGTCAGGTCCCCGGTCCTGTAACGGAGCAGCGTAAAGGATGTGTTGCTGAGCGAAGTCCCGACCAGTTCGCCCTGGTTCCCCGGAGGGACGTCCCCGCCACTGGGATCGAGTATTTCGTAGTACGAGTTC
Source organism: Candidatus Fermentibacteraceae bacterium (assembly GCA_041750285.1). Classification (GTDB taxonomy): domain Bacteria; phylum Fermentibacterota; class Fermentibacteria; order Fermentibacterales; family JCC-6; genus UBA6080. The sequence goes on along the minus strand of JBGSZS010000009.1, from coordinate 82,144 downwards.
TCCCAGTTGACGTGAAGCCCGTTGTGACACTCGAATTCACTTGCAGAGACGACCCTCTCGGTCAGGCCGTAGAAGTCGAAAAGACTGCACTGGAAAGCGTCTTCCAATGTCTTTCGCTGAAACCCGTGAAGTGGCTCGGCACCGAAGAAGATTCCCCTCAGGGGGCAATGAATCCCCGCTCTCTGCATCGTGAAGGCGAGTGCGTAAAGAGCTGAGGGGTATCCGGAAAGGAAGGCTATGCGGCGGTCGCGGATGTATTTGCCGTAGTGCTGCACATTGCTTGGCGAAATATGGTAAGTTGACAGATAGGAAAGCTTCGCGGGATGGCAGTCCCTCCAGAACGGAGGCATGTTCTGCCTTACGGGGACTATCCGGTGTCCACCCAGCAATCCGGCCCAGTCATGCCCCATGCGTAATCCCGCGCATGCCCTGTGCCTCCAGATGAGTGCCCTTTCCCAATCCATCGACGAGCGGTTCCAGTAGACGTGAAGGGGAAAACCCGTCGTTCCGCTCGTGCCGTACCTGACAAGCCGTGAGCCGGCCGTCTTCCTGCTGATGAACGCCTCGGCATTTCCGGCGACGGTCTTCTTGTCGAGAACGGGCAGGGACTTGAGAACGCCAACGGGGTCCTTCCTGACCAACGCCTCTTCCGGGATCAGAGCCTTGTAGAATGCGGTTCTTGACGCAGCGAGAAGCACTTCGGCAAGGCGGTGCTCCTGGAAGAGCTTCATTTCCGAGGCGGGCCAGAACTGCATATCCATGAGACGTGCAACCAGGTTCTGAAACGGAGCTGCTGTCTCGTGGAGGAATCTGCGGGTCGATATGGATGAAACTGCAAGATTCTGCAGCCACACCGGGAGAGAGCTGTAAAAGTTGTATCTGAAACCTGAGTACAAGGTAACTCCTGCCCTGACCGTTCCACACTTGTTCGAGTGCCTGAATATAGTATTGCTTGTTGTTGTCCGCGTCACCGGTGATAACGGCACCATTGAAGGAGCTGGATGGAAGGCATGCCCCACGATCGGATGACCGCCATTGTCAGGACGGACGAAGCGGTTTACCCTTCCGAAGCCCCTTTCGATCCTGCAACGCGCCATCCGGAGTACCCGTGGGACGTACCTTCCGGTTCACGCGAAGCAAACCATGCCTACGAAGGGGTCAGACGAGTCCTGACCGCTCTCGGACTGGACAGCGGAAATCGAGGGAAGGCATCCTGGAACCCGCTGGGCGGGATCGTGAAACCGGGCGATACCGTCCTTCTCAAACCCAATCTCGTATGCGAGAACCGCGAGGGCAGGCCTGACCAGTGGGTCCAGATAGTCACTTCCGCAGCCATGGTGAGGGCAGTTCTAGACTATGTGTGCATCGCGCTCGGCGGATCCGGAAAGATAGTCATCGCAGACTCGCCCCAGACAGATTCGGACTTCGGCCTCATCTCAGAAAGAACCGGGCTTGGTGAGATGGCCTCGATCATCTCGCGCCGATCGGGTCTGGCAGTGGATGTTCTCGACCTGAGGAACGAGAGATGGCTGGTCACCAACGGCATCTGCAACGGCAAAGAAGACCTGCCGGGCGATCCGAGGGGTGTTCGAAGGATTGACCTTGCGAACAGGAGCCATTTCCTGGGTACCCCCGACGATCCGCCCTTCTACGGCGCAGGTTACGACACCGTGGAAACCAACGCCAGTCATTCCTCGGGGAGGCATGTCTACGAGGTTTGCGGGACTGCACTCTCATCCGATGTGATCATCAACATCCCGAAGCTGAAAACCCACAAGAAATGCGGGATGACGGGCTGTCTGAAGGGAATGGTCGGCCTTGCCGGCAACAAGAACCTGCTGCCCCACTACAGGTTCGGACCTCCATCGAAGGGGGGGGACCAGTTTCCGGATGGCAGGCCCGCAGGCTTTCTCGAGAACCTTGCCGTCGGTGGAGCCAAAAGGATGCTGATCCGCGGGGGAAGAGTGACAAGCAGGCTGTTCGGAGCGATGAAGCCTCTGGGTTACCGGGTCTTCGGATCGACCTCGAAAGTCGTGAGGAGCGGGAATTGGCCCGGCAACGATACCATCTGGAGAACCGTCCTTGACCTTGCCGCCATCATCACCTTCTGTGATGACTCCGGTTCGATCCATGACAGACCCGTCCGCAGGTTCTTCAACATCGTCGACGGAATCATAGGCGGCGAGGGCAACGGGCCACTCGATGCAGATCCCGTCCAGTCGGGGTTGATAATTGCAGGGGCATCCCCCCTGCTCGTGGATGCCGTTTCGGCCGCTGCCGCAGGTATCGGACCAATGGGTCTCAGACTGATCGAAGGCGGCTTTGCCAGCCCGTGGGATTTCGCGCCCTGTTCTGCCGACAGGGTTTTGGTGGCTATGGCAGGGGATGACCAATGCATCGAAGGATTGAACTCGATGGTTCCCCTGGTCGGCTTCCGAAGCCATTTCGCCTGGGCTTCCCAGAGGCGAAACCGTTGAGATGGATGAAATGCTCACCGTGAACTCAGCAAGACCGGTGAGGATACTTCTCGCCATTGACGGGCTTGGGCCTGGAGGTGCTGAACGCCAGTTCTGCCTTCTAAGCAGGGGGCTGAGGGATTGTACCGAGCTGTCGGTCATGGCTTTCAGTCCGGGGCGGATGGTTGACGAACTGGAAGGGATGGGTGTCAGACCCGTGATTGCGAGGAAAGCCGGCGGGGCTCGCTTTCCATCCCTGCGAAAGGCATTCTCCCACATATCAGCCTTCAGGCCGGACGTCGTGCACTCGTGGGGATGGATGAGCTCTTTCTTCCTCGAGGCCACGACAAGGCTTGGTCTATCCGGAGTACATGTTTCGGGGCTCGTGAGGATGGGGACGCTGCCGCAAGGGAAAAGGCTCAGGCTTGCAATGGCTGCAAGGCTTGGATGCCTTTCCATCGGCAACAGCAAAGCAGGATTGAAGGCATGGGGGATTCCCGAACGGAGGGCGAGGCTTGTCGGGAACGGGTTCGATCCGCAGAGGCTCCCGGGGCTTTTCAGGAATCCCCGGGAGGGCCGGCCGTTCACCGTCGTCATGGCAGGTTCCATGGCCGATCACAAGGATTTCGCCTCTCTCGTCCGCGCATGTGCGATTCTCCGCTTGAAGGCGCCGGGGCGTTTCCTGTTCAACCTTGTTGGGGACGGTGAAGACCGGCCGGCGCTTCAGAGGCTGGCACTTGAGCTCGGTTGCGGGGATTCAGTTACCTTTCCGGGCAGAACATCCAGTATCATTCCCTGGCTGCTGAAGTCGGATGCAGGCATCCTTCTCTCTCCGATGGGCGAGGGGATGTCCAATTTCATAATGGAGTGCATGGCGGCCGGGCTTCCGGTGGTCTGCACCGCAGGTGGCGGGAACCCCGAACTCGTTCGGGATTCGGTCGATGGTTTCATCCTTCCCGATTCCGATCCGGGGACGATCGCGGAAAGGCTTCTTCACCTTGAGGGCAATCCCTCTGTCTGCGCCGAGCTGGGAAGATCCGGAAGGGATCGGATACTAACTGATTTCCCGGCGGAGAAAATGGTAAGGGCAACGGTCGAGGTCTACAGGGAAGCTATGGCAATGAAAGGTGTGACCCTGAGCGATGTTCGCAAAACCTAGAGCTCTCGTGGTGGGAAGCAACTCGGGTGCCATGCACGGCTCCCTGGTCATGACGAGATACCTCATCCGCGCGCTGGAACAGAACGGGTGCGCGGTGACCGTTCTGGACAAGGCGTTCTCGCGAAGGAACACAGAGATAGGGAAGGTGAAGCCCTACAAGCTTGTGAAGGCTTTGCTGCTTGTACTGAGGGCGACGCTTCTTCTTCTGACCGAACGGTATGACATCGCCTTTTACCTTCCCGCTTCACTTCCTCCCGCGCTGACCTTTGATTATTACTTAATTAAGTATATAAGAGTTCTTTCAAAGAACTGGGTGGGCTATTCGCACATGGTTCGATACAAGCAACTGAAGGAGGGCAGCAGCAGATTCCAATCAGTTCATGCACAGTCGTTCTGGCAATCCTTCGACTGGTGCATCGGACCAAGCGAAGTGGTTTCCACAGACCTGGAATCGGTCGGGGTGAAACCATGCAGAACACGGGTTCTCCTGAACTGCCTGCCCCCTGACTGGACCTTCGCCGATCCCGATGCCGTACGGAAACGAGCGGACGTCCGTCCCTCCGCCATTCTCTTTCTTTCGACGGTGAGGGCACGCAAGGGTATTTGGGATTTGCTGGATGCGTATGGCATTCTGGTTCGCGGAGGCGTGAACGTTCCCCCACTTGAGATCATCGGCCCTGAAACCGATACCGGGATATTCGACGAGATCCGCGAGTGGGCCGAAGCCAACGGGCTCAAGGATCGGGTGCACATCATCGGGGAAATGACCCATGACATGATCGAAGCCTACCTTGCCCGGGAATCGCCGCTGATGGTCTTTCCCACAAGAAGGGAAGAGGCTTTCGGGCTGGTTCTTGCCGAAGCAATGAGCAAGGGTGTTCCGGTGATCGCCACCAGGATTGGGGCAATCCCTGAAGTGCTTGTGAACGGGGAGGCGGGGGTACTTGCCGATCCATCCGATCCCGAAGGTCTTGCACGTGCGATCGCCCTGATGCTGGACGACTGCCGCCTCAGGTCATCCATTGCCGCTGCAGGGCTCGAAGCCTCGAGGAAGTATTCGTTCGAGGCTTATGCGAAGGGTCTTGGAGAGATTCTCGAATGGACCGGAACCCGGAACCGTATCAAAGGTCCCTAGCGTCCGCCGCGCACTTTCCCGGCAACTTCGGCAAACAAACCTTCAAGAAGTGAAACGGCAACCTGACCTGAATGGGAGAGGGCTTCCGCCCTGATCTTCTCCGGGTCCCATTGTCTTTTTCTGGAAAGATCCATCGCTTTCGCCAGGTCCCGGGCGGAAAGGGAGGGATCCAGAAGCAATCCGGTCGCCGGACCGAGAAGGTCGGCCACTCCTCCCACCTGCGTTGCCACAACGGGGATTCCCGTCGCCATGGCCTCGAGAATCACAAGCGGTACGCCTTCGGCTGCCGAGGGAAGAACAAGGCAGTCGGCCGCTGCGTAGAACGAAGGCATCTCATCGGAATCGAGAGGACCGGTGAACAGTATGTGACCTGCGGCACTGCATGAAGCCGCATGTCTTTCGAGGCCGGGCCGCAACGAACCTTCTCCCGCCACAGCCAGCCACGCCCCTTCCTCCATCATTGGCAACGCTTCCAGGAGGAGGTGGATGCGTTTCACTTCCTCCAGCCTCCCGGCGAAAGCAAAGAGGAATGCGGTATCAGGGATCCCCCATTTCCGGCGAAAAGCATGGCGGGCTTCACGTGAGGGTCTGTAAACCCCTGTATCCACGGCATTTGGAAGCAGCGTCATCCTGCCTGCCGGCACGCCCCACCTGATGTTCATCTCAAGGCATTTCCTGTCGATGACGATTATGTGGTCCGCGGATCTGTGCAGCCCCTTCAGCATGGCTGCGTACAGTCCCGGCAGGAAGAGCATTCTGCCGAGACGGAAAGTGGCATAGGTGAGCGGGTTCTCGGATCCGTGCTGATGGTGCACGATCGCAGCGTGGAAGAGCCCCAGTCCGCGAAGCAGGCAGAGCAGCATTGCTGCCTCGTTGCTGTGGGTGTAGAGAACATCGGGCCGCAGCCGGGCAAGCCTTCCGAAAAGGCGCAGCAGCCTGAGCGGGAAAACGATTCTGTGTGGAAGCCTCTTCAGGTAGAGAGAGGGTCCCAGTGTGTCCGGGCTGTCGGAGCTGTCCGCCGATGGGGCAAGGATGACCCATCCCGGTGGGGAAGCGCTTTCAATGGCCCTCAGGAATCCGCTGACCCCGCCGACCGCGAGAGGATCGCAGGGTGATGCCTCAGCGATGACAACGACCCGGGCGGATCCATCCTTCAGCAAGGCTTCGCCCCGTTCCTTCACTGGAAACCTCCGGGAACCGTCACTTTTGGCGTTGTCGTTCCGCCCTGATCATCGCCCACTCAACCCAGAGTTCCTGGGGCCAGGTGTTCCCGCTCACGAAGGAGAGCGTTCCGTCAGGTTCCAGGGTCGAATAGCCGGAAACCCTGTGGACGGCAACGTCCGAGTATCCGTAGGACATCTCGGATATGACGGGAGTTCCGTCACGAAAGAGGATGTCATACGCCATCGAATCGAAATCAAGCCTCCTGCTGATCTCGAGGCAGCATCGCAGGGCTTCCTCGGGCAGGGGAGTCTCGTAATCGATGTTTCCGCTGCCGCTCGCGCGGAAGTCCCCCGGTCTGTTGCGTCTCCAGAAGCCCGTGGCGAACCTGTCGCCGATCACCGTGATCCGCAGGTCGGAATCGTTTCCCGGTATGAACTCCTGCCAGTATGCCACACCAAACAACTGGGAGTGCGTTAGCTTCCTCCACGCGAAATCCCAGAACCAACGATGGCGGAGTCCACCCGCGATCCTTTTCAGCCTGCTCTTCCCACCAAGGCTGCGATCCCAGAGGCTCAGGCTGAAAGTCCTTTCCAGATCATGCCGCAGCTCCCTGTAACTGCTCATGGCCCGGACATTCGTGCTTCCCGCGCCTGCAGCCTTCTTGCGGACGACCGGAAAGGCCGACCTTCCGGCAATTTCGGTTGCCTCGTTGAAGTCGAAACTTACGACGGTTTCCGGTGTCCCGACATTGAGAAGGTCGAAGAGGTAGCTTTGGGCTATCTTGCTCTCGAAGTGCCAGATCGTCGAAAAATTGGGCAGCACGGTCTTTCCGAGGAACCTCTCGAGAAGGTAGACCTTTTCCTTCACGTAGCCTGCGAATTCGTGCCCCATATAGGCAGGTTTCCAAAGGACGAGCGAAGCATCACCGATCCGGGAGAGCCAGTCGCTCCTGTCCATGTTCACGAGGGAATAACGAAGGTAGGGAAGCTCCCTCATCCTTCTCTCCAGTGAATCGATGAACTTCTCGTGCCATCTGCCGCGGTCCCGGCCGACGGCAACCTTCAGAACGGGTTCACTCAAGCGGTATTCTCCCGGGAAGAGTCCTTGTCGTTGTCTCGGCGCAGAATTATACACGGGTTGATCCTGCAAGACAAAATCCGACAAAAATGGGAGGCCTGCGTTGATTGGTCTTGCCTGTGCCCCGAAGACAGACGACACCGGAAGTGGCTGGTACTCACCGGGCATCCTCGATGGCGCGATAAGGGAAGCCCTTGAGGATGCATTCGGCGCACCCGGTGCCGGTCTCCCGATCAAGCCTGGTGACAGTGTTCTGGTGAAGCCGAACTGGGTACACCACAGGAATGACACGGGTGGTGTCGAGTGCCTTTACACACATGGCGAATTCGTTCTCTCCGTTCTTCGTGAGGTCATGAAGTGCAGTCCCTCAAGGATTGTTGTCGGGGATGCCCCGATCCAGGGTTGTCACTGGAAGAGCGTTGTACCTGAATCCTTCGTGAAGGCGATGGAATCCATCGACCGTGACGGCATCCTGCAGATCGCTGATTTTCGCAGGACGATAATGCACGGCGATTCCCTGCGGGCCGGAACAAGCCCGGAATCCCGCCCGGACAGGGATTTCATTCTATTCGACCTCGGAAAGGAAAGCCTGCTTGAACCGGTGTCCAGCCCGCCGGGCAGGTTCAGGGTCACGATGTACAACCCCGATCATCTGGCCAGAAGGCACTCTGCGGGAGTACACCAGTACCTGATCGCCCGTGAGGCACTTGAGGCCGATGTGATAATCAACCTTCCCAAACTGAAGACTCACAGGAAAGCAGGGATGACCGGTGCGCTGAAAAACCTTGTCGGGATCAATGGAAACAAGGAGTTCCTTCCTCACCATAGAACTGGTGGCTCGAGGGACGGGGGGGACTGCTATCCAGGCAGGTCCGTTCTCAAACGCCTCGCGGAGACCATGATCGACAAGGCCAACCGAAGGATCGGCAGAGCTTCATTCTCACTGTGGCTGTTCGCCGCCGATGTCCTCCTTCACGGTTCAAGGCTCCTGACGGGAGACATCGAGATCGAAGGCGGTTGGTCGGGCAACGACACGGTCTGGCGCACGGTTCTCGACGTGAACAGGATCGCGATGTACGGCAGGGTGGATGGATCAATGGCCGAATCTCCCGGTCGAAGGATCGTGAGCCTTACCGACGCGCTGATCTGCGGGCAGAACAACGGACCGCTCCAGCCCAGGCCTCTCCCCATGGGATGTGTCACATACTCTGACAGCTCGGTTGACGCCGATCGGCTGAACAGCAGGCTGCTGGGATTCGACCCCTGTTTGATACCAATGCTGAGGCATGCATCCTCAGGGTTCCGCTGGCCGCTTCCCGCCTTTGCGTCCGATGAAGAGATATCGGAAAAGGTGCGATCCCTGTCCGGTCCGGCGAAAGGGCTTTACGCCCGTCCGGCTTCAGGGTGGGAGTGCCTTGCAGGGACCTTCGAGAAACAACGGGATGACTCCCAGGCCGTTTCAAGTGAATCGACGACCGCCTTCACAAGGTGATGCCGCTCCACATGTGACCTGCCTCTCATACCCATTTGAAGCCTGCACACCGGGTCTGCGCACAACCTCAGCAGGGCTTCCGCAGTCGCAGGGACACTTCCATTTCCGCAGAAACCGAGGGGTTCACCTCCTGAAAGCAATCCGTCCGGATCCGACACAAGACTGACGACAGGCCGTTCAAGGTACCATGCTTCAAGAAATGTGTTTGGAAAACCTTCCGCAGGCGAAGTGTTCAAAAGAACACTTGAACACGACATGAGCTCCAGTATTTCTGCGTGAGGCAACTCACCCATGTACTCGAGATCCCGAACGTTGGCCGCGGCTTCAAGCAAGCGGTTGTTCCTCCCGCCCTGAACAGCCCCGGCGACAGCAACCCTCAGCCCCTTTGTCCGTTCCAGGATATGAAGAAGTCTGTCAAAGCCCTTGAATTCGGAAATGTGGCCGACCCAAGCGATATCGAAGACCTTCCGGGCTTCGGGAACGATTGCCGGCGGGCAGAAGACATTCCTCACCGTGCGTGAGGGAATGCCCATCCTGTCACAAACGACGGCCTGTCCTCCATGCTGGGAAAGCACCAGACTTGCCTTTCTCAGGGCGTACCTGATGAAGAAGGCCCGGGCCGCAAAACCGTACCCCGCCCGTTGCGCGATCCCCAGGGGGCGGCTGAGTGCCCTTGTCCGAAGGTCGTCGTCGCAGGCCAGCGCCGCGAGGTAAGTCGCGCCCGTTCTCGCGGCGACCGAGGCGACCGCCGGCGCGAACAGCGAGAAGCCCCTGGTGTACAGAAGGTCCGGCTCGAGGCCGGCAATGACCCGCTTCAACCCGGGAAGCCTGTGCGCGAAGAATCTCAGACCCCGGGGCCAGGCATTTCCGTCCTTCCATCCCGGCAGCACGTTGATTCTGCGTATTCTGATCCCATCCCGGAGTCCGGGTACGACAAGACTGACATCGTTTCCTCTGGCGGCCAGTTCATCGGCTATGAGGGCGATCTGTCTTTCCGATCCGCCATCGGATGTGCCTAGAAGAGTCCTGATCCCCCCCCCGACCAGGCAGACGGACCCCTTCATGACGGTTTGCCTTCACCGGGAGATCCGGCTGATCTCAAAGGGTTGCGAACCAATCCCTTGAGTTTCGAGTAGACAGTCGCTGCGTCCGAGAAGGCGGGAATCGAATCCCGCCATCTCAGGCCGTTCTTTCCCAGAAACACCCGCGTGCCAAGGTACCACTCGAAGGAATAGGCCAGAAGGCTCGACAGGGCGGCGCCCTGCATGAGAAGCGCCGGGATCAGTGCGATGTTGAGGAGGATCTTCAAAAGAAAGGCTGCCGCCCTGGTTGCCACGTTGACAAGGGCAAGGTCCGAGCTTTCGAAGAAGCTTGCCGTGATCGACCTGTGGGCCTGCACGAGAGTGGACCCAAGCAGGATCACGAACGGAACAGCTGAAGGCTCGAATTCGCTTCCGTAGAGAAGCATTATCAGGGGTTTTCCAAGAAAGAGCCCCAGAAAGAAGAACGGAAGGAGGATTATCGTGATCTGTCGCGAGGCTCGCGCCGCCATCCTGGCCCTTTCGCCAGGGTCCGCTATCGAGGCCAGGGAAGGAAGCAGCACGGTGTTGGCTGACGTTGTCACAAGCCAGAGTTTCTCGGCCAGGCTCGATGCCAGCGAGAAATAGCCCACTGACTCGATGTCGAGGAAGTACTTTATCATGTAGATGTCGACCTTGATTATCAGAAACCACATGAGAGCCGAAGCGTGAAGCTTGATGCCGTAAGTCAGGTACCTTTTCCAGAATCCATCGCACAGGAGGGTCTCGGTGTGACCACCCGCGCCATCCCTTTTCGTCCTGGCGAAGACGATGAGGCTGAAAAGCATCAGTGATGCAACCGCAATCGATGAAAAAAGGACCGCAGCAAGGCCGCCGCCCACACCAAGCCTGAATACCACGAGAAGGATCAGATAGCCGAACACCAGGATGAAGGGAGCCGCCGCCCGAAGGAAAGCAAGCCGTTTGAACTGCTTCAGGGCTCCCAGAAGTGAAGACCAGTGCGCCTGAAGTATCCCCAGTGGGATCAGGGCGGCAGACATTGCGATGAGCGTAAGGCTCGATTCACCGAAGAACTGCTGCCTGAAGAAAACGGCGGCCGCCGCGAAAAGCAGGAATCCCGCGGCAGACTGAAAAAGGGCTGCAATTGAGGCGACACCTAGCATCCTGCGCGAGGGGATGATTCCCTGTGAAACGAAACAGACGTTCGTCTGAACTATTCCCATGAGAACGAAACTGATTATCAGATCAGGCGTTGTGTGAAGCAGGGCGAATGCTCCGCGGCCTGCCGGTCCGAGTGCCCTGGCCGTGATCATTCCACCCGCAAGCGCTGCAAGGAACGCCATCACGTTCCCCGTAAAGGTGACCGCAATGCTCCGGTGCGGGGCGGGGTGACGTGACGATGCGTTCACTTCGGGGTTGCTTGATTTCAGGGCAGTTCCTCGATCAATCCGGAGAAGACCCGGCCCGCATTTTCTGCGGAATACCTGGATCTGACGGTTTCATTGCCCCAGGAACCCGAAGAATCGGTGGACCCGAGGTAAGCCGCGAGACTGCGGATGTTGACTGCAAGAGCCATGGGATCACCGGTCGTGGAAACCCACCCGCCAAGTCTTTCGATGAGCGATGTGCAGGCTCCCGGCCGGCAGACCCCGATGATCGGTCTGCGGGCGCCTGTGTAGTCGATGAGTTTCGACGGGAGGAAGGCGCCCGATTCCGGTTCGGAGGGGGTGATGACGAGAAGCCCGTGCGCTGTCCGCATCAGTCTGAGGCTTTCAAGATAATCCACGGCTGGATTGAAGTTCACGAGCCCCGGAGGAAACTCGGAAACGTCCGGGTACGACTGGTGGTAGCCGAAGAACTCGAAACGGAGCCTGTCCGTGAGATCCGGTCTTTCCCTGACGAGCAGTCGCAGCGCGTCGATAAGGTCCGAATGAGTCCGTGAACCGTAAAGGCTTCCCACATGCCTGATTATGAGCTTCCCTGAATCACCTTCCACGGGATCCGCCGGGTACAGTGATTCTTCGAATCCGTGCGGAACGACCCGGGACTTCCTTCTGATGGAGGTGCCGTAACCGCGCAGGGTCAGTTCGCTCATCTCTTCACAGGGGAATACGAGCAGATCGGCGCTCTGAACGACCGCGCCCTCCATTTGCCGGTTGACGAGCCTGGAGACGAATCCCCTTCTGATCATGGGATTCGTGACCCATGGATCTCCGAAGTATGCGATCCAGGGGATATCCGGATACATGCGTCTCATGGAGAGACCGGCGAGGTGACCGCTCATGGGTGATGCAAAGGTTGCAAGCACGTCTGATGCTCCCGGCTGAAAGGAAGCAGCGGCTGCCGTTGCCCCCGGCACCCAGGAACGGTAGATGTCCGGGATTTCCAGCATGCGCACCAGAGGAGTACTGTGAAGAGCCCTTCGGGCAAGAAGGTGAAGGGGATGCTCCCTGAACGGTACGGGTCGGATGGAGTCCGCTCCATCCCCTGCGATTGCAGCGAGCCCGGGGTCTGGTTCCAGGCCCCGGGACCCGCAGATTACGACGAACCTGGTCCCGCAGTGGCGGAGGAGCCTCCAGACAAGGATGGACATTGCGGACATTTCGGGCGGGTAGGCGAACGATATCGCAATGAGCCTTCGGTCGGGCAAGGGGATCAACCTCCCGTGAAGAGCGGGGTATGCAATGCGCACGGGCTGGAATATAATCTCTCGGGATTCCCGGGTGCCTGCATCGTTTCAAGTCAGTTCAGGCTGAAACCCCCCCCGCCCTCGAAGCCCTGATCACCGAGGCCTGTCATTGGAGGATGATTGAATCGGATTCTTGTCATGGGCGGAAGCGGAATGCTCGGCCACAGAATGTTCCAGGTCCTTTCACGCTCTTTCGAGACATTCGCCACCGTCAGGACCGGAGCAGGCGAGAACCTGAATCCGCAGGGGTTCTACTCCGGGTTCAGCACCGAACAGCTGCAATTCGGAGTGGATGCCCGGAAGTTCGAAACCGTTGAGGGGTGTCTCGACCGTGTCAGGCCGCAGGTTGTGGTGAACTGCATCGGGATGATCAAGCAGCGTTCCGAAGGCAGCAACCCGGCGACCGCCATCGAGCTCAACTCCCTTTTCCCCCACAGGCTTGCCGATTCATGCGGGCAGCGGGGCGTCTGGCTGATCCACATCGGAACGGATTGTGTCTTCTCCGGCATGCGCGGAAGCTACACCGAAACCGACCCGCCTGACGCCACTGATCTCTATGGAAGGTCGAAAGCTCTTGGAGAGCCTTTCCGGAGCGGTTGCCTCACACTCCGGACATCCATAATAGGGCGTGAACTGCAGCGCACGACCGGGCTTCTGGAGTGGTTCCTTTCCAACAGGAACGGCTCGGTCCGCGGATTCAGCAATGTTTATTGGAGCGGGGTGACAACCCTGGCACTGTCAGAGATCGTCGGCAGTCTGATCTCTCTTCACCCCCGCAGCGAAGGGCTCTTTCATGTGGCTTCAGAGCCGGTTTCGAAGCATGACCTTCTGGGAAGGATCAACCGTGCGCTCGACCTTGGCATTGATGTCGTTCCAACTCCGGAACCGGCCGAAGACAGGAGCCTCCTTGCCACAGAGTTTCGTTCGCGGTTCGGAGTCGATATTCCCGGAATGGATGATATGATTGCCTCACTCCGTGAGGACCTGTATCAATACGATGAATGGAGAGGATGGCATGTCCCCTTTCGAAGGTAAAAGGCTTCTTGTCACGGGAGGCACCGGCTCCCTCGGGAAGGTGCTGGTAAGAAGGCTGCTCTCAGGTGAGATGGGCATGCCGTCCAAAGTGATCGTGTTCTCACGGGACGAGGCGAAACAGCACGAAATGAGGGTTTCCTACGCGAACCGCTCCGAAGCCACCGACGAGATCGTCTACGACAATTTCCGAAGGCTGCTTGAGTTCCGCATCGGCGATGTGAGGGATTTTCATTCCATTTCTTCGGTACTCTGTGATGTGGATGTCGTTTTCAGCGCGGCAGCCTTGAAACAGGTCCCCACGTGTGAGTACTTTCCGTTCGAAGCTGTTCAGACAAACATCGCCGGCCCCGAGAACATCGTCAGGGCAATACAGGAGCACAGACTCCCCGTGGAGACCGTGGTCGGCATATCCACCGACAAAGCCTGCAAACCTGTCAATGTCATGGGCATGACAAAGGCTATCCAGGAGAGGCTCTTCCTTCAGGGCAACATGAGAAACCCCTCGACCCGTTTCATTTGCGTCCGTTACGGAAATGTTCTCGCATCGAGGGGTTCGGTCATTCCGCTGTTCCTCAGCCAGATCCGCTCAGGAGGGCCGGTAACGATAACCACAAGGGATATGACCAGATTCCTCCTGAGTCTCGATGATGCCGTCGACACGGTTTTTGCCGCGGTGAAGGACGGCGCACCCGGTGAGACCTGGATACCGAGGGTGCCATCGGCCAGGATGACAGATCTGGCAGAGGTCCTGATCGACGGCAGACCCATATCGACAAAGGTAACAGGGATCCGCCCGGGTGAGAAAGTGCACGAGATACTGGTCTCCGAGGAGGAAGCGGGACGCACCACGGAAAAAGGGGAACGCTTCTTCGCCATTGGATCGATACTTCCCGAGGTAAGGACAACCGGGATCGAAGGAGTCTGCATCGGACGCGAATACAGCTCCGCCGACTCGCTGGTGAGCCGTGACCAGCTCAAAAGCCTTCTCCTGCGCCATGAACTCATGCCGGACCAGATCGGGTCAGCCTCAGGGGAGTTGCTGAGGTGAAGATCACCACGGTTCTCGGAACAAGACCCGAGATAATCAGGTTGTCCGTGATCATCGGCAAACTCGACGGATTGTGTGATCACAGACTGATCCACACCGGGCAGAACTCTGACCCCGGGCTCAGCGATGTCTTCTTCCGGGAACTCGGGGTCCGGAAGCCCGACTGTTTTCTCGGAGTCGACACCTCCAGCCCCGGGCGTCAGATCGGCGGCATTCTGGAAGGATGCGAGAGAGCCTTCGGCGAATCCAGGCCGGACCGTGTTCTCGTCCTGGGTGACACGAACAGCGCGTTGTCCGTGTACATCGCGAAGAGGATGGGAATTCCCGTCTTCCACATGGAGGCCGGGAACAGGTGCTTTGACGACAGGGTTCCCGAAGAGATTAACCGGCGAATCGTGGACACGTGCAGCGATGTTCTGATGCCCTACACGGCAAGGAGCAGGGAAAACCTGCTGAGAGAGGGGTATCCGGGAGAGAGGATAATCGTCACCGGGAACCCGGTGCTCGAGGTGATAATGAGGCATGGGGAGTCCATAGAATCATCAGGGATCCTCGAGCGGCTCGGTCTTTCACCCGGGGGTTACTTTCTCGTGACGGCCCACAGGGCGGAGAATGTCGACGTGGAAACGCGGCTCGCCGACATCCTGAAGTCTCTCGTCCTGATTCAGGAGAAGTACGGGCTTCCTGTGATCGTCAGTGTTCATCCGAGGACCAGGGCCCGCCTGAAGGCAATGGGGTCCCTCCCCGATAACGCGATGATCAGGTTCATGGAGCCCTTCGGATTCTTTGACTTCATCAGGCTCGAGAGAAATGCCCGGTGTGTCCTGACTGACAGCGGTACCGTCCAGGAGGAGTGCTGCATCTTCCGGACGCCGAACGTGACCATTCGGGATGTCACTGAAAGGCCTGAAACCATCGAATGCGGAAGCAACATCCTCTCAGGCGTCGTCCCTGATCAGGTACTGAGATGCGTCCAAAAAGCCGTTGATTCACCCCGAATCTGGACCCCTCCCCCCGAGTACATGAGAGAGGATGTGTCAGAAGTCGTGACGTCGGTCCTGATGTCCCGACTCAACAGCCATCCTTGGAATTGATCGGCGGTTATTGCTGGTGACTGGTATATTCTATATTCTATTCATAGCTATAATTGTCTATCTTGCGCTCACATCAAAAGGGTCATCAAGATCCAGGCTCATCCTGTTCAACATTCTCGTCTTCATGACGATGGCAGGCATCCAGATCGATGTGCCGGTGCTGGGATCGGGAATGCGCTCCTTTCTGGCCTTTCTGCTTCTCATCGTATCCGACAAGGCAGTGGTTAGCGCCATCTCACTTCTGAAAGCCACGCGCATACTCGCATCAGGGTTCACCCTGGCGATGTACATCGTGTTCTCGCATGTGCTTCTAAGCGGCGCGATCACTTTCAAGACCCTGTTCGAGCACGTGGGCAATTTCGGGTTCTTCCTGCTTTGCGTCGCGACACTCCTGAACGGCACTCAAAAGCATCTGATCTGGTTTTTGGTCTCGCTGGGTTCGGGGCTTTTCTACAACATCGTGATTTACATGCCTGCCTGGGTCCCGCAGCTCGCAGGAGCAACCCTTTTCGCCCCCCTGCCCCATTACCAGCTTCCGGCCAGCAGCGGTCTGCTTCTTCTGCCTTTCTTTCTGATGCTGCTTCACTCGGTAAAAAAAAGGCGGGACAAGATTCTATGCGTTGCGGCGCTGATCTTCCTGACCGTGGCAACCTTCCTCACGGGCGCGAGAACCCCGACCGCGGCCTACATCTTCATTCTGGCGGTCTACCGGAGAAAGGCATGGTGGGCCGTACTGGTTGCGATCATTGGAGTCCTTTCCTTCTCCCTGCTTCCCGAGAACACGCAGACCGAGAGGATGGTCTCACGCATTCAGGAGCTTTCCTTCGCGGCCCGCACGGGAACGCTCAGCGAGAATCCCGATGCCGGCATGCGTCTGGACAACATCGAGCTTGCCCTGGAAGGGTTCGGTGAACGTCCCCTGTTCGGATGGGGAATAGATTCATGGGCATCCTTCCGTCAGGCGCGGACCGGGACGATTGGCTATTTCCTGGCTGCTCACAGCGGTTTTGCGCTGCTGCTCATGGAGACGGGGCTGGTCGGTTTCTTCATCTACTTCTATTTCGTTTACTGCTGCATACGCGGCATCAGGTTGAGTTTCAGCGGTTCGCTCGTGGCCGACATCGGATACGCAGCGGTCCTTGGCACTGTGGCCATTCTCCTTGTAAGCATCGGGGGGGATTCTCTGCTGAGACGGGGTACTTTTGCTTTCTTCAGTCTCGGGGCTTTCTGCCGGTGCTGGAAGTACAGGAAAGCCCTGAAGGATGCCGTCAAGGTCACTGACGAGGCTGGGAAGCCGTCATGAGGTCATCGGTTTCGTTTCGATGGGCCGGCATGGTTTCCCTTATCGCAGTTGCGGCGATCAGGATCGCAATCGTCTTCGCTGTCGGAAACCCGTCCGACAGACCGGTCTGGGATGGATGGACCCTGGACCCCGACTCCCATGGCTATCTGGCCTTCTCCCGGGACCTGGCCGATGGCAGACAGGACAGCGCATCTACAAGGACCCCCGGCTACCCGGTGTTTCTCACCCTAACCTCACCGGAACCCGGAAGGAGTTCACTGCCCTCAGTCCTTCTCCAGCAGGCTGCCGATCTCGCAACTGCCATACTCATCGGGATGTCCCTTTCAGGCGCGCTTGGCGGCAAACGCTGGTATGTTTCTGTTTACTATGCCCTTCTGCCGGCTGTGTTCATTACTTCCTCCCGCATCCTGCCCGACTCCCTGCTGGCGCTTGCAACATCCGCCACCGGAGTTCTGTGGCTTCTTGCGTGCAGGTCGGAAAATCCAAGGAAAGTAGTTCTTCTCCATGCCCTGATCGGGCTGGTCTGCAGCGCCGGAGTGCTTGTAAAACCGGTGTATCTTTTCGCTCCCTTCGTATACGCCCTTCTGACACCAGCCCTGAAGCTCAGGCATTGGGGTGTGCGATCGGCAGCCCTGCTTGCTCTGGCCGTGTTCGCCGGTGCCGGCCCCATGCTGCTTCGGCATCACAACAGATCATCGTTTGGTCTTGACGCGGTTTCGGCTCAGGAAGGCTACGAGCAGGCGGGAAGGGTGTGGGTACTGACGGGAAGGGTTACTCAGCTGGAGTTCGTTACGCAGGTGAAGGACAGTGTCGAAGCCATCTCGACTGCCGATGGGCGTCCGGATTACGCTCTCAGAAGCTCAATCTACCGATCCATGGCGATCCATGAGTTCAGAAGAGACCCCCTGGCTGTGATCATGCCACATTTGACCAGCTTTACGCGCTTTTTCTCCACCGGGGTGGGGAACACCCTGAGGTATTTCGGTCTTCCCGAAAACCATGCCGCGTCAACACCCATCAAGGCGATCACCGCGGTCATTCTGTTCATGATGCCCCTGGGTCTGCTGGCGGGGTTTCTGATCAAGTCCGTCAGGGACAGGATGATGCCTGTGCTTCTGCTTGCGGCGGGCTGGATGATCGTGATGATACCGGTTCACGGGCCCCTCGCCGGTCCCCGGTACGGTCTGGTCTTCTTCCCCGTCCTTGCCGCGGCGGGCGTGGGGTCGCTCCTTGCCCTCATGGACAGGGGTTCGACTGCAAACAGCGTGAAGGAAGCGTGACGTGTCCGGTCCAGGCAGTGAATCCATGCCACTGAGGCACATCACGGTGCTTTTCGTGCTGGCCATTCTAAGGGTGCTTTTCGTGCTTGTCGCAGGGGAACCCTTCACATCCACGGACTTCAGGTCATGGCCCATGGATGATGATTCCCACCAGTACGTAAGGTACGCGGAAGATCTGCTGGACGGGAACCAGGATGAACCCTCGGTACGTATGCCCCTCTATCCGGTCATCCTCGCCCTGACCTGGAGTGACGGCAGCCCATGGATCTGCACCCTCATACTGCAACAGGCGCTTGGATTGATGATAGGCATCCTGTGCTACCTCACCGCGGCATCATCTTCAGATAAGGCAGCCCTGCCGGCAGGAATCGCCGCGATGCTCCTGCCCCAGCACGTCATACATTCAACACGGATAATGCCCGATACAATGGCCCTTCTGGCAGTCTGCCTCTCGGGCTACCTCTGGCTGAAGGCCTTCAGGACCCGAAGCAGCCGGGAGTTCGTATGCATCTGCGGAACAATCGGGCTGGTTCTCTCCATAGGTGCGATGTGCAAACAGGTACTTCTTTACTCCCCTGCCGTATACCTCGCCCTGCTGCCGTTCCAGAGAAGGATCGCAAGGGGAGCCCGGTTCGCCGCAGTCTTTGTTCTGCCTGCGGTGTTCGTCGTGCTTCCGTTATCCTGGAGGCACTACAACAGAACCAAGTTCGGTTTCGACGGATATTCCACACAGGATGCATTCGAACCACTCGGACGGGTGGCCATCCTGGCCGGGATAACGGACCAGCAAGCCGTCTGGAACGGCAGCTTCACAAGCGGGCTCGATTCCCTGGCAACAACCAACGGGGTACTCGATCTCATGGCCAGGGACAGCATATACCGGGAGATGACCCGGGCAATCGTACTGTCCGAGCCTGTAAAGGTAGTGGTGCCGCACTTCATCTCATGGCCCAGGTTCTTCTCGGTGGGCTACGCACACAAAGTGCTGAGAAGCATGCATATCACTGAAAGGGGAGCACCGCTTGCCGTAGCGAAGATCCTGCTGGGTGCGGTGTACGCGTGCATGGTCCTGATGACGATTCTGGGCTTCGTCATCACGGGAGTGCGCCGCCGGATGGCTGCAGTCAACAGTCTGTTCCTTGGGTGGTTCATCTTCTCGGCCGTTGTCTACGGACCTCTGGCCACCACACGCTATGGTCTGACCTTTTTCTGGACGATGCTGGTGACGGCCTCAGTGGCGGCGGCCCTTCTCTTTGCAAGGAACTCGACTGCAGCCGCAGCAAAGGGGACCAGGGCCCAGTAGAATATCAGCCCGTACCGGAAAGAGGCTATGGGACCTATCACGGGAACACTGTAGACAAACCAGGCCATTCCGAGCCAGAAATGCCTCTGCAGCCGTGATCGGAGTCTTCTGCTGAAGACCGACATGAGCAATGCGATGCCCAGCGGCAGCTGCATAAGGGTTGTGATCGCCACGTAGACAATAGGTTTCTCGTTTGGGTCGGTCGTTCCCAGATAGGGTTTGTGTCCGTCGTGGTTCACAAAGAACTTGGGCCATCTGGTCAGCTCGAAATAGGCTACCCGCAGGGGATTGGACAGAATGGCCTCCCTGGTCACCACTCGAAACAGGCTGTCCCTCATTCCCCAGTTGACTTCTCCCCCTGGTGAGGCAAGCTCAAGAAGGCTGTCCCTGAAAAGCCAGAACTTCTCTCCCCCAACCCCAAGCCCTCGATAATCAGCGATCTGAACGACTCTGCCCATGAGTTCGAATGAATCCTGGGTGCTTACCCCGGACAGGCCGAAAGACCTCTGGTTGTGTTCCCTGACGACCAGGTAGGTTCCCGTGCTGATCACCAGAAGGCTGATCGCAAAAAGCATTCTGGCAAACCAGCCCTTCCGTTCTGGTATGAAAACAAGGGCAAGGTAGATAGCCGGCGCATACAGCACGACCGGTTTGAGAAGCATGGCAACCCCGAAACAAAGACCTGCAAGCAAACCGTTCAGCACCCCCATTCCCGGCCGGGATTCAGGAGTTGTCTTCAGCCAAAGAAACCCTGAAACGGCTATCAGGCAGGCTGTAATGACATCGGGAATCACATAGGTCGAATAAAGGACGCATGAAGGAAGGAGCAGGTAGTAAACACCCGCCCAGAGACCGGTCACTCTTCCGAAAAGTCTGCCGGTCATGGCGATCACAACCATTGCTGTAAGGCAATCCGCCGCAAGATTGAGGAGAATGGTTGCGAGCCATCTTGGCTCAATCAGATCCCTCGTGCCCAGGATCAACAGCGGGTAGCCCGGCACCCGGTAAAGCGGCTGTCCTGAATCCCGTCGGAAATATCGTCAGCTGCGTACAGGTACGAGTTCGTGTCGGAGTAGAATATCTTCCCTTCCCATCCCCCGCCCCATGGATTGCCGACAACAAGGACTGAAGCGATACGCATCGCTACCAGAAGGATGATCGCGAAAACGGGCAGGGCGTTCCTGGTGTCAGTCAAAACCGGTCTGTCATCCTTCTGAAATGCGTTGCTTCAGGCCGGCAACCAGATCGTGTGCTTCGGCCACGCAATGATCCATGTTGTAGTACTCGAAACGGCCAAGCCTTCCATGAGTGATCAGGTTGTGCATGGGTTCGAGGGCTGAAAGAGCCCTGGCAGTTGCATCCCTGTAGTCAAGCGTTCGAAGGGGATAAGTGTTCTCCCAGTCGACAACCTGCCATTTCATGACCGCTTCCGGTTTGACAAGTCCGTACCTGGAAAGCCCGGCAAGAGCCATGTTCAACAGTTCCTCCCCCGAAGCGTGTGCAATGGGATCGTTGCCTGTAGTCGTGAACTCCACGCAGAGTGATGTCTTTCCGTCGGGTGCCATGAGGGGGCTCATGTTCCGTGGCTCGCTCACCCTGTTGAAAGCTGTGCTGTCGTCAGAGAAGTACACCCACGGAGTGGAACCGAAAACGGTCTCCTGGTCGAGGGTCATCAGGAGAAAACGGGTGGAGATGTAGACAAGGCCCGGATCGGGAAGATCAAGCATCCGGAAGAGATCTGTGAGTGATACACTGGAGAAGACAATGTCAGCGATGTAGCTGGATCTGGCCGTTGTCAGACTGAATCGGTCGTCGGTGGAAACGATTCTTTCAACCGGTTCGGACGTTCCGACCAGGAAGCGCTGATCTGAAAGGCAGGAGTCCAACAAAGAACTGACGATGGTCTCACTTCCAAGATCGGGGTACACGCATCGTGAGTTTAGAAACGGATCCTCTTCCGATTCCATTGCTTTGGGTTTTATATTCAAAAATGTGCGCTTAAACAGGTCCCAAAGAGTGAAAACGCCGATTCTCTGCCTGCCAAAATCGGAAGACAGCATGCTGCCGGGTACTCCCCATGTCTTCAGAGTGAAGGGACCGAAATAAATGCTGTAAAGCTTCCTTCCAAACCTGTTCCTGATGAAGTCCTCGAAACTGTCGTCCCTCCACTCCCTGAAAAGGGATTCTATTCGACTCCAGATGAAACTGCCTGCGCAGGCTGCCGAAGTCAGTGGCGGAACTCCCTTCAGTATGTCCAGACCCTTCATGGGATATGGAATGAAGCTGTCCCGAAACACGACCTTGGGGTTGTATATCCTGGTCCGGTACTGCTCGCCCAGAAGAGTCTCCATGTAACCGTTGAACCAGGGGTCCACGGAGTGAATGTTATGGGGTCCGAAATCGAACCTGAACCCATCCAGATCAACGGTTTGACAAAGGCCGCCAATATGGGCTCTTCTCTCGAAGAGCCTCACTTCAAGGTTGGTTGACGCACTCGCACGGAGAAGGAAATGGGATGCGGCAACTCCCGAAATGCCTCCGCCGATCACCGCAACTCTCATGATTTCGAACGTCCGGACATGATTTTTGCCCGTGCTCCCTTCAGACCATCAAGGGCGTTTTTCCAATCATTCGAGAAGATGTATCGGATACCGAAAACCAGCCCGAACAAAGTCTGGGGAACGAGCTGAAGGAGGTGAAGCACTATTGGTACTGCAGGGTACTCGGCAATGGAATATCCCATGATTGCAAGCGTTCCAGCGAGCGCAGCATGGTAGGTGCCCACAAAGCCGGGAGCTGAGGGGACCAGAACAGAGAAGTAGACAAAGACAATTGCAGAGATCACTCCCATGAAACCCACCTCCGGCAGGAACATCATGAGGCCGGCATATGAAGCTGAGAGTGTGACACACCAGAGCAATGCTGAGATCATCAGAACAGCGATTCTGTTTTTGTTCCGTATGATCAGACGAAGCCTTCCCATGAGAATGGAGGCAATGACAAACAGTTTTGATTCACGCACAAAACGCGGAATCATGGCTTTGCCCTTGACAAGGAGAAGAAACGATGCAGGAACACCGATCAATAGAATCAGTGACAGCAGCATGCCTTTTGTGGAAGCAACGAACAGGGCGAACACAAGGACGAACAAGCCCAGCATTGCAAGGTCGAGGGCTGTTTCAGCGATGATCGAAGCCGCAGTTGTCGAGTAGGGGATTCCCGCCTTGTCCTTGATGTACTGGGTTCTGACAGCGTCACCCATTCTGAAAGGAAGTAGATTATTGCCTGCTTTTGCTATAAATAGCCCTTTCACTGTGATGGATTTTGATGATGACCTGACCAGAAAGCTCCAGCGCCAACCACGGATAAGTGGTTCCACTGATGAGAGTAGAACATAGATGACAACCCATGTTACTTTAGCGCTCTTGATACTCGATACAAGCTGAAGAAAGTCTATATGGCGATAAATGATAAATAATAATATCAGCGAGACGAGTATTGGCAATATGAAGCCCAGAATTCGGACTTGTTTTTTCATTTCGATCCGATCACAGATCAGGCTGACGTGCATTGCCGAAAACTATGCAATGCTAATCGCTGGCCGGTTTTTATGCAATGTGGCGCCATGCGGTTGCAGGATTGATAATATGCATGCATGAGCAGGGAGGAATCAGAGTTGTTCGAGGTTGTCGGTCCCGGAAGCGAGAAGTGGGATAACGCATGGAACTCCATGGCGGAGAAACAGCGCGACATATACGCGAGCAGGCATTACTACGAGGCGCATGCATTGCTGGATCCCTGTTCAGAGCCCGAATGCGCAATTCTGACCGATGATAGAGGAACGCTTGTCTACCCTTACTTCAGGTGCCCTCTTTCAGCATACCCCTGGCTGAATGCCCCTCCAGATACATTTCACCTCATTACGGCATACGGGTACGGAGGCATTTACGGGAGCAACGGCGTGAAAAGCCTTCTTTCAGACTTCATGGATTCCTTTGCTTCTCATTGCCGCACCTCTGGAGTTGTGGCCGAGTTGATACGCCTGAATCCGCTGATGGCTTTTCCGCAGTGTCTGAAAGGGTACTACGATCTGAAGAGGGCCAGCAGTCAGATCGTTGTTGCCCTTCAGCGGTCAGACCAGGATATCTGGACGAGCTACAGGCACAACAACAGGAAAAACATCAACAAGGCTGTGCGAACCGGGATCGAAGTCTTCCATGAAGGTATTCTGGGTGAGCGTTTTGGGGACTTTCTTGAAATCTACGCCCACACGATGGGTCGAAGGGAAGCGAAAGGGTACTTCCATTTCCCGGTCGCATTCTACGAACATCTGAGCAAAACGATGGGGAACAGATGCAAGGTCTTTTACGCCGTTCTGGAAGACAGGACTCTCTCAGTCGAACTGGTCTTGTGCTCTGATACTGCGGTTTATTCGTTTCTTGGAGGAACAAGAGAGGAGTACTTCGAGTCCCGTCCAAACAATATCCTGAAACACGAGATCATAAGGTGGGCAAGGGATTCGGGGTTTGATGACTATCTTCTCGGTGGGGGTCCTGGTGGTTCGGACGGGATTTACGAGTTCAAGAGGTCTTTTGCTCCTGCTGGTGTGATTGATTTCGAGATAGCTTCAAAAGTGCATGATAAAATAACGTATGAATACCTTATCAACATCTGCCTGACCCACCCCCCGCAATCCCTTGAGGCTGCATCCGCCTATCCCCTCAGATGGATGTACAGCGGATGATCACCCTCTGTCCAATTGTGCTGTTCTCTAAAGTCCCCCCGAGAGGGAAATGACCGAACCGTTCATGTAGGACGCGTGTTCAAGCATCAGAAGAACGTCCGTGATTTCGTTCGGATCTCCAAACCTCGCAGCCGGGATCTGTTTCAGAATGCTGTCCTGAATGGGAGCAGGAATCGTGCTCGTAAGTCCGGAGTCCATGTATCCGATCTCGATTGTATTGGATGTGATCCCCTTTGCTGCGTTCTCACAGGCAATCACACGGGACAGCGCCTTAAGCCCCTCCTTTGAGGAGCTGTAAGAGCTTGTGCCGACCGCCCCGAGTCTTCCTGTGACGGAACCTGCAAATGCGAAACGGCCATAACCGGCTTTCCTCATCTCCGGAAGGAATGAACGCGCGATCAGGAACGCCCCTTCGAGGTTCACTGCCATCACGCGGTGCCAGTCATCCGGAGAAGCCTTGTGAACCATGGCGTTTATTGAGATGCCGGAAAGGAACACGACAAAGACCCTGTTGCTGATGCCGAAAACTGTGGTGGCCAGCCTCCGGCAATCGTCAAGGCAGGTTACGTCGCAGATCACGTTCAAATTGTCAGGATTGTCGCTGACCCTATCGGTTCTTGACGTGCCGACAACTTTCCTGCCCATGCCCAGAAGACCGGACACCACAGCTGTGCCCAGGGCGGATGACCCCCCCACGACAACGTAAAGAGGAAACTCCATGTTGTTCACCATCTTACAAGTGATGCTCCCCAGACCCATCCTGCGCCTACTGCCACGAAGGCAACAAGCTCCCCCGGCTTTATCGATCCACTCCGGTTAACCTCATCGAGAAGCAGGGGTATCGTGGAACTCGACGTATTTGCATACCTGTCCATGTTTGTGTGAAACTTTTCGAAAGGAATGCCGATTCTTTTCGCACTCTCTTCAAGGATGCGTATACTGGGCTGATGAGGTATGACATGATCCACATCAGACACATCAAATCCCGATTTGCCTATGACCTGCATCAACGCGTCCGGAATGACTTTCACCGCCGTGTTGAACACAGCCTGGCCATCCATCCTGTAGAAGTGCAGACCCGAAGAAACCGTCTCGAGACTGGCGGGGGTTTCGGTGCCGCCCGCAGGTACGGTGAATGCCTCGTATCCACGTCCATCAGCATACAAGCGAGAGCAGAGGAATCCCGCATCATCTTCCGAATGCGAGAGGACGACCGCTCCGGCTCCGTCTCCGAAAAAGACACAGTCCCTTCGTGTCCAGTCCGTAATTCGGGAAAAGGTGTCTGCGCCGATAACAAGCACGTTCCGTGACATTCCCGTCCCGACGAACTGGGCTCCGATCGTGAGGGCGTAGATAAAACCAGCGCAAACGGCATTCACGTCAAACGCCGCAGCATTCCATGC
This sequence comes from Candidatus Fermentibacteraceae bacterium, assembly GCA_041750285.1. GTDB lineage: Bacteria > Fermentibacterota > Fermentibacteria > Fermentibacterales > JCC-6 > UBA6080. The sequence goes on along the minus strand of JBGSZS010000009.1, from coordinate 56,722 downwards.
ACCCAGAAGGGCCTGCACCCTGGGAGCGGTCGCCGGTGCAATCCGGTCGGGTGTGGCCGTGGCAAGGATGATCATGTCCAGATCTTCCGGAGCAACTCCCGCCATTTGAAGGGCATTCCTGCCTGCCTCGGCTGCAAGGGTAGACGTCGAAACGGAGTTGCCGGCAACCCGTCTTTCGCGGATCCCAAGCTTTTCCCTGATCCACTGGTCTGATGTTGATACGCTTTTCTCCAGCTGGGAGTTTGAAACGATTCCCTCGGGAGCAAAACTCCCGGTCCCGATTATGCGAACCCTCCTGACCATGGTTTCCTGGGCCATCTCATCCCTCTTTCCGGGCACAGGAACTGCACCGGTGAATGCCGTTCTCCAGTGAAGATCTGAACTCTGCCTCGAGCTCAAGAAGATTCATGCTTCTTTCCTTAATGAAACGGGCCGGCACTCCTGCATGGATCTGTCCGTCTGGAATCGATCTCGTGATGAGTGACATTGCCCCGGCAACGCTGCATTCGCCCATTGTCACTCCGGGCATGATCACCGCTCCCGCACCTGCAAGGGCGTGTTTTTTCATCGAGATGGTTCTCCAGATGCAGCTTCGGTACTCCCATGGAACACAGGGGTTGGTAAGATGAAGCCCCGAATAATCATCCGTTCCGCCATAGACCGTGCACCTGCCCGCGAGTCCTGAAAAGTCGTCCATCTCGAACCCTGCGGGAGCTTCGATCATGCAGAGTGCAGCTATATGGACAAAACTGCCTATCCTGATGTACCCATCACTGCACGCCGATAGTACACAGAAATCATCGATCCTCACGTGGTTTCCTATTGTGATCCGTTCCGGGTGGTAGATACTGGTTTTGCGACTGATCTTCACATCATGCCCGAAGCTTGCGAGTCCCAACTCAGCAAGCTCGGCAGAGGAATAAAAAGAACTCATCCCGACCTTTCCTGAATGAACTTCTCTGCCAATTCCGAAACGGCAGCCATGTCAGCGGAGTCGTACCTGTGATCAACCGGAAAGGCAAGCACTCCCCTGCCCGGTCTCATCCATTCGTCCTGGCCCGGCCAGTAGAACGGTATGAAAACTCCGTTTTCGATGAGATGACGCCTGACACTGTCGAAATCTTCAGCTGCAATGGGCAGGGGAAAGCACAACGGTACCGATTTGCTTTCAGCCAGAGGCTTTCCGAGGCATGCAGCAAGGGTTTCGTAGTTCCGGAGGCGTCTTTCACAGGCACTGTCGTGGTCGAATGCCTTGAAAATGCCCATGGCCATGTCGGACATGCGGATGTTTCCGCAGGGCATGTTGTTTTCCAGCAGCCTGAACGAATCCAGACAGTTTTCTCCCGGGTATTCAAGGCGGATCCCGTGGCAGGCAAGGCGATCACCGAAAACTGATGTCTCGACTTTCCTTTCGGGTTTCCCTGGAGTTTTCAGACCCGATTCACCACCCACGGCAAGGAAGCCTCCGTCCGGTACCCCTAGGAACTTTCTTGGTGAGTAGACCGCTGCAAAACCGTCGGCACAGGGTTCGTAGAGAGCCTGGGCATAATCGAGGAGGAGCCTGCAACCGGTTTGCGACCTTATGGATGCAAGAGCATCAAGGTCAGGCATTCGAACGCCGAAGTAGCAGGGGATTACCAGCAGGGAACCATCCCGTGCCATCTGAGCAAGCTCTTTGTAGTTGAAGGTGAAATCAGGATTTATGGGAAAGAACCTCATGGTTGCGCCGGCTTGTTCAACTGCCTGTATAACCACCGGGCAGATGTAATGCGGCAGAAGGACATCCCTGACAGGATTTGAAGAAATCAGCGCCGAGATGGCGCTCCTTGCGTTGTAGAAAGGCGTTGCGCCTTTCAGGTGCGCGATTCTGGAGTTCACTCCGATGTGTGGAGTGCGGAACTCCAGTGGGAAAAAACCACCCCAGGTCGTTCGCTCAGCCATGGATTGCTTTCCTTATGGCCGAAGCCTGTTCACAAGCTTTGCGGATCACCCCGGAAATCCTGATGATGCCCGATTCGTCCACAGGCTCACCCGTTGGAAGGGAGATGACCGTTTCCGAGACGCGGTCGGTGACTGGGAGAAGCCTGCCCTTGTTGGGGAACTCGTTCGTGTAGGGCATCATTCTGTGGCATCCCGGATAGAAGTATCGCCGGGCCAGAACGTTCTCGGCATCGAGAACCTTTATCAGTTCATCCCTCGACAGGCCGAATTCGTCCTGGTCGACCGTGATGATGACGTACTGCCAGTTCTGTTCGGACAGGGCGGAAGAGGGTTTTCTGAGCGTGATTCCCCTTATCCCGGAGATGTGCCGATCGTAGAAGCCGTAGTTGCGCCTGTTCGTCTCCCGGATCGTCTCCACGCGATCGAGCATGGCGATGCCCATGGCGGAACATATCTCCGTCATCTTGCCGTTGGTGCCTATGTAATCGACCCTGTCCTTCTCGCGGCCGGCAAAACCGAAGTTCATCATGAGCTGAATCTTTTCCGCGAGCTCATCGTTGTCTGTCGCCACTGCACCACCCTCGAAGGTGCTGAAGAACTTTGTGGCGTGAAAACTCAGTACGGAGATGTCACCCAACTGACAGACCGGTATTCCGTTGACTTCATTGGTGAATGCATGGGCGGCATCGTAGACGGTTTTCAGGCCGTGCCTGCCGGCGATTCCTTGAATGGCCCCGTCATCGCAGGGGTTGCCGTAGACATGCACGCCGATGATCCCCGTAGTCCTGTTGGTGATGAGTTCCTCTATCCTGTCGGGATCAATCGTGAAATCGCTTTCCCGCATGTCACAGAAGACCGGAGTGATCTCCTGCCACTTCAGTGCGTGGGCCGTGGCGATGAAGGTGAATGATGGTACTATCACTTCCCCCTTCAGCCCGATGGCCCTGCAGGCAAGTTCAAGGGCGATCGTTCCGTTGCAGAGCGGAATGCAGTGTTTGACCTTGAGCAGGCTCTCGAGTTCTTTCTGGAATCGTTTTGCCAGGGGGCCGGAGTTGGTGAACCATCTTCTTTCGAACATTCCGTCCAACAGCTCATTGAAGGTCTCCCGATCGGGAAGGTTCGGCCTGCCGACATGAAGCGGTTCACTGAAGGCGGGGGAGCCTCCGAGAATGGCGAGTCTATCCATGCATTTCCCTGAGTCGTGATCCGACATAACTGTAGTAGCTTCCGCCGAGCTTCTCGACACGCTCAAGGGCCGTCTCCCTGTCAAGATATCCCATGTGAACGGCAATTTCCTCAAGGCATGACACTTTCAGGCCCTGTCTCTTCTCCACGGTCATGAAGTAGTTGCTGGCCTCTGTGAGGCTGTCCGGGGTTCCGGTGTCCAGCCATGCCACTCCCCGTCCGAGCAGCCTGCATGAGAGCAGGCCCTTCTCAAGGTACATTTTGTTCAGGGAGGTTATCTCCAGTTCGCCTCTTCCGGAGGGTGTCACCAGACGGGCAAGCCTGCAGACGTCCGAATCGTAGAAGTAAAGCCCGGTGATGGCATAGTTGCTCTTCGGTCTGGCCGGTTTCTCCTCGATCGTCCGCACCGTCAGGTCTTTGTCGAACTCGACGACTCCGTATCTTTCAGGGTCGGCGACCCGGTATCCGAAAATGACGGCGCCCTGTTTCTCCGCCTGCTTCCTTGCGTCCTGCAGGACGGATGAAAGGCCCTGGCCATAGAAGATGTTGTCTCCGAGTATGAGACAGGCAGGGCCGCCTTCAAGGAAACCTTCGCCTATGTGGAAAGCCTGGGCAAGTCCCTCGGGTCGTGGCTGCTCGGCATACTCGATCTCTATCCCGAAACAGCTGCCTGAACCGAGGAGCGTCTTGAAAAGGGGGAGGTCCTGCGGTGTCGAGATGACGAGTATCTCGCGTATTCCGGCCAGCATCAGGATGCTGAGAGGGTAGTAGATCATGGGTTTGTCATACACCGGAAGCAGCTGCTTGCTTATGGCCAGCGTCATCGGATGAAGTCGTGTGCCGCTTCCGCCTGCAAGGATGATCCCCTTCATTCGACCTCCAGTCTTTGAATATGCAGATGCTTTGGGAACAAGGCCACTGTTGTCCCATGGACGTTTTTTGTTTTCGGGGCAGGTCCTGCCGTGAAGGGAAAGACCTTGCGGTGGTGCCACGGGTGTTGCTACAACCGGGACTTCCGTACGGAGCCGTCGGGGAAGACCCGGAACTCACTGATGATCCCGTTTTCGCTGCCCGTGAAAACAGTGTAGTCGCCGAGAAGTCCCGACTCGTTCCACACCACGAAGACCTGCATTCGCATGCTTCCGTTTCCGAGCCCTTCGGTGTCCACCTCGTCCTCGCCGGAGGGAACCATGAACGTGTAACCAGGTTCGTTCGGGAAGTCGTAACGCCAGACCTCGGCTTCCACCATCATCGAGACCACCCTTGTGAAATCATCGCCAAGAACTGCAATGACGTCCCCGGGGTTCATCCCCAGTTCGAGGCCGTGGATCATGCTGCTCAGGGTGACTTCCCCGGCCGGGCCGGTGCCGGGGGCGGCAGCGGACAAGGCTGCGATCAGTGTGACGAAGACAGGGGTTTTCATGGGGCCTCCGTTTCAGGTTGACGGATGATACATCAGGGATGTTTTGCGGTAAAGCTGATTCCCCTTCGCGCAAGGGTGTTCGGGGAACAGGGACTGCAACTGCGAATGGTCAGGTTTTTGGGGCTAGTTTCCGAAAGAAGCGGGTTCGGGACCTTCAGGGGGTTTGGGATTCCTGCCGTCCCTGCCCGAGATGGCGGGCTGTCCGGGGTCGGGTCTGCGCGGGGGGTTGCCCGAGGCTGTGTGGGGGAGGTACCTGGGCGAGTAGGCAATGCCGGGTTCCCAGGCCTGGGAGAGCTGGTGCGTTACCCTGCTGGGTTCAACGGACCTTGTCTCCTGCTGCAGGGCGAGGTTCCTTCCGGTCTGATCGGGAAGGGAAGTTTCCGGCTGAAGCGTGAACACAGGGGATGGAGTTATCTGGGCTGTCTGTTCAAGCCGGGGAACAGATGCAGGCGGGGTGTTTTCGCGCTCCGCTGTCGGGGCAGGGTCCGACTGTTCCTTGACCGGGATAACCTTTTGGGAGACGGGCGTTTCGGTGCTGGCTGCGAGGACGGGGATCTGCGTTCGCGGCATGGGAATGACCACGGCCATCGTTATCACGAGACCCGTTGCCACACCACCGATGAGGGAGAAGAGTTTAGAGCTCAACCCCTGCCTGCGTATCCTGATCACTTCCCAGATGCCTTTCCCTGACTTCCCCGGCGATGAAGAGGGCAATCAGTACTCCAAGAACAAGCCCAATGATAGTGTGTTTCAGGTTGATTCTGTTCATCGTTTCCTCCGGGCGCGGAAGAATAGCAATGTTTCATGAAAAGTCAAGTGCCATCCTTCCGCAGCTCTGCCCCAGTTACATGCGGGGCTTGTTTTTGCACCGGACTCATGTGATTGTATTCAGGGTACTACAGAAATGTTTCCGGAAAGGAGAGAAGATGGCGCTGACGCTTCTGCTGCTGATGCTTGCAGGCTACGGCCCCTTCGAGAGCCTCGGACCCGAGGGCGGTGAGATCAAGGCCATTATCCAGTCGCCCCTGGATGCTGACATCCTCTACGGCATGAGCGGATACAATCCCACCGTGGTTGTCCGTTCCCTCGACCGCGGGCTCTCATGGGAGGCCCTGTCGACGTTCACCGGCTCCACCGCCTACGACATGGTGATAACCTCGACCGGCAACCTCGTTGCGGTGGGAAGCAGCCGAGTCTGGCGCTCCACCGACGGGGGGCTTACCTGGGCCTCGGCATCATTCTCCAATACGGTATTCTGGCTCGCCAAGGCGCACCCGACCAACGGTTCAACCGTTTTCGCCACGGGCTACAAATACGACGGCAGCTTCTGGCGCATGTCTTTCTTCAAGAGCACCGACAACGGGGCGACCTGGACCAGCACCTACATCGGCGAGGCCGGGCTTCACTCCTACGGCAGAAGCATCGCCGTCGCGCCCTCGAATCCCGACCTCATTCTCGTGGGGGGGTACAAGTCCTCGGGCAGCACCGAGGCCCAGCTTTTCAGGTCCACCGATGGAGGGGTCACATTTGCCGACATCACACCCTCAGGTGCGTCATCCGACTACTACTTCGAGGGGCTGGCCTTTCACCCCACGAACCCCGGCATCATCCTGGCCGGAGCCTACCTCGGCCTGCATCGCAGCACCGACGGCGGCTCGACCTGGACCCGCCTGACACAGTACTACAACTACTCCCTCGGGTTCAGCCCGGTCGACAACAACCTCGCAATGGGCGCCGGAATGAGCTACACCTACCGCAGCGCAAACGCCGGGGCCAGCTGGAGCACAATTACAAGCGGCCTGTCCGGCACCAACTGCAAGTGGATCATTCCCGACAGCGAGAATGCGTCACTGGCCTACACCGGAACCACCGCGGGCTTTTTCCGGAGCACCACCGGAGGCACTTCCTGGACTGCCAGCAACTCGGGTCTGGTGATCGGGAACGTGGTTTCCATGACCCAGTCCAACGATTACATATGGGTCAACATGGCAACTCAGGGACTGTACAAGATGCAGGACAGCCCCTCGGGCACCTGGCAGTTCGTAAGCAGGCCTTCTACCTGCGGTGATTTCGTGCGTCTTGCCACCAACGGCTCAAACGTGATACTGGGCCTCGAAGGGAGTGGTTGAGGGGGCGTCGAGCTCTACAAGAGCACAGACGGAGGTTCCGTCTGGTCGACAAGCGACAATTACTACGGCAGTGGCTACGACCTCGTCTTCGGCGGCGGCAGCACCTACTGGTACACGGGTTACAAGTACATCTCGCCTGATTACCTTCTCGTGGTCTCCAAGACCGAGAACAACGGCACGAGCTGGACGCGGCACATCTTCTCATCCGGCACCGACTACAGGTACGCCAGAGCGATAGGGGTGGACCCTTCGGACACCGACAGGGTATTCGTTCTCGCCTACGAAAGCAGCGCCTGGAAGGTTTACTTCACCGAGGACGGAGGCGCTTCGTGGCAGAACGTTGCGGCTGCGGGATGGTCGGGCACGCCCTACCAGGTCCTGGTGAACCCCGCTGACGGCTCCCGTCTGGCCGCGGCATCCTCCTCGGGTCTCTACACATCCGTGAACGGCGGCGCAACCTGGACCAGGGTCACCACCGCCTTCGGGTCGTCAGTGGCCGCGGTTCCCTCAAGCGACGGAATGAGCGTCATAGTAGGCACCTCGTCGCAGGGGATATGGAAGTGGGAGAACTGGACCGGAACGCCGGTGCAGGTCTGTTCCACACCCGCAGCCATAACGGCGCTTTACGATTCGCCGAACTTCTACCTCTACGCAGGCACTCCTGCAAGCTCAGTATGGAGAAGCTATTACGGCACCGGCACCGAGGGTCCTTCATCGGCTTCGCTGCCGGGATTTTCCCTCACGGTTCACCCGAACCCGGTGTCGGGGGGGATGGCTTCCGTCAGCTTCGACCTTCCCTCATCGGGTACGGCAGGGATATCCGTGTTCGACATCACGGGAAGGCAGGTCCTTTCGATGCCTGCTGCAGACCTTTCCGAGGGGGTGCACACTGTTTCCCTCTCCACCGCGAACCTCACTCCGGGTGTCTACTTCGCCCGTCTGTCCCACCAGGGCGCTTCAGCGACCGCCCGGATGGTCGTGACAAGGTAGTCTACTTCCGCGGGCCGGGGTGTTTCCGGCCCGCCCCTCCCTCCCCAGATTGCTTTTCAACCCCGTCTTTGGTACTTTCCGGGCTGGCATTCGTTATGGACGGCCGTCGAACCGGAAAGGGATACTTGTGATGCACGCCCCCGAACTGATCCTCAGGTCCATCTCACGGGGCGAACTCGCCGGCATCTTTCCCGGCGCGGCGGTAACCGCAGACATTCGCGGTTTTACAAGCAGGTTCCAGGGGATGGCCGGCATGGGCGCCGAAGGCGCCGAGCAGATATCCCGGGAGGTCAGCGACACCCTTTCCGACGTTGTTGACATTTGCTCGCTCCACGGCGGTTTCCCGGTATCCTTCGCCGGTGATGCAGTTACCGTGGTTTTCCCCGACGGCATCGAAACCGCGGGCAGAGCCTGCGGAGTGGTTCACTCAAGACCTGCCGGAACATCACTTCCACTGAAGACAACAGTCGGAAGCGGCGAGGTGGTATGGGACGCCATCCCCCGCGATTCATGGACATTCTTCAGCTTTCAGGGTTCGGCCCTGAGCCTTGCCGCGGACGATGAATCTACATGCCCTCCCTCGGGCGGGTCCTTTCCGGCGCCGGTATCCCGTGCTCCCGTTCCCGGCGCCCTCTTCCTGCCTCCCGACCTTTTTCCCGAGGGGGTTGTCAACCAGTTCAGGCAGGTCATCAGCATCTTCCTCTCCATCGAGAACAGGGCTGCGTGCCTTTGCCCCAGGGAGTTCCAGGCGAAGGTCCTGGAGATCGCCGACGAGACCGGGGGCTTCGTGTCGGGCCTTCACGCGGGGGGGGCCGGACAGCGGATGCTCGTGGTGTTCGGTGCTCCCGTGACCCGCGAGGACGATCCCGAAAGGGCCGACAACTTCCTGCGCGGCGTTTTCTCATCCGCGTCGGGAAGGGTTCGCGCCGGAGCCGCGACCGGGCTTGTGTTCAGCGGCGCGATACGCACACCGATGCTCGAGTCGTACACGGTTCTGGGCCCCTCGGTAAACCTGGCCGCGAGGCTTCACGATGCTGCCGTCTGGAACAGCGTGTACGGAGACCCGGTTTTCAACGGCTCGTCACGGCTCGGTATGAGAAGTGAACTGGGCCTTTCCCTGAAGGGTTTTTCCGGCGTGGTGAACGCTCTGGCTCTTTCGCCGTGGAAACAGAGGAGGGAGACACGCGGCTCCACCCCTCCGCTGATAGAGCGTGAAGGGTTTCTCGAGCTGATCGAGGGCGAACTTGCGCTTCCGGGTTCGTCCGTGCTGATCCAGGGAGACACGGGCATGGGCAAGACCCGGCTTGTGGAGGAACTCGAAAGGAGAAGGGGGGAAGCCCTGTTCATGAACCTGAGGTGCCGTTCCCTGCCCGCTTCGGGGTCGGACATCTTCGGTTCCTGGTTCGGCGAGTGGCTTGGCGGAAGGGACCGGCAGGAAGGGCTGCCGGCTTTCAAGGAGAAACTCTACGGTTTCATCGGACGCCTCGAGGACCTTGGCGACACGGCCGCCCTCCATGCCGCGGATGAGCTTCTTCGCGCCGAATCTTTTCTGGCGGCCCTGGTGGGGCTTGGATGGGAGAGATCGCTTTACCGCGGGTTGGATCCCCAGGGGAGGTTTGCGAACACAGTCGCGGCCCTTGCCGCTTTCATCCGGGGCAATTCCCTCCTGGGCCCGATGGTGTTGACGGTCGATGACCTGCAGTGGATCTCTCCCGACTCCCTGGGCCTTCTCTCCGCTGTCCTGGCTGAACTCGGTGAATTCAGACCCCCTGTCCTGCTTCTTTCCAGACCCGATTGCGGAAGCACGATCCCGGAACTCGGTCTTTCGCCCCGTGCACTCGAACTCACACCCCTCTCCCGCGAGGGCAGCAGGTCCTTCCTGCGGTGGAGCCTGGGGCGGTCTCCATCCGACGACCTGCTGGAGTGGTTTCACGAGCGCACCGAGGGGATCCCCTTCTTCATGGAGCACTACGCAGGCATGCTTGAATCCGCAGATTCACCGCCGTGTGACGACAGCTTCCCGGGAAGCCTTCATGCACTTCTGGTCGCCCGTCTGGACAGGCTTGGCAAGGAACTCCGCAGGGCCGTTCTCTGTGCAAGCGTTCTTGGAAGGGAGTTCGATCGTGAGGTCCTCGACATCCTCTGCCCCGGCGGTCTTACCTTTGATCTCGTCGAGAGGGGCGTGAGGGAAAGGGTCTGGAGGGTCGAGCAGGACGGGAGCTGCAGCTTCGTTCACATCCTTCTGCGCGAGGCTGCGTACAGGCTGCAGCTTCAGGGTGAACGGCTTCCGCTCCACGAAAAGGCAGCCGAGGGCATGGCCCGGCTGTGGGGTGAAAAACCTGAGAGAGCGGCGATCATCGCCCACCACATGGAGATGGCCGGAAGGGGCGGTGATGCGGCTGACTGGTACATGAAGGCCGGGGAGCACTCGCTTTCGAGGAGGATGACCACGTCGTGCCATTTCCAGCTCGGGAAGGTTCTGGAGTATTCGACCGACCCCGCCCAGAGGATGACCGCCCACCGGATGCTTTTTGACCTGGTAGTGTCGTCGGGTGACATCGAACGGGCTCACGACCTCATCGAACGGGCAGCCCTCGAAGCCCGTGACGACCCATCGGTGCAGGCCGGGATAAGGCTGATGCGGGCAAACCTGGCGGTGAACGGGGGACGCCCCCGGGAGGCGATGGAGCATCTTCGTGACCTTGAGCGGATGAACCCGTCCCTCAGGCCTGAAGTGATGCATCTTAGGGGGCGGGTCGCAGTGCTCGAAGGCAGGAACGACATTGCCCTTGAGCTGCTGCTCGACGTCTACCGTGAGTTCCGTTCGGGCTCACCGGAAGAAAGGCTGCTGGCTTTCAAGGCTCTGGGCAACGCCTGCGGCTGCATGCTCAGGCTCAGGGAGAGGCTTGAACAGGCCGAGGAAAACCTCAAAATGGTTCGCGACTACGCCAGGGATGTCGGCAATCTGATGATGGAGACACTGAGCGTTGGCAACCTCGCACTGGTGTACAAGTACCTTCCGAACAGGATGATGGACGCCATGCAGACCACAAGGGAACACATGGAACTTGCCCGGCGCACCGGAAGCAGGCTCGTGGAGCTTCAGGCAACGGGCAATCTGGGCTCGCTCATGGAAAAGATCGATCCTTCACCGGAAGCTTTCCGGCATCTCGAAAGATCGGTGGAGCTGGCGAGGAGGTACGGCGGGGGGGATACGCTCTCGATTGCCCTTGCCAATCTTGCCAGCGCGCTCGGAAGGGTTGGAAGGCGCGAAGAGGCGTGCCGGCTCTTTTCGGAGGTCCTGGACGTATGCAGGGAGCACGGTCTTGGTCTCCACAGGGTGGACTATGCCCTTGAGATGAGCAACGTGCTGGTTGACATGGGCAGAATCGAGGAGGCCGGGGCCCTGATCGACCAGGTGCGGGAGTGGGGATTTCCCGAAGACTACCGGAGCTACTATGCGTGCTCGGCCGGCAAGCTCCTGATTGCCCGGGGAAGGAACGAAGAGGCCGCGGAGATACTGAAGGAAGCCTTGTCTGGTCCCTGCGACCAGCTGGAGAGGTTCGACCTTCTCCGGCAGCTGTTCTTCGCAACAGGAGACAGAGATGTACTTCACGAATGTCTGAGGGAGGGCGACCTGCTTCAGAAGGAGCATCCCCACTGGGATACCGAAGCCAGGCTTTCCGAGTTGAGGGCCGCGGAGGCATCGGCTCTTCCCGGGGTATGAGCGGAAACACGCCATTGCCTGTCTCGCGCGGCGCAGGTTAGTTTTGACGTACTGGGTCCGTCCCCCAAAGGTTTTCGGGCCACGTCAGGAAAGGGTCTTCAATGGGAATCTGCCTTGTCACCGGCGGTGCTGGTTTCATCGGGTGCAACATAGTCAGGGAGCTTCTGGCCAGGGGCAGGAGTGTCCGCGTACTCGACAACTTCTCAACCGGGCACAGGAAGAACCTCGAGGAAGTCGCTTCGGACGTTGACATCCTCGAGGGCGACATCCGCAGCTTCCACATCGTGCAACAGGCCATGAAGGATGTGGAGGTGGTTTTCCACGAGGGCGCACTGCCATCGGTTCCCAGGTCAATTGCCGACCCCATCACCTCCAACGAGGTGAACGTGGGGGGCACCCTGAATGTCCTTCACGCAGCTGTCGACGCCGGTGTAAGAAGGGTTGTGTTCGCCTCATCGTCATCCATCTACGGGAACGCCCCCAGCGAGGTCAAGGATGAAACACTCCCCCCCATGCCGCTGTCGCCCTACGCGGTGAGCAAGCTTGCGGGCGAGGCCTACTTCCAGGTCTTCAACAGGATCTACGGCCTTGAAACGGTCGCCCTGAGGTATTTCAACGTGTTCGGCCCCCATCAGGACCCCGACAGCCCGTACTCCGCCGTCATTCCGCTTTTCATCAGGTCGTTCCGTGAGGGAAGGGCGCCATGCATAAACGGTTCGGGTGAGCAGAGCCGTGACTTCACCTACGTGGCCAACGTGGTGCACGGAAACCTTCTGGCAGCGGAGGCTCCCGATGCTCCCGGCCGGGTCATCAACGTGGCGTGCAACGGCTCGGTGACCGTGAACCGCCTGGCATCGGAGATCGCCCGTCTCGTGGGCCGCCCCGACATCATTCCGGTTCACCGCGATTCCCGCCCCGGCGACGTGATGCACTCATGTGCCTCGATCACCCTCGCCGGGCAGATCCTCGGCTACACCCCCGTAGTCCCCTTCTCGGATGGCCTCGCCCGCACCGTCTCATGGTTCGGGGGACGGACTTAGATAGTTTAGTTTGTTGACGTAACCTTTTAATGCGAAATTGTATACAATCCCATCACATCGATGCGGCTTCCGCAGGTCAGTGTTCGAACAGCTTTTACGAGTGTTTTGTCATTTGATGCAAAACATGAAATCACGCATAGGCGTCGCCCCATCGGCAGTTCCCGGCATCAACGAGGGTTGTGCCTTTCCAGGAATGTATATTTCCGCATCGGCCCGGTTTGGTTTTACCACAGTTTTGAGGAGAGGGCACAATGAAGGCAGTAAATAGAGGATCGTTTCCCATCCTCATTGTCAGTGGCGAGATCGGATCACACACCCTTGAGGGGAGAAGGGTGCGGGCAATTGCGGAGAAGCTTGAGAACTCGGGTTTTACCGTTCTCAAGGCTGAAAACTGCACAGACGGCCTGAGTGATTTCCACACCCATCCCAACCTGGGATGCGCCGTTGTTGACTGGAACACCGAAACCGACATGCCGCAGGATTTTTTAAGGGGGATCAGACGATTCAGCGACGTGCTGCCGGTTCTGCTCATGACCGACCGTTTCAGCGTCGAGAAACTTCCGATCGGAATCCTCAGGGAGATAGACGGATACATCTGGCTTGCTGAAGACACGCCCGACTTCATCGCCGGCAGGATCGAGAAGGCTGCACTTTCCTACATCGAAGGCATACTTCCCGTATTCTTCAGGGAGCTTGTCAAATACGCCGAAGAGTACCGTTACTCCTGGCACACGCCTGGGCATATGGGCGGAGTCGCATTCATGAAGACACCCGCCGGGAAAGTGTGCTTTGACTTCTTCGGAGAGAACATGTTCAGGGCCGACCTTTCGGTCTCTGTTCCAGAGCTCGGATCCCTTCCCGACCACCAGGGTCCGATCGGAGCCGCAGAGAGACACGCCGCCAGGGTGTTCAATGCATCGCAGACATTCTTCGTAACCAACGGATCGAGTGCTGCCAACCTCATGGTATGGAGCTCGATGGTCACCAGGGGCGATGTGGTGGTGGTCGACAGGAACTGCCACAAAAGCATCAACCACGCGATCATTCTTGCCGACGCGGTCCCCATTTACTTCAAACCCACGAGAAACCCTTACGGAACCATCGGTCCCATCGCACTGAAGGAGTTCGACGAGCAGGCAATAAGGACCAAGATCGAGGAATGTCCCCTGATCATGGACAAGAACTCGAGGGTACGCCTTGCCACGATCACCAACAGCACCTATGACGGCCTGTGCTACAACACGCTTCGGATAACTGAAGCATTGTCGGAAACTGTCGATGGCATCCATTTCGACGAGGCCTGGTTTGCCTATGCGCACTTTCATCCACTTTACCGGGGCCACTACGCCATGACGCCCAGAACTGCAAACGAAGAGGCAAAAATGCCCGTCTTCGCCACGCAGTCCACACACAAGACACTCGCCGCAATGTCACAGGCCTCGATGGTGCATTACCGCGACGGGTCGGACCGAAGGATCGATCCGGATGTCTTCAACGAGGCGTACCTGATGCACAGTTCAACCTCACCCCAGTACGGCATGATCGCCACTCTGGATGTGTCTACTCAGATGATGGAGGGCAAGGCCGGCGTAAGGATGATGCAGGAGGCCCTCCGCGAACCAGTCGTGTTCAGGAAAACCATGGCTTCCATCAACAGCGAGATAATGCATTCGGAGTCGGACCCGTCCCGGAAGTGGTGGTTCACCGCGTGGCAGCCCGACAACCTTCTGGACGTCGAGGACAGGCAGCTTCTTGCCGAGCAGGAGTGGTGGACCCTCAAGGCATCGGATACCTGGCACATGTTCAACGGCATGGATGACGGCGGCATAATGCTGGATCCCTTCAAGGTGACGCTTGCCACCCCCGGAATCAATCGCGAGGGTAATCTTGACGAGTGGGGCATTCCCGCGGCCATCGTAACGAAGTGGCTTCGATCCAGGGGCATCATGGTGGAGAAGACGGGCCATTACTCCTGGCTTCTGCTTTTCAGCATAGGCATCACGAAGGGCAAGTCCGGTACCCTTCTTGCGGAGTTGTTCCGTTTCAAGGAGCTCTACGACGAGGACGTGGAGCTCGAGGAGATCCTGCCCGACCTCGTGAAGACACACCCCGACGAATACGGTGAGATGACGATCCAGCAGCTCTGCATGAGGATGCACACCTTCCTCAGGGAGTACCGCCTTGTGGATGGGATGCTTTCATGCTTCCGAACCCTGCCGAGGCAGGTCATGACACCCGGCCAGGCGTACAGGGGGATGGTAAGGGGCGAGGTGGAGAGGGTGAGCATCAGGTCGCTTGAGGACAGGGTGGTGGCTGTGCAGGTCGTTCCCTATCCGCCGGGCATCCCCATCATCATGCCCGGTGAGATGATCACCGAGGAAACAAGGCATATCATCGACTACCTTGGCGCGGTGGAGGAGCTGGAGGCCATGTTCCCAGGCTTCGAGGGTGAGATACACGGAGTGCACAAGGTTCGCGATGACGAGGGCATCAACAGGTTTCAGATATACTGCCTGAAATGATGATCCGGGCATCCCGCATCTGATCCCGGAACGGCGCAATTCAGTCTGTCGCCTGTTTCACGCAGAATCTACGGCAAGTTCCGGACTTCGGTATGATGCAGAACCCGCTATTCGTGTTTTGTATTCTGCCCTTCCGCCGCAAGATAATTCAGTATTGTGTCCCCCAATTGCTCGAGGTGGTAGGGTTTGGCTATAACTCCCACGAAGCCGAATCGTTCATGGTTGGCCATGATGGGGTTGTTTGAGTAACCGCTTGAGACGAAAGCCTTCACGCCCGGGTATCTGCTCATCAGGATTTTGAGGGTTTCCTCACCTCCCACGCCTCCGGGAACCGTGAGGTCGAGGATCAGAAGGTCGTAGGGGGCACCTGCTTCGAGGGCTTCTTCGTACATTCTGACAACCTTTTCCCCGGAGTCCGCCAGCCCGGCGGAATGACCAAGGGCTTCCAGCATCTCTCCGATGGTCTCCAGAACCATGGGTTCATCGTCCATGACAAGGATTCTCAGATTGCCCATGGAAACCTTGCCAGTTTCATTCTGTGCAGGGACATCGCCCGCGGATGGCAGGTAGCCGTAGAAGGCGGCGCCTCCCCCGGGGGGAGGTTCGAACCTGAGGAAACCGCGATGGCGCCTCAGAACGCTGTAAGCTGTTGGCAGCCCAAGTCCCGTGGATTTGTCACGGGTGGTGAAGTAGGGATCGAAGATGCGTGAGCTTATCTCGCGGGGTATCCCTGAACCGTGATCCCTGATGCAGAACCTTATGTATTCGCCCGAATCCAGGGGAAGGCTTTCCCCTTTATCCTGGTTATCCCTGATCCTGGAATCGCTGATCCTGACATTTGCCGCCGATACCGTGATGGTCCCGCCGCCAGGCATGGCCTGAACCGCATTGAGGACAATGCTGCGAATCGCCTGGGAAACCTGGCTGCTGTCGCAGTGAACCATGTGGAGTTCATCGGGAAACTCGAAAACGCATCGGATCGTGGTGCCTGAGATCGCTAGCTCCACCGCTTCTTCAAGCAGTTCCCGGAAATCGGTGATGCTCTTTATCGGGGCCCCGCCGGTACTGAAGGTTAGCAGCCTGTGCGTCAGGGCTTTCGCCTTCTGAGCGGCTTCCTGGAGTCTTTGCAGTGTGTTTCCCGGATCCTGGCCCTGTTCAGCTTTTCGAGCCGCGAGGGAAGCCGCGCCGAGTATCACTGTAAGGAGGTTGTTGAAGTCGTGGGCGATACCGCCGGCGAGCTGCCCGACCGACTCCAGTCTGACCGCCTTGAGAAGCTCCTCCTGAATCAACCTGCTGTCGGTGACGTCGTTAAGAACGCCCAGCAGACCGACCACCTCACCCTCCCCGTTCTTGACGGGTGTTTTGACGGCTTCGAAGATATGGTGCCGCCCCGAAGACTCCATGCCGAATTCGTGCCGGAACTGCTTTCCCTCGGAAAGGACCCAACGGTCAACCCTGCCATTCTGAATCGACGTGTCTTCCGGAAGGACGTCTCTCTCCATGCATCCGATTATCAGGTCGCGGGTTTTTCCCGCCATCCTCTCATATGCTTCGTTCACGAGGATGAGGCGCCCCTGGGTGTCCTTCATGTATATGGCAGACGGAATGGTGTCGACCAGGGTCCCCAGCATCTCCTCGGAGCGCCAGAGCGTTTGCTCCACTGTTTTGAGAAGGCGTTTCTCGAGGCTGTTGATAAAGCTCTCAGCGACCATGGACACAAGACCGCCCTGCCGCATGAGAAGGGAGCAGAGCCGACCGGCCTGCTTGGGTGTGAGGACGCTCCGGTTCTGCAGGTCGATCGCTGCAAGAGAATCTGTTACCCTTGATTGTGCTGCCTCGATACTGGAGATCTCAGCAAGCGCAAGCACGATCTCCCTTACCGGGACCATGAAAGGGGTATCGAACGGACTCGACAACCTTCCTTCAGCATCCATGCTTCAGATCTCCGGAATCAGTGCCACGACCGTTGTCGTGTTGTGAAAACCGCTGAAGCTTCCGGGAGGCATGCGAATCTCGCCGTATGTTTCCCAGCCCAGAACAGGCTTGCCGGGAAGGAGTTTGCGGTACGAGTCGATTGCTATGGTGAAGCTGTCCCGCAGAAGGGCCAGGCGTATCCCGCACTCGAATACGAGCATTCCGGCGAAGTCCTTCTGACCGGAACTTTCGGCATCGGTGAAAGCGGCCCGGGCAGCGAGCATCGATGCTTCGATCTGGGCGTCAGTATTGCTGCCGTCCATTATGCGGAATACCGAACCCTCGGGGATAGAACAGGTGAAAACCAGTGAGCCGTCGGGGTTCACGGACATGGGGAAGCGGATCTTGTACTCCTCGCCATCGGTGGACAGCCCAAGTTCGAAATTGCCCAGTACCAGTTTGGAGTGGTCTTCGGGGCTGTTTACGCGGTATCTGGATTTCAGATGCTCCATTGCGTAGCCTGTTTCCCGCGACCACACTTCCCACGCAGGTCTGCCGTCAACCTCGTAAACCCTGTTGCCCTTCGCGAGTGTCACCGTATGAGGCTGGCTCAGAGGCGTATGACCGTGCTTCACCCCAGTGTGAAACGGTTTCTCCGATGTAATGAAGCAGACTACAGCGGCATCGGACGAATCCTGCAGGCCATGGAAAACCCTGGTTTCGCGGAACTGGAGGTCATCGCCGGCAAAGCCACCGATCAGAGTCACCGGGCTTCCCGAATACCTCTCGAAAAGCCGGGAGGCACAGAGGGACAGTTCTTCGCCCGCTCCTGACAGACCGTCCGCGAACAGCAAGGCAGTGAGGTGCCTTCCTGGTTCCACAGTGGGAATGCCCTGCGCAAGCTTTCTGACCACATCTTCAGGGTCGTTCCTTATCCCCTGTGCAATTGCCGTGGAGAAAACCATTGAGTCGGAAGAGAGCAGGCCAACAGCCACACCTCCTGCCCCGACACGGTTTTCTGTGAAGTGGCCTGCCGTGGAGCAGCCGATAAGGGGGATTCTCCCGACTCGGGCCCTTACGGTTTCCAGAACCTTCCTGTAGTCACAGTTTGATGAGGCGTGAACCATCGCGAGCCCGGGGGTTGAGCCTCCGAGCTTGCCCATGGCTTCCTCAAGGGCATTCTCAGATGTGGCGACCGAGTCGCCCGCGCCCGCCAGTCCGGTGACAAACTTTGCAGACATGTATTGATCACACCCCCACGATCGAAACGTAACCAAGAACATGGCACTTGCCAAGTGTCAGATGGCGGACTTGCTGGGTGGGGGGTTTACACGGGCAATGTGTTATGGTATATTATAAAAACGAAATAAAATTATGTAACAAAGGAGGACTGAAATTTCATACGAAATAACTCTTATCGAAAATATTGATGACCTTTCTGCAAGTATTGGCCTGTCAGAGCTGGCAAGTTTTCTTCACGAGTCATTGAAGCCCTATGAAGACCCAATCAATGATATAATAAGCGGTATTGAACAGGCACTTTCTCCTGTTGCTTCTGCAGGCGGTTTTGTTGCCCTGGCCATGGACGGCCGTTCCCCCGTGGGTGCGCTCGTGATGCTTGAAACGCATATGAGGGGCTTTGTTCCGCCTTACCTTCTTCTTTACGTCGCGGTGAGTCCTCTGAGAAGAGGCGAGAAGATCGGAACCTCTCTGATTTTGCAGAGCATGGAAAAGTGCGGGGGTGCCGCGGTCAAGCTCCATGTGGAGTACGACAATCCCGCGAAGCGTCTGTATGAGAGGCTGGGATTCAGAAGCAGGTACGCCGAGATGAGGCTTGAGTGAACAGGATCGTTGCCAACACCGACGCCCTGGTTCACAACTACAGAACGGTCCATGACTGGGTAAGCCGGCACAACGCTTCCCTTACGGTCGTCACCAAAGCGCTGTGCGGTTTTACCCCTGCGGTCGAAGCTCTCGTTGCAAGTGGCGTGTCCTCGGTGGCCGATTCCAGGATCACGAATCTTGTCGCCCTCGAACACTTGTGCAAAGGGATGGAGAAATGGTTTCTCCGGGCACCCGCATCGGTCGAGCAGGCGGAAGTCGTGCGCCACGCCCATGTTTCGCTGAATACTGAACTGGGTACGGTGAAGGAACTCAACAGGGTTGCGGAGACGCAGGGTGTCGTGCACAAAGTGATACTGATGATAGAGCTTGGGGACCTGCGGGAAGGAATTCTGCCGGGAAGCCTCGTGGGAACATACAGGGATGTGTTCAACCTTGAGCATATTGAAGTCCTGGGCATCGGATCCAACCTTGGGTGTCTTTCGGGGACCGTTCCCAACTCTGACCAGACGATGCAGCTCGTTCTCTACCGGGAACTCCTGGAGTTGAAGTTCGACCGACGGATCCCACTCATATCTGCCGGTGCGAGTGCCACACTGCCTTTTCTGCTGCAGGGCAGGGTTCCCAGACAGTTGAACCATTTCAGGGTGGGTGAGAGCATCCTTCTTGGCACAGACCTCATGAACGGGGGAACACTGCCCGGCCTGAGAGAGGATGCCTTCACACTCGAGGCGGAGGTCATCGAGGTCAAGGAGAAGAACCTGATACCTTTCGGTGAGACAAGCGATGACCTGCATCCATTTCAGAACACTGTGGACAGCGGCAGCCACACTCCCGGCGAGAGGGGCTACAGGGCTGTAGTCACTGTTGGTGAGCTGGATACTGAGGTTTCCTCGCTTTCGCCCGTGAACCCGGAGTTTCAGATAGCCGGTGCAAGCAGCGATGTCACGGTGCTGAACCTGGGTTCGCATGGTCCATCGGTCAGGGTCGGCGACACGGTAAGGTTCAGGACCGGCTACGCCGGGCTGGTTCGCCTGATGAACAACCCCTACACCGAAAAAACCCTTTGCCGTGATAGTGATGACACGGATACACCTTCAGATTCCAGTGATGGCACTGTGGTTCGTCACTGAGACGAATCAGTCACCCGCGTCCGTTGTGTCCTGCGGCTGCGAAACCCTCGGAACCGATTCGCCCGCGGCCTCGGGGCCTTCGTTTCCGCATGCGGCACCAAGAACCGCCAGCGCCAGAATCAGAGCGACCAGCCTGCTCATCGAATACCCTCCACCTTCAGAATGACAGCCCTGTCATCCCCGTGATTGATCACCCTGCACTCTTCACCTGCGGCTAGGACAACGGAATCTCCCGGGAGAATGATCTCAAGCCCCCCATCGGGCGAAGCGATCCCGGCTGTGCCTTCAAGGAGGGCAAGCAGCGTTCCCGCCGCCGAGCCGAAACGGGCAGTCCTGCCCCCGGCCGAAATGAAGACTTTTCTGGCGCTGAACCTGCCGCAGCCTGACGCCTGGTCCGCGATCAGCGCCTCGCTGACTCCCGATGCCCCATCCTCCATGACTCTTGCCGGTCTGATGCCCGGTCTGCGCAATACCTTCATGTCTACCTTCCCGGTCCGAACGAGTAATCGCTTCCCATTGAGACTGTCCAGCGCATGGAGCCTTCATCGGGAAGCCCAACGGAGAGTTTTGCTGATCCACCCGGCACGTTCATCTGAAGATAAGCCCCCACGCCGTAGTGAAGGACACCGTCACTGGGGGTACGGATCGTTTCGTAGTCCCAGGTTGCGGCGGCTGTGAGACCGGCGTTGACCGGTCCCACCAGTTTATGCTGCAGCAGCACGCTCGCGGCGGTCCTCTGTCTTGTGGGAAGTGAATTCCACCTGTAGCCCGGGATGGAGCACTCAGACGTGCAGCGGGAGTCCTGCCATGAGTAGTTCCGCCCCGTCAGGATCTGGCCCCAGGTGGCAAGGCCGGAGGTGAAACCGTATCCGGTCTCAGCCATGCCTTCGAAATTCCAGGTGAACATGTTGTGCCGGTGACTGGGTTGGGGACAGACCGTAAAGCCAAGGGATAACGAAGTTCCCGGCGCCATTGCGGAGGGATTCTCCCTTGTGTCAGCGGTAGCCCTCAGGAAAACGGCCGGGAAACCCTCGCGGGAGAAACCGCTGTACCGGCGGCCGAACCAGCCGATGCCCGTTTCCGTCAGCCCGAACCAGGATACGGTTCGGCCCGAAGAAAGGGAAAGGTGGTGGTCGGCCCATATGCGTTCGGGAGATGTTCCGTCACGGCTCGGCTCCCCGGCCTTGATCTGGTACATGCTTCCCTCGAGGCGAAGATAGCCCCGCCCCGCCCCGGTGTTCAGCGATCCCTCGAGGAAAGCGTAGTTGTCGCCCCCTCCCGCATTGATGATCCCGGTCATTCCACGGTTGAATGTGTTGCGGTGGTCGATCGTTATCCTTCCGTCGAGACCGTAGTCACTGTGGTATGTCAGCCCTATGCCAAGGGATGCCGGGTTTTTCTCCTTCAGGGTGAATGCGATGTCAACGTTGTTGGAAGTGTCGCCCGGGTACATCCTGAACCTGAGGCTTTCGAAGAGATTCGAGGCGTACAGCTCCTCGGAGGCGTCCCGAACAGTCGATGGCAGTATTGAATCGCCCCTTTCGAGAAGGAGCCAGGCGCTCACCGCTGAAAAAGAAACCCTTCGGTTGCCGGCAATGAGAAGGTTTCTCAGCGTGTAGACCGGAGCTGTGAAGGGCTCACGTGGAGGGGCTCCGCGGGGAATGTCGGGATTCTGTGCAAGCCAGTCAATTGTCTGTGTGTAGCCCCAATGCACAAGGCTGTCGAGTGAGTCGAAGCTCCACAGTTTCGTGTCTCCCAGGTCGGGACGGAAATACCATTCCGGCTCCGCCATGTGCTGGTCGTTCACCCTTTTCGACATCGCGTCGAAAACAAAGCCACCCATGTCGAGCAGCGAGGGTTCATCGGGGAACGAATCGGGGTAGGGTGAACCCACGTCGACGGCGAGGGCCGGCAGGTCAGGCCAGGCCTTTGCCGCTGCGTCGACCGGGAGATTGTCGAAAATGCCGCCGTCCACAAGCAGCATGTCCCCGTCCCTTACCGCAGGAAAGGCGGCGGGTATTGCCATGCTTGCCAGCAGCGCCCTGGAAAGGTCACCCGAACGGAACATGACCCGTCTGCAGGAGGGGATGTCGACCGCCACAACCCTGAGGGGGATCGGAAGCGAATCGAAAGAGGACCCCCGCAGCACCTGCAGGGGGCCCGTCAGTGATGAAAGAAGAAGACCCACGCGCATGTTGGAGATCGCGCTGGACGGTATGACGGGCATCAGGCCCCTGAGATTGAGGGTTACAAGGTCCTGCCTGCCTCTGATCCTGTCCGGCAGCAGCGCCATCCGGGCATCGGGGGTGGAGCTGAACAGGCGGTCCCAGTCGACGCTTTCCGCGATGCTGTCGAGCTGTGAAGCGCTGTAGCCGCAGGCGTACAACCCTGCGAGCAGGGCACCCATGCTGGTGCCCGCAAGCGCTGCGATGGGAACGCCCTCCTCTTCAAGCGCCATCAGCACACCTATGTGCGAGAGCCCACGGGCGCCTCCCCCCGACAATACCAGGGCTATGCCGTCCCCCCCATGCAGCTCTCCCGAAACGGCAAGGAGTAGAAGCAATGTAAAAACAGCTTTCACGAAACTCCTTTACCCGGGTTGGAACTTTCCCTATTATAGAAATCTACAACCCTTGATGTGATTTTTTATTCACCACCGCAGTCTGAGCGGTTCTTCAAAGAAAAAGGAGATGCCTTGAAAATTCTTGCTGTTCTTGTTCTTGCGGCGGCGGCCGGTTTTGCCGGAATCACCGTCACCGAAAGTTCCGCGGAAGGCATGAGCATTTCGCTCACGGCCGCTGTTCCGCAGTTCGGAACCGTTTTCATGCGCGGCGTGCAGTACGCAACCGTTACGCTTGATGATGCCGTGAACCTTTCCGAAGCCGGTTTTCCCAGGCTTCCGGTCTACCGCACCTGGATCGAGATCCCCATCGGCGCCACGGTTGATGTCAGCGTCAACGAAAACAGGATCGAGACCTTCGACGGCACCGGGCTTCCCGTTGAACCCGCGGTCATCAGCGCGGAAAAAAGCCGTCCGCGTGACAGTTTCACAGTGGTGCACGACCCTTCGGTATACTCACAGGGTACTCCCTACCCCTCCGACTGGGTGAGGGTTGTCTACGCCGGCGAGATGCGGGGACGGAACCTTGCCATGATCGAAGTCACGCCCGTTCGGTGGGACCCCTCCGGCGGCTTCACCTTCCTCTCTTCGGCCGACATCGATCTCGTCTTCACGGGCGGCGACATCGGCAGAAGCTACGACAGCGCCCGCCGCATGGCCTGCAACGAGTTCGACACTCTCCTCGCAAGCTTCACCGCGAACTACGGCACCTTTGAGTCCGGTCTCGACA
Source organism: Candidatus Fermentibacteraceae bacterium (assembly GCA_041750285.1). Lineage (GTDB taxonomy): Bacteria > Fermentibacterota > Fermentibacteria > Fermentibacterales > JCC-6 > UBA6080. The sequence goes on along the minus strand of JBGSZS010000009.1, from coordinate 33,526 downwards.
CTCCTCCGGCGCCCTACCTCATCATCGGCCATTCCGACTTCGTGACCACCGGCATGAACGCTTTCGTTGCCCACAAGGAAGCCCTCGGCTTCGATGTGACCATGGTGGACCTCTCAGTGACCGGCTCAACCGCCACCCAGATCCAGAGCTACATCCACAATGCCATCGAAACCTGGACGAATCCACCTGTATACGTTCTTCTGGTGGGTGACATTGAGTACGTACCCGGCATGCCTGCCACGGCAACCGGCGGAAGCACGGATCTTTACTACGTTGCCCTCGACGACGGCGGTTACATCCCCGACGCGTTCATCGGCCGCTTCAGCGTTCAGAACACCGGGCAGACCGTCCTCATGGCTCAGAGGGTGATCGACTACGAAAACACTGTCGGCGTGCTTGGCTGGGTCCAGAAGCTTCTCTGGATTGCCTCAAGCGACAACTACAACATCACCGAGGGCACCCACAACTTCTGCATCGACACCTATGCCACCCCCCGCGGTTACCTGAGCACCAAGGTCTACCCCCACTCAGGCGGAACGGCCGCCCAGGCAGTCACCGCGATCAACGCCGGCGTTTCCATGATCACCTTCAGCGGTCATGGCAGCAGCACGAGCTGGGCCGACATGAGCTTCGGCTCATCCGACTTCAACCAGCTCACCAACGACGGCATGTTCCCGGGCGTTCTTTCACACGCCTGCAATACGGGGCAGTACAACGTGGGCACCTGCTGGGCCGAAACCTGGACACGCACACCGGGAAGGGGCGGCCTCTACTTCTGGGGCAGCTGGCCCAGCACCTACTGGAACGAGGACGATGTTCAGCAGAGGGGCGAGTACGACTTTTTCCTGGGTGACGACGTTCACTGGCCCATGGGTTACATGAACGGCGGCCTTCTCGCCGTGTTCACCTACTACTCCGGAGGCGGCAGCACCAAATACTACTACGAGGCCTACCACCTCTTCGGCGACCCCAGCGTGATGACCAAGACCTGGCCCATGACCGGCATCGAAACCGAGTCAGAGGGCGCGTTCCTTGCTCCCATCACCGTGTCCGTTTCCAACCCCGTGTCGGGAACGGTTCCCGTTCACATGTCCGGCCTGGGCGGTCCCGCCTCTCTTTCGGTCTACGACATAGCGGGCCGTCTCGTGTCCAGACCCTTCCAGGGCAACCTTGACGGTCAGGCAACCATCACCTGGAACAACCAGGATCTTGGCACCGGCGTGTACTTCCTCAGGCTCACCCAGGGCGGCCAGATAGCCACGGCAAAGGTTACACTGGTCCGCTAGGTTCCTTCCATTCCTGCAGCTCCGGGGCGCTTCGGCGCCCCGGTTCCATTTTTGACGGCTTTTCAAAACCATCACCCGGGGTTATTGATACAAGGCCTCATTGCGGGCTTCAGGATATCTTTCGCAGCAAACGCAGCATGGAAAAGGGAGGGAACCATGACAAGAACCTCACTGCCGTTCATCCTGGCGGCTCTGCTCCTTTCCGGGTGTTTTCTCGACGGGGGGCTTGGTCCCGGCAAAACGGCCGAAGTCGAGATCACCGCCGCCGACCCCGGGCTTGAAGATGTCATCGTCGATTCCGAGGCTGTTTTCCTGACAGCGGGGATCCCGGTCGAGGATGATTTCCCGTGCGCTGAACTCAAACTCAAATCCGGCGGCATCACAGTCGTGGAGGCTGCTGCTTCGGGCAGGTTCGATCCTGTAATGGCGGTAGTCGACAAGGATGGCGCCGTTCTGGCTGTGAACGACGACTGGGACGGCTCGGTCGACAGCAGGATCGTGCTGGGGGAGGTGCCGTCCGGCGCAAGGGTCCTTGTGTGGGGCCTCAACGGCGACCGGGGGAGCGTGACAGTCTCGGTCAGCGAGGGCACTGCGGGAGACCTTGAGGATTGGACCATCGGTGCGACGCTGGCCACTGGACTCATGGAGTCGTTCCTTCTAGAAGACAAGGGCAACGACTGCATGGAAGAGCTGATAGAGGAGCTGGACGATTCGGAGATCTACGTTTCGGACTGGGAGAGCGCCATTCTCGTCCCGTTCTCAGTGACCACCGGGGGCTACCATGCAATCGCCCTGGATTCCGACGAGTTCGATCCATACATGCTGGTGGTTTCCATCGACCGTGGCAGGATGGATTACCTGGCCATGAATGACGACGGCGGAATGGACTGGAACTCGCGGCTGATGCTTGACCTCGAACCCGGATCGTACGGTGTTGTGGTTAACTCCTATTCCGGCAGCGACGACAGCCCCTTCAGTCTTTCCGTGTCGCCGGCAGAGATCGGTGACGGCGAGATATCATGGGTAGGGGTTCCCGGTTCGGGTGAAGGATTCATCTCGGGTGAAGAGATGGCGATATCCTTCTGGCCCGGAATCAACGATGAGTGGCACTGCTCGGGCATTATGGCTTCCACGCCTGTCTCCGCCTTCGGGTTCGTGGTAGAGGAGCAGGGGCTGTACGAGATCTCAGCCGTGTCGGACATTGACTGCACCCTGACCCTGCTTGGCTACGAAAGCCCTGAAGACGCCCGCTGCATTGACTACAACGACGACTACGACGGCTGGAACCCCTCCCTCATGCTTGACCTCGAACCCGGTACCTACCTTGCCATCGTGGCGCCCTACGATGAATCCTCCCATACGGCGGTGACCTTTGTTGTGGAATCGGGCGAAGAGAGCCTTCCTGAGCCGGTTGCTCTTGCCGCCGGGGGCGTTCACGAACTGACGCTTGTCCCAGCCGCTCCAATAGGGCTTTTTACGCTGAACATGGTGGGTGGGTACAACTACTCGATCTCCGCCGAGAGCGAAGACCTGGACGCCATGATCACCGTTACATTCGCCGACGGTTCCGAGCTTTCCGACGATGACGGTGGTGAGGGGTTCAATTCGTACATCGAGTTCATTCCCACTGCGGGACAGCTGGGTGAAGCCCTTCTCAGGGTCGAAACCTACGCCGGAAGCCCTGACGGCACCATCATCGTTTCGTTCCAGCGCCTGGAAAGGCTGAGCGAAGAGCAGTCCTTCTCGCTCTACGACTGATCGCCCCGCCCTCCCCCCCGGGTCTCCGGGGGGAAGGGCTCCCTTGTTGTCACACACGTCCGGTTCTGAAGCAGAACAAGCCTGCACGCAGCAGGTTTTCCCACCACCTTTTCCAGCGTGGCCGCATAGGTATCCAGTTTCTCCCCGTATTCCTGCATCATGGCCCCGATCATTTCCGGGCTGTCAGTCTTGAAGTCGATGACCTCAAGACGGTTTCCCATGTCCAGAAGCAGGTCGACGTAAAGGATCCTTCCGCTTGACAGCAGAGGGTACTCCCTGCCAACCATACGGGCGTCGGCAAGGCTGAAGGGCAGGGGTGTTCTGAAAAACGCCATGGCAAGACCAGCCGCCTGGTCGGGGAACTCCATCTCCCCTCTCAGAAGGTGAAGATTGCTTTCAAGCCACGCTTCCGGAGAGTTCAGGTCGATCTTCTCGAGCAGTCCGTGCACCTCTGTTCCCAGTCGCATTGCTTTCGCTCCCTTTTCAGACTCGGGAAACCGCCGGTCCGGAACGGTGAAGGAGGCCTCGGGTCGGAACGCGGGGGGGCATTGCGCACGGTGCAGTGAACTCAGATCAAGGGGGGAGGGTGTTTCCTCGGTGTAAAAACCTTCGGCTCCCGAGAGCGCCTCCCGAAGAACGAACGCATGCCCCGCGAGCTTCTCGTCGGCATCGGAAAAGATGACGAGCCTTTTTCGGGGGCGGGTGACAGCCACGTACAGAAGGCGTCTGAACTCAGCGTTCGCCCGTGCCTTCTCCCGGGCCGAGAGCCTCGCGAAATACGGGCTCTTTCCCTCTCCCAGCCCCATTGCGGCTTCGGATGATCTGGGATCGGTGAGAAGCGAAGTTCCTTGAGGGCTGCCTCCCCTTCCTGGGTTGAGAAGGATCACGTTGTTCCAGGTGAGCCCCTTTGCCCTGTGAATGGTGCTGAGGGTGACCGAGTCACCGCCTTCGGGGGACGCCGACGGTTCCTCGGAGGAGATGCTCGATGCGCCGACGAGAACATCGAGGAGCTGATCCATGCCATTGCATGCCCTGGCCCGCTCAAGGATGCTTCTCAGGTTCGAAAGCCTCCGGTTCACCTCGAAGCCGCTCGCCCGGACTGCTTCAGTGATGCATGTGGTTCGGAAAACGGTCTCGATGAACAAACCCGGCGAAAGGTTCGATGCCGCTTCGCGCAGCCCGCGCAGCACGCCGTTGGCTTCCTGGACCTCCCGGGTCGGCCGGTCGAGGAGGGCATGACTTATCGTGATGTCGTCAAGACCGAAGTAGAGGGAACGGAGAGTATGCACCCAGGCTCTCCTGTCATCGGGGTCGGTGACTGCCCGAATCAGCATGGCCGTATCGCTGACTTCCGGTCTTTCCTTGAAATCCCTTCCAGCCTCGACCGTGTAGGGGATGTTCCGGCTGTCCAGGGCCTCGACAAGCTCCTCCAGACGTGTGGTTGCCCTGAAGAGCACGGCCCAGTCGCCGTACCTTTCACCGGCCAGCATGTCGGCGACTGCCTCGGCCTGAACCCTGCCCTTGTACTCTGCGGCTGGACCGTCCCGGGAAGGAAGGGGAAGCCTAATGACATGGGGCTTTGTGCCTTCCTCAGCCCCAGGAGCGGGCAGAAGCGGAGAGTATTCGGGAAGGAACGGCTTCTCCTCGTCTGGAACAGACTCGAACAGGGCGGTTCCGAAGGCGTTCACGAAGTCGATCACAGCCCGGCACGACCTGAAACTGGTGGATATGGTTTCCTTGAGGGCGCCCGCGCGTTGCACGAAATCAACCGTGTCCCTGTAGGTCTCGATGTCGGCGCTCCTCCAGCCGTAGATCGACTGTTTCGGGTCTCCGACTATCGTCAGGCGCCCGTCCAGGCCGCATGAGGCAAGAAAACCCAGGAACAGCCTGGCCTGCAGGAGGCTCGTGTCCTGGAACTCATCGATGAGGATGTGCCTGAATCTCTGTGAGAGGGCTTCCCGGAGGTCGGGGCTTCGATGGACCGCAGCGTGGGCGAGATGCAGCAGGTCATCGTAGGAAAGGCGCGTTTTGTCACTGTCCCAGAGCCTTCTCGCGTTCAGTGCACAGGGGATGACGATCTTCGAGATCGCCGGGACGATTGTGGAATAGGCCTCGATGCCCCGCAGACGGTCAAGACCTGCGTTGAGGAGTTTGGCCCCGGCCTTCACTTCGTTCAGTGTTTCCTTGTTCCCCCATCCCTGAGCCTTCCCGACGTTGCATTTGATCACCCCAATGTCTTTTAACCCTCCGCCCCGGGCGAGCGTTTCAATAACAGGTGCCATCTCCCTGTAAAGCAGGTCTGAATGTTCTGTACATCTCGCGGCCAGTTCGATCAAGCGGGAAAGGACTTCTCGCCGGCCTTCCGCAAGCGCTTCGGAATGATCCCCAAAAACCCCGATGCCGTCGATCCAGCGGAGAGGCTCGAGCCTGGACGCCAGTTCGCGGAGGGATTCCGAGCCCGGACTGACCAGAGCCGGCATGCATTCAGCAGCATCTTCGGCCTTCAGGCATGCCAGACTCGAATCCCACAGCATCCTCTGTTCCCTGCCGGTGAAGTGACTTGCTTCAACCGAGAAATCAGGGTTGGCATCAGTCAGGTGAGGGTACTCCTTCAATACCCTGGATGCGAAGCCGTGGATTGTGGTTATCCATGCGGCTCCCATTCCCCCGCCCTTTCCATGGAGGGCCGCCCTTATCCTCACCCTGAGTTCGGCAGCTGCCGCTTCGGTAAACGTGACCACGGCGAGGTTCGCCAGCGGAATGCCCTCATGCAGGACGAGATTGGCCACGCGTTCGGTGAGAAGGGTGGTTTTTCCTGTCCCGGCGCTTGCCTCAACGATGACGCTCCGGGCCGTTTCGGCCTTTATCCTGTCACGGGACGGCTTGTCAGGAGGATCCAGCACCGGTTACCTTCCCTTCAAGGCGCGTTCTGGGGCTCAACCGGCAAAGATGGCCGCAGCCGCAGTGGTTGCACACGCTCTCGTCGCCCCTGGGCGGGAACCATCCGTTCGATATGGCTCCATGTATCTCCCTGATCCTGTCCTTCACTTCCGGCATGGCCTGTTCGACCTCTTGGGAGGAGACACGGTTCATCACGGGCGCGCCTGTCTTCTGAACATGAAGGTAACCCATCATCACGGGCTTTTCCAGGGAGAGGGCGTAATAGACCGGAAGCTGGAAGAGCCCGGGCTTTTCGAGGGGTCTGCGTGTCTTTGCCGGGTTGCCTGTTTTCAGGTCGATCGCAACGAGGCCGTCCGGCGAGTCCATGAGAAGGTCAAGCCTTCCAGTCGCAGCAAGGCCGGCTATGGTTCCGGTTACCGTCTTCTCACTGGCAAGCGGACTCAACCTCTCTCTTTCGAAGAAGTCCAGAGCTTTTTGAACGCTGTCGAGGAGTGTTACGGGGTAGTTTGAGGCAAACGCCGCCGAACCGAGCAGTGCGTTGAGATCGCTGCCTTCCAGTGCCTGTCGCACTGCGGCTGCGGGGTCGCTGTTCGCGATGGCTAGTTCCAGAGCCCTGTGAACGAAAGTTCCGTGGGTCCTGCCGTCCGGAAAGGAGACAACCGGAGCCTCGGAAGGTTCGGGAAGGCGCCAGAGCCTTTCCACCATGTACATGAATGGACACGCGGCGTAGCTCTCCAGCATCGTTGCGGAGATGCATTCGGGGACGGGGAAGATGCCGGGTCCCACAATACCGTCGTGAGGGCCGAAGACACCTTTTGAAAGCCTTTCCCTCTCCGCCGCCAGTGACCTTTCGAAAAACGGAGCTTCCGGGGGGGGAGGAAGCAGAGTAAGAGCCGAATCGGACACAGTGAAGCATTGGACCCCGGGCGCTTCCAAAAGCCCGGAGACAAGGGGTGAATGTCTCTGGGCCCTGCCCTCGGAGTCCATGGTGCGGACAACGAGAATCATGCGGTCTCCTGCGGCCTCGAAGACCTGCCTCAGAACGAAGGCTTCCTCCTGTTCCCTCGTCTCCCCTGAGCTCATGCCCAGAGCTTTTCGCAGGACCGCCGGGAACCTTGGATCCTCGGGTGTTCTGGAAGGGAGAACAGCCTCTTCGAGGCCGGTCAGCACGATCCCGTCGAAGAGGGTTCCCCTGATCTGTTCCGGCGAAAGGACCTGCACCCCGGTGCGGCATTTGGGGAATACCTGAACGGAAGTGCCTTCAAGCTGGGCCTTCAGCATGACACTGAAGCCCTCGAGGTTCACTCTCCCTTTAAAACCCCACGAAAGCCTGTCGAAGACCAGATCGTGGAAAAGTTCGGGCAGCGGGATGCCTTCGGGGTCTTCAACAAGCTTTTCGAGGGTTTCGAGGAACATTGCGGGAGGTCCGGCCTCGGGCAGGCCCGCGTGAAAGGCGACGAGTTTCCTCGCGAAGGGCAGTTCAAGCCTTTTCAGCGCTTCGATGCCGAAGCGGGCGCCAGTGGCGGAAACCTGCGCAGCGTAGCGGGACGGGCTCTCACCGAACACCACCCCCGTTGCAAGGAGTCTGCCGATCTCAAGGTTGTGCCAGTTCCATGCGGGAAGCCCGCACACGCCTGTCAGGAAACGGCCGTAGGGGGTTGCGTTCAGAGACATCGAAACCCCCGGGTTCGTCGGGATCCCGGCCAGGTTCAGGGCAAGTGCCGCGTTTTCCCTGTCAAGGCTTCTGGCGGCCACTGCAACCCGAAACCCGGGACGGATCTGCTGAAGGTTCCTTACCGCGCGAACCAGCCCCTGGTCAAAACCAAGGCCGCTCCCGCATCGGACCGTTTCCACACCGGGCGGTGGAGAGATCACTTTGTCTGTCAGAAGGCTTTCCCCAAGAAGCGCGATGGGCGAAAACGGGATCCCGGTGTCTACCCTGTGGCGCCTGCCGGTGTACAGCGTTCCCAGGAAATCCCCTGTTCTGGCGTACACTCCCCTCCAGGGGGACGACGGATGGATGGGGCTGAACCAGGTGACGGGCGTGCCTGCGAAAAGAGCCCTGACGAACCTTCTCTGGGCCGGGTTGAGGTCGTAGAAACCGTACATGAAAACACCTGCGAAAGCGCTCGCCGGAGTTTCCCTCATAAGTGTGTCAACTCTTCGGGCGCAGGTCGTGGAAAGAGCTTCCTCAAATGCCTGAAGTGCCTTGAGGGCGTTTCGGGCAGTGGGACCCGGGTCTTCCGGCAGAGATTGCAGCACGAGCCCGAACTCTTCGGAACCGATTCCCTGCTCGAGCATCCCCGACAGAAAACCCGTTCCTGACAAGGCTTTCTCTGGTGACCCGTATGCGGAAAGCCCGCAACCCGCAAGATCCGCCGGCGAGACAGGATGAGGCGGCGGCAGGGGGGAGAGCTTTTCAGCAAGCCTGGGGATGCCCGGCAGGAACTGAACCCCTGCAAGATCCGCAATACCGGCTTCTTCAAGCACGGCCACAAGGCGCTCGAGCAGCGGGTATCCCGCCGTTACGACGGCAAGCGGCCGTTCACTGCACGAGGCAAGGCTTTTGAGAAAAACCTTCTCAAGGGCGCGCCAGTGCCCCTCGTAAAGGGCCTGGGAACCCATCTCAGCAGGTTTCCTGGCTGCCGATCAGGGCTGCGAGCTTTGCGGAGTGTTTCGGAATGGTGAATGTCTGGGGACCCACGATGACCTTGAGCCCCGAAAGAGGGATCCTTTCGAAAAGGCTTCCTCTTGGTCTGTCAGCGTAGATGCCTGCCTGGATCAGCTTCTCCCTGCCCGCGATAATGACGGGTGTTATCTGAGCCTCGAGGGCAGCCTTGATTATCGCCAGCGAACCGACCTTGTTCACAAGGAACTCCTCGGTTACCGCATCGGCTCCCATCACCGGCACGGCGCCTTTCGAAAGGGCCTCGGGGAAAGCATCGTCTTCTATCAGCTCGACCTTGAAGCCGTTCTGGATCAGTGTTTCGGCTGCGCTTCTGCCCTCTTCCCCCGGGCGCGAAACAGTCTGATAGACGGTATCCAGCCGGTTCTTGCGATGTTCGAGCGCTTTCAGCACCGAGCCGCTTCTGCTGTGGCACAGAATCACGTTGCCCGTTTCCTCCAACTGCTTGTACAGCTGGATGCCCGCTTCGATCGCCTGCTGCCTGATCTCCCTCTGGAGATCGCCAGCTGTGTCCTTCCATCTGAATACCGGTTCCTGCGAGAGGCGCCGGGAAACATAGCAGAGAGGAACCATGTCCCCCGCAGAACGCATCAGGGCTTCCGGAAGGTCGGGGTCTTTCAGATTACCCAGGATGATGTGATTGAGTATCTTCATGTATGTTTCCGAAGCACCCGAAGTGGTGTTCGAAACGATGCCTTCGAAGAGTTCGTCCATTGCAGCTCCATCCGTATTGGTAGGTCATGCGTAATCAAAGACCGGGCGGCTGTCAACTCCTTGCGCTGAAGAACCGTCTCCGCAACGAGACCGACCCCGATGCCACAATGAAGCTCAGGCACAGGGAAGTGAAAATACTGCTTGAACTTGGGCAGATCCCTCAGGCCATTGTGGCAGCCAGGGCACTTCCTCCAGATGGAACAGGGCTTTCCATACTCGGGGATGCTCTATGCCGAGGGAGCAGGTGGAAAGAGGCGGAAGCGGTCTTTGAAGCAGCCCGCCGTGCCAGGTTGGATGAGGGATCGGAAGCGAGGGCACAGGCGCTTGGCCGGGGACCATTGTTCCTTCTTGCCGAGGCCAGGAAGGATTGGGCAAGGTGCGCGGCGCTCGCCGACCTTCCGGTGCTGGCCGCCAGGGTTGTCAGGCTGTCCGGCGAAGAAACCCCACCCGGAGAACCGACCGGAGAGGGGGGTTTCCCGTGGGATACGCTGGCAATGCTTGAGATGTGCCACCGCGGAGCAGATCCCTCAGGTCTTCCGGCGGCTTTGCAGGCATGGGGAAGGGGGGAAAGGGAGTGGAAGTGGAGGGTGGTCTTCGAGGGCACGAGCCTCTCCGCCGCTGCCGGTCTTCACCTTGGCCACTGGAGGCGTCTCTTCAGGTCCATTGACGGCGTAGTGCTCGATCCCCGCTGGCCGGCTGAGCGAAAGGCCCTCAAGACAGTTCTGGGCACGGAAGGCCGTACGTAGTATTTTACTGCGTGACTATTCTCCGGGAGGTCTTTCTTGAAAAAGGCTCTGATCACCGGTATTACCGGGCAGGACGGCTCCTATCTGACCGAGTTCCTGCTTGAGAAGGGGTACACCGTTCACGGAGTGGTGAGGCGTTCGAGCAGCTTCAACCGTGGACGCATCGACTCGCTCACCACAGACTGTTCCATATACGGCAGCACCCTGTTCCTCCATTACGGCGACATGTCCGACTCCAGCGCGCTGAACCGCATCCTCGAGAAGGTGGAGCCCGACGAGGTTTACAACCTTGCCGCGCAGAGCCATGTGGGGATCTCTTTCCAGATGCCTGAATACACGACCGACGTTAACGCCATCGGGGTTGCCAGGCTTCTTGATGCCCTGAGGGAAACGGGTCTTGCCGGGAAGTGCAGGTTCTATCAGGCGGGCACCAGCGAGATGTTCGGTTCAAGCCCCCCTCCACAGTGCGAAACGACACCGTTTCACCCCCGAAGCCCCTATGCCGCAGCAAAGCTCTGTGCACACTGGATGGTCGTGAACTACAGGGAAGCCTACGGCATTCACGCCTCCAACGGGATACTTTTCAATCATGAGTCTCCCAGGAGGGGCGAGAACTTCGTGACACGCAAGATCACCGTTGGCGCTGCCAGCATCAAACTCGGTCTTGCCGACTCCCTGGTTCTTGGCAACCTCGACTCGGCCCGGGACTGGGGCCACGCCCGTGACTACGTGAAGGCCATGCATGCCATGCTGCAGCAGCCCGAACCCGGCGACTACGTCGTGGCTACGGGAGAGATGCACACGGTAAGGGAATTCCTCGACGAGGTTTTCAGCCACCTCGACCTCGACTGGCACCGGTTCGTAAAAACCGATGAACGATACCTGAGACCCACCGAGGTCCAGGCACTGAGGGGCGATGCCTCGAAGGCCGGAACCGTTCTGGGCTGGCGCCCCGAAACGTGTTTCAAGGGGCTCGTACGAGAAATGGTTGATTCTGATCTGGCACTGCTTTCCAACACCAAGCGGAGGATTTGAAAATGTCGATGATCAGGCCGTTCCGGGGCTTGAGACCCCGGAAGGAGTTCGCTCACAGGATCGCATCACTTCCCTACGATGTCATTGATTCGGATGAAGCGCGTGACATCGTGAAGGACAACCCGCTGAGCTTTTTAAGGGTGGTCAAGCCTGAGGTCGACCTCGACCCGAGCATAGGCCTCTACAGCGAAGAGGTTTACCGCCAGGGGGCCGTCAACCTGAGAAGGCTCGTGGAAGAGGGCCTGATGGTTCAGGACACGCAGCCCATGCTCTATTTCTACAGGCAGATCATGGGTGATCACGCCCAGGTCGGGCTTGTGGCCTGCGTTTCCGCCGACGAGTACGACAACGACGTGATAAGGAAGCACGAACACACCCGCAAGGCGAAGGAAGAAGACCGTATCCGCCACATAATGTCACACAATGCCCAGGCGGGCCCTGTCTTCCTCACCTATCGAGACATTCCCGGAGTTGACGCCATCGAGAAGAAGAACACCGCCGGGACTCCTGAGTACGACTTCACAGCGTCGGACGGGATCAGGCACACGCTCTGGCTTGTTACCGACCCGGCCGACATCACCTCGCTCGAAGCCCTCTTCAGAACCGGGGCTCCGAACCTCTACGTGGCCGATGGCCACCACCGCAGCGCCTCGGCCGCCATCGTTGCCAAGAGACGCCGGGAAGCAAACCCGAACCATACTGGACTCGAGGAGTACAACTTCATTCTCGCAGTCATCTTCCCCAAGAGCCAGCTAAGGATCCTTCCATACAACAGGGCCGTTCGTGACCTTTTCGGTATGACTCCCGAGCAGTTCCTCGAGAAAGTGTCGCAGGCCTTCACCGTCACACGCTCGGGAAAGGCCAGCCCCCTTGTGCCCAGAGAGTTCTCGATGTACATGAAAGGGCAGTGGTTCACGCTGACTCCCCTTCCTGGTGCGCCGACTGAATCCGATCCGGTCGAGGGGCTGGATGTGAGCATCCTTCAGAACCGTCTTCTGTCACCGATCCTCGGCATTGAAGACCCCAGGACGTCTGACAGGATAGATTTCATTGGCGGCATAAGGGGAACCGGCGAGCTGGTTCGCCTGGTTGATTCTGGGAAGTTCGCCGTGGCTTTCAGCATGTACCCTACCACCCTCGACCAGCTTCTCTCCGTGGCCGACACAGGAAGGGTCATGCCCCCCAAGTCGACCTGGTTCGAGCCCAAGCTGCGCAGCGGCCTTGTGGTGCACTGTCTCTGATGAGAACGTTGCCTGTTCTTGTGGTGGCGGTTCTTTGCGGGTGCGGTCAGGATCCTGCCGCTCAGGTGGTCAAGGCGTTCGTTCGGAACCTCGACGAGGGAGCCTCATCTGAAGCCTGGGATCTCCTCAGCCCCTCGACCATGGCGGTTTACGATTCAACGGCAGTCGTCCTGCAAAGGTTCGGGTACGAGGAGTCGAGAGGTGCGCTCGATTCGCTGATGGGAGGGGTAACGCCAGAAGAGTTCGCTGAGATGGACGGTCGCGACCTTTTCATTGGAATGACTTCCGAAAACCCCGATGCCGGAAACCTGTCGGGAACAGTCAGGTCCGTTCGGCATGTTTCGGAATTCCGGCGGGTCGTCATCCTTTCCACCGATTCGGGGCTTCAGGAGGTTGGTGTGGAACTTGTCGGGGAGCGGTGGCTGGTGGATCTGACCACCCTCACCCCCCCGTCAGAGCCCGAAAGGTAGGTTTCCATGAGAACCGTTACAAGGGGATTGATCGTTTTCTCCATCATTGCCTGCGGCCTGGGCATCGTGTTTCTTCTGATGGGGATGGGTATCAATCTCGGCCGGTGGTGGCCCGTGATCTTTGCAGCCTCGGGCGTTGCAGCCATTGCGGCCAACCCAGGCAAAGTCGAAAGTGCGGTGCTTGGGCTTCTTCTTCTGGGTTGGAGCGCCCTTGCGATCCTTGCGCTTCACCACGGCGACCTTGATTTCGTGAAGAACGGTTGGCTTTTCTTCTTCGGGTCATCAATCATCTGGATGCCCATTGCGTTCATTCTGGGAAGATTGATCGGAAGGTAGTCTTGGGCCTTTTCAAACAGCACAGGCGCGATCTGCCGGCCAGTGATTACTCCCGGGAGAAATCCCGGAATGCGCTGCTTTTCGCGCTTGCTGTTGCTGCCTTTGCCGTTGTTGCAGGTTTCATGTTCCGCGCGCAGCCGGAATCGGGCCAGGTGCTTCGCCACAATCTGGCTCCCGACTTTCCCCGGGGCTACACCTGGGTCAATTCGCAGGATCAGATAAGCCTTTTCCAGGAATTGAAGGGCCATGTTGTCGTGGTTCTTTTCAACAGCCTTAGCGTGCTTGCCGACCTCCGTGACGTGAACCGAATGGAGGAGCTGGCCATGCAGTTCAACGATTCGCCAGTGGCATGCGTGATCGTGGCCGCGGGAATGGGTTCCGCAGAGGAGGCTGCGCATTGGCCGCTGCGGTGCCCCATGCTTCTAGATCCCGACAGCACCGTAACAAGGCTTTTCGGGGTCAACGCCCTGCCTGCGGTGCTGATAATCGACTCCAACGGTGCCATCGCCGCCCGTTACTACGAATCATGGGAGCAGATTCCCCTCGAAGATCTGATTCGAGACCTCCTGAACCAGGCGTACGCCTCCCGCACCATCGCCCCCGAGAGATACACTCCCTGAGTTTACCAACCATGAAGGAATGCAAGTGATGATAGAGCCCCACGGCGGAAAGCTTATTGACCGTTCGATCTCCCCCGATTCCATTCCGGAAGGCCTGCCTGTCCTGAACCTTGACTCGCGGGAGGCAAGTGACCTGGAAATGATCGGTTGCGGAGCACTGAGCCCACTTTCAGGTTTCATGACCCGTGATGACTACTCGAGTGTCCTTGAACGGATGCGGCTTTCTGATGACAGGGTTTTCAGCCTTCCCGTGACCCTTTCCCACAAGCCGGGTGATCCCGTTCCCGTTTCGGGAGACACCGCTGTGCTTTCGCACGATGGCAGAATCAGGGGGATGATCAAAGTAACGGATGTGTTCAGAAGGGAACTTCATCACGAAGCAGAGACAACTCTTCTCACCACGGATCCAGCCCATCCCGGCGTGGAGTACCTGGGTGGGCTTACGGATACCTGTATCGGCGGGGAAGTTGGAGCGATTGATTACAGAGATTCTCAGCCCTTCCGCGAATACAGGCTGAACCCGTCCGAGACCCGTGAGCTGTTCAAAAAAAAGGGCTGGAGAAGCGTTGTCGCCTTCCAGACCCGCAACCCCATCCACAGGGCTCACGAGTACATACAGAAGTGTGCCATGGAGATAGTGGACGGTCTTCTGGTTCACCCTCTCGTCGGGGACACCAAAGAGGGTGACATATCGGCCGAAGTACGGATGCGTTGCTACACCGAGCTCCTTTCTCGATATTTTCCATCCGACCGCACGGCCCTTTCCGTCTTTCCTGCAGCCATGAGGTATGCGGGTCCACGCGAAGCCGTTTTTCACGCCATCGCCCGGAAGAATTACGGCTGCACCCATTTCATCGTGGGACGTGATCATGCCGGAGTCGGGAACTATTACGGCACCTACGACGCCCAGAATATCTTCGACAGCTTCGACCCATCAGAGATAGGCATCGTCCCCCTGCGCTTCGAGCACTCATTCTTCTGCAGGACATGCGGCAGCATGGCCACTTCCCGCACCTGCCCCCACTCATCCGAACACCATGTCTTCCTGTCCGGAACCAAGGTTCGCGCCATGCTGGCCGCCGGCGAACTTCCCCCCCCGGAGTTCACCCGTCCGGAAGTCGCCCGTGTTTTGATCGGGGGGGACGGACTTAGATAACTTAGTTTGTTGCAGTAAGTACCACGCCTGCAACACTATGTGAAATGAAGCAGCGCACTGTTGTCAAGTGATTGGTGCGCTGCTTCTTACTGCAACAAACTAAGTTATCTAAGTCCGTCCCCCAGATAGAGGTAGCCTCCACCGGTGAAAAGAGGGTGGCTGGCGAGGGTGGAGAGGGAAGGGATGCCGGTATCGAAGGAGCCCACCAATGAGGGTTCGGGGAACACCACGATCCGGGGAAAACCCCGGGTGATGCCTGCCAGCCCGGCGGCATGCATGACGGCGTCGGCAACTCCGCCATTGTAGTCAACGAGCCCGAGCTCGAGAGCATCCGAACCGGACCATACACGTCCCTGTCCAATTGAATCGACCTGGTCGAAAGTCATGTTCCTGCCCTCGGCCACTGTGCCGACGAACAAGTCGTAACCGCCCCTCATCGCGTCAAACTCCCTTTGCCATTCCTCTTCCGTGTACGGCTCGAAGGGGTTTCCCGGGCTTCCCGCGGGATCCACAGAGACGGTCTCCACATTTATCCCGATCCTGTCAAGAAGGTCGCCGAAAACGAATTTGCCGGTGATAATGCCGATTGAGCCGGTTACCGTCATCCTGTCGGCGAAGATGGCATCGGCCCCGCAAGCCATGTAGTAGCCGCCGCTGGCCGCGACCGAACCCATGCTTACAACGACCGGCATCCTCTCGCGGATCCGCTGGACCGCCCTGTACATGTCGTCGCTGGCCATGGCATCTCCGCCGCCGGAGTCGATCCGAAGTACGATCGCCTTCACTCCCGGAGTTGAGGCGGCACATTCCAGAAGACCCTCAATGGTTTCACTGCCCATGTTCTGACCCATCAACGAACCGCCGCTCTGCCCGTTGATGATGTTGCCGGTTGCGACGACGATCGCCACCCTTGGGTCGGGAAGCCATTCGGTCTCCGTCGGTATGCTGGATTCGTAGTCTTCCGGGGACATCACGGATACTGCCCTGCCCTCCTGCTCCTCCACGAAGCCATGGAACTGGTCGGGATGAAGCAGCGTGTCGACAAGGCTGATCTGCCTTGCCCTGGCCCCCCAGTACGGTGAGTTCTCGAAAAGTGCACGAGCCTGCGCCGGCTCGAAGCCCCTGCCGTCGGCCAGACCGCGGATGATCTCCTCCCTTGCGCCTTCAAGCAGAGCCTGCGTTGCCTCCCTTTGCGCGTCGGTCATGTCGGTGCGCGTCAGCATGTCGCTGGCGCTCTTGAAATCACCGATGTGCATCAGGTCCGGGAAGATGCCGAGCCTGTCAAGAAGACCCCTGAGGAAGGGCGTGTAGGAGGTGAATCCGTTGATGCTTATCTGTCCGGCCGGGTGCATGCAGATCTTTTCCGCCACCGAAGCGCTGTAGAATGATGCAGTGTTCCCGTACTCCATGAAGGCGTAGACCGGTTTGCCCGCCCCCCGGAAGCGCACCATGACCTCCCTGAGTTCCTCGGTCTGTGCTGCGTTCAGTGAGAAATCGGAGTAATCAACGAGCAGACCAGGCACATCGGGGTCCTGCGCAGCCCTCCTCAGGAGGACCATCTGCTCGGAGAAAGAAGGCGTCCTGGGCCCCAGGAACCTTCTTGACGGTTCTTCCGAAGAGTTGTCGGCGCAGTATTCGATGAACCTGCCCGAGGTGTTCAGCACGCTTGGTGCGTTGTCGCTCCGTATGATGATGGAACCCGTTCCACCCAGGTATGAACCGTCGTCGATCACCGTGGCTCCCCTGACACCCCCTCTCTGGAAGTCCACCTGCACTCCCGCGGTCACCATGTCCTCGGAGAAGGCACCCCTGAGAGTGAAACCAGGTGCCGGAACGGCTTCAAGACCGGCCTGCCAGTTTCCGTCGTCGAGACCCCAGTCGCTCCAGGCCCAGTCAGCGGTCACTGTGAACAGGTTGCCGACCGGGCGCAGTGCCAGTCCTGCCGACATGTGCTGGTCGTAGTCACGTACCTTGCTTCTCCAGGACAGACCAAGCCCCAACCTGTTGGAAGGCCTTACACAGGCTCCGGCTGTCAGGAAAGTCGCCCCGTCAAGGGGGTGGTCATCGACCGTGGGGTCGAACCATGAGAAGCCCGTTCCCAGTGTGAACAGGTCGTTGACCCTGAACCCTGCCGCGGTGTCGAAGCGCCGGAGGTCGGCCCTGTCTTCCCACCAGCCGCCCAGACCACCCTGGGTGCCCTGCATGCTTACGCCGTCGAACCCCTCCCAGGTGGAGTCGGTGAATGACCATGTCACAGCCAGATCCTGACATTTCAGCCACGGGAATCCGGCCGGATTGGTGTAGAGTGCGCCCGAAGCCTCGGGGTACGCGCTGAACCGGAACGGAACCGGATTGCCCGGAAGGGGATCAAGGGGAAGTGCCAGTGCCGGAAGTGAACAAAGGAGAATGGACAGACAGAGCCTTTTCATATTGTCTCCCTACTGTTAGAACGGATGCTCAATCCCGGCGCCGACCGTCAGGCCTTCATCGCCCCATGCGCCGTCAATTTTCAACATGAGATTGTCGCCGGTGAGGAGCCTCAGACCCACTCCCGAATCGAAGTGGAATCTCTTCGCACCCAGCCCCCGGAATGATTCCGCGACCTGACCCGCATCGGCGAAAACCGCCAGCCCGGCCTGCCATGGACGGTCCAGAACCGGCATATCGAAGCTTGCCAGCATTTTTCTTGCCTCTGCCGAGCAGAGAATCCAGACCGGTCCCGTGAACCGGAAATCGCTGTAACCCCTGAAGCCCTGTGACTCGCCGATGCACGGAGCGTAAGGTGTGGGGGTGCGGTCTGCGCCGTAGTGGCGGGAAGCCCTGAGGGCAAGGCCAATCTCCAGCCCGCCAGGTGCGGGAAGCCAGGCGGAAAACCTTCCCGTAATGCTGCCGTAGGTAACGGATCCGGTCTGCAGGGCACCAGTGAGCCCTGCCGAGTATCGCGGTTCGCCGGGCAGGCCGCGATTAAGCGTCACTCCCGCGTCCGGGCCGAACGTCCAGGTCGAACCGAACTCACGGGAAGGGGTCTCATCCCACAACGTGCTCTCCTGGCGTCCGTACACCGATGAATGCCTGACGGAGACACCGGCATGGAGAAGAAGGCCCCGGGCAAGAGCCCTGCCGAAAAGAACGGAGATGCTCTGTTTTTCGTAGTCCATCTCCGCCGTGGTATCAGGGTGGGTGTCGTTGCCCCAGCCAAACCAGTTCCTTCCCATGAGCCTTTCATAGGAAAGCGAGCATTGCCTGCTTCCCGTGGCCAGGGCCCCTGCTCCGTCAGCCCTCACGGAAACCATTCCCGTCGTCCCGTAAATGATGCCGAGGGTGTAGATCCCTGTCTGGAGACTGTCCGGTGTGAGGATGGGCTCAACAGCGTTTCCGCCCATTATGAAGCCCGTGGAGGAACTGTAGCCCAGAACCGGGAATACGGAGAGAGCCCGGACCTGGGCCGTGGCCATAAGCAAAGGCAGAAGGAGGGCAAGGGGTGTTCTCAACAATTTCCTCTTCCCGTCCGCGGGGTTATATTGGTTAAAACATTCATCGAAAGGCGGGCTCGTGGGCAGAACCCTGATTATCGTACCCACCTACAATGAAGTCAGGAATATAGCTGAACTCCTGCCGGTGCTGCTCGACCTTCCCCTTGCCCCCGATGTTCTCGTCGTGGACGACTCGAGCCCTGACGGAACCGGCGATGTAGTTCTTGGCTTCGCCGACACCGGAAGGGTTCACCTCCTGTCCCGGCCCGTGAAGAGCGGCCTGGGTCAGGCCTACGTCGCTGGCTTCCGATGGGCTCTTTCAAACGGCGACTACGACCCGGTGGTTCAGATGGACGCAGACTTCTCACACGATCCCCAGCGTGTGCCTCTGCTGGTACAGGCCCTGGACGAGTACGACTTCGCCATCGGCTCGCGCTACTCGAACGGTGTGAACGTTGTGAACTGGCCCCTGTCCAGGCTTCTTCTGTCGTACTGCGCCAATATGTACACCAAGATAGTTACGGGACTGCCCGTGAAGGATGCGACCGGAGGTTTCAAGGCATTCCGCAGGAATGCCCTGGCCCTTCTTGACCTGAACGGGATAAAATCCGACGGCTACTCTTTTCAGATCGAAGTCACATACAAGCTTCATAAAAAAGGATGCAGGGTTACCGAGGTTCCCATCGTGTTCGTAGACCGGCACTCGGGCTCGAGCAAAATGTCAAAGTCAATCGTCTGGGAAGCAGTCTGGATGGTCTGGCACCTGCGGTTTCCCTGGCTGTTCTGAAAGGTCCTGCAATGATTCCAATGCTCTGTCTGTTCATGGCCCTCTCTCCCACGTGGGATCTTGCAACATCCACCACATTTATCCGTTCCGTTTGTTCCGACGGTCAGGGCGGCATCTGGTGCGCCACAACCGGTGGCGTTCTGCGGTATCGAGCCGGTGAGGGTGTTGTGGAAACCCTGAGCTATCCCGACGAGCTTCCCCACCCGAGAACCCGTGATGTCATGCAGGATTCCGCGGATGACCTCTGGATTGCCACCGAACGGGGTCTAGTGTTCATGCACGAGGGTCAGTCCACCGTGTTCACACCTTTCGAGGGCATTCCCGGAAGCGGAGTGGTCTACTCCATCGCCGAGGCCGCGGGTTATGTCTGGGTGGGAAGTGACGGGGGGCTTGCCCGCGGTGACTCCCAGGGCTTCATTCCCATAGTGGAGGGGACGGTTTTCGATGCGGACAGGGTATATGGAATGGCCGTTCGCTCCGATTCGATCTGGATGGTCACGGATCGGGGAGTGTTCTCCCTCGACACGGGAATGTCGCCTTTCGACCCCGATGCCTGGAAGAAATGGGAGTCCACCGCGAACCTGACGCTAAAGGGAATCGAGATCACATCTCCCGGAGTCTGCGCCTACGGGACCGCCGGTGTGACACTTCTGTCCCCCGGCAACGATGACTTCAGGCTGATACTCGACTACACATCTGCGCCTGATACCATAGTTACCGGCGTGGCGGAACTTGACGGGCGGATTGTCGCCGCGAGGAACGGTGCGGTTCTGCAGTACACTGACGGCAGATGGGCGGTTCTGGCCCCGCCGATCCCGAACGACATCGCACCCAGTTTCCTTCGGAATGTCGATGACCGGCTCTGGATGGGGTACGGAGTCGCCGACCCCCGGATGGAGGTTGCGGGAAGGGGCATCCTGTACCGGCAGGGCGATGAATGGGTAATCGACGTCGTTCCCGGAATGCACTGTTCAAGCGTTTATCAGATCGCCAGGGACCAGGAGGGCAGGATCTATTCCGGAACCTACATCAGGGGAACCCAGGTTTACTTTCCTGATCAGGGGTGGGGAGCCTTCACCTCCCAGAACTGCGGGTTTCCCAACAACCAGCAGGTATTCGCCGTCTCTGACTGGGCAGGCCCGGGAGTGTGGGCCGCCAGTTACCATTACGGGCTCACATGGATATGGGACAACGGCACACTGGATTCCTCCGACGACCGGCTTCTGACATTCGTCCGGGATTCCCTGGGTCTGCCTGTCCCGCCGACGACCATAATCGTGCCTTCGGGCATTGTGAACAACCAGGTCAACATGCTTGCAAGACAGGGAGCCGGCGTCTGGGCTGCCCATGAACTGCATTTCACCTCGCCGCCCGATTACCCCAGTGGCATCACCGGGTTCCGGGGGGATCCCGAGGGCGAGATGATCTGGGCTGTCAGAACACCTTCGGAAGGTCTTGCCGTCAGGAACGTAAGGGGTGTTTTTCCCCAGGGCGCAGACAGTCTGTGGCTCACGTTCACCGAGAGTCAGGGGTGTCAGCTTCTCGTACACTCGGGCGACCCGGCCGACCCGTCCGGGGACGAATGGTATCCGGGTCCCAATCAGGCCTATACGGTCACAAGCGGCCTTCCCTCCAGCGAGGTTTACTGCGTGCTTGCCGTTCCTGGCAGGGGTGTGTACGCAGGCACCTCATCAGGTCTGGCCAGGTATGCCTCCGGCGGGTTCGTCTCCGTCAGCGGGGTCGAGGGCTCGGTCAAGGCCCTGGCAGTGGATGGTGCCGGAAGGATATGGTGCATCGGCAATTCCGGTGTGAGCTGCATCGACGGCAACCAGGTCTACTGGTACGACGCGGCCAACTCCAGTTACATCCCCTATTCGAGACCCGGACAGGAGTTCGCCATCACGGTTCCAGCGACCGGTGAAGTGCTTTTCTCTTCGGAAAACGGTATCTGGACGATCTCCACCCCTGGTGGGGGAGGGGAAACGTCGGGCCCCGTTTTCTATCCTCAGCCCTACCTTCCGTCAGAGGGTGAATTGCGGCTCACTGGAACGAACGGCCAGCTACCCGTAAGGGTCGAGTTCTATACGATCGGGGGGGTATACCTTGACGCGATCGAGGCTGAAACACCCGCCCAGTGGAGTTGGAATGGAGAGTTCCAGAGCGCTAGGGCCGCCTCGGGTGTATACATGGTACTGGTTTCGTACGGTGATTCGGTCATTCCCTCCAGAATTGCAGTGGTTCGCTGATGCTGCGCATACGCACCGCCTCGCCCGATGACAGGCAGAACTGGACCGATTTCGTACTAAGGTCCAACAACGGTACGATCTTTCACCTTCCCGCCTTTCTCGACTACCATCCCGAGGGACGATTCAGGAACGAACACCTCGTGGCGGAGGATGAAGACGGCAGGATGGTCGCGGTGATTCCCGGAGCCCTTTCCGACCGTGACGGTGTCACCTGGTTCCGAAGCTACCCGGGCGCTTCCTACGGAGGTCCGGTCTTCGAGGATGATGCTTCGCTCTCGCTTGTGGAAAGCCTTGTGGATGCCCTTTTCGATCATTGCCGCGCCCGCGGTTACGGCATGGTGGAGATGACCATCCCTCCGTCGGTGTATTTCCGCAGACCCCACAACTACATCGATTTCGTGCTGTACAATCATGGGTTCACCTGCTCCAAGCGCGAACTCACGGCGGTTATCGACCTCAGGCGGCTCGGTGAGGAGATAGACCTGGCCTTCAGGGAATCCGCCCGGCGAGGAGTAAGGAAAGCTTTGAAATCGGGCCTCAGGGTTTGTGAGGACAGGGATTATTCCCGTTTCTACCCCGTACTTGCCGACAACCTGAAGGATCGTCACGGAGTCAGGCCCACACACACGCTGGAAGAGCTTAAGAGGCTTGAGGAGCTTCTTGGAAGCGAGAAGATCAGGCAATTCACGACCGTTGACGAAAACGGAGAGGTCCTGGCGGGAATGATCATGTTTCATGCCAACACCAGGGTCACCCTGGCCTTCTACATCAGCCACAATGAGAAACACCAGTCCCGCAGGCCCGTGAACCTGGTTTACCGGGAAGTGATCGAGTGGGCGCGTCAGATGGGCTACAGCCATCTTGACCTTGGCACCTTCACCCTGAACGGGGAAGTGAACCACGGTCTCTGCAGGTTCAAGGAGAGCTTCACCGCCCGGGGACGATTCAGGAATACCTTTGTCGGTAAGGTCTGACCGGCGCCTGATCGGCAGCGGCGCCCTTGGTCCGGGGATCATCTGGGCGGGGCTGCTGGCTCTGGTGTTCGGGGGCAGGCTTTTTACAACCGATGTCGCGGCCCAGTACCAGGTGGCCGAATCACTTCTGGGTGCCAGGCCCCTTTTCACGGCTGATTGCGGGTGGACGGTCCGCGGTGTTCAGTCGGAATCCTACGTTCCCCACGGGATCGGATATTCACTGGTCATGCTTCCCGCAGCCGGTGTCGGGCTTCTGCTGGGAGAGCCTTCGGGCAAGGTTACCGGAGCCGCCATCGGGGCGTTCGCAAGCATTGCACTGCTTTATTCCATGGACGCTCTGGGCAGGGGTTTTTTCGGCAGGATAGACCGCCGCCGTCTTGTTCCCGTGATGCTTGGATGCATGGGACTCGTCTATGGCAGGATGCCATACGACGTTACTGCCGCAACCGCCTTTGCATTGTGGGGAGCCGTTTTCATGCACCGCAGGCGGTTTTTTGCGGCGGGAGTTCTCCTTGGTGCGGCCATCCTTGTAAGACTGGACTCGGTTCTCCTGCTGCCCGTTTACTGGATGGGCGCCGGCGAGAAGCGAGGTTACCTGACCTTTTTCAGGGCTCTGATCCCTTTTGCGCTCATTGTAATGGCGTACAACCATTACCGGTTCGGCGGCGTTTTCGACGACGGCCACGGCCAGGACCCGGCCATGGCGGTCAACCCAGGTTCCATTGGCATTGTGGGCCTTCTCTTCAGCCCCGGTAAGGGGCTTCTGTGGTACGCGCCCATGTGGGTCGCCGCGGCGGTTTCCTGCAGGAATCCAAGACTGTGGCTTCCCTTCGTGCTCTCCCTCCTGCTGCACGGTTTCCTTTACGACTGGACCGGCGGAACCGGCTGGGGCCCCAGATTTCTCTTCCACGCCCTGCCTCTTCTGTTCCTTCCCCTTCTGGAACCCGGCGCAGGCGGAAGGGCTTTCGCCGTCCTGGCAGTTCCTGCCCTTGCGGTATCACTTCTTGCCGGTTTTACCGACACCAACGCGCTCGAGAGGAGTCTCGGTCCCGACCACTTCCACACCGCCGGAAGGCAGTCGGTGATATGGTCACCCTCCCGCTCGCCCCTTGTGAACACCATCGCCTCTCCGGCCCTCAACGGACCCGACATACTCGGCTACAGGGCCGCGGGCGTTTTCGGAGCCGCCGTTCAGACGGCTCTTGGCCTGGGGCTAATCACGACGGGTATTCTCGTTGCCAGGAGGCGGTCATCGTGAGGATACTCCACATCTCTCCCCAGAACTACACGGGAGTTCTGACCCTGTTCGTCAGGGGACACAGAAGCCTGGGCCATCAAAGCAACCTTGTGACATTCTACAGGTCCAGGAACCTGTACAACGAGGATATCTGCCTGAACCTCCCCTTCGTGGGGCACCGGGAATGGCTGTGGAAACTGAAGCGACTTGTGAAAAGCGGGAGCATGAGGGTTCCCTTCACCGGCACCACCGAGAGAATATTCTGGACTCCATCACGAATAGAGCGGGTTCTGATGGCGTTCCGCGACCTGGTCTGGACACCCGTTCTCGCCCGGGCCAGACGGAAACACGGTCTCGACAACTTCGACATCTACCACCTCGAGGGTGGAATGAGCTTCTTCCGTGACGGCAGGGACGTGAAAAGGCTGAAGAGCATGGGCAGGAAGATAGTCAGCAACTACCACGGTCTCGACCTGAGGATGCGGGGGGCCATCAGGCCCGTATGGGATGCCACAGACCTGCACACCACTTGCGAATTCGACCTGTTCCTGCGGTTTCCAGAGATCGAATACCTCTTCCTTCCCTTCGATCCGGACCTGGTGCCCCCGGCCCTTCCCGGAACCGACCGGATCAGGATATGCCACGCCCCCCGGATAAGGTCGGTGAAGGGAACCGAACAGGTGATCAGAGCCGTGGAGAAGCTTTCCTCAACGCATCCCGTCGAGCTGGTGCTGATCGAGAACATGCCACATGCCACCGCGATGGCGATGAAGGCCGGTTGCCAGATATCCATCGACCAGGTCGCCGACGGCGACATGGGGTACGGGGTCAACTCTCTGGAGAGCCTTTCCATGGGAATCTGTACCGTGACAAACCTGTCCGCCGCCTACGAGGAGTTCATTCCCGACCATCCCTTTTTCACAGTTACTCCGGACAACCTCGAAAGACGGCTGAAAGAGCTTCTGGAGGACAGGGAACTGCGTCTGCGGCATGCCGCGGCCGGCCCTTCCTGGATCCGGAAACGTCATCACTGGAAAACTGTGGCCGAACACCTTCATAAAAGGTACCGGGAGCTGGGGTGGTCCGTTGAGGACTGAGTCGACACGCAGGGAACTGGGACGGGAAACCGTTCTCTATGCCCTGGCAATGGTCGTGAGCGGGATGGTCCAGCTGGCCTTCCTTCCCTTCATCAGCCGCTGGCTCACGGCCCCCCAGGTCGGTGAACTCGGGGTTCTTTCAACAGTAAGCGAAGTCGTCGCCGCAATTGCCATACTGGGCCTGCCCACAGCAGTGCTCCGGGCATGGCACGAGAGCGCGGCCAGGAGAAGCATCCTGGTTCTGGCTTCCGTCCTGCCTCTGATCCCCCTGGCTTTCTGCGCAGTTCTGGCGGTCGTTGCGGCTCCCGGGCTTCTGAGAACGCTCCATCTCACCAGCCCCGGGCTTCTGCTGCACGCGCTTGCACTCGGGGGAGGCGTAGCGCTCTTCCAGGCGGCGTCTGCCACGGCCCGGGCCAGGGGCATGGCCCTGTTCTTCTTCATGCTTCAGCTTTGCCGGGGACTGGCAAGTCTGGGGCTGCTGCTTCTCTTCATGACCGGGTTCAGGGGCATGTCCCCCCTGGCCGCCTTCATCGGAGCGAGATGGGTGCCCACGCTCGCAGCTTTCGGAGTGGTCGTGCTGGTCATGTACGGACGCACCGCCGATTCGGCGGCTGTCCGCGACCCCGGTCTTCCCCGAAGGCTTCTTGCGTTCGGGGTACCCCTGATACCCGCGGGGCTTGCCATGATCGTGCTGTCGGGGGCCGACATAGTGATGCTGAGAACGATCTGCCCCGATCTTTCCCAGAGCGGTTACTACGAATGGGCGTCCAGGGCGGCCCTGATCCTGTCTCCCATGACAATGGGTTTTGGCATGGCCTGGCAGCGCCACATCTTCAGGAAAAAGAGGGAAGGCGGCTCCCTGAACGAGATGGGGAGAACGGCACTGACCTTCATGACATGCGTGGTCTGGGCATCAATGGTGCTCGCCGTGGCTTCGCGCGAGGTGACGCTGGTCTTCGGGGGGGCGGGCTGGCTGCCGGCTGCTGCGGTCCTTCCGTGGATAGCGGCTTCCGGAGCCCTTTACGCTCTGTTCACGATCAGCCAGACCGGCCCGCTTCTCACGGGGCAGACCAGGTTCATCGGCGGAATGACTTTTTTCGGGGCGGTACTGAACATCGGCTTCAACCTGAGGCTGATCCCGGTTGCCGGTGCAGTGGGTGCGGCCTTTGCAACCATGGCGGCCAATATGTTCATGGGCATGAGCCTTTTCTGGCTGGGCAGAAAGGTGTTTCCCGTGAGTTTCGGGGCCGTTCTGACCCTGATGGTGCTTCCGGTGGCGGCGGGGATAGCGTCCGGACTCGGTCCGGGGGTCCGCTCCATCATCGTGCTGGCCGTTACCGCAGTGACCCTGCTGGTTCTCATGGGACTGAAGGGGGCCGGGAGCGGTGATGACAAACCCTGAAATCTCGGTTCAGATCCCCGTCAGGAACGGTGGCGCCCTGTTCGGGGCAACCCTTGCGTGCCTCGCGGCGCAGGACACCCGCGGGGTCCCCTGGGAACTGGTGGTTGCCGACGATGGAAGCGACGTTCCGGTTGAGCGTGAGTTCGCGGATGTTCTGGCGGCCATTTCCGGCAAAGCAGGGGTTCGTGTTCTCAGGCTCGAAGGCTCCGGAAACAGACCAGCGGCCAGGAACGCCGCCCTGAAAGCCGGAACCGCACCCGTTGCCCTTTTGATGGATGCCGACCTCGAGTTCAGTCCGGACCTTCTCCGGAAGCACATGAACACCCGAAGGGCCATGGGAGCGAGCTTTCTGATGGGCGCCAGGATCAACGCACACTCTCCGGACGCAACGGCATGGCAGAAATGGTTCGACTCCAGGGCCATGGGGAACAGCCCCCCAGGGGTTTTCCCGTGGAAGTACTTCATCACGGGGAACCTCAGCGTCGACAGCGGAATGCTTCTGGACGCAGGCGGTTTTGACCCTGCCATCGACCGTTACGGCGGAGAGGACGTGGAGGCTGGTCTCAGGCTCTGGAAGGCCGGCGCGGTCTTTCACTGGACCCCGGACATAAGTGTCCGCCACATGGACTGCGTGACACCCCGAAAGCACTCGGGGAAGATGGTCGAATACGGCTCGACCGGTTTGAAGTACACCCTGGCCAAGCACCCAGAGGCAGCCGGGCTTCTCGGGAGCCGCTGGATCGAGCCCCTCTTCAGGCCTCCCCTGACTCCCGGGCTGGTTCTGATGAGGCTGGTCTGCCTGCTCACCCTCCGTCCGGCTTTCTACAGGGCAGTTCTTTCGTTCATGGAGAAAAGGGGTGCTCCCAGGCCGGGTTTCACTTACCTTTCTGTCGGTGCATGTCTCATTGGCCTTTCGGGAAGGGACTTCAGAAAATGACCTGCCGGGCGGCACTGAGCGTTTTTCCTGACAGCAGCAGGGTCGCGCTTCTCTCCGATCTGACCACATGGAGGATAGGCGGACCATGCACTGTCCTCACACCCCGCCGCATGGATGAACTGGCGGAAATGATGAAGTGGATCGGGGATTCCGGCACTCAGTGGTCCATGATCGGCCGTGGCTCCAACCTCCTCGCTCCTTCCGGGGGCTGGGACGGTGTGGTGGTGAGCCTTCAGGGGGAGTTCAGGTCCTTCGGGACCAGTGGCACGACCGTAACCGCCGGCGGAGGAGTGCCTCTTCCAGCCCTTGCCGGTGCGTCGTGTTCCCGGGGTCTTTCGGGGATGGTCTTTGCCGTGGGAATTCCCGGCACGGTCGGGGGAGCCGTCTTCATGAACGCAGGCGCTTACGGATCGTCAATGATGGATGTCGTCAGGGGTGTTCAGGTGGTCTACCCCGGAGGCGGAACGAGTTGTCTCTCTGCCGGCGATTGCGGGTTCGGTTACAGGAGAAGCATCTTCCAGACAAGACCCGGAGCCGTGTGCAGCGTTGTTCTGGAACTGGTGCCCGGCGACCGGGGGAAATTGAGGGAAATGGCCAGGGAAACGCTGTCGAAGAGAAGGGCGAGTTTTCCCATCACCGTACCCAACGCAGGAAGCGTCTTCAGAAGACCCCAGGACGGACCGCCTCCCGGGATGCTGCTGGAAGAGTGCGGTTTGAAGGGTTTCTCAGCGGGGGGTGCCAGGTTTTCTCCCGTCCACGCCAATTTTATCGAGAATACCGGCAACGCGTGTTCCGAAGATATATTGACCCTGGTCCGTACCGCGAAGCAAAGGGTTCTGGAAAGGACCGGAATCCTTCTTCATGAAGAGATACGCGTTCTCGGAGGGGAAACATGAGGGAGACCCCGTGCGGAGTCTGCATTCCCGACGGCCCTGTGCTGTTGACCGGAGCGGCGGGGTTTGCGGGTGCTCATCTCATGCCTGGCCTGGGGCTTGGGGAGGGTGATGCAGCGACTGATATCACCGACGCCTTTTCAGCCCCCCCGGGGGTGAGAAGGGTCGTCTGGCGGCTTCCCGAAGAGGCTCCGGAAGGCCTGGGCGGCTTCCGCAGCGTCGTTCATCTGGCAGCCCTGTCTTCCGTGCAGGGCTCTCACAGGAACCTTCGGGATGTCTACAGTGTGAACGTCATGGGCGTTATCGAGCTGCTCACGTTCGTGCGGTCACGGTGCCCGGGCGCCCGGGTTCTCCTTGTCAGTTCCTCCGAGGTTTACAAACCCTCTGATCTTCCTCTCGACGAGAATTCTCCCATGCAGTTCAGAAGCCCCTACGCTGCAAGCAAGGCCGCGGCCGAGCAGGTCGCGGCACACTTCCACAGAGAGGCGGGGCTCGATGTCATCACGGCAAGGTCGTTTCCCCATTACGGCCCGGGCCAGGACGGCAGTTTTGCGCTTCCCTCGTTCTGCCGCAGGATCATCGAGGCACGCAGGGAAGGCGCTAAGGCAATACGGGCGGGAAACCTGTTCCCAGTGCGGGACTACCTTCATGTGAAGGACGTGGTGAGGGCCTATGCCCTTCTCCTTTCCCTGGGTGAACCGGGAGGAGTTTACAATGTCTGCAGCGGAACGGGGGTTACCATGGGTGAGATGCTGGGTCTTCTGCTGAAGGTTTCGGGAGCAAGCCTTTCCGTCACCACCGACCCCGGTCTCGCCAGGGAGGTTGACCATTTCGGACAGGTGGGCGATCCCGGCAGGCTTCGGGCACTGGGGGGGTTCGCTCCTTCAATCGGGCACGAGGAAGGTCTCGCCGATCTCTATTCCTGGTGGAACCGGAGGATCACATGAACATTGTTCCCTTGATGCTGGCACTCTCCGTCGAGGTGACCCAGTGGACCCACCATCCGCATTTCGGCGCTGTCAACCACATTATAACCGACGGGGAGCGGGTCATCGCTGCGACGGCGGGAGGTATCCTCTTCTGCACTGCGTCGGGGGGAGATCTCACGTTCGACTCCACCTGGACCTACATGAACCAGTTGAACTGGGACAGGGTTTCGAGCCTTTACCGTCATGAGGACGGAAGCCTGTGGGTGACCTACCTCGGAGCCGGCATCGAAGTGTTCCACCCCGACGGGACAGTGACTTCGTACGGCCAGCTGGAGGGGCTTCCCCTGAATCTCATGATCAACCAGGTCCAACCGGATACGGTCCTCTACGCTGCGACGACACAGGGGCTCTCCATTAACAGCGGAGGTTACTTCATAACGTACAACGAGAGCGGAACGGGCGGAGGGCTTCCAAGCTCCGTGGTAAACTGCATGGCCCCCTCGGATTCCGGACTGCTGGTGGGCACATATTCCGGTCTTGCCCTTCTTCTTCCGGGACTGCCACCGTCCGAGGCCTCTTCATGGAGGGAGATCGCGCTGCTCTCCGGCAGCACGGTGAACGGTATCGCAAGGCGCAACGACACTCTCTGGGTGATTGCCAGCGACAAGGTCTACCTCTGCCCTCCGGGGGGTCAATGGATGCTGCAGTCCTCCTATCCTGGAATCCGGGCGACATCGCTTCTAAGCGCTTCTTCAGGAATTGTCGTCGGTGGTCAGGATGCGGTCTGCACCTGGTCGGAAGGTGTATGGACCGTAGTGGAGGGTGAGTTCATGGGAGGCCTGGTCACGGCTCTCGGCGAGGTTGACGGCGGAGGGACGGTTGCCGGCATGATGAACTCCATCTCCGAGGAGAGACTTGAGGGACCCGGCCTTGCGCTGATCCGTGACGCTGCGGTCACACAGCACGTTCCACCGGGCTGCATCTCGAACGATATCAAGTCCATTGGCGTCAATTCCAACGGGGTCTGCTGGGTGGGCTCCCACCGTTCCGGTGTTGGTTACTACACCGGTTCGCAGTGGCAAAGGGTTTCCGGCGTCATGCCCAGCAACAATCAGATCTTTGCCGTCGGAGTCCGGGAGAATACCGTGTTCGCAGCATCGTGGCATTACGGGGTCACCTGGCTCGACTGGGACGGGCAGACCGTACAGGGCGGCGTCACCTTCACCACGGAAGACGGCCTGCCAAACGATCAGATCAACGCCATATCCCTGTGGGACGACGGAACGGCATGGTTCGCACACGAACCCTACTGGCAATCTTCGGGCGAGCCGTCCGGAGCAAGCAGACTGAGCTGGCAGCCCGGCTTTCCGGAAACTGCCGTCATAGATGTCATCTCCAGCGCGGGAAGCCTGCTGGGCAAGGAAGTCAAGGACATCGCTGCCGTTTCGTCCACCAGCGCATGGGCGGCCACGACTGACGGGCTGGCCCTGGTTTCGGTGGAAACCGGCGTGGAGAGGGTTTTGTCGACGGCCGACGGACTGCCCTCAAACAATGTGCTGAGTGTTGCCGTCACCAGGAACGGCGATGTCTACGCGGGAACCGCAACCGGTCTCGCAAGGGTGCGTGACGGAGTCGTCCGGATGGTTAACGGGGTTGCGGGCTCCGTGGGCAGCCTTTGCCCCGATCACAGGGGAGGGGTGTGGGCGGCGGTCCCCGGAGCCCTTTACAGGATCGGCTCCGATGACGAACTGCTTGCCTTCACCACATACAACACCCCTCTTCCCGAGGTCGACATCAGAGACATCACCTGCGACTGGGAGTCGGGCCGTCTATGGCTCGCCACCTCCCACGGTGTGTGGGTGGCGGATATCGGACAGGGCCTGAGCGGTGATTCCGCCTCCGCCGTGCTCTACCCGAACCCTTTCCGTCCCGGGGCGGGGGAGGTCCTGGGTATCGCCGGTGTGCCCGACGAGCCCATGGAATGCAGCATCTTCGATCTTTCGGGGGAGCTTTTGTACCGTTGCTCGACAACGGGCAGGAACGATTTCGCCTGGGACGGTTCGTCAACGGACGGGTCTCCGGTGCCCTCCGGCGTTTATATTCTGATCCTGGAGAGACAGGGCGTGTCCGGGCTTCTTAAGTTTGCCCTGGTCCGTTGATCAGGGGAGGTTGGATCGCGTCCATGTCTGCAGAAGATCATCAAAAGCCTCCGGAAGCATGTGAGAGCGTTTCCGGGATGATGGGGGAGGAAGGGCCATGAAGGTTCTTGTAACGGGGGGAGCCGGTTTCATCGGGTGCAACTTCACCAGGCTCCTTGTCAGGACAAGGCCCTCCTGGAATGTTGTGGTGCTGGACAAGCTTACCTACGCTGGTCGCACCGAGAACCTCGATGATGTTTCGGGAAGCCCCGGGTTTCAGTTCATCAGGGGTGACATCTGCGATCCCGCCGTTGTGTCTTTGGCCATGAAGGGGTGTGACGCGGTCGTGAACTTCGCGGCGGAAACCCACGTCGACAGATCCATCGAAGAGGCATCGTCGTTCGTGCGCACCGACATCGAGGGAGTGAGGGTGCTGCTTGAGGAGTTCCGAAAAGAGGCCAGGGCGCTTTTCATCCAGGTTTCCACCGACGAGGTGTACGGCAGTGTCGAAACGGGGTATTCCCTCGAGACGGACCAGCTCTGCCCGAGAAGTCCCTACTCCGCCTCGAAGGCGGGTGGCGAGCTTCTCGCAATGAGCTATCACCATACCTACGGCACGCCCGTTGCTGTTACCCGCGCCTCGAACAATTACGGCCCCTTCCAGTATCCCGAGAAGCTCATTCCCCTTTTCATCACCAACGCGCTTGACGGTCTGCAGCTGCCCCTTTATGGTGACGGGCTGAACAGACGGGACTGGCTTTACGTCGAAGACCATTGCCGGGCGCTGATGATGGTGCTTGAGAAGTGTCCATCCGGGGCGGTGTACAACATCGGCGGTGGATTCGAGAAAACCAACATGGAGGTTACCCAGGCCGTGCTCGAAGCAGTGGGCGCCGGCCCCGAACTAATCAGGTACATAAAGGACAGGCCCGGCCACGACCGCCGCTATGCGCTAGACATCGGCCGGATCCTCACGGAGACGGGCTGGTCCCCCCTGACTGGTTTCGAGGAGGGTATCGGAATCACGGCGGATTGGTACCGCACCAACCGCAAATGGTGGGAAACCATCAAGTCGGGCGAATTCGGGGAGTACTACAGACGCATGTACCAGGACAGGCTGGGTCAATCCAGGGGGGCGGTTCCGGAATGAGGATCCTTGTTACGGGCGGGGCCGGCTTCATAGGGAGCCATCTCTGCGAAAGGCTGCTTGAATCGGGTCACACGGTGGTGGCCCTTGACAACCTCATCACGGGAAGCACCGACAACATCGCCCATCTTTCCGGAAGGGGCGACTTCAGTTTCATCAGGCACGACGTCACGGAATACATCTACCTGCAG
The DNA here is from genome assembly GCA_041750285.1 of Candidatus Fermentibacteraceae bacterium. Lineage (GTDB taxonomy): Bacteria > Fermentibacterota > Fermentibacteria > Fermentibacterales > JCC-6 > UBA6080. Next base: position 1,126 of record JBGSZS010000009.1, on the reverse strand, counting down.
GGCACCGTCGACTTCATCTTCCACCTCGCCTCTCCGGCAAGCCCGGTTGACTACCTGGCCTATCCCATACAGACCCTTAAGGTCGGCGCCCTGGGAACCCACAAGGCCCTGGGGCTGGCCAGGGAGAAGGGGGCGGGGATACTGCTGGCCTCCACCAGCGAGGTGTACGGCAAGTCGCCCAAGACGGTGTTCTCCGAGGAGGACGACGTCGTCTACGGACCCACCACGTACAGTCGCTGGTCATACGCCTGCTCCAAGGCGATCGATGAGTACCTCGGCCTCGCCTATGCGCGTCAGCGCGGTCTGTCCGTGGTGGTTGCACGGTTCTTCAACACCGTGGGCCCGAGACAGGTGGGCCGGTACGGCATGGTGATTCCGCGCTTCGTGGAATCGGCGCTGGCCGGTCGCGTGATCGAGGTCCACGGCGACGGTCGGCAGTCACGGTGCTTCTGCGACGTGCGCGACGTGGTGCAGGTGTTGCCGAAACTGCTCGGCGATCCCGCCTGTCATGGCCGGGTGTTCAACGTCGGTCATGATGAACCGATCGAGATCATGGAGCTGGCGCATCTGGTCCGATCCACGCTCGGCAGCGCCTCGGAGATCCGGCTTGTGCCGTATGCCGAGGCGCTTGGCGAGGGGTTTGATGACCTGCGACACCGGAGGCCTGACTTGACGAGATTGCGGCAGGCCGTCGGGTTTCGGCCCACGATCGCGCTCGAGCAGACGATTCGGGATCTGGCTCAGGAGATGGGCAGGGCGCCCGATCCCACCCGGAAGGCGGTGGCGCCGTGACGGCGTTGCTGGCTCAGATTTCGCCAGATGAGGCCCTGGCGCCGATCTCGACGCCCGGGGCAGAGGCGCCCCTCGCGCCTTTCGCCGTGTCAGTGATGGGGTTCCTCAACACCTACTCCGTGCTTTTCATCGTGGCGTTTGTGGTGACGCTTCTCGTGACGCCCGTGGTGCGCCGAGCGGCCATCGCCGCGGACATCGTCGATCACCCCGATGCGGGGCGCAAGCAGCACCCCTACCCCGTGGCGTACCTGGGCGGGGTGGCCGTGTTCCTCGGGTTGCTGATCGCCGTGGCGTTCAGCTATCTGCCGATCGGTGGCGCCCAGGCGCAGTACCA
>JBGSZS010000008.1:0-151849 GCA_041750285.1 Candidatus Fermentibacteraceae bacterium | reverse complement strand
CTTGCAGCGCGTGCCATATTAACCTTGCCCTTTTTTGTTTTGAGTGTTTGGGTTTTTGGTTGGCGCTGAAATTCTAACCACTCAGGCAAAAAAGGGCTCTTCCTTTTCTCTCCTCAAAAATCTATCTTGGACAGGCTTGCTCAGTAGTGTTTGTCACATGCAGCTCTATCCGTTTCACCGGTGATCAACTTCTCCATATTTGCATGTGTGGACAAATAGATATATTCCAATGGACTGACAGTGGTCAGAGCTGCGCCTTGACTTGCGTAGGGTAAGCTGAAGAGGACTCCCAACGGGAAGGATCAAGATGAAACTGTTCGCTTTGTTGTTCGCATCAGTGGTTGCTGCCCAGGCTGCAGACGTGATCATCGGCAGCCAGGGCTCGCAGTCGAGTGATCCATGGTGCGGTTCCTGAAGCTCTCAGATGCACTACCAGGTGGTGGTGCTTGAAAGCGAGATCGGAAATGCCATGGATGTTCTGTCACTGGCCTGGCAGAGAGCCGAATCCGGCAGCAGCGAGGGTCACTATTACGGTGTTGAGATATACATGGGGCTGTGCGCCGGGGACGAACTCGAAGCCACATTCGACAGCAACTGGATTCCCGGCACACGTACTCTTGTCTTCGCCGCAGATACTCTCGACCTGAGCGGTGATGCCAACGACTGGGCGCCAGTCATCCTTGACAATCCCTACTGGTACAACGGAGAGCAGAACCTTCTCATAGACCTTCAGTGGACCTCCGCCAACACCGCGTACAGCTTCTACACCTGGAGATGGGACACCGGCGCCGTCCGCAGCGTGAAGGCGATCAGTCTCGCCGCCCCAACGGGAGTGCTCTCGACGCAGATGTCGGAGCTGCTTCTGTCCGGTGATCTGGCATTTTCCCAATGCACTTTTGGGGAGATAAAATCCCTGTTTGTCTATGAGGAATGAAGGAACAACCATGAAATCTCTTTCTTTGCTGCTGCTTCTCTTTGCACACCTTCCCGCATCCGCCGCCACCGTCACCGTTGGAAGCGAGGAGCTGTCTTCCGGAGAGCCCCTGTGCGTATCTTGAATCGAGTCGCTGCACTACCAGGTGGTGGTGCTGGACTCGGAGATGAACGGTGCGATGGAATTCGATACCTTCATTCTGAAGAGACACAGTTCCGGATCCTCTTCCGGACAGACCACTTTCACGGACTTCGAGATTTGGATGGGGCTCTGCGATTCCGACGTTCTCGGCGACAATTTTGAAGGCAATTTCATCCCTGGTACCCGCACCCTCGTGTTCAGCCGCGATAGCCTGCTGCTTGAGGCCGAACCGAATGCCTGGATACCTTTTGAACTGGATTTCCCGTTCTGGTATGGGGGCACGAAGAACCTCATCGTCGAAATCCTCTGGTCAAGCGGAGAAGAGCAGGGAACAGAGTGCATCTACACATGGCAGTGGAATACGGGAACCTTGCGGTGCGCATCAGGACCTTACAACTCGGAGACCGGCAGCCGGACCAGTGTAATACCCCTCATGCAGTTTTCCGGTGCTCTGGCCCTTATCAACACGACTTTCGCTGGGATCAAGGCCACCTTTCAGTAGCGTGAACATGCCGGGACGTCGCTGAGTCCTCAGGATACACCCGAACCGGATCGGAGTGTTGCGTAACTGTCGTAAGAGAATTGTCAGGGGCCGGGAAGTGGATTTCTGACTGTTTCCTGCGGACGGATGGAGAGGAGTATCAATGCCAAGAGGTAATGCCTTTACGGGCAGAACAGCGATAACAGCAGTGTTGCTGCTTCTGGCAGCAGGATGCGGCTCCGACGACGCAACGGGTCCCTCCGGTGAAAACAGTTTTTACAGGCAGGAAATGCGAAGCTTCGTAATGGACCTGTCCTCATGGGCAAAGGGACAGCATTCCGGGTTCATCGTGATACCCCAGAACGGCCAGGAACTGGTGACCGACGACGGTGACCCCGGCGGTACGCCGCAGCTCGCCTATCTGGCTTCAATGGATGCAACCGGCAGGGAGGACATGTTCTATGGTTACATCTCTGACAATGTCCCCACGCCTGCTTCCGAGGCGGAATACCTGCGGGACCTGTGCCTTGTCTGCGAGAACAACGGGGTTCAGGTTCTGGCCACCGATTACTGCTGGACCCTGGAGTACGTTGATGACTCCTACCAGACCAATGAGTCGTACGGTTTCATATCGTTCGCGGCCGATCAGCGTGAGCTCAACACCATTCCCGGCTATCCTGAGGAGCCCTGGAATGCGAATACTGATGCGGTTGCGGACATTGACCATGCCGCCAACTTCCTGTATCTGATAAACGGCGGCAACTACGGAACGAAACAGCAGTTCATCGATGCCGTTTCCCAAACCTCATACGACGTTGTCATAATGGACCTTTTCCACAACGAAGAGCAGTTCACCCAGGCCGACCTTGACCAGATCCGCGTGAAGAGCGGCGGCGGCGAAAGGCTTCTGATATGCTACCTGAGCATAGGCGAAGCCGAGGATTACAGGTATTACTGGGACCCTTCTTGGGATACTCAGAGGCCTTCCTGGCTGGGAGATGAAAACCCGGACTGGCCGGGAAACTACAAAGTCGAATACTGGGACCCAGAGTGGCAGGCGATAATCTTCGGCAACGACGACTCATACCTTCAGAGGATCATCGACGCGGGATTCGACGGGGCCTATCTCGACGTTATTGACGCATTCGAGTACTTCGAGAACCTGTCTGTCCCGAAGTAATGGTCTATCTGACCAGCACGACCCTGGCCGATGCAGTGATTCTGCCGTCCGATACCCTTGCGAAGTAAACCCCCTGAGCAAGTGGCCCTCCCGTTGAATCACAACCGTTCCAGTGCAGGGCGTGCAGTCCGGCAGGGATGCTTCCCTGTACCCTGGAATAGACTGCGTGCCCGGAAACGTCATAGACATCAAGGGTCAGTTCCGACGCGCCCTGAGACTGTAAAGCGATCTGCACGGCGGCTGTCGAAGGGTTGGGCGATACACTGAGTATCCTCAGTGCGTTTGGCACCTGCTCGGCTTCGGCTTCACCGGTCCCGACTTCCTCATCCACCCACCGGGCGAAGTAGTGTGAGGGTATTCCCCCCGCAAAGATGAACCAGCCTCCGGCGAAGATGTCCCGGCCGATGGCCCGGATCGCACAGACCTGCTGGTTCATACCGCTTCCAAGAGCTGTCCATGAGCAGGTGCTCGTGTTCCACCTTGCTATTCGAAGGGCTGCCATCCCTCCCGCAGTGGTGAACTCGCCGCCAGCATAGACATCGGAGCCATTGACCTCGATGCTGTAGACGTAGTGATTCATCCCGCTTCCAAGCGGTGACCAGCCGCTGCCATCCCATCTTGCGATGCGGTTTACGGGAACACCTCCGGCCATGCTGAAATCGCCACCCGCATAAACGGTGTTGCCGCTGAGTGCGATAGTGCGAACCCAGTCGCTGGTTCCAGCGCCCAGACTGTGCCAGCTTCCCTCACTCCATCGTGCGATGTGATAAACGTATAGGAGACCTGCGCGGTCGAAAAAGCCGCCGGCGTAGATGTCCGAACCGTCGGCCTCAATGGCGTATACCTGGCCATTCAGACCGGTTCCGAGGGCTGACCATGAATCGCCGTCCCACTTCGCTATACGGGAGGCAGGACTTCCACCGGCCGTTGTGAACGATCCTCCCGCGTACAAGTCAGACCCGCAGAGCGCAAGTGCGAAGACCGGCCCGTTCAGCCCTTCACCGAGGGGTGACCAACTGCTGCCGTCCCATCTTGCGATGTGGTTTGCGGGGACACCGCCCGCCTGGGTGAAGTACCCTCCGGCGTAGATGGTTGACCCGCTCACCGCAATTGCCCGGACATTCGCGTTCATGCCCCCCCCGAGAGCCTCCCAGGAGCTCCCGTTCCATATCGCGATGCAGTTGACGGTAATCCCGCCCGCCTCGATGAATCCGCCTCCGACGCAGAGGCTTGAATCATCCATGGTCTCTATTGCGTCCACGAACGTGTTCAGGCCCTGTCCGTCCGGGGGAGGGCCGAAGCCTTCAGACCAGTAGCCGTCGATGTTCAGAAGGGGATTTGCCGGATCACAGAAAGCCATCGAGAAGGAGAGAGGAATCAAGAGCACGTGAAGAGCATGATCCTTCATTTCGCTCCCGGATCGTTGGAATGGGCATCAATGAATAATGTAATATACATGTGGCCAGAATAGTGGCAATATGCATGAATACCGGTCAGATCGTGCCGGCCCGTATCCACGGGCAGGGGAAAAGGACTTGACCTTTCAGGAAAGTGGAATCATCGTATGATTTGTCGTGCCGGAAGGGAAGTGAACCATGAGAAGGCTGGCTGTGGCCGCAGCGCTGCTTGCCGCGGGGTGCGGCAGCAACACCACGGGTCCAGGTGAGGAGGGAACCCCTCTCGATGTTCTGACCTCGCTCGAAGAGGCGTACAGCTACCAGGATCCGGGTCTGTTCTCGTACGTGCTTCAGGAAGGGTACTTCCACACCATTCCCGAGTCCTGCTGGGACGATTACGACGGCGACGGGGTCGTTGATTCGGGATGGAACGCCGAACTCCAGACAGACTGGATCGCGTTCTTCTTCGAGGGGTGTTCCGAGATATGCCTTTCCATCGATGAGGAAAACGCTTCGGTTCAGTACCTGTCGCCCGATGAGGCTCTTCTGTCCTTCGACTTCCAGCTCGATTTCACCGGAACCGGCCCCGATTACATCAGCAGCGGGGGCAGCTGGAGCCTTCTGGTCTCGCGCGCGCCCGGTGAGAACTGGAAACTCCTCGAAGCGTCCGATGCGGACGGTTGGGTGGGCTTTTTGCCCTGAAGCGAAGGGTCAGCGGGCCAGGACAACTCCCCGCTGGAGCAGCAGACCGGTTGCGGAATCCACAAGGTGGTACACACCGGGAGGAAGGTGAAATGCCTCCCTTTCGCCGGGCTGCAGCCTGACAGTCCCGACAACCCTTCCCGCTGCGTCGAGTATTACGGCCTCACCGCCGGCGATTCCCTGCGCAGTGAGGAACCCTGTCCCGGGGCATTCCACGAAGCTTACCGGAACCTGCGCGGACACTGGTTCGCTGTACGTTCCGCCGGTCGCCACTGGCCATGAGGTGTGAATGACACAGATGCCTGGGCCGGAAGCGCCCTCCATGGCAACGGCGACAAGGGGAGTGGGGTACTGGTCCGACTCGAAAAGGCACATGGATGACCCGGGGGAGTTGGGCAACTGGGTCTGGGGAGTTGTTACAGGTGAGGAAAAAACAAGTGGAGGGGCGTTGAAGGTGTTTTGCGTCAGGGCCGCAAGACACCACTGGCTGCCGTCGTGGAAGCAGTCGGTTGCCACAGTCGAAAGCGGATAGGCATCTTCGTAAAAGCCGTTGTCGCCGTTTATCAGATAGATACCCAGGGGGCCGTTGCCCAGCAGGTCCGCCCTGGGCTCGCTGGGCCCCGTAACGTTCTGGATGAAGTCAAGTGTGACGAAAATGTCGTATTCCTCACCCGAATCCCAGACGGGCTCTTCTGAGGGAAGATCCACCACCCATGTGCTGGGCAGATCCCCCCAGTGGGATACGGCGAGACTCGGGACGGGGGAATCACAGATATCCATGCATCCATAATATATGGTGGGCTGGCTCGATATCAGTTCACCCGTGTAACCGTCCCAGACCTCGGCCGAACCGCTCCAAGCATAGCCGCGGTCGATGGAGTAGCCCATCTCCGACCAGCCGTTGCCGCTGATGTCGACCCCGGTCACCCTGATCCAGGCGTCGTCGGTGGACCAGGTATACTTGAACCACAGTTCCTGGCCGGACTGGCCGTCAAGGGCGGAGATACCGCCCGAGCTCGAGACGGCGTCCTTCATGGCGAGAACAGCAACGTCCCCGGGTTCCGGCCCCACCACACCCTCAACGTACTGCACGACCCTGTCCTGCGGAGAGCTCCATATCTGCGCGCCTGTCGCCCCGCACAGAAGGAACACCCTGGGAGAGCCTGCCTGGCCGGCGGCCACCTCGGGCACTCCATCAAGGTTGACGTCGCCCACCGCTCTCAGACAGCCCGGTCCGGCAACCCCCAGGGTTGATTGGTTGCTCCAGATCACCTCACCAGTGAGGCCGTCGAGACAGTGTATCCCGAACCCCGTGTTCTCGAGGGATGCTGCGAAGATGTCCCCTGTGCCGTCTCCGTTAACATCTCCCGCACATTGGACGGCGGTGAAGCCACCGTCGGGAAACGCGGTCCAGAGTATTTCCTGGGGGCCGGAGATGATGGCAAGGAGAAGAGTGATTATTTCGTTCCCTCTCGGACCGTGAAACGATTCCAACAAAAAGTATAACATGGCGTGTACAATAATCAAGGCCATCGGAGTCCAAGCCTGTGATGCGCTTGCTTTTCATTGGTCCGTTTCTATGATACGACATTAATGCAATTGAATGGGAACGAGTTGGGCTGTTTTCAGTTCTGCCCGCCCATCCTGTGTGGGATCAGGGGGGAATCGCCCGAAGGGCCGGAAGCGCTTTCCTTGAAACACTGACAGGTGGAGTGAGATGATCGAATTCTTTCTCGGGAGCGGACCGGTGGTTCAGGCACTGATGGCCACCCTGTTCACCTGGGGAGTGACCGCCCTTGGCGCAGGGCTTGTTTTCTTCACCGGAACCGTCAAACCCAGGGTGATGGATTCGATGCTTGGCTTTGCCGCAGGGGTCATGATAGCCGCCAGTTTCTGGTCACTTCTGGCGCCCGGCATTGAGATGGCCGGACAGATGGGCCAGACGGCATGGCTAACGGCAGCGGTCGGGTTCATGGCGGGCGGACTTTTCATGAGGCTGACCGACCGCATCCTTCCGCACCTTCACCCCGGCATGGGAATGGAGAGCATCGAGGGCATAAGGACGTCCTGGCAGCGAAGCACGCTGCTGGTACTTGCGATCACGCTGCACAACATCCCCGAGGGTCTTGCAGTGGGCGTCGCATTCGGAGCCGTGGCGGCAGGTCTTCCTTCAGCCACACTGGGAGGGGCCGTTGCCCTTGCGATCGGGATCGGCCTTCAGAACTTTCCCGAAGGGGCGGCCGTGTCATTGCCGCTGAGACGTGAGGGAATGGGCAGGGGTAAAAGCTTCCTGGCAGGACAGGCGTCCGGCATCGTCGAACCGGTGGCGGGCGTTTGCGGCGCCGCGTTCGTCCTGCACATGCAGGAAGTGCTGCCCTACGCCCTTTGTTTTGCCGCAGGCGCAATGATCTTCGTGGTGGTGGAGGAGCTTATCCCCGAATCACAACGCACCCCTGCGAACATCGACATGGTGACCATTACCACCCTGGCCGGCTTCGCTGTGATGATGATGCTGGATGTGGCGCTGGGATGAACCTGAGGGTCCCCATCGGAAGTCACACCCGGTAACCCTTCTTCGGCCCCTTCTTCCCGGTCTGCATGAAACATCCTCGCCCGTCCCGAAGGTACCCGCATGTGTATTGTCCCGCTGGTGTGACCGATCAGGTCAACACAGCTTATCTGTATTTTTTGATCTTGACCCAGTGCTTGTAATTTCATATAATATTCTCAAATAAAAAAATAATTAGAAAGAATGACAAAATGAATATTCTGCTCGTTTATCCCATGTTCGCCGACACGTTCTGGGGCCTGAAGCACGCTCTCAAATTCGTTCACAAGAAGACCGGAACCCCTCCGCTCGGTTTGATAACCGTTGCCGCCATGCTGCCATCGGAGTGGAATCTCAGGCTTCTTGACCTGAACGTGACTGCCCTTTCCGATGATGACATCGCCTGGGCCGATTATGCCTTCGTGAGCGCTATGGTGATCCAGCGGGACGACGCCCACCGTGTGATCGACCGGTGCAGGGCGGCCGGGCTCACGGTCGTGGCCGGCGGACCATTGTTTTCGGGCGAACACGGTGACTTTCCGGGTGTTGATCATTTCGTGCTCAATGAGGCCGAGGTGACATTGCCCTTGTTCCTTTGCGATCTGGCGCGCGGAACCCCCCGGCCAATGTACACCACGACCGTTTTCCCCGACATCAGAAGGACTCCGGTGCCCCGTTGGGATCTTGTTGACATGAAGCACTACGCGACAATGAACATCCAGTTTTCGAGAGGGTGCCCGTTCAACTGCGAATTCTGCAGCATCACATCCATGTTCGGGCGCGTTCCCCGAACCAAGACCTCGGATCAGCTCATTGCCGAGTTGGACGTACTGTACGGTCTGGGCTGGCGGGGCTCCGTATTCGTGGTGGATGACAACTTCATAGGGAATGCCCGACAGCTCAAGGAAGATGTGCTGCCGGCACTGATCAGCTGGCGCCGTGACAAGAAGGGAATACCTTTCAATACCGAAGTCTCGATCAACCTCTCCGATGATGACCTGCTGATGAAGCTCATGGTCGAGGCCGGCTTCAACACCGTATTCGTGGGCATCGAAACCCCGAGTGAGGATGGTCTTGCGGAGTGCAGCAAAAGCCAGAACCGTGGACGCGACCTGCTTGCAAGCGTGAAACGGCTGCAGAGGGCGGGGCTCGAAGTTCAGGGCGGCTTCATCCTGGGCTTCGACACCGACACGCCGAGCATCTTCCAGCAGCAGATGGACTTCATTGCCCACAGCGGTGTTGTCACCGCAATGGTGGGCCTGCTGCAGGCCCCCTACGGGACCAGGCTGTACCGGCGGATGGAGAAGGAGGGCCGGCTCAACACCGAAATGTCGGGAGACAATTCCGACGGCTCGACGAACATCGTGACACTCATGGATCCAGACGTTCTGCACGAGGGTTACAGGAATTTGCTGACACACATATACTCGCCCAGGGTCTACTACGACAGGGTGATAAGCTTCCTGCGGGAATTGAGACCCCCCAGGGTCGGTGTTCGAAGGGACCGCTCCAACCTGATGGCGTTTTTCAGGTCAATTTTCAGGCTGGGCATCCTGGGACCCGAGCGATATCAGTACTGGCGGCTATGGTTCTGGACGCTCACCCACAAGCCCAGGCTCTTTCCCCAGGCCATTTCCCTTGCGATATACGGCCACCACTTCCGGAGGGTCAGCGCTTCCACGTGAGGCGGCCTGTCCTGAGGCATCCTTGTTGCATCCGTTCCCTTGCTCTGATCTGTGATGAGCCCGACCGCCGGATCCGATGATCGATTTCCTTTTCAGGGACGCTTATGCCTCAGGCCATTCAATCATTCCGGCAGTCGGCATATGACGAAACAAGAGCTGCCATGGACTTCGAAGAGTTCCTGATGCTTGCCGGACGGGACTTTAGTTAGGCGACTGTTGATGGCAGCTGCGCGGCCGGTTGCCATTGATATCCCGGACTGCCGCGGACAGGGATTTCCGTATCGCGGTGAGCCCGGACAAAACGGGAAAGCCGCTAAAGGAATGCTCATCATAGAGGTTTGCCTCGCTGCAGCCCGGAGCTTATCATATCCGATGGCAGCAGACCTTGTTTTTGCCCAAGAAGGCTTCACCGAGTTGATCCGGGGCCCTGGGCCCGGCGGGATTGTCCGCGTTCTTCCGGGGGAGAGGCATGGCAGCGAAAGAGATACCGGTTGATTCCGACGCGCTGAGGGCGAACATCGCCGGCACTGCCCGGAAGGTGGTGGTTCCCGGGCGTTTCGCGCCCCTGGTCGATGCGGTCGAAGGGCTCTACGGGGTCAGGGTGCGTCTTGTGGAGACGATCGAAGAGTATTTCCACGATTTCAGGAACATCGATGCGATCCTCGACGGTTTTCAGGCCGTCCTGTTGAGGAACTGGCCGTACTTCGAGGGCTCCGGCGACAGAAAACTGCTGTTCTCCCTGCTGGCTGAACTCCTGGAAGGGCTTCTAAGGCAGCCCATGTCCCGGGAGCAGACCTCCTCTCTCCTGAGACAGGTGTTCATGTGGCTGTCGTCGGTGCTCGCCGGTCGCCATGCCCAGTGCTACATCGATCCGGTGCTGATCCTGCTCCAGTCGCTTGAAGAAGCTTTCGCAAGGGAGCCCGTGGCCTTTCTGGAAAGGGACACCCTTCTTCGGGACACAGCCCGGAAGGCGTGTGTGCACCCCGAACTGACGACTCCATGCCTTGAGCTTTACAGGAAGGTTCTGGACAGGGGCTATGTCCACACGGCCGAAAGGCTCGACATCGTCGACTGGTGCCGCCAGCCCGGCACCGAACTGAGCTATCCCGGGCAAATCGTGGAAGGGTTCGGCTTTCTCGAACCCTCCGAGATGCAACGGCTGAGGGAAGCGGCTGCGGTGGCAGATGCCGGGCACCTTTTGTCACAGGAGTTCCCGAACCACTCCGAGCTGATCGATCGAAGCATCGCAAGGGTGTTCAGGGTTGAAGACCTCGAGGACCGCTTCCTGGTCTGTCTTTACTTCCTCAAGGACGATACCCTGGGCAACAGGCAGAACGAAGTGATGTCGGACCTTCTGGGAGTTGTGAAGATCATGATGCAGCCCAGACTGGGTTACGACATCGAGAGGATACTCAGCAGGCTCACGGGCTTTTTCCGTGACAGGGCGGATACGTTCCTCATCACGCGGCTTCAGTGTTACGAAGCCATCGGAACCGCCATCGGAGCAGCGGGGAACACAAGGGCGGCCGATCATCTCATGGAGGACATCCTGTACTGGAACTTCCAGTACCCGGACATAAGGGGCGCCACGGACGACTGGGAAACGGTTGTCAATCCCTATCACCTGCCCAAGATCCGGTGCTGGATGCGAATCATCGAGTCCAACCCTGCCGTGTATGAACGGCTTGCAGCGGCCCTGAACGTTCAGCTGAGGCTTGGAGGGGTCTACATCGCAGATACCGACCTTTTCCAGAGGGACATCACCCGTTTCCTGAACGCCGACATTAGCCCCATCTACTTCGTGGCCAAGCAGCTTCTGCGAACCTTCCCCGTCTACTTCAACGAAGTGGGCGCCGAAGGCGAACTTCGTTCGGTCTCCACCCGCATCGACGAGACATGTACAAGGCACGATTCACTCATGCATTTTTTGAGGAAACAGATACACGCCGAGGCCTCCAACCGCATCGTGGGCTTCAGCAGGTCGGTGATGATGTACTGGGCAACACTCGATTCCTCGTACCTTGAACCGTACCTGTCGCCCAACGTGCTTGCGGCTGTTCAGATGGAGAAGCACTGGGCCGAAGGACCCCACAGGTACATCTCCTCACTGGGTCTCGACGGTGAGGGACCGGGAGAGCTGGTGACAAGGGTTCTGTCGATGGAAACGGCCGATTTCGAGGCTGTTCCGGTGCAGGATCCCTTCAACCGGGACAGGGTTGCACTGATGGCAAGACTGCACCAGCTTCTGCTTCAGAAGTACCATCCCTCGGCGGAAGCACTGGAGGGATCAGTCGCGGGTTTCCTCTCCCTCGACGGTGTTCTCAGGGAGCATTTCGCACTCGCACTGGCGGCTTACCGCGAGAATCCCGAGCCCTTCCGCAGGGATGAACTCATCGATGCCTGCCTTGACATTCTGGAAAGACTGAAGGACGTGATACTCGACCCGACTCCCTCCGAGGGGGTTGAGAACATCTACCACAAGCGGCATATCGCCGCGGGCATCCCTTCGATGTACGGAGACTACTCCGAGCCGAAGTTCGATGCGCTGGGTCTCTCCTTCAGAGTGGAGCAGCTTGTCAGCCGTCTCTTCGAGGAAGTGGTGACAGGGCCCGACGTCCCCTACATGAACAGGTCGCTCCTGAAAAGGGTGGCCGGGGAACTGCGCCGGTTTGAACGTGCCCTCTCCCTCGACGGGATCAACCCACGGTCGCTCTCGTCCAACATCGGGATGCTCGAAGCGAGCTTCGCCTGGCACAGCGTTACATTCAACCAGTACAGGAACATCTTCCTGTTCCTTTCCAACAGTGTCACGGAGGTGTCCAGGCTGTCGGTGCTCAGCCACGAGATGATACTTCGAACGGTGCTGGAGCATGATCCAAGGCAGTGCGTCCTGAGGGGAATGTGCACCGACGCCGTTTCAGAGATGGTTCTCAGGGAGGTCCTGGTTTCAGCCCTGGGTCTGCAGACGCTGGACCGGTACGTTGGCGCCAAGTACAGGCTGGTTTCCGAACTCACAGGGCAGCTGAGCCCCGAAGCCCTCACCCGGATGATGAACTACGACTCGGACGGGCTGATCTCCCACCTGAGGGAGAGCCACCCCGCGACCGACGATCAGATGACCCTGGGCTACAAGGGACTGGGCCTCAAGCAACTCGCCCAGAACGGTCACAACGTGCCGGACTGCTTCATAATCACGACCGAGCTGTTCGCCGCCATGCCCGCCATGTCCTACGAACCCCTCTACAAGGACACTCTTGAGCGGATCCGCCGGGCGGTGCAGATGCTCGAGGAAAGAACCGGGCTGGAACTCGGCAACCCATCACGCCCCTTGATGCTTGCGATCAGGTCGGGAGCCGCCTTCTCCATGCCCGGTCTTATGACCACCTTCGTGAATGTCGGCCTCAACGATGAGCTTGCCGGGGAGATATCCCGAATCGAGGGGTACCAGTGGACGGTCTGGGACTCGTACCGGCGTTTCATACAGACATGGGCGATGTCGTCCGGTGTTGACAGGGGCGTCTTCGACGGAATAATGAACCAGTTCAAGGGCAGGTACGGCGTAAGGCTCAAGCTCGATTTTTCGCCGGACCAGATGCGCGAGATGGCCCTGGAATACCGGCGAACGGCTTCGGAGATGGGGGTGCGGTTCATTGAAGACCCGTTCGAACAGGTGATCGCCTGCGTTCACAGGGTACTTGATTCATGGAACTCGCCACATGCAGGCTTCTTCCGGAAGTACGTGGGCATCGCTGAAGAGTGGGGGACCGCGGTTGTCGTTCAGCGGATGGTCTTCGGCAACAAGGGGAGGCATTCGGGTTCGGGAGTCACCTTCACCCGTAACCCCAGGGAACCCTACAGCCGACAGGTGAGGCTTTTCGGCGACTTCACCGTGTGCAGCCAGGGGGAGGACCTGGTGGGCGGGCTTGTGTATCCCCTGCCGATATCCGAAGCCCAGAGAAAGGGCAGTCCGACTTACGACGGCGTCGAGTCCTCGCTGGAGAGCGACTATCCGGAGGTTTTCGGCGCGCTTCTCTCCGTGACCGAAGAGCTGGCATCCCGTGACTACGACCCCCAGGAGATAGAGTTCACCTTCGAGTCACCCGCCGGCGAGGACCTGTTCATCCTGCAGAAACGGGTCATGGTATCCGAGAACACCTCGGACATTCCATGCTTCGACACTCCGATGGATGGCTCGGTCGTTCCCGCCGCGGTGGGCATAGGGGTTTCAGGGGGAGCGTACACGGGCAGGGTGGCAGTGAATTCCGACCAGATCCGGGCGCTGCTCGAAAGCAACCCCGATGAGAACATCGTGCTTCTGAGACCCGACACGGTCCCCGAAGACATCACAATGATTATACGCGTCCAGGGCATTCTCACGGCCCGGGGAGGCTCGACCTCACACGCGGCGGTGACCGCCAAGCGCCTCGGGAAAACTGCCGTGGTGGACTGCATAAAGCTTCTGGTGGACGAGAGCACCGGAACGGCAAGTATTGGCGGTCATCAGCTGGCCGCCGGTGACTGGCTGAGCATCGACGGCCGGACCGGTAATATCTTTCTGGGCAGACTGGGCATTTTGAAGGATGAAATTCCGATCAGGTAGGGAGGACTGGCAATGGGAACACAGCGTGTTCTTGGCATCAACGGGTTGGGCAGGATCGGCAAGCTGACGCTCTGGCACCATCTCGGGAACGACGATTTCCAAAGGTTCGTCATCAACACGGGAAGACCGGTCGGAACATCACTGGAGTCTGTGGCTCATTACATCTCCCGTGACAGCACCTACGGGTCGCTTCACCGGTGGCTTTCAGGGCAGAAGGGCAAACCGGACTGCCAGGTGGTCAGCGAGAAGGAAGGGCTGCTGAGCATCCACGGCCGTGAGGTGAGGATCCTGCGCGAGGCCCGGAACCCAAGGGACATTCCGTGGAGGGACAACGGCGTGGGAGTGGTTGTCGACTGCACGGGAACCTTTGTCGACCCCCACGACGACCCCGACACCCCGGGCGGATCCCTGCGGGGCCACATTGCTGCAGGTGCGAGGGTGGTGCTTCTCAGTGCACCTTTCAAGAGCAGGCAGAAGAACGTACCCGACCCTGAAGACAGCAAGATGATGATCTACGGCATAAACCACTACCAGTTCGAACCGGGGAGCCATACAGTGATCTCAGCCGGTTCCTGCACGACCACCGCGCTGGCTCACATGATGCGCCCCCTCCTCGACCGCGACCTCACGAGAAGAATGATCACTGCCGGCATGAGCACGATTCACGCCGTTACGGCGAGTCAGCCCGTCCTCGACAGCGTCCCGGGATCCGGTGCAAAGGACCTGCGCAAGAACCGCTCGGGAATGGCCAGCATGGTGGTGACATCGACGGGGGCTGCGAAAGCCCTCGAGCAGGTTATGCCGGAGGTTTCGCGCATTGGTTTCATGGCGGAATCGGTGCGGATCCCAACGGCCACCGTGAGCCTCATCATCCTGAACGTCACCTTCCAGTCCGGGATGACTCCGGACGGGAAGCCCCTCATCGACCGGGACTCCATAAACGGTATCTACCGTCAGGCATCCGAGGGCGAGGCTGCCGGGCTCGTGAAATACAGTGAGGAGCAGAACGTCTCGGTCGACATGAAGGGCGAAGACGCCGCAGTTGTTATCGAAGCGGTCGAAACCCACACCCGGACGGGTTTTGTGGATGTCGAGATTCCCCCCGATGCGAATGGTGGTGACAGAACTCGGTGTGAGGGTGAACCCCGTGTCTGCAGGATCCCGGTAACCCACGTGAAGGTGTTCGGCTGGTACGACAACGAGCTGGGAAGCTACACCCACCGGCTTGGGCAGCTCACGTCATTCATCGCGGGAGTTCTCTAGCGGGGGAACGCATGTAGTGGCAACGCCTTCCGGGCCGTATCACGGGGGCGATTCTCCCGGTGCACCGTTCCTTCGTGCAGCGACGTTCAGGAATGCACCTGGTGAATCAGTCCTCCAGTCTCAGCTCAACCCTGTTGCCCGTCAAACCTGTGATCGTGAATCCTCCGCCAATGCCGGAGAGGCTTTCGATGACTTCCGCCGATGAAGTTTCGGAAACGACTTCGAGCGTTGCCCTTGATCCGGTGAAGTCCCTTGCGAGAACGTCCGTAACCCCCCTGATCCCCGAACGGATGCGCGCCCTGAGGTCTTCGAGTGACTGGAAGTCAGCGTTGGTCACGTGAAGCATCGTGGAGTTCACGTTCGAGGTCCATCCTTCAAGAATGGCAGTGATGAGTTCATCCGCGGTTCTCTCAGAAGCCCTGGAACGGGCCTGGCCCTCACTGAACGGCACTTCGGTCGTCGAGGCCGAAGCACCGAGCAAAGCTGCCGTGCGCGTGTTCACGGCCCTGCAGTCAACATCGAACACGTGTACTTCCCGCGGTGATCCCGCGATGAGACGGCTTTCGAGGCTTCCCGTCACAGTTCCCGAGACGATTATCTCAGCACCAGCTTCCATTCCCACCAGGGCCGCCGTGCGGTCATCCCCCTCGAGGATGAGAAGAAGCTGGTCCCGCCGGATGACATCAGCGGCCGTCGCCGCATCCACGACGGGAAAGCCTTTCCTTCTGAACCCCTCGAGGAGTTGTGTCTCGAACATTGATCCCGTTTCGTCGATGACTTCAGGGCCTGCGGCGGAACGGTCCCGGATCTCCCTCACCACGACCATCACCCGGGGCCTTCCCTGCCCGGCCACCAGTATTCCGATTGCTGCAAGGTCATCTTCTATGCCTTCGGTGTTCACCACCGCCCGGACGACCACGCGGTGGAGACCTTCCGACTGCTCCTCGTGTATCACGCGGTAGCTCGAAACGAAACCGCTGACCCGGCTGTAGATCCTGTCGGATATGAGCTGGAAATTCTCGACCTGTGTCTCTCCGTCTATGAAAGCACCAACGCCCTGTTCGACGGCCTTCCTGAGCGCATCGGAGATCGCCTGGTCTCGCGAAGCGTCAAGCCTGCCCGTCACCGCTGAAACACCCTCGCACAGCACTTCGGTTTCACCCTGTCCGGGAGGTGTTCCGGGATCGGGCGGTGGTGTTTGAGGCGTTGCCACCTGCGTGCCGCAGCCCGCCGCCACGACCAGAACCAGAAGCGCTCCCGCGAACCGACTCACAGGATGACCCTCATGAGGAAACGCCCGGCGCTGAGAAGGTAGGGCAGGGCCTGTTCGAGAATGTTCCCTCCGCCTGTCCCTGCGGTGGAGATCACGATGTCACTGCCGAACTCACCGACGGCATCGATGGCGTCGAGTACGAGTGGTGACCCCGACAGACCGCTCTGATCCAGTATGCCCTGAAGGTCCGAGATGAACTTCAGACCGGCGTCGGCGCCCGAACCAAGGTATGAAGCGTACTGGCTGGTGTCCAGCATGAGATTGCCGTTCTCGTCGAAAATGCGCGGGAACATCGAGGGAGTCAGCCCGGTTTCGCCGCCGTCTATCACCAGCCCGGAGTACTGCGAAAGAAAATCCCTCACCTGGGGCGAGAGGCTTGCCAGAGAAGCGCGTGGGTCTGCAAGAGCCGTACTTAAGGCGCCGGAGAGTCCTGTCGGGCTGTAGATGTCCATCTGAAGCTCGACTTCCACCGTTCCAGCCTCGGCGTCGTATCTGGTCTGTCCGACCTGACGGGCATTTCGCACCACTCCCTGTACCCGTGTGTGGATAACGTCGTAATCGGTCATGAAGTTCTCCACCCTGGTCTCCGAATCCACCCGGACACCCTCGACTGTCTCCAGCAGATTCCTCTGGGCAACGACAACGGCCGCCCTCTCCGCCATGAGCCTTGCCTGCGCCGTGTTGGGGTTCTGCGGGTCGATAACCCCGGTGCCGGTTGCCCTGACAGAGTTGCCCGACCAGTCCACCTCCCCCTCCGGGAAGGATTCGAGTACTTCACGGGGCGCTGCTGCCGGGGGGGGACCGGAGAAGAGGACTTCCCCGATAAGCGCTGCAGTAGCCTCCGATGAGGCTGGAGAGAGAACCGCGGCCGCACCCGAACCTGACAGGGATGTCGAAGTTCCGCATGCGGATACGAGAATCGCCGCCATTACTGTTACCAAGGCTGCTTTCATCGGATGCCCCCCTGGCTGCCGATACCCGTCAGAGCCATCTCAAGGGCGGATCTGAGGGCGCCGTCGGCGCCGTCGAAATCTGAACCCTGTCCCACTGCCGTGTAGAGTATCTCGGAAGTCTCCACGGAGATGATCTTCACATGCAGTTCCGCATCCCGCTGTTCCGGCGTGTCCGACCAGAAATCATCGTGGGTCACCGACGCTATGCTTACAAGCATGACGGCCTCGGCTCCGAGCAGACGGCCCAGCTGGACCGCTGTTGCCTGATCCGCAACACCGGAGTATGAGAACTCCTGCTCGCGGAGTATCTGGTCAACAGCTGAACGGTCCACGACCGTGAAGCGACCGGTTCGAAGCAGGGCCATTCCTGCGTAATCGTAGACTCCCTGGCCCTGGTTCAGGCCGGGAACGGCTCCGACAGGCGGAAGAACCGCTGTACGCCAGACTGCTTTCGTCTCGAAAACCGGGCTCTTTGCGAAGTTTGACGGGATCCCGAGCTGGGAGGAACTCATGCATCCGGCAGCGAACAGCGCGGCAATTGCAATCGCCACAGGCAGGTACCTGTTCAAGGAAGCTCCCTTCGAAGAGTGCGGAAACATTCGTTGCGATGAAAGTATATAAGCCTCACGGCTTTTTTGTTCCCTGCCCATGCTGCGGGTATTGCGGTAACCGTTGAGTCTTCGGTATTCTTCCACCGTTGCGCCAACGGAAAGGGACCATCGGATGCTTAAAGTCGTCTTCATCACCCAGGAGGACCCGATCTACATCTCCGTGTTCTGGGAGGAGTTCACGAAGCACGTGAACAAGCTCAGGCAGAACGGAGTGTCGGTGAACGCCCTCGTGTCCCTGGTCCCACTGGGCAGGGATTCCATGCTTTCCCTCTTCAAAAGGGTCTTTGGTTTCTACGGCCCCGGTGGAACGGTGAGGGTGTTCTGGAAGTACGTGAGTTCCATCATGAGAAGGCGGACCACGAAAAGGTTTGCCGAAAGAATCGGCGCCCGGTTCCTGTACGTCGAGAACATCCATTCGAAGGAATTCCTGAAATTCGCCGGAGAGCAGGACGTGGTGATATCCGTGGCGGCGTCTCGCATCTTCAGGGAGAAGCTTCTGTCTGCTCCGGCGTACGGTTGCATAAACATCCACAGCAGCCTTCTGCCGAAGTATCAGGGCATGATGCCGGTGTACTGGCAGATGAGGGACGGGTGCGAAACCATCGGTATCACGATACACAAGATGATCGAGAAACTCGATTCGGGAGACATCCTTCTTCAGCGTTCGGTTTCCATCAGTGACTGCAGAAGCCTCGACAGCGCCATTTCGAAGACAAAAAGAGAGGGCGCGCGGATGATGGTCGACTTCCTTCTCGAGTTCAAACGGCATTTTGAGAACCCCGAGGAATGTGACGTCAGTGAGGCCACCTACTTCTCCTTTCCGGACAGGGCTTCGGTGGGGCAGTTCCTCGCAACGGGGAAGAAGCTTTTCTGATGGCGGGCGCTGTATGCATAACGATCGATGTCGAGGACTGGTTTCAGGCTGAAAACCTCAGGACCGCCCATCCTGCCGACTCATGGGACAACAGGGAATCAAGGGTCGAGGCCAGCACAATGCGCATTCTGGACGTTCTGTCCGAGGCTTCGGTTCCAGCCACCTTCTTCGTGCTTGGATGGATCGCCGAAAGAAATCCCTCCCTGGTGCGGGCCATTTCCGAAGCGGGCCACGAAGTGGCTTCCCACGGTTACGGGCACATCATGAACAACCTCCTGACCGTATCGGAGTTGAAAAGGGACATCACTGCATCCAAAAAGATGCTCGAGGATCTGACCGGGAAGGAGGTAAGGGGTTACAGGGCCCCCTGCTTCTCGGTGTCCGACATGCTTCTCGAGATGCTGTTCGAAGCCGGCTACCGTTACGACTCCAGCCTGAACCCCTTTGCCATGCACGACAGATACGGGAAGCTTACAATGACTGAAGCACCGTTCGGAATGTTCACACACCATTCAGGGATCACCGAACTCCCGATGCCCATGGAAAGATTCCTCGGCTTCAGGATACCCATTTCGGGCGGAGGGTATTTCAGGCTCTTCCCGTATTGGCTGTTCGTGAGGCTGGCATTGAAGCATCTCGAAAGGACAGGGCTGTACATCTTCTACATGCACCCCTGGGAGGTGGATCCCGGTCAGCCCCGTACAAGGGTGAGAAACCCCGGACACAGGTTCAGGCATTACCATGGGATCTCGAAGACAATGACGAAGCTCAGGAAGCTGCTCGATCTGCCGGGTGAGAAGAAGAGGCTCGGGGAGCTTCTTCCCCCCTCATCTGTCCTTCCCTGACCTGAAGAACACCCTGGGCATGGGGAATCGAACCTTGTTCCAGAACAGGAACCTTCTCAGGACAACTGATACACCTACCGCATCCGGCTCTTCGACGAACCTTAGGGGGATCTCCGCTGAAAGCCTGGCGAACGCCGTGGCCAGGAATAGGACCTGCATCGGATGGAGTGAATGCCCAAGGATCCGCAGCTGCCCGGGCATGAACACCCCTGAAGCAAGCATGGTGAAGATCATCGCAAGGCCGCATACCGCACTGTAAAGCCCGCTGTACGCCTGTTCCCTTCCCCTGGGTGCAACTGCCAGAACGAGGTTCGCCGTGACGACACCCACACAACCCCACATGCTGCCGGATGCCGCGGCTTCGAAAACGAGAAGCCACCTGGTCTCCCTTGTGACGAACAGCCAGACCAGGGGAATGACCGATCCGGCGATGATAGCCAGTTTCATCGCCGTCTTGTTGCCGTAGCTGTCAATGAGCCTGCCCCAGTACCTGAGCGTCAGGACGGCGCCCGCTGTGCTCACGGCGCCGTAGAGGAGCATTTCCACAAGACCCATCCCCAGCACCTGGATCATGAAGGGCTGCCAGAATGGGGCTCCCACACCGACAGCCATCATCCACCAAGCCCCGAAGAAGCACAGCCTTCTGAAATTGGGGTCTCTCAGCGGTTCAAGGACCGTGCTTCCAAGCGTATCGCTGGTTTCAGGTTCCATGCGTTCGGGCTGTCTGCGCAGTATCAACAGCCCGGCGATGCCAAGAACACCGGCGGTGACAAAGGTTGCCAGAAGCGCACGGGGCAGCCCGTCAGGGGAGAGGCTGAAGACCCTGGCGACCAGCGCTCCGGCACCGGTGGGCGGTGTGCCGTATGCATCCAGCCACATGCCGAAGGCAAAGCTGACGATGAGCCCGAAGGTCATCAGCACGGCGTTGCGTTTTGCGAAGAACCGGCCTCTGATCTTCCTGGGCACCATGTGGGCGATCCAGCCCATCCACATGTTGGTAGAGACGGCGAGAATTGATGTGATGACGAAGAACACTGCAAGGACCCCGGGCAGGGCCAGGGAACGTGGAAGCAGGAGGGGAGCCAGCCCGAGGAGCGGTGTGAGTGACCTTCCCGCGGCAGCCCAGCCGATGACCCTCTGCTTCTTCAGTGTGCTGCCGCGTCCCGCTATGATGCCAAGGGGCTGGAAGAGCATTGAGACCTGACCGATGGCCGACAGAAGGCTGAAGTGCAGTGGACCTGCCCCCAGGAATACCAGCAGCCTTGTCAGGAATGCCGAGCCTGGTCCGGCAAGGCTTCCGTACACCTGGGAAAACACGCCCTCGGTGATCGAGATGCGGAACGTCCGGCGGAGTTCACTCTGTCTGGGCTGCATGGGCCAAACATAATTTCCGCCCGGATCGTTGTGTTGATCCGGTATATTCCCGGCATAGGTCTTTCCCGCCGGCACCCCCGGCCTTCACCAATATGGAAAAAGAGGAACGATACATGGGCACCGACACTTCTGATGCGAAGGCCATCGGCATTGGAACCGATTCAGTGGCACACAGGATCCTTGTTCTTTCCGGCAAGGGCGGTGTGGGAAAAAGCACAGTCGCAGTGAACCTGGCGGTCAGCCTTTCGATGCAGGGCAGAAGCGTCGGTCTTCTCGATGTCGACATTCACGGACCCAGTGTCCCCATGATGCTCGGTCTGGGGCTGGAAGGGGTCGAGACCCGGGAAGAGGCACTGATCCCGGTGGAGAGCTCGGGCCTCAAGGTCATGAGCGTTGGCTTTCTGCTGCGAAACACCGACGATGCTCTGATATGGCGGGGTCCAATGAAGATGAACCTCATTGAACAGTTCGTGAAGCACGTGGAGTGGGGAAAACTCGACTTCCTCGTGGTGGACTGTCCTCCAGGAACAGGGGACGAACCCCTCTCAGTTGTTCAGCTCCTGGAAAGGGTGGATGGCGCCGTGATCGTTACCACTCCCCAGAAGGTGGCGGCTGCCGACGTTAGGAAGTCGATCGACTTCTGCATGAAACTTGGTGTTCCTGTCATTGGCGTGGTGGAGAACATGAGCGGTTTCGCCTGCCCGAAGTGCGGCGAGGTCACACAGGTTTTCCGTGGAACGGGAGGCGAAGACACCGCCAGGGCATATTCGGTTCCCTTCCTGGGCAGGATCCCCATTGATCCGGCAATAGTGGAGTCGGGTGACGAAGGCAGACCCTTCGTCTACCATTACGGCAAGTCCGCCACGGCGAAGGCCATGGAAGCGTTGGCCGAGCCCGTTCTGGCGCTCTTTGACTGATCCTCTGCTACGTTTTTATGGAATATGCCCTTGCCTTCGAACTCTTCCTTGGCGGACTCTCAAGTCCGGACGGCCTGGCCATGGCTTCCGACGGCACCGTATTCGTCTCAGAGGAGGCTTCCGGCTCGGTCAGGGGGGTCACGCCCGACGGCACCGTCTTCACGGCGATGATGGACCTGGACAGCCCCGAGGGCATCGCATGGCATCCTGAACTGGGGATCGTGGCGGTTGAGGACACTCCCCGTGGCAGGCTCGTGTCTTCAGTGGAAGGCGTGCTTTCAAGAAGGATCCCCAATCCCGAGGGTGTTGCAGTCAGCGTTCAGGGCGATGTGTACTACACATGGGCCAGGATGGGGGGGCCCACGGGAATCTGCAGATGGACACCCCAGGGGCCGGATTCCATTGTGACCCTGCCCAGGGGATTCATGCTGTCAGGGCTCACGGTGGGTCCCGACGGCAACCTTTACGCGTGCAACGAGACTCCCCTCTCCGGACTTCTCGTGAGCGTGATCGCGGTCTGCCCGCGAACGGGGGTCTGGCTGCCGTTCGCGGGCGGTATCCCATCCGCCGAGGGGCTTCGTTTCAATCCTGACGACAGGACGCTGATCGTTGTCAGCGAGGAACTCGGATCCCTCATCGCCGTGTCGCCTGACGGGGGAATATCCGAGGTGGCCACCGGTCTCGGCTCCATAGAAGACGTGATCTTCCTGCCCTGCGGTGACATGCTGGTGACTGACGACAGCGCGGGCAGCGTTTTCATGGTTCCGGCGCCATGACCCGCAGCCACCGGCCGGGGAGTTACGGTGAGATCCTCGGGGTAGCGTTCCCGGTAATCGCCGGGATGGCTGCCCAGACAGTGATGATGTTCTGTGACAGGATGTTCCTTGCCAGACACAGCGTTTGGGAGCTTCAGGCAGCGCTTCCAGCCGGGATCCTTGCCTTTACGCTGATCTGCCTCTTTCAGGGTGCGGCGGGTTACGCCTCGACATTTGTGAGTCAGAACCACGGGGCAGGCAACCACAGGGGGGTTGCCGTTTCCTACGCCCAGGGCGTCTTCATTGCCCTTTTCTCGTCGCCCCTGCTGCTGGCACTCTCAATTCCCGGAAGGTCGATCCTGACACTTGGCGGCCACGATCCCCATGTCCTGGCCCTCGAGGTCACCTACTTCCGCTGGATGATGGCGGCAGGCGTCGGCGCAACCCTCAACGCGGGAGCGGCTTCCCTCTGGAGCGGCCTTGGCAGGACAACCTTCACAATGGCGGCGGGGATGGCCGGTGCCGCCATGAACATCCTGCTGGACTGGGTTCTCATTTTCGGCAACCTCGGCTTTCCCGAGATGGGGATCGGGGGAGCAGGGCTCGCCACCGCGATAAGCTCATTCGTCCCGGGCATCATTCTCATCTCACTGTCCCTGAGGGGAAAGGTCTCCCGTGAGTTTCCCATAAGACCCAACTTCCGGCTCAACGGTCCCCAGATCAGGAAAACCCTGAGGTACGGGTTGCCTTCGGCCGCGAGTGTCTTCATGGACGTTGCAAGCTTCTCCGTGTTCGTCTTCCTCACCGGAAGGTTCTCCCCGGTCGAGTTCACGGCAAGCAACATTGCCTTCGGAGTGAACAACCTGGCCTTCCACCCCCTGCTCGGGTTCGGCATCACGACGACGATCCTGGTGGGCCGCTATCAGGGCGGACGGAACCCTCTCATGGCGGGAAGGGTTGCAAGGCGCACCCTGCTTGTCGCGCTTATGTACTTCTCTCTCATCGCGGCAACGTTCCTTCTCCTGCCGGGCATGTACATGACCCTTTTCAGAAGCCCCGAGGCGGAAGTACCCTTTGACCAGCTGAAGGCAACCGGGACAACCCTTCTGGCAATACTCTGCCTGTGGGGAGGCTTCGACGCAGTGAGCCTGATGCTCGGTGGCGCCCTGAGGGGTGCCGGCGACACGAAGTTCGTGATGGTCCTCGCATCATGCCTTGGGTGGCTGTTCTGGATACCGGGCATCCTCCTTCTCTACAGGAGCCCCGGGGTGACGGTTGTCACCCTATGGTTTTTTACAACGCTTTACGTCGCCCTTCTTGCCCTCGGCTACTTCCTCCGTTACAGGAAGGGACCATGGAGGACAATGGTCCTGGTAGAGCAGGAGCCCCCGTGTCTCACCCTTCCCGTAACTGAACCAGCCGGCAGAGGCTGATGGAACGGATGCCCTTTCACTGGTGTATACCCCGTGACACACGTGGGAAAAACCGATCCGATCAGGAGGAGCAATGCACCATCTCATAGGCATGGCCATTCTGGCAGGGACCTTCACTGCCGGACAGAAGGAGTTTCCGCTGTCGGAACCACTCTGCGGCGGTTGAGGTTCGTCGACCATACACTGCCAGTTGGTGGTGCCGTCCGAAGAGATCCCGGGTCCCGCAACCATAACCGGGTTCGCTTTCCACAGAAGCCCTTCAGGTTCACGCAGCGCAACCATAACCAACGCTGCGGTGTTCATCGGTCTGGCAGGCGGAAGCGAGCTCGGTCCTGAATTCCAGGCGAACAGGGTATCCCCGACCCGTGTCATCGGCAGTGAAGTGCTCACGGTCACAGCTGACGGGGAAGGCATGGTGGCCTTCACCTTCGACACGCCCTGGGAGTATGAGGAGGGTGACATCCTTCTCGAGTTGAGGTTTGAATCCGTGTCAGGCTATCTTTACGTGTTCGGATGGACTGCGCCTGGCCGAAGGTACCTTTCGAGCGGGAATCTCACTGCTGAAAGGGGTTCGGTCTCCGAGAACACGCCGGTCGTCACGCTGATCACGGAGTGAGCCGGGGCCCTGAAGGGACGAAATGCCGCACATCAACACGATAGACCCGAAGGATGCAGGGGGGAGGCTTGCCGAGGTCTACCGGGCAATCTCATCGGGAAGGGGCGGGATTGCCGCAGTCCACACCCTTCAGAGCCTCGATCCCGATTCCCTCGAAAATCACATGAACCTCTACCGTTCGGTGGTTTTCGGCAGGTCCGACCTGTCCCGGCCGCAGCGGGAGATGATGGGTGTGGTGACAAGCGCCGCCAACGGCTGCGCTTACTGTGTGGCCCACCACATCGAGGCGCTTAACCACTTCTGGAAGGACGGCGAGAGGTGTGCCGCCCTGGCGCGTGACCACATGTCGGTTCTACCGGCCCTGACCCCTCTCGACAGCGACCTCTGCGTTCTGGCCCAAAACATCACCAAAATGCCCGGTGACGCCGGCGCGCTCACGAGCAGGCTCAGGGAACACGGCCTCAGCGATCGCGGCATACTGGACGCAGTGCAGGTCGTTGCCTATTTCAACTTCGTGAACAGACTTGTCCTTGCCCTCGGATGCGGGCTTGAGGAGAACACCGGCGGATACGTATACGATTGAGGGTGAGAGAATTGAAAGATGCGCTCAGGAACCGTCTGAGAAGCGCAGGTGCCTTCGACGCAGGCATCGCTTCGCCGCTGGAAGGCTACGACAAGGCCGTTGACGGTTACAGCCCGCTTGAGATATGGCCTTCCTGCAGGTCCATCGTTGTTTATGCCGTGGCCATGACTCCATGGTCGAACAACACATTCGTCGGACCGCTGGCCCCCTTCCAGGGTCCGCGCCCCCTTGGTCCCGTTCCATCCACGCTCTGTTCGGACCGTTTCGCAATGA
Organism: Candidatus Fermentibacteraceae bacterium; assembly: GCA_041750285.1. Classification (GTDB taxonomy): domain Bacteria; phylum Fermentibacterota; class Fermentibacteria; order Fermentibacterales; family JCC-6; genus UBA6080. Next base: position 126,411 of record JBGSZS010000008.1, on the reverse strand, counting down.
ACAGGCTTGCGCGTCAGATGACAGCGCCGGTTGCCCTGGCGGCCATGGCGTTTCTGGAAATGGGCGGGCACGCCTTCAGTCTGAGAGCTATCCAGTGCAAGCTGAGCGGTTACCTGGCGGGGCTGGGTGTTTACGGGAAATCGGGCCTTCTGATAAACCCGGTTCTCGGGAACAGGATGTGCCTCGGTGCGATCATGACCGATGCGGAGATGGAGCCGGACAAACCCCTCGAGGGCTTCGATCCCTGCCGGGACTGCTCTCTCTGCATCGAAGCCTGTCCCGCCAGAGCCTTCAGCCCCGGGAAGGAATACCCCGAATCGTGGTCCCGCGAAGCCTGCATGGCAAAGAGGGCGGCCCTGGAAGCCAGGGGTTTCTACTGCCACAACTGTTTTGCGGTGTGCCCCGCCGGAACCATCCCGGATGATGAGCTTCTGAGAATGACCGGGATAAGGTCGATCTCACCGAAGAAGAACGGTCGTCACTCCCTCCAGCGGTGAACACTCAAGGGGCGGGGAAAGAAGCCGTTATCCCGGATCGTGCAGATGTGCGGCCCGTCGAACCATGACTGTATCACGAGATCATCGGGATCCAGCAGGCCGATACTCCCGCAATCACCGTAAAAAACCGATACCTGTACCTGAAAGTGCAGGATGTCGCCGGGAAGCAGCCCTCCTTCCCCGACCGGCATCGGCGCCCCGGAACTGTCCGTGTACAGCTCGATCCCGGACACCAGCCGGGGTGCGAGCATTCCGTTTCCGAGATCGTCTAGGTATCTGACAATTCCCGAAGGCCCCAGATACTGCACCTGGTGTCCCATCCTTCTGCGTCCGTATACAGCCAGTCCGGCGCAATCCGTTCCAAGCCGGGCGTCCGACTGATGACGGCCTTCAGGCGTAAGCCTCGGGGTCATTACGAAGGGAGTGTTGATAAGCTCCATGAGGTAGCCGATGTATGTGTCATCGGCTCTCACGGCCACCTGAACGATTGTTCCGGGGAAGGCGATATATGGGGGCTCCACAAGAAAGAAGGTGTCGTTCGGAAAGGTTGCAGGCAGGTCCGAGGCCAGGTAGAACACCCCCGGACTTGGAATCAGGGTGCGTTCCTGCCCGGGATCATCCACCCGGTAGGCAATGGAGTCTACTCCCACCCCGGCGGGTCTGCCTCCGGGGATCATGTTGTCATAGGCCCTGCGGACGGGGGTCAGGACCCATACCGATCCGGCGCACAGAACCAGAAGGGTGTCGCCGGAGGTGATTTCCAGGACCTCGGTTCCCGCCGGCGGGGGCAGAACCACGGAGTGAACACTGCCACGCACAGCGACAACAATCAGCAGAACCGCTGAAACCGCCTTCATCTGGTGAGGATCAACTCCGAAACGCAAAGATCGTTCCAGACTGCTCCGGGATAGACCCCGGTGAATCGAACGGTCACCGAGTCCACCGGAAGGTATTCGCCCGAACTGAACAGCACCTGCATGGCCCGGGACATTGGGATGTCTTCAGGAAAGTCCGTATCCGGCAGTTCAACATCGTTTTCATAGACATGCGGGTAACCTTGGTTCGAGTAGTAGACAGTCACGGTGGCCGACCTGATACGGGCGTTGCCGGTCCAGGTTTCCCGGCTTCGGGCGTAGCCCGGGATCAGGGCCACGCAACTCAGGATCTCCCCCCTGAGGTCCACCGTCAACCGGGGCTCGGGATTCTCCTCCAACGAGAGTGCCCAGGCTGTTTCCGGACGGCCGTCGAAGAGGTTCTCCAATCGGTACGACACTTCCCCGGACGGAGGGAGCGACGGGCTGGAGGAAACAACCTCAAGGGAGTCGGCCGGAAACCTTTGTTCGACGACATAGTCCGTCCACTTCCAAGCCGTCACGTCGTAAACCAGTTCCATCGGCGGAGCCGAAGCCAGGTCGAACTCCTCCCTGTCTATCCTGTACAGGCCGGGCTCGATCCAGTCTCCCCCTCCGGGCAGTGAGATCACTTCCCCTCCCTTCCGGAGGAGTTCCCTGAAATCCAGGGTGCACCGGAAGCTTTGCACGGTACCGTCTCCCCAGTTTCCGGAAGGATCCAGGAGGTAGCGGAAGTATCGGTGGGAGTAGGAGACGAATGCGGACTTGTTGGAAGACCAGTCCATGAAACAGGGTCTGACCCTGTAGTCCACTTCCACCACGGTCTGCCCGTTCCCGGCCAGATCAAGCTCGATGGAACGCCAAGAGCGGACCATCCTTCCGGACTGTTCCATGCCCTCGATCTCCAGTGTCAGGGTGTCCTCCGCCACAGGCTGACCGGGTGCAACCGTTACTCCGTCCACCGTGAAACGGAATGAGGAGAAGTCTTCCCGCTCGGGTTCCCATTCCATCCGGTCGAAGGTCTCCACCGGGAACCCGTAGGTTATCCGGGTTGTCGCACCGTGGTTTTCGAGCCTGTAGACGACCCTCACCACAGCATGATCCCTTTCCATGGCAATGTTCAGTTCCTCTGACAGAAGCTCCACTCCCGGCACGTTCAGAAAACGCAGATTCCCCGTGGAGACCACCATCGACATGTCAACAGGGCCACCGTTTCCCACAGCTGTGGATGCAAGCAGAAGGACGGCCGCGACCTCTCTGAAGCATCCAATGCGTGTCATCATTCTCCCGTCCTCAGGAACCACAGATTGCCGCTGCCCCATCTGTCGTGAAAGAGGACGCCGGTACAAGGCACGCCCGGCATGGGCTTCACGATCGTCTGCCTGATGTCTTCGGGAATATCCACCGGCACCGCGAAGGGTCCCGCAGTGAAAGTCCCCCAGTCAACCTCTCCAAGCAGGAAGTCTCCGCTTCCGTTCCTCTCGTAGATGAACCGGCCGTCGGGAAGCCATGAAAGAACGTCCCAGGTGCCTGAAGGACAGGGCACGAAAGAACCGTCGACGTAGAGAAGCCCCTGTCCCTTCTGAGCAGTCATTAGAAGTGCGTCTTCCAGCACCCAGCCGTGTACCCTGGCCTCGCCTCCCGGTACCCTGAAGAATCCTGCAACTCCGCCAGTTGCGATGTTGCTGAACGTGTGTTCGGCGTACCAGTTGTTCTCAAGCCTGGCCCAGTCACTGTACGGGCACTTCCAGAAGCCGTCTGCGATGTCCAGGCCGGCGATCAGGCTTCGTTCCCCGGTGGAGACCGTTATCCTGTTCACCGGCTCCATCGTGAAGCTTCCGGAATCGCTTCTGATCAGGGCCGAATATTCCCCGGGGGTTGGTTCGCAGTCGAACATCGGCCCGCCCACGATGAATCGTGAATCAGCCGTGAATGCGAAATCGGGGCCGCCCCCCGCCGCAATGCTTACCGCAACAGGCGTTGCGTCCGAACCGTCAGGTCTGCTCAGGATGACCAGTATGACGCTCCTCATTCCGTCGAATCCCCGTGGAAAGCCGAAGCGGTCGGGAGTGTAGACCCCCTTCAGGATCAGCAGATGGTTGCCGTCGGGGCTCAGGTCGGTGGCGAAGACGTATCCGTCATCCTCCCACCCGTCCTCACCGGGCGACCATGAGGGACTCCATGGGTCTCTTTGCCCTGTCCCGAGATTCAGGGTGTATCCGGCCCCCTCGCCGTCGATGACAAGCACCGTGGTCCCGTCGAGGGGAACCACGGAAACCGCATCCTCCGCCACCTGCACCGGCTCGGGGTTGAGCCCAAGTGCGAACAGAATCAACACCATGAGTGCTCTGCCTTTCCCTAGTATTCTATGCCCCTCCGGGCCTTAAGCTTCTCGGTGTTGTAGTAGTGCCTGATCTCGGTCATCTCCGTTACCAGGTCAGCGGCGTCGATGAACTCCTTCGGGGCATGTCTTCCTGTGAGGACCAGCTCAACTCCCTGTGCCCTTTCCTTGACAACGCAGAGGGCATCATGGACCGAAAGCAGCCCCAGGTGAACCGTCACGTTGAGCTCATCGGCGACAACGAGCCCGTACGATCCCCCTGATACCGCTTCCCTGATCAGGTGAAGGCCTTGCTTTGCCCTGTCTATGTCATCTTTCGAGGGTGTCTCGCCCTGACAGAGCAGGCGGGGAGTTCCATACTGCTCCATTGTGACCAGCCCGGGGAAATGCAGGGGAAGGCACAATTCTGAGTAGTCGCTTCCCTTCATGAACTGGCCGATGTAAACCCTCCGGCCCGAGCAGGCGAAGCGCAACGCAAGCCCCAGAGCCGCAGTGGTCTTACCCTTCCCGTTCCCCGTGTAGACATGCACCCTGCCCCCGAGGAGGGGATCGGTTGGATCGGGATCAATCATGCTTCCTCCCTTCACTCTGTTGAACATAACCTGCGGATGAAGTTCCGGCGACGGAAAGTCCGGATTGACCATACCGGCGGCCGGCGGGTATTGTCGCCGCAGACCCGAACACTCAGGGGGGACACGTGCGGCAATCGCTGCTTGACAATCTCACCGATGATCTTGTCAGGATCACGGGCATTTCGCCAGGCACCGCCAGCTCGGGACCACGGCTTCATCCGGGAGAAAGAAGGGATGTTGCCGTTCTGTTCCTTGACATAAGCGGCTTCACGGCTCTGGCGGAGAGGCTGGATTTCGAGCTGGTCCATCATCTCGTGACCGGTATCATGCAGGCCTTTTCGGGGATCGTTTCCGGCGGAGGCGGTTATGTGGACAAGCTGGAAGGGGACCGGATCATGGCCCTCTTCGGTGCCGAGCAGGCCGGTGACAACGATTCGGTGAGGGCCGTTGACAGCGCCCTTCGAATGCTCCGCGCCCTCGACCAGGTCAACGAGATGCTTGCGGGTGAAGGCATCAAGGTGGAAGCAAGAGCCGGTGTGAGCTGCGGACAGGTCATTGTCGCTCCCGATGCCTGCGGCCATCTGACGGCAACCGGAGATGTGGTGAACGTTGCTTCCCGTCTTGCGGACATGGCTCCCCTTGGCAGTGCGGCGGTTTCCGGGAGGGCAAGGGACATGTGCGGCGAAATGTTCGCGTGGTCGGACCTTGGTGAGATGATCATCAGGGGAAGATCCGCCCCTGTTCATGCCCATCAGCCGACAGGCCCCGGGACGGTTCCGCTTCAGAGGTGGGAGAGGGCCGCCAGAATATCGGGAACGCCTCATCTTGGCCGGGAAGGGGAGCTCTCCCTGCTTCGTACCATCTGGGAGGGGCTGGGACCGGGTTCGTTTGCCGTCGTTTCCGTAACGGGTGAGGCCGGCATCGGGAAGTCCAGACTGCTTTACGAGTTTGCCGGTGAGCTTGCGCGCAGCTCCGAAAAGCCCGCGGTTTTAACCGGAAGGAATCTCTCATTCTCACAGCCGCCCCTGGGGCTTTGGTCAACCATGCTCGCCGATGCCATTGCAGGAGATTTCCTGCTGGGTTCGCAGGACAGGTCTCCCGAAGCCCTTGTCGAAAGACTCGTCTCAAACGCTGAAACTATCCGAATCGATGACCTTGCAGGAACGCTCCCCTTCCTTCGAAGCCTTCTATCACTCGACCCTGGAACCCAGCCCTTCTCTGGGATGAGCCGCGACTCACGCCGAAAGGAGATGATGATCTCTCTCAGGAAGATCATCGAGGCGGCATCCGCTTCCAGGGAAGTGCTTCTTCTGCTCGAGGACATCCAGTGGGCCGATGCAGCTTCCCGGGAAGTGCTCGATTTCATTCTCGGGGGCCTGCGTCCCCTGCGCAGGGTGCTTGTTCTCCTTTCGTACCGCTCCGACGGATATGCCGATGCGCGTCCTGAGCATCCGCATCGGATCATCAGGCTGGAGGAGCTGGAGAAAAAGGATGGGAAGCTGATCATCGGACACATGCTTGGGTGCGAGGTCAGCCGGGAGGTCGGGGAAGCTGTTCTGGAGAGATCCGGGGGTAATCCGTTCTTCATCGAGGAGATGGTGCTTGACCTGATCGAATCGGGACGCCTTGTGGAAACCGGAAACGGATGGGAATACCACCCTCATCCCGCCGCACCTCCTGCGCCTGCATCCCTGGGCGGCATAATCAGGTCGCGGATCGACAGGCTCTCCGGCGGACTGAAGTCCGGCCTGCTTCTTGCTTCGGTTCTTGGATCCGAATTCACCGACGACCTGTTCTCGAGGATCAACGTGCTTCCGGGAAACGGCATCCCCCCGGCCGAATGCCTCAAGCAGCTCTGCGGAAGGGGTTTCTTGAAGCCCATGGATTTCTGCGGAGAACCAGGCCGTCGTTTCGCCCATCTTCTCATTCGTGATGCGGCATACGACATGCTGCTCTTCCGGAACCGAACCGTACTGCACAGGCTCGCCGCCCAGGCACTGGAGCAGGACTTTGCCGCAGGCAGGAGCGACATGGCTGTTGTGATCGCCGACCACTGGGACCTGGCGGGTGACTCTGGCAAAGCCATCGAGTGGGGGCTCCGCGCCCTCGAGCATTGTGAGCTCCATTTCCTCAATGAGGAGGGGCTGGTTGTCACCGACCGCCTTCTCAGGTTGATCAAAGGCCAGCCTGGAAGCAGCTATCGAGACAATTCCCTGTTCGAGGTGATGATGGCCCGTGAAAAATTCCTGGACCTTCTGGGGCGGAGGGAGGAACAGGCGTTGTTGCTGCGCGAACTGGAAGATGCAGCAGGGAGGGCTGAAAGGCGCGACTGGACGGTAATGGTGATGGGGCGCCTGGGCAGGATGCAGATACACACCGGCATGCTGGAGCAGGCCAGGGAGACCCTTTCTCAGGCCATTATTGAATCGGCCGGGCTGTGTGACGAGGAGGTCCATGGCGGAATGCTCGCCGACATGGCCGCCCTCTGCATCAAGCAGGGCAGACCCCTTGAAAGTGTGGAGCTGTCAGAGAGGGCATTGAGCCTTTTCAGGAAGTGCGGAGACAGAAATGCCGAATGCATGGCCATTAACTCGCTGGGGATAGCGAACTGGAACCTGGAGAGGCTCCCCGAAGCACTGGAGTTCTTTCGGACAGCCAACGAGGTGAGCAGGGAAACACGGAACAGGTGGTACGAGGGGAACACACTCCTGAACATTGGTGTCATACACCGATGCCTCGGAGACATTGACCAGGCTGGGAAGTTTTACCGGAAAGCACTTGAACTGACCGGTGAGACCGGAAATCTGCAGAGCGAGGCAAACGCCCATGCGAACCTGGGCATCCTCGCCCTGCTCGAGGGCAGGCTTGAAGACGCCGGGAAACACTACGACTCGGCCCTTGTCATCTACAGGAAAACGGGGAACAGGTTGCTCGAACTCCAGACCCTGGCAAAACTCGGCAGACTCGCCGCAAGGAATGGAAGGTTCATGGAGGCCGAGTCTCTTTTCAGGCAGTCACTTGCCATTCAGGAGGAAACGGGTCAGACCCTCGACGAGGTGGAAACCCTCAACAGCCTTGCAGAACTTCTGATACTCACCGGAAGGTCCGAGCAGGCCGACCAGGTCCTCCGCAGATCCCTTGAGGTGAGTCGCGCTTCCGAAGACGGGATCGGCGAAGCCGGAGCCCTTTGCATGCTTGCCGGGATGGAATTGGAGGCTGGGAATCGTGACAGGGCTTCAGATCTGCACCTCCGGGCGGTGTCGGTCTGTGAGGGCAGGAACGTCGGAGAGGAACTTGGCCTGAAGATGCGTGGCCTGGCCGACCGGTTGGGGATACCCGGTATTCCCGACGATTGACAGTGCCGGAACACATAAAAACAGCTATGATTGAATTTACCGGGTGGATGACTGACCCTGCCGTCCGGTAATGATAACAAACAGGTTGATTCAGGAAAGGTGAGGCGATGAAAGAGACGATCCTTCTTCTTGCAGCATTGATGCTTTTCGCCCTTGCGGGATGCGGGGAACAACCCGCACCGGACACCGCCGCCGAAACCGCCACGGAAACGGAAGCGGATGTCGAGACCGAAACCGGGATTCAGCCGGGTCAGCCCGGAGATACGATAGTTCTTCCCGACGGCTGGGCAATGAACGATGCCATTGCTCCCGCCGAGGTTGAAGCCATCATGGGAACCGCGGGCTTTGCTTCGTTCCCCGAGGCCGCAAGCAGCGCCGCGTCTGGCAAGCCTGTGGGCAGCTACAACATAGGCAGCATTCCGTACAGCAAGGTCAGGTTCGAGGTTGACGTGGCAGGCGGCCGCAGTGGTTACGACTTCGCCGTCAGCTTCCTCACCAACCCCGTTGAGGTTCCCGGAGCCCTCTGGGATGCCGCCTCCATAGGCGACGTCCCCTCGGCCGACCGCCTGCCGGTGCGGTTCGTCGGCCTTCGCGGGAACGTATGCTTTCACATAACCTGGGAACCAGCGGTCTTTCCTGGTCTGGACAGAACCGAAACCAGCATCAAGCTCGCCGAGCTTCTCATAAACAATCTTTACACCCCGTAGGGACAGACCGTCACAAGTGCGGCTCCGGCAACCCGCCGGGGCCGCTTTGGTTCATGGGATCATCCCAGTGTGGAGTGGACCTTCTCGAGAAGATCGGGGATCGAAAGACCCCTTGGGCACCGCTCGAGGCATGCACCGCACCTGTTGCACCTGTGGGCGCCGAACCTTTCACCTATGAAGCCGTAGAGGGTTCTCGCCTGTTCGAGGTCAGCGTGCATGGTGTAGTAATTGTAGTAGTTGAAGCACCATGGGATGGCCACTCCCTGTGGGCAGGGCATGCAGTATTCACACTGCGTGCAGGGGATCTCGGCCCTTGCAAGAAACACTTCCCTGGCCTTTTTGTAGGCTTCGAGCTCACCGGTGTCCAGACAACCCGCAGGCGATTGATCCGCCAGTGCGGCATTCTCTTCGAGCTGACCCACAGTCGTCATACCGCTGAGAACCGTTGATACGCCGGGAAGGTTCCATACCCAGCGAAGACCAAGGGCCGCAGGTGTATGCTGTGTTCCACGGAAACAAGCCGAGACATCTGCGGGAAGGTTGCCCGCCAGAGAACCCCCTCGAAGGGGCTCCATTATCATCACACCCATGCCTCTGGCAGCGGCATCAAGGACTCCCTTCAGACCCGCCTGGTACTCGGTGTCGACATAGTTCAGCATCAAAAGGCAAAGGTCCCAGTTCATGTGGGCGAGTACGTCCTTGTAAGTTTCGTAGCTGTCGTGAAAGCTGAAACCGAAGAAGCGGATCCGCCCTTCTTCCCTCATGCGGGCGCCCCACTCCGGAATTCCGGCAGCCTTCATCTTCTCCCAGGTTCTCCGGTTGAGCCCGTGAAGGAGATAGATGTCGAGCCAGTCGGTTCTGAGCCTCTCCATCTGTTTGTCCAGGAATCTCCCTGCATCATCGGGTTTCTCCACCAGCCAGCACGGCAGCTTCGTTGAGAGAAGGATCTTCCCCCTCTCACCGGGAGAGAGGATGTCGCCTAGAAAAACCTCGCTTTTCTCCCTGTGGTAGTTCCAGGCAGTGTCCAGCAGGTTCACTCCCAGCGCCAGAGCCCGGTAGACCAGATCCTGTGCCTCCGCGTGAAGTATGCTTTCAGGGTCACCCGGCTCGTGTGGCAGCCGCATTGCCCCGAAGGCCAGTGTGGAAACGCTTTCACCCGTTCTGCCAAGCTTCCTGTACCTCATGCCGGGCCTCCCTTCTGCAGGAGCACAAAAAAACCCCCGAAACTTCGCAGTTCCAGCCATGTGCCGTCTTGTTCAGACTACACTAATCCGCCCGGGCAGGCCCGGTCAATGCGAACACGATCAATGAGAAAGGAAAAGACATCTCCCATGGCGATCAACTCAGGGTGAGACCACCCGCTGCGTTGACTGGTCTTGGTCAGGATCCTATCGGTACAACGCCTTTATCGCTCCGAATGTGCATTCCTCGAAGGAGCCGGGAAGTTCATACTCAACGACCAGGTACGGGTTGTCCGAGGCGGCTTCCCGCGAACGGAAGTACTGGTACAGCCCTGCGCCGCCCGTTCCGAAGAAGACCGCGCCGTAGTTCGGGTAGAGCCCCTGAATCCATTCCTGGACAAGGCTTGTCACGTCGAAAGCGTACCATCCGTTCTCTGTCACGAGGATCTGGTCGTACGAGCCAGTGCTTTCGTACGCGATGGTATTCACCAGGGTGTTTTCGTCCCACGTTTCAGTCACCCGGTAGATCTCGCAATCCAGGGCACTTCCCGCGCTGCCGTCGTACCTGTAGACGTTCAGGTATGCAGTGTTGACAATGGCTTCCTGCGGTATTGAAGACAGGTCGAATCCGATGACTATCCTCTGATCGAAGGAACTGATGTTGTTGGTCCGGAGCTGCTGACTCGACCCGAACGGGCCCTGGCCCGGCCAGATCCAGGTGTCCGCATCGGGCATTTGACTGTAGGTTTCAGCGAAGGCCACAGCAGCGGTCAGAACCGTCATCATCACTGCCAGAGTTATGCCTTTCATCTTCCCCTCCTGATCCTTTTCCAGGGAGCCAAGCTTCACCTGCATGACGCCGGCTTTCTGCCGGAGCCCCGGCGCAGCTTTCCGCTCCCTTGCTATTATCTGTTCTTACATGCAACCTGTCCAGATTGTTCCCGGTCCAGGATCCATATCCAGACCCGCCCCTTCTTCCGGAACAGCTCCATGAGTCAACGCATGCCTTCCGGCTTCGCCCTATATTACGATGAACACGGGATGCACCGGAGAAGGGTGGGGTATGAAAAAAGCACTTTTGCTGCTTGCGGCATTTTCGGGTCTCGTGCAGGGGGATTTCTTCGATGACTTCCAGTCGTACCAGCCGGGGCAGGGCCCGGAATCATCAGGTAACTGGATCAGGGAGGAGAACGGAGGCTACGCCCTGGTGACAACCCAGGGTGAGAATCAGGTGATCGAGGCTTTCTTTCCCGATTCAACGTATCTGGGGTATCTTTGCAGCGCGGCAGGTTTCTGGGCGGACGGGTCGGTTTCAATGGACTTCAGCCCCGACGGCACCGGGAGTCTCGTGAACGTTCTCGCCAGAATGCAGATCACCACCGGGGAAGCCTACGTGGGCGGAGTGATAGTCTTCCTCCAGCCCTTCACATACGCCTACATCGGCTATGTGAACGTTGCCGGTGACTACGAGCTGCTCTACAGCGATTTTGGTCCCACGATCACACCCGGAACCTGGGTAAGTGTTGGACTGACGGCTGAGAACACCGATCCGGTAACACTCACCCTCCACATTAACGGCCAGCAGGCAGCCCAGGTACTCGACCAGACCTACCTGCTTGGTTCAGGCCTTAGCGGCTTCGCCATGCTTTTCGAGGGCGGGATGCCCTCCATCCTTGCCGACGACTTCCAGGTTGTCCTGACCCCACAAGGGCTGGAAACAATGACGTTTGGAGCCATAAAGGCGGTGTTCAGGTGAAGGCAGGGATCAAGGCCGGCCTCGCTGTCGCAGCGCTTGTGCTGCTGATGCAGGCTTCATGCGGTGAACCGGACAACCCTGAAGGGCGGACCGCCGGTCAGGGAACCGGGATGATCGGAGCCGTGGAAGCCATAAACGACATAGCCACGCCTCCGGTGCCGACCGGAGTGATCCACGATGCCAGGGATGCGGCAGCTTCGGCCAACGCCCATGTCGAAGCCGTCGACTCCATCCTGGAAGCCAGGTGAAGCTGGAAGCGTGAGAGGGAAGGGCATACTTCCTGCAGTATCAGGGCTCTCGGTGTTCGCCGTTCTTCTTTCTGTGAGCGCCTTTCTTCTGCACTGGAGGGTGGCGTCCGAACCCGGCGCACAACCGGTTCCAGAATTGTCTGCCGCCTTCAGGGTCCTGCTTGCTGCCGGTCTTGTCGGGGCTCTGGCCTCCAACGGGGCTCTCATTCTCCGCCGGACTCGCCCTTTGCGCACCCTCCTTGTGCCCGTGGGAGCCGCCCTTGTGCTTTACCTGCCTGTACTTGCCATAACCCTCATCATGCTGGTGTAGGGAAAGGGTCACGCGTTCTGGTTTTCCAGGGTCGTGTTTCCCATGTTTCCATTACGCGCGGGAGGCTCGATGCCCTCATTCATGTTCACGGACATTCAGGGATCGACCCGGAAGTGGCAGCTCCATCCTGAAGCGATGAGCGAGGCACTTGCCAGGCATGACATCCTGGTGCGCCGGGAGGTTGAGCTTCATGGCGGCAGGGTGGTGAAGCATACCGGCGATGGTTTCATGCTGGTTTTCACTGGCGGAACCGCCCTTGAATGCGCTCTGGGAATTCAGCTTGCCCTTCAGAAACAGGACTGGACAGACGTTGACGGCCTGGAGGTGAGAATCGGCGTTCATTCCGGAGATGCCATTGAGAGCTGTGGTGACTACTTCGGTGATCCTGTCAACAGGACAATGCGGCTCATGTCGGCGGCATGGGGAGGCCAGACAGTAACAAGCGCTTCTGCGGCGGTCACTGAAAGCATTCCGGGGGGAGCGCTGCTGAAGGATGCCGGCTTGCACATGCTCAAGGATCTTCTGGAACCCGAGCACATCTTCATTCTTGAGCACCCGGAGCTGCCAGGGAACTTCCCGCCTCTTCAGACCGTATCCTCGCATCATCACAACCTGCCCGTTCAGCCCACACCCTTCCTCGGACGCCATCGGGAGATGGGGGAGATAACAGCCCTGCTTTCCGAACACGACAGAAGGCTTATCACCATACTCGGTCATGGAGGTTCGGGGAAAACCCGTTTGGCGGTACAGGTTGCCGCGGAGAACGTTGCGTCGTTCCAGGACGGAGTCTGGTTCGTGCCGCTTGAATCCGTATCGACTGCGGCGGGAATGGTTGCGGCGATTGCACAGGAAGTTTCCGTCTCCTTTTCGGGCAGCGGGGATGAGGAGGCCCGCCTTTTCTCGGCGTTGGGTCATTTGAACGCCCTGATCGTGCTCGACAATTTCGAGCACCTTGTCGCCCATTCCCGGCTGGTCTCCCGAATGCTTTCGGAGTGCCCTCGAATAAGGGTCCTGGCCACTTCACGCCGCTGTCTTGGTGTGAGGGGGGAAAGCATTTTCGACCTGTCCGGCATGTCACTTCCGCAAAAACCGGGTGATGAACTGGAGAGATTCGATTCAACGAACCTCTTCCTTGAGAACGCAAGAAGGGCGCAGCCGTCTTTTTCACCGGGACCGGAAGACAGGGAGGCCATTCGGGACATCTGTGGTCTGCTCTGCGGTCTGCCCCTGGCCATAGAACTTGCCGCACCCTTGATCCGTATCATTCCGTGCTCCGAACTCCTTGAAGAGATCCGAAGGGATATAGGTCTTCTGGAGAGCCGTTCCTCCGATCTCCCGGAAAGACAGAGAAGCCTTCAGGCAGTCTTTGGGTACTCGTGGGATTTGCTGTCCGAGTGTGAGAGAAGGGCACTTGAAGGGGTTTCTGTTTTTGAGGGCGGCTTCAGCACGCAGGCTGCCGCAGAGGTTGCCTCGTGCCGGATCGCCACTTTGCAGAGCCTTTCCGACAATTCCATCCTGAAAGTCAGACCCGGCGGTGGCTGCATGCTGCATCCCCTGACAAGGCTGTTTGCCGCTGAAAGGCTCTCGATGAGCCCCGAACGTAAGGAAAGCCTGGAGAAAGCCCACTATCTGTACTATGCGAAGTATCTTGACGAGTGTTACAGAGAAGTGCACAGCGGCGGACAGGCCGAGGCTCTGAACAGGATAGCCTTCGAACTGCCCAATCTTCTCAGGGGCGCGGAACGCGTGTTCAGGGATCTTGAACCCCGCGCAATGGAATCTTATGCAAAGACCGTCTCGGTTCTTTTCCAGTTGAGATCGCGGTTCGGGGAAGCCATAGAGTTCTTCGGCCACCTGAGCGCGATCTTTGAAGAGGCTGTTGCGGTCAAAGCGTGCGAAGGGCGTTTTGTGACCAAAATCCGGGCGGAATTGAGGGAGAGGATGGGAACCTTTCATCTCCTCACCGGGAATCACATCGCTGCGACACCTCTTCTTGAGGCCGCTGTGGAACTCTCTTCGAGCATTGACGACCCCTGCCTCGAGGTCCTTTGCCTGGCTGGGCTGGGCAACGCCGCCCACCTGCAGAACCGGCTCGAGAACGCCCTTGACCTCTGGACAAGGGCGCTGTCGCTCTCAAGGGTATGCGGTCTTGAGCAGCCCGCGACATCACTTCTCTGCAACATCGCGTCCGTAAGGAAGCGCAGGGGCGAGCTCGCAGCGGCAAGAGAGCTTCTCGAGGAGGCATCTGCATTGAGCAGGAACTCGGGCAATGCCTACATGAGGGCCTCGGTGCTCTCCAACATCGCAGACATCCTGACAATCGAGGGAGATGTCATCGGGGCGGAGAAGAACCACGTTCTGTCACTTGCCCTTCGAAGGGAGATGGGTGATCTCAGAGGGATATCCTTCACGCTCGAAAAACTCTCCCGGATCGCTGAGGTCCGTTCTCCGCGGGAAGCGCTCGAACTTGCCCGGGAAAGCCTGAGCTGCGCCGGTGAAGGCGGAGGCAACAGAAGGGTCTACGCACTTGTCCAGCTCTCCAGGGCCCTGGCCTTGATCGGTGAGGCCGAAGAGGCTCTGAAAACGCTTTCGGATGCGGAGAAACAGGCTGCACAGCTTGATCTGCCTTCTCTCACCGGGCATTGCAGGGAAGCCAGAACCTTCATAGAGGAAACCTCCGTGGGAGAACATGGACCCTGAGAAACCCATTACCCTCGAGACAGCCGTTTGCGGCAGACCGATCCTGGAGAAGCAAAGCCGTTTCCTTGCCTGTGGCATTCCGTTTCACGGGAAGGATGCCCTTTCGGAAGCGGTTCAGACCGCGACGAAAAGGTTTCGAATGGAGAAGGCGAGTCAGCTGAGCTGGGCATGCCGTCTGACTGACGGATCCGAGTTCAGGAACGACGGAGGTGAGCCGGGTGCGGGGAAGTGCATCCTCGAAGTGATGAACGGAATGAATGCCGTGGACTGCATCGTGATCGTGGCCAGGTGGTACGGTGGAAAACACTTGGGCGGCATGCGCTTCAGGATCTACCGCAGGGCTGCCCGGGAACTCCTTGCCGAACAGGGAACGGGAAAGGTGGTGCGTGATGCTGCTGTGCACCGATACTGAGTTCACGGTTCTGATCAGCCTTGCCGTGATGTTGCTTCTTTCGTACCTCCTTGTCGTCAGACGCCTTCCGGGCAGGGCCGTTGCATCAGTGGGAGTGAAGGCCGATTCGGAATGGCGGTTTGGTTTTACGGCCCGGCCTGGAAGGAAGTACAGGCTGTTCATCCGGTTCGATGTGGCTTTCCGAGGGGGGGAGGATGAATACGGACTGGTGGTCGACTACCAGTGCACCGCCGGCGGATCGGCGGTCTCCCGGGAACGGGCCGGCGTGGGCAGCATCGTTCCTCCGGAGCGGGACAGGTTCATCGGAAGCCAGCAGATGAGCAGTTTCACGTCGACTCCGGGCAGTTGCCGTCACCGGGCGACGGTTGCACTGACCTCGGTCGGCCCCTTCGAAGAGGTAACTGAAGTGATCGCGGGGGGAACCGTACTGCTGTCCCGGGGAGCAGTCCTATCAAACTGCACTGCCTATTTTGCCTGAAACCGCTTCAGGGAACGGCCATCATTCCCAGGAAAAACCTTTGCACTGACACGGGATGTCCCTGGTCGGAGACAACGTTCACGGTGCTCACGAGATCCACGGCCTGATCCGGCAGGCGGAAAACCGCAAGGCTTGATCCGTCCCAGTCGCCCGAAAGAACATATGGCTCCCATGTGGCCCACATTGCGGAAAGTTCATTCTCCGAGAGAGTTGTTCCCGCCCATCTTTCCAGGACAGCCTTCACCCCGCTGCAGGAGTAAAGAAATGGAGCAGTACCGCCGGCCATTGAAAGGTCGCCCTGGGGCAGAAGTTCGTAGCCGGCAATACCAACGACGCTTCGGTGAAACAGCAGGACCTCCCCGGCCGGCGGGATGCCCCGGGATGACAGGCCAGCCAGGGGGAGGGGGAATTCAGTGCCGGAAAGGTCCACCTCGTAGTATAGGAACCTGTCGCGGAAGCCGTCGGCGCGGGTCAGTGTGAGGGCGTCATCAGGTCTCCAGAGGGGAGCCGACATCAGCCCGGGAACCGGTTGAAAGGTCTCACCGCTCCCGCTGCCTTGAGCTTCGATCCCCTCCCAGCGGATGAACGAACCCAGCCCGGCCATCATCATGGGACCCCCGGTCGCGTCCGGTTCGGGGTACATGTCGAATATCGTCCCGAGGGCGGCAACCGAAATTCTCCCCGTGAAATCGGGACCGTACAGGTTAATCACCGGTGCGTATGCAACCGCCTCCTCCACATCGAAAAGAACGCCAGGGTCGCCCATTGCCCGGGCCGTTCCAACCTCGTAGAAGACCACTCCCCATTCATGAAGGACTATGGTCGGTTCCGCCGCGATCAGGATCGCTGCCAGCTCAAGCATTTCTCACCTCCGGCTGAAAACTCCGGTGACGCTAGAACTCAACATCGTTTGACCATTTCATGGATTCCAGAACAACCCATTCGCCAGCGGAAGATGACTGGTGAAGAAAGACAGCCTCGCTGTAGCCGTTCCGTTCCCACTGCAGATGACGAATGATGGTGCCCTCGATCGATGGGTCATCGGGAGGGTAGGTGTTGTGGACCTCGATCATGAACTCGGAGAGGGTCTCCCCCGCATGGAGTGTTATATCCTGCCGGAAGTCCGGCTGTCCCATGACAACCACGACCTCTGACTCTGTTTTTCCGTGCAGATCGGTCAGCTCCGCAACCCCTGCAAAGGCTGTATCGGGACGATTGTTCCAGGTGGCTGCCGTCCCGGCATCAGAAATGTTCCCCTCACCAACACTGCACGAAACCAGAAGGACAAGAACAATCGCCATCAGGATCAAGCGCATGAACGCTTCCTTTCCGCCCGTGTATGTTTTCGACAGAAGCGCGTCTCCTGTCGGTTACCCGCTTCTCAGCCATTTCCGGCCGCCATGGCGGCGATGATCTCCGGAGCTGCTCCTGCATTGATGATTCTTTCACGGGTTCGTTCACCAAGGGCACGTCCCAGTGTCGCCATGGTGCGGATATGGGCTGAGGGGGAGTCGAACGGTGAGATGATCAGAACGATGATGTGCGAGAGCCCGCCGTCGAACGCCCCGAAGTCGACCCCATGCCTGGATACTCCCAGTGCGCACTGAACCCTGGCGATCTGACCGGTTCGCCCGTGGGGCATGGCGATCCCGTGTTCGAGTCCCGTTGGCATCTGCTTCTCACGCTCGATGATGGCGCTTCTGACCTCAGTCACATCACTCAGGATCCCGGCTTTCACGTACATGTTCAGCAGCTCGTCGATGACTTCCCCGGCTGAAACGCCTTTCAGCGATGGTTCGATGAGTTCGGGGAGAAGAAGGGATTCCGGAGCCGGGCTGTCCGCTGAAGAAACCCGCAGCATGCCGGACCGTCTGGAAAGAATGCCGTGGCGGACCTGAGAGCTGTCGATTCCCGTCAGAGCGAGGAACATCTCGCCGGGTGATTCAGCCGCGAGTAGCGCCTGGCGTCCTTCCGCGTCCAGAACCTGGCTCATCGAGCTCATGAAACTGATCTGAGGGGCGGATGCGCTTTTCGGGGAGAGCGTGAGCACGAATATTCTCGAGGGGATACCGTCTATCGAATCGAAGGCCACTCCCTCATGCTTCATGCCCACGGCACATACAAGGGCCGAAACCGCATCCGTTCTCGCGTGGGGAAGTGCAATGCCGTGCTGCATCCCGGTGGACAGGCTGCTTTCACGCTCCAGAACCGCCTTTCGGGCGGCTTCGACGTCGAGAACCCTCCGGTCGGTTCGAACCCTTTCCATCAGTTCGTCGAGAATTCCGTCCTTGGTGTCGGCCTTCAGAGAAGGGAAGAGGAGCGAAACGGAAAGGTGACGGGCAAGCTCCCTCCTTCCCGGGGCTGAACCCGCCTCATCCTGAACCTTTCGCCCGATGCCGGACAGGTCCATGGGCTTCGCAAGTTCCCGGGCTATCCCTTCCAGTTCCGCTACGACCTCCATCATGGCGGTGTTCACAAGCGGGATGTCGTCTTTGCCAACCTCGAACGTGAGATGCCGGCCGCTTCGTCTGAACCCTATGACCGATCTGTCCTTCCTGATCTGGAAGATCTGCTCTGATCTGCTCAGCTCGTGCACGAAGAAGCCCTCGGAGTGAAAGACTTCAAGAAGCCGTCCAAGAACGAGTTCGGTGGTCCGAGCCGACGGGAAGGCGAAAGCAAGAGGAGTTTCGGATTCCCCGGCAACCGGATTCTTCAGGCCCGAACGGGAAATGCGAAAAAGCCTGATCAAGACCGGGGGGGCGATCAGCGATGAAAGAAGGGTTGTGAAGACCACAACACCGAAGAGCTGACCCGTGAGCACACCCATGGCCACGCCGGTTCCGGCAATGATCAGGGTAACTTCACCCCGGGGAAGCATTCCGGTGCCGATACGTAGGGCACCGAGCGGGTTGAACCTGCACAGCAGAGCCGGAACGCCGCATCCCAGTAGCTTTGCGCCTATCGCTGCCGCAGTGTAGAGAAGGCCGAACAGGATCACCGTGGGTGAAGTGAAAGCCCGCAGGTCCACGAACATTCCCATCACCACGAAGAAGACCGGGACCAGAAGGGCATGTGTCGGGGCCAGTCGCTCCCGGACGAGATGGCTCACATCGGTTCTGGAGAGTGAGAGCCCCATCACGTAGGCTCCGATGATCATCGCGAGCCCTGCCTCTTCAAAGAGCCCGGCAAGGATCAGTGCAAGACCCAGGGCCAGAACGGCAATCACCGACGGATTTCCCATGGACTTCAGGACCGCGCCAATGCGCCTTGCGGCGATGATCCCCAGCACAGTGGCCACCAGCCATATGCCCACAGCCTTGCCGGCAATGACTCCGATGTGCGCCCAGTCAATGCTGCCGGAAGCCCTCGAAGCCGTGATCACACCCATCCCCACGGCAAGCAGGATTATTCCCAGCACATCGTCGACGACCGCTCCCGCCAGGATGGTGACACCCTCGGGGGACTCGGTCTTGCGCTGTTCCGAAAGGATCCTGGCGGTTATTCCCACGGACGTGGCGGTCATGATTATCCCCATGAAGAGGCATGGGCCGGACAGAAAGCCCATGGGCTCACCGAACAGCCATGAAGAGCATGCCACTGCCAGAAGGTCGCCTGCCAGGAAGGAAACCACCACCCCGCCAAGGCCCACCAGACTTCCAACAACCGAGTATCGAACGAACAGCCCGAGATCGGTCTCAAGCCCCACTGAAAAAAGCAGCAGCACCGCAGCCAGTGAGCATATCCCATACAGCTCGGGAGAGACGGGCAGACCCAGGGAAGCCGGTGGGAAGAGACCCTGTGGAAGCCCGGGAAGTGCGATTGCTCCAAGAAGGTGAGGGCCGATCACTATTCCCAGTGACAGTTCCCCCAGAACGCCGGGCAAACGCATTTTCTCAAAAAGGATCCCACCGATCCTTGCTGCAAAAAGGATGACACCCAGCTGAAGTACGAGCATCATCATCCTGTGGGGGATCGTCGCTTCCCCGGCGCCTGTCGAGGCGAAGGCCAGAGAGGGCAGAAGGAGGACCCAAGGGAACCGGTTGCCGTAGTTCATCGCGACATGCGTTTCAATTCAGCCGTCTCTTTCTTTCCCCGGTCGGACAACCGATGATAGGGGGTTCCGGGCAGACCAGGCATTTGATGCAACACAGCGGGAAGGCTGTAATATAGCCGGTGGAGGCCGTAACTTGAACAGATCGCTATACCCTGCATTACTCATGCTTGCCGCGGGAGCGGCGATGGGGCGTGTCCTCGACATCTGCCCGGCTTCGGGCAGCGGAGCCTGGCTTTCGGTTCAGAACGTCACGGAACTTGAAGAGATATCAACGACGTGTCTTTTCCTTATCGTGGATGGTGTGGCAGTGCTCGCCGACACCCTTGGAACCGTCAGGTCCGATGCAGCGCACTGCCGCCTTCTTCACAGGGAGGACGGCGGATGCTTTACGGCGACATCCACCGGAGAGGGATACACCGCCGTATCCCTTCGGGCGTACGGCCCAGATGGCTCTGTTGAATGGGAGCTGTGCGAAGACGGGATGTGCTACGATACTCCCCAGGGGCTTCTGAATACGGGTGACGGAGGGGTGCTCATGATGTGGGACTCCTGGTCAGCCACCGACCGGGGACTGTGGGTTGTCCGTGTGAACAGGGAGGGTGGGCAGGTATGGAAAACCTTTGCCCTGCCCACGGCTCACCCATTCTACACGGCTTTTTGCAGGGCCGGTGATGACGGATGCTTCGTGGCGGCCGCGACCGTCGCCGCGTCCGGTGACTGGGTGACGGTTACCCTGGATTCCAACGGGGATCCGTGTGAATACGTCAGCACCGGGGTGATCGAGAACCTTGGCGGTTGCGCACCAATGACGGCCGGCGCTTCGGACGAGGGCATCGTTTCGCTCTGGTCCGACACACCTGTCCCTGAATCCCTCGACGAACTCGTCGTCATTATGTCTGACCGGGGTTCCATTGAATCCGGGTGGTTCTCGCTCGACCCCCTTTCCGGCGCCGGGCTTCTGGAGCGGGTGGATGGCGGATTCATTGCTGCGGGAGGCGAAGACACTCCGTGGGTATGCACCACCGGCATGACTGGAACGGTTACCTGGCATCACAGGTTTGAGACTGCATTCGTCCCAGCGGCAATCGATTCGGGCGAGGGATTCATCCTTGTTGCCGGAGACTGTGAATCCGGCTTTTTCGCGGCACGAGTGGAAGAGGGAGTCGGAGAGGTCTGGTCGCTGCGGCAGAACCCGTGATCTTTCCGGGGCGAATGCAGATGGGCAGCAAACCACACCGTTTCCGGTGGTATTCAATAAGGAGGCATCATGAAAACATCGCATCTTTTTGATGAGCCGATAGAGGGTCTTGTTGGGTTGACGGATTTCACTAACAGGTGGCAGACCGTTCTGGATTCATTCAGGGACCGGAACTACAGGGATACGATCATCAACTTCCTTCACTACCTCGATCCCGCAGTCGTGAGCATGTGCGGCAACGCCGAACGCACCGAGTTTTCCATTCCCCACGGATCGACCATCATAAACATCTCCATCGATTCCACGGTGAGGATCAACGCACCATTCCTGAGCATCCCTGAAAAGAGGGTCAACGCCCTTCTCAGGCAGATCACCGAGATAAACTTCTCCGTCCTTTTCCTGAGCCGGATAGTTCTCGAGGACGGGAAGCTCTTCTTCAAGGCAGAGTTTCCCCTCGAGCTGTGCGAGCCGTACAGGCTTTACGACATCTTCTGGGAGATCTGCATGAATGCCGACCATTACGACGATGTCTTCATCGAGAAGTTCCAGGCCCAAAGGATCTGCACGCCCAGGGTGGAGAAGTACTCCGAAGTGGAACTGCAGGGGTTCCATGCGGGGTTCCTCAGGCATGTGAATGAAGGGCTTGAGTACCTGCGTTACTTCAGGGACAACAGGTGGTATGACATGGGTGTGGAGTCGGGGCTGATCTCTCTGATGAAGATCAACTACATCTTCTCCCCCAAAGGCCACCTGAGCTACGAGATCGGGAACGCCATCGGAGCCTCGTACGGGAAGAACCCGGCAGCGGAGAGGCTCGACTGCCAGTGTACCTTCTTCGAGAAGCTTTGCACGATTACGCTCGGGAAGTTCGCCGAATCGATCTATAAAACCGAAAGCATCATTGCCGTGAGGAAGCACGCCTTCCTTCCCGGGATCAAGACCGAGCTTGAGAACTACTGGATGAACGCGGAGAAGGACATATCCTCATCAGCCTTCATGAGCGCGGCGATCTTTCTGCTCTACGACATCTACAGCGTCTACAACAGGTTCCGCATCCCCCGGACACTGGAGGAGATGCTGAACACCGGCCTGCGTGCGGCGTCCGGCAGGGACTGGCAGACAGCCGCACAGGAGCTTTACAAGGCAGTTACGAGTGTTATGCAACTCCAGCAGCCATCGGAGTGAACAATGACAGACCTTAATCAGGTATTCCAGCTCGTGTTCAAGATCAAGACCTCCAGGGGGAGCGGTTCCGGGTTCTTCTCGAAGAAGCACAACCTGATCATCACCAATCACCATGTCGTCGACGGTGAGCGCGAGGTGGCTGTGGAGAACTCATTCAACCGTGCCATGAAAGCCGATGTCGTACTGGTTTCCCCCAAGTACGACCTTGCCTTCCTCAGACCCTCCCGGGCAATCGAAGCACCCGAGTTGAGTTTCTCCAACGTTGAGGAGCTGAAGGTGATGGACAGGGTGCTTGTCCTGGGCTACCCCTTCGGCTACCCGTTCAACGTGACCGAGGGAATAGTAAGCAGCGTGAAGCAGCTCGTGAACGGGCAGTACTACATCCAGACCGACGCGGCCATCAATCCCGGAAACAGCGGAGGGCCGATGGTCCTTCCCGACGGAAGGGTCATCGGCATCACCACCTGCAAGCTTAACGAAGCCGAGAACATGGGTTTCTCGCTTCCCGCCGACATGATAGGCCGGGAACTCGGTCTTCTGGAGAAAAGGCAGCCCGCGGCTTACTCGGTGAGATGCCCCTCCTGCAGCGCTCTGCTCGAGCAGGAGGATGAATACTGCGAGAACTGCGGGGTCGGTCTTGAAGCGAAGAAGCTGTTTGGAAGGACTCCCCTGAGCGACCTGTCGGTCTTTGCCGAGAACGCTATCGAAAGGATGGGGTTAGACCCGGTCCTCGCCAGGAACGGGTACGAGTTCTGGGAGTTTCACAGGGGCAGCGCTCTAATTAGGATCTTCGTCTACAGGACCAACTACCTGACCGTCACATGTCCGCTTGTCAAGCTTCCCACCGAGAACCTCACCGCACTCTACACCTACCTTCTGAGCGATCCCGTTCAGCCCTACGTGCTCGGTGTGCACGACGGAATAGTCTACCTCTCATACCGGGCGCACCTCTCGGACATCAATTCGGTACACGCGGAGAGCGTCAGTGAAAGGGTAGTTGAACTGAGCGCCGTGGCGGACCGTCTGGACGCCCATCTCATTGAGAGATTCGGGTGCGAGCTCTCGGACGAGGCAGACAAGGCGGTGGTCTGAGGGGAGAAGACCTTCCTTCTTCAGAACTCGCGTGCGAAGACTTCCGATATTGCCGCGCAGTGAACCCGTGTTGTGCAGATCTGCATTTGAAATGCAAAAACGCATCCCGGATGCGAAGCCCTGTGACCGTAGCAGGGGGATCGCTTCCGAGAGGGTGCTGAACCTGCCCTGAACCTGTGCACCAATCCATTCAGACAGGGCCAAAAAAAAGGGGGGGCCGATGCCCCCCCACGTGACATGCCGGACTACTCCCCGGCGTTCCAGTTCATCGCGGCCATCTGTTCATACAGGTGGAACCTGCGGTTGATCTCGGTCTGGGCCTGCTTCACGAGCATCTCTCCCCGCTGCGGGTCCTTGTCGAGAAGGACCTTCCAGCGGACCTCGCTCTTTGCAAGCTCGGCGAATGGGGTGTCGGGCTTCTTCGAGTCGAGCTGAAGCGGTGACTGCCCCTTCCCGATGAGCCTGGGGTCGAAGCGGAAGAGAGGCCAGAGGCCGGTCTTGACCGCGAGCTTCTGTTCGTCCATGCCCTTCGTCATGTTGATGCCGTGGGCTATGCAGTGACTGTAGGCGATGATTATGGAGGGGCCGTCGTAGCTTTCGGCCTCGACGAACGCCTTCACGGCCTGGCCGTAGTTCGCGCCCATGGCTATCTGGGCCACGTAGATGTTGCCGTAGGTCATGCTGATCATGGCAAGGTCTTTGCGGGGCATCGGTTTGCCGCTGGCCGCGAACTTGGCGACCGCACCCATTGGTGTGGCTTTGGAGCACTGGCCGCCGGTGTTGGAGTAGACGCCGGTGTCGAGAACCAGGGCGTTGACGTTCCTGCCCTGGGCAAGAACGTGGTCGAGGCCGCCGTATCCGATGTCGTAGGCCCAGCCGTCGCCACCCAGGATCCAGACGCTGCGCTTCACGAAGTAGTCCGAAAGGCTCTCGAGCTGACGGGCCTCGGGTGTGTCGATCCCGCCCAGCGCCTTTCTGAGGGAATCTACCCTCTTCCGTTGAGCTTCGATCTCCTCTTCGGAGACCTGTGCGCAGTCGAGAAGGCCTGTTACAAGGGATGGGTCGAGTTGATCCTTGAACCCGTTAAGAAGCTCGACGGCGAAGGATGTGTGTTTGTCGGCGGTGAGCCTGAACCCGAAGCCGAACTCAGCCGCGTCCTCGAAGAGGCTGTTGTTCCATGCAGGACCGCGACCGTCGTTATTCTTGCAGTAGGGGGTCGTGGGAAGGTTGCCGCCGTAGATGCTGCTGCAGCCCGTGGCGTTGGCGATGACCGCCCTGTCACCGAAGAGCTGGGTGAGAAGCTTCACGTAGGGGGTCTCTCCGCAGCCGGCGCACGCGCCCGAGTACTCGAACAGCGGCCTGAGAAGCTGGCTTCCCTTGACCGAGGCGACATCGATCTTCGAGCGGTCGTAGTCGGGAATGTCGAGGAAGAACGAGTAGTTCTCGGCCTCGGGTACGCGAAGGGGGATCTGGGGCTCCATGTTGATGGCTTTCCTGCCCTCGACGGCCTTGTTGCGGCCGGGGCAGGCCTCGACGCAAGCGCCGCAGCCCGTGCAGTCTTCCGGGGCGACCTGAACGGTGTACATGCTGCCCTGGAACCTGCCCTTGCCGTCGATGCTCTTGAAGGTTGCCGGGGCGCCCTTCATGCACGACGCATCGTAATGCTTGATGCGTATGGCGGCGTGGGGGCAGACGAGGCTGCAGACACCGCACTGGAGGCACACCGCGGGGTCCCAGACCGGGATCGCGAGCGCGATGTTCCTCTTTTCGTACTGGGTGGTTCCCGTGGGCCATGTGCCGTCGGCGGGGATGGCGCTGACAGGGAGGTTGTCACCCCTCTGGGCGATGATCTCGGCGGTCACCCTCTGAACGAAGTCAGGCGCGTGGGCTGGAACCGACGGAGGACGGTTGAAGCTGCTTGTGACCCTGGAGGGGTACTTCACCTCGAAGAGGTTGGCAAGGCTGTGGTCGACCGCGGCGTAGTTCTTCTCCACGATCTTCTCGCCCTTGCGGCCGTAGGTCTTCCTGATGGCGCTCTTGATCTTGTCGATGGCCTCGTCCCTGGGGATGACGCCGCTGATGGCGAAGAAGCAGGTCTGCATGATGGTGTTGATCATCACGCCCATGCCCGTTTCCTGCGCAACCTTGTACCCGTCGATGACGTAGAACTTCAGCCCCTTTTCGATGATGTCCTTCTGTGCCTCGCGGGGAAGGCTGTCCCATGCCTCGTCTTTGCCGTACGGTGTGTTCAGGAGGAAGGTGGCGCCCTTTGCCGCGTAGCGGAGGATGTCGTACTTCTCCATGAACACGGTCTGGTGGCATGCCACGAAGTCGGCCCTGCCGATGAGGCAGGTCTGACGGATCGGCCTGGGGCCGAACCTGAGGTGGCTTACGGTTATTGCCCCGGCCTTCTTGGAGTCGTAGACGAAGTAGCCTTGGGCGAAGAAGTCGGTGGTCTCGCCGATGATCTTGATGCTGTTCTTGTTGGCCCCGACGGTCCCGTCGGCGCCCAGACCGAAGAAAACGGCCTGGTGCATTCCCTGCGAGGGCATGCAGTAGTCGGGCACCGGGATGCTGGTGTCGGTCAGGTCGTCGGTGATGCCCACGGTGAACCCGTGCTTTTTCGGCCCGGCGGCATTGTCGAACACCGCCTTCACCATGGCTGGTGTGAACTCCTTGCTGGAAAGACCGTAACGCCCTCCCAGGACCTTCACGCCGCAACGGCCCGATTCCTTGAGTGCCGTGGCGACGTCTTTGTAAAGCGGTTCGCCCTCGCTGCCTGGCTCCTTTGTGCGGTCGAGCACCGTGAGGACCTTCGCGCTCAGGGGAATGGCGGCGAGAAGGGCGCTGGCGTCGAAAGGCCGATAGAGGCGGACTTTCAGGACACCGACCTTTTCGCCCTCGGCAAGCATGCATTCAACCGTCTCGTGGGCGGTCTCGCAGCCGGAGCCCATGAGGATAACGATGCTTTCGGCATCGGGGGCGCCAACGTAGTCGAACAGGTGGTACTGGCGGCCCGTCAGGCCCGCGTAGATGTCCATGTATTCCTGGACGATGCCGGGGGTTGCCGCATGGTACGAGTTCACGGTCTCGCGGCCCTGGAAGTAGACGTCGGGGTTCTGGCTGGTGCCGCGGAGAACAGGGCGGTTGGGGTTCATTCCCCGGTGGCGGTGCGCAAGGACCAGCTCGTCGTCGATCATTCCGCGGAGAACGTCGTCTCCGGGCATGCTTATCTTCTGGACCTCGTGGCTGGTCCTGAACCCGTCGAAGAAGTGGATGAACGGTATCCTGCTGCTCAGGGTTGCGGCATGCGCGATTGCGGCAAGGTCGGGAACCTCCTGGACGCTCGCGCTGGAAAGAAGGGCGAACCCGGTGTTGCGGACCGACATCACGTCGCTGTGGTCGCCGAAGATCGAGAGTGCCTGACACGCAAGGCTTCTCGCGGAGACGTGGAAGACGGTGGCGGTCAGTTCACCCGCGAGCTTGTGCATCGTGGGGATCATCAGAAGGAGCCCCTGGCTTGCGGTGAATGTGGTTGTGAGGGCGCCTGTCTGAAGGGCGCCGTGAACCGAAGCGGCCGCGCCGCCCTCGCTCTGCATCTCCTGCACCAGGGGAACGGTTCCCCAGATGTTCTTCCTTCCCGCCGCTGACCATTCGTCGGCGTGCTCACCCATGTTCGAGGAGGGGGTGATGGGGTAGATGGCAATGACTTCGCTCAGTTTATGGGCCACATGGGCAGCAGCTTCATTGCCGTCAATCGTAAGGATGCTTTCACTCACCGGAACACCAGCCTTCTAGTACATTTTTCCGAATGTGCGCGGGAAGGGGATGACGTCGCGTATGTTGTCCATTCCCGTCAGATACATCAACAGCCGTTCAAATCCAAGACCAAAGCCGGCATGGGGGGCGGAACCCCACCTGCGAAGCTCGAGGTACCAGGCGTAAACCGAAAGATCCAGCCCCTGGGCAACTGCCCTGTCGGTAAGGACGGGAAGCCGGTGTTCCCTCTGGCTTCCCCCGACTATCTCTCCCACCCCGGGAACCAGCAGGTCGCATGCCGCCACTGTCTTGCCGTCGGGGTTCATGAACATGTAGAAGGGCTTCATGGAAGCGGGGTAATCTGTCACGAACACCGGGCGGCCGAAGTGTTTCTCCGCCAGGTAGCGCTCGTGCTCGGTTGCCAGATCGTCTCCCCACGCGGGAACGGAGGAGAAAACACCGGAGGTCGCGCCCAGAATGCTGATGGCCTCGGTGTAGCTGACCCGTGCAAAACCCTCCTCCAGCGTTTTGTAACGGTCCGCAAGCCCCTTCTCGTAGTGCTCGGAGAAAAAGGCGATGTCGGAGGAGCACTTCTCACGAAGGTACGCTGCGCAGAACTTCACGAACCTCTCGATGAGCGAGATGTTGTCGTCGAGGTCGTGGAAAGCCATCTCGGGTTCTATCATCCAGAACTCTGCCACGTGGGTCCTGGTGTCGGAAGGGTCGGCCCTGAACGTGGGGCCGAATGTGTAGACCTTCCCGAGCGACAGGGCGAACGGTTCGGCTTCGAGCTGGCCGCTGACGGAGAGGAATGCCCTGCGCCGGAAGTAGTCCTGATCGAAATCGGCGGAACCAGCGGGAAGAGTGGTGACACGAAAGGTCTCTCCCGCGCCCTCGCAGTCGCTTTCGGTGATGATGGGGGTGTGTACGTGGTAGAAGCCCTCGGTGTCGAAGAACCTGTGGATGGCCAGGGACAGGTGATGGCTCATCCTGAAGACCGCGCCGAAGGTGTTGGTCCGGGAGCGGAGGTGGGGCATGGTGCGAAGGAAGTCGAGACCGTGCCTTTTTTTCTGAAGGGGGTACTCGGCATCCACAGGACCAACCACTTCAAGGGATGAAGCCGCAAGCTCAACAGCCTGTTCGCCGGAGCTTTCGACGACGGTTCCCGTGACGCGAACGCACGCCCCCGCCTGAAGCCCCGCAAGGGCCTCGTCATCGAACACCTCACGGTCGAACACGGCCTGGAGGTTCTGAACGGAGGAACCGTCATTCAGCGCGGCAAAGGCCACGTTCTTCCCCGAGCGGGAAGTCCTGACCCATCCGTAAACCGTGACTGCCGTTCCGGTGAATCCACCGGAGAGTACCTTGTCTATACCGGTGCGCTGAACCATTGCCAGACCCTCCATGGAAAAGGAAAGAGATTCAATATCCTGAATCTACCACTTCGGAGCAATGGATGGGGAGGGTGGTGCCATGGAGTGCAGGGTTACTTCAAGCTGGATTCTCTTTTAGAATAGGAGCCTGTGAAACGGGGGCAACCCATTGACATGCAGGGAGGCGGCCCTAGATGAACCAAGCCCTGTATACCTGCGGAAGGTGCGGAAAACCCACCGGCCGTTCCGATTCACGGTGCCCGCACTGCGGTGTTGCCTTCAGCGGTGTTCGCTGCCGCAACTGCGGATACAACGGCGCCTCCTCCGAGTTCGCAAACGACATCTGCCCGAAGTGCGGCAGGAACGTTTACACGGGCCGGAAAGCTCCGCAGGTTCACAAGGAGCCCACACCGCAGGACAATGCCAGGACTGCCGGCTGCATGGCGATTCTTGGCCTTGTTCTTATCACGGTGGCACTGCTTTCGGGAATGACGACGGGATGCAGGGGCGTGCTTGTCGCCCTGGGGGCGCTTTGCCTCATTGCCGTCATCCCTTTCGCCATCGGCGCAATGGATGCGAAAAGGAAGCCGGCGCCGCAGGAGGCTGTCAAGCCTGAACCACCGAAGAAACAGGCCCCCGTGCAAACAACGGCAGGATCTCTCCCGTGCCCCTTTCCCCAGTTCCCGTCAACCGGATGGAAAGACCCAATTTCGGGCGGCTTCTTCGTTCCCCACCCCATGAGCTGGAACGCAGGAGTCCGGAGCGCCAATGAGGGCCAGACCAAGTTCATAATGTCGGGCGAGATGTACGGGAGGTTCTTCTACGCCCACTTCAGCAGGGAAGGGACCGGATGGAAGGCGATGATAGACGATTACCTGCCGTAGACACAGCAAGTCGGATGATGTTATTCGCTTTGAGTTTAACGGCTTTCAGACCTTCCTGTGAACACAGGCAATGTTGATCTTCTCACATAAGTCGTTTACTTTTGTGAGAAATCCCACAAAACTCGTACGACTTTCGTGATTCACCTCTTCGTTGACCATTCGTTCCCGGGGCGCTATTCTCCACGGGTCAATGCGTTTGGTTTGTTTTCCGTCGCCGGGGGGTGTAATGCCGTCGGGATACATCGCGCTGACCGATCCGGAGTGGTACTCGTTCCTTGCAGGCAAGTCACGGGTGGACGAGGTCAACTTCTGGCAGCCCCACGGCGGAAGGGCTTTTCGAGCCCTCCAGAAGGGTGATCCCTTCATCTTCAAGCTTCGCGCTCCCGAGAAGGCGATAGTCGGTTTCGGATTCTTCGAACGGTTCGAGGTACTTCCCGCTTGGCTCGCATGGGACTGCTTCGGAGAAATGAACGGGGCGTCAGACTTTCAGGGAATGCTCGACCGAATCCTTCGTCTGCGGGGGGGAGGAAGCCGCCTTGAGCGCTCCGGCGATTTCATGATAGGGTGCATCATGATAGCTGCGCCGGTGTTCTTTCCGCGGGAGCAATGGATCATGCCGCCTTCCGATTGGGCCCGTACCGGGATCCAGCAGGGAAAGACATACCAAACCCAAACCGGTGAAGGTCTTCGTGTCCTCACCCAGTGTCTCGACCGGGCAAGCGCGGGTGCAGTGTACTGGAACGTCGAACGGTCGCCTTCACTCGTGGCCGAGGGTGCGGAAAGGTTCGGCGCCGGGGTAACCGTGCATCCCCGCCTTGGTCAGGGGCTTTTCAGCATTGCGGTTCGTGAAGCCTACGGTGGCGCTTGTGCAGTGACACGGGAGCACTCGATGCCGGTTCTCGAGGCCGCGCACATAAAACCGTACGGACTGGGCGGCGAACACCGGATAGACAACGGTATACTCCTGCGCCGTGACCTTCACAGCCTTTACGACCGTGGCTACGTTACAGTTACGCCGGACTACGTCTTCAGGGTCGGGGACAGGCTGAGGGAGGAGTTCAGCAACGGCCGGAGCTACTACGAAATGAACGGAACCGGCATTGTACTGCCTGCCAATGCGGGCTGGCGCCCCGACCGCGACAAACTGGCGTGGCATGCCGAAGAGGTTTTCAAGGGCTGATCGTTCGTTTTGGACTGTTTTGAAGGAGTGCCTTGAATGAACACCCCCGAACAGGTAACAAGTGAACTGAAGAGCTTCCTTTCAGGGCGAGACGAGGTCATCGCGGCCTGGGAGGGTGGCTCCGCCGCCACCGGGTATAAGGACGTGTACTCTGACCTGGATCTGTCGATCGCGTGCAGAGACGATTCCATTGAGGCAGTCATCTCACAGTTGGATGGATTTCTTGGTGAACGGTACGGCATACTCAAGAGGCTCAGGATGCCCGAACCAGCCTGGCACGGGTTCTCCCAGATCTTCTACCTTCTGTCGGATACCCCTGAGTTCTACTATCTGGACCTGGCCTTCATCAGAAGATCCGTCCACGACAGGTTCACCGCTCGCGACCGTCATGGTGAAGCAGTGGTCTGGTTCGAGAAGGAACCCATCGTCGACACCGCCCCGACACCCCCTGAACAGGTTCTCGAAAAGGCACGGAAGTTCTATGCGACAGCGCTTGAACAGGGTTTCGTGCTGGAGATCGAGGTGGGGAAGGCTCTGGCCAGAGACAGGGTCTCCGAAGCTTTTCCATTCTACTACCAGTACATCGTCAGGAACCTTGGTGTGATGCTGAACCTCAGGCACCGGCCGCAAAAGGTGGACTTCGGTCTTCGATACGCCTACCGTGATTATCCACCCGAAGACGCGGCGCTTGTGGAAAGGCTTCTTCTGGTGAAGTCGTCCGATGACCTCCGCAGCAAGTTCCTGGAAGCCCGGGAAAGGTACTCCCAACTCGCGGAAGAGCTGCGTGGCACCATGGGAGTGAAGAGCAGTTCGCCTTGATCCATTGTCTGATCCTCCGGTTTTTTGTATCTCATGCCGGGTGTTCTGCAGAGTGCTGCGGGGTGGTTTGAACATGATCGGGGGTCGCCATGAGAGCCTTTCCGTGGTTGTTCCTTCTTCCATCACTTCTTCTCGGCCAGTGGAGCCCTGATTCCACCCTGAATCTCACGATCTGTGACCTTTCGGGTGAGCAGGTTCTTCCAAAGATCGTTCCCACATCAGACGGCGGGTGCTTCATCTCCTGGTTCGATACCAGGTCGGGGAGCTACTGCGTCTACCTTCAGCGTTTGGATTACCAGGGCAATCCCCAGCTTGGGGATGACGGGATTCTTGTGAGCGACCAGCCCCAGATGAGCTGGATCGTAGACTACTCTATGGCCGTCGACGGGTCGGACAACGCAGTTCTGGCGTTTTCGGACGAGAGGAACGGCTCGGGCGAACTGGACGTCTCGGTCTACAAGGTAAGCAGTTCGGGGGAGTTCCTGTGGGGGGACGATGGAATTTGCCTCTCGAACCCTTCGGTTCCGGGGTTTGAGCCGAACCCCGTGGTCGCGGTGACGGATCAGGGGAACTGCGTTTTTGCCTGGGGCAAGTCCGAAGACACCGACTACCTCGTCTTCCAGAAGCTCTCCCCTTCGGGCGAGAAACTGTGGGGAGACTACGGTCTTGTCCTGTCGAGCGCTTCGGCGGACCTTTCCTCGCCGGCCATGGTTGCCTCGGGCCAGGACAGCGTCATAGTTCTCTGGAAAAGCTCGACCGGGTCATACCCCATGACGGTGACCCACCTCTACGCGGACATGCTCGATGTGAACGGAGAGGGCACCTGGAGCGACTCGCCGGTCCTTGTCTACAACACCGGCGCCATTACCCCATGGACCTTCCCGGGGATCATCGGGGATGGTTCAGACGGGGCTGTTTGCTTCTGGTACGATTCACCCACTGTGAACGCGTTCGATGTGTGGGTGCAGCACCTCGACAGCCAGGGCATCAACCTTTTCCCCTTCAACGGCGCCCAGGCCTCGACTTTTTCCGAGGACAGGCTGCACATGAGCCCCTCGGCGGTGATGAACACCGCGGGCGAATGCTTTGTCTTCTGGGTGGAGAGCAACGCCAACCAGAACATGTACGGTGTCTACGGACAGAAGTTCTCTGAAACAGGGGATCGGTTGTGGACGGACAGCGGCCTCGAGCTTCTTCCGCTCGGGGCGGAGCAGACTGCCTTCGTTACTGCCATGGCGTCAACAGACGGGATCTTCGTCTCCTACTTCATCAATTCGTCGAACACATCCCTCAAGGTCCTGAAGCTTGGCTTCGATGGAACGGTCCTGTGGGGGCCGGTCTCGCTTTCGGCGGGAAGCCTCGGGGGCAAGGACGACCCCGTGGTGTGCCCGGGATACGATGGCGGCGCCTACTATGCCTGGACCGACTTCAGGAGTGACGGCGGCGTCTACGCCCAGAACATCCAGTCCGATGGCACCATGGGTCAGTACCTGGGCGTTGACCCCGGTTCGTGCTCCGGGTTCCTTCGAGTAACACCTAACCCCTCCAGGGGAGCGGTGAGCTTTGTTCTGGGCGGGGTTGCGGGAGAGACTGCCTTTGTTCGGATCTACGACCTCTCCGGACGGCTCGTTGACAGCCTTGGCACGGTTCTGGGGGCGGAGGGCGCGTCGGTCTCCTGGAACAGGTCCGGCTCGGTCCCGCCTGGCGTTTACCTCGTGAGGATGGAGAACGGTTCCAGGGTTTTTGTGTCACGGATGATACTGCTCTAGGTTCGGTTGTTGAACTTGAGGGTCGGATGCCGGAATACGGTGTTCGACCCTCTTGACCAACCCCCGGTCTTTCCGTAGTGTTCGAAAAACTTACCCGTACGGAAGGGAATTGATGAACCTGCACACCATCGTATCGCGGACCTGAGGAACCTTTAACGGG
Source organism: Candidatus Fermentibacteraceae bacterium (assembly GCA_041750285.1). Classification (GTDB taxonomy): domain Bacteria; phylum Fermentibacterota; class Fermentibacteria; order Fermentibacterales; family JCC-6; genus UBA6080. The sequence continues at coordinate 93,529 of JBGSZS010000008.1, read as the reverse complement.
TTCCGTGGGAACCCGGGCACAGGTGGAGTGCAGGGACGCGTTCCGTAACCTCTCCGCTCTCCGCCGCAACGCCGGAACCCCGGCAGCTTGGAGGGCGCAATGCAGAAAACCGGAATGACCCTTGAGAATGTCAAAGAAGTCTACAGCGGCTTTGAGGGCAGGCTGTGGGAGCTCATCATGGGCGAGCAGATCCATGTCGGAGGGTACGCAAGCTCGAAAGCCCTGGGAGACATAGCGGGATGGAAGGCCGGGGATGAAGTGGTAGACCTCTGCTCGGCCCTGGGGGCCGGCATGCACTTCCTGGCCAGAACATACGGCGTGAAGGCGTACGGCGTTGATGCAACCCCCCACATGGTGGACGAGTCCCAAAAAAGGCTTTCCGAGGCGGGCTTTGGCAACTGCGAGGTCAAGCTTGGCGACGTCACTGCGATCCCCTACCCCGACGCGCGATTCGACGGCGTGTGGGGCGAGGACGCCTGGTGCTACGTTGAGGACAAGGCCCGGCTCATCTCCGAGGCCGCAAGGGTGCTGCGCCCCGGCGGGAAGATCGCCTTCACGGACTGGCTGATCGGCCCCGCGGGGATGGACGAGGATTCGGCCCGGCGCATCTGTTCTGTGATGAAGTTCCCCGACATGCTCTGCATCAAGGGTTACACCACGCTTCTCCAGGAGAACGGGTTCAGGGTGCTGGAGGTATCCGATCATACGGCGGATTTCGCCGATCACATTCAGAACTACCTTGGGCAGCTCGCGGGCCAGAGGCACTTCGACGCGATGCGGATACTGGGCTGGAACCCTGATGTCTTCGCATTCCTCGGTGCCGAGTTCGGTTTCATGCTTGAGAAGGCGCGTGCCGGGAACTTCGGCAGGGGACGGTTCGTTGCCGTGAAGGAGCGCTCATAAACCAGCCCGTTCTTGGTTACCTCTGCCGTGGCTTTCCCCCGGCTGTTGCTGTGGGCCTTGGGCTCCAGCCGTGGCGTGGCGTGGTTGCGGGCCCGGAGAGGGCAGGGGAAGCCCTTGTCCGCCCCGACCTCTGCCCCTTCGTAAAATCGGTGCTCGGCGGTATCGTGACCTGTTCTGAGGGATTCGGTTCGGTGGACGCATGGGCGGGGATGTACACCTGCGACATGACCAGGCGCCTCTTTCAGGAACTCGAACGCCTGTCGGGCAAAAAGGTCTTCCTGCTTCAGTTCCCCGCCACAAGGACTGCCGAGTCAGCGGGCTGGTTCTGCGACTCAGTAGAGAACCTTGCATTGGAGGTCGTCAAAGCCGGTTTCTCCTCAGGATATGACCCCGTGGCGGCCCTTGCATGGGAGACCGAACGTCTCAGGGGGGCTGCCGTGCTTCGGGCGGCGGCCCTCTCATTCCGGGTACCGCCGCTGATCCTTCAGGAGCTGTTCCTCGGTTTTTTCGCAGGGAATACCTTCCCGCGGGAGGTTGCCCTTGAAAGCCGGACGCCCGGGGTCAGGATCGCTGTTACGGGAAGTGTCATGGCCCGGGGTGATGATGTTGTACCGGGCACCCTTGCGGAACTCGGAGCGGGTTACCTTCCCCTTGGATGTACGGGTCTTTCCGGGCTTCCGTCAACGGTCCCGGCGGACGGTTCCATCCGGGAACTCGCGCTCGCATCGTTCAACGATGCCCGCTGCATACGTAACCGGCCGAACCACGGGGTTCTTGAGTGGATTGCCGGGCAGGTCGTCGATTCCGGCTGCCACGGCCTTGTTCTCAAGACCCTTTCCTTCTGCGACCTCTGGCACACCGAGAAGGAGAGGTTCCGCCGGATGCCGTTCCCGGTGCTGGTGCTTTCGAGCGACCTTTCCCCGGGGGAGCGGGGACGGTCCTCCGTCCGGCTCCAGGCGTTCGTGGAGACCCTGGAGGCCCGTAATGCATGACCCTGTGCGAAAACTCACGGCCCTTGAGTGGGAATCGCGCAAGCTGAAGATACCTGATGAGTTCGCCGCGCAGTGCCGGTCCCTCAGGGGATTCATACCCGGCGGAGTGGAATACCTGTTCACGCCCTGGGAGTATTCGTGCCGCGGCGACCTGCTTCTGAGGCGGCTTAGGTTCGACAGCTCTCCCGAGGCACTCAGGCTGTGGGCATTTCTGTTCAGCGAGAAGGACAGGCTTTTCCTGGCGAAGAACTCGGGCGCCAGGATCATCGCCCTTATGAAGGACCTCGGGCAGACCGCCGTTCTCGCCTACGCCTTCCCCGGGCAGCTCTCCTTCTACGCCGACGAACTGTGGTGGGCGCCGTGTTTCGCCGAAAGCACCCACCTTCTCGACGCAGCTTCCGACCTTGGCGCAACCGAGGAGCTTTGCTACGTGCGGGCCGTTCTGGGCGCCATGAAAACCCTCGATTACTTTCCCAGGCCCGACCTCTGCGTGGCCGGTGTCGGGGCGTGCTGCGACGACTTCAGCGCGGTGATGCAGCTTGTTGAGGGGCTCGGAATGCCCGTGCACTGGTGGGAGATGACGGCACCGGTGCCCGGGGGTAGAGGCTCTGTTACCCCTTTCGGGGGAGTGCCATTCTCGGAAAAAGACCTTGCCTTCGTGCGGGGACAGCTGGCGGGTGTTGTTTCCGCCCTGGAGACAACGACAGGGGTAAGGTGCTCGGAAGAAATGCTCCGTGGAAGCGTGGCGCTCTTCAACAGGCTGCGCACCATTGTCAGGGACCTTCGGGAGCTTGTCTACGGGGCCGACTACCCGCCGCTGCCCGGCCTTGAGATGTACCTTGCCGAGTTCATCGCGATACACACTTGCAGCGAGCCTGACCAGTGCTTCCCCGTGCTCGAGGGGCTTGCCAGGGTGGCGAAGGAGAGGCTCGCGCAGGGGCTTTCGCCCTTCAAAGGAGAAGAACCCCCGCTTCGGATCTACTGGGTGTACCCGCCCACCGACGCCTCGCTGATACCCCTCCTTGAAGACATGGGGGGGTGTGTGGCGGGGACGGACTACTTCATCAATCACGCCTTCCTTCCACTCCGGGAGGATACCGATCCCCTCACTGCGGTGGCGGAGAACTGCTTCGACGACAGGCTGCTCTGCTCGCCGGCAATGAGGGCCGATGCGATAGTGCGTGACATCAGGCACTTTCGTGCCGAAGGGGTGCTTTTGAGCGGGATATTCGGGGCGAGCCACTGTCCCTGGGACGACAGGATCATCAGTGAGAGAGTCAGGGATGAGCTGGGGCTGCCCGTACTCTCCTTCGACGTGCCTTACAGCCCGGGAAGGGTGAGTGAACAGGTGAGAAGCCGGATCGAGGCTTTCATGGACATAGTGAGACAGCGCAGGGAGAGAAGAGCATGATCAACCCTTTTGAGTACTTCGCCACATCCGTGGGAGCCGAGATCGATTTCGTAAGGGCGGAAAAGAAGAAGGGAAAGGGCGTTGTGGGCATCTACTGCGAGTTCACGCCCCGTGACCTGATACTCGCCGCAGGCGCTTACCCGATCTGCCTCTGCGGCTCCAGCCGCAAGACCATTCCACCCGCGGAGACAGTTCTTCCCGCAAACCTCTGTCCCCTAATCAAGTCTTCCCTGGGGTACATTCTCACGAACGGCTGCCCTTTCTTCGGCATGGCAGACCTCATCGTCGCGGAAACCACCTGCGACGGGAAGAAGAAGGTCTGGGAACTCATCAGGGAGCGCAAGCCCCAGCACATCCTCGAACTCACGCAGAAGGTGCTCGAGGCCGAGGCGTGGGAGCACTGGCTTCTGGAGGTGAGGAAGCTCAAGCTCCGACTTGAAGAACTCTATAAAAAGCCGATAAGCGACGACGACCTTCGCAGCGCGATCTCTACCATGAACAGGGAAAGGGCCCTTCTCCGGGCGGTGATGGAGTACGGCGCCGAGCCCAGACCCGTGATAAGCGGCGTCGAGCTGGGAAGGCTTCGTTTCAGGGTGTCGGGCATGCCTGAGCACCATCGCATGCTTTCGGAACTGAGGGATGCGCTCGAGGAGAGGAAGAGGAGGGGTGTTTTCGCTGCGAAGGAGAACGCGCCAAGGGTGCTTGTCACAGGGTGCCCCATGAGCGAGGGCACGCTGAAGGTCGTGGAGATCATCGAGGAAGCCGGGGGGATTGTGGTCGTACAGGAGACATGCAGCGGCATCAAGCCCCTCGACCCCGTGAGCGAAGAGGGCGACCCCCTCACCGCGATAGCTGAGAAACACTTCCGCATCCCGTGCAGCTGCATGACGCCAAACACAGGAAGGCTCGAACTCCTCTCGAAGCTCGCCATGCAGTTCAATGCCAACGCAGTTGTCGACCTTGTCTGGCAGGCATGCCACACCTACAACGTCGAGTCGTTCCAGGTCGGCGGGTTCGTCCGGAAGGAACTCAACCTTCCCTACCTGAAGGTGGAGACCGACTACAGCCCGGGTGACAGGGAGCAGATCATGGTCCGCATCCAGACCCTCCTGGAGATGGCCCGATGAGGTGCGGTGTGGACATCGGGGCACGAAGCGTCGAGGTGCTTCTTCACGACGGTACCCGAACGGTGGATGTGATCATAGGCGACAGCCTGCGGGACCCCCGGGGGAACGCCGAGGCCATGTTCAGGCAGATCCTCGGGAGGAACGGGCTGGTGCCGGAAGACCTTGCCTCGATCGTGGCCACCGGCTACGGCAGGAACTACTTCGGCCACGCCACACGCACGTGCAGCGAGATAATCTGCCACGCCAGGGGAGTTTTTCAGCTTCACCCCGAAACGGCTACGATCATCGACATCGGTGGGCAGGACTCGAAGATCATCAGGCTCGAGAACGGAAAACCCGTCGACTTTTCCATGAACGACCGATGCGCGGCGGGAACCGGGCGCTTCATCGAGATGGCGGGCGACATACTCGGTATCCCGCTTGAGAGAATGGACGAGGCAACCCGTGACGGTGACGACACGGTCGAGATAAGCACGATGTGCGCCGTTTTTGCGGAAAGCGAGATCATCGGCCTTCTGCAGGGCGGTATACCCAGGGAGAGGATACTCAGGGGAGTGTTCCGCTCCGTCGCGGCCCGGACGCTGGGCATGGCTGGCGGAGCAGGCGTGGCGGCCCCGTTGGTCTTCACCGGGGGAGTGGCAAGGAACATGGGCGTCGTGCGTGCCGTCGAAGCTGAGACCGGTCTTAGCGTGGTTGTTCCCCCCGAACCCAGGATCACCGGCGCACTCGGGGCGGCCCTCATCGACTGAAATGAATGCTCCCGAACACGTTCAGGGAAGGGGAACCCTCGACCCGTCGGCGTTGACCCTGTAGAAGGCACCGGCTTCCCACATAAGCGCCTGCTGGCCGCCCCTGTCCTCCACTGGAACGTCTATGGCAAGCACTCTCCCGCTGAAAAGCGCCGCGATGCTGTCGTGTTCTGTATGACCCACGACGATCCTCTCCACGCCGTACCGGCCGAGAAGCATTGCGATCTCTTCCGCGGTGGTTTCGGGGTACATGTCCTCCATGCCGTAGTGGTAGCCCCTGAACCAGAGCGGTCCGAGGCTTCCGAAGACACGCTCGACTCCATCGAGGAGGTATCCCACCGATGAGCTTTCGAGGCCGTGCCATACCAGTTCGTTGATCCCGGAAAGCGACATGTCGTCCACCCCGCTGCCCGGCGCGATGCCCCCGTGAACGAACAGGACGTCGCCCAGCCTGACAATGACGGGTCGGGACCGCACCCACCGGCCCAGTTCCATGTCGGACCCGAAAAGATCGTCACAGTCCATTCCGGTAACACCGCAGATACCGTCCAGATAACGTTCGTGTACGTAGCGGAGGTCACCCGTGAGAACCATCAGCTCGTGGTTGCCCAGAACGAAGTGAACCGCTCCACCGGCCCGTTCAGCCTGCTGCGCCAGCAGATAGACCAGCCAGAGGCACTCGGTGACCTCGGGGCCCCGGTCCATGATATCCCCCAGCACCACAAGGTGGCCGTCTCCCCATGTCCACACGAAGCCTTCGTTCATCACCCCGGAAGCCTGAAGGATCTCACGGAAGTGGGTGAAGTCTCCGTGAACGTCGCTCACCGCCAGGAAACGGGGAACGGCACCTGTGTCGCAGACCGCCCCAGAAGGACCGGCGGAGGGGATGGCGAAAGACACCTCAGTGCCATCCAGGCTGCCCTGGAACCTCACCGTGTCGGAAGCTGTGAAAGTCTCCTGAACCAGCCTGCCCCCGGTGAAGCTGAACACCACGGCGGTGGTGTCGTTCCTCCAGTACACGTGTGGGCCGTCATCGAGGTTTCTGAGGGGAACGTCCGTGCCTTCCATGGACTTGCCAGGGACAAAGAGGTGAGCGGCAAGGAAAACGAGCAGCGGATAAAGCGCCGGTATCATGAGTGCTCCGTTCGGAGGAGATTACAGCACAACAATAACAGGAAAATCAGAAAGGTTTCAGTTCGGAAAACGCCTTCTGACACGAGATATCGCACTAACTCCGCTGCACCGGCAGCGCAACCGCAACCAGGGAGGGCACGACGCAGAGAATCGTTGTGAAGACCCACGCGAAGAACGACTCAAACTGATAGGCTGCGAACATTCCCAGGGTGATGCCGCAAAGAGCGTTCAGAAGCAGGGCGGGCACCCGGAACCTCGCATTCAACGCGGAAAGGACAATGTTGAGCAGCCCGACCGGCGCAACGGCAGCGAAAAGGAAATCCGCCGGGACCCGAAAACCCCACAAGCCGCGACCGCATACGATCAGAACGGCAACGCCGAGGATGAAGTTGATGCTTCCCGCCAGAATCCAGAGAAACCGGCCCACCCGAAACTTGCGTACGATTGATGCTTGAGTGTGAGTGGACATGAAACAATCCATCCCTTTTATCCTGTGCCGGCCTGCTTCAGTATCTCAATGGTTTGGAACAGCGTGAAACAAAAGCGCAAAGTCGGTTACAGCATCGGGCAATCAGAATCAGGAATTGGTCAGCCTTTGTTCGGTTCGGGAGTAGACCCTTCCCTTTTCACGCTTGCCGACGGCAATGACAAGCACCGTAATGCTCGTGTCATTCACCTCGTAGACCAGCCTGTAACCCGAGGAACGGAGCTTGATCTTGTATACATCCTTGAAGCCGTAGAGAATACTTGCCTGAACCCTAGGACACTCAAGCCTCTCCTTGAGTTTTCTCCGAAGCTGTTCACGGATGGGATCAGCAAGTTTTCGCCACTCCTTGAGAGCAGTTGGAAGGAACAGGAGCTTATACACTGTCAACGTCTACTTCGACAGCACAGCTTCTTTCACCGGACCTGTCCGCCACCATCTGGGCAAGTTCCGCATCTTCAAGACGGTTCAATAGAAGATTGTATGTCTCTGCCGGAACAAGGTACGCCGTGGGAACGTTGTGATTGAGAATGGTTATGGCCTCGCCATCGGCTTCTTTCAGCAGTGCAGTCGGGTTCTTTTTTAAATCGGAGATGCTTGCCGAACAACCTGATAGAATGTAATCCATATCGACCTCCATATGGTTCTTTAATCAGGTCATTATATAGACTCGTAAAATGGTCACGTCAACGCTGCATTGAACTTATGACGCCCTGTTTACAGGTCTCTTCGAACTGCCGGGAAGGGTTGCCATCAACCTTGATTACGCAGATGGCTGTCCAAGTCTCTGTAGTAGTTATCGTGGGGACCGATCATGATCAACTCCAGGGTCATGGGATCCGTAAAGCGATAAGCAAGGAGATACAGAGTGCTGCGGATCTTGAACTTGTGCACACGGACATCCTTCAGCGTTCCCCTCTTCTCCTGCCCGATCGCCGGATCAGCGATGATCTTCCGGATTTCCGCATCCAGAACGGTTTTCTCCTGTGCGGGGAACCTCCTGACTCTCTGTGCAAAGAGCCTTGACTGGATCACCCTCACTTCAGTCAGCCGAACCTGTACTCGGAAGCTTCATCCTGCTCAAGCTCTTCAAGGCCCAGCAGAATGTCCTTGATCAGACTGAAAGATAGATCAGGGTTCTCCTCGGCACACTTTCCCATCTTTGCCCAATACTCGATCTGGCCTGTAACGGACCTGTTCTCAACGGAACTGACCAGTCTGGCTTCTCTGAGAAGCGTGTCGGAAACTCGAACTGCAGTCGCCACTGTGTTCCTCCTCTGTGTTGCTACAATAACACGTAACATTGCATTTTGCAACGTTTAGCTTACGGGCAATCAAGTACCGCAGAAGATGCCGCCAAGCGTACCGGGCCAAGCTGCAGCAATTTGTGAATGAGTTACCATTGGGTTTGATATGAGAACCAAACGCAGAACCATTTTCGTGAGTTTTGCGAGCTCCCTCAATCACTCCAGAACTCTGCAGCACTCCCGCTTGGAAGATCGTATTCAAGATACTGGGAGGCTGCTCCCTCAACATAAGTACTGCTGAGTCTGTCCAGCCAAGTGATGATCAAAGAGGAACCGGAAACCTGCATGTCTATCACACTTCGGGGATCGAAACGGACAGGTTCTGAAAGGGTGTCGAGAGGTTTCCAGGAAAAAACGGTCTCCCAGAGGTAACTCCCCGAAGACAGGGTTCCGCTTACCACATCCAGAGTACCCCGGTTGTCCTGATCGTACATGACCAGGTAAACGACGTATTCCTCTCCATCAACAATTCCCTTGAAGAATGCCCTGTCGATGATGTCAACGCCCGGTGGGTCTTCCGGGAACCGGCTGTAGGAAGCCATGACCGAAGTGACCACAACGAAAAGAATGAAAGCCGCAAAACGCATCAGGGTCCTCCTGTGTCTCCCGCTGTTCGGCAAACTTAATTGATATCCACCTGACAGACTACAATTGTGTTATATGCGGGCAGAGAGAAGTGGCGGGGGAACCGGGACGGCAGCTGCCAGAATAGTACGCCGAACAGGATTCGAACCTGCATTCATTTGACTGAACTGACCGCCTGTTTCCATTCCAGAACATCGTGCCCGACAGAGTATATCTTTTCAGTGACGTGTTTCAGTGCAGATTCCGATCACCCGGGCATGGGGGGTCGTGGTCCCATGTTTTCTGTATTGTTGGGGAAAGGTTTTCCCGGTTCATCATAAACGGAGGCAACAATGTTCATCGCGGTTTGTCTGCTTGCAGTGCTTGAGCTTCAGTACCCTTCCACCTTCGACCTCAGGGACGTGGGAGGGCAGAGCTACGTGACCTCGGTGAAGAGCCAGCAGGGGGGGACATGCTGGACGCACGGCACGATGGCCTCCATCGAGTCGAACATGCTTCTCACTGGTGAGTGGGAGAACCAGGGTGAGGCTGGCGAACCAAACCTCGCCGAATACCACCTCGACTGGTGGAACGGCTTCAACAACTGGCACAACTACGACATGGACCCGCCCATTGGAAGCGGCGGGCTTTCCGTGCACGAGGGCGGCGACTACCTGGTGACCACGGCGTACCTCTCCCGTGGGAGCGGCACGGTGCGGGACATCGACGGGCAGTCGTTCGGAACGGCGCCCCGTCTCAACTCGCCGGACTACCACTACTACTACCCGGCTGACGTGGAGTGGTACGTCGGCGGTGACGACCTCGAATCACTCAACGGGATAAAGTCGGCCCTCATGCAGCACGGTGCGCTTGCCACCTGCTACTACGCAAGCTCCAGTTACATGCAGAACTACATCCACTACCAGCCCCCCTACGAAGACGAGCTTCCCAACCATTCGGTCGCCATCATCGGCTGGGACGACAACATGATCACCCAGGCTCCCGAACCCGGCGCCTGGATCTGCAAGAACAGCTGGGGCGAGGGATGGGGTTTCGACGGCTTCTTCTACATCAGCTACTGGGACAAGTGGTGCGGACGCGAGCCCTTCATGGGAGCGGTGTCGTTCACCAACGCCGAACGCATGGAGTACGAGCAGTTCTATTACCACGACTATCACGGCTGGCGCGACACGTTCGAGGGCGCCACGAGGGTGATGAACGCCTTCGAGGCCACCGGCAGTCATTACATCACAGCCGTTTCGTTCTTCACGGCAGATGATTCGGTGGGGTGCGACGCGTCGCTTTACGGCAGTTTTGCCGGCGGAACGCTGCAGGACCTGTTAAGCAGCCAGGACGCGTACTGCCAGGTCAGGGGTTTTCACACGGTTCAGCTCGACCAGCCCTTTCAGGTGCTTCAGGGCGACAGCGTCTACCTCGAGATGGAGTTCAGCAGGGGTGGCTATCCCTACGACAGGACTGCCGATGTCCCGGTACTCCTGGGATCCTCCGCCAGGGTCATCGTCGAGTCCGCCGCGTCTGCGGGGGAGAGCTACTACTACGATGGTTCATGGCAGGACTTCTACGGTTGTCCCGACAATCCCTACCCCGAAACGGGCAACTTCTGTGTGAAGATGCTCGGTTTCAAAGCCGGCCTGAGGGTTACCCCCGGAGACGACGCGGTCTTCCAGGGCGTCGAGGGGGGACCTTTCACACCGTCAGGCAATGTATGGGTTCTTCAGTTCATGGGTGACGGATCAGCCCAGTACCAGGTTTCTGCCGAATCCGCCTCCTGGCTCACGCTTCTCGGCCCCCTCTCGGGCACCATCACGCCGGGGCAGAGCATTCAGATCACGGCTGCCCTTTCCAGTGAAGCACTGTCGCTCTCCCAGGGAGTCTACACGGCCGATGTGTCATTCGTGAACACCAGTGGCGGAACAGGCGGCGGGACATCCCGTGTGGTCCTGGTCGTCGGGGAGACCGGTGTCGTCTACGGCTGGAACATGGATTCAAACCCGGGCTGGACCGCCCAGGGCGACTGGCAGTGGGGAATCCCGCAGGGCTTCGGCGGCGCCCACGGCAACCACGACCCCTCAGGCGGCTACACCGGCCAGAACGTTTACGGCTACAACCTGTGGGGGGATTACGAGCCCGGGATGCAGGCGGAAAATCTCACCACTGACGCACTTGACTGCTCGGGTCTCACCGGGACCCAGCTCCGCTATAGAAGATGGCTCGGGGTTCAGGACGGCTCGGGCGACCACGCCCTGGTGCAGGTCTCAACCGACCAGTCCACCTGGCACACCGTCTGGGAGAACGGCTCCGTGGAAACCGATGACCTCGACTGGAACCTCATGGTCTATGACATCTCCCAGTACGCCGACGGCCAGCCCCAGGTCTGGGTAAGGTGGGTCATGGGTCCGTCCGATTCGCAGTGGGAATACTGCGGATGGAACCTTGATGATGTTGAGGTATGGGCTATCGGGGCGTATTCGGTCGAATCGGGAGAGCCGGCGGAGGCATTCGGTATCGGGTTCGCAGGATGCAACCCCGCGGTGACCTCCACGACCTTCAGGTGCTCACTGCCTGTGTCGGGAATGCTCACTGTGGAGGTTTACGACATCTCGGGCCGAATGGTGGGAACGGTGTACAACGGTAACGCCCCTACGGGAGATCTGAACATCCCGTTCAGCCTCACCGACTTCTCGGGCAACCGCCTTCCCGCAGGCGTCTACCCCGTTGTTGCCCGCAGTGGAGGGATGACCGCCGTGACAAGGCTGGTGGTTCTCGGAAACTGAGGAGCGGGCCTTGTTGGAAAGTGTTGTTCGATGACAGGCCGGGTGCGTTCGTATTGGGCCATCACTCTGTTCATGGTGGGGGCAGTTTACGCTGACCCCACCCCGGACCCCGATTACATTGACGACGGATGCAGCCTGCTTCAGACCGTGGAAGCAACCGTACATGTTGAGGGCGGCTTGAGCGGTGATTCCCTGCAGAGCTGGATTCTCTACGGAGGACCGACGTTCGTCTACGTATGGAGCCCGGAAGACCTTAACGGGCCGGGCCTTGGGCTCGAGTTGGGCGGAGAGCTCAGAAGGTCGTTGCGACGACCGCTGTCGGGTCCTTTCCTGGGGGCGTACGCAGGGGTCGGGATCCTTTGGAGAGTGGACGAAAAAGCTTCCGAAGCCGTCACGGCGGGCGTGAAGATGGGATGGAGGATACCGGTCAGTTCAGGCATTCCACTCGACGCTGAACCGTACGCCGGAGTCGGCATCAGGCTTCTTTCCCTGAGCGGCGGTATGGAGTCATCCTCCCTTCACGGAATACTTTACATCGGCCTGAAGCTTGACTTCATAAGGTAGCGTTCACAGGCCGGTGAAGCACTTCGCTGTACCGGGCTTTCACATTATCTTCCGTTGGTTTCCGCAGGGATGGATACGGACCAGGCAACGAATGGAGGAGCAATGCCCGAACCGATTGACAAGAAAGCGCTCATGGCCTCGGCGGAGGAGAACGGCAGGTTCTACCCGATGAAGGGCGGATGGCGCGGCATGCAGACTTTTGCCGGTGTTCTGTGCTGCCTGCTGATAATCACAATACCCCTTGGGATCTGGATCATCGTCCAGTCCCGCAAGGCAGGCCTGGGAATCACCGGAGAGGGATTCGCGTACAGATATCTCACCACCATTGCGGCCCGCTGGGAGGATGTCGAGTCCATAACGCTCTCCAGCATGTCCGGAGCCGAGTTCGGAGGGGGACTGGTGGGTCTTGCGGCTGCTTCCGCGGTGAAGGCAAAGACGACGGGACTGAAGGGCCCCCTGTACTTCAAGGTCAAGGGCAGGAAACTTGGAATGATGGTGCCCGCCCAGATGCTCGACAACTCGGTGGAGATGGCCCTTGAGATCGAGCGCCTTTCCGGCGTCACCTTCCTTCCCGAGGAGTTCAGGCAGGGCGTTTAGGACAGGGGATTTAACACCGGACAGTTTCCCTGGTTCCGGTGTATCGCCAAAGGTAATGACGTATGTAAGAAAACCCCGGCGGTTGCCCGCCGGGGTTCCCGTAAGGTCTTCCGGATTTACTCCACTGTGATGGGGATGCTTGCGAAAGTACCCTCGACACGGTCGGAGGCGTACCAAATCTCGTAGGCTCCCGGCTCGGAGGGGGCGTTGAGTGAAACCGGGCTGCCGGCTGATGTGTAGGCGTAGCTCTCATAGGAGCCCTCGGGTGAGCCGGCGGGGACGATAGTGATATAGTCCAGATCGCCGTCGGGACCTGTCCACTGCACGAGGAAGTCCTCACCTGCGGTTACCGTCTCGGGGGCGGTAAGCGTTACCTCGACAGGGATGACCGCGATGACGGTGTACGCAAGCGTGGGGTTGGGAATGGTCTGTTCGCTCGAGTAGCGGACCTCGTAGACGCCGGCTTCAACGGGTGCGGTGAGAAGGCAGGGGTTGCCGGTCGAGGTGTAGGCGTAGCCGGCCCACTCGCCCTCGGGAGTGTCAACCGGGACTATTGTAATGTAGTCACCCGGATTGTCCGGGCCGATCCAACTCACTTCGAAGACGCTTCCCGCCATTGCGTCAGCCGGGGCCATGACGGCGTAATCCGAGGAAATGACCGTTACCGTCATCGAGTAGAGCGTGGGGTTGGGGTAGACCTGCTCGGTGGAGTAGCGGATCTCGTATACACCGGCCTCGAGGGGGGCCTGAAGTACGACCGGACTGCCGCTTTCGGTGTAGGAGTAGCTCTCCCAGTCGCCTTCGGGGGCGCCTTCGGGGACTATCGTGATGTAGTCGGTGCTGTTGTCGGGTCCGGTCCACTCCACTTCGAACCACTGACCCGCCATGACCTCTTCAGGGAAGTCGAGGGTGTAGGTGTTCGGGGTGACGGTGATGTTGCCGGTGGCAATCACCTTGTCTTCCGCGTTCATGTAGACGATCTCGTAGGCGCCGTCTTCGAGGGGAAGCGTGAGGGTGGCCGAGTTGGCTACGGCTTCGATTTCAAGGCCATCGGTTTCCCCCACGGCGCGAAGCACGATCATGTCGCCTTCGGCAACCGTTCCTGTCCAGGTAAGGGTGATCTCGGACCCCGCGTTTGCTTCGGCAGGGGCAGTGAGTTCCACGGCGGGTTTGCCGCACCCGCCGATGGCGAGGATCGTCGCCATGGCGGCAGTGATCAGAAGACTTCGTTTCATGTTTACCCCTTTTCCCTCATGTGTTCCCGGAGAAAAGACCGAAGACCGGGATAAGAATAAAAATAACTGAAATGGTATTGCTGCGTTAGTGCTGTTCCGGGAGATGAATCGCGAACCGGCATTCGGGATCGCCATTGAGAAGGGAACCCAGTATCTCGACCCTTACCGGCAGCCCGATGGCGCCTTCCCACTGCTGCCTGAACCATCCCGCCCCGCAGTAGCAGAATGAGAGTGGCATGCCCTCCTGGAGCTTCGTTCTGATGATGGGGCAGAAGCAGGCAGCCGAGGCTCTTTCCCCGGGTGTTTTCGCTTCATCGAACGCCCGCCTGTCACGGGGACCCTTGGAAGAAAGGACAGTGTAGCCGTGTCTGACAGCCTTCTCGCTCCATCCGGGGTCGGAGTCCATGAATGAGATGACCCTGTCGACGGCTTCGAGAAACCCCAGACCCTCTTCCCGTGCGCCTGTGAAGCTGGCCCTGAGTTTCGCAACCTGCTCCGGGGGGAAAACATGTGCGCAACTTGAAACGCAGTCGTACCTTTGGAAGTCATCGGCCACCATCTCGAGCCGTTCGATGGCGGATCTCACGAGGGCGAACCGGGTGTTGAGGTCGGTCTCCTCCGTGATCCGGGAACCGTCTCCAATGACCCTTCGAGCTTCAGGAACACCCAGAACACGTTCCGCGCTTCGCCGGAAAAGGTCTTTCCAGTCGTGGATTACCATGCAGGCCTCGATTGAGCAATTCCCGGCGTCGCTGATGTCATGAAGGACCTCGATACCGAACTCGTCCGATACGAGTCCACGGCTTGCGGCGCAACCGAAAAGGTCGCCGTATGTTTTGCCCAGATCGGCCATGGGTCCCCTGTGATCGATGCACATGAGGCGGGTTTCCGGGAGGGTCAGTGCTTCAATGCAGCTGCTTTCAAATGGGCTGTGAACCGGGTATCCCAGCTCGACCAGCGTTCCGTCCTTCACGCTGCTCACGTAATGGATCAATAATACGGGAGGTCCGGTGACGAGACCGTCGGGAATACCAGCCCCGATCTCGCGGAGAACCGGCTGCAGCTCACTCCGCTTGTGAAGGACGAACCTCCTGCCGGCCAGTATGGTTTTCTGCTGTGATCTGCAGCTTATATGCGGCACCGCCTGCCTCCCTCCGTTCATGACAGCCCGTATAATAACATGACCGGGCGGAACAACGAAGGGATGATGCGACCGCATGGAAGCAGTCAAGGTTATTGTATCCGATCTGATGCAGCAGGGCTACACATACTTCCGCACTGAAGCCCCGGGAAGCAACTTCCATCCCGTGTTCACGCCCGAACTCACCCCATGCGAGATGCTTCATCTGGGCGTGTTCGGCGGCAGGTACATGACGGACTGCCGCCGCGAGTTCCCTGCGGAATGGTTCGAAGGGGCCAGGTTGTGCGCCGCACGGCACGATCCCGGGATGAACTTTTTCGGGGTCAACGCTTCCCAGCCGCTTTCCGTCTGGAGGGACAAGGGCTGGATCCATCCCGATGACCCCAGGGGCTGGTTTCAGTGGTACTGCCGGTATTTCATGGGGAGAAGGTGCGACGACGACCTGCGTCAGATCAAACGCTGGAAAGCGATGAAAAGGCATATCGCACAGATCCGGAAACACTGCGACCAGGGTGACGCACTTTGCCGGCCAAGACAGAGGCAGGCCCTTATGAACTGGGCGTACGACAGCCGTCTGATGTAGTTGCGGGAGGTCATCGATGTCTTTAGTGATCCTTGTGTGTACGTTGTCCGCGCTTTCAACGGGGGAGGGCGTTTTCGTGCCCGATTCGCAGCTCTGGGTCAGGATCGATTCACTGAACGCCCGGCTTTCCGTTCCGGGCTTTCTGGATTCGGACAGCCTCGAAGGGCTTTTTCAGGAAGCCCTTGACCTGGCCTTTTCTTCCGACTTCTCAAGGCAGATCGAAGACCTTCGCACAGACGCTTTCACACTCGGGCTTGATGCCCGCAGGGCGTTTTACATCGAAAGGGCCGCTCCGGCAATAACCGTTCTGCCAATGGGGGAATCTGACAACATCGGCGTGAACGTTGAGCTGCTCCTTTTCAGGAGTGAGCCTGGTTCCCGGGCTTACAGCTTCTTCGATCTGGCTCTGGATGGCTTCTATGTAAACGGCGGAACCATGCAGCCGGGTACGGCCGGGTTGCCGGTCTGGATGGAAAGGGGCGATTCAAGCGCACAGGCGGTGGTGAATCCCGAAACAGCCCGACAGTGGCGGGGTCTCTGGGAAGCCATGCTGGATGGACCTGAAGGGGCTTTCCACCGGATCGCCACCGAAACGGCAAGGGGACTTTCCCTTGAATCTGAACCATGACAGGGTGCGCTTCCGGGAAAGCCGAAGCACCGCCCTTCATCCTCATGCGGGTGTATGCCGAGCTGAACGAACTTCTCCCTGCTGAATGGCGTTTCTGCGAGTTCAGGTACCCCATGACGGGCGGAAGCAATGTGAAGCACCTCGTGGAGTCAGCCGGGATCCCCCATACCGAGATCGCGCTGCTCATGCGTAACGGAGAGCCTGTCGGGTTCGAAGCGACTGCCTGTCACGGCGACAGGGTGAGCGTGTTTCCAGCCTTCACCGGTTTCAGACCGGGACCGCCGCAACCGCTCAGACCCGGATTGAGCGACACAGGCCGTTTCGTTCTGGACGTGCACCTTGGCAAACTCGCCGTGCTCCTCAGACTTCTGGGTTTTGATGCCCTGTTCCCGGGCGACGTTGATGACGGAATTCTCGCAGACATCTCTTCCGTTGAGTCACGGATCCTTCTGACCTGCGACCGCATGCTTCTGATGAGAAAAAGCGTGGTTCACGGCTGCCTGATACGAAGCCGAAACCCCGAGGAACAGGCCAGGCAGGTTCTCGACCGTTTCGGCCTCGCCGGTTCAGTGAGACCGTTCAGCCGGTGTCCCGCCTGTTCGGGGTTTCTTTCGTGCGTTGAAAAGGGGGAGATAACCCATCTGCTCCAGCCCCTCACACGGACGCACTACAGTGAGTTCAGGCGTTGCTGCCAGTGTGGGGCGGTATACTGGAAGGGAAGCCACTATCCGGCTCTCTGTTCGCTTCTGGAACGTCTTGGAGTGAACCCTTGATGGCGGCCATATCTTTGGCCAGTGCGTCCGGAAACCCTTCCGGAAGCCGAAGAAGCCCCCGGGAGGGACTTTTGAACAGAAGAACGGTCGTTTTCACACTTGCCCTTGCGGGGGCGGTTCTAGTTGCGTCAGTGCTCCTTTGCAGGGACATAGCGAGAACGGCCGGGCTTGGGTTCATATCACGCGCTACCGGCCTTGTCTTTCCACCGGGCTGCATGGATGTGGAAGTCTTCGACAACGGCGAGTCTTTCTCGGTCGCGCACCTGAGGATACCGCCAGGACGCGTAGAGGGGTTCATCAGTGAGAACGCCTTCTCGGACACCACTTTCTCCATTGACCCATGGGTGGAAAGCCTTGGACCTCAGAATTGCACGATACCTGAAGATGCCGGTCTGGTCAGCCTTGAGGGGAGAGGGGAAAGCAACGCCTGGCAGTGTTCTCTCGATCGTGACACGGGGCGGCTGTGGATCGTGGTGTTCTACCCCGATCCCGCGGGAACTCCCCCATAAATGCCCGGGGGGTCCCCGGGGGCGCTGAATGGTGCATAATTGCCCTGTTCCCTGCGGACAAGTTCCGCATTTTGCTCTGTCAAGCACAGGAGGACGCGATGAGCGAGACGTTGGATCGCCTGCTCGAGGCTTTTGCCGGGGAATCCCAGGCGAACAGGAAATACCTTGCCTTTGCCGAGAAGGCTGACAAGGAAGGCTTTCCTCAGGTGGCAAGGCTGTTCAGGGCCGCCGCCGAGGCCGAAACCGTTCACGCCCTTGCCCACCTCCGGGCCATGGGCGGAGTTCACGGCACCCGGGAGAATCTTGAGGAGGCCATCGCCGGCGAAACCCACGAGTTCAGGCACATGTACCCGGAGATGATAGACATTGCCCGGGCCGAGGGTGACAAGCAGGCCCTGCGATCCTTCGAGTTCGCCAACGCCGTGGAAAAGATACACGCCAACCTCTACAAGGGCCTTCTCGAAACGATGGACGACAAGGGCGCCGAGCAGTACGCCTACTTCGTCTGTCCCGTGTGCGGGCATACCGCCGGCAAGGAAGCCCCCGAAACCTGCCCTGTCTGCGGGGCGAAGGGAAGCCTTTACAGGAGGGTTGACTGACCCCCGGGCAGGACTTTCGTCATCTCAGCACCAGAAAAGCGCTTCCCGGCAGCCCAGGTTCCGGAACAACAATGTAAAGACCTGTCGCAAGCCCCGAAACATCGGCACTGAAGACTCCGTTCGTTCCGGTGAACCGAACGCCTGCCCGCCGTCCCGCCATGTCGTAGAGCAACGGCGGGGTTTTCAGGACGGTCGCGGCGATCACATGGATGACAGAAGACGCAGGGTTGGGGTACACCCTGATAACGGGATGTTCAGGATCATCCGGAGCCGACTGCTGGCCGTGGTTGGGGAAGAGGTCGCTCCATTGGATCCACTGAGGTTCCCTTTCGTAGGGCGCCGTTCCGGGAGAGGCGAACGCGAGCCCGATCCTGCGCTGCTGCGGTTGCAGGATCATGGTGTGCAGAGTGCCGCCCGAACCCGGAGCAGGCGGGAAACCAACCGCTCCCATGAAGTTCCAGAGCCTGTCCAGGGTGACGTCGGGATTCGCCGTCAGGGAATCCATGAGCCATGAGTACCGGTAGCAGGTTATCGGGGGGTAGAGCACACGGTGATGGTTGGTGAGGATCATCCGGTCCGGGGCGATGGCGGGTTCATCAGAACTTTGGCGCAGCGCCGTTCCATTCTGGTTGTTTACCTCGGCCACCACTCCCGGGCCGTCGCCCGTGCCGAGGGCTTCGGGTGAAACGATGTGTATGTCGTAGGAGTTGGCCCTGTTCCACTGGGTTGCGGCGGAGGTCATGTCCTGAATGTCACACGTTCCGCTTCCGTCGAAGTCCTGCCTGGACAGGCCCAGCGCAAGGGCCATGCATATCGGGACGAAGGGCGTCGCCGTCTGGAAGGTTCCCTGATGGTTGCCCATGTTGAGGGTGGCGGTCAGGCCCGTTTCGTTCATGCCGGACAGTGTTCCCATGTACCCCGGGAAGGTCACCGATATCCATTCCTGGCCGTCATCGGGGTCGTGCGTCACCAGAATGCTCATGTCCAGTATCCCGGACTGGCTGTCCACGAAGAAATCCAGGTTCCTTGAGGTCGCCGGAGTGCCGAGAAGTACGGGATCCCCGGCCGTGGCATCGCCCCAGGCGCTGACACTGGAGCAGTAAAGGTGGGGGAGGTCGACCACAGCCGACAGGTCGGGTACCGAACTGGAGATGTAAAGGTCCAGAACATCGAGGTTCCGCCCGTAGACTCCTGACCAGAGGGATACGGTGTCGGCCATGCCGGTTAGAATGCCTTCGGCGTAATCCGTGAATTCAGCCGGCACGGTGAAGTACTGTGGGAAGTAGGCTCGCAGGAGGTTCACATTTGCAGTGCCTCCCGCAAGCTCGAGGAAGTAGCCCTCGAAGACTTCCTTGATGTCGGGCCCGAGGAGACGCCCGTGGGCGTACCCCATCTCCTCCCAGGTTCCCCACAGGTTCACGACGCGGATCTCCCCGATCGTCTCCACCGAACCGTTGAAACCCGAAACCACCGAAGAGAGGCCGGAAATCAGAACGATAAGGAGAACAGGTCGTTTCATGGCAGTTTTCCCCCATCCCCGAAGAGCCGGCCCTGGAAGGTGTCCCTCCTGGCCAGTTCAGTCCTCACGGCCCCAAGGACCGCCATCTTGTTCACGCTCCACGCCGGCGCCACTGTCAGGTGGGCCGGGGCTTCACCGGTGAGACGCAGTATGACGGTTTCAGGGTTTATCCTTTCCAGAAAATCGACGGCCAGCGAGGCGTACTCCCCGATCGGGAAGGGTGTGAACTCCCCGGCCAGAAAGCTCTTCTCGAGGGGAGTGTCCCTCACTACGTGCAGGTTCTGTATCTTTACCCCCGCCGTCCATGTTTCGTTCACCAGTCCGGCGGTTCCCATGGCTTGCTCCCAGGTTTCTCCGGGATAGCCCAGGATGACGTGGGCAGCTGTTCTGATGCCCCGGCGGTGGAGTTCCCTGAATGCCCTCAGTGTGGCGGCCGCGGTGTGGCGCCTGTTCATCCTGCCCAGGGTTTCGTCGCTTCCACTCTGCAGGCCCAGCTCCACCCAGAGGAAGTGCTCCGTTGACAGTTCCTCGAGGAGGTCCAGCACGGGCCGGCAAAGGCTGTCGGGCCTTGTACAGAGGCAGAGCCCCACGATGCCCGGGAATGCCAGGGCTTCGCGGTAGAGGGCCTCGAGGGTCCCGGGTGGCCCGTATGTGGTGGTGCAGTCCTGGAAATAGGCCAGAAATGAGCCGGCCCCGTGCCGAGTGCGAATGTAGGCGGTCCCCGCTTCGAGCTGGCCCGTGATGCCCATTCCAGGACGGTGGTTCAGGGGTCTTGAGCTGTCCGGGTTGCAGAAGCTGCATCCGCCGGTGCCCAGTGCCCCGTCCCTGTTCGGGCACGTAAACCCCCCGACCAGCCCGACCTTGTACACCTTCTCACCGAAAGTTTCCCTGAGGTATCCGTTGAGGTCCCTGTACCTTTTTTCCATGACGGAAATATAGGGGACGGACTTAGAAAACTAAGTTTGCTGTTTCAAATGCAATACTGCTAACATCTTGAAAAGCAGACTCTGTATTTGTTCTGAACCGAGAACCAGCCAGACCCCGGCACGCCCAACAGCATGTATGATTGGTTCATGGAACGGCCCGCTGAAATATTCTTCGATCATTTCGGATTGAACCCCGAGAAAGGGATCGACCGGCTTTTCGATGTTGCCGCTGCATTCAGCAGGATCCCCTGGGAGAACCTGACTAAATTCCTTTTGAAGGCCCGGGGCGAGGAGCGGCTAAGAATGCCCGGCGAGGTCTTTGGCGGATTTGCACGGGACGGCACCGGCGGAACCTGCTACTCCCTCACGGAAGCCCTTGGTACAGTGCTTGCCGAATGCGGCTGGAGAGCGAGACCCCTGACAGGGCACATGCGCCATGGCAGGAACATCCATTGCGCTCTCCTTGTCGAGGGTGCGGAGGGGACGTTCCTGCTTGACCCGGGTTTTGTGGTTCCCCTGCCGGTGCAATTACGGGGGGACGGAGGAGTTCTCGACCTTCCCGGAAGAAGGCTGGTCTGGACACCCAGGGGTGACGGCTGGGACCTCCACAGCGAAGAGAACGGCGGAAAGCCCAAGTGGCGGTATCACCTCGAGTCGCGAGACCTCTCCAGGAACGAGTTCATATCTTTTTGGCAGGATTCCTTCAACGCCACTGGATTGAACAGCCTGCACATCAACCTCTCCCTGCCTGACCGGAGGCTCAGCGCCCACAACGGAAACCTGCGGATCGCGGGGGAGAGCGAGAGCGAGAACAGGAAGCTGGCAGCGGATTACGGCACATCGGTCGCGGAAGCCTTCGGTCTGAGCGCAAGGCTCGCAGGTGAGGCCTGGAGTGAACTGACCCGTCTCCAGGTGGAAAGAAGGGGACGTGTCGGGTCCTGAAAGGATTCTGCCAGTGCTTCCGGTGGTCAGCGTCATCTGCGGTTCGCCCGATCTGCTGACCGGGGTTCTGCCTGAACTGCGGGGGTATTTCGGAGAGACGATCCTTCGCAGCAGACCATTTCCGTTTGACATGAGCACCTACTACCAGGCCGAGATGGGAACCGGCCTTGAGAGGACCTGGCTGTGTTTCTCCGGTCTTCGGGACCCGTCAGAGCTTCCCCGATGGAAGCTTTTCTGCTTTGAAACAGAAGAGACCATGTCGATATCTTCGGGGAGAACCGTCAACCTCGACCCCGGTTACCTTGATCACGGAAAGCTGGTGCTTGCCAGCTTCAAACCGGCTCCCGACAAGGTCTACATGGGAGAGGGGGTTTGGGCGCACACCTGCCTCAGGTACCGTTTCGGGGAGTTCTGCGGACCGGATCACAGCTTTCCCGATTTCATCGACGGAAGGTTCAATGTGTTTTTCAAGGAAGCAAAAAGTATGTACCGAAGGCTTTTGCGAGACCAGAGCAGCCGGTGGAACCGTGGATCATGTGACTGAGACCTGGCAGGACAGGTGGGAAAAAGCCGCCGATGAGGAACGAAAACGGATGGAAGCCAGAACGGCGGCTGAACTTCTTGCTGAAGTAAGCGAAGGCAGGTTCGGCAACTACTACGTCATCTGGTATGTGATCGCATCGAAGTCCACGGTTGATGAAGCGGGATGGATTCTGTTCAGAACCCTTGCCGGCAACCCGGACTACCTTTGCAGGTACCACTGCGCAGCCGCGCTGCTCCAGCTGATGGGTGAGTCCATCCTGAAGCCGGTTGACCTCAGCGCCGATCACCCGGGCAGGGAATCGGCCCTGGCAGACATGAGGCTTCGGCTGACAGGGATGACCGGAGAGTGCCCGGCATCAGAAAAATGTATTTGTACGGAGGGAGACGGATGATCCCGCTGATCCTTGCATCCCTGTTCTGCAGCCAGCCCGTTCACGGGGTATGGGTGGCCAAGGGATACCCCGGTGACTGGGAAGCAGCCGCCCAAGTGCTTCAGGCATCGGGTGTGGACCATGTCCTTCCTTGTTTCCTCTATGGAGTCACTCCCGCATACCCTTCAGCCATCGTACCGGATTCACCCCGTTTTCCCGCTGATCCCGAATGGGTCGAGGGCATTCTGACCGAATGCGGGACGAGGGGCATCGAGGTTCATGCATGGGTCGTCCTCTGGAAATCGACCAACGCAGACAGCTCACTCCTCGACAGCCTCGCGGAAGCGGGGAGGCTTCAGGTCAATCTGGAGGGAGACACTCTGCCATGGCTTTGCCCCAGCAATCCGTCAAACCTTGAGCTGGAGGCCGCTCTCATAGTCGAGATGCTTGAACGGTTCTCCCTGGACGGGGTGCATTTCGACTACGCAAGGTTCCCGAACGGAAGCACCTGTTACTGTGACCGCTGCCGGGCGGCATTTCAGGAACAGACCGGACTGACCGTGGGGGACTGGCCGGAAGACGCCGCCCCGCTGGGCCCTCTGGGCGACCTTTTTGCGGACTGGAGGATTGGACGCATCACGCAGTCGATAGCCTTTCTTTCGGAAATCGTTCGCGCAAGTGGGGTTAAAGTATCCACTGCAGTTCTCCCGGACTACCAGGATGCCCTGGGCTGCGGACAGGACTGGGTCGATTGGAGCCGGCGGGGCATCGTGGACGGGATCTACCTGATGGATTACTTCCGCACCACGCCAGAGCTCGAGGAAGCCCTGTCGGGGCAGCTCTCCCTTCTTCCGGGAGGCTTCTTCACCGTATGCGGGCTTGGATCGGGCATCGGAACGCTGGAAATGTCATCCGATGAGGCGGCATCACAGGTCGAGGCCGCTCTCCGGGCCGGCGCCCGTGGTGTCTGCCATTTTCACCTGAACGGAACCCTGCTTCGGACACTGCCCCTGATAAGGGGTTTCGGAAGCTGTACGGAACGGTGAAACCGGCTGCCCTATCCAGGGATTCCCGACAGCCTTATCACCAGGAACACTATCAGCCCGATTCCGAGCAGGCCCATGAATACACGACCCACCGGGATGACGAGGTTATCGGGAAGGAAGACGAAGATTCCCGGAACCTTGAAGAGGCCGTTCAGGAAAGCCGGCGGTTGTACGAACGCGAATACCATCGACAGAACCGAGTACAGACCCATTATGATGAGAAACGGCAGGATCCCCATGATGTTTTCCACTTTTCCTCCCGGACTGTTTTCTGAATGGATCGACGGCGGGAACACTGCGCATTGCAGTCTGCCTTGTCAATGAACCTTTCCAGCCCTGTCAGGCTTCCGCAGGAGCCTCGATCAGGGGGCTGTACATCATCATTGAGCGATTCTCGGCAACCAGAGTCTCTTCTGCAAGCTCTCCGGTACCGATATCGAAGACCTGCCTGAAAAGCCTGTTGTTGCGGGTGTAGCCGCCCCATGATTCCAGACGGAAGCAGTGGTCGCGCTCAACGATCAGGTACCTGTTCACCGGTGCCGATTCCGAGACCCACCGCCCAGACAGATGCGTTTCAGTGAGTTCAAGCAGAAGCTGAAAGGCCGATCCGGTGTCATTCCCAACTTGTAGGTCTATCGCAGGATAGGCGCAGGTGGCGCCGCTGCCGAAGGGCTGCTCTCTGTCTGCGTCGGGGAAGACATCGTAACCGTGCCGCCATCTTTCCACGACCGTAAGAGGAGTGTGGAGTGTCATCCAGTAGATCAGGTTCGAAAGCTGGCACAATCCTCCGCCAACCCCCGGAATGACCTTTCCGCTGCTGAGAACCATTCCCTGGAGGTAGCCCTTTGCTGTCGTCGGCTTTCCAATCTGTCTCCAGAATGAGAAAACCCTACCCGGACGGACAACAAGCCCGTTGAGCTTTCGAACCGCAATGCTCAGATTGGTTATTTTGTTGTACTGCATCCACATGTCGGTGTTTCGCAGGTTGCGAAGAAGAGGGCTTGAATGGGCGCAGGCAGTGTGAGGCAGTGACCGGGAAAGCCTTTCCGTCGCGAAGCGGGTTGCAGAGACGTACCAGTACAGGTACCTTCGTGCAAGGTGGTACGCCGTTCCTGCGATCCGCCTCGGTGAGAAAGCCTTTCCCGGACTACCCACGGTGCCTTTCAGCGAAGGACCGTCACACGCATCGATTCGGTTCCCCATGGACCCGCGGCCACGATGAAGCACACCCCTGCAGGCACGTCTTCCGTGTTCCAGGCGAGTCTGTGGGTTCCGGCGCCGAAACTGCCGCAGGCAATAGTATCGAGCAGTCTCCCGGAAACGCTGTAGGCGCTCACGGTGACCATGGACTCACGGGTTGCCGTCAGATCCATGAATACAGGGCTTGCCGCAGGGTTTATACAGGCCGACAGAGCGACCGGCCGGATATCCCCGGGGATCGCGCCGCCTTCCGCGGATAGCGGGTCAGCGCCGATATCGATGATGATTCCCTCGATGATGTTCATGCCGTAGGGCATTTCGGTGAGGGGAAACTGGTACCACCCGTTGTATGGCCCGTTCCACCCGAAGTTGATGTGGTAGAAGTCATCTGTGTTGTAACCGTCCACCACCACATTGTGACCGTAGGTGGGACCCGAGTCCACTATTGCAAGATGAGCCGGGAGGGCGTCGATCATGTTCTGGGAAAGCCTTTCGTAGAGGCTGTCGGAAGAGCCGTCGAGAAGCTCGCATTCGGCGAAACCGAACCTCAGATAGGCGTCGAAGGCCTGCCCCACGCCGAAAGTGCCGGAGACCGAGGCGGTGTAGACCTGTCTGCAAGCGGCTCCCGAAGCGTACACGAGGGCAGCCTTGTCCTGCTGGGTCAGTGGTTGCTGGGTCGAGTACAGGTTGTCGATGGTTTCCATGTAGCCGTTGAGAACGGGCCAGGACGGAAAGTCGTGTGCCACGAAGTCGTCGTCGATCCAGTAGTACTCGTGGTAGTTGTGATAGTAATCGTCGGTGTCGTCGAACCTTGTTCCGTTGGTGTTCTCGCGGAAGTTCACGATGGCTGCCATCGCAACCGCGGGACAGCCCGCGACACTCCTTGCCCCGGCGATCAGATCCATCGGGCAGTACTGGTTGTAAGGCGCGCTCTGGTGCCAGTTCTCCATCAGCCATCCCCCTGTGGGGGTGGAACCTTCAGGGGGCCACTGTTCCAGAAGTGCCGGGGACAGGACCGTGCACACCCCCGATGCGTAATCCTCCCACATTGCGTGATTGAGCATGACGATCCGGTCCGGAGTCTGAGTGAGATGGGTGAGCCTTGTCTCCATGTCCTTTTGCACCATCTCCAGAAGAGGGTTTCGACCCTGTTCGTCATCCCTGCAACCATTGTCATAGCTGTAGCAAACCACCGGTGGCAGGTCGGTATCGGCACCTGTCACAACGAACCCAGCGGGATCAAGCTCGAAGACGAACGCCACCGTTCTGTCAAGGTCCGGGCTGACAAGCCCGGTCATGCAGGCGATGGTGTGGGTGCTTCCGTGACCATCCCTCCCCACCCTTTCAAGCACCACCTCTTCCGCCTGTGTTGCGGTTACCGCGGAAGCTCCAAGGGGAGTGAAGAACGCCGCAATGACAAGGACAGATACAGCCTGTTTCATATTCTTCCTTTTCTTTGGGTTATTGCATCAGCAGTCACAACCTGACCGAAGCAAGAGCATCCATTGCGTCTTGAAGAGAGCTGTCGGGCAGGCAGCCGAAGCTGATCCTTACATGGTTTTCCCCCGCTTCGCCGAAGGCTCCCCCGGGAATTGTCCCTATTCGATACCTGGACAGCAGGATCTCGGATGCCTCGTAGCTTTCGAGACCCGGACACGCGGCGAGGGTGAAGAAACCGCCCCCCGCCTCGCGCCAGTGAAGCCCTTCAGCGGACTCGAGAGCGTTCCGGCACAGGATGAGCCTTTCCCTGACTTTCAATGCCTTCTCCTCAACGAAACCCGGCAGATCGAGACACTTTTCGAGAATGATCTGCGCCGGAGCGGGGGGGCAGATGACAACCGAGTCCTGCACCTTCAGTGCTTCTTCAAGAATGCTGCCCGGCCCGAAAAGATACCCGAGCCGCCAGCCCGGCATCCCGAAGCTCTTGGAGAAGCTTCCCAGCGTGAGGACGTGGCCGGCTTTCTCATCCATCCATGGGTGCCATGTGCTTCCGGTGAAGTTGAACCTCTCGTAGGTCTCGTCTATTATGAGCGCGCAACCCTCTCTTGCGGTTTCTTCAGTGAGCAGCTTCAGGTGTTCGTGGCAGAGTACCGCGCCCGTGGGATTCCCGGGATTGACGAGAACCATTGCCTTCGCGCCGGGGATGCGCCTTTTTACCATCTCCCACGGAAACTCCCAGCCCGTGGTCTCTCGAAGCGGGACCAGGTCAGGAATGATGCCGGAGAACTGAAGGGCGAAAATGTGATCGAAGTAATAGGGCTCGAGAACTATCACCCTGTCGCCCTGGTCCGCCACTGAAAGCAGGGCCCCCAGGAAGGCCTGGCTTGCACCGCAAGTCAGATGCAGTTCGGTCTCGAAATCGATCGGGATGCCACGGCGTCGTTGCAGGTCGAGGGCAAGTGCAAGCCTGGTGGAGGCCAATCCGGGGTCGGGGCTGTAAAGGTGGGTCACGGGATCGTGCAATCTGTCCGACAATGATGAGAGGGCTTCTTCAGGAGGGCCGTACCATGGAACAGCCTGAGCCATGGAGTACACGGTTTCACCCGTCATGCGCATTTCCCTGATTCGGTTCATCATCGGGTGTATGGGCGGCATATGCACCGCTTCGAGCCTTCGGGAAACCTTCATTCACCCTCCCGGTGTTTTCATCCCCCGTGGGGTGCAGTATAAAACGGTTCTGAAGGAGGACAAGCCTTGAAGGTCATCGTTACGGTCAACTGCCGCTGGTGGAACGCCTCGGCCCAGGGTGCGGCAATGCAGGCGCTGTGCCTTTCCCGGACCGGGCATGACGTGCTGCTTCAGGTTCCCTCATCCGGTCCTGTCGCCGGTATGGCCAGGGCATCAGGAGTTCCGTGTGTCGTGCCCGGGAATGTCTGGAGCTTCATGATGTCGGCCCGTCGGCACCGCCCCGATATTCTCTGCGTCCACCGGGGTGAGGGACAGACCGCCGCAGCCGTTCTTTTGCCGGGAGTTCCCCTTGTCAGGGTGCGCAACGATCAGCGCAGGGCTTCACGGGGTTTCCTGTGGAGGTTTGTAGACAGGCGGACCTCCCTTGTCGTCTTCCCCTCCCCCTTCATGGCCACCAGGGGCTATCAGGGTGAACGGCAGGGAGCAGTCGAGGTCGTTCCGTTTCCGGTAGACACCGCCTTTTTCACCCCCTCAACTTTTCCGGGGGAGAAGGTTGTGGTATCGCTGGGGCGCCTCAGCCCTGTCAAGGGCCACAGGGTCCTGATAAGGGCCATGACCCTGATGCCCCCTGACTGGCGGGCGGTCATCGCCGGTGAGAACGATCAGCAGACCTCCGAGGAACTGTCCGAATACGCAAGCATGCACGGTGTGAAGGACAGGGTCATTTTCACGGGACGGCTTCAGGATGTCAGAACACTTCTCGCAAGGGCATCGATAGGAGTGGTGACAAGTCTTGGGAGCGAGGTCGTCAGCCGTGCGGGGCTGGAGATGATGAGTTCGGGCCTCCCGCTTCTGGCCGCGGCAACGAACGGCCTGTGCGACATCGTCCGTGACGGCTTGACGGGGCTTCTTCATTCCCCGGGCAATCACGTGCAGCTTGCCGCCCAGATGCGGCATCTCGCGGAAAACCCTGAAGTCGGCCAATACCTGGGTGCGAATGCCAGGGAATATGTTTGTCGTGAGTTTTCAATTGAATCCGTGGGAAGGAAATGGGAACAAGCCCTCTCACCATGGTGTATCACACCCGGAAGCAAGATCCGAAAGGCGGACATATGAAGTTAATCCTCTGCTCCATGGTCATCTTCTCCTGCCTTCAGGCGGCTACGGTCTGGGAATGGGGCGATTACACCCGCAGGTACGTTCCGAACGAGTCATGGGGTCCCGGTGAAAGGCTTGTCTTCAATGTTCAGTACGGAATCATGAAGGCCGGCACCGCCTCGCTTTCCGTGACGGGTCCCGAAGACGTGAACGGGCTGCTGGCGTACCGCATCACCGCCGAAGCCCGGAGCAATCCGGTATTCGACGGTTTCTTCACCGTGAGGGACGTGAACCGTTCGCACCTCGACGTCGTTCAGCTCCATACACTCAGGTATTTCAAGGATCTAAGGGAGGGCAGCTACTCCCGCTCCGAGGAAACCCTTTTCTACCAGGAAGAAGGCGTCGCGAGATATCCCGGCGAGACCGACCCCGAGAAGATGGAGGACCCAATCCCGCCTCATGCCCTGGATGTACTGGGAGCATTCTACTATGCCAGAACCCTGTCCTTCGAACTCGGAGACAGGTTCAGCATGGATGTCCACGTTGACAACGACAACTACCCTCTGTGGGTGAACGTGCTTGAGCGCAACACCATAAGAACTCCCGCAGGCACCTTCGACTGCCTTCTTCTCAAACCCGAGCTTCGGGGTGACGGCATTTTCAAGCAGGAGGGCGAGATCTTCATCTGGGTCACCGACGACAGCAGACACATGCCCGTTCTCATGACGGCTTCGATGATCATTGGAGAGATATCCTGCCTGCTCGATTCCTACACGCCGGGAACCGTGCTGGAAATCGAAAATCCCTTCGAGCAGGAGTAGCGGGGGAATGACTGGCACCCGGTGCTCAGGGCTGTCCGAGTGTGCCCGTCTGGCCGGACTCACTCTCGGCGGGGCGGGTATCATTACCGTTGGGGAGAAGAAGCTCGCAAACGGCATTCAGGCCACATTGGAAAAAGGCGGGAAGACCTGCAGGATGAACTACTACTGGTCTGTAAAGAAGGGCTTCTCATACGTACCTGCGGGCGGCGATTCGCATTTTCTCTCCGAGGTTTCGGCCCTTTTGTCGGGAAGACCCGCCCCCGGGGTGATCACAGGTCTGCGCATTGGTACCGATGAGGCGGGGAAGGGGGACTGGTTCGGCCCGCTCGTGGCAGCAGGCGTGGCATGTGATGACACTGCAGCAGCGCGGCTTGCGTCCGCGGGTGTGGCTGACTCCAAGACCCTTTCGAACCGAAAGGTGCTTGAACTTCTGGATGTGGTCAGGAGGATGGAGGGGGTCTTCTGGTCGGCAAGGGTTGTACCCCCTCCCGAATACAACAGGCTGTTCTCGGATTTTGCAGGCAATGGAAAGAACAGCCTCGACATACAGGCCATGGCCCACGGAGAGGTTATCACCGACCTTTTGGGAAGGACGGGCGCAAAGCAGGTGGTAGTGGACCGGTTCTGCGCCGGGGAACGGCTTGCTCCATGGATCACCGGGAAAGGCTATACCCTCTCACTGCGCTGCCGGGCCGAGGATGACCCTGTCGTGGCCGCCGCTTCGATTGTCGCGCGAGGTTTGTACCTTCGATCACTGGAAGCCCTGTCACTCGAATTCGGTATTTCAATTGCCCCGGGCTCCGGCGCTCCGGCAGACGCAACAGGAAGGCAACTGGTGGAAGCCCGGGGAATAAGCGTTTTATACAGCTGTGCGAAGGTGCATTTTAGTAATTACTCCCGAATTGCCACCCCCTTGACAACGCCCGAAGATCGTGCTGATATTACAACCCCATGAGGCCCTGAAAGGGTCATGGTTCGGGGTGAAAAAATTCTGAACTGAAAATCTCAGATTCAGACAATTCTTTGGCAGCGTATGCTACAGGAGGATCCGGGAAATGAAGTACCTTGTAATCGCTCTTCTTGCCGTTTTCATGGCCTTTGCCAGCCTTGGCTGCGATGAGCCCGCCACCGAGACCGATGAGACCGTTGTGGCCGAAGACAGCGTCGAGGTCGTCGAGGAAGTCGTGACCGAAGAGGTCATCGAGGAAGTCGTCACCGAAGACAGCGTCGAAGTTGTCGAGGGTACCGAGGCCGTCGAGGCCGTCGAGGCCGTCGAGGGTGCCGAGGTCGTCGAGGGCGAGCAGCCCGTTACCCAGTAACCCTGGCTATCGAGCTCTTTGGGGGAGGTTTCGGCCTCCCCCTTTTTCTGTTCTCATGCCGTAGGGTGTGATGACCCGGGCAGGGAGCCAGTGTTTCGGCAGCAGTTCGAGATATGGGCTTTGCACGAACCTTTCCCCGAGAAGGACAAGGTCGGCCCTCTGATCGGGGTTTCTGACGAGCCTGCCCGCCGCCTGGATAACACGGTTCATGCCTGGGATGACGTAGGCGTGCAGGAACCCGTCTCCGAAGATCCGTTCATGAACTGCCCTCACCAGTTCCTGTCTGGTATTCACCGAAGGCAGGGACGGCCCGGCCACGAATCCCCCCCTCAGATCGGGAAAGGTCAAGTCCACACCTTCCGAGAACACACCGCCTGCCACCGCAAGAATGAGCTTCCCGCCCGAGCATGCCATCCCGAGGAACGCCTCCCTCTCTTCGGGGGTTGTAACCCTTGGTTGTACAAGGGGATCGCATTCACCGAGGAGACTGGCGACATCCTCCATCCAGCTGAAAGACGGAAACCAGGCGAGCCATGTCCCCGGTGTTTTTTTCCATGCACCCCGCACCCGTGACGCTACCCGGACCGTGGCGGTCTTGCGTGCCTTCCAGCGGGTATTGATCGTCGAGTCTATCCACACCTTCAGGTTCTCCCTGGGAAAGGGCCATTCCGTTTCGGTCCAGCCGGCGGAACCGGCGAGTCCCAGGAGCGGCCTGAAATGGTCTGCGGGTGACAACGTTGCACTGAAGGCCGTCACGGACCTGCATCGGCTGTGCACCTCTCTGGTGAGGTCGGAAGGGTCCGAGCAGAACCACTGCAGGACCGTGTCACCCTTCTCCGACCTGGCAAGAAGATGAAACCTCGAGTCGAGCCTTTCCGCCACCAGGGAGAACCGGGCCACTGCCCTTGAAAGCTCAAGAGTTTCCAGGGGCAGTTCCGCAGCCGAGCCGATTACCTTTCGAAATCGTGCTGAGTCAACCTTCGGAGGAGAAAGGTCTGAAGGCAGAGCCGCGTCGTCCGTTGCGTCATCGGGCAGAAAGGCTTTTGCAGCCTTCAGAAGCTTCTTCCAGGGTCGAATGAGCGTGGTGAGCCTGCGGTTCCCTGTCCTTCGGGCGTAAGATGCCGTTGCCCTCAGCCATGAATCCCTGATTTCCGGAGACCAGATCTTCATAACCCGGTCCGGCAGGTTTCCAGCCTCATCAACGAGAAGGTCGATGCGTGCAGCTGTCTCCTCTTCGGCGAAAAACCTCTTGAGACTCGCTGAAGGATCGAACACGTGGTTGTAGTCGCAGATCACCAGATCGCAGCGTTGAGCCAGGCAAAGAGCCGTCTCGAAGGGACATACCCCTGCCCTGACGGATTCCTCCACTATCCTTGCGGTGTCAACCGCGCCAAGCGCGAGGAGCGAATCGAGAAGTCCCGCCTTTCGAACCCTTTCCTCGAAGACCTCCGCCAACGGGCAAGCTTCGGGAGAACAGCGATCGGTCTCGATCGGGCACGTGTCCTGCCGTGAGGACAGTGTCACGACACGCAGGGGCAGCCCTCCATCACGAAACCTGACCCCAGTATCCAGCGCAAGCCTCTTCTGAGTATTCTTCGCCGTCAGGAAGAACACCGTGTTCCATGACCGGACCGCCGGCGGCATTGCGCCGAAAAGGAGAGCGGCTGTCTTTCCGGTTCCGGTAGGGGCCTGGATCATGGTCTCTCCCGAAGATTCAACCGCCTTTGCAGTGGAGACGGCGAGTTCCTCCTGCCCGGGGCGCCACCTGGGAAAGGGAAAACCGAAAGTATCAAGGGATGCCTTCAGCGTCCGGTGGTGAAGCCACTCGTTTTTCACCAGTTCCGCGGCCTCCCTGATGAAAACCCTCCAGAGACGGTTGAGGTCCCTGTAGTCCTGTTCCAGCAACCTTTCCTCCATTGAGTCGGGGTCAATGTAGAGAAGGTGGCCTGATGCTGCCTTGAGAGCCCTCATGTAGAAGAAGAGCTGCAGTCTGTGGCTTCTGGCGGGTGTTTCCCTGAGGGGCGAGCAGGTCTTGATCTCCCAGACACCGCCCGAGGCAGCCACATCCGCCCTGCCCGAAAGGTGGAAGCGGATGCCTCCTGAAGTGGTCCGAAGTTCGGTCCGCACCTCGGTAAGGCCCCCAGTCGAGCCCGCAATTCGCTTCTGAGCCTGATTGTGGACGGAAAGCCGTGTTCTCTGGTCAACCGTGTCGTCGTCTCCGCGAAGGCTTTCGGGCAGCAGGCAAAGGTCCAGGAGGATGCCGATGGCACACCTTACAGTCATGGTTTCCGGGTCGAATGGAAGAATCATGCCGCCCTTCGGGGAGTTCACGGGATATCCGCCCCGAGTATATTACGGGTTGCCGGATGAAAGGAGAAGCCTTGGAGAAAAGGGCCCTGATAAGCGCTTCGGAAAGGCTTAGCAAGCTTCCCCCCTACCTCTTCGCCGAACTTGACAGAAAGAGGGCTGCCGCTGTCAAGAGGGGGCTTGACATAATTGATTTCGGAATTGGCGACCCCGACCTCCCGACACCCGCTGCGGTTGTCGAGGCAGGCCGTAAAGCACTGCTTGAACCGTCTTTCCACAGGTATCCGCGGAACAGGGGAAGCGGTTTCTTCATTGATGCCGCAAAGTCATTCCTGAAAAGGGATTTCGGCCTTTCGGGGGTTGAATCCATCGCCACACTGATCGGTTCCAAGGAAGGTCTGGCACACGTTCCCATGGTGTTCTGCAACCGGGGGGACATCGTTCTGGTCCCCAACCCCGGCTATCCAGTATACAGGGCTTCCGCAATCCTTGCCGACGCAATTCCCTTTGATGTTCCCCTGCTTTGGGACAAGGGCTTTGTTCCCGCACTTGACAGGATCCCCCCCGAAGTGCTCAGGCAGGCCAAGGTGCTTTTTCTGAACTACCCCAACAATCCCACGGGGGCGGTGCTGTCCATCGAACAGATGCAGCACTTCGTGGATTTCAGCAGGGAGCACAACATCCTTCTCGCAAGCGACAACTCTTACAGCCATGTTCGTTTCGACGGCGTAAAACCCCTCTCTTTCCTTCAGGTTCCCGGAGCTCAGGATGTTGTGCTCGAGTTTCACAGCCTATCCAAGACCTTCAACATGACGGGATGGCGGGTTGGCTTCGTGGCCGGATCGAGGAGGCTTGTCGAGACCTTCATGGGCGCCAAGGAAAACATCGATTCGGGTGTATTCACCGCATTGCAGGCGGCCGGCGCGGCTGCAATGTCACTTCCTGCCGACCATCTCGGTGAACTGCTGTCGGTTTACCGCAGTCGGAGGGAAACGCTTCGAACCGGTCTGAACAGGCTTGGCTGGGAGGTATTCGATTCACCCGGCACCTTCTACCTTTGGGTCAGGCTGCCCAGGGGGGCCGATTCAATGGCATTCGCGGGCAAGCTTGTGAACCGCGCGGGCATCATGGTAACACCCGGAAGCGGTTTCGGCTCATGGGGAGAGGGCTTCATCAGGTTCGCCCTGACCGTACCCGAGGCCAGGATCCATCAGGCGGTCGGAAGGCTCGAGGAAATGGAGCTGTACCGCAACCGGCTTCTGCAATGGCTGAGAAAAGAGCAGGACAAAGAGTGAAGGGAACCCTTGAACTGAGGGACGTTTCCCTGAACGTGTTCCTTGGTGTGCTTCCCTGCGAGAAGCTTTTTCCAAGGCGGGTCGGTGTTGATGTTTCCCACTCGGGAAACGTATGTCCGATGTCTGTCGTAGACTACCGCGAAGTCTGTTCACTGCTGGACTCCGTTTCCGGAGAGAGCTTCGACTTCATCGAACAGCTCGCCGAAAGGCTTCTCCGGGCGCTTAAGACCCGCTGGCCCGGAGAGTGGAGGGTCACGGTGAGAAAACCCTTCCCCCCGGTGAACCCGGCTCTGGAGTGTGCGGTGTACACAATTGCTGACTAGGGTGTTCGGCCTGGGTTTCGGAGGCAACACGCCGGATACTCCGGCCTGCTTCAGGAGAGCCGCCACCTTCCTGTTAAAAGCTTCCGGTGTGACGAACGTCAGGTTTTCCCGAGTTTACCAGACCCCTCGGTGGGGGGAGGTCGCCGGAGGCGACTTCATGAACTTCGTGGCTGTGGGGGAATGGTCAGGGTCAGACCACGGGCTTCTCGTTCTGTGCCGCGAGATTGAGTCACTTTGCGGCGCGCCGGTCCACAAACTGGGGGCTTCCCGCTCCATCGACGCGGACATCCTGTTCATCGAGGGTGGCTCGACCAGCGCAGAACTGGTCCTTCCCCACCCCAGGATGCACCTCAGGCGCTTCGTTCTCGTTCCCCTCGGCGAGGTCTTTGTGGACCCGGTTCCCGGCTTTTCGCGAACTGCGGGGGAATTGCTGGCACAAACCCCTGATGAATCACATATTACACTGTGTGAAGGATTCAGTTTTGACTGATCTGCGGCTTCCGTCAACCCTGGTTATCGAGGGTCCTCCCGGAGCAGGAAAGACATCTCTTGCCAGGCTTCTGGCCGGAAGGCTGAACGGACGGCTCGTTCTCGAAAAACCCGAGGAAAACCCGTTCCTTCCCCTTTTCCACCGTGATATGGGAAAGTGGGCCTTCCAGACCCAGATATCTTTCCTTCTGCAAAGGTATGAACGCCTTGGTGAGCTGGGGAGAGCCGACCTGTTCCACGGGCTGACAGTCAGTGACTTCTGCTTCCACAGGGACGGCATCTTCGCAAGGGCTACCCTCTCAGACAGGGAACAGGGGCTTTACGCGAAACTCTCCGGCGCGCTGGCGCCTTCTGCAGCAGATCCCGACCTTGCGATCTATCTGCAGGCTTCACCGGGCTTTCTGACGGAGAGGCTCTTCAGGCACGGAAGGCCTTTTGAGAAGGATGTCAGCAGAAGCTGGATCGAGAGGCTTGTTGATTCGTACAACAGCTTCTTCCTGAGGGAAAGGCATTTCCCGACCCTTGTGGTGAGCGCTGAAAGGCCTCTTGACGAGCCCCGGGCTCTGTCGGCCCTGATCGAGTCGATCGGGAATCACCGGGGAGGGCTTTCAAGTTTTTCACCGGTATTCGAAAGGTTCCTGCAATGAGGGTTGTCAGTCTTGAGCGAGAAGCCTCTGCCATCACTCGTGAATGGAGTTCCGGCGGCATCAGCATCGGTTTCGTTCCAACGATGGGGGCGCTGCACGAAGGCCACCTCAGCCTGGTCAGAGAGGCAAGGGCAAGATGCGGGAAGGTCGTGGTCTCGATCTTCGTGAATCCTTCCCAGTTCGGCCCCGGGGAAGACCTTGGCAGATACCCCCGGATGCTCGACGCCGATTGCGGTCTTCTCGAACGTGAGGGGGCAGACCTTGTTTTCACACCCTCACCTGAAGCCGTCTATCCTGAAGGTTTCTCCACCTTCGTGGAGGTCACGGGGCTCACGGCCGGGCTTTGCGGGGCGTCCCGTCCGGGCCACTTCCGGGGAGTCACCACGGTCTGCTGTGCTCTGTTCAACATCATCGGACCCGATGTGGCAGTATTCGGGGAGAAGGATTTCCAGCAGCTTGCCGTCATTCGCAGAATGGTGAGCGACCTGAGGCTGAAACCCGGGATCGTGCAGTGCCCCATCGTCAGGGAGGCTGACGGTCTTGCCATGAGCAGCAGGAACGCCTACCTTTCAACGGAAGAGAGAGTGCAGGCAGCATATATATACCGGGGGCTCAAGGCGGTATCCGGTGCGGCGGGGGAGGGTGAGACGGATCTGGCTGCGCTGAAAGGTGTGTTCATGAACGTTCTCTCCCGGGCGCCACTGCTTTCGCTTTCCTATTTAGAGGCGGTCGACCCCGGTTCCCTGGAACCGGCGGACAGCCTGCACAAGACGGTGAGGCTTCTCACGGCTGTCCATGCCGGTTCCACGAGGCTCATCGACAACATCTCCCTGGAACCCCCTCATGCTTCACGGAGGACAGGATGCTGAGAACTTTTCTGGGAGCCAAGCTCCACCGGATGAAGGTAACCGAAGCCAACCTCAATTATGTGGGATCGATAACAATCGACAGCGACCTGCTTTCACTTTCAGGTATCATGCCCGGGGAACGTGTGCTTGTCGCCTGTGTGAACACCGGAGCCAGGTTTGAAACCTATGTGGTGGAGGGCCTTGCCGGAAGCGGGGTTATCTGCATAAACGGAGCCGCTGCAAGGCTCTGCGCGCCGGGCGATCTTGTGATAATCCTCCAGTACGTGCTTGTCGACACAGGCAGGGAGGATCCCCCCGTTCCCGTGGTGGTTGTGGCCGACGGTGACAACCTTTCGCCGGTGGTGATCTGAATGATCCATGCCGTCATACTGGCCGCCGGCAAGGGAACACGAATGAAGTCATCTCTGCCGAAGGTGATTCACCCCGTTCTGGGAAAACCGATGATACTCAGGGTCGCTGAAACCGCGGCAAGGGCAGGTTGCGAGGGGATCACCGCTGTCGTGGGCTTCGGCAGGGAACTCGTTACGCCCTTGCTTGATGATTCCGGTGTCTCATGGGTCATTCAGGAACCTCAGCTCGGCACTGCCCACGCTCTTCAGTGCGCCTTGCCCCTGATCGGGCAGGCAACGGAGGTTCTTGTACTTCTTGGAGACGTCCCGCTTCTCAGGGTCGAGACCATCAGGGAACTTGTTGAATGTCGCCGTTCAGCCGGAGCGGCAATGTCGGTACTCACTGCGGTTCCCCCCGATCCCTCCGGTTACGGAAGGGTAATCAGGGATGTGGACGGCTCGGTCAGGAAGATCGTCGAACACCGGGACGCAACACCGGAAGAGCTTTCGTGCAACGAGATCAACACCGGCATCATGGTCTTCGATGCGACATGCCTTGCCACCCTGCTTTCAGGGATAGGGAACGGGAACACCCAGGGTGAGTACTACCTCACGGATGCCGTTGAAGTGGCGCTTGCAGGCGGGCGAAGGGTATCCGCCGTGGCATCCCCGGACTGGCTCGAGGTTCGCGGCGTGAATGACCCCCTTCACCTGGCAGAGTGCACAAGGGCCATGAAGAAAAGGGTCGTTGATGAACTGCTTCTGTCCGGAGTTGCCATTCCCGACCCCGACGGCGTTTGGATCGAGGACAGCGCTGTCATAGAGCCCGGAGCCTTCATAGGAAGGTGCTGCAGGGTTTCGGGGGCCTCTTTTCTGGCCTCGACCGCGCGGCTTCTTGATTTCTGCGTTGTCGAGAACGCTTCGATCGACTGCGAGCTGACCGAGGGTTCAGTGAGGAGCGGCGCTTGAAAAACCTGTGGGCCCCCTGGCGCTATGGTTATGTAAGTTCACAGCAAAGAACGGGATGCGTTTTCTGTGGAATCGCAGGGGATCCTCCGGAGAGGGATCGTGACAACCTTGTGCTTGTCCGGGGCGAACGCTGTCTCGTCGTTCTGAACCGTTATCCCTACATAAACGGCCACATGATGATAGTTCCCTTCCGTCACGTACCCGACTTCACGTCGTCTTCGGCGGAGGAGACCGCCGAGATGCTCGATCTGGTAAGAAAAGCCGAGGGCGTCCTGCGGGCAACCATGAAATGCCAGGGCATCAACGGCGGATGGAACCTTGGAAGCGCAGCTGGCGCAGGAATTCCCGGACACCTCCATCTTCACGTCCTTCCACGATGGAACGGCGACACCAGTTTCATGAGCTCGGTCGGGGGGGTACGGGTCCTGTCACAGTCACTGGAGCAGGCCTGGGAAGATCTTTCACCCGGCTTTCGGAGCAGTCCGTGACCGCAGCCCGACGCAGAAGAACGGCCAGGAACAACACCGGGAGGGTATGGCAGGTGGTCCTTGGCATCCTGTCGGGGTGTGCCATAACGCTGGCGCTGGTCTACAGCCCGGCTGCGCACCCGCCAACCGGGCCCGCAACCGGGATACCGCAGCCCTTGTACGATGGCCCCTCCCCCGACACGGTAAGGGTGATGGTCTACAACGGCACCAGCATCAACGGGAAGGGGCGCGAGGTCCAGCGGCATCTGGAGGGGAGGAGCGGTCCCGTTTTCTTCATCACCCCATCCAGCGCACAGGACGCTGACAGATCCGACTATATCGAGACCGTGATAGTCTCACACGTTCCCGGGCCTGCGGCGGCAGCCGCGGTTGCGGAACGGCTGGGTGTTCCCGACAGCAGCATTGTCTGGTGCATCCCCTTTCAGGGAGCACCTGAAGTTGATGTTACCGTGTATCTCGGGCGTGACCTTGCCACAAGGACATTCATGCCCGTTACCCCAAATTGAGACGGGAGGAACGATTGACGGAGATCAACGAAACCCCTGACATCCTCGGCACGGTGGTCGAGGCGATTCATCAGCGCCACGGTCACGGAGTGAGGGCGATGGACATGTCCGAGTTCCCTCTCACGATGGATGTTTTCGTGCTGGCCACTGCCGACACCAGAATACAGACCAGAGCCGTCGCGGACCACGTGGAAAGGGAGATGCGAAAACTGGGGAGAAAGATGCACCACTGCGAAGGTTACGACGAGGGAAGCTGGATCCTTCTGGATTTCGTGGATCTCGTGGTGCACATCTTCCTGCCCGAGACCAGGGCCTATTACTCCCTGGAAACCCTGTGGAGCGATGCGCCGTACGAAGAATACCGGGACGGCGAGACAGGGGCGGGAGATGAGTTCCCCGTTCTCAACCAGGAGTAGGATAGCGGAGGGGATGCGCCTGGCCCTGCGCCGGGAGTTCGCATGCTCCGAGGAACAGCTTCGTTCGGTTGCCGCAGTCGAGTCGGGCGAGAGGGGATACGGCGACATTGCCTCGAGTTCGGCCATGGGGCTCGCCAGGGAACTGAAGCTCCCACCCCGGCGGATTGCGTCGGCAATGGCCGACGGGCTTTCTGGTCTGTCGTTTGTGGAAGGTGTGACCGTCGACGGACCAGGTTTCGTCAATATCACCCTGAGCAACGGTTACCTGTCCTCAATGGCAGCCAGGCTGGCGAATGAGGGCCTCGCCGGGATCCTCGGCGAATGTGGCCCGAGGGGCAGGGCGCTGGTGGAGTTCGTAAGTTCGAACCCCACCGGACCCCTGACTGTGGGCCATTGCAGGCAGGCCGTTCTGGGCGATGCCATCAGCCGCCTTCTTTCCGCCGTGGGCTGGACCGTCTCACGCGAATACTATTTCAACGACGCCGGCAGACAGATGGACAGGCTGGCCGAGTCCCTGGCCGCCCGGTGTGACCAGCTCCGGGGGGGCGCCATGCCCGTGCCCGAAGGCGGTTATCAGGGCGCCTACATCCTCGACTGGGCCCGTGACCTTCTGCTGAGCGAACCCGGAATCGCATGGCCGGAAGACCGTGAGCGCTTCAGGAAGGCAGCGACGGGACGCGCGTTCGATCTGATCAGGAACGACCTCGAACTTCTGGACATATCCTTTGACAGGTATTTCGCCGAGAGCGAGCTCATCCCCGGCGCTGTCGAGGAAGCGATCGATCGCCTGAACAGGGCGGGCCTCACGTACGACGACCCTGACGGCTCCGGAAAGCTGTGGCTGAAATTGACGGCACTGGGCCGTCCGGAGGACAGGGTCGTACGCAGGGCAGGCGGGGGATACACCTACCGGATGCCCGACATCGCCTACCACCTCGACAAGTTCTCGAGGCGCTTCGACCTTCTGGTGGATGTCTTCGGAAGCGATCACATCGATACCTGCAGAGACGTCGAGGCAGCCGTATCGGCCCTTCTGGGAGCCGATACGGTCGGGCGCACCCTTAGAACGGTCATTCACCAGTTCGTCACCCTCTCCAGGGGTGGTGAGACGGTAAGGATGTCCACCCGTTCCGGGGAGTTCGTAACCCTTCGGGACCTGGTTGATGAAGTCGGAAGCCCCGACGTGACGCGATTCCTTTTCCTCACACGAAGGGCCGAGGCCCATATGGATTTCGATCTGGCGGTGGCACGGAAGGATTCCGAGGAAAACCCCGTGTTCTACATTCAGTACGCCTTCGCCAGGATCGGGGGGATTCTTCGAGCTGCCGGCGACCGTTTCAGGGACACCGACGCCGGGCAGGCCGCAGACCTCCTTCGCGAACCGAGGGAACGGGTCCTGCTCAGACTGCTCGAGGCACTCCCCGTGAGGGTCTCCGAAGCGGCTGCGGACCTTTCGCCCCACCGCATAACCGAGACGGCATCGGAGCTGGCAACGGCATTTCACGGGTTCTACACGCAGCACAAGGTCATGGACGAGGGCAATCCTTCACTCACCCGGGCGCGGATGCTTCTCTGCCTCGCCTGCCGGGAGGGGCTGAAGGGTCTTCTTGAAGTTCTGGGCATAAGCGCCCCGGAAAGAATGTAGAGGTTTCAATGTCAATTCTCGTAGTCGGTTCAGTGGCGCTGGATACAATAACGACCCCCGCGGGGAAGACTGAGGATGCACTGGGCGGGTCGGCGGTCTATTTCGGTCTGGCCGCCTGCCCGCTCGATTCGGTGAGGATCGTGGGGGTCGTGGGTCCCGACTTCCCCAGGAAGGAGCTGGAGTTCCTCGCCACGAAGGACATCGACCTCGAGGGCATGTTGACGGGGCAGGGCCCCACTTTCCGCTGGGAGGGTGTCTACGGGCCCGATTTCGGCGATGCCCAGACCCTGAGAACCGAGCTTGGCGTGTTCGCGGGATTCGAGCCGAAGCTTCCCGAATCCTACAGGGAAACCCCCTGTGTATTCCTTGCCAACATCGATCCCGAGCTTCAGCTCAGGGTCATGGACCAGGTCGTCGCCCCGCGCTGGGTCGCCCTGGACACGATGAACCTCTGGATCGACAGGAGGAGGGAGCTTGTCCTCGAAGCCGTGAACCGGGTTGACCTTCTTTTCGTCAACGCATCCGAGGCAAGGCAGATATCGGGTTTCGGGAACCTCTTCGAAGCGGGCCGGTTCCTGCTCGATGCTGGTCCCAGGTTCGTCGTTGTCAAAATGGGTGCCCAGGGCGCAATGGTGCTGGGCGGCAAGACGCCCTTCATCATGCCCGCTGTTCCGGTGGACAAAGTAGTCGACCCCACGGGAGCGGGAGACAGTTTCGCCGCAGGAATGCTGGCAAGCCTATCGGGTTCAGGCGGTGAACTGACCTTGAAGAACATCGCCCGGGCAATGTGTTTCGGCTCGGTTACCGCAAGTTTCGCCATTGAGGGTTTCGGCGTTGACGGCCTAAGAAACATTGACTACGAGGCTGTTTCACACAGGCTGTCATTCTATCTCTCCACGAACCAGCTGGACAGGATCGAGTGATGGCTCCCCTCGATTACAGGAAGAGCGGCGTGGACATAGAAGAGGGCAACAGGGCAGTGTCACTGATGAGATCCGAGGTGAAGAGGACCTTCAACGAAAGGGTCCTTTCCGATCTCGGCCATTTCGGAGGCCTCTTCCGTGCCGATTTTCCCGGGATGAAGAATCCCGTTCTCGTGGCAAGCACCGACGGCGTGGGAACGAAGCTCAAGGTCGCCTCCATGGCGGGGGATTACTCCACCGTGGGCGCCGACCTGGTGAACCACTGCGTGAACGACATACTCGTGCAGGGAGCGTCACCCCTGTTCTTCATGGACTACATTGCCTGCGGGTCACTTTCGGCGGTCACG
Source organism: Candidatus Fermentibacteraceae bacterium (assembly GCA_041750285.1). Classification (GTDB taxonomy): domain Bacteria; phylum Fermentibacterota; class Fermentibacteria; order Fermentibacterales; family JCC-6; genus UBA6080. The sequence goes on along the minus strand of JBGSZS010000008.1, from coordinate 51,468 downwards.
GCAGCCCGGATAGTCACCGGGATGGCCGGCGCCTGTCTCGAAAACCACTGCGCCCTGCTTGGCGGCGAAACAGCAGAGATGCCGGGCTTTTACAGCCCCGGCGACTACGATGTGGCGGGCACCATCGTGGGAGTTGTGGAAGAGGGCTCCGTTGTTGACGGAAGCGCCGTGACCGCCGGGGACTCAATAGTCGGACTGCCCTCGACCGGCCTTCACACGAACGGCTACTCACTGGCCCGCAGGGTGCTGCTCGAGATCAGCGGCTTCGCTCTTGCTGACAGACCCGACGAACTGCTCGGAGCCTCAGTGGGAGAGGCCCTGCTGGCCGTTCACAGAAGCTACCTCAGCGCTGTTTCTCCCCTGCTTGCCCGGAACATGGTCACAGGCATGGCGCACATCACCGGGGGCGGGATCCCCGGCAACCTCGTGAGGATCCTCCCCGATGGACTGGGAGCGATCATCGACGGCACATGGCCCGTCCCTCCCGTCTTCGACCTCATAGCGAAAAAGGGAGCGATAGCCCCGGCGGAGATGAGGCTTGCATTCAACATGGGGGCGGGTTTCCTGCTTGTCACCTCCGAGCCCCGCAGTGTCATGGAGAGTCTCACTGATGCAGGTGAGAGACCGTTTCTGGCCGGGAGGATCACTCCGGGTCACGGTGTTGTCTTCAAGGAGGGGTGAAATGGGCAGATCCATTGAACTGGCGGAGAGCCTTGTTCTTCCCCGCGGGGGAAGGATCCTGCTTGCCGTGCTTGACGGTCTGGGAGACGTAAGCGTTCCGGAACTTGGTGGAAGAACCCCCATGGAGGCCGCAGACATCCCCAATCTCGACGCCCTGGCCCGCGACGGCGCGATAGGCCAGCACGTGCCCGTGGCCCAGGGGATAACCCCGGGCAGCGGCCCCGCGCACATGGCCCTTTTCGGATACGATCCTGTCGACAATCTGATAGGCAGGGGCGTGCTTGAGGTATTGGGAATAGGGTTCCCCCTCGAGATGGGTGACCTGGCTGCCCGCATCAATTTCTGCACCCTCGACGGGGAAGGTGTGATAACGGACCGCAGGGCAGGGAGGATTCCGACCGGTGAGAGCGCCGTCCTTGCGGAGAGGCTGGATGCCATAACGATTCCCGGTGTTCAGGTGATGGTTCGCCCGGTTAAGGAGCACCGCGCCTGCGTCGTGTTCAGGGGGGAGGGATTGCGGGATGGTCTCTCCGACACCGATCCCGGAGCTGTTGGTCTGAAACCCCTGCCGGTCGTATCGCCTTCCCGGGAGTGCGCCCGGACAGCTGAAGTGGTGGGGGAGTTCATCCGCCAGGCTCAAAGGATGCTGAAGGATCAGCCACGAGCGAACGGAGTCCTTTTGAGGGGGATCGCCCTTAACCGAACCTACAGGAGCTTCGGTGAAAGGTTCCGCCTCAATCCCGCTGCAGTTGCCCTTTATCCGATGTACCGGGGCCTTGCCTCACTTCTGGGAATGACCCTTCTCGAGTCTTCACCCGGCGACCTTTCCGGACAGGTCGCCGCGGTTGATAGGGCTCTCACCCTCGGGCACGACTTTGTCTTCCTTCACCACAAGTACACCGACAGCGCCGGCGAGGATGGGGACTGGAAACGCAAGATCTCGGCATTGGAGGATTTCGACAATGCACTGCCCGGTTTCATCAGGACCGGCTTCGACGTGGTGGCGGTCACGGGTGACCACAGTACACCGTGCCCCATGAAGCAGCACAGCTGGCACCCGGTTCCCCTGCTTATCCACGGAGGACATCAGCGTGTGGGGTGGAGCGGTGGTTTTTCCGAACGCGAGGCCGCTTCGGGCGCTCTTGGCACGATAGAGTCACTTGATCTGATGCCCCTGCTCCTTGCTTCGGCGGGAAGGCTGGAAAAGTTCGGTGCGTGAAGCCCTGGTCTGCCTCTCGGGGGGCGTGGACTCAACCGCTGCCATGATGATCTGCCGTGAAGAATGGGATTCGGTAAGGGCCGTCTACCTTGATACGAGGGGCAGCGGCCCTCCGGGACAGGCGCTGGAATCAGCCGGAAGTCTTGGCGTGGAGCTTCTTGTCAGGGATTCGGCAGAGCTGTTCCGGCAGAATGTAAGGCGCCCCTCTGAAGAAGCCTGCAGGAACGGGCTGACACCGAATCCATGCGTCCTGTGCAACGCAACGGTCAAACTTGCTTCAGCCTTCTCAATGCTGAAACCCGGAGAGACCATCGTAACGGGTCATTACGCTGCACTGCGGGACTCCAGCCTGACACGGGCCATGGATACAGGCAAGGATCAGAGCTACTTCCTTGCGATGGTTCCGCAATCCATCCTCTCCAGGTGCTCGTTTCCCCTGGGAACGATGCTCAAGGCCCGGGTCAGGGACCTTGTTGCCAGGGCGGGGCTTCCATTTTTGGAGCGGGAGAGTCAGGACCTGTGCTTCGACCTCTGTGGTTCCGGTGAGCCTGGTGAGATCCTGACCGTGGAAGGCGAAACGGTTGGAACTCATCCGGGACTCGGGGGATTCACGGTCGGCCAGAGACGCGGTATCGGAGCCCATGGCCGCCCCATGTACGTGGTAAGGCTGGAAGTGGAGACAAACCGCCTTTATGTGGGCGGGGAACGCAACCTCTTCTCGAGGGGCTGCACCGTTTGCGGGATCAACGATCTCGGCCTTCCCGCCCTCTCCGAGTTCAAAGCCCTGGTGCAGGTGCGTTCGAGGCACAGGGCCGCTCCGGCCGTAATCCGCCGCGACCGGGACGTTCTTTCCGTCGGTTTTCAAAGACCCCAGATGGCCGTTGCGCCTGGACAGACCGCGGTTTTCTACAGTGACAGCGATGGTGAAACCGTGCTCGGCGCAGGGATGATCCTTGGAACGGAGGGGTGATGCCTTACGATGCCAAAGCTTTGATAGGGCTGAAGGACCGGCTTGGGGCCCTGATCCTTGCCCACAGCTATCAGCCCCCGGAGATTCAGGACCTGGCCGACGAGGTGGGCGACAGCCTTGAGCTGTCCCGGTCAGCCATGGCTGCACGGGCTCCACTCGTTGTATTCTGCGGGGTCAGGTTCATGGCCGAGACAGCCAAGATCCTCTCGCCCCAAAGCGTGGTAAGGCTTGTGTCACCGGGAGCGGACTGTTCCCTCGCGGCATGCATGAGCGGCCGTGACGCCAGGGAATGGAAAGCCGGCCATCCCGGCGCGTCCCTGGTGACCTATGTGAACTCATCGGTGGAGGTGAAGGCCGAAAGCTGGGCATGCTGCACGAGCGCCAATGCGGTAAGCGTTGTACGCGCGGCTCCCGAGGGTGACGTGCTCTTCGCTCCGGACAGGAACCTTGCGGCTTTTGCCGCGCAGGAGTCGGGACGAAACGTCATCCCATGGCCCGGCGGGTGTCACGCACACGCCGGAGCCGACATCAGGGACCTTCGCCGCGCTAAGCAGCAGTGGCCCGATGCTGTCGTACTGGTTCATCCCGAGACTCCTCCCGTGTTCTGGAGGGAAGCCGACAGCGTTCTTGGCACGGGTGGAATGATCCGGTTCGTCTCCGAATCCAGAGCGGGCAGGTTCATAATCGGAACGGAAGAGGGAATGCTCTACAGACTGTCAACGCTCTTTCCCGACCGTGAGTTCATGGCTGCCGGCGGGATCACGTGCGCCGACATGCGACGTGCGACGCCGGACATGGTCTTCAGGGCCCTTGATTCGCCGGACCCCGGGATCATCGTTCCCGAAGAACATGCCGAGCGCGCCCGCAGAGCGCTTGAGAGAATGACTGCGCTGTGACGCTCAGAATCGGGATGACGATGTTCTGGGAGGCCAACTCCCCTGAGCGGACACCGGTTTACGGACCATGGAGGTACACGCTCAACCACTGTTACCTCAGGCTCCTTGACGGCATGGGGGCTGTGCCCGTCGGGCTTCTTCCCGGGGGGGACTGCACGACCGCCGGAAGGCTCACCGGTCTTGACGGGCTTGTCATGACCGGTGGCGGTGACCCCGCTCCCGATCTCTATGGCCGAAGCGATCAGGGAAGCCTCGATCCCGAGACCCACAGGCCGTTGTGGGAGATGGATCTCTACCGTGAAGCAAGGTCGGCCGGTATCCCGATCCTGGCCATATGCCTCGGCATGCAGCTTGTGGCGATCGCCGAGGGTGTAGCGCTTGTACAGCACATCCCGGCTTCGGTTGAGGGTCCGATCGACCACCGCTGCGGTTCTCACGGGGTCAGCCTGTCAACCGGATCGCGCCTTCGCGCACTGCTCGGGGGGGAGGCAATCGTGCACAGTTCACATCATCAGGCCATTGAGAGGGTGCCTGACGGTTTTCGCTGGACGGCATGCAGCGTTGACGGGGTGATTGAGGCCATTGAGTCGGCCGACGGGCTTGTCACGGCCGTACAGTGGCATCCCGAGAGGGATTCCACCGGTCCGGCGCTGGCGGGAGGATTCGCCGGGGCCGCGAGGGGGAGAAGATGATCTACAGGTGTGTTCCCAGAAACGTTGCAAGGGTGTGGGGCGCCCTTCCCGGGAGTATCGGCGAGGTCTGGTGGGTCTACGATGATCCCGGGGGTTCGACCGCGCTCGAGCCCCTCTCGGGCGGGGAGAGGACCGAGCTTGCCTCCATATGGCCCGATTCGCGCTTTCCGCTTCTGGTGAAGACTCTCCATACTGCCGCAGACCTTTCCGTGCAGGTTCATCCAGGTTCCGGGGGGTGCTTTCCCAGAAAGGATGAGACCTGGATCGTGCTCTCCGGCCACGGCACCATCCGTGCGGGCATCCTTCCCGGCGTTTCCCGCAGCGACTTCGAGCGGGCCGTTTCATCGGGGAATCCGGCAGAGGCCATGAAGGCATTCGAGGCGTCGCCGGGGATGACCCTGCACCTCCCTGCAGGAACTGTCCATTCCCTGGGGGCGGGAATGTCGGTTCTGGAAGTTCAGCTCAACTGTGACATCACCTACCGCTTGTGGGACTGGGGAAGAAAGGGCTCGGACGGCTCGCCCAGACCCCTTCACATCCGCCAGGGACTCGACGCAGTGGACTGGGAGAGGGGGGGAAGACCGGTTCTGCCAACCGGTTCATCCATCGATGGCGGCGCCTACACCCTGGAAAGAACCGAGGGTCCCATTCTTCTTGGTTCCTGGGAAATCCTGTTCATGCCCGGAAAGCAGGCATGCCTTGTCTCCGATGCCCTTGGTGGAAGGCTTCATGCCGCCCCGGGCTCCTGGAAGGCGGTGATGAAGGGATGACGAAGAATACCGACGTGTTCGGCGTGATCATGGCCGGCGGAAAGGGTACCAGGTTCTGGCCCCTCTCAACGCCCGCAAGACCAAAGCAATTCCTCGATCTGCTGCCCGGTGGGACAATGCTTCAACTCACGGCGGAAAGGCTCGCCGGGGTCTGCGGACGGGACAAGATGCTTGTGGTCGCTGGAAGTGAGCATGAAGACATCGTTCTTGGGCAACTGCCCTGGCTCGGTGCCGAAAACCTTCTTCTCGAACCGGTTGGCAGGAACACAGCGCCCTGCATCGGGTGGGCGGCGTCGGTTCTGGCCTGCAGGGGTCACGGAAACGCAACCATGCTGGTCATGGCCAGCGACCACTGGATCCACCCGCTCGAGGAGTTCGAAAGAACCTCCCGTGCTGCAGTCTCAGCCGCTGGAACGGGATGCCTTGTCACCATGGGGATAACCCCCGGCCACCCCGCCACCGGTTACGGCTACATCGAGAAGGGGGCCGAGATCTCGGACGGTGTGTTCAGTGTGAAGTCGTTCAGGGAGAAACCAGACCCGGACACAGCCAGGAGTTTTCTGGAAAGCGGGTCCTACCTCTGGAACTCTGGCATGTTCGTATGGAAGGTATCAGCGATACTGAAGGCGATCGGTGAACACATGCCCGCTCTTCTCCAGGGTCTGGCCGGACTTGGACGGTGCACCCGTCCCGACCGTGAAGTCTTCGGTTCCCTTCCCGCGGTATCCGTGGATGTTGGTGTCATGGAGAAGGCAGTGAACGCGGCTGTTGTGCCGGCATCGTTCCAATGGAGCGACATCGGCGACTGGCCGGGTGCCAGGGACGCCGGCGTCTCGCGGGGAGAGACCGTTCTCGTGGATTCGGAAAACACACTTGTCTACGATGCCACCGGAAGGCTCACTGTGATCATGGGGCTCAGGAACGTATCGGTCGTTTGCACCGACACCGCAACCCTCGTAATGGCGGACTCGTGCGCCCAGAAGCTCCGGGATGTATCTGAGAGGATCAATGAATGCTGACCGGGGCCCCTGTGGGCATCCATGTGTATGCCCATTCCGCGGTGAACCTGCCCAACCGCACGCAACCATGGGAAAGGGGTTCTCCCAGCCTCGATTCGGCACTGCCGCCAGCCTGGTGCAGGCCTATGGCTCCGCTTGGCACGATGCAGAGCCAGTACGGCATTCTGACGTGGTAAGTGCTTGACATCGGGTTCCTGAGACGGTAGAGGACCGTGAAATCACCCGTCGGGGTATTGAAGTGCGGCGGCCTCCCCGTTGACACAAGTGCAAGATTGGCTTCTCTTTCGCCCTCCTGGAAGATGATGTACTGGTGTTCCACACGGACCGAAGCCCTTCTCTGGCCTTCCGGCTCCGGACCCGGCATGACGCCCGTGGAGCACGACGCATAGATAAGACCTGACAGGACCCAGGCAGCCGTACCCGCAAAAATCGCCATATATCAAACCTCCATGGGGTTTGAATTCTGCACGGGAAAGCCATCCGAGTCAACCCCCTCCAGTGTTGACTTGAACCGTTGAAACGGCGAGATTACCATGTCTTTTCAAACCCACTGAACAGAAATGCAAGCAAACCAGCCTCTACCTTTGGAACGGAGGGTCGAATTGTTAAAAGGCATAGTGACGGTTGCCCTGGTGGTTTCGCTGATCGCGGTATCCGGGTGCTCCTCCCCCGCGATCACGGGGATCAAGGTCCATATCCAGAACGGTGACTACGAACGGGCGATAGCATTGGCAGACAGTGTCCTGGCAGGCCCGGAAGCCGCCAATGCCGACGTGTGGTACTGGAAGGCCAGAGCCCACAGCTTCATCCATGACTGGGAGAACTCCGCCGAGGCTTTCAGCGAGACCTACAGGCTTGATCCCGCCCGCCAGGCTGAAATCGCTGATTTCTGGACCGTCTTTTACAACACCGCCAACAGCCGGTTCACGGCCGGCGACATTCCGGGCGCACAGGAGATGCTTTCGACGGGAGCCATGATCGCCCCTGACAGGCCTGAGTTCCCCCAGATGCTCGGCGACATTCTCGTCAATCAGGGTCAGGTCGAAGAGGCCCTTGACCGCTTCGACGAAGCCTTCGCACTCGGAAACGCCATGGTGGCCGACCTCGAAGCCCAGAAAGGCATCGAGGCCGACCCAGCAAGGCTCGAATACCTCGAGAACGAGTACTACAGGGTTCTCTCCGGCGCGGTCCTTTCCTGCTACAACTCGGCCAGGATACTCGAGAACCTCTACCTCAGATCCGAAGACGAAGCCCAGAAGGAGGCCCACGCAACCAGGGCTGTTTCCATCCTCGATGCCGGCCTCATCCTCGATCCGACCAACCCCGATCTTCTTGAAACCAAGGCCGAGATCCTCCTGGTTCAGGGCAGGTACGACGAAGCGCTGGCTGTCTACGACAATGCCGAGCAGTCGATCCTCCTGGGCGAGACCGAGGGATGGATCACTGCCGAGGAATCGGCATCGATGCGGGGAGCGCTCTACCTCACAAGGGGATTCGCACTTCTTGAGATGGAGCGCAGCGAGGAAGCTCTCACCCAGCTCGAGGCAAGCCGGGGCCTTATAGGCGACAGTTACGATGTCCTGGCAACCATTGCCCATGCCAACGTCGTTCTCGAAAGGTATGAGCAGTCACTTGCCGTTCTTGACCAGGCCCTTGCACTTCCCGGGCTCACTCCGGAGGAGATGGGCAACCTCAACTACATGGTGTTCGTAAACAACAGCAGGCTGGAGCGGGACCAGGTCTCCCTCGAGGCGCTTCTGACCGCCATCCAGTACGATCCTCAGAACGCGATGTACTACGATTACCTGGCCTCGACCTACAGCCGGCTCGGCCGCAGACAGCTTGCCATCCAGGCAATGGAGAAGGCGGAGGAGCTCCGCCGGCAGCAGCAGTAAGGGTTTTGCGAAAGGGGGCGGTCCTTCCGGGCCGCCCCCTTTTTTTTCATCCATTGGTAAAGAGGCTCTCAGTCCTTTCGGAGCCTGACGAGAAGCTGGCCCTTTTCCACCTTGTCGCCCGTTGCCACCAGGAGTTCCCGCACAACTCCGTTCACGGCGGAGCACACCTCGTTGTGCATCTTCATGGCGTCCAGAAGGAGGAGTGTGTCGCCCTCCCTGACCCTTTCCCCCGTCTTTGTCCGCACCGCTACTATGGTGCCGGGGATGAATGCCTTCACGATCTCGGGATCGGCGGCCGGCCGGCCCCGCCGAAGTGAGTTCCCGGGAATCTCTGTTTCGTATGCCGTGTCGTCGATGACAAGCTTCGAATCCATGTTCCGCCTCCCTTAAAGGGGAATGTTGCCGTGACGGCGGAAGGAGTTTCCGGGATCTGTGCCCCCCGCGTACTCCATGGCGTTCACAAGGGCTTTTCTGGTGTCGGATGGCGGGCAGATCATGTCTACGTAACCCCGGGAAGCTGCAACGTAGGGATTGGCGAACTTCGTCTCGTACTCTTTCACCTTTTCGGCCCTCGTGGCCTCGGGGTCGGAACTCTCCATTATCTCCTTGCGGAAGATGATGTTGGCAGCACCCTCGGAGCCCATCACCGCTATTTCGGCAGTGGGCCAGGCAAGGACGAGATCCGCCCCAAGGTGTCTGCTGCACATTGCTATATATGCGCCGCCGTATGCCTTGCGCATGATCACGGTGAGTTTCGGGACCATGGCTTCGCTGTATGCGTAGAGCAGTTTTGCCCCATGCCTGATGACGCCGGAGTGTTCCTGGTCAACTCCCGGGAGATACCCCGGCGTGTCCACGAACGTGAGGAGAGGGATGTTGAAGGCGTCGCAGAACCTTATGAACCGCGCCGCCTTGTCAGAGGCGTTCACGTCGAGGACGCCTGCCAGCACCCTGGGCTGATTGGCGATGATGCCCACCGATCTGCCGGCGAGCCGTGCGAAACCGACAACGATGTTTCCAGCGTAGTGGCTGTGAACCTCGAGGAAGTCGGACCCGTCGACAATGCCCCGGATCACGTCATGGACATCGAAAGCCTTGCGGCGGTCTTCAGGTATGATGTTGTCCCTGAGGGGCCTGGATGGTTCGGCAGGCTTGTGTTCGGGTGCCGGTTCAAGGCAGTTCGAGGGAAGGAACGACAGCAGTTTTCTGATCTGATCAAAGGCCTCGTACTCGCTCTCCGCGTAGAAATGGGCATTGCCCGTTATCGAGGCCTGGGTCATGGCGCCGCCGAGTTCCTCCTGGCTGATCTCCTCGCCAAGCACCGCCTTGATCACCTGGGGGCCGGTTATGAACATGTTGGACACCTTGTTCACGACGAAGACGAAATCCGTCAGGGCAGGCGAGTAGACCGCACCGCCCGCACATGGCCCCAGAATGAGCGATAGCTGCGGAACAACGCCGCTGAGCCTTGTGTTCCTGTAGAAGATGTCGCCGTACCCGCAAAGCGAATCGACACCTTCCTGTATCCTGGCGCCACCGGAGTCGTTGATGCCTATCAGGGGGATCCTTCGAGCCATGGAGGCATCCATTATCTTCACGATCTTGCCCGCGTGCGCCCTTCCCAGTGATCCTCCCGCAACGGTGAAGTCCTGGGCGAATATCGAGACCGGCCTTCCGTCGACCATGCCGAAACCCGTTACGACACCGTCGCCGGCGAGTTTCTTGCTGTCCATTCCGAAGTCGGTCGCGGAGTGCTCAACAAAAAGATCGGTCTCGAAAAGGCTTCCAGGGTCGAGGATGCCGTCGAGCCGTTCCCTGGCGGAGAGTTTGCCCTGCTTTCTCTGCTTCTCAAGGGCTTCGTCCCCCCCGCCCTTGATGAGCCTGGCAACCCTTCCGAAGAAATCGTTGATAGAGCTTTTTAAGGACATCACATCTCCGTTTCTCGCTCTGAAAAAACCGTACCCCTGTCGAAGAGGGATGTATGAACGCGAATATAGGCTCCGGAACGGGAATGGGGAAATGCCGGGTTCAGTGCGTCCGGCGGAAAAGGGTCTCCACCCGGTTCCTTGTCACATCCGTCTCCGAGTGTTCGATGGCCGTCCTGAAGGCTTCCTCCCTTTCCCGGCCGCTGGACTGGACCATTCGCAGAGCCCACGCTTCGGCTGCGAGATCACCCGCCATGGCGTCCGGTGATGCGCCCCGGTAGCTGAATATCTCAAGATCATTCCAGGATACCGCCCGGGCCACCGGCCCGAAGAGCAGACCGGAAAGAACGAGGGAAGTGTCGCTCCATGCACGGGTCGAGAAAACGGGACGTCCGCCCAGGCTGTCCGGAAGGGGTCCGGTCATCCTGAGGAAGAAAAAGTTCCCAAGGGCGTCGCACGGGATGACATCGGGCCTGCAGCCCTCGTTGAAGATCATGTAGGCCGTGTAGAACGTCGGATGGCCTTCAGTGTGCAGGACGGCCCCGGCCGGCAGTCCCGAGAGTATGTCGCGGGAATACCTGGGGGCGGCGTCGTCGGTTCCGCGCCATGCCCCCCTGACACCATGGAAGATGCATGGAAGGAGCAGGGAGGAGAGCACGATCCTTCCGCCCGTACCCCCCCGGAGGAAACGGTCGATCCCGTTCGACAGGGGAAAGGCAAGGGGAACGAGGAGAAGCCAGCCGAAGCTCTCATAGTCGGGCACCCTGTAGACTGAAAGGAAAACTGCGCCGAGCAGCATCGAAAGCATGGCCCCTCTGCCCGGTCTGCCTCCGGCGATGGATATCAGCAGGACCGCGCCTGCGCACACCGGGCCCATTGCCGCTGCAAGCCGCGTAACCCCCCGGGTTGAAGGGGCTTCCGGCACATCCGAGTACATGGTGAAGTAAGAGGCAACATGGGGAAGGGTTTCCGGCCTTGTGTAGTGGGCGACCGTGCATGAGCCGGCGCGAAGGGGCACATAGAGAAGCAGGCTTGAGGGCAGGACGGCCAGCAGGGCCCATCGGGAGAACCAGCGTCGGCTGAAGGCCAGGGGAAGCATCAGGACCCCTGCCGGATGCCCTCCGAAAACTGCCAGGGATGCCATGAATGGTCCCGCCCTGCTTTTCCGCAGGGAGACTGCGAGCATCAGCAGGAGAATGGCTGTTCCGTGAACCTCAAGAACATTGAGCTGGGAAAGCATGGGCGGAAGCAGAAGCAGGGTTGCCGCAGCCGCTGCGGCTGCCGCTTCCGGGGCTCCGTGACTGCGGAGCGCAGCGTAGGCGGCGGGAAGACAGGCCCCTGCAAGCAGGCAGGTAATGATGCGCATATGTCCGTAAAGGGGACCAACGGCAAGTGAAGTAATGCGAAGCAGGAAAAGGAACAGGGGATAGCCCGGAGCATGGACGATCTCGAGCCTGCTGCCCGAAACTGCGAACTCGGTCCCGTCAACGGCATCGAATGAGGGAGGACCGCCCGCCCAGGCAAGTGCAGCCATGAGCAGTGATCCAATGAGAAGGACGGTGCGTAATCGGATCGTCACCTGTAAACGCTCTGGGCGTACTTGCCGCAGGCAACGGCGATATCGTTCCTTCCGGCGGCCACTGCGGCTCTGACGGCCAGGGCGAATGCCTGGGGCGTGGGAACGATCTGGGCGGCCAGCGACCTGATCGCGTATTCCATGGCTGGTCCGGGGTCGTTCGCGGCCAGGTGCCATGACGCTGCGGTTTCGAGTACCGAGGGGTTGTCCGGGCTGAGGGCCAGGCAACGGTTGAGCAGATCTTCGCGGTCAGGGACCCCACCGGTGTTGATCCCCGCCCTTAGCCTTGCCAGGGCTATCTCCTGCGAGAAGCCGAACTCATCGATGCTGGCGTCGAAAACCGAGTCGTAGTCACCCCCCGCAGTTCCAGCCATTTCAACCGCGTACGCCCACGTGCCCTGGGAGGCGTCGGGAAAGGTGAGTGCCGCCCTCGCGTAGGAAGCCGAGGTCAGGGTGTCCCCCAGAGCCATGTGGGCACGTGAGTAGAGAACGAGAAGGCGGTCCGAAAGGGCGCCTCCGGAGTGCGCCCTGTTCAGGAAGGCCGTGTCCCCCACGGATGCCGCAAAACCAAGAAGGAGTTCGGCGGCCTCGGCCCCCCTTTCACCTGCTGCGTCCATGTATGCCATCGCCCTGCCCCACAGAAGGAGGCTGTCACCCGAGGCGAATGCCAGGTTGACACCCACCTTCATGATCTCGGGAGAGGAGTCGCCCAGGGCAGTTCCCACCTGGTATGCCCATTCCGCCCTGTTGTGCATGCCGCTCAGGTGAGCCCCCTCCGCAACGGTTCTCAGACTTCCGCCTGACGCGGCGAACCTGTTTGCCGAGGCGTGGCCGTGGGCAACCATCCCGCTTCTGAAGAATGAGTCGGCCTGTCTTTCAAAACCCTGGAGCCTTCCGCGGTCAAGGCCTTCCGGTGGGAGAATGAGGACAAGCAGTGGAAAGGCAAGCGAACCGCCCAGCCGAAAGCCCTGCTTTCCCGATGTGGAAACACCGCCCAGAACTGAAGCGGCCAAGGACAACCCAAGGTAGGGCAGGGTTAACTCGGGGATACCGGCAGGCGAAACCGATGCGAAAAGAAGAATCGGATAGGCAAGGGATCGGGAGAGCCATCGCGGGCCTGGAAGATGGAAGAGGGCCGTGGCGAACGAAAGTGCAACCAGCGTGTTCCAGCCCGATGCCCATCCGAGAAGAAGGGAACCGGCAATTGCAAGCAGGCGCACGTTTCCCTGCAGCGGGACCGAACAGAGAAGCCAGAGCACTCCCATGAAGGCTCCGATCATTGCCACTGCGTCGGCGAATGTCATTCCCCCCGGGGGTGTCGACAAAAGAATCGCCAGAGAGCCGGAAAGGGCTACGACGGCCCCGGGCAGAAGTGCGGGAAGTCCTACCCGAAGAAGCACCCGTTGGGCCGGAAAGAGACGGTAAAACATCCAGAGTGCAAGAAGCGATACGGGCATCATGTCTACGGTGAAGATGGTGAAGTGCGCCGAGCCGTGAAGGGGAACCTCGGTTATCGCCCTCCACTGCAGGAACCTCTGGGTGATCTCCTGCACCGGGAAAAGCGTCTCTCCCAGTATCTGGACCAGGTAGGGCCAGGTGAAGAAGACAAGGAACATCGGCATGAACACCAGTGTCGTCAGGATTCCCCGCAACAGTCGACGGTCCGGCGCCACGCACCACGAGAACACCCCGGCCAGCACGCATCCGAGGAAGGCCTCTATCCTGATTCCGGTCGTAGTGCCCGGCAGGACTGCTGCGGGGTTGAAGAAGTTCGTCAGGAACCAGACCGCGTTTCCCTTGTGGAGGGGAAAGTAGCCTATGTCGCCGGTTTCCCCCGCCAGGAAATCGATGATCGGGGGAAGAAGAGTGAGCGTCCAGGCCATGATCATAATCTTCAGCAGCTTTGGGAGTGGAAAGCCGCTTGCCGTGTGCAGAAGGGCAACCAGCCCGAGCATTGGGAAGACGTATGCAACGGGGAAATGTAGAAAGAAGGCCGGCCCCTCGAACAGGATGCCGAGGGTTGCGGCCTCGAGAAGGTTGCGAAGGATCACGGTGGCCGCGAAAAGCCCGCCGAGCTGCATCGGGGATGCCTTGATCGAGGCTCCCCAGTCTATCATTCGAAGCAGCAGCTGCTTTGCTCTCATTGGTTCTGCTCCCGGGTGCTGAGGACTGTTGCCGCCGGAACTCCGGAGAACACCGATTGGTCCCATGGAAGCCCGGCAAGTATGGCCAGGGTTTTTTCGAACCCCTCGAATGAAAGACCGGGAACGAATCCGCCCTGAATGCCTCTCCAGTTCATGGCGCACCATCCCCTTGATTCCGGTGTGGGGGAGGAGAGGATGACGAACCTGAAGTCACGGTTGGTTGCGCTCTCGCTCCAGAAGGCGAGCAGGGCTGATAGACTGTCCGGCCCGGGGTCGTTGATTGATATGAAAAGGAGGTCGGGTCTGTACTTCTCAAGCAGAAGCAGAACGGTTCCGTGCCCTTCAGGTCCCGGCGTGATCGATGTTTCATGAAGATCGAGGGCAAGGCCTTCGGGAAAGACTGCCACTGGCCGGTGCAGGTCGTCGAGGGTTATGAACATGTGCTGACGGGCAGGATCCGGCAGTTCGGTCCCGGGTTCGTACTCCAGAAGCATCATCAGTTTCCCGCATGAATCTGCGGTTGACAGCAGGCTCTCAATGGTGTCGTCGGGATACCTGTCCGTTCGGGAGAAACGGCTCCAGGCGAGGCCGTCAGGAATTTCGGGCATACTTCCGGGATCGATGACATGAAGTATGACCATTGTCTTTTGTGCGGGGTCGAAAACCGTCATTTCGGTGTTCACGCCCGGTCCGGCGCAGGAAGCCGGCAAAAGCAGGCAAGACAACAGACGGGTGCTTTTCATGCGCGGAATATAGGGAATGCGCCCGGATGGGCGCATTCCCTGAGTGCGGAGCCTACCGGGTGACGACAACCTTCATGGTTTCGAGGCCACCTGGATGGTTAAGCATGAGGAAGTAGGTTCCCGTGGCCAGGTCATCGCTTATGCCCACCGAATGAGTTCCGGCCTGAACCGGACCGTCCGCGAGTGTGCCGACCACCCTGCCCGAGAGGTCGTAGAGAGCGAGACGGGCGTTGCCCGGTTCAGCCATGGTGAACGATACGGTGCCACCGGGGACAAGGGGGTTGGTCTGAACCGAGAGTGACTGCCCGGGTGCGACGCTTCCGCCCTCGATTCCCTGGGAGTAGGTGATGTCGAATGTGTACGTCATGTCGAGCGTGGATACTGAAAGCATTGCCGGGTAGAAGATTGCGTAGTCCCAGCCCGCGGCCTCGACAGATACCGATGCGGTGCCGGCGGGGTACGTGGTGTCGTACCAGGTGCACTGAGAAGCGCCGGCGGTGTCCCAGAGGATTACGCCGAGATTCCAGTCGAAGTTGTCCCTGCCGTTGAAGCTGAAATTGACCCAGCCGTTCTGGTAGTCCTCGAGGTTGACCCTGATCCAGTGAATGCCATAGGGTTCAGGGGGGTAAACGCCATTGTCCCCCGAGGCAGGAAGGGTGTTGAAGTTGTGGAAGCTGAAGACGTAGGGGTTTCCGCCCCAATCCGCGGCTTCTGCGAAGTACATGCCGCCGTCGTACCAGTTGTTGGCCACGAACCAGCGCCAGTAGCCGTACTCCATGAAGCCCTGCTCGAAGTCCATGCCGTATGATTCGAACATGTCCTCGATGGATTCCATCATGTTGGGACCCCGGAAATCGGCGCAGTTATCCCATACCGTTCTGACGGCTTCGACCTCCTGGCGCTGCCAGATGTAGAAGGCCCATGTGACGCCGCCGTACCAGTAGAGATTCGAGCCGCCCCCCGACCTTATGTCGTACCAGGGCTTGCGGATGGGTGTGTCGCCCCCGCCAAGGTAACCCATGTAGTCATCGACTTCGGGGTAGACCATTTCTTCCATGAATACGGCGCAGTTCTCCATGAACCATGTGGGCTCGGTGTAGTCGTAGGTCATCTGGACCGCGTGCTGGAACTCGTGGGCCACCGTTGCCTTGACCAGATTCGGGCCGAGATTCGTGTTTATGACGATGTGGCTCGCCGATGCGTTGTGGGTGGAATCGGGCGGTTTGAACTCGCCGCCCGAAGATGTGTAACCCAGGGCGTCGATCACCATGATGTATATGTCGTAGCGGTTGCACCCGCCCATGCCCGCGTCGGGCGGTGGACAGAAATAGTCCATCTCGTCGCACTGGACCTGCCACGAGTAGTCAGCGGCCTGGCCTATAGAGATGGCGTAGGCCTCGGATACCGCGTCTCCGCCCTGGTTCGTGTAGTGGATGCGGAAGTGGTCGGACGGTGTGATGAAGGTGATCTCGGGTCCGCTGAGCTGGGGTCTTGCGAGTCTGTAGCCCGACCCGTCGCCAAGGGGCGAAGACATCTGGTCGAGGAGCCTTCCGGCTTCAAGCAGGGCCGGTGTCCCGCAGGGTTCTGCGATCGCACCTTTAGTGAAGGCGGAAGGCAGAAGGTTGTGATCACGGACGCTCATCACCATGTAAAGGGCTGCCTCTTCCCGGGTGATGTCGCCCGCTGAAGCTGCGTTCATGATCCGGTCAAGCGTCGTGTCTGCCGTTGCCATGACAGATACGGCCAGAAGGATCACAAGGGTGTATCTCAACTGTGCTCCCTTCGGGTGGGGGGGGCGAATGGCCCCCCCTTTCCGGTGTGTCAGTTCAGAACCGTGACCCTGGCGGTGACACCGCCCGAGGGACCGGTGAGCCTGACGAAGTAAGTCCCGTTTTCGAGCTCCGAGGCGTTCCAGTTCACACTGCTCTGGCCTTCGGGAAGCTCACCCGCGGAGATGGTCTGGACCATGCGCCCCGCGGCGTTGTAGACGTTGATGGTGACAGGACCGGCGGCCGGCATCGTGACCCTGAGGAAGCCCGAGCCGATGAAGGGGTTGCCCGATGCCTCAAGCAGGTATGCGGATGCCTGCGTACCCTCTTCGACGCCGGTGGAGTAGGTGATGTCCATCTCGTAGAGGAGATCGAGCGTGGTATTGCTTACAGGCTGGGGGAACACTATCACCTTGTCCCAGCCCGTGGTCTCCACGCCCCATTCGTAGGTGGCCTGCGAGTTCTCGACGAGGGTCCAGTAGAAGTCATCCGTTCCGTCTTCCTTCGTCCTGATCACGCCGAGGATCCAGTCGAAGTTGTCGCGCCCGTCGAAATCGACCTGAATCCAGCCCTGGTAGGGCTGAACGTTGATCTGGATCCAGTGGTTTCCGTAGGTCTCGGGGGGATAGACGCCGTTGTCGAGGGAAGCCGGGAGCGAGGTGACGTTGTGGAAGCTGAACACATAGGCGCCCGGACCCCAGAGCGAGCTTTCCTCGTAGGGGTAGTGCTCGTCGTCGGCCCTGCTCGAGCCCGTGAACCAGCGCCAGCACGTGTACTCCGCCAGCCACTGGTTGAAGGTGAAGCCGTACTCGGCGGCGGTCTGTTCGATGGCTTCCATGAGGTTGGCGCCGTAGTAGTCGGCCGCGTTTTCCCAGACCCTCTGGACGGCCTCGACGCTGCCGCCGGTGCGGTACTGCATGTACATGGGCCACGGGGAGGCTCCGTAGTGGTACATGGCGCCGGTCCGGATATCGTACCACGGGCGGCGCAGGCAGTTCTCGCCGCTCTTGAGGTAGTCGGTGTAGAGGTTGGTTTCGAAGACGACGTTCTGGGCCCAGACCGAGCAGTTCTCCTTGAACCAGGACGGTTCGGCTGTGTCATAGGCATTCTCGACCGCGTGCAGGAATTCGTGCGCCGAGGTTTCGATCATCTGGTTGTGGCCGTAGCTTTCGTTGTTGCTCATGGCGATGTGGCTTGACCAGTCGTTGTTGGGGGTGACGGGATTGGGTACCTCGCCGCCGGTGCTGCAGTACCCGAGCGTGCCGCCCTCGAGGCTCATGATGTAGACATCGTACCGGTCACAGCCGCCGAGGCCCATGTCCACGGGTGGGGTCCAGAAACCGAGCGTGTTGCAGAGAGTGTCCCAGGAGGTGTCGAAAGCCTCGGCCAGGATGTTGACATAGGCTTCGTTCGTGGCGTTCACGCCTGCGGTGGTCCAGTGGATCTTGAAGAGGTCGTCAGGGGAGATGGTTGTGTAGTAGGGGTCGCCTGGGTAGGGCCTGGCAAGAAGAACATCCAGTTCATCCCTCACAGGTGCGGAGCAGTGGTCGTAGAGGGAGACGATCATATCGAATGCGGGGGTGCCGCAGGGTTCGGGCACGGTGCCTTCCCGGAACTGGGCGGGGACCTTCGACGAATCGTACACGCTGTTGTACAGCATGAAAACCGCTTCGTCGGGGGTGAGGGCATCGGTCTCGAGGGCGGAGCCTATCCTGGAAACAATCGTGTCTCCGAGTGAGATGGAAACCGCCAGTGTAAGAAGGAGAATCGCGAATTTCACTTTTGTAAGCCTCCTCTGCTGTTAAAAAAGTGCCACGAATAGCGCTGCCACACACGCTCTTATCCTATAAGGAATATCCCGGCGTGTCCATGCCGGTTCCAGTCGGTCCGCCACTATTGCCCGGTCCCGTCCCGAGCCTTCATACTTGACCCTGAAACACCAGCAGAGGAGTGACGGGTGAAGATCACATTTCTGGGCGGGGCCGGCTGCGTGACGGGATCATGCCACCTTGTCGAGGCCGCAGGCAAAAGGATCATGCTTGACTGCGGCTTCAGCCAGGGAAGGCGCGAGGAGAGCGAAAGGCTCAACAGGACCCATCCGGTTCCACCGGAATCGGTTGACGCGGTGGTGCTCTCCCACGCGCACATCGATCACTCGGGCAAGCTGCCCGGGCTTGTCGGCGCCGGTTTCAAGGGGCCTGTCTACTCAACCTCCGCCACCCGCGACCTGGCCTCGATAATGCTCCCCGATTCGGCCCACATACAGATCGCCGATGCCGAGTACATGAACAAGGCCCGGAAAGCAAGGGGGCAGGCGCCGATAACGCCCGTCTACGGTCTTGAAGAGGTCATGGCAACCCTGGAGAGATTCGTCTCCGTTCCCTACGGCATGTCGTTGCAGCTCTTTCCCGGGATAACCCTCAGGATGCTCGAGGCCGGGCACATTCTTGGTTCGGCCCAGGTCGAGCTCACCCTGCGTGAGGGTGATCGGGAGAGGGTGCTGCTCTACAGCGGCGACATAGGCCGCCCGGGACGCCCCATACTCAAGGATCCGGACCTGTCCGCCAGACCGGATGTTCTCGTAATGGAAAGCACTTACGGGGGAAGGGATCACGAGCCGGTCCAGGAAAGCCTTGAGAGGCTCGAACGGGTCATCCGGGAGACAGTCAGGGCGGGGGGCAAGGTCGTCATTCCCGCGTTCAGTGTGGGCCGCACGCAGGAAGTCCTTTACTTCCTCAGACAACTCGATGTGGCGGGAGATCTTCCCAACATTCGGGTATATGTGGACTCGCCCCTTTCCTTCGATGCCACAGGTGTTTACAAGCTCCATCCGGAGTGTTTCGACGAAGAGGCCCTATCCCTCATCCAGTCCGGAAGCAGTCCCTTCACTTTCGAGAAGCTCAAGTTCATACAGGGAGTTCAGGAGTCCAAGGCCCTGAACGGCTCCAAGGAAAGCATGATAATCATTTCGGCCTCCGGCATGTGCGAGAACGGCCGGATCCGGCATCATCTGAAGAACACCATCTCAGACCCCAGGAACACGGTGCTCATAGTGGGCTTCATGGCGGCCGAAACCCTGGGCAGGAAGATCGCCGAACGGCTGGATACGG
Source organism: Candidatus Fermentibacteraceae bacterium (assembly GCA_041750285.1). Taxonomy (GTDB): domain Bacteria; phylum Fermentibacterota; class Fermentibacteria; order Fermentibacterales; family JCC-6; genus UBA6080. The sequence continues at coordinate 32,059 of JBGSZS010000008.1, read as the reverse complement.
TGAACATCTTCGGCGAGCCCCACAAGCTCAGGGCCAGGGTCGAGGAAATCCACGGGATGAGCGCCCATGCGGATTCAGGGCAGCTCATGCATTTTGCGGGGACTGCCGCTGCGCACGCCGACGCGATCGCACTGGTCCACGGAGAGAAATCACAGTCGGAAAGCCTTGCCGAAAGGATAAGGGCCGAATCCGTACCGGGAAGAAAGGTTACGATCCCGGCGGTTGGGGATTCGCTGGAACTCTGAGCTATATTCCAAAGTATTCCATCGATTCAGCCATCGGAGGGTCATGCAGATATTACTTGCCTCAGCCCTGATCCTGGCGGCAGGGTTCGATCCGCCTTACCAGCCGCCGGTGGGCGGCGTCGGTGTCGAAACCAGGTCCCTTGGCGCCCGGGCGTTCGCAATGGGTGGAGCCACCGCGGGAGTACCTGATTCAAACACCGTTTCGGTCTACAACCCCGCAGCTTCAGGCTGGGCACCCGCCACCGGACTAACCTGGGGTCTTTCCGGAGTGAGCGGCGATGACACCAACTGGACTGGCAAACTCGGCTTTCCGCACGTGTCGCTGGTCTTTCCCGTCCCGTGGGGCATTACGCTGTCGGGCTGCCTGTCCTCGAGAAGCAGGCTCTCCTCGGGGGGCGACTTCACGTACGACGGCGGAACCGGAACCGCCTCCTGGGAGGGCGGCCTCACCGAAGGCTGGTTCGGCCTGACCACAAGGGCCGGAAACTCGCTTTCCTTCTCACTGGGCAGCCGCAGCACTTTCGGCAGCATATCGGGCGAGATCGTGACATTCCCGGATTCCCTTGCCGGCCCCTTCATTCCCCTCTCATCCCAATACTTGGACGAAGCTGTCTTCAAGCCATCGTCAGGCCTTCTGTTCGGAGCCTTCTGGAGAACGGGCGTCTTCAATGCGGGCATGTCAGTGACCACTGACCGCAGGGGCACGCTCGACATTCACCGTGACGGCATGGGAAACCTCAGCGAAGACACCACGCTGCAGTACACGATCCCCGGCGACTTCACGGCCGGCATTTCCATGAGACCCCACAGAAGGCTGCTTGTCGCGGCCGACTTCCATTCCCGCAAAAGGCTGAACCTTCTGCAGGCATCTGTGGAGCCGGGCAGCATCTATTCCGGCGGCATCGAGTACGCTGCCTCGGGAAACCTCAGGCTCAGGGGCGGATTTTCCCTGACCGACGGACTCTGGAGGGATGGCGCCACACGGTACACTACAGGGTTCGGCTACTCCTTCGGTTCCGGACGCGCATCCGTCGACGTGGGTGCGGGCTATGAGACGTGGGGCGACGGCATGTCGGAAACAACGGTCTACGCCACTCTATGGGCCTCGGAAAACTGGCTGGAGTAACGGTTATTGTGCCGGCCCGGATGGGTTCGTCCCGTCTGCCGGGAAAACCCCTGGCCGATGTGTGCGGCAAGCCGCTTATAATGAGGGTTCTCGACAATCTGGACCCATCTTCGGACACTGAAATTGCCGTTGCGACCGACAGCCCCGAAATAGCCGCCGTTGTAGAAAAGGGCGGCTACCGTGCCGTCATGACGGGTGAAGCCTATTCGGGAACCCACAGGGTATACCTTGCCTGGCGCGCCATGGGCTCCCCGGCGGGCAGGATCGTCAACCTGCAGGGAGATGAGCCCTTCGCCTCCATGAAGTGGGTGCGTGAGCTTGCCGATGCCCTCGAGGAGGGTGTCACCACTTTGGCATCACCGATCGACGCCCACGAAGCCATGGACCCTGCAACTGTGAAGGTGGTAGTCGGAGAGGGGGGCAGAGCGATCTATTTCAGCCGTTCTCCCGTTCCATGGGGCGGGGGCGCGCATCTCAAACACGCCGGGGTCTACTGCTTTACGCCCGAAAGCATCGAGGCCTGCATGAGGGCGGGGGAAACAGCCCTGTCCCGGCGTGAGCGGCTCGAGCAACTGGCCTGGATCGAGAGTGGAGTACCGATAACGGTCCTGACCGGCAAATGGGATGCAATGGGGGTGGACACACCCGCTGACCTCGAGAGGGCAAGGAGGCGATTCGATGGGTGCTGAACCCGTTCTTATAATGGGTCCCTGCGGCCTCGAGAGCATCGAGACCGCCCTCGGGACGGCGAGCTTCATCCGTTCCCTTGCAGAGAAACACAAGGCACGCTTCATTTTCAAGGGCTCGTTCCTGAAGGACAACAGGACGTCAAGCCAGGGCTGGTCCGGTCCGGGTCTCGAGCGCGGTCTTGGCATCCTGGAGAAAGTAAGGGCCGAAACAGGCCTGCCCATCCTGACCGACATCCATGTTCCCTCCCAGGCTGCGCCTGTTGCGGAGGTTGCGGATATTCTTCAGATTCCAGCGTTCCTGTGCAGGCAGACAAGCCTTCTCGAGGCAGCCGGAGCCACCGGTCGTCCCGTGAACGTGAAGAAGGGGCAGTTCATGGCGCCCGGAAACATGTCCGGCGCAGTTGCAAAGCTTAAGGGCCGCGGGTGCCCGGCCGTATGGCTGACCGAAAGGGGAACCTTTTTCGGGTACGGCGACCTCGTGGTAGACATGAGATCACTCTCGGTGATGGCGGGTCTTTGCGACGGGGTGATCCTTGACGTCACCCACTCGCTTCAGAAGCCCGGAGCCCTGGGCGGCGAAAGCGGCGGCGACCGGAGCTTTGCCCTCAGCATGGCAAGGGCTGCGGCGGCATGGGGAGTGGACGGCTTGTTCCTTGAGGTTCATCCCGACCCCGCGTCAGCCATGAGCGACGCTTCGGTTCAGCTTGACTTTGCAGGGGCCGGGAGACTGGTGACGGAAGCACTGAGACACTGGAGGGGAACGGAGACCGGTGATGGGTGTTAGCATTGAGGAGATCCGACCCGAGAGGGGCATGAACGGTTTCATATCGGTCCCGTTCAGGATCTACGGCCGGGATTCCCGCTGGGTACCCCAGCTTGTGGCTGCGGAGAAGGTCTTCTTCAACCCCGGGAAGAACCCGGCGTTCGACCATTGCGAAAGCCGTTTTTTCGTTGCACGGAGGAACGGCGTTCCATGCGGCAGGGTGGCCGGGGTCATCTCCCGTGAATACAACATGAAGAACAACACCAGCACGGGCAGGTTCGGCTGGTTCGAGGCCGATGCGCCCGATGCGGCCGAAGCCCTGCTCGACCGTGTGGAACGTTGGCTTTCGGAACAGGGGATGACAAGGGTCGTCGGACCCATGGGTTTTTCCGACAACGACGCCACGGGCTTTCTCATCGAGGGCCACGACGAGGAGCCCACCATCGTGGGGAGCTGGTCGCCTCCCTGGTACGCAGACTTCATCGAATCCAGGGGATATGTCAAGGATGTCGACTACCTCGAGTATCGGATCACGGTACCCGACCGGATCCCCGAGAAGGTTCAGCGCATGGCCGAGCTTGTCCAGCGGCGCACAAGCGTGAGGGTGTTCTCCGAGAGCAACAGGAAACGCCTCGCGAAAAGGTGGGCACCCCAGGTGTTCGCAGTTCTCAACGAGTCGTACAAGAATCTTTACGGGACCACCCTGCTTTCCCAGGACGAGATCAACTTCTACATCGAGAGCTATCTGGGGCATGTCGAACCCGAGTTCGTGAAGATCGCCGTTGACGGTGAAAAGGTCGTTGGCTTCATCATTGCCATGCCCGGCCTGACCGAAGCGTTCAGAAAAGCCAGGGGAAAGCTCTTCCCTTTCGGGTTCATACACATCCTCAGGGCCATGAAGAAAAGCAGGGTGCTCGATTTCTACCTTGCGGGAGTCCATCCCGAGTACCAGGGCAAGGGGATCGACCTGCTCATGAGCTTCGAGATGGGCAAGTCAGCCCTGGCCAGGGGCATGACCCACGCAGAGAGCAACCGCGAACTGGAAACCAACACGCTCATCCAGGCCCAGTGGAAGTTCTACGACAAGAGGATGCACAGGCGGTCAAGGGTCTACTGGAAAAGCCTTCTGAGACCGTAGGGCCGCACCGGTATCCTTCTGTTTTGCTTATTGTTCCTGCATCAACGATTATCCGGGAGGGAAACAGTCTTGTTGTCAAGGATCCGTCTCGTGTGCCTCGATGTGGATGGAACGCTTACCGACGGTAGGCTTCTGTACGGCCCTGACGGTGTAAGCCAGTCCTTTTCGGCCCGTGACGGCGAGGGGATAATGAAACTGCTTCGTGCGGGATACGAGGTCGCTCTCGTGTCTCTGCGGGACTTTCCGGCAACGAGACGCAGGGCTTCCGATCTCGGGATCCGCAACCTTGCTCTCGGATGCACACGTAAGGCCGATGCGGTCAACACCCTCTGCGAGTTCCTCGGGATCTCACCGGACGAAACACTTTTCATGGGAGACGACGCGGGCGACATTCCAGCCCTCGAAATGGCGGGAGTTGCCGCATGCCCCTCCAACGCCGCCCCCGAAGTCCTGAGGGTATGCTCCCTTGTGGCCTCGGCTCCGGGGGGTTCGGGCGCGGTCAGGGAAGTGGCGGAAATGATACTGGAGGCCCGGCGGTGAACTGCTATGAAGAGGCCCTGCGGGTTATAGGCATCGAGGCCCGGTGGCTCACGGAAAGCATCCGCCTCAACAAGGAAAGCTTTGACAGGGCGGTCACCGTACTCAGCGAGACCACGGGCAAGATCGTCGTATGCGGCATGGGGAAATCGGGCCATGTGGCCAGAAAGATAGCCGCCACCCTTACAAGCACCGGCTCGCCGGCATACTTCCTTCATCCGGCCGAGGGCATTCACGGCGACATTGGCATTCTCGCCCGGGGCGACAGCGCCCTGGTCCTTTCCAAAAGTGGCGAAACACCGGAGATAGCAGCCATGATACCTGCCCTTGCACGTCTTGACATGCCCGTGGTGTCCATGACCTGCCATGGCGATTCAATACTGGCCCGGGCTTCCAGAGCCGTACTCCTGCTGCCGTCCTTCGAGGAGGCGTGTCCCTACAATCTTGCGCCCACGGCAAGCACCACCACCATGATGGCCCTGGGCGATGCTCTGGCCATGGCGCTTCTCCGCATCAGCGGGTTCTCACCTGAAGACTTCGCACATGTCCACCCCGGCGGAATGCTTGGGAGAAAGCTTCTTCTCAGGGTGAGTGACATAATGGCGTGCGACTCCCTGCCCGTGGTCTGCCAGGATATTCCTCTCTCCGAGGCCGTCGAGGTGATGACCAGACACCGTGGTGTATGCATAACGACCGACCACGACGGACGCCTTTCGGGCATCTTCGTCTACGGAGACCTCGGACGCCTCATGAGGAACAGGGCCGACATCCTCAACCTTACGCTCTCCGATGTCCTCGTCCGGAACCCTGCCGTCGTCAGCCCTGCCGAACCGGCAGCGACCGCTGTGGCCGCAATGGAGACCAGGGGCATCACTTCCATCGTGGCGGTGGATGACGGGGGCAGACCGAAAGGCATACTTTACCTGCACGACGCCCTCAGGGAAGGGGTCAGGTAGGATCTTGCTCCGACGGTTCAGACACAGGCGGCTCGAACCTGCGCTCACCCGGTGGCTTACAGCGGTGGGATCCGTGCTTCCCAGAAGACTGGGGTGGTTCGCAGCCGGCGTTCTGGGCGTCATCGCAGCAGCCCTTCCGGGCAGGTCACGGCGTTTCATGGACCGGAACGTGAAAATGGTGGCCGCTCCCCTGGGCCTTTCAGTGAGACCCCGCGAGGTCTACAGGCACATGGCCGCGGGAATGATGGATTTCATAAGGCTTTCCTCCATGGACGACGAGGGCTTCCGAAGTGTCGTGAAGGTTGAGGGTGCGCATCACCTCGATGCGGTGATGGCGCTCGGCAAAGGAGCCGTTGTCATCACCGCCCATTACTCGGCCTGGGAACTCATTCCACGGGCTGTCACCCTTCTCGGGCACAGGGTGGGCATCGTGGGGCGCAAACTCTGGAACCCCAGGGTCTCCTCAGAACTCGACAACCTGAGGCAAAGGTTCGGGGTGGAGACCATCGACAGGGGCGAAGGGGCCATGAGGCTTCTGAGAACACTGCGGAAGAACACCGCGGTTGGCATACTCATAGATCAGGAGACAAAAGCCGTCGAAGGGCGCTTCGTTCCCTTCCTCGGCATTCCCGCCCTGACCCCCACGGGTCCCGCCGCCATCTGTCTCAGGTTTGGCATTCCCGCCATTACTCTTCATATAAGACGGGTTGGCATGGACTACCTTCTCGTCATCGATCCCCCGGTTGATACGGAGGGCATGGAAGGCGAGGAGGGGGTCACCGCCCTGACAGGTGTATTCAACAGCAGGATCGGGGAGTGGATCGTTGAGGAGCCCGGCCAGTGGATTTGGTTTCATGATCGCTGGGGCCGCAGCCCTGCTTTCAGGCCTGTCGTGCGGTGAGCAGCCCGGAGACTACTCCTCCGACACCGGGAGGATCCAGACCGTTTCCGGCTTCAGGCTCACGCAGGCAGAAGGTGCCGGAAGGTCATGGAGCCTTCAGGGAGACACCGCGATCTACCTCGAGGAGGACAGCCTCGTGACCCTCACAGGCGTCTTCATAACATTTTTCGAGAACAATCTTCCTGAAAGCACCGTGAGTTCCGACTCCGGGCGGGCGAACCTCACTTCGGGCCGAACCGTTCTCTGGGGGTCGGTGGTTGCCGAGAACACCGGCGGACGCATTCTCGAGACACAGCTCCTGGAATGGGACGATTCACTGGGCGTGTTCCACACGGATTGTCTTGCTGTGTTCACGGTCCCGGAAGATGACGGTGTAACGGTTCTGCGGGGCATGGGGGTCACGCTCGACACCGGTCTCGGGACCGTGGGCGACGTTCAGGTCCATGAATCGTTTCAGGCCGTCTACAGCGGCGAGGTGACGGATCTTGATTAGGACCGTTCTTCTACTTTCATGTACCGCGTTTGCCGGGGTCTTCACCGTCACCGCCCTCCGTGCCGTGTCCACTGAACTGGAGGATGGAACGGTGGTCATGGAGCTTCTGGAGAACGTTATGGTGACCGACGGCGAGGTCACGGTCACATCCGACAGGGCAACGATCTACGAGACCGCGCAGATCGCCGAGTTCCATGACAACGTGCATGTGAACCACGATTCGATAACCGCCACCGGAGCATTCCTGTCGTACTCCCGGCCATCGGGGCTCCTGCAGATAAACGGCAATGCCGTCCTGAACGATGGTGAGAGCACCCTCAGGGCCGACCGGATCACCTGGTTCAGGTTCATGAACAAGGCAACCGCACTGGGTTCGGTCGTGATGACAGGGGAGTGGCTCGGGGAGGTAACCGGTGAGTACGCACTCTACGACGGCGAAAGGGGAAGCCTGTTCGTGACCAGCGAGCCTGTTCTGAAAAGGCTCGAGGGCGGCGATTCCCTGACCATCACCGCCCAGCGGCTCGAGTTCTTCCTCGACGATGACAGGGCGGAAGCCCAGGGCGATGCCGTTCTCAGAATGCCTTCGAGGGAGTTCACAGCGCTTGCCGAGTACCTTCTTTACCACGGAGAGGAAGAAAGGCTCGAGCTTGTCGGGACTCCCGAGATCGAGGCTCCCGAGGGCACCATGAACGGAGACTGGATGGAGGTGCTCCTCAGGGGAGGCGACCTTTCGGCGCTCCGGATCGAGGGCAACGCCAGGGGACACCTTAGCAGGGACGACACAACGACGGTGGATTTCTCCTCGCAGCGCGCCTTTTTCGGGTTTCTCCCCGGGGAGGAGACCGAGCTTGACTCGCTGCACCTGTCGGGAACCGCCACACTGAACGCGGTAACCGAAGGTGTCGAGAGAAACGAGGCCAACACCATCACCGCGGAGGACATAATCCTTCGTTTCGGAGCAGGGGAGATGCAAAGGGTTACCGCATGGGGCTCCGTCAGGGGAACCTACAGCTGGAGCGGAGATTTTCGTGAGTGATGATTCGAGGATTCTCGAGGCCAGGGAGCTTGTAAAAGCCTACCGCAAGCGCAGGGTGGTCGACGGAGTAAGCGTCGAGGTCCATCCGGGCGAGATCGTGGGCCTCCTCGGCCCGAACGGGGCCGGCAAGACGACAACCTTCTATCAGATCGTGGGGTTCATCAGACCCGACTCGGGAAGTGTCTGGCTCGACGGGCAGAACATCACCAGACTTCCCATGTACCGCCGGGCGAGGCTTGGCATCGGCTACCTGTCCCAGGAATCCAGCGTTTTCCGAAAGATGACGGTAAGGGACAACCTGATGAGCATTCTCGAGACCATGAAACTCACCCGCCCGGAGAGGAACGAGAGGTGCGACAAGCTCCTTCACGATCTTGGCGTTTCCCACCTCGAGTCCCAGAAGGCATACACCCTTTCGGGGGGTGAGAGGAGGAGGGTCGAGATCGCCAGGGCTTTGGTGACCCAGCCCGGTTACATGCTTCTGGACGAGCCTTTCGCAGGGATCGACCCGATTGCCGTGAACGAGATCCAGGAGATCGTCGCCGGGCTTGCCCGACGCGGGCTCGGGGTGCTCATCACCGACCACAATGTTCGTGAGACCCTTGCGATTACCGACAGGGCATACATCATGTACGACGGGCGGATACTGATCTCGGGTTCTGCGGCCCAGCTCGCGGAAGACCCCGAGGCAAGGAAGATCTATCTCGGGGAGAAGTTCAGGCTGTGAGTGCGATGCAGGAGATGAGACACCAACTGGAGCTCACCCAGACCCAGAAGCTGGTTATGACGCAGTCACTGCGCCAGCAGCTGGAGATGCTTCAGCTCTCATCCCTGGAACTCGAGGCCCTGATCAGACAGGAGCTTTCCGACAACCCGCTTCTCGAGGAGGTTGACCCCCTGCAACAGGGAGCGGACGAGCCCGAACAGGAAGCGCCCGATCAGGACGCGGAGGAAGAGCCCGCAAGGCAGGACGAGACCGAAGAGGACACCATGGACATCCTCAGACAGCTCGAGGAGGATTCGGGCGAATACCCCTCCGGGGGATCGATTCAGGACGAAGACCCATGGCGTCCCGAACCAGAGAGCAGGATCACGCTCTCGGAATACCTTATCCGGCAGGTTCAGAACCTCGGCCTTGGTGAGGACATCGAGACCGCTGCCGCCTACGTCATTTACTCGCTTGACAGGCATGGTCTTCTCTGTTGTGGCATTCTGGAGCTTCTCGCCGGATGGGAGGGGGACCCCGAGCTGATTTACAGGGCGCTCGAAGTCGTGAAGGGTCTCGATCCCCAGGGAGTTGGGCAGCAGTCCGCTGAAGACGTGCTCAAGTTTCAGCTCAGGGCAAGGGGTTACCGGGAAGACTCGCTGGAGTTCAGGATCCTCTCCGAGCATTTCGACGATCTTGCGTCCCGCAGGATCCCCGCAATCGCCAGAGCCCTCGGGGTGACCCCTTCGAGGATCGAGGAGGCGTCGAAGGTCATTCTCTCCCTGAACCCGTGGCCGGGCGCCGATTTCAGCCCCGACACCAACACAGTGGTGATACCCGACCTCATCATAGACAGGACCGACGACAGCTTCGTGGTGTTCCTCAACGACAGCCGGTTCCCCAGGCTTCACATCAGCGAGAGGAACAGAAGGGTGCTCGAGTCGCCCTCGGCTTCACCGGTCGAGAGGGAGTACGTCAAGACCAAGTTCAAAAGGGCTGGCTGGTTCATCAGGGCCATCTCCCAGCGCCAGGACACGGTGCTCCGCATCGGCCGCTTCCTTGTGGAGGCTCAGGGGGATTTCCTTCTGCACGGGCTTGATTATCTTCGCCCGCTCACCCTGCAGCAGGCGGCGGATGCCCTGGGATACAACGCCTCCACCATAAGCAGGGCGATAAACGGCAAGTACGTGCAGTCGCCCCAGGGGATTCACGAGATGAAGTTCTACTTCAGCAGGGCCGCGGGAAGCGGTGAGACAGACACTTCCGCCGCCAGGGTCAGGGAGGAGATAAAAAGGCTCGTGAGCCACGAGAACCCTTCCGCCCCCCTGTCCGACGAGAGGCTTTCGGCGATACTCTCCGACATGGGAATGCCGGTGAAGCGCCGCACGGTTGCGAACTACAGGATGGAACTGGGCATCGAATCCGCCAGAAGAAGGCGGAGATTCTGAGGGGACCGGTATGAACGACGACTCCTTCAAGGGCTACAGGAATCCCACCCGGGAAGTTATGGAAAGGCTGGGCATCCAGGTTTGGGACGACGTGACCATAACCGCGGGCCCGAACACGTTCGAGGGGGTGGTGCTGCCCCGCAGCGAAACCGCCGACGAGAACCACCTGGTGCTCAAGCTGGCCACGGGCTACAACATAGGCATCAGCGCACTCAAGATTGACGGAGTGAGCGTGAAGGGCTCACGGAAGGCGAACTACCACATTCCCGAGCAGCAGTTCCCGATGGACCCCGCCCACCCCAGGGTGATGCTTTTCGGAACGGGCGGCACCATCGCCAGCAGGCTCGATTACAAGACAGGCGCCGTCATTCCGGCGTTCAGCCCCGGCGAGCTCTACGGTGCGGTGCCCGAACTTGCCGACATCTGCAACCTCGAAACCGAGAAGCTGTTCGGCATCTTCAGCGAGGACATGGGACCCGTTCAGTACAAGGCCCTGGCGGAGGGGATCGCCAGGGAGATCGAGAAGGGCGTGGCGGGCATCGTCATCGGTCATGGCACCGACACACTCCATCACACCGCGGCCATCCTGTCCTACATGTGCCAGGACCTTCCCGTACCGGTCGTGCTCGTGGGCAGCCAGCGCTCGAGCGACAGACCCTCGAGCGACGCCGCCCTCAACCTCATCCATGCAACGAGAACCGCGGCCTACTGCGACGCAGCCGAGGTCATGGTGTGCATGTTCGGCCCCACCAGCGACCGGTACGGCCTGCTCCACCGGGGAACCAGGGTGCGCAAGATGCACTCCAGCTACAGAAGCACATTCAGGACGATCGGTGACAGACCGCTGGCCATGGTTGACCGTGAGAGCTTCACCTATCTGAAGGATGACTACCGCCGCAGGGATGCCACACGGAAACCCCTGATCCGGCCCGTTTTCGATGACCGGGTGGCCATGGTCTACTACTACCCGAACATGAAGCCCGACATGATCGACAGTTTGGTTGACAACGGCTACAGGGGGATAATCATTGCGGGCACCGGTCTCGGCCATGTGAACAAGCCCCTTTACGAGCCCCTCAGGAAAGCCACCGAAGCGGGCGTTCACGTTTTCATGACGGTCCAGACGCTCTGGGGTTTCACCCAGATGTACGTCTACGACACAGGCAGGCTTCTCATGGAAAGGGGCGTGGTACCCCTTGCCAACATGCTCCCCGAGGCCGCCTACGTGAAGCTCTGCTGGGCCCTGGCCGTGGAGGACACCCATGAAGGCGTCCAGAAACTGATGCAGACCCCCATAGGCGGCGACATCACGGTGAGCGAGCCTCCCGACGGGTACCTGATACTCCAGGGCGGAGTGCCGGAGATGAAGGACGTGTTCAAGGGGATCTACAGGTGAGAGGAGCGGGCATGGAGCTGGAAAGCGTCAGGCTTGAGTTTCCCGACGGGTGCAACATCATTCTGGGTCAGTCCCACTTCATCAAGACCGTTGAAGACCTCTACGAGGCGATCACCGGAACCCTGCCCGGCACGCCTTTCGGCCTGGCATTCAGCGAAGCCTCGGGTCCGTGTCTGGTGAGAAGCGACGGCAACGACCTGGAACTGAAGAAGGTCGCAGAAGACAACCTGTTGCGGATCGCCGCCGGCCACTGCTTCATGATCGTGCTGGCGAAGGCCTTTCCAATTCAGGTCCTTCCGGCGGTGAGGGCGGTTCCCGAGGTTTGCCGCATATTCTGTGCAACTGCCAACCCGGTTGAGGTCATTGTGGCAAGGACCGCACAGGGCGGAGGCATCCTGGGCGTGGTCGACGGCGAACCCCCGACCGCAGTGGAATGCCGCGAGGATGTCGAAGCCAGGCTGGAACTTATGAAGCGCTTCGGATACAAGAGGTAGGGGAGACACATTCGAGGGACACAACGGAATCAGGTGATAATGTCCCAAGGAAGGAAGAACATGAGATCCGTGTCAGCCATTTTGCTTCTCATAGCCGCGGCAGCCGCGGCGGGTGAGTTCACGGTAACCGTTCCCTTCGATCAGGACGCCGTCCGCATCACAAGGGAGGGCATGTACGACGCCGTTTCGGTTCCCGGGCTTCCCACCGTTTTCACCGAAGGCGCCCCATGGCTTCCGCTCATGCCGGTGAAGGTGGCCCTGCCAACCGGCTGCATCGCCACGCGCATCGAAGTGACGAACGCCGACTACACTACGCTTCCCGGTGCATTCGACATCCAGCCCGCCAACGCTCCCGTCCCGCTGAGCGTCCCCATGGACTACGCACAGGCCATGCCCGACCCCCGCTTCTACGACCGCGACACGGCCTTCCCGACGAGAGAGGCCGTTCTCACGAGCTCAAGCGTATACTGGGGAATTCCAATTGCTTACCTCACCGTTCATCCCGTTCGCTGGAACCCGGCGGACAGGACCCTCCAAATACTGAACGAGCTCACCATAAGGGTCGAGTACAGGGAGGACCCCTCCGTCAGCCTCATAACAAGAAGGACCGGTTCCAGCGAGGCCATGGCCATGGAGATCGCACAGAGACTGGTGGTCAACCCCGATATGGTCAGCCCCTCGGGCGCGATCCTGGTCTCGCCCCGTGAGCTCACCTTCGGGCAGTACGTGATAGTCACGAGCCCCGAGTTCGAGAGCGAGGCTCAGCAGCTCGCGGACTGGAAGACGGCCAAGGGTGTTCCGGCCAAGGTCTACACCACCACCTGGATCGAATCGCAGTACACTCTGGCGAACCTCGAGCAGGAGATCAGGGCGTTCCTCACAGAATGCCGTGACCAGGGAACCGACTACGTGCTCTTCTTCGGAGACGACGACAAGGTATCCTGCCGTCACGCGCTGTTCGTAGGGAGTGCGGGCTACACCGAGATGGGCCCGACCGACCTTTACTTCGTGGACATCAACGACACCGCGCCTGGGGCGGACCTCTGGAACGCGAACGGCAACACCATCTGGGGCGAGGTTCCCTATCCCTACCAGTCGCCCCAGCCTTCGGGCTACGACCAGGTCGACTACCACCCCGACCTCTGGGTGGGCAGGGCCAGTGTCAGCACCGCCGACGAGGCGCAGACCTTCCTCAACAAGGTGTTCCTCTACGAGGGGATAGGCCGCACCGACTACTTCGAGACCGCCCCCCGCGAACTCCGCATAGGGTACTCGACCGGTATCCTGTGGTACAGCCCCTACATTCCCGGCAGCGCCAGCGCTGAATCCATCTCCACGTTCGTTCCCTCCTCCTCATGGGAAGAGGAGAAGCTCTACGAATCCAACGGCACCAACAACGCAACCAACACCATCAACATGATCAACGCCGGTCCGCACCATGTCTACCACGCGAGCCACGGCTCCCAGACCTACATGTGGACCTCCCAGAACAGCAACTACACGGTGGCGCACATCATGGCCCAGACCAACATCCAGAGCGGCGGCCTTCCAGCGCTCTGGCAGTCCATTTCCTGCCTCATCGGCGCGCTCGACTACGGCTCCGACTGCTGCGGCGACGCCTGGGTGGCATCCCCCAACGGCGGCGGATTCGGCTGCTTCAACAGCCGCTACGGCTTCGGCAACTTCGCCGGGCCCTGCACCGGCCCGAGTGAGATGCTCTGCATAAGGTTCTACCAGGACCACTGGGACAACGACATCTACATCTTCGGCATCGCCCACGGCACGAGCATGGACTTCTACTGCCCCCCCGACAGCACCTACATGGACTGGTGCCTGAAGGAGTACAACCTGTTCGGCGACCCCGAACTTCCGATCTGGACGGAAGTGCCTGCGGAACTCACCGTCGTCCACCCCGCCAGCGTGAACCAGGCCGGCACGGTGACGATCACGGTCACCCAGGGCGGCTCTCCCGTGGCCAACGCCAGGGTATGCCTCCAGAAGGGTGACTGGCAGACCGGCGAGGTCTACGGTGTCGAGTACACCAACTCTTCCGGCACCGCCGAGGTTTACGTCAACCCGGCCACGACGGGAACCATCGCCGTAACGGTCTGGGCCAGGAACGAGCTTCCGTACCAGGGAACCATCGCGGTAACCGGCACCGCTCTGGAGCACACCGCTTCCCCCGCCCTGTTCACGGGCATCACCCCCGCAGCGCCCAACCCGGCACGGGAATCGGTGTCTCTGGGCTACAGCCTTGCCCAGGCAGGCCCGGTCACCCTCGAGGTGTTCGACCTTGCCGGCAGGAGCGTGGTCACCCTCGTGAACGGTGAAACAGGCTCAGGCATCCACAACCTGGTCTGGAACCTCAGGGATTCCGGCAACAGGCCGGTTCCCGCCGGTTTCTACGTCGCCCGCTTCACAGGGGGCGGCACCACCGCCACGACCCGCTTCATGGTGGTGAGGTAGGAGGTTAACAGGGGGGACACCTGGCTTTAGCTTCGGGCAGAAGCGGGTGTCCCCTTTGCCTTCCAAGTTGACAAACCCTGAGCCCCGTGCTATCCATAACAGATGAAAAAGATTTCCAGTTACAAGCCCTGGGTTGAAACTCTGAAGGCGTTCGGCGTAAGGCTCACACTTCCAAGAAAGACCGTTCTGCAGGTCCTCGCAAACAACCGGGAAGGTCTCACCCCCGAGGAGGTCTGCAGACTGGGCAGGGCGTCCCATCCGGGTCTCGGGCTGGTGACGGTCTACCGTGCCCTCGAGCTCTTCGAGAAGCTCGGAATGATCCGCAGGGTCCACTCCGGAGGGCACTGCCAGTCCTACAGCGCAAGCTTCGGCGACACCCACTTCGTTGTCTGCACGAAATGCGGCCGCGTCACAGAGTTCCCGTGCTGCGGCCTTCTGCCCCTGTTCGCCCATGTCAGGGCGCGGACTGGGTACGAGGTCACGGGGCACATCCTTGAGATCACCGGGCTCTGCCCGGACTGCCTGAGACGCGGGGAAGACTAGTGAAGGGCTTTTGCGTTTCCCTGGTGACGCTTCTTGCACTGGCTGCTTCATGCGGGACTCCTCCCGCAGCTTCCGGCGGAAAGCTCTCCGTCTTCGTTAGCATCCTACCCCAGAAGCAGTTCGTGGAGAGGATAGCGGGAGACCTCGTGGATGTGACGGTGATGGTCGAGGCAGGCAGCGACCCGCACACGTACGAACCCAGACCCGCACAGATGGCAGCGCTCCAGGATGCTTCGATCTACTTCACGACAGGGGTTCCGTTCGAGGATGTGTGGATGCAGCGGATCGCCGCCTCCAATCCGGAGCTGAGGATCGTGGACGGCGCCGCCGGGATCACCAGGGTTGCCCGCGGAGAGGGCGATGAACACGGACATGAGCACCCCGAAGGCTCTCTTGACCCCCATGTCTGGCTCGCTCCGGGCCTTGTGAAGATCCAGGCCGGAAACATCTGCAGAGCCCTGCAGGAGGTCGATCCCGCCAACTCGGCCGTTTACGCCGAAAACCTCGGGGCGTTCCTTGCCGAGCTTGACCTGTTGAGCGCCGAGATCGGTACCCTTCTCGAGCGGTCAGGCACCAACGAATTCCTGGTGTTCCATCCTGCATGGGGATACTTCGCCGATGAGTTCGGCCTTGAAATGATATCGGTCGAGCAGGGGGGGCAGGAGCCCAGCCCCTCGGAGCTTGCCGGGATGATTGCCCTTGCCAGGGAACGGGGCATAACGGTGGTCTTCGCCCAGCCCGAGTTCTCAACCGATGCAGCGGACGTCATTGCCCGGGAGATCGGTGGATCGGTGGTTCTCGTCAGTCCCCTGTCGGATGACTGGGCCGGGAGCATGCATCGTATCGCTGAAGCCCTTGCGGGAGATCCTGTTGAATGATTCCGCCGAAGCCATGGTCCTGAATGGGGTCACTGTCGGCTACGGCTCGGAAGTGGTTCTCGACCGCGTGAGCCTGACGGTTCCGCGTGGTGATTTTCTCGGGATCATCGGGCCGAACGGCGGGGGCAAGACAACCCTTCTTAATGTGCTTCTGGGTCTTGTTCCGGTCAGGAGCGGGTCGGTTTCAATCCTGGGACAGCCTCCCTCAGCCGGAAGGCGGCACATCGGTTACGTTCCGCAGAGCGGGGGCCACGACCCCGGATTCCCCGTCACGGTCCGGGAGGTGGCATGCATGGGAAGGATCAGGGGGGGCAACCTGTTCGGCAGGATCACGGCCCGGGACAGGGAGATCGTGTCGGACTCGCTGGAGAAGACCGGCATGCTCGATCTTGCGAACAAACCCATGGGAGAACTGTCCATGGGGCAGAGGCAGCGCGTCCTGTTCGCAAGGGCGCTTGCCGTCCTCCCCTCGGTGCTTCTTCTCGACGAGCCCACGGCCAGCATGGACCCGGGAGCTTCCTCCTCGGTCTACGATCTTCTTCGCAAGCTCAATGAAACCGTGACCATAGTCATGACCAGCCATGACCTGACGGCGGTATTCTCAGAGGTGAAGACGATCGCCTGCCTCAACAGGACACTCCACTACCATGGCAGGGACAAGCTCTCCGCGGAATCCATAGGCAGGACCTACCAGTGCCCCGTTGACATCATCACGCACGGGGACGTTCCGCACAGGGTCCTTCCCGTTCACAAAAACGAGGGTGGATGATGCTTTCCGCGTTTGAAACCGGTTTTATGAGAAACGCTCTCGCGGCGGGCATCCTGGTCAGCATTGCCTGCGGGATCATCGGCAGTTTTGTCGTGGTTCGCCGGATCGTGTTCATAAGCGGAGGCATAGCACATGCAGCCTATGGAGGGGTCGGGCTGGGCTACTGGCTTCAGTACGCCGTACTTTCGGGAGCGGGAGCCGCGGCGGCAAGACCCGGCATGTGGCCGCTTGCGGGTGCCTTGCTGTTCAGCCTTGCCGCTGCGTTCGTAATGGGGTTCGTCACGCGGAGGGGGAGGCAGCGTGCGGACACCGTGATAGGGGTGCTGTGGGCCATCGGCATGGCTCTCGGCGTTGTTTTCATCGACCTGACGCCGGGTTACAAGGCCAACCTGATGAGCTACCTCTTTGGAAGCATACTCGCCGTATCCTCATGGGAGATCACCGCGATGGTGGTTCTGGACTTTATTGTCCTGCTTGTTGTTACACTTCTCTACAGGCCGTTTCAGGCCGTGAGTTTCGACGAGGTCTTCTCCGAGGTGAGGGGTCTGCCGGTTGGCGCGCTGCACATCACCCTCCTGTGCCTGGTGGCTGTCTCGGTGGTGATGATGATGAGGGTGGTGGGGCTCATCATGGTCATCGCGCTTCTCACCATCCCCGCCGCCATATCCGGCATGTTCAACCGAAGGCTTTCGCGCATGATGGTCTGGGCGGTCGTCCTTGGGATCGTTTTCACAACCGCAGGCCTTATGGCCGCATGGCAGTGGAACCTCACGTCGGGCGCCGCCGTGATCCTTTCCGCAGCCGTCTGCTACTTCCTGGCGCTGGCCTGGAAAAAGACCCGGAGGGAGGCGAATTGATACACAACTTCGCACCGGCCCGTCCCGGCGAACCAATCGTTCACGGAGCGTGCAAGCCCGGTTACGGGAACGGTCAGGTCGACCGCTGGCTGTCGTTCATGAAGGAGAAGGGCATCGGAAGGGTCGTGTGCCTTCTGTCCCCATCCCAGCTCGAGGATTACGAAACTCCCCCGGTTGAAAGCTACCGAAGGTTCTTCGGAGCTGAGAACACCCTCTGGAATCCCGTACAGGATTTTCACCTGATCTCTTCTTCCGACATGGCCCGGCACATCATTCCCTTCCTTCTCGAATCCGAGGCGCTTGGCATTCCGGTGGTTGTCCACTGCTACGCCGGCATGGGACGCACCGGAATAGTCCTGGCGGCCTGGCTCAGCCGGGCAAGGGGATTATCTCCCTCCGATGCGATTCAGGCTGTTACGGCTGCGGGAAGGAAACCCATGGAAGTGGTTGAGGCGGGGAGGGCAACGATACAGGAACTTCTGGCCCTGGTGGGCGGCAAGTGAAACCCTGCAGGGTCCTTCTCATCCATGGTTTCACGTCCGGCCCCTTCGCGTTCGAGTTCCTCATCCCGGCCCTGAGGGAGAAGGGCTATTCGCCGAAAGTGCCCAGTTTGAGCGGTCACAGCCACAACGACTGGAGAATGATCGGGGGATTCACCTGGAAAGACTGGCTGGAGGATGCCCGAAAAGCCCTGGAGGAAGCGGTGGGGGAGGACGGCCGGGCAGTGATCGTGGGCCACAGCATGGGAGGGCTTCTGGCTCTGAACCTTGCCGCGGACAGCCCGGCAAAGGTCGGGGCCCTTGTTCTGGCAGGGGCCGCCATTCACCTCGCGAGCCCCTTCACACCCGGGCATTTCCTGGGTTTCCTCAGGCCCTTGCTGGGCAGGGTCTTCAACAGCTGGGACATGACCCCGTTCTACACCGACAGGAAAATGCTCGCGTCGGACAGGAACTACCGCAGGGCGCCGATGTCCTCGATCAACTCGATGATCGAACTGGTCAAGATGACAGGGAAGAAGCTGTCCGGTGTAACCGCGCCGACGCTCATCCTTCAGGGCAGGCGCGACAGACGGGTCAGCTGGAAAAGTGCGGAGATCATAAGCAGGGGCATCTCCACCCCGGAGACCCAAAAAAGCGTGATGATGTTTTCAGAGACCGATCACGAGGTTTTCAGGGATTGCGAGAGGGACAGGGTCATCGCCGCAGTTCTTTCGCACCTTGCGAAGCTCCCGGACCTGTCGGGCTGAAAAGGGTCAGATCGCGGCCTTTTTCTCCTTCTTTTCCTTCTTCTCCTTGCGCTTCTCTTTCAGGGTCTTCTCGGGCTTCTTCTTGACTTCCTTGACCTTGTCCTGTCCCTTTGCCATGAGCCTGCTCTCCTTTCGCAACATTCGATCCCGGGGTCCGCGATCGTGCGGAAATATACCCCACAATACGTCAAACAGGGAAAGACAAGACCTGTTCGACGTGCTCCCGAACTCAGAAGTCCACCGGGATGTACTCCGACTCGCAGGGATTCCCGGTGGCTATTTCGAGGCTGTGTTCCCCCGGCGACCCGACAACAGACCAGAGGGTACCGAATCTCCGGTCAGGGAAGTGCTCTCCATGGGAACAGACCATTCCATCGTGATCGCGGAGGGCCGATCTGACCATGGCCCTGTCAACCTTTCCCTCACCTCCGAGAAGGAATTGCAGGCGCTTGTAACGCAGGCGTGAATCGGGCGGAACCCAGTCCTCCCGGCCTGCGCATTCCGGGCATACCGCATGGTTCGTGAGCAGAAGCAGTCCATCCCGGGCGCGCCTCACGGCCACCCCGGATGGAGTGGGCTCGACCACGGCGGCATCGCCCGACCCGTCAGCCAGAAGGAACGTCCAACCCGCCGAGTGGGGCAGGACGGAAAGCAGTTCCAACGCCTCTCCAACTGTCGCGCACCGGTCAAGGAGCATTCGGACCATGAACCAGAACGTTATCCCGGGTTTCAGACCGCGGCGGAAGAAAGCAGCCTGTCCGACGAACAGACCGACCTCGTTGATGCCATCCTCGCGCCCTGTCCAGATGTCGCAGTTGCCCAGACTTGCGTAACCGCTTTCGGGATGGGTTGTGTACGTGGTGGCCGATTCCGCCGAGACATCGTGAAAGAAATCGAAGTTGCGTCCCACTATCGTACGGCCTTCCCGTGAACGTTCCGGCAGCACGGCGAGGACCGTGCAGGCCTTGTGGGGAAGATCGTCGGGATCGTAGGGAGCCGTGATTGAAAGTGTCAGAAGGGCATCATGATCGAGTCCCGCCGATTCTCCAAGCCCCTCGAGTTCGTCCAGAAGTTCGGGGCAGTGCAGACGCATCAGTTCCCTGCATTCCATTGCGAACTGCAGCATGCGTCCATCGGGAGCGGGAAGACTGAATCCATCCCCCTTCAAAAGGGCTCCCTGCTGGCGACCCATCTCACGGTGGCTTCCACGAAGAACGATTCTGTTCATGTCATTCCTTTCTTCGGCTGCCCTTCAGAACGAGTACCGCCATCAGAGAACTGACGCCCCAGATCACGTGCTGGACCAGGTTGAGCACCGTTAGAAGCGCGCCCATGGAGAGGCGGCCCTGCTGGACCATGGTGAAGGGGAAGCTGTTGACTTCCCGGCCCGCTATCAGGCGGTCGACACCGATCTGAAGCCACATCGCCAGTGGCAGGGCCACCAGCGGCGAGATCACCAGCGGCAGCCCGAGAAGCAGGAACCCCTTGTCGCCCGTTCCCCTGTACCTTCTGACAAGAATGAGTGCGACAGCGATGTAAAGGATGAAAGCGACAACGCCCAGAGATCTGTTCACTTTTCCCCCAAACCTTTGGCCTTCAGGCAGCGGGGGCTGCGTGAGAAGGCGCTTCACACCCGTTTATAACGATTCCCGGGCGAAGCGGCCCCCGCGGGTTTGTTTATAATCCGCACTTCGGGGGAGGGATGATGGATTCGGGAACGGTCTCATCACTGGTGTTCTTCGTCACATACGCAGGGGTTGCCCTTGGTTGCATCCCCAGGCTTGCGATAGACCGCACGGGCATTGCCCTTCTCGGTGCGATAGCCATGGTGGTTTTCGGGGTGCTCACTCCCGGGCGGGCCCTGGGTTCCATAAGCCTGGGAACCCTCCTTCTGCTCTACGGGCTGATGGTCGTATCGGCCCAGCTCAGGCTTGGCGGCTTCTACACATGGCTGGCGGTGAGAATAGCCGCCATGGCGGGCAACCCGGGAAGGTTCCTGTTCGTGATTATGATCACAGGAGGTCTTCTTGCCTCGGTGCTTGCGAACGACATAATCTGCCTTGCCTTCACACCGGTTCTGGCACTCGCGCTTCGCAGACGGGGCATGAACCCTGTTCCGTTCCTCATCGGTCTTGCCATGGCCACCAACCTGGGTTCGGCCGCCACCATCATAGGCAACCCGCAGAGCATGCTCATCGGCCAGACAGCCGGTCTCTCCTTCAGGGAGTTCCTGTACTGGTGCGGCCCTCCATCACTTGTCTGTCTTCTTCTGACGTACTTCGTCCTCAGGTTCGTTTACAGAAGGCGTTTTTTCGACGCCGTTCCCGAGCCTGTGCAGGAGAAGAGGTGGCCCGACTTCGACCGCTGGCAGACCACGAAGGGGCTTGCTGCGGCCGTGGCGGTGATTGCCCTGCTTTTCTCGGGGCTCCCCCGGGAGTGGTCGGTAATAACCGTTGCAGGGGTTCTGCTTCTCAGCAGGAAGATGCACACCCGGGCGATCCTGGGACTTGTGGACTGGCACCTGATAACGCTCTTCTGCGGTCTTTTCGTTGTGGTGGCTGGTTTCAACTCAACAGGGATCCCCCAGTCGTTCCTGGGTTTTCTGGAGAGCCGGGGCGTTTCCCTGTCCAACCCGTTCGCACTTTCGCTCTCCGCAGTCGCCCTCAGCAACGTTGTCAGCAACGTGCCTGCCACCGTGCTGCTCAGTCCGCACATGCCCCAGGGCGGAACCGTTCTCTGGTACGTCCTGAGCCTGGCCACCACCTATGCGGGGAACCTTCTGACCATAGGCAGCATGGCCAACCTCATCGTCATCGAGCAGGCAAGGCTCAGCGGGGTGAAGATAACTTTCCGGGAGTATGCCAGGTCGGGGGTTCTGGTAACTGCCATGAACCTCACGGTGCTTTCCGGGTGGATTCTCTTACGGGGCTTCTGACACCAGTGACCGCCTCAGCGCCTCCTCAAGGGGCACCCGGGGCTGCCAGCCCAGAAGCGCGGCCACTTCATCCTGCTTCAGGACCCATTCGCCCGCAGTAAGCTCCCGGGCCTTGTCACGCGTGACCATGGGGCAGGCGCCGGTGAAGGAAGCCATGGCTTCGGACATTGCACCCGCGAAGTGAACAAGGCTTCCGGGAACCCTCACGTGAAGTACCTTCCGGCCAGCGGCCCGTTGCAGGGCGGTGTGAAACTCCTCCCAGGTTATCCTTTCGGGGTAGGAGGGCTGAAGTATCCTGCCGCGGGTCTCCGGGTGGTCCATGACCTTCATCAGGAGCTCGGCCAGGTCATCCACGAAGATCGCACAGAAGGCCCCCCTGGTTCCGGGACTGGCGAAGAAGCCCCGTCTGGCCCGCTTGAAGATTCCTCTGGTTGCCTCGTCACCGGGACCGAAGACCGCGGGGGGTCTGACGATCGTGTGATCGTGGAAGCCTGTTACCGCCCTTTCAGCAAGGAGCTTGCTTCTGCCGTAGGCTGTCACCGGGCCGGTCCCGCATGGTCCGGCCGCAGCCTGGCTGGACGTCAGTATGAAGCGGGCTTCGGGACAGGCGGCGTTCGCGGCCTTGACCAGTGCCGCAGTGGAAGCGGCGTTCGCAAGGTCGAACTCTTCCTGGCACCTGGCCTTCACGGCCCCCGCAACGTGCTGGATCACATCAACGCCCTGCAGGTGGGGGGCAAGGCTTTCAGGGTCGAGGAAGTCCACCCGGACCACTTCGCACCCCTCCGGTACCCGGTCCGCGTTTGACGAACCCCGCAGGGCAGCCTTCACCGTGAAGCCACGGTCGGCAAGAAGCCTTCCCAGGACGCCGCCGACGAAACCGGTTGCTCCCGTGAGGAACACCTTTCGCACGTTTCTCCCATCGTTACCCCGAAGATAACAGATGGGGTTGTTCCCATTCACCCCGCAGGGTGTTAGATTCCCGCAAGTTATTCCGGAAGACAGTCACTCCAGAAGAACAGGTTCGCATGTGATGGACATCTTTCAGAAGTGCGGTGAGTTCGACAGACCGGCCAAGGTGAAAGCCCTGGGTCTCTACCCCTATTTCGTGCCCCTTTCCGGCCACGTGGGCGCGGAGATGGAAATGCAGGGCCGCAAGGTGATCATGCTGGGCTCCAACAACTACCTGGGCCTCACCGATCACCCTCTCGTGATGGAAAGGGCCTGCGAAGCCATTCGGAAGTACGGCACGGGCTGCACCGGCAGCCGTTTCCTGAACGGAACGCTCGACATCCATCTCGAGCTTGAGGAGAAGCTGGCATCCTTCCTGGGCAAGGAAGCCTGCGTAACCTTCAGCACCGGCTTTCAGGCCAACCTGGGTGTCATCGGAACCCTGGGCGACCGGGGAACCGTTCTCTTCATCGACCGCAAGAACCATGCCTCGATAATTGACGGTACACGCATGGGATACGCCAAGATAGTCAAGTACAGGCACAACGACCTCGAAAACCTTCGCCACATGCTCGAAACGCACCGGGAGCATCCCGGCATGATCATCACCGACGGCGTTTTCAGCATGGAGGGTGACCTGGCGGACATTCCCGGTCTCTGCGACCTCGGCGCCGAATTCGGTGTCAGGGTGATGATCGACGACGCTCACGGCGTCGGGGCCATGGGCGCCCACGGCAGGGGAACCGCGGAACACCTTGGCTGCGAGGACAGGGTCGACATCCTCGTTGGAACCTTCAGCAAATCATTCGCCTGCATCGGCGGTTTCGGGGCGGGTCCCGAACCCGTCATCGACTACATAAGGCACGTTGCGCGAACCAACATCTTCAGCGCAAGTCTTCCTCCTCCGGCCGTGGCTACGGTGCTCGCCGTCCTCGAGATCCTCAGGGAAGAGCCCGGCCTTGTCCAGAAATCCCACGACGCGGCGGAAAGATGCCGCTGCGGCCTTCGTGACATGGGGTTCAACGTGGGCAACAGCGAGGCCCCCATCGTCCCCATAATCGTGGGCGAAGACCTTGTCTGCTTCAGATTCTGGAAGGAGCTCTTCGAAAACGGTGTCTTCACGAACGCCGTGGTGAGCCCTGCGGTCGATCAGGGGCAGGCAATGCTCAGAACCAGCTACATGGCGAGCCACACACCGGACATGATCGACAGGGCCCTTGGGATCTTTAAAACCGTGGGAAGAGGCCTGGGCCTCATCTGAAGGGAAAAGATGCCGCTGAACGTCGAGAGGGTTGAGAGTCCGGGACAGAAGCGCGAGTACATAACGCTTCCCTTCCAGGTGAACGGAAGGGACCCGTACTGGGTACCGGCGCTTTTCATGGACGCCAGGAACAGCCTGGACAGAAAACGCCACCCCTTCCATGAGCATGCCGATGTCGAGTTCTTCCTGGCCAGGGATGATTCGGGCAAAGCGGTTGGGAGGGTATGCGCCATCGTGAACCATGCCTTCGTGGACTACCACGGCGAGAAGACCGGGCACTTCGGCTTTTTCGAGACCTTCCGCAACCAGGAGGCTGCAACCGCACTGCTCAACGCCGCTTCGGACTGGGTGAGGGAAAGGGGCATGGAGAGGGTCCAGGGCCCCTTCAACTTCAGCACCAACGAGACCTGCGGCTGCCTGGTCGAGGGCTTTCAGACCCCTCCCATGATTATGATGCCGCACAACCCGCCATGGTACGAAGAGCTCATCCTCGGTGCGGGTTTCCACAAGGAGATGGACCTTCTGGCCTACTGGGCCGAGAAGGACGTCCACAGCTTCGACAGGCTCGCACGTGTAGCTGACCTTGTGCGTCGCCGCGAGAACGTGACGCTTCGTCCCCTGAACATGAAACGCTTCCGTGAAGACCTCAGGATAGTGATGGACATCTATCGCGAATGCTGGTGCGAGAACTGGGGCTTCGTCCCCATAACCGCCAGGGAGTTCGACGGGCTGGCCCAGGAGATGAAGATGATGCTGGTTCCCTCCATGGCGCCGGTGGTCGAGTTCAACGGTGTCCCCGTTGCCTTCGGTGTTGCCCTTCCCGACGCCAACATGGGTATCTCAAGGGGAGGAGGAAGGCTTCTTCCCACGATTCTGGCCCTGAAGGTGCCCCCATTCAAAGTGAAGATCGACAGGGTGAGGGTCATGCTGATGGGAGTCAAGAAGGAGTTCAGGGGAAGGGGGCTCGAAGCCCTCATCGTCGACAGCATGGTAAGGGAGAGCCACCGGCTGGGAATGGCCAGGGGCGAAATGTCATGGGTGCTTGAGAACAACACCCCCATGCGGGCCATTCTCGAGAAGGAAATCAACGCCGACGTCTACAAGCGGTACAGGATATTCCAGAAGGAGTTCTAGAACATGACCACGAGCCGCCTGGTGGAACTCTACATCGAGTTCTTCAGGGGTAAGGGGCACTCGGTCATTCCGGGCGCCTCTCTCATACCCGAGAACGATTCCACCATTCTATTCACCCCCGCGGGAATGCAGCCCCTTGTCCCCTTCCTTCTCGGCGAGAAGCACCCGGTCGGCCGTCGTCTGGTGGATGTACAGAAGTGCATCAGGACCGGCGACATCGACTCGGTGGGGGACGCCTCACACCTCACCTTTTTCAGGATGCTGGGGAACTGGTCGCTCGGCGACTACTTCAAGCGCGAGGCCATCACCTGGAGCTACGAGTTCCTCACAGGGAAGCAGTGGCTGGGATTCGACCCCGACAGGCTCTCCGTGACCGTCTTTGGCGGCAACGATCTCGTCCCTCCCGACCACGAGGCAGCTGCCCTCTGGAAAGAGGCCGGCATCCCGGAAAGCCGCATCCACTATCTGGGCATGGAGGACAACTGGTGGGGTCCCACAGGCAAAACCGGCCCCTGCGGCCCCGACACCGAGATGTTCTTCGACACCGGCAGGGCTCCCTGCGGCGAGTCATGCCGGCCGGGCTGCTCCTGCGGGAAGTATTTCGAGGTCTGGAACGACGTCTTCATGCAGTACCGCAAGACCCCTGAGGGGACGTACGAGCCCATGGAGCTGCGCAGCGTGGACACGGGCATGGGCGTGGAGAGAACCGTAGCCATGCTCCAGGGCCATGACAGCGTGTACGGGATCGAGGAGTTCCAGGGCATTTTCAAGGGAATCAGGGAACTCGCGGGGATAACAGGCGACCCCACCTGCCAGCAGCTCAGAAGCATGCGCATTATCGCCGACCACATCAGAAGCGCCACACACATCCTCGGCGACGACCTGGGCGTTGCCCCGTCCAACCTCGACCAGGGCTACGTGCTCAGGCGCCTCATAAGGCTTGCCGCACGGCACGGGATGAAGCTTGGCATACCCGAGGGGTTCACCTGGAAACTTGCCGAACAGGTAGTAAGGAACGAGAGCGGGTGCTGCCCCGAGCTTGCGCGCAACGCCTGCAGGATAAGGGAAGAGCTTCAGAGGGAGGAGGAGCTTTTCGGTAAGACCCTCCAGACCGGTGTTAAAGAGTTCCAGAAGCTTCTTCCCAACCTTCAGAAGAACCCGTCGAAAGTCATTCCCGGCAGGGTTGCGTTCAGGCTCTACGACACATACGGTTTCCCCGTCGAGTTCACGGCCGACCTTGCCTCGGAAGAGGGCATGACGGTTGACATGGAGGGTTTCACCGAAGCCTTCGACAGGCACAGGGAGCTTTCCAGGAAGGGCGCCGAACAGAAGTTCAAGGGCGGTCTCGCCGACCACAGCGACCTTGTCACAAGGCTTCATACAGCCACCCACCTGCTTCACGCCGCCCTCAGGAAGGTCCTTGGCGATCACGTGGCCCAGAAGGGCTCCAACATCACCGACCAGAGGCTAAGGTTCGACTTCAGCCACCCCGACCCCATGACGCCGGAAGAGATACACGCCGTCGAAGAGCTCGTGAACCAGGCGATCAGGGCGGGGCTTGAGGTGACAGTGCGCGAGATGACACCCGAAGCCGCTCTGGAAGCGGGCGCCCTTGGCCTTTTCAAGGACAGGTACGGCGAGAAGGTGAAGGTTTACTGCATCAGGGACTTTTCCGAGGAGATCTGCGGCGGCCCCCATGTCGGCAACACGGCCGAGCTCGTTGGGTTCCGCATCCTTTCCGAGAAAAGCTCGTCACGTGGGATACGCCGCATACGGGCGGTCCTCGAGGAGAAAACATGCTGATCCTGATGGCCCTTCTTGCCACGACCGACTTTTCCGGCTCGTGGGACACCACATACGGCAGGATGGTTCTGACACAGAACGGGAACGAAGTAACCGGTTACTATTCCTACGGTGGCATAAGCAGCATCGAGGGAACCGTCGAACCGTCGGGGAGGCTTGTCTTCACCTACACAGAGGCCGATGCCCGGGGCGAGGGCTGGTTCGAACTGACAGACGGAAGGATAAGCGGGATGTGGCGCCCCGAGGGGGGAACCTCCTGGTCAGCGTGGGAGGGGTTCCTCATCGGCTCCGACGCGGGCGGGAAGTGGCTCGTCATCCTCGAGGCCGAGTGGGAGGAGTTCATCGACGAACCCCAGTACTCGTTCGGATGGATGCTCACCGAGTGGTTCAGGAGGGTTCCCGGTGTTCAGGTCAGGCACCGCTGGTTCCACAGCGCGGAAGACCTTCAAAGCCTCTGCACCGAGGCCTCCATGCTTCAGGGTGACCTTTACCTTCTCATTGCGTCACATGCCACGGTTGACGGTGTGAGCTGCCGCGAGGGAACGATTCCCCTGGCAACCCTTCTGGAGTGCATAAGAACGGTATCCGGGAACGCAAGGCTCGTTCACTTCTCCGCGTGCGAGATCATGGGCGGGAGGCTTCCCGACCTTGTGGAAAGGCTTTCAGACGACGTGTTCATATCGGGCTACGACAGGTCCGTGGACTGGTCCGCAAGCGGCATCATCGAGATCTACTACCTGAACCTGATTCTCGAGTTCGGCCTCGAACCCGGGACTGCCGCAGAGACAGTTCTTGCTTCGATCTCTTTCGCCGGCGACAAACCCGGAGTATTCGACGACGCCGCAGGTTTTTCCTGGACCGGCGCCTCTGAAGGGGGACACTGACATGGAGCTTCTTAAAAAACTGTGTGAGACAGACGGCATAAGCGGCAGGGAAGATGCGGTACTCGATCTTCTCATATCCGAGCTGGGCGAGATAGCCGACGAGACCTACACCGACCCCATGAAGAACTTCATTGCCGTAAAACACGGAGACGGCGGCGAAGACAATCTCAGGGTCATGCTTGCCGGCCACATCGACGAGATAGGCTTCCTCATCTACAACATCGACGACAACGGCTACGCCAGCATTGCCCCTGTGGGCGGCTGGCAGGCCACGAGCATCTTCGGCCACAGCGTGAGGGTCCACACAAGAAAGGCTGGTGTTCTCCCCGCAGTTGTCTGCCATCACCCCGCATCCTCCGCCGAAGCCCCAAAACAGCACATGGAGCTCGAGAAGCTCTTCCTCGACTTCGGCCTTCCCGGCGACAAGGTCAAGGAGATGGTGGAGAGGGGCGACTGGGTCAGCATGGACACGCCCTTTCGGGAGATGGGGGACTGCTTCCTCGCCAAGGCGTTCGACGACAGGGTCGGGGTCTACATCATAGCCGAGGCCTTCAAGCGCTACGACAACCCGAACATCGACGTCTACTGCGTCGGCACCTCCCAGGAGGAGGTGGGCCTCAGGGGCTCCACCGTTGCCGCAATGTCCATCGAACCCCACATTGGCATCGCCGCCGACATCACGGGTTCCGCCGACACCCCGGGATGGCTCCCCTACAGACGGATCTGCCAGCTCGGCAAGGGTGTAGCCATCAAGGTGCAGGACTCCAGTGTGATAAGCTCGACCAGCCTTGTGGAGTTCATAAGGAAGACCGCCGAGGAGAAGAAGATCGACCATCAGATGGAGATCCTTCTCGCCGGAGGCACCGACACCAGCTCCATGCAGAAATTCGGCGGGGGAACCCACGCCACATGCCTTTCCATTCCCACACGCAACGGCCACAGCCCTGTTTCAGTGGTGCACAGACATGACGTGGAGACCGCAGTCGAGCTGCTCGTTGAGTTCCTGAACAAGGCGCATCTGTTCAAGCTGTAGAAGCGCGGGGATCAAGACTGGCATAGAAAACTGCTTCTGAAGCGTGACCCGGGCGGGATGTCCCATGGACAATCCCGCCCGGGAACCGTATGAGCAGATCGAACTGGTATTTACCTTACTTTTCAGTGACTCCTTTCCCGGAACTGCCATGTCAGGCTATCGCCCTTGACACATAAAAGACTGAACATCATTCTCAAGCCGTTGAACAGAAAATCCTGCTTATGCAGATGGTAGCAGAAGAATTGTTCCCTGACGCTGGGGACGCTGAGCCCCACCGAATCCGGGTGTCCTCAAGGGGCCGATTCTGTGGGGCTCAGCCACCGTGTTTCTTTTCATCCGGCAAGCTGAGGACTAGCTTCAGGAAGCAGGCACTCAGGCCTGGAACCCGTCTGGGCGGGTGACCACGTCCACGGATGCGCCACAAGGAATAGCCAAGCCAGCAAGGCTTCGCTGTCGCTCATTGCGGCAAACGCTCTGCAGATTTGCCTGGCTCCCGTTTCTCCTACCCCTCCTGGCTGCATTGCGTACATCCACTTCTGCATGTAACAGCATCGGGCACTGTTGGTGTCTTGGGGCAGTGGGAAACTGGGTTTGATACTGTGCTTTCTGTCGAAGGAATCCGGGATGATCAGGCGGATGAAGGACATAGTGTTGTACGTTGTTCTCACCTATGCGATTAGTTGGAGCCTGTGGCTCATCGGCTGGCATCTTGCCGGCCGTTCTACATCTCTGGATGCCTTCATGCCATGGATCATGGCCGGATCCTTTGGTCCAGGCATAGCTGCCGCTATCCTGCTTCTTGGTCAGGGCAAGGGGATTCGGACGTGGCTGAAGTGTTTCGTCAGGTTGCGCATCAACTTGCGTGTATACGCCTTATCGTTGCTTCCCCTCCCGCTGATCTTCCTAGCCATGACCGTTGTACTCGGATTCCGCCCCAATCCCGCCGAACTTGACGGCGGCTCACCACTGATGGCCTATGTAACGCTTTTCCCCGCCGCCATCCTGAATGGTCTTATGTCCATCATTTTCGGTGCCGGTCCACTGGGTGAGGAAGGTGGTTGGCGTGGCTATCTGTTGCCCCGACTTCTGGAACGCTACAGCATGGTGCACTCGAGTCTCCTCCTGGGCATCATCTGGGCACTTTGGCACCTTCCCATCATCTGGCTGTTTCCCGACTTCCGGGACGGCATCCCCATGGAAATCTATCTTCCTGCGTATGTTCTGATGGTTGTGCTTCTCTCCTACATCTATTCACTGATCTGGCAATGGAGCGGGCGCAGCCTGTTTCTCTGTATATGGTTTCACGGGCTCTTCAATGCGACAGCCGACTATGCCTTCAAGCCCTTTTGGCTTGCGGATTGGTCGGCCCAGATGCGGCTCGCGTTTCTCCTCGTCGCCGTGGCGATTCTGGCTGGGCTGTTTCGGCTGGCAGCACGCAAGATCGGTCATCGATTCATGCCCACCATCCCGGGGCACTCTGGAGAGGCATGATGAGCAGCGCAGCACTCCTGGCAGGCTGCGCTTGGTCATTCTCAAAGGGCTGCGAACGTCCCAGAATGTGACAAGCGTCAGGGAAAAACCATTCAACCTGTCTCGCCAAAGGCTCGCAGGTTAATCGAATGTTAACCCTTGACGAAATCGAAGGTATGACCGATGGTATTACCGGAGGTGAAGCCATGAGAACTTCGAAAATCGCCATAAGCCTCAGCGAGACGATGCTGAAGCAACTGGATGATCTCGTATCGGAAGCACGGTATCCCAGCCGGAGCGGAGCCATTCAGGAAGCTGTACAAGAACTTTTGGAAAGAACATCAGGATCCCGACTGGCTCGCGAGTGCTCCAAGCTCGATCCCGAGCAGGAAGTGGCCATCGCTGAAGAAGGCATGAGTTATGAAAAAGGATCATGGCCGCAATACTGAGGGGCGATGTCATCTGGGCGGACCTGAACCCGAGCATCGGACATGAGCAGTCCGGACGCAGACCCGTCCTGATCCTGAGCAGCGATGTCTTCAACAACCGTTCTGGAACCGTAATCGCCGTTGCCATAACAAGTCAGGAACCACGAGCAGGCTTCCCTTTGACCTCGAGTCTGGAAAACGAGGAACTGCCTAAAAGATCCTGGGTCAAGATCAGCCAGATCAGAACCCTGTCAGTCCAGCGCATGGGAGAGAAGATCACAAGGCTTTCTCCGGAGAATCTGGCCAGGGTGGTTGCTGGGCTGAATGAGATCATCGGGGGTTAACAACAGCATGCAGCAGGCAAGCTGCTGATGCTGAGCGTTGTGAAGGAAAACGAAGTGTACAAGACAATGAAATCATTGGCATTGCTGTTACTGGCTTTTTACATTGGGTGCAGTGAGTCAAATGAGCCGACACTTTCCTCTACCAATAACTATCAGGCATATGACTTGGTAAAATCTGATTCAATTGGAATTGAGCTTGGTGATTCAAACTATGTATTCGGTGCAATACTGGATGCCGTTTATCTTTCTGATGGTCGCATAGCGCTCCTTGATGTACTACAGAGGAAGATACTAGTCTTCTCCAACACTGGTGAATTCATTTCTTCCGTTGGGCGAGAAGGGATGGGTCCTGGTGAGTTCATATCACCCTTTTCTTTGACAGCTCTTTCCAACGGAGGGTTTGCTGTATCGGATGTGCAACAGGGGAAAGTTGTTTTCTTCAATTCCGGGCTTGAACTAGAGAAAGAGATTACAGGTTTTTCACCAATGGCACCCGACATCATTCGTACTGGTCAAGGTGAATCGGTTTTTGGGCGAAGAATGAGCTGGTACTTTGATGAGGATTCGGATGAGTTGTACAGCGGTGCAGAGTATTGTCTTTGGTCCGATTCCATAACACCTGACCGAGTATATCAGGAGGATTTCTTTCCGCATTCCTCAAGTGATCATGTTTACTGTGGAATGGCTTCAGCTGATGACGGAAGATTATTTACGATGCCTTCATCAAAAACGGAGTACAAGATTATTGGATATTCTTTGTCCGGGGACATTTCATTTCAGGTTGAACTCCCATGGGAAACCATTTTCCTGACAGAGGATGAACTCCTCGCTGCAAGACCACATTTGATCATTCCCGGGCCAGGAAGTGAGTCAACATCTGCAGAACTGTCTGCTGATTGGTCACCTGATTCAATCAGGAATTCTGGATACCCAATTGGTATTGATGATTCAAACAGACTCTGGGTTAAGTCTGGACGAGGAGAGACGGCTTCTGGTCAAGCCCGAGTTAGTGTGCAAATTCATGAACCGCCTCCCTGGCTGGTTCCCCCGCGAGTTGGTCTGATCTGAGGGTTTTCACCCATTCCCAGTACTCAGTCATATCAAAGTACTTCCTGCCCTCGCTCCATGCCTC
>JBGSZS010000007.1:0-271699 GCA_041750285.1 Candidatus Fermentibacteraceae bacterium | reverse complement strand
TTGGACAGCTTGCGGCAGGAGGGGAAAAAGAAAACCTCCGAAAAGGAGGCCTGATCTCGAAAAGATGAAAACCGGAGCTCTAAGTTATTGGCCTGTCACAAGGCCGAGGCAAAACCTGTCCTGTTTTGGACAGCACTGACTACTGAGCATCAATGCTTTGAAGATAGCCGGAAACGGCAAGCCTTTAGGGGATGTCTGCCGTAAGCCCGGGGCGGGCGAGCAGTCTTCCACACCTGGAAGCTGAGGTAGCGCGGGATGCGGATCAGCGAGCTGCGTGAGCTTCTTCAGTTCCGTGAAAAGAACAGATTGCTCAATCGGATCGTGGCTGAACTGACCCTGTACAAGCACCTTCTCCAGCAGGTTCCCGGAACTTGCTGATGATCTGCTCCGCGGTGAAGCTCTTCCTGCACGTTGATTACCCCCGTCCGAAACCAGTCACCCTAACAAATCGGGTGGACTGGTTTTCGGGGGGCAGGTCACTCACTCCCTCAACTTCCTGCTAATCCAGCTTCGCGCACCTGGCAACAAGACGCTCCCCGCAGGCATCAAGGACAACAAGATAGCAGCCAGCGGGGCATTCAGGACCGGGTGACCAAAGAACTGTGTTACCCCCGGCAGGCCGAACACCCGATTCCAGTTTCTCCACCATCCGTCCGGTGAGATCGAAGACGGACAACATCATGGGACCCAAATCAGAAAGGTGGTAGCTGATGCTAAGAATGCTGTTGAAAGGCGTGGGGTGGAGTGACAGAGTTGCTGCCGATGAGCACCCGGGTTCATCGATCCCTAGTTCCGGCTCGTAACGGATCAGGTAGCCTGGCCCGTTCAATGAACTCCCCGCAATGCCACAGGCAATGTATCCACCCGAAGATAGCTGCCTTGCGGAGAACAGGCCTTCGCAGTCGGAATTGTAGACATAGTCCCACCACACTTCGTTTCCAGAGGAATCGTAACGGACTATCATGCCTGAATAGGTCGTTCCCGGGATATCCGGGTCGGGGGTGCTCTGACCCGCGTAGATGATGCCCTGATCCATGGTGGTGTTTATGGAGTAGCCCAGGGGATTCGATGCTCCCCTCCCCGGCACCAGCCACTGGAGGACGCCTAGGCTGTCAGTATGTGCCAGCCAGGGACCGTGGTGGGTGAGAACGAAGTATCCTCCGTCGGCGGGGGAGTAGCACATATCCTGGCCGCGGTAAACGTAGCCGTACAGTTCCGGTATGGGGGTTTCCCAGAGGAGGTTGCCGTCCAGGTCGTACCGGACAAGGTGAGGGCCGTAGGAAGTTGTCTGAAGCCTGCCCTGCATCAAAACGGTCAGGGCGCCGTCCACCAGGAGCACCCGCCTGGCCTCGTCGCTGTACTCCCAGCCCCATTCCCTGGTCCACAGGGTATCCCCCTGGGAGTCGGTGCGCAGGATCCAAGCCTGTCTACCCAGATCAGTTGAACTCCTGTAGGCTGTGACAGCGTACCCATCATCAGGAAGCGGCAGCACACAGGTACCGTATTCTGTTGAGTTCTCTACGTCCAGCACACGGGACCATTCAAGATTGCCATCGGCATTGACTCTAACAAGACAGAATGCATATGAGTCATCCGGATTGACCCTGCATACACCGGTCGCAATGAATCCCTCCCCATCGGGCAGTTCCTCCACCCACTGAGTCTTCTGATAATCCCAGGGTTCGGACACTTCCCATACCAGATCACCTGTCGGACTGAACCTGAACAGGCATGCGTCTGGAAAGGCACCCCCGTTCCGAAGCCCTGCAACAATGAACCCTCCATTGCTGGTCTCGTGTACATCAAGGAAACTACAGGTAGTTCCCGGGAAGTAGGTTCTCTCCCACACGATCCCCGGCTGGGCAGGGCAGAGCGTCCAGAGGAGGGGCAGCATGATGATGCTCTTCATTGCATCCTTGCGCACCGGGCGGCTGCCCGCCCGTACTCAGTATCCAGCACCACGAAGTAGCAACCCGGGGGGACGCCGGCGCAGGGGCTCCAGGAGACCTGGTGCTCACCGGCGGGCAGCGCACCCGACACCAGACGTTCCACCAGCCGACCGGACAGGTCGTACACGCAAACCTCCGCCCGGGAATCGCAGGGCAGTGTGAACCCCACGGGAAGAACCGAAGAGAAGGGGTTGCATCCCAAGTCTATCCGAAGCCCGGGTTCTGGTCCGCCCTCCACACCCAACTCGGGAGCGTAACGGATCAGGTAGCCTGGCCCGTTCAATGAACTCCCCGCAATGCCACAGGCAATGTATCCAGCCGAAGATAGCTGCCTTGCGGAGAACTGGCCTTCGCAGTCGGAATGGTAGACATAGTCCCACCACACTTCGTTCCCCGATGAATCATAACGGACTATCATGCCTGAATAGGTCGTTCCCGGGATATCCGGGTCGGGGGTGCTCTGACCCGCGTAGATGATGCCCTGATCCATGGTGGTGTTTATGGAGTAGCCCAGGGGATTCGACGCTCCCCTCCCCGGCACCAGCCATTGGAGGACGCCTTGGCTGTCAGTGAGTGCCAGCCAGGGACCATGGTGGGTGAGAACGAAGTATCCTCCGTCGGCGGGGGAGTAGCACATATCCTGTCCGCGGTAAGTGTAGCCGTACAGTTCCGGCACGGGGGTTTCCCAGAGGAGGTTGCCGTCCAGGTCGTACCGGACAAGGTGAGGACCGTAGGAAGTGGACTCCAGCCTTCCTTGCATCAGCACCGTCAGAGCGCCGTCCACCAGGAGCACCCGCCTGGCCTCGTCGTTGTACTCCCAGCCCCATTCCCTGGTCCACAGGGTGTCCCCATCGGCGTCAGTCCGGAGGATCCAGGCCTGATCCATCCCCTCCTCCGGATCCTTCTCGCCGCATATGACGAAACCGCCGTCAAGCAGCGGTGTGATGCAATATCCCATTTCAAAGGAATCTGTGATATTGTAAGTCTGCACCCAGAGCTCATTCCCCTCCGAATCTATCCGAGAGATGAAGAGCATGACATCTCCTGCTGATGACAGACTGCCCGCTCCAGTTACTATAAAATCCCCATTATCAAGCTCTTCAACCCAGTTGGCACCATGTGACCACCATCCATCAAGACCATAGCACCATGCAAGATTTCCGTCTTGGTCCATTTTGAAAACACACGCGTCTTCTTCGGGGCCTTGTGCTCTGAAGCCGGCTACAATGAACCCACCATCAATTGTCTGATGTACGTCCAGGAAGAAGCCGATGTAGCCGTTGAAGAACACTTTATCCCACACGATCCCCGGCTGGGCAGGGCACAATCCCGACAGGAACAGCATGATGACGATCCATTTCATTCCGTCCGGCTCCTCACTCCGCCAACTTCCTCCTAATCCAGCTTCACGCACCTGGCGACAAGACGCTCCCCGCAGGCATCAAGGACGACAAGATAGCAGCCAGCGGGGCATTCAGGACCGGGAGACCAAACAACTGTGTTACCCCCGGCAGGCCGAACACCCGATTCCAGTTTCTCCACCAACCGTCCGGTGAGATCGAAGACGGACAACATCATGGGACCCAAATCAGAAAGGTGGTAGCTGATGCTAAGAATGCTGTTGAAAGGCGTGGGGCGGAGTGACAGAGTCGCTGCCGATGAGCGCCCGGGTTCATCGATCCCGAGTTCCGGCTCGTAACGAATCAGGTAACCCTGACCACCAGCGACTCCAGAGGCGATGTATCCGCCCGAAGATAGCTGCCTTGCGGAGAACAGGCCGTCGCAGTCGGACTCGTATACGAAATCCCACCACTGCTGAGTTCCTTCTGAATCGAGCTTCACGAGCATGCCCGAGTACTCGTCCCTGCCAGGCTGGTACGGCTGGTTCTGACCTGCGTAGATGTACCCGCCGTCCATGGTGGGATTGATCGAGTTGCCCCATTTCGAGTTGATGCCCATCGGATTTGTCATCCACTGAGTACTGCCGGTCGAGTCCGCATGTGCTATCCAGGGAGCATGCTCAGTGAGAACCACGTACCCGAAGTCGGAAGCCCGGCACATATCCTGGCCATGGTAACCGTACAGCTCCGGTATGGGGGTTTCCCAGAGGAGGTTGCCATCCAGGTCGTACCGGACAAGGTGAGGACCGTAGGAAGTGGACTCCAGCCTTCCATGCATCAGAACCGTCAGGGCGCTGTCCACCAGGAGCACCCGCCTGGCCTCGTCGTTGTACTCCCAGCCCCATTCCCTGGTCCACAGGGTGTCCCCCTGGGAGTCGGTGCGCAGAATCCAGGCCTGATCCATCCCCTCCTCTGGGTCCTTCTCGCCGCATATCACGAATTCCCCGCCGGGAAGGGCAAGTACGCAGTATGCCCTTTCTGCTGAAGCGCTGGTATCAAACACCCTGGTCCAGAGCAGATTACCATCGCCATTAACCTTCTGGATGAACAAATCGTATGTGGATTCCTGAGCAATCTTGCACCTGCCGACAACGATGAATGCACCATCGTTGGTTTCCTCTACCCACATACCCTCCTGGTAGTAAAGATCAGGATCTCCACACTCCCACAGATACTGGCCCGAAGAGGTGAACCTGAACAGGCATTTGTCATCATTAGGAGTGCCGATTTCTCTACCGGCAATAATAAAGTCTCCGGTAGAAGTCTCGTGAACATCGTAGAAGTAGTCAGCCCGTTGTGTTTCCCACACGATCCCCGGCTGGGCGGGGCAGAGTCCCGACAGGAACAGCAGGATGACGATCCATTTCATTCCGTCCGACTCCTCACTCCGCCAACTTCCTCCTAATCCAGCTTCACGCACCTGGCAACAAGACGCTCCCCGCAGGCATCAAGGACGACAAGATAGCAGCCAGCGGGGCATTCAGGACCGGGAGACCAAACAACTGTGTTACCCCCGGCAGGCCGAACACCCGATTCCAGTTTCTCCACCATCCGTCCGGTGAGGTCGAAGACGGACAACATCATTGGACCGGCGCAAGACAGGTTGTAGCTGATGCAAAGAATGCTGTTGAACGGAGTTGGGCGGAGTGACAGAGTCGCTGCCGATGAGCACCCCGGTTCATCGATCCCTAGTTCCGGCTCGTAACGGATAAGGTAACCCTGACCGGATGGGTATCCGTTCGCAATACCACAGGCAATGTATCCGCCCGAAGAAAGCTGCCTTGCGGAGAACAGGCCGTCGCAGTCGGACTCGTACACGAAATCCCACCACTGCTGAGTTCCTTCGGAATCGAGCTTCACGAGCATGCCCGAGTACTCGTCCCTGCCGGGCTGGTACGGCTGGTTCTGACCTGCGTAGATGTACCCGCCGTCCATGGTTGGATTGATCATGTACCCCCATTTCGAGTTGATGCCCATCGGATTTGTCATCCACTGAGTACTGCCGGTCGAGTCCGTATGGGCTATCCAGGGAGCATGCTCCGTAAGAACCACGTACCCGAAGTCGGAAGCCCGGCACATGTCCTGGCCATGGTAGCCGTACAGTTCCGGCACGGGGGTTTCCCAGAGGAGGTTGCCGTCCAGGTCGTACCGGACAAGGTGAGGACCGTAGGAAGTGGACTCCAGCCTTCCGTGCATCAGCACCGTCAGGGCACCGTCCACCAGGAGCACCCGTCTGGCCTCGTCGTTGTACTCCCAGCCCCATTCCCTGGTCCACAGGGTGTCCCCCTGGGAGTCGGTGCGCAGGATCCAGGCCTGGTCCATCCCAGAGTCAGGATCCTTCACCCCAACAACCGCGAATCCTCCATCAGGAAGGGGTAACACACAGTAGCCTTCATCCCAGCTGTCAGGTTCATCGTAGATCTTGGACCATATACTTCCACCGGAGGAATCAAGCTTGGCGATAAAAAGAGACCAGTCCGATGATGAAGTTTCCTTGCATATTCCCGTAACAATAAAAGCCCCGTCTGTCAATTCTTCAATCCAGTTAGCGGCCTGGCTGTACCAAATGTCTCCGGAACTCCATAACCAGTTACCGTCTGAGTCAAACCGTGCAACACAGAAGTTATCCGATCCTGGGCGCCACATCGCAGTGATAAACCCATGATCAGCCGTTTCATGTACATCAGTGAACCAACTCACGTGTCCAGGGAAGTACGTTCTCTCCCACACGATCCCCGGCTGGGCAGGGCATAGTCCCGACAGGAACAGCAGGATGACGATCCATTTCATTCTGTCAGGCTCCTCACTCCGTCAGCTTCACCCAGCCGATGCGGACATGGCGATTGTAGATGTTGCCCGAAAACTCGAAGCGCAGCCACAGTTCCTCGATGGTTTTGTGACTCCAGAAGTCCGAGAGGTCAATAGGGCCTATCTCCTCCCATTCTCCTGCGGACAGGTCCTCGCAGAGTGTTGTCGAACCGCTTCCACCGGTAGTATCCTTCCACCCGACAATGACGTCGCACTCTGCATCGAGGGATATGCATGCCAGACTGACCTTGTTGTAGATGTCACCGTCGATGTCGGTGGTTCCGTCAAGTTTCAGATAGAGCCTGTTCGTTGCGGACGAGTCCGACCTCACCTCTCCCTCGAACATCCCGCTGATTGAATCGGTGAAGGAAGTCCAGCCCATGACCGAGTCTATGTCATCCGTCTTCCAGGCTTCGACGCCGGTCTCGGTCATGTCCCAGGCATCCTCCCGGATCTCGGTTGCATAATCCACCGGATCGAGCAGGAACGTCACCAGGACAGTGTTGTCCAGCGTGTCGGGTTCAAACGGAATCCTGTCGGCCCTGATCCTGATGATGTGAGGACCAATACTTGCTGTGTCGGTGTCCCAGTTGAAGATCGCGTCATCGAAGTCGCACCGGCGGCAGGAGCCGCTGCCGGTCGCCAGACCGTCGAATTCGAGGTAATCCCTGCCCAGGCTGATGTCATCCGTCAGGTCGTAGGCAGTAACCTCCACATTGTCAGCAGATTCCGTTCCCATGTTGTAGAACCTTGCGATGATGTCGACGGTCTCTCCGTGAGTGTTCCTCAGGACACCAGTCGTGTCGTCGGTGCATGGATCTATGGTCCAGACATCCGGCGAGGTTATCCTGATGTCAGCATCCAAGCCTTCGTTCACGTCGAAGAGCTGTATCAGCCTGGCCTGTCCCGCATCCAGAGTATCGAGAAAGGTGAATACACCGCGGGGGCTTTCCACACCGTCCATGACGAAACGCCTGCTGTGATCCAGCACCCTGTCGCTGCAGTCTATTCCGGAGGGCAGGTCAAATGTATCGTACACAATCTCCAGGGGTGTACCGTTCGAACGGCAGTGCCTGTTCACGTAGAAAAGGTAACAGCCCGTCTCCGTGCTGTCGGTGAACACCCGAATGTGCGGCTCGGAGAAGAGCATGGGCATCGTGGACCCGCCGTAGCCGACGGACGCCTCTTCCTCGTAGCCTTCCCACCACCAGAGCCCGGCCAGCTCCGGGGCCACACGCGCTATCTGCGCAAAGGTTCCGCGCATGCTGTTCCATAGCCTTCCGTAGGGCTCGAACCACCACTCGTACCTGGCTTCGTCCGCCTTCGCGCCCACGACGGCCGGTCTGTCGGGAAGACTGTCAGCAAGCGGGTCGTAGCCGTTGATGAACGGCGGAATCAGGTCGGGGGCTATGAACTGCAGCGTATCCCTGAAGGGTCTGTCCCGGTACACCCAATCCTCGTAGGGGGCGTCGAAGGGGATGTTGTTCCTGTCCAGGTGACCGGCAAGCACCGAAGAACCGTCCTCCTGGTCGTACGTGGCCAGACAGAACGGCTGTATGCCCTTGGCTCCCCGAAGCAGCGCGATGTTGCAGTTCATGAGGAACTCCCGGGGAGTCGGATACCTGTAGTTGTAGG
Organism: Candidatus Fermentibacteraceae bacterium; assembly: GCA_041750285.1. Lineage (GTDB taxonomy): Bacteria > Fermentibacterota > Fermentibacteria > Fermentibacterales > JCC-6 > UBA6080. The sequence continues at coordinate 263,907 of JBGSZS010000007.1, read as the reverse complement.
ATGCGTAGTCAAGTACTCTGGACGAATCAGGTGCATATCCCCACATCGCATCCCCGCCCACACGGCCAAATCCCTGGGGCCAGTAGATCACCGGGATGATGGTGTCTCTCTCCATGGCGATCTCCCTGGTAGGAATGAAGGTGGAGTCCATGGCTTCCTCGTAATGCTCAAGCAGCCATTGCTCCAGGCTGTCGCCCAGGGCGGGGGTATAGCTTTCCTCATTCTGGTACTCAATGCCGACATGCCTGAAGGGGTAGGCATCGTAACACATGAACGCCGGGTGGTTGTCCACCGGGTCGGGAACAGGGATGGAACCTGACTGGTATTGCGTCCAGAGAAACGCCCTCACCGAGTTGGCCTGGTCTGCGCATGAGGGAGGGTTGTATCCCGTAGCCTCGAACAGGTTGCTTGCCCCAGCCCAGTCCGTCATGGTGTGCATGCTGCTAAATGTTATGGCCATCGGTCTGGGATGGTCGGAGTGCTCCAGCGCCCACTTCAGCCAGGAGAGCACTCCCTGGGGGTCAACCTCCTCAAGGGCCGGAAGCCAGTAATTCCCGGCGGGAGAGTAGTCCGCCCGGTACACCGAATCCATGGCCTGGGTGAACATGTCGGGGATGTAGTCGTCGAAGTATCTTGGAATGGATGTGTTAGGTACGGTGTCCTGGTCCATCCTGTTCCACTGCCTTGCAGGCGCCTCGTCGAAGAGAAGGTAGAACCAGACGTTGTCGTGCGTGCCGAAGGAGTCGGACACCACTGCGGCCGAGCCCTGAAGTGCCGCTGCCATGGCGGTGGCGCTCTTGGATGACAGCAGGGTGTCGCTCGTGCAGGTGTGGGTCGGACTTAGTTCCAGCCCGTACCACCCCGGCCAGGCGTAGGCGCTGTCATGGGAGACGCCGTAGAGGCCCGACATCCTGGCCCAGCGGTTGGTCCACTGCTCGAGTTCCCAGGGGCTCAGCACCACGTAGAGCCCGGCCGTCTCCGCCGGTTCCACCAGCACGTCCAAAAGTTCGGACACGGAGTAGCCGAACCGGTTCACCGCGTCGAAGTGCATCCAGGACAGGGTGCAGAGGAACTCGGTGTCAATGTCCTCGAAGGAGGGCCTGTCTGCGATGATAGGGATGGTGTTGGCGGGAGGGGCTTCAGCGGTTGAAACCGTCGTTGCTGCCAAGACCGGCAATGCAGCGGTCACGAACGGTAAACATCTGACTCTCATAGAATCCATCCGGTCCATAGAGCTTCTGCCCATTTTGACCATATGGATAATACGGAGGAGCGTCAATGAAGGAGACAGAAGACTCTCAGTGACTACTGAGCGTCAGGAAGTTGGTGGAGGCGGCGGGATTCGAACCCGCGTCCGTGCACGGGGGTTAAGAAGGCACTACATGCTTAGTCCGTACTCGTTCTTGGCCGGAGGTGGGCAACGGACGGCGCTCTCCGGACATACCCTCCATTGTTCTCGCCTCTTCACCCCGGAAGGTGGGGGGATGGAAGCCAGCCTTCATTGCGTCGCCCTGTACAACCTCGAAGGCGAAGGTTGAGAGGGCGGCCACCCTTACAAGAGGGTGACGGGTTGTCGCTTACGCGGCAGTTGTTTTGTCCCGCCTTTTTAACGAGGCCGGCGGAACCTCGGCATGCTCCCGCAAAACCGCATCCGTACCCGTCGAGACCTGTCGCCCCCACTGTACATGTGTATCCTTGCCTCCCCGAACGCTTTCGTCAAGGTGCGCTTGATTTTTCCCGGCGGATGCAGTATATGTTGCCTTCGTTTGCGTAGACCAACAAGGAGACTGCAATGTCCTGGAAATGTGATATTTGCGGAAAGAAGCCCTCGGTGGGATACAGGGTAAGCCACTCCACCAGGCACACCAAGCACATCTGGAAGCCCAACCTCCAGGCCGCCAGGGTTCTGATCAACGGCGTCGCGACACGGATCAAGGCCTGCACGACCTGCATCAAGAGCGGACGGGTAAAGAGGGCTTAGGGTTCGGGGGCGCCGAAAGGCGCCGCCTTTCCCTCATCCCCTGTGGGCACGTTCCTTTCCGGTCCTGCCGGTAGTGCGTGCCTGTTTTTTTTACTTTCTTTCCTCGTCGAGGGTGGCGGCTGCCTGGAACTCGCGCGCAAGCCTTGTGTAGCCGAACCCCATGTTAAGGAAATCCCAGCCGAACTGGCTTCCCACCTCGATCTGTTCGAAGACCCAGTTCATGTCGATCCCGGCCTTCTCGAAGGCAGTGTTCCAGCCCACGTCGGTGAGTTTTGTCTCGAGGGCGGCTGCGACCTTTCTGTCCCCACGGGAGAGAAGCGCGTAAATGTGCGCATCGCGGGGGGAAATTCCCTTGATCTCACTGATGCCCAGCCTGGAAACGCTTTGCTGGAAATGGTCGATAAGAACACGCAGTCGTGCGGGATTCTGCATGGGTGACCACTGGAAAGCCGTCCAGGGGCGGGGGATGAAGGGGTCCATCCGGAGGGTTATGGGAAGGGTGGTGTGCCCCTGAACCATCTCGACGAACCTGACGTTCTCTTCCCTGTCGGCGTCGGTCTCGAAGGGAAGACCGATCTGGAAGTTGATCCTGATCCTTTTGACCCTGGGATCGATGTTTTTCAGGATTTGAACGTAATCGTTATTGGTGCGCCCCTTGCCCAGCACCTTGCGCAGGCTGTCGGAACCTGTCTCGGGGGCCATGAGCAGGGTTTCGACGTCGTAGGTTGAAGGTATCTCCTCCACCATCTCGGGGGTGTCGCGGCGGTGGGAACTGGCATGTGCCACAAGACCGCATCCCTGGGCGAAGGCCGTTATCTCGTCTATCTGGTAGTGCCCGGACGGAGTGCATGCCGTGAAAACTACCTGTTCGCCCTTCGGGATGCTCCGGATCGTCTCTTCGAGCTCTTCGAGGTGCTGCTCGCGGTACGGAAGGTAGAGGTATCCGGGCATGCAGAACCTGCAGTTGAAGGGGCAGCCCCGTGCGATCTCCACTATCCATGTGTCAGGGATGACCGACTTGGCGGAGATGGTGCCGGTCAGCGCACCCACGCTCTCGGTGCTGGCCCACTGGCGCATTATGCCGAACCTGGGGGACAGGCCGTGAATCCTGGGAACGAACATTCCCGGAAGATCGGCCACCTGCTGGAGTATGGCATCCTTTGAGGCGGCGTTCCTGCCCATGCTTTTAATGGTGTCAAGGACAGGGCCGAGGATGGGTTCGCTTTCCCCGATGAGGAAGGCGTCGAAGAAGGGCATGAGAGGCATGGGGTTTGCCGTCACCCCGAGGCCTGTGGCGAATATCAGGGGCCACTTCTCCCGTCTCTGGGAGGCCCTTAGCGTAATTCCCGACATCTCCATCATCTCGAGGGCGGGAAGGTAGTCGGTTTCGCCGGGGATTATGAAAAGGAGGAGGTCGCAATGTGAGATGGGCTTGCCTGAGTCGACCGTAACCGCGGGGGCGGAGGCACGTTTTCGCCAGTTGTACTCGTCCCGCTCGGGAAGAAAGGCACGGGAGCAGACGGTGTCGGACCAGTTGGACAGCTGATTGTGTATCCTGTGGAAAGCGAGATGCGCCATTGCCTGGTTGTAGAGGCGAGGAAAAGCGAACACGGCTTCGAACATGCCCCTGGAGTTGCCAAGGGCGAGGCTCTTCTCGGTTGAGAGGAGGGCTTTCCTCCGCTCTTCGTACCGGTCACCGGCGGATTTTCTGCTCATCCAGTGGCTTCCTCTTCTCATGAAAACAATTGGGGAAGAGGAATATATACACGGCAAGGTGTTGTTCAAAATATCGCTGTTTTATTGCCCCTAATCAAAATCTCTCTGCAGGAAGCAGGGCAGATTCGCATCCCTCGTGTTCACATTGCCCGATCCGTGCGCGACAACGGGGAAGGGGATATGCTCGGTGCCCCTTCTTCCACCCTCGAACGGTCCCCTGGCAACCCTCGCCGGGAGGTCCATCTCGATGGGGTCGTTCTCGATCCTGTCGCCAAAGCCGGTGGCGATCACAGTGACCTTTATCTCTGCGTCAACATCGTCTCCGTAGCTGTGACCGATGAACACCTGTGCCGATCGCCCGACAACATCCGAGATGGTCTTCTGTGCGATCATGGCCTCGCGGAACTTCACGTCCCTCGAGGAGTGGACGTTGACAAGGACTGCTCTGGCCCCCTCGATGGAGATGCTGTCGAGAAGCGGGTTGGAAATGGCCTGCCGGGCGGCTTCCTCGGCCCTGTTGGGTCCAGTGGCAACACCGGTGCCCATCATGGCCCCGCCACCGCTCGTGATGACCCTGCGTACATCCTCGAAGTCGAGGTTGATCGTGCCGGGCACGGAGATGATGCGGTTGATCCCCTCAACCGCGTTGGCAAGGACATCGTTGGCAAGCGCCAGGGCATCCTCGAGGGTCGCGTCCTCGTCCACGACCGTGAGAAGGCGGTCGTTTGGAATGATGATGAGACTGTCGAGGACCTTGCGAAGGCTCTGTATTCCCTCTTCGGCCCTCTGCTGCTTCAGAACGCCCTCGTGCTCGAAAGGTCTGGAGACTACTCCCACAGTGATGGCGCCCTGCTCCCTCGCCACCTGGGCGATCACAGGAGCGGCCCCGGTTCCGGTGCCCCCTCCCATGCCCGCGGCGATGAAGACCATGTCGCACCCTTTCAGCATGTCTTCGATGTCCGTCAGGTTTTCCTCGGCGGCCTGCCTGCCCAGTTCGCTGCTTCCGCCGGTGCCGCGTCCACGGGTCACCCGGCCTCCGATGATCAGCTTCTCGTCGTAGAGGCAGTTCTCGAAGTCCTGCACATCGGTGTTGACCGCAAGGTACTGAACCCCCCGGATCTTCCTCTGGACCATCCTCGTGATGGCGTTGCAGCCGCAGCCGCCAATCCCCACCACCTTCAGACTGATCCTTCCGCCGGAGTCCTCCCCGAGCTCCATCAGATCGTATACAGCCGGCATTGCACCCTCCCTGCTATTTCAGCGTGTCAAGAAAGTTTCTAACCCGTCGAAGCATTCCTTTTTTCGGCCCTGAGGCCATTCCCCTGCCGTGCCTCTTGCCGCGCCCGCACCCAAGCACGGAAAGTCCCGCGGCGACAGCGAATTCAGGGGTTCTGAGTATTTCGGTGGGCACTTCGTTCGCCCTCGGAAAAGCTGTTTCAACCGGCAGGCCCGTAACCGCCGTCGCGGTCTCGAGAAGTCCCCTGGTCCTTGAACCGCCGCCGGTGAAGATGAGCCCCGCCGGAAGGTCTCCCGGTTCCAGGCCGCACCTTCTTATCTCCTGGGATGCTCCTTCGCAGATAGCCTCGATCCTCTGGGAAACAACCTGTGTAACGATCGGGTGTGATATCTGAAGGGTTCCCCTGTCCCCCACGCGGGGGACGTTCATCACAAGATTGGGGCTGCTCATGCGGTCGTTCGCCGCCGCTTTCTCAACCTTCAGACGCTCGGCCTGGACCCACGAGAGCCGCAGACGCTGAAGGTCCCTGGTTATGTGGTCTGACGCCATCGAAAACGCTGCCAGGTGAATCGGACCGCCGTCGCGGTAGACGACGAGGTTGGTCATTGAGCTCCCGATGTCGACAAGGACCACTCCAAGGTCCATCTCGTCGGCGCTTAGAACCGACGCGCCGGCCGCGAGACCGGAGGGGATGAGTGCCTCGACCTTACGGCCGGTCCGTTCCACCATGGCGATGAGGTTTTCCACGGGAACCCTGTCAGAGTAGACCGTGAAAACCCTCGCAGTGACCGATGAGGCCTGAAGACCGACGGGCGGTTTCGAGAGCCCCGTGAAGCGGTCGAACGCGAAGTCACGGGTGATCCTCTCGAGCGCCATTGAACCCGGCGGGAGGTCGATGCTGCCGGCGGCTTCGAGTGCTGCCGCAACGTCCTTCTCGGTTATCACACCGGGCTCGTCAATGGTTCCGGTGCCTATGGTTCCGGTTCCCATGAGACCCCTCACATGGGCGCCTCCGACTCCGAGCAGGATCTTCTCGACGCGAAAGCCGCAGAGTTCCTCGGCCTCCTCCATTGCCCGCGCAGCAGCGGCGGCCGCACCCTCCATGTCGACAAGTATTCCGTCCCTGACGCTGTTCCTGCACTCGGCTGCCCCGAGCCCCGAAAAAACAGGCTCGCCGTTCCCGCCGGCAACGGCAACCACGCACTTCACCGCGGATGCCCCTATGTCCAGCCCGGCATGATACTCAGTACTCATGAGTTCCTCCTGAAAACCGCCTGGCCCCTGAACCTGAGGTCAACCTGGCAGGCCCCGGTTGCCATGGGGCTCACGAGCCCCCACGAAACCCATCTCTCCTCGAGCCTCTCGGAGCCGAGGAGTATCATCTTATCGTTTTCCATCACGTTCACTCCCGTGGAATCAAGGATCACCACGGTGTTCTCCCTCTGTTCCCCGAGCCAGTCCGTGAACTCCACGGCGGAAGCCAGAAGGGTGGTGTCGGGATACGCCGTGAACCGGATGACTGGGAGGTCGCCGGACATCCATGCGTCAGGAAGCCTTCGGCAGAAACGGTTCACCGGTATCGGACCGGAAGGGGTTTCGAGGACTGCGGCGGCGTTTTCCAGCGTGATCTCAAGGTGTGCCGATGATGGCCAGACAAGTGTGACCGAGGCGGCGCTCACGCCGGGAACCAGACAGAGTTCTCCCGCAAGGGAGTCCGTGTTGATGGAATGAAGCGCCATTCCGAAGGAATCCTGGATGACTTCAGCCACCGCGGTCGTGTCGCAGCAGCCAAGCCCCGTGACGAAAACCGTCTCGAGATCGAAACACCCGTCGCGTTCAGCCCATCTGAATGCAAGCACGGCGGCCAGAACAAGCAACGAAACGATTGAGACACCAAGCGCCCCTTTTTTCATACGAGTTCTCCAAATGCCTTTCTAGCCATGCCATCAACGCTGCCGGCACCCATGAAGACCAGAGCCGAAGCATCCGAGGTTTTCATCAATTCCGGGATGCGCTCCTCGGAGACCTGCCTGAACCGTCCCCCTGACGAGGCAATGATCAACTCGGAGGTCACGCCGGGTACTGGGTCCTCCCTGGACGGGTAGACCGGCAGGACCCAGACGTTCCGGGCCGACGCCATAGATTCCGCCATCTCCTTGTGAAGCATACCCGTGCGGCTGAATAGGTGGGGCTGGAAGACCACGTCCACCGGCCCGTTCACGGCCCCGGTCACCGCGGAGAGGGAGGCTGCCATTTCGGTCGGGTGATGGGCGTAGTCGGTCAGGAAAACGGTCTGTCCAAGAGTGCCAAGCCTTTCCAGGCGCCTCTGCACTCCGGGCCAGGAAGAGAGGGCCTTCATGGCTTCCACGGGCTGAACACCGGCCGCATGGGATAGTGCAATCGCGGTTGCGGCGTTTCTGAGGTTGTGGATACCCGGAGCGGGCAAGACTCCCGGCAAGCCTCCGTACTCGTAGTTCATTCCCCATCCCGTGGGTGAGAACGGCACGAGGTCGTAGTCTCCTCCGGGACCGCAGGTGACGACACGCCGGCCAATCCTGGCGGCGTGGCGGGCAAGTGAAGGTTTTTCGACCGGAACCGCCACCGTTCCGCCCGGAAGCGTGAGCTCCAGAAAGACCTCAAAGGCCCACTCAAGGGCTTCTGGCGATCCGTAGCACTCCAGATGCTCGAGGTCGAAGGTCGTGACCGCGGCATGGGATGCCCTCAGGCGGAGGAAAGCCCTGTCGTACTCGTCGGCCTCCACCACCGCAAGACTGCCACCGGGGCGGAAGTTGCCGTTCCACGCGGTCATGCCCCCCCCAAGGAACACGGTGGGGTTCAATCCGGCCTCCTGCAGTATCCACCCGGTCATGGAAGTCGTGGATGTCTTGCCATGGGCGCCGGAGACGGCCAGCGTCGTGCATTTGCCTGAAAGCTCCGCCAGGGCCTCGCTTCGACGGAGAAGGGTGATGCCCCTGCGCCTTGCCTCCACAAGCTCGGGCGAGGTCTCGGGGATCGCGGCTGAGAAAACGACGGCATCCTGACCGTCAAGGTGGCTGGTGGAATGACCCTGGAAAACCCTGGCGCCTGCCGGTCCGCCGTCATCACCGGAGTCGCGGTCACAACCCGTGACCTCCCAGCCCAGTGAAGCGTACCAGCCCGCCAGGGCGCTCATGCCCGCTCCCCTGATGCCCATGAGGTGGATTCTCTTCATCCGCAAAGCCTCCTGAGCTCTTCCGAGACTACCTGAGCGGCGTTTCGGGGAAGAAGACCGCTCATTGCCAGGGCCATGCCAGAAAGTGACCTTCTGTCATCCAGAAGCGCCTTCAATTCCATCCAGAATGCTTCCGGCTCAAGTGTTTCCTGCCTTTTCATGAGCGCGGCACCAGCCCTGACGGCCATCATTGCGTTGGCAGCCTGATGGTCATCGGCTGCGTGGGGGTATGGGATGAACACCGTCGGGACGCCGAACCCGGAGAGCTCCGCAAGGGTCTGGGCACCGGCCCTGGCAACGGCGAGGTCAGCAGCGGCGTACCAGTCCGAAAGGTCTGCCAGAAAGCCCCCGGCGATGAAACCGGCCCGGCCCTTCACACGCTCCCTCACCCTCTTCTCGTCCGACTCGCCGCACTGCAACAGCACACTTATCCCCGGAGGACACGCCATGGCAAGGTCGTTCACCGCTCTGGCGCCCTGACTTCCCCCGAGGAAGAGAACGACCCTGTCATCGTCGGAGAATCCAAGACGGGCCCTTGCGCCAACGGGGCGCGGCCTGTCCTGAACCGGAATTCCCGCTGTTCTCACTGCGCAGTGGAAAAGACCCTCCTGGCCTGGAAAAGCGGCGAAGGCCAGTTTCGCGAACCTGGAGACGAGCCTGTTGCTGCGGCCGGGGATGGCATTCGTATCGAGAACTGCACTGGGTATGCCGCAGAGCCAGGCTGCAGCCACGCAGTAGAACGAGGCGTAACCACCGGTTCCCAGCACGGCGTCAGACCCGAGCCCTCTCAGCAGGCTCACCGCCCTGAGGAGGGCAGCGGTTCCCGTGAATGGCAGCAGGACCCTTGCCCCCTTGTCTATCCTCGGGCTTCGGAGGGTGTGGGCGCGATCCCCCTCGGGGGCGTACATCGCCGCATCGACCGGTCTTTCCGTCCCGGCATAGAAAACCTCGGCCCAGCCTTCGCAAGTGATCCGTTTTCCGACCGCCAGGGCAGGGGCGATGTGCCCGCCAGTTCCACCTCCGGCAATGAGCACTTTCTTCATGATTCAGCCCTCCCCGCGGTTCCGGCGAGGAACCCCAGCGCGGCCATCGTCATGACTATGCTCGTGCCGCCCCAGCTCATGAGGGGAAGGGGAATGCCCGTTGGAGGAAGGAGCTTGGTAACCACTCCCGCATGTATCAGGATGCCCATCGCGATGATGGAGGTGAAGCCTCCGGAGGTCATCGAGCAGAACGGGGTGTCGGCACCCGCAGCTATTCTCCAGCCGGCGGCGCAGATCGCCATCAACCCGGCCAGGACCAGAACCGTGCCCACGAAGCCGGCTTCCTCACCGATCACCGCCAGTATGTAGTCACTGAACGCTTCAGGCAGAAAACCGCGCTGCTGCCTGCCCCTCCCCAGCCCACGCCCCAGCAGACCTCCGCTGCCAAGCGCGATGCAGGCCTGGTGGGGCTGATAGCTGCCCCCGGACAGCTCCGATTCGTTCATGCCCGAGGTTATCCTCGAGAGCCTGTAGGGGGATGTGACCACGGCAGCCGTTGCAAGGAGCAGGGCCACGAATCCCAGAAGGGCCATGTGCCTGAACCTGGCTCCCGCAAGGAGAAGCATCACCATCAGAACGGCTCCCATGAAGGCCGCACCGGAGAAGTCGGGCTGAAACAGCATGAGCATCATGGGAAGCAGGGCGCTGGCGATCATGACAGCCATGTCGGCGGGTTTTCTTGCATCCCACCTCCCGCGGGAGACCATGAACGACGAGAAGAGAACGAATGCGAACCTCATCAGCTCCGAGGGCAGAAGCCTCACCGGCCCAAGGATCAGCCACCGGCTGCTTCCATTGATCACCGGGGCAATGCTGCTTCCCGACATGATCAGTGTCAGTGACAGAAGACCAAGAGAGATTAAGTAGCCGGGAACGGCGATGATCTGTATTGCCGCCGGCTTCACTTTCCAGGCGAGGAATCCGGCTATCAGACCCGCGAGTATCCTCAAAAGATGGCCCTTGAGGAAATGAAGGCTGTCTCCGGTCGGACTGTACCGCATCGAGGCGAAAGTGCTTGCGGTCCAGACCGCCAGTACCCCCAGAACGATGATGATTCCGGTGGTCCAGAGAAGAAAGCTCCGGTCGCGGGTCAGGGTGTTCACTGCAGATCCTCCACGAGTTTCCTGAAATGATCCCCCCGCTCCTCGAAATTGCGGTACTGGTCGAAGCTGGCGCAGCCCGGCGAAAGCAGAACGGTGTCTCCGGGAACAGCCCTTGCGCGCGCGGCACTCACAGCGCCGGGAAGGTCGCTCTCCAGGATCGGCGCGGGAATGCCGCTCCATGCCTCGGAAAGCATCTGGGCAGCCTCCCCGAAAAGGATGACCAGCCTGGTTCGGGAAGAAACAAGTGCTTTCAGTTCGGAGTAGTCGGTTTCTTTCGCCCTTCCACCGGCCAGAAGGATCACGGGCTTCGAGGCGGCCTCGAGGGCCACTCTCAGAGAATCCGGATTGGTGGATTTGGAGTCGTTCACCCAGGTGATCCCATTGTTCGTTGAGATGGTTTCGATCCGGTGCCTTACTCCCGTGAACTCCACAAGGCCCTGAACCATTTCGCTCGGTGCCACACCCGCCCCGTACGCAAGACAAGCAACGGCCAGGGCGTTGTAGAGGTTGTGCCTTCCGGGAAGACCTATCAGAGCGCTGTCCAACACGGGCATGGTTTCTCCGTCCCAGCGGAGGACAAGCATCCCGCTTCCGTCGATCCACGCACCGCTGTCCTGTGGCCTTTCCATGCTGAAGACCATCTCGGTTCCCCGGCTCCTTCCGAAAAGCCCGGTAAGGTTGGGGTCATCGCCATTCAGCACAGTGATGTCCTCGGAATGCTGGTTGAGGAAGATCCTGGCTTTCGCCGAGGCGTACCCCTCCATGGAGCCGTGCCTTGCCAGGTGATCGGGGGTGATGTTGAGGATCGCCGCCCCCCTGGGACGGAACCGCTCCACAGTCTCGAGCTGGTAGCTGGATATCTCCACAACGTAGGACTCGGATCCCGGGTTCTCGAGCACGGCGCGGCTGAAAGCGTAGCCGGTGTTCCCGCACACCACGGCGCCGTAGCCGGCCCGGCTCAGCAGGAACCCGAGCCACTCGCAGGTGGTCGTCTTACCGTTGGATCCTGTCACTGCGTAGATACCGGCGTTCGTGTTGGCGGCAGCGAGTTCGACCTCGCCTATCACGGGAATGCCAAGCCTTCTCGCCTCACCCGCGATCCCCGACCACGGGTTGACCCCGGGGCTTAGCACGAGGCCGTCCAGGGACTCCACTTCACCGGGCAGGCCGGGGCCGGTCACCATCCGGTCAACCGATTCCGGCTTCTCCACGGTTGTGGAGGAATCGAACCCCGTCACCGTGAACCCCCGGGATTTCAGAAGGGCGGCGGCGGCTGTACCGCTGATGCCGAGTCCCACAACGCCCACCCTTCTTCCGCTGCCCTGGTTCCAGTACGCCATTCCGCTCACCCCTGCTTCTATCTTATCTTGAAGGTGCTGAGGCCCAGAAGACCAAGGATGGCCGCGATGATCCAGAAGCGGACCACGACCTTGCTCTCCGCCCAGCCCTTGAGTTCGAAATGGTGGTGAATGGGCGCCATCAGGAAGAAGCGCTTCCTGGTCCTCCTGAAATGGCAGACCTGTATCATCACACTGAGTGTCTCCGCTACGAACACCCCTCCCACCACGAAAAGCAGCAGCTCGTTCCGTGTCACGACCGCCATGGAGCCGATTGCCCCGCCAAGCGCCAGCGAACCGGTGTCGCCCATGAAGATCTGTGCAGGTGGAGCGTTGTACCAGAGGAATGCCAGGCAGGCCCCGGCAATTGCCCCGCTGAAAACGGTGAGTTCCCCCACCCCGGGAAGGTGCGAGAACTGGAGGTAGCTTGCGAAGTTGGCATGTCCGAGGAAATACGCCAGACCGCCGAAGGTTATTATCGAGATCAGGCTGACCCCCGTGGCGAGGCCGTCCAGCCCGTCCGTCAGGTTGACTGCGTTGGTCGTCCCCGCCAGTACCAGCGTCACGAGCAGAAGGTACAGTATGCCGAAGTCCACCCGGATATCCTTGAAGAACGGAACCGTAGTCTCTGTGGAAAAGATGGTTATCTCACCCGAGTCCAGCTCGACGGTTCTGAAACCCGGAACGATCGATTCTTCATGGGGACCGTACTGGGGCTGGGGGGGCGTGAAGTAGAGCCAGATCCCTATCCCGAGACCGAGGGCGCACTGCCCCAGAAGCTTGTACCGCCCGACGAGTCCCTTGGACGACTTCCTGACCGTTTTCAGATAGTCGTCGAGCAGGCCGATGAGACCCATCCAGAGAGTGCTTGTGAGAACCACGAGAAGCGGGGTGCTGTCCAGACGGCCCCACAGCAGAACGGGGAAAAAGACCGCGAGAAGGATGATGACGCCACCCATCGTCGGGGTCCCCCGCTTGGACAGATGGCTTTTCGGGCCGTCATCACGCACTTCCTGCCCGATCTGCCTGCGTGTCAGCATGCGGATGATGCCCGGAGCCACCAGAAAGCCCGTTATCAGCGCGGTGATGGTTGCCCCGGCAGTGCGGACGGTGATGTAGCCGAAAAGGTTGAAGAAGCCGGTGGCATCCCTCAAAGGGTAGAGCAGCCAGTAAAACATCAGCACCCCTCTCCGGCGATCCCGCGGACCACTGAATCGAGCCCGATCGAATGGCTTCCCTTCACGAGTACCCGGTCGCCTTCCCGTACGGACGCCTTGAGCAGTTCAAGGGCCTCTCCGGCATCGGGGACCCAGGCAGCGCCCTGACCTGCACGCAAGACCCTCCCAAACTCGGACCCCACGAGAATCACGAGGCGAAGGCCCATTTCCAGAGCCCTTTCCAGAACAAGCCGGTGAGCTTCGATGGACAGGCCTCCCAGTTCCAGCATGTCTCCCAGAACGGCGATCCCCTTTTCGCGTGATCCGGCAAGCAGTTCCAGACAGGCCATCGTCGAATCGGGATTGGCGTTGTAGCTTTCGTCGTAGACCGTGAATCCGGCCCTGTTGAGGACCCTTCCCCGGCCGGGCATTCCCAGGTATCCCTCCATTGCCTTTACGGCTTTCTCCGGATCGACGCCCAGAAGCGCAGCCGAGAGCGTTGCAGCAAGTGCGTTCCCTAGATTGTGCGCTCCCGGGATCGACAGCCCGGGCACGAGCCCCCATGGCATGAGAACGCCGTCCTCCACCCAAGCGTCGCCGCCGGGGCCCATGGTGTGCACCCTGAGGTCCCTATCCTTCGCGGCTTCGAGAAGTATGGGCTCACCGGCTGGTATGACGGCGATCCCACCGGGTCTTGTAGTTTTCAGGAGTTCCGCCTTTGCGTGGGCGATGCCGTCCCTTGAATCGAAGAACTCAATGTGGGCGGTGCCCACGTTGGTGACCACGGACAGGTCCGGTGCGGCAGCTGCGCCCAGGCTCAGAAGCTCTCCGGCGTGGTTCATTCCCAGTTCGAGAACCAGAGCGGACGCATCCTTCGACGAGTTCAGAAGGGAGAGGGGAAGGCCGAGCCTGTTGTTGAGGTTTCCCCTGGTTCCGTCGACCTTCATCACCGAACCCAGAGCGAGCATCAGAAGCTCCCTTGTCGTGGTTTTGCCGCTGCTTCCCGTGATCGCGGCCACAGGACACGAGAACTGCGACCTTGCCCATACCCCGGCCTGAAAAAGCGCTTCAGCGGCATCCGGTACCAGCAGGACGGGGCCCGAAAACCCCCCGCGGGAAACCACTGCGGCAGAACCCGATGCAAGGGCGTCGCGAACGAAGTCATGTCCGTCGGCCCTGCTTCCCGGCAGGGCGAAGAAAAGGCTCTCCGGACCGGCGCTGCGGGAATCGATGATGCACCTGTCAAAGGTGTAGTCGGTTTCACCCGAAACACCGAGATGCAGCGCCAGTGAATCAAGTCTCATCGCGAAAGCTCCCTCAAAGCGTTCATCGCTTCCTCGCGGTCATCGAAGTGGATCTTCCCGGTGCCCAGGATCTGATAGTCCTCGTGGCCCTTGCCCGCGATGATCACCACGTCGCCGGGACGGGCGATGGAAACAGCCAGTCTGATTGCCTTGCGGCGGTCGGGCTCAACGATGACGCTCTCCATGTCGCCCATTCCCGAGAGTATCCCCCGGATGATCTTCATGGGGTCTTCGGTCCTGGGATTGTCGCTGGTGACCACGGATATGCCCGCGAGCCTTCTGGAGATGGCGCCCATCAGGGGCCTTTTGCCGGGGTCGCGGTCGCCTCCGCAGCCGAAAACGGATATCAGCCTGCCTTCGGCAAGGTCCCTTCCCTGTGTGAGAACCCTTTCAAGGGCATCCGGGGTATGGGCGTAGTCGACTGCAACTAGAAAACCATCAGCGCCCCCGACCCTCTCCATCCTCCCCGGAACGCCGGAAAAGCTTGACAGTGCGGCGACCGACTTCTCCACCGGAATGCCCAGGACCGAAGCAGCGGCTATCGAACCGGCGGCATTCACGATGCTGAAGGTTCCGGGAGCCCTGAGGACGACATCGAAACTGCCCCCGGGTGAGTCGAGCGTGAAGCGCGAGCCGTCTATCCCGGTCCTGGCGCTGCTCACCATGAAATCGTCCCCTGGACTGCTTCCGAAGAAGATGGCGCCGGGCGTTCCCGCCCACTCCCGTGAGGCGCTGCCCATCACCGGCGTGGCGCCGGGTTTGAGGAGGTCGAGCAGATGGAGCTTCGCCTTGAGATAGTCGTCCATGTTTCCGTGAAAATCCAGGTGGTCCTGGCTGATGTTCGTGAACACCGCGGCATCGAACCTGACCTGATCAACCCGGGCCAGGGAGAGGGCGTGGCTCGAAACCTCCATTACGCAGGCCCTGTCCCCCTGATCGACCATTGCCCTCATAAGCCGGGCCGTCTCCAGGGCGTCAGGGGTGGTCACATCCGCGGGCACGAAGCTTCCGGCAACGGTGTGTCCAACCGTGCCGAGAACCCCTGTCGGATGCCCGGCGGACCTGAGTATCCAGGCAAGCATGTGCGCAGTGCTGGTCTTGCCGTTGGTTCCCGTGATGCCGGCCGTCGTCAGATCCGCCCATGGTTCGCGGTAGAAGCGTGCCGCCAGGAGAGACAGGAGCTTTCTGTTGTCTCCCGCAGGGTTCAGGATGACACTCCCGGATGAGCTGTCGAGGGGAATCTCCGTGATCACGGCGGCCGCGCCGGCGGAAATGGCTTCGGAGACATGCAGGTGGCCGTCGGTGCTGAACCCCCTGACAGCGACGAACAGGGCTCCATGAACAACGGTCCTGGAATCGGCGGTGACAAGTGTCACTTCGGGGTCGCGGGCGCCGGTTTCCATTCCCAGGCCGTGAAGAAGGGCTGCAAGTCTCACCGGGCCGCCTCCCATCCCGAAGCCAGCATGCCTTCGCCGCTGCCCTGCGGGGAGAGGGCCATGTCCGGATCGGAGGAGAGCATCCTCGAAACGATCCTCTGGAAAGCCGGGGCTGCGAGCGTGCTTCCCCAGCGGTAAGCGTAGGAAGGCTGGTCGATGACAACCACGGCAACGATCTCGGGATTCTCGGCAGGAACCATTCCCGCGAAGGCGGAGAGATACATGTTGTCGCCCAGGGCGAGCCTCTCCGCAGTACCCGTCTTGCCGGCAATCCTCACACCCGGGATCATCGCGGAGGTGCCCGTGCCCTCCTCCACCGCGGTTGTGAGAATGCTCCGTATCTGCGCGGCGGTCTCGGGGGAGATCACCCTGCCCCTCTCAAAGACGTTCCAGTGACTCCACTCTCCGTCCGACCCGGTCGCGGACACGAGCCTGGGGCCATAGAGGATTCCCCCGTTGGCAATGGCGCTGTATGCCATGGCAAGCTGAAGCGGTGTTACGCAGATCTCCTGCCCTATGGCCAGGTTCGCCCTCGATACTCCGGACCACCTGGACGGCGGATAGAGAACCCCGTCAAGCTCGCCCGGGAGTTCAACTCCCGTTGCGCGGCCGAAGCCGAAATCACGGCAGTAGTTGTACAGGATTGAGTCGGGAATGGCTCTTGCCATCATCACCGTGCCCACGTTGCTGCTCAGCGAGATCACCTGGGTAAGGCTGAGAATGCTGTCTATGTGGTGGCTGTCATGGATCCTTACTCCCGAGACCTCCATCCACCCCCGCGACACGTCGAAGCTGTCGGAAAGGGATACGAGCCCCTCGGACAGGCCGGCAGCCAGTGTGAAGGCCTTGAACGTGCTGCCCGGTTCGTGATTGCTCTGGACGCAGTTGTTCCTTGCGGGAGCTCCGTTCTCGTCCCTGACCGGGTAGCTCGCCATCGCCAGGATGTCACCGTTCCCGGGGTCCACGACGACAACAGCGCCCCACTCGGCCCCTGCCTGGATTACCGCTGCCTCGAGCTCCTCCTGGGCGATGGCCTGGAAACGGGCGTCGATCGTCAGTATCACGTCCAGCCCGTCCCGGGCCGGGACGCTCTCCGACTCGATGTCCTGAAGGCTGTAGCCCATCCAGGCGCTTCGTTCGAGTGTGGTTCGGCCAGGAACCCCCTGGAGGACCGAGTTCAGCTGCAGTTCCAGCCCCTCGGTGTTGTCCGGAGTGCACCGGCCGATGACAGGCATCATCACATCGCCCATCGGGTACACCCGACGGTTGAGCACAGCGCAGTTCACCATTCTGGAACCCTGGCTCATGATCTCGAGGGCAACCGGGTAGGGAACGTCGTCGGCGAGAACCTGGTAGCCCGGTTTCCGGTCAAGCGGCACGGGAAAACCTGCCCCGGAGAGAAGCCCGGCCACCCGGTCGACCTCGGAGGCCTGATCAGCGGGAACTTCCGGCCAGTAAACACTGAACCTGGCGAAGGATTCGTTTCCGGCCACGAGGTATCCGTTTCGGTCATAGATCCGGCCCCTGCCGGGTTCAATCTCGAGTACGACCGTGTTCTGGCCGTCCGCCAGGGCACTCCACCTCGAATGGTCCAGGACCTGTATCCGAAACAGCGAGAACACGATGAGGATGAAGAAAAGGAGATTCACGAGCATGCAGAGCTTGAGCCTTGCCCCGAGCCGTTCGCTCGGGCATTCACGCGGGGGTCTCACTCTTCCTCCATCAACGTGAAGGCGGAAAGCGGCATGGGAACCAGCCCCATGGCTGCGCCAATCTCCCTGAGCCGCTGGGGGTTCTCAAGCCTTGCCACGGCGCCTTCTGCCTCGGATACCCTGCGGTTCAGGCGGTCGAGTTCCTGCTCCATCCTGTGAAGCTCAACAAGCATTGCCAGCCTGTAGTTCTTCATGCCCATCTGGATGACCGCATTGAAAAGCAGGGCCGCCAGCAGCATGAGCAGGATCGTCGTCCTGAAGCTCATGACGCCCTCACTGCGGTGCGGAGCCTGGCGGACCTTGCCCTGGGGTTTTCCCTCAGCTCTTCGGGAGATGGGAGCTGCCAGGGTGGATCGGTGCAGAGAAAATGCGGGGAGTCACGGAACAGGAGTTTCACCATCCTGTCCTCCATCGAGTGGAATGTGATGAAGGCGACCCTGCCCAGCGGCGCAAGCCACAGGTGAAGCCCGGCAAGCAGCCGGTCGAGCTGCACGAGCTCGTCGTTCACGAATATCCGGAATGCCTGGAACACCCTGGAAAGGGGTTTGACCGGGTTGCCCCCGACCGCCTTCATCACGGCCGCCCGCAGCTCGAGCGTTGTGCGCACCGGCATCGCGCTTCGTATCTCCCGGGCGATCCTGCGGCTGCGACCCTCCTGGCCGTACCGGTAGATGATGTCGGCGATCTCGGCTTCACCCATCGACCTGAGCCTCTCGTGCATGGGCTCTCCGCGGCTGGTGTCGAACCTCATGTCAAGCGGGCCGTCCAGGCGGTGGGAAAACCCCCGTGACGGATCGTCGAGTTGAAGCGAACTCAGTCCGAGGTCGAAAAGGGCTCCGGCGGCCGGTTCTGTCAGGACGGTCTGTATCTCGGCATAGCTCCGGTTGTGGACGGTGACCATGGGATCGTCACGGAACCTCAGCTCAAGGGCCGCAGAGAAGACAGGATCCCTCTCCATCGCTACAAGCCGCCTTTCGGGGCAGCACATCCTGAGTGCCTCAAGGTGCCCGCCTCCGCCGGCGGTTCCGTCAACGATGGTCCCGTCCGGAGCTCCCTGGAAGAATCCCGTGACCTTCTGCACCATGATTGGAACGTGTCCGCTCAAGACGCCCCCCTACAGGTCGATGTCCAGTGTCTCGGCGATGTCTTCGAAGGACTCTTCTTCGGTCCGCATGTAGGCTTCGTACTTCTTCGGATCCCACAGTTCGATGCGGTCGAACTGACCCAGAAACATTACCTCGCCGGTGATGCCGGCAGCTTCCTGCATGTCTTGGGGAATGGCTATCCTGCCCTGGGAGTCAACAGTGACCGGCCTGAGCTTTGCGCCCACCCAGCGCAGGAACCGGCGGTGCTGTCTGTTGCTGCGGGACAGTTTTTCCTCGAAGCCGGACCGGATCCGCTCCCACTTCTCTGCCTGGTAGAGCACGAGGCAGTCGTCCAGTTCCCTGTTGAGGTAGAGGTCTTCGCCCGTGAGCATCCGGCGGAACTGGGCGGGCACGCTGACCCTCCCCTTGTCATCCAGAGTGTGAATGTGCGTGCCTATGAATTCCGCCATGGCCCCTCCTCTATGGCGGAATCATTACCCCACTTTGCCCCACTGTCAACCCACTTTACCCCACATCATCCCATTTGGTATGGGAAGGCATGGAAATGCCACCGGATTGTGGTTTCCTGAGTGGTCGGGGGCTGGGATTCAATGGATCAGGTATCGTAGTCTCTGCGGTATGAGTAGCTGTACCTGTAGGTGTAGTAGTTGACGCCCGAGTAGTTCCTCCCCGGCTCGAATCCGTTGAGCACCGCACCGGCGACATGGCAGCCCGTTCTCTCCAGTTTCTGCCACACCGCCTCCAGGACCTTGATGTTCACCTCACCGGCTTTCGCCACGACAATGGCGGTGTCGACCGAGGGCAGTATCACCATGGCGTCCGTGACCATTGCCACAGGTGGAGCATCGATGATCACAAGGTCATGCGCGGGAAGGAATGTGTCGAAGAACCTTGAATTGGACGCGGCACCCACGAGTTCGGCGGGATTGTGGGGCACCCTTCCGCTGGGAAGGAGGAACAGGTTCGGCTCGATCGTTTCGTGGATGGCTTCCGCCATCGTGCTCTTGCCCGCAACGAGCTCGGTGAAACCCGGTTCCTTGGACAGGCCGAAGACCCTGTGAAGCATTGGCCGGCGGAGGTCACAGTCAATCAGAAGGACCTTTCTGCCCGTGCGTGATTCGGCCACGGCCAGGTTCGCCGCGGTCGTGGATTTCCCCTCCTGGGGGCCACAGCTCGTGACGAGGATCTTCCTGACGCGCTCGCCTATCTTCACGAAATCGAGGCTTGTTCGAAGATCGCGGAAGGCTTCGGAATCGGGAGAGATCGGTTTGTCCAGAAGGACTATGCTGACGCCGTCCTTCCGTGCGGAGATGTTCTTGGGTATCACTCCGATGACCGGGATCCCAAGCTTCTCCAGCTGATCAGGGGTGCGGATGCTCACATCGAGCTGGTGCAGGAGAAAGACGATCCCCACGCCCACAGCCAGCCCCACGATGAGACCCATCATCAGGTTTCTTCGGGTGGTGGGAATAATCATCCCGCCGGGGAGAGCTGTATCGACGATCGTGACGTTACCGATCTGTCCGACCTCCGCGATGCGTATCTCCTCGAACTTGGTTCTCAGGAGGATGAAGATGTTCTCACTAACGGTACGGTTGCGCTCGAGCCTGGCCAGTTCGTACTCGAGGACGGGAAGACCGGTCAGACCCGATTCGAGGGAGCTTATACGTGCTTCAAGGGCGTTTCTGCGAGCCATTGCCGCACGGTACCCGGCTTCGGCTTCGACCAGGCCTGTCATCATGTTGTCGACCGCTCCGGCCGGGTTGGCGGGATGGCTTACCCCGGAGGCGCTTGCTATGGCTTCGGCAAGGCTTTCCGAGTAGCCTGCAATGCTGCGCTGGATCTCGAGCACCGCAGGGGATTCAGGGTCCGCACCCTGCGCAAGCAGGGCCGCCCTTGAGGTCTCGAGCCTCGAGATGTTGTCCTGCAGGGTGCTTATGAGGGTGCTGCTGACGGTTTCGAGGTCGGAGGAGAGAAAGACCCGCCTTTCTTCAAGCTGCCCCCTGAGGTAGTCGCGGCGGACTGCGGCGGCGGATGCTTCGGTTGCTGCCGCAGCGGCCTGGGATTCGAAGGTGGAAACGGCGGTGATCAGGTTCCGGGTTTCAGTGGTGAGGTCCACGACCTGGTTGTTCTCCTTGAACATGAGCAGCTCGTCCTCGGCCGTCTGCAGTTCTTCGGAGATCTGGTCCAGCTGGGACTCGAGGAACACCCTGACCTGACGGTTCTCGCCCTGGGCGTCGCTCTGGTTCCACCGGCGGTAGACGCTTACGGTGAGGTTCGCCAGCACGGCGGAAGCTTCGGGGCTGTAGCCCACGGCTGAAAGGCTGAAGAAGTCGGTGTCCTTCACCCAGCTCACGGAGATGCTTGCCGCGACAAGCCCCGCAAGGCTGTTCCTGATGTATGGCGAAGGAGGGACGTTGCCGTGGAAGAGCACGACTACAAGGCTGTCCGCAGCTGGTGACCTGAGGATGGAATCGGCAACCATCTCGGCCATGGAGCGGCTTCTTATGAGGTGGATCTGGTTGTTCCGTACAGCCTCCATCTCGAACCACAGAGCGCCGGGCATGTCCAGCGTGCGGGACATCTTGTTCTCGAGGTTGTAGATGAAACTGGCGCTCGAGCTGTATACGGGTGTCGTACGGGCATTGATCCAGAACGCGGTCAGAAGCCCCAGGAACACGCCCGCCAGTATGATCCACTTGCCCCTGCGTATAAGCCAGAGGTATTCCTGAAGGTTTATCCCCTCGCCCTCCTGGGGGAGACCGGAAGGGCCGAAACCGGCATCGTTCACCGCGTGACCACCAGTATCAGGTTAACGGCCACGATCAGCTTGTATCCGAAGTCCACGACTTCCTTCCACCACTCGTACCCGCTCCGGCCGATGTAGACGGTAACGCCCGGTTCCATGGAGGGCACCGTTGAGCCCTCGCCGTCAAGGTACGCCCTGAGATCGTACTCGCTCTGAAAATCGCGGTACACTATGCGGACGTCCCTGAGGTCGGCCTGGCCCGTGGGGCCGCCCGCCGCGCTGAGCGCAGCCACGAGATCGGCGTTCCATGGGATCTGGTGGACTCCCGGATCCCTCACTTCGCCCCACACGTTGACCGTCATGGTGACACGCTCGGCGTCCACCCCGGGCACGATGTATCCGTCCCCGGGAGGAGCAGCCTGGCCGCAGAGCAGCAATGAAAGAAGAGCGATCACGCCTTGAATACTCTTTCGATTCCCCTGGCCACTCCGGCACAGGCGTTCCTGGTGTCGACCACCAGCCGGCTGTTGTCAACGATCCACTGCCAGTCGTAGCAGGAATGGCCGGTGATCACCACTGCACAATCATAGTCCGCCAGGGTTTCGGGGGACAGCTCCACACCGACGGGCTGCCTGTGGGTCTGTCTTGTCGTGGCCGGGATCTGGGGAATGTAGGGATCATTGTAGTCAACACATGCACCCATGCCGATCAGCTTCTCCATCACCTTCAGCGCGGGGGTTTCGCGGTAGTCGTCGATGTCGGGTTTGTAGGCCATTCCGAGTATGAGTATCCGGCTTCCGTTGACGGGCTTCCTGTGGCTGTTGAGGGCTTCGGCCACCCTTTCAACCACGAAATCGGGCATTGACGTGTTGATCTCCCCGGCAAGTTCGATGAACCTGGTGGGCATCTCGTACTGCCTCGCCTTCCAGGTCAGGTAGAACGGGTCGATGGGAATACAGTGACCGCCAAGGCCGGGGCCGGGATAGAACGGGGTGAAACCGAACGGCTTCGAGGAGGCGGCCCTTATCACTTCCCATATGTCGATGCCCATCCTGTGGGCCAGCAGCTTGAGTTCGTTCACCAGGGCGATGTTTACGGCCCGGTAGGTGTTCTCGGTTATCTTGGCCATTTCCGCCACTTCGGGGGAGCTCACCGGGATGACCGTGTCGATCGCGAATGAGTAAACGAAACATGCGGCATCGGTGCAGTCAGGGGTAAGGCCGCCCACCAGTTTCGGGATGGTCCGGGTCCTGTAGGTGGGGTTGCCCGGGTCCTCCCTCTCCGGGGAAAAGGCCACATGAAAGTCGGGGCCCGCCTTGAGCCCGCTGGTTTCGAGGACGGGAACCATCTCGTCACGGGTGGTTCCAGGATACGTCGTGGATTCGAGTATGACGATCTGTCCTCTCGAGAGGACGGCAGCCGCCTCCCTGCAGGAGTTGAGAACGTAGCTGAGGTCGGGCTGACGGTGATGCCCCAGAGGGGTGGGAACAGCGATGATTATGGCGTCGGCTTCGCCCAGCACACCGAAGTCCGTCGTGGTCGTGAAAAGGCCGGTCCGTACGGCATCCCTCACCCGCTCGTCTGAAATGTGCTTGAGATAGCTGCGGCCGAGTTCCAGAAGCCTTGGCTTCCCGGGATCGATGTCCACACCGAGAACCCTGCAGCCGCCGAGGGCAAACTCCATGGCGAGCGGAAGGCCCACATATCCAAGCCCTATCACACCGACAACGGGTTTTTCACGCCCCGCAAGGCGCTCTCTGAACCGGCTCAAGTCAGCCCCTTCCGATGCAGTGGTATGAGAAGCCAAGTTCCTTCAGCTTGGAGGGGTTCCAGATGTTTCGTCCATCAAAGATCACCTTCCGGCGGAGGAGCTCGACGATCCTGTCGAAATCGGGCTCCCGGAACTCCGTCCACTCGGTGACCAGCACGAGGGCGTCGGCGCCCTGAAGGGCATCGTAACTGGTGGTGCAGAAGGTGATCCTGTCGCCGAGCAACCGTCTGGCATAGTCCATCGCTTCGGGATCGTAAGCCCTCACCGATGCCCCCATGGAAAGGAGATCGTCTATCAGGACGAGGGAGGGCGCATCGCGCATGTCATCGGTGTTGGGCTTGAATGAAAGCCCCCAGACGGCGAAGACGAGTCCGGAAAGATCTTTTCCGAACTCCCGGACGATCTTCCTGCCGAGCACCTTTTTCTGAAGCTCGTTCACTTCGGTGACCGCGTCGAGGATCCTGAGGGGATAACCGTTCTCCGTTGCGGTGAATCTCAGGGCCTTCACATCCTTGGGAAAGCAGCTCCCGCCGTAGCCGACCCCGGGGAAGATGAAATGGGGGCCAATCCTGGAATCGCTGCCGATACCCCTGCGGATGTCGTGTACATCGGCGCCCACGATGTCGCACAGGTTGGCTATTTCGTTGATGAAGCTGATCTTCGTTGCAAGAAGGCTGTTGGCCACGTACTTGGTCAGCTCGGCCGACCTGTTGCTCATTATGTAGATGGGGTTGTTGGTGCGAACGAAGGGACGGTAAAGCTCTCTCATGACCTCGGCGGTTTCCGGCGAATCAGTACCGATGACAACACGGTCGGGCTTCATGAAATCGTCTATCGCGTCACCCTCCTTGAGGAACTCGGGGTTGCTCACAACGCTCACAGGGTGGACCGTGTACTTCATGATCTCGTCGCGGACGCGTTCAGCCGTGCCAACCGGTACGGTGCTCTTGTTCACGACTATCCTGGGGCCGTCCATGGTGCGGCCCACCTCGGCGGCCACCGCAAGCACGTGCTGCAGGTCGGCGCTGCCGTCCTCGTCCGGGGGCGTTCCCACTGCAATGAAAATGATCCTGCTCTTCAGAACGGCCTCTGCGGTGTTGTCGGTGAAGGAGAGCCGGCCTTCCTTCACGTTCCGCTCCACCAGGGTGTCCAGTCCGGGTTCGTAGATGGGCATTATCCCCTGACGCAGCCCGTCGACCTTTTTCCTGTCGTTATCGGCGCATATGACCGTGTTGCCCATCTCGGAAAGGCACGCCGCCGCCACAAGCCCCACGTAACCACTGCCGACCACAGCTATCTTCATTTTTCCTCCATGTGGAAGGAGATGCCTTCACGCCCGTGTGAGGGGGCGTACATCGGGAAGAGAATAACCAACCCCCGAAAGGGTGTAAAGGAATGCGCGTGAAAAGATGCCCGGGTCAGGGGCGGCACAGCCTGCGGACCTCTTCCTCCCTGCGGGTGAACCCCCGGTTGTCCAGAAGCTCGGCCCACATCAGGGCGAACTTCCTGCTTGTCCCAAGTGCTTCCCTGAACTCACCCAGTCTGAACCCTTCGGTGCCGAAAACGTCGGCAGCCCTTTCCAGTACCCTGCGCAGGGTCTTGGGTGTGGTCAGGAGATCGGCATCGAGGTTGATAACCATCTCCCGCGCGGCGAGGGCTTCGATGTCCTCTCTGCGAACGCCCGGCAATGGAAGGGCCGCCCCCTCGAACCCGGCCGCGTCGATCAGCCCGGTGATCCTTTCCGCCTCGGACATGGCTTTTCCGGACAGGTCGACCGGATGCCGGGCTGAAGCGATGTAGTCACCCCTCCTTGAGAGAACCCCGCCGTCCAGGAGATCGAGAAGCACATGCCTGATGAGCCATGGAGGGGTTCCCGCGGGCAGCTTTCTGGCAAGCATTGCCGAAGCGATCCCGGGTGCGATGGGTACGCTTCTGTGAACGGTCTCGACCGCACCCTGAACCTTGTTCCTGATGTCTTCCACCACAGGGGCAAGCACAAGCCGTTCGCTCTTTCCGTCGCTGATCCTTGCCGCCCTTCCCTCATCGCAAAGCCTCAGGGCTGCCTGCTGGGTCTCCCCCGGATCATTGCCGGAGGACGAGATGAACTCGGGCAGGAGCAGGGAGCCGTCCGGAGAATCTTCCATGGCCTCCATCAGGACATCGGCCAGGTCGCCCCGGTTCAGAAGCTCGAGGTGTGTGAGTCTCACGTCCCTGAATCTCGCCCTGACCTTGGGGGTCCCGGTGTCCAGGACCACACCGCCACCCATGGTGAGCACCGGGGAATATCGTCTGAAGACGAACCGGTCTCCCGGCACCGCGACCACGGGGTGTTCGAGCTGGAAATGGACGAATCCCTCACCGCCACGCGGGATCGGTTTCCCGGATACCGGGATTGCCCGTGCCATTACTTCCGCCGTGCCAAGGTGAATCCTCACCCTCTGTCTGGGATGAAGGTCGATCTCACCGGGCAGGACCGTGCATCTGGTATCGAGGCTGGTCAATGACCTGAGCCATCCCGGTTCACCAAGAACGGCTCCCCTCTGGACGTCATCCTTGTCCAGCCCGGTCAGGTTGAGGGCGATCCTGTCACCAGCGGTGCCGACAGGCGCCTTGCGGTGATCGTTCACCCCGAGTTCCCTGACCCTGTACTGTCTGCCGCCGGGCTGCACCTCAACGGTATCGCCGGCCTTGACCGTACCTGAGAGCCCGGTTCCGCAGACCACCGTGCCAAAACCCTTCAGGCTGAAGACCCTGTCCACGGGAAGCCTGAAGCGCCCCTCGGAACTTCGGGCAGAAACCCCGCCGACCATTCTGAATATCTCCGTCTTCAGTTCAGCCATGCCGAGACCGGTCACCGCGGAAACGCGGATAATGGGGGCTTCTTCCGCCGGGGTTCCCCTGAGGGCTTCGCGAACCTCCTCCTCGGCCAGGTCCTGCAGGTCGTGGTCGACCAGGTCGCACTTGGAAAGGGCAACTATGCCCCGGTTCACCTCGAGAAGCCTGAGAATGTCGAGGTGTTCACGGGTCTGGGGCATTACCCCCTCGTCGGCGCTTACGACGAGGAGGAAACAGTCGACCGTGGATACCCCCGCCACCATCGTCCTGATGAACTTTTCATGCCCCGGGACATCGATGAAGCTCACGGTCCTGCCATCGGTGTCCTCAAGGAAGACGTAGCCAAGCTCGATCGTGATCCCCCGCTGTTTCTCCTCTTTCAGCCGGTCGGGATCCCTTCCGGTCAGGGCGATCATGAGGCTGCTCTTGCCGTGGTCGATATGACCCGCTGTGCCTACTATCACCCCCACAGAAGCTCCATCTCGGTTCCGAGCCTCTCTGCGAGAGTTTCGTCCTGGCCCGGAAAAACCGTTCTGAGGTCGATCTTGACCGAACCCTCCTCCACCCTCACGGCGATGGCGGGGGAACCGCTCCGAAGGGCCAGCGCCAGCCTGTCCGGTGAGGGACATGCGACCGATATCCCGACGGACTGGATCGCGGTGTCGGGCAGGGCACCGCTTCCGATGAAGCTTCCCATCACTTCGACTGAGACACCGCAGGCAGGAGGGACCTTGAGAAGTGCGGCCAGGGCTTCGGATCTTTCGCGGAGCACGGCGGGCTTCGCGGCGAACATGGAATAGACGGGGTGATGCCGGATCAGGTAGTCTTCGTCCTCCAGAAAGAGCCTTAGACTGGCCTCAAGTCCGGCAAGCGTCAGCTTGCATACCCTCAGGGCCCTTGCAAGTGGATGTTTCCTGATGATGTCGATCCAGGTTTTATCACCCAGAAGGATGCCGGCCTGGGGACCACCGATGAGTTTGTCGCCGGAGCAGGTCACCACGGACGCGCCATCCCTGATGCTCTGCTGGACGGTTGGTTCGGACGGCAGCCCGAATCTTTCAAGAGGAACGAGGCTGCCCGCACCCAGGTCGTCAATGACTGGAACACAGGCCTTTCGGCCCAGTTCCACGAGGTCCGGAAGGGGAACCTCACCGGTGAAACCCCTGACCCTGTAGTTCGAGGGGTGAACCCTTAGAATGGCCCCTGTTTTTTCGGAGAGGGCCGATTCGTAGTCACGAAGATGGGTCCGGTTGGTGCACCCCACCTCCACCATCACGCAACCGCTCTGTGCCATGACTTCGGGAATACGGAAAGCGCCGCCTATCTCCACGAGCTGCCCCCGGGAGACGACGACCTCCTTCCCCCTGGCGAGGGCGGAGAGCACCAGCATCGTTGCACCGGCGTTGTTGTTCGCAACGGTTGCAGCCTGCGCGCCGGTGATCCTTCTGAGAAGTTCCTCGATATGACTGTCGCGGTGGCCGCGGCGTCCCGCCTGCCTGTCCCACTGAAGAACGGCGTAGCCGGTGGCGACCCTTGTGATGTTCTCGACCGCGGCCGCGGGAAGGCATGCCCTGCCCAGCGCAGTATGAAGCACCACACCCGTGGCGTTTATCACGGATGTCATGGATGAGGCACTGAAAACCGAGGCCTTCTCTCCCGCCGATCTGACAAGATCTTCCAGCGAGGGGCACGCCCTGCCCTCGAGAACATTCCTCCTGGCCTCTTCCACCGCTTCACGGGCGGCCTCACGGGCCACCGAAGGCGGATGACCGGAAAGGCCCTGGATTACCAGGTGTACCGGGGGAAGATCCCTGAGCTGTTCCGCACCCACGGCTGCTCCTTCGTTCTATGGCTGGGTCAGGTGGGTCCCCATCATTCTGATGGATTTCTTCGGACACTTGGGAACACACTGGCCGCACCCAACGCATCTCTCGGGTATAACCTCATGTTTGCCCTTGAGTTCCCCAACTATTGCGCCTGTGGGACACACCTTCGTGCAGAGGGTGCATCCGATGCATGTCGTGTCAATGAAAGCCTTGGGTCTTGTGGGGACCATGTCAAGTATTGCCGAGGTGGGACATTCCCCGGCACAAATACCGCAGTTGATGCATTTTGCGGGATCGATGGAGGCCAGGAAGCTGTCGATCGTGATGGCCTCGACGGGGCAGGCCTTAGCGCACTTGCCGCATCCGATGCATGCCACCGTGCAGGCTTTGCGGGCCGTACCGCCCTTGTCCCTGCTTGAACAGGCTATTATCACCTTCCTGTCCTCGGGCCAGAGAGCAAGAAGACCCCTGGGGCAGGCGGCCACGCATTTGCCGCACCCGGTGCACTTCTCGGGCATCACCACGGGAAGCCCGTTCTCGCCAATGTCCATCGCCCCGAACGGACAGGCCTTCACACAGTCCGCGAACCCGAGGCATCCGTACCTGCAAAGTTTGTGGCCTTCCATTACCAGAAGGGCGGACGCGCAGCTTTCCGGGCCGTTGTACGTGAACGCGTCGACCGCGCTGTGCCCGCCCCCGCAATGAAGCACCGCGACTTTCCTTGTGCTTTCGTCCACGCTGACACCGAGGATGGATGCTATCCGGGCATTGACCCCGGCGCCGGCCGCAACGCAGCCTCCCGGCGCGGCTACACCTTTCACTACAGCTTCCGCAAAGGCCGCGCAGCCGGGATAACCGCACCCTCCGCAGTTGGCCCCGGGAAGGACCTCGTTCACCTTTTCCACCCTGGGATCCCTTGGAACCGCGAGCTTCTTGGCCGCCAGGGCGAGACCGAGTCCCAGAAGAAGGCCGATACCGCCCAGAACGACAACCGGTATCGTCACCCCCGAAGGGATCCCTGAAGAGGTGAGCGCTGAAAGAAGGAGATGTGGGTTCATATGCTACCCTCCCAGCCCGGCAAAGCCCAGGAAAGCGATCGACATGGCACCGGCCATCAGGAACGCTATGGGAAGCCCTTTGAGCGCAGGGGGAATGGGCGCCTGCTCAAGCCTCTCCCGGATGCCTGCCATGAGCACCAGGGCCAGGGTGAAGCCTATCCCCGCTGCAACCGCGTTGATGAGGCTGTACCCCAGGCTGTACTTCTGGTCGATGTTCAGAACCGCCACGCCAAGGATGGCGCAGTTCGTCGTGATAAGCGGAAGGTAGATGCCCAGCGCCTGATAGAGCGCAGGGCTGAACTTGAGGAGGATCATCTCGACGAGCTGGACCAGGGCGGCGATTATTATGATGAAGGCTATCGTGTTGAGATACCCGATGCCCAGGGGGACGAGAAGCAGGTGATAGACCCCCCAGCACCCCAGTGTGGCAAGAGCCATGACGAAGATCACCGCAGCGCCCATTCCCACGGCACTGTCAAGCTGCTTCGAGACACCCATGAAGGGGCATATCCCGAGGAAGCGGCTCAGCACGAAGTTGTTGATGAAGATGGCGCCGATGATGATGGTCATCATCGTGCCGAAACTGAACCCCTGATCCGGAGCACCGGAAGCCTGGGCAAGGATTGAGATCATCAGGAACGAGGTCACCGCGCACCTCCTTTCCTTCTGCTGTCCATGATGTTGAAGAAACCAAGGATGAATCCCATGAGAATGAAGGCACCCGGGGCCAGGATCGCTATGAGAAGGGGCTGGTTCGTGTAGGCTTCGCCAAGCAGGTTGATGCCCAGCCAGGTTCCGTTGCCGAGGATCTCCCTGAAGGTTGCCATCACTATCATGGCGAAGGTGAAGCCAAGTCCCATGCCAAGTCCATCGGCAATGGCTGCAGGAACGGTGTTCTTGTTTGCGAACCCCTCGGCCCTCCCCAGAATGATGCAGTTGACTACGATGAGGGGGATGAAGATGCCCAGGTTGCGGTGAAGGTCGGGCACGTAGGCGTTCATTATGAGGTCAACGATGGTTACGAATGTTGCGATGATAACTATGTAGCACGGTATGCGAACCTTCGAGGGTATGGCGTTCCGCAGAAGCGAAACCAGGAAATTCGAGCAGACAAGCACGAATCCCGCAGCAGCGCCCATTCCCAGAGCGTTCTCCACACTGGAGGTAACTGCGAGGAACGGGCACATCCCCAGAACGATCCTGAAGATGGGATTCTCCTTGTATATGCCCTTCACGAACTCATGGGCAAGGCTCACAGCGCACCCCCCTCAGTGAAAAGACCCGCGGCATCCATGGCCTCGAGCCCCCTCCGGACGGAGACGGTTACTGCCCTGGAAGTAATGGTGCTGCCCGTTATGGCGTCGATTTCGCCGCCATCCTTGGTGAGAACGAGACCCGGGGCGCTTCTGCCGCTGAACCCGGCGATGAGCCTTTCAGGGTTGGCCACATTGGCGCCCAGGCCGGGGGTCTCCTGCTGGAAGAGAATGCCGGTGCCAGTGACGACACCGTCGGTACCGCACGCCACCATTGTCTGAATGGTGCTGGAATAACCCCGGCCGTATGCTATGAAAACGAAGCCCCTGAGATGGCCTTCGGAGTAGACCCCGACCACCTGGAGGGCTTCGTCGACGGAAGCGTAGGGGTTGCCCATCCCCGGTACGGCCAGACTGTCGAATGAGACTTCGGAGCCGTCGCTGACCAGCGAGGACGCGGCAGTCTCCATGGCGAGGAGTTTTGCCTGCTCCTTCTGCTGGGCAATCAGGGGGGCTGTGAAGCCGTTCACGAACCCCAGGGATCCCGCTGCAATGACGGCCACCACCATCAGGACGAAACCGAGCTTGATGACCTCAGCCATTCTTCCTCACCTCCCCGAAAGCCAGGGGTTTCGTGTAGCGGTCGATGAGGGGGGTCGCCAGGTTCATGAGAAGGATGGAGTAGCTGCACCCTTCCGGATAGCCGCCCCATCGCCGGATGACCATGGTGAGAATTCCAGCCCCCACTCCGAAGATGATCCTGCCCTTTTTGGTCACGGGTGTGGTCACCATGTCGGTGACCATGAAGAAACCGCCGAGAATGACACCCCCCGAGAGAAGATGGAAAAGGGGGTCTCCCCGGAAGAAACCGGGACCACCGAACAGCCATCCGAAAAGGGCCACTGCGCCGAGGTAGGAAAGGGGAAGGCGGGGTTCGAGAACCTTCCTGGCGAACAGGTAGAGGGCTCCGAGAATGAGCATCAGAGCGCTTGTCTCTCCGATGCATCCGCCCACCCTTCCGAGAAGGAGACTGAGCCTGGTCTGGCCGGAGGAAAGCATCGCCCTGACCTCGGAGGCTTTCTCACGAAGGGCGGCAGCGCCGTCTCCGTCTCCTCCCTCGAGGGCCTCGGCGGCGCCTGCATCCCAGGTGTAGGTCTGTTTCAGAAGGTTCAGCGGGGTCGCGCCGGTCATCACGTCGGCTTCCATAAGATCGGCCGACGGCATGCCGGACTGGTCCCAGGAATCGTTCCCGGAGGGACCCTTCGCAAGGGGCGCCCACCATCCCGCGGTCATGAGGACGGGAAAACTGGCCATCAGGAAGGCCCTTCCCAGAAGGGCGGGGTTCACTATGTTGTTGCCCAGGCCGCCGAAAGCCTGCTTGGCGACCACGATGGCAAAGGAACTGCCAAGCACGGGCAGCCACCAGGGCACACCGGGCGGAACGTTGTACGCCAGCAGGATGCCTGTCACCACGGCGCTTCCGTCCAGAACGACATTCACTGGCTTCTTCATGAATCTGAGGCACAGGAACTCCGCGGCAACGGCTGCCATGACGCTTAGACCCGTCAGTAGAAGAACCCTGAACCCGAAGAAGAAAACCGCCGCGGCAAGGGCCGGAAGGAGTGCGATGCACACATCCGTCATGACGCGCCTTGTGGTGGCGGTGGCCGACACATGGGGAGACATGGCCAGCTCGAAACGTCTTGCCTCGGGCATCATGCCCCCTTTCCGGAACGGGCGGCCGCCCGTATCTCGTTCTGGGCCCTCTTTATGTAATGAACAAGGTATCTGCCGGCGGGGCAGACGAAACTGCAGGTTCCGCATGCCATGCAGTTCAGGGCTCCGAAGTCATTCGCCATTGCCCAGTTCCCGTACTCGGACGCCTTGGCGATGAGGCTCGGGCAAAGGTTGATGGGGCAGACGTCCACGCACTTGCCACACCTTATGCAGGGGCCTTCGGCACTGTCCCGAACCTCGGCGCCCGACAGGACCAGAATGCCGCTGGTGCCCTTGGTGACCGGAGCCTCGTCGGTGTACATTGCCATGCCCATCATCGGGCCGCCCGAGACAAGCCTCTCCGCTTCGGGAGTGTAGCCTCCCGCGGCCTCGACCAGAACGGATACCGGTGTTCCCACCACGCAATGGAAGTTTCCGGGGACGGCAACGCCGCGCCCGGTGACGGTGGTTATCCGCGAAACGGATGGAATGCCGTCCCTGACGGCATGAGCCACTGCGGCGCATGTCCCGACGTTCTGCACCACGACCCCGATATCGAGCGGAAGCCCTCCCGCAGGAACCCTCCGGCCGCACACGGCGTCGATGAGCTGTTTCTCGGCACCCTGTGGGTAGGATACCGCGAGGGGCACCACTCTGGCTCCCGCGTTCCGAAGAATGGTTATAGCATCGGGTTTGTTCACCTCGATGCCTATGCAGGGATCCACAACACCGAGGACCATTGCAAGGATGTTCATACCCTCGATCACATCGGAGGGGTTCTCGAGCATGAGCCTGTGGTCGGCTGTGAGGTACGGCTCACACTCGACACCGTTGATTATCAGCATGTCTATCTTCCTGCCCTGCGGCGGCGAGAGCTTCACGAACGTTGGAAAGCATGCCCCGCCCATTCCGCAGACCCCCGCGTCCCGTATCCTGTCGATGATGAGGGATGCCTGGCGGTTGCGCCAGTCCGGCCACGGTTCGAAAACGGGTGACTCTTCGCGATCGGTTACGGCGATTACCACTGCCGGGCCCGTTCGCCTGTGGGGCATGGGGGCCTCGCCCACGCTGAGCACCTTCCCGCTCACCGGGGAGTGGGTGGGCAGGCTTATGAAGCCGTTCCTCTCCCCGATCACCTGGCCGAAGGTCACGGTGTCACCGGGCTTGACCACCGGCGTGGAAGGCGCGCCGAGGTGTTGGCAAAGGGAGACGGTCACCGTGTCCGGGGAGGGGATCCGAACGATCTCCCGGGAACGGCTCAGCTCCTTGTTGCCCGGGGGATGTGTTCCTCCGGAAAAAGACCTTACCCTGCTCATAGTCCTCCTGATTTGAGCGATGAAACACATAAAAAGGGTACGGGCAACCCCCCACCCGTTAAGGCACGGCACGCTGAACCATAGGATGAAATCGGGCTGCGGGCAACCTCCCCGGCGGGTTACGCCTCCCCGTGTTCTCCTGCGAACCGGATGACCCTTTCCTCGATCTCATCCCTCGTCTTCCTGAACCTTCCGAGGATGAATTCATCGCTTCCGGTGGCTCCGGCGGGATCCTCGATCTCCCAGTACTCCCTGATGTGGGGGCCGGGATAGATGGGGCACCTGGCTTCGGCCCTGTCGCAGACCGTGACGAGGTAGCCGACCATCACGTGACGCGAGATGAACTCATCCCAGATGCCTTTCGACCTGTGACCGAGAGCTTCGAGATCGAGACCGCGCTCCTTCATCACCTGGAGTGTGGCGGGGTGGATCGCGGAAGGCTCGAGACCGGCGCTGTGGGCTTCGAAAAGCCCTTTTCCGTGAACGTTCAGGAAAGCTTCGGCCATCTGGCTGCGGGCGGAATTCCGGCTGCACAGAAAGAGGACCCTTGGAACCGGCATGCAAACACCTCCGGGAGTTCGGGTACATGGGAACAAACCCCATGTACGATGTCCGCCTCGGGTTAAGGAAGTGTGAAGATGGATTGAGTTATATTTCCCCGGTAAAGTGGGAATCGATCCCGAAAGGACGCGACATGCCTTACGCTCTGTTATTGCCGGCGCTTCTGGGAATGCTTCAATGGATCTGCCAGGTGGACCCCGCCAAGTGCAACGGATGCATGAACTGTATTCAATCCTGTACCGAGGGGGCCATCAGCATGCAGGCTGGTAACGCATGGATAGATCCCGAGCTGTGCACGGGCTGTGAAGCATGCCTGCCATACTGCCCCATGAGGGCCATCTACAAGGTCTGGTGGGAAAACGTTCAGGCAGGTTCCATAGACGCGCCAACGCTGTCCTGCAACCCGGCCGCCGGAGTGGTTTGCGTGTCCGGAGTTGCCCCCGGCACGCATGTCAGGCTGTTCTCACTGCCGGGAAGGCTTGCAGCCGAAGCATGCGCCTCGTCGGAAGGGGACGCTCTCCTTGAGCTTTCCGGAATTCCACCGGGCATCTACCTGGTATCCTCGGATCAGGGGTTCACGGCCGCCCTGACAGTCATGCGGCCACGGTGACAACCGCCATCCTTCTGACCGGCCTGATGGTCTTCGCGGCCAGGGTTCTCGATGTTTCTCTTGGAACCATGCGCACCATCAGCATCGTTCAGGGCAGGACCCTGCTGGCGTTCCTTCTAGGTTTTGTCGAGATCAGCATCTGGCTCGGCGTCATCTCCACGGTCATCGCCCACGTAAGGGACAACCCCGCCATTGCCGTTTTCTACGCGCTTGGGTTCGCCACGGGGAACGTGGTGGGCATAATGATCGAACGCCGCATTGCAATGGGCGCCATCGTCATCAAGATAATCGCCAGGGAATCGGCCGTCGAACTCGCCGCGCACATAAGGAAGATGGGCTTCCCGGTGACCGAGTTCGAGGGAAGGGGCATGACAGGCACGGTGACGGAACTTTACACGGTCTGCCCCAGGCGGGAGTTCCGGCCCATAATGCAGCAGGTGAGGTTGATCGACCCCGACGTGTTCTTCGTGACAGAACCGGTGGGAACGCTGGGGAGCGGCAGGGTCCCCCCGGTTCTTGCCCAGACCGGCTGGAAAAGCATCATCAAGCGGAAGTAGCGGCGAAAGTCTCCGATTGACAGTTTGGGTGTTTGGCCTATATTGCAAACACACTGTCATCGGAGGTTCGAATGCCATCGGATACGGAATCACTCAAACTCAGGGCCAGGGTGATCTCTTCCCTTGCCCACCCTTCCAGGCTGCTCATTGTGGAAGCTTTGGAGCAGGGTGAGAAAACCGTCACGGAACTCACAGCGATCGTGGGTTCCGATATTTCAACAGTTTCCCGCCACCTCGGCGTGCTTCGGAACGCAGGGATAATCGATTCCCGCAAAGACGCCAACAAAGTGTTCTACAGGCTTCTGACGCCCTGCCTTACCAGTTTCCTCAAGTGCGTGGAGCAGGTCCTCTCCGAGACATGCGGGGGCTGCCGATGAGCTTCAGGGCGGACTGGAAAACCCTGCTTCTGATGCTTCTGGTCTTCGCGGGGGCGTACCACATGCCACTTTCATCCGACCGCTTCTGGGGTGGTGTGACCGAATCGTTCCACCTTCTGCACGAGTATGCAAGGGAGCACGTTGTCCTTTGTCTGCTGCCGGCCCTTTTCATCGCCGGCGGACTTGCCGTCTTCCTTAAGAAGGAGGCGGTGATGAAGTACCTGGGACCAAAGGCCAAAAAGGCTGTTGCCTATGGCGTGGCTTCCATTTCCGGAACCGTGCTGGCGGTCTGCTCCTGCACCGTCCTGCCCCTCTTCGCGGGCATATACCGCATGGGCGCGGGTCTTGGTCCGGCATCGGCCTTCCTTTACGCCGGGCCTGCGATAAACGTTCTTGCAATAATCCTGTCGGCCAGGGTGCTCGGAATCGAGCTGGGCGTTGCCAGGGCAGTTGGGGCCGTGCTGTTCAGCGTCGTGATCGGCCTTCTCATGCATCTGATCTTCCGGAAGGAGGAGACGGCGCGCAGCGCGGGTTTCGCATTCGACGACGTGGAAGACACACAGCCGCTCATTCAGAGGGTTCTTGTATTCGCCTCCCTTGTGGGGCTCCTTGTTTTCGCGAACTGGAGCGCTCCGGAAAACGCGACCGGCCTCTGGCACACGGTATGGGCGTGGAAATGGGTCATCACCTCGGTGTTCGCTGCGGTTACCGGGGTTGCGGCGGTGCTCTGGCTCGGAGTGAGGGTCTGGAAGATGCTTCTTGTGGCACTGGTCGCAGGAATGGCCGCCCTGTTCCACGCGGGAGCGCAGGCCTCCTTCGGCCTCGGCATCGTCACTTTCGCATGGGCGCTGGCCACAAGCAAGGGTGAGGGAAGCAGATGGGCGGACGAAACCTGGGGTTTCGCGAAGCTGATTCTCCCCCTGCTCTTCGCAGGCGTGATCGTTGCGGGAGCCCTTCTGGGAAGGCCCGGGCACGAGGGATGGATCCCATCGGAATGGGTCGAAGCAGCCGTCGGTGGCAACTCCATCAGGGCCAACCTGCTCGCATCGGTTGCAGGCGCGTTCATGTACTTCGCAACCCTCACCGAGATTCCCATTGTCCAGGGACTTATCGGTTCGGGCATGGGAAGGGGGCCGGCGCTTGCCCTGCTTCTCGCCGGGCCTGCCCTGTCGCTCCCCAACATGCTGGTGATCAGGACAGTCCTGGGAACCAGAAAGACTGTCACCTTCGTATCACTCGTGGTGTTCATGGCCGCTGTAAGCGGCGTTCTCTTCGGCATGTTCTTCCCGGAGGCGTAAGATGAAGATACAGGTCCTGGGCACGGGTTGCCCCAAGTGCAAAAAACTTGAAGAGATGGCCACAAAGGCTGCGGACGAGCTGAAACTCGACTACTCGATCGAGAAGGTTTCAAGGATCAACGACATAATGGCCATGGGCGTGATGTCCACACCGGCACTGGCCATTGACGGCAAAGTGGTCCTCGCCGGCAGGCTGCCCGGTGAGGCGGAGCTGAAGGAGATGCTGTCCAGATGAGGCTGACAATAACCATGCTCTTCATCATTCTCATTGCTTCATGCTCAAGGCCCGAAGCTGCTGAGAACGAGGCTGCCGCAATCGGTTCCGGTCTTCCCAGGCTCGTGGACCTTGGTTCGGAGTCATGCGTACCGTGCAGGATGATGCAACCGGAGCTGGAACACCTCAGGACCACCATGGAGGGTTCGCTCGAAGTGGTGTTCATTGACGTCAACCAGGATCGCAGCGCAGCATCAGACTATCGCATCAGGATAATCCCCACCCAGATATTCTTCTCGCCCGAGGGGGTCGAGCTGGCCAGGCACGAGGGCTACATCGATGCCGAAGGCATGCTCGGGATCTTCAGGGAGCACGGCTATCTGAACGAAGACGGCGTCTGAGGTGGGGTCTTTCCTCACCGCGCTCAACGATGCCCTTTCCACCTCGCCAACCCTCGCCGTGGCAGCCGCATTCGTCTGGGGAGTACTCAGCATGGTCCTCAGTCCCTGCCACCTCGTGAGCATTCCCCTCGTTTTCGGGTGCATCATGCGAAGCCGGGGGATCGATGCGGGGAGAGCCGTGCCGATGAAGGTCGCTGCTCTGTTTGCCCTCGGGATGACAGTCTCCATCGGAGTGATCGGTGTTGTGACGAACCTTCTGGGCAGGCTGGCCGGTGATGTGGGTCCGCTTGGTGAGGGTATTTTGGCCGTGATCCTCGTCGTTGTGGGTC
The DNA here is from genome assembly GCA_041750285.1 of Candidatus Fermentibacteraceae bacterium. Classification (GTDB taxonomy): domain Bacteria; phylum Fermentibacterota; class Fermentibacteria; order Fermentibacterales; family JCC-6; genus UBA6080. The sequence goes on along the minus strand of JBGSZS010000007.1, from coordinate 226,693 downwards.
TCTCGATCGCGGGGCTCTTCCAGCTGCCCGTTCCCGGATTGAACAAAGGCGGTGTGGGCGCCGGCTCCCCCGCCCTGCTTCTTGGAATGGTTTTCGGCGCCGCCCTGGGTCCCTGCACCTTCGCCTTCATGGCCCCCGTGCTTGCCGTCATGTTCAGCCTCGATTCAACTGCGAAGGCCATGATCCTGGGCCTTGCGTTCGCGGTGGGACATGCCGGTGTGGTTCTTCTGATGGGCGCTTTCGCGGGGCGGATCCAGCGGGTGGTGGACTGGTCGGGTCAGAGCACGACCGCGAAACTGCTTCGGACCGTTTCGGGCGTCCTTGTTTCCCTGGGTGGGGTCTATCTGTTGCTCAGGCTCGTGTAGCTCATCCTGCGGGCTCGCTCATATCCCCAGAATCAGCTTGACCGTCATGAAGTAGATGACCACTCCGGTGATGTCCACAAAGGAAGCCAGAACAGGGCTCGCTACAACGGCCGGATCCAGTTTCAGTCTCGATGCCCCGAGGGGAAGCATGGCGCCGGCCAACGTTGACGTAACGACTTGCAGTGCAAGGGCAAGCGCAATGGCGGAGCCTATCTGGTGAAGTGTGAAGCCTGCGGGGATCGACGCCCCTCCCCCGATCAGCATGACCCTGGCGTACGCGACCAGTCCCAGCAGCACCCCCAGCATCAGGGCGACCCTGAACTCCTTCCAGAGTATCCTGCCGACGTCCCGGTAACTCAGCTCCTTCAGCGACAGCGCCCTTATGACGAGGGTTGCCGCCTGGCTGCCGGTGTTGCCGCCGGCACCCGCAAGCATGGGTATGAACGTGGCCAGGATCGCGAACTGCAGAAGCAGCCCCTGGAAGCCCTGGATGACGAACCCCGAGACAAGCCCGAGGACCGCCAGCCCCGTCACCCAGAAAACCCTGTTCCTGAAATGCTCGAGGGGGCTGGTTCTCAGGTAGGCCCCGGCATCGTGGCTTCCCGCGATGGCCATGAACTTCTCCATGTCCTCGGTGTGCTCCTGGGTGATGATGTCCAGAGCATCATCGTGGGTGACTATCCCTACGAGGGCGTCGGAGCTGTCCACAACCGGAAGGGCTATGAGGTCGTACTTCTGGATCTTGCGGGCAGCCTCCTCCCTGTCGTCGCACACCCGGGCTGAAATGACCTCGGTTTCCATTATGTCGCCGACCAGCTTCTCCCGGCGGGCCACGATGAGGTCCTTGAGAGAAACGTGCCCGAGAAGCTTCCTGTGCCCGTCCACCACGAACGCCGTGTAGATCGTTTCCCGGTCGGGCGCTATCTCCCTGAGGCGCTCTATGGCCTCGGAGGCCGTGAGGTCGGGCTGAAGCGATGCGTAGTCCGAGGTCATGACCGCCCCGGCAGTTCCCTCCTCGTAGGCGGTAAGCCTTCTGATGTCCTCCCGCTCAGCCTGGGCCATCGCCGGAAGGATTACCTGCCGGCGGTCCTCCGGAAGGCTTTTGAAAAGGTCTGCCCTGTCGTCGGGCGGCATGTCCGTCATGAGACGCGCGACCTCCCTGCGTTTCAGCAGGGTTATCATGTCTACCTGAAAATCAATGCTGAAATGGGTGAAAATATCGGCGCGCAACTCGTCTTCGAGGTGCCTGAGTATGTTGCGGACCTGCTCGGGTGAGAGACCCTCGAGAACATCGGCAGCGGTTGCGGGATGGCTTTCCGCGCACAGCACGGCTATGGATGGATAGTCGGCCCTGGCCAGAAGATCCCGCAGCACATCGGCATCGAAGGGGTTCACCTGGGTTCGCCTCCTTTCACCCGGACAGGCCCCGGGTGGAGACGAACCGTTGGATCGTCAGGATCCCGGGGAAGAATGCCCGAAGAGAGGGTAAGTCAAAATGGTCCCAAAAATCTCTAAACTGCCCGGAGGGGGTTGGTCTGATTCACTCATGGTCCCTGTTACGGTTTCCTCCCTTTCCATGCCCGATTATTGCTTCGCTTCCCGTACCGCCGCAAGTGCCGGGGCGTCTTTTCAGGCGGAGCAGGTGCGTCGTTACGCCGATACCCACCCCGAGCAGCACCAGCCTCGCAGGAGTAGTTGACGGAGCGAGAAACGCCGATACCGCAAGTGTGGCCCACAGGAATGCCAGGGTGGATGCGAGGGCGCGCCTGCTTATCGACCTGTGTTCACGGTAGTTCCTGATGTACGGCCCGAGAAGGCGGTGACTCATGAGGGATGAGTAGAGCCTGTCCGAGCTCCTTACGAAGCACGCCGCCGCGAGGAGTAGAAATGGAGTGGTCGGCAGCAGGGGAAGAAAGACCCCCAGCACCCCGGCTCCGAGCAGGACAACACCCGCTGCGGACAGAAGGAACCGCCCGATGGTGCCTACTCCCCGCCCCGGGTGGCAACGTATCCCAGCGCTGCGGGCAGACCGGTCGCCGATGACGTTCCGGCCCATGTGGCAAGGTAGGCCGCCCCGAGTTTGCCGATGTGTTTCTTCTCGTTTTCGAAGAAGTTGAGGTGTATCTGTTCCTCCGCTATGACCGTCTCGAATATCCCGGCAGTGATGCTGTCGCCAGCCTCGCGGCACTTCGCCAGAAAATGGCTGTAGGCGGTGATCGTGTCTTCCTCGAGGCCGGCATCGAATCCGAAGATGACCTCGACCTCCTGTCCGTGCTGCACCTTGGCGGCCCTGTCGGTCAGGGGTTCACCTCCCAGCTCCTTGATCCTCTCCGCGAATGCTTCCGCGTGCCGCATCTCGTCGATGGCGATGAGCTTCACCTTGCCGGCCGGAAGGCCGTAGTCCATGTCGTCGAGGTTGTAGTGCTGGTTCATGTACTGCGAGATGGCGTGAAGCTCCATGGCCCTGGCTTTGTTCAGAAGGCCGATGATCACGGTTCTCTCTTCACTCGTCATTACGGACTCCCTTGCTGCTCACCGGAACCGGTGACTCGAAAGAGGGAAAGGGGACCCCGGCTTCCCGGGAGGGCGATCCTCTCCAGAATGAAACGCTTCTCAAGACACTCCATCAGATCGACATCCGCGATCATGTCGCTGCCCCTGCCGATCAGTGTGTTGCCGGTGCCGAAAAGGGGACCCCTGGCCAGCCGGGGGTCGTTGGCGAGCAGGATGAAATCTGTGCCCCAGGTGGCAACCAGTGAATCGGTATCGGAAAGCAGGAATGCCACAAGGTCTTCGGGTTCGAAGTAGATGAGCCATCCGGAAGAGTGCCTCGCCATGTGCGGGTGGATGAGCTCCACGCCGGAAAAGCCCTGTTCGTCGAGGTGGTACTGGACGCACAACAGCGAATGGGTGTCGAGGTAGGCCACAAGCCTTCCGTTCCCTTCCTGCGCGGCTTCACCCGCAATTCTGGCCGCCTCGCGGAAATCCCGGTCGAACGTGCAGCGCTGCGGAAGTGTGGACCTTGTCACGAAGGGAACGCACATCACCAGTGACAAAAACGGCACGGAAACCCTCAAAACCCTTCTGAGAGAGCCTTCTCCGGAGATGCCCGAGGCGACCATTGCCGCGAACACGGGATATGCAAGGGAAAAGTGTCTGGCGCTGGGTCTGAGGAAGCTCACCGGCACCATGACGAAGAGGAGAAGGAGCCATCCCCCGAAGCCAGGATAACGCCTGCCGAGAAAGGCCGTGATGAGAGTCAGCGCCAGAAGCAGAAAACCCGCGGCGACCCAGGGGGAGAGCGTCCCCAGGGAAAAGAGGCTGAACCGGAAAGCGCCGTTTCCCGCAGCGAACCGGAGCAGGGTGCCGGCAATCGAAAAGGGCGCCCCGAGAACCCTCTGGGTCGGGCTTGCCAGTTCGAACATCTGGAATTCACCGCTTTCGCCCCCGGGGCTGAACCTGTGGAACTGCCTGACCATGTTGGGCGCCCATGGGGAGAACGACGCAAGAACGATCACGGCAAGGATCAATGCGTGAAGCGGCCTTTTCAGCCGTATGAGGACCGCCAGCGAAGCTGCCACGGCAAGCCATGCGAAATGAAGGGTCCAGACCCCCGCCACGCAGGAAGCCGCAAGCGCCGCGAACCCCCGGGCGGTGAACCTTCCGGCAAGGCTTCTCAGGGTCAGCAGGATGCCCATGCCAACAAGGGCAAGGAGACCGTACATCCTGATCTCGACGGCCAGATGCAGCAGGAATGGGCTTGTGGAAAGCACCAGGTAACCGTAGCGGGGAAAACACCTGCAGCCTGCAAGAACAAGGATGCCGACGGGAATGAATGCGAAGAGCCTCAGAACGGGAAGACCTGCCCCGAAGGCGCGGATCCAGAGCCAGAGCAGCACATGATAGCCGGGCACGTGGCTTTCACGTGCCACGGTGTCGACCATCCGATTGAAGTCTCCACGGGCCAGCGCGACGGTCAGGGCTTCGTCGCCGGTGAGGCTTTTCTGGAAGGACAGGGCGGAAAGAACCGCCATGAGGGCCACCGCCAGAAGGCAGACGGCAAACCCGGCCCGTTTGTCGGTCATGGGTTCCCCTATCGATATGTGAGTCATGATGCGGATTATAACAGGGACGCCACTGGGCGGGACAATCAGTCCTCCACCACGTTCTTCCTGAAAAGCCTCCTGGCCTCCGACCATCCATCCCGATCCCAGCCGCCCGCGGGATCGAAACACCGGGCCGCCAGGGCGCCCATCTCCATCGCGTGGTGCGTGTTGTCATGAACGAACAGCCCCTGCCGCCCAAGGGTCACCAGCCCGGAAAGCCCCGTCAGCCAGCTGTCGATCGCCCCGAAGTGCAGGTGCCACCCCGCAGGGTAGGATGGGTAAGCCTCGGTGATCCTCCGCGTGAAGAAGGACTTCACCCCGGAAACCGGAAGGCCTGAGATTGAAAGGTCTTGAAGGGCCATGCCGAGTATCCCTCTGTCGTCCATCGACCAGAGGGGGTCGGACCTGAAGCAGGGAATCTCCAGACAAAGACCGGTTGAACCGGGAGATTCCCTGCTTTCATCGTAGTTCTGCCGTTCCGAGACCCTGGAGAAGCGGGTTTCCGGGCCCGGGAAGTAATGGGCGTCGTACACGGAAAACTGCGGCGAATCAAGCACCAGAAAGCAAAGCACCATGGACCGGTACGAGAGCGATGAGGCTGCTGCCCTGACATCGCCGGGGACCACTGTGCCCAGGGCTGCAACAAGGTCGGTGACCGGTATTGTCGAAAAGATGAAGTCCGCCGGAAGGGTTGCGTCTTCGTGCGCCCTTTCATACCCGAGAAGTCCTGCTGCCTTGGAGGTCGGAGGGGTGACACTTCGGACCAACGCGCCCTTAAGAAGCGTTCCTCCCAGTGATTCAAACTTCCGGGCAGCCGCTGCGAAGATGGAGCCGAACCCCCCCGCGGGATAATGGAACGACCTTCTGTCGATCCCGGAACGCCTTGCGGGGAGGAGTTTTCCAAACATCCTTCCCAGGTTTCCAGCCGATACCCTTCTGCGGGCCTGTTCGCCGTCAAGCGCGTCAGGGGGGATTCCCCAGAGTTTCTCGGCGTAGGGGAAATAGAACCTGCGGCAGATCGTTTTTCCAAGGCCCGCCATCATTATTGCCCCGAAAGTCGCGTCTGCCCCGGGCCGGCTCCGGAAGGGAGCGCCCAGAGCGTCGACAAGCACTCCAAGTGCAAAGGATGGAGGAAGGTGTCTGGCCATGTCGGCGGGGGACAGAGGAAATCCGAGAAACCTTCCCTCGAGAAGGATCCTGCCGTTCCTGGGACGTTTGAGAAGGTTCGTGCCGGGCAGCCCCCTGACGTCACCGATCACTCCGGGCGATGCCGCCGGGTGCAGCCTGTGGCTGCCCAGGTCCCATGTGAGCCCGTGGGCCTTGAAGCTTGCGGCAATGCCGCCCGGCATTTCTTCCCTTTCAAGGATGGTTACGCTCAGCCCCGGATGCAGACGGAGAAGGTCAAGGGCCGTCCAGAGGCCGGCGGGGCCTCCGCCCAGGATCACGACCCGTTTGGGATCACCCACCCTGAAGCCTGCTTCTGCCGGGGCGAATGAACCCCCTGTAGTCATCGGATGAGATGTACAGCCCGTACCACATCGTGAGGTTGAGGATTCCCCAGAGGGCGCGGCCGTTGTCCCTTCTGCCCTGCTGATGGCTGTTCCAGAGTTCCCTTAGCCCGTCCCGTGCAAGAATGCCTGCATCGAGGATGCCGGAATCGAACAGGCAGTCGTGGGCAAAGTCCTTCATCTCGTTCCGGAACCATTTCGAATAGGGCATCTCCAGGCCAACCTTCTTCTTGGCGATCACCCCTGCCGGAAGGATCCCCTCCATGGCCTTGCGGAGAAGGTTCTTCTTCCTCAGGCCGGGCAGCCTGAGTGCATCGGGCACGGTGGCCATGAACCGGTAGAGCTCAGTGTCGGTGAAGGGCACCCTTGCTTCGATGGAGTGGGCCATGGTCATCCTGTCGTTCTTGATCATGAGGTCGTTGGGAAGATGGCACGAGGTGTCGATGCGAAGGATCCTTGCCAGATCGGTTTCTCCGCGGCTGGCGTCGTAGACTTCGGTGAAGAAGGAATCGGATGGCGGGTGGTTCACGGAAGCACCGGGATAAACGCTCAGCCGCTCATCACCTGTGAGTACGGCCCGCCAGGCGAAGTGGGACTCGGCAACCCCGAGTTCGGATCCCGCGGCGAACCGCTTGGCCTTGAACTCGAAACTCAGCTTGCTGTTGGAAACGGGAAGGGCGTTGACCGCCGGTACGATCAGAAGGCGCCTTAGAAAGCCCGGGACGAAACGGCGGTAAATCTTCCTGGCCTTCATGGCCGCATGGGTGTCGTATCCAGCGAACAGCTCGTCGCCGCCCTCTCCCGAGAGGAGCACAGTGACAAGCGGGGCCGCCTCGTCGGCAAGGAGCCAGGTCGGTATCGCCGAGCCGTCCGCGTAGGGCTCGTCTATGTGAGCGAGGTATCCGGGCAGCAGGGCTTCGACCTTCTCCGGAGAAACCCCTATCTCATGGTGGATCGTACCCATGGTACCGGCCACGAGACGGGCGTAGGACGATTCATCGAAGCTGGGCTCATCGAACGCAAGGGAGAATGTGTGGAAACCGGCCCCGCCCCTGGCATGGACCATCAGGGCCGTAAGGGCGCTCGAGTCCATTCCCCCCGAAAGCATCACCCCCACCGGAACATCGCTTATGAGCTGCCTTTTCACAGACTCGCGCAGCAGCCGCAGCGATTCTTCCACAGCGGTTTTCTCGTCCATTCCGTTGTCCGGTCTGCTCCCGAGATCGAAAAAACTCCACCGGGCAGTCACTCCGGAACCGGGTTTGACCTCGATGGCGGTACCTGGCGCAAGTTCGCTGATTCCCCGGAAAGGGGTGAGGGTTCCCGGGATGTAGTTGCAGGCCAGGTAATGGAAAATGGCTTCGGGATCAGGCTCTCTGACAAAGGCCGGTGCCTGCAGAAGGCTCTTTATCTCTGAGGCGAACCAGAAACCGCCGGCATGTTCCATGTGGAAAAGGGGCTTGATGCCGAAAGGGTCACGCGCCAGAAGCAGCCTGTCCCGCCGGGAGTCCCAGATCGCGAGCGAGAACATCCCGTTGAGGTGGCCGAGGAAGCCGGCGCCCATTTTCTCGTATAGGTGAAGCAGAACCTCGGTATCGGTCCGGGAGCAGAAACGAAAATCCCTCTCAAGTCCGAGATCACGCCTGAGTTCGTTGAAATTGTAAACCTCGCCGTTGTAGGCGATCCAGATACTGCCGTCTTCGTTGGACATTGGCTGACGGCCCGCGGCGGACAGGTCGATCACGCTCAGACGGCGATGCGCGAGGCCGCACGGACCCTCCCAATGCAGACCGTCGTCGTCGGGGCCGCGGTGGGAGAGGACCGCTGACATTGCCTGAAGCGCGAGATCTTTTTCAGGAGACCTGTCGCCGGGACTTCCCAGAAGGACTCCCGCAAAACCGCACAACGGAACTACCGCCTTACTGCCAGGGCCTCGGCGACCATGCCCACAAGAAGGACCTGCAGACTGGAAACCAGAAAGATCACCGTTGTCGTGGAAATGACGGGGTAGCTTGCGAGGTCTGGCGTGAGACCGACATGGCCGACGGCGATCGCAAAATCGAGGCAAAGCTTTAGAAGTCCCAGGATGAACAGGGTCATGGATGCCGGAAGGAAGACCTTCAGGGGCCTGAAAAGGACTGCGAGCCTGAACACCAGCATGAGGAAGTTGGGGAAGTGGCCGGGCCTGATCTTCGAGGAACCCTCACGGGTATGGTAGTCGATGGGGATGAAGCGTACCGGGATGCCGTCGCAGAGCGAAGCAACCGTTATCGTGGTGGTGAAGGAGAATCCTTCGGGCAGAAGGTTGAGGTAACGGAGAGCCAGGCTTCGCGTGAATACCCTCAACCCCGAGTTGAGGTCGGGGATACGGGTTCCGGTCAGACGGTTGGCCAGTTTGTTCAGGACCCACTTGGCCGGTCTGCGCACGATTGGAATGCGTACCGTGTCTCCCGTCCTGCTGCCCACGACCATCTCGGCTCCGGGCATGGCATTGAGAAGGTCGGGCAGGCGGTCGACGGGGTAGGTGCCGTCGGCGTCGATGATCGCTACAACATCGGATGAAGCGTTGCGGATCCCCGTTTTCAGCGATGCGCCGTAGCCCAGGTTGCGTTCGTGGTCGAGCACCATGACACCGGTGGACTTGGCCAGACGGCCCGTGGCATCGGTAGAGCCGTCGTTCACAACGATTATCCCTGCGTCGATGCCGGACCGGCACAACGTATCCCTCACCCGCTCAACCGTTGAGACGATGGACTGCTCTTCGTTGAAGGCGGGGATTATCACCGAAAGCTTCAAGGGGCTCCTTCAGAAATAACGGACTACTTCAGCCTTCCGAGGGTTGCAAAGAGACCCCAGAGACCGGCGAGGCCCACGAGCACATAGATGCTTCGCGCGATGGATAGATCGAGGTTGAGAATGCCCTGGATGAGGTCCTTCTGAATCGCACCCACGAGCCCCCAGTTGATCCCGCCGACGATAAGCAGGATCAGGGCTATGTAATCGACGAAACAAGCCTTCTTCCCGGCCATGCCGCACCTTCCCTTCCGTTAGGATACACCAGGATTATAACCAATGGCTACCGGACACCAAGTATTCCCAGGTTCGCCTTTAATGCCCCGCCCTGCAGCAGGTCCTCCATGGCTCCGGTGACGTGCTCCGCGGCGAGACCCGGAACAAGTCCGCTGCGCAGTACTTCCCCCAGCAGGGCAGTGTTCTGCATCCGGGAATCGGGAAGGTCATCGCGGAACACCCTGACGACCCGGATGCCCCGGCGCCTGCACTCCTCATGCAGGGCTTCCGTCGAGACCCCCGGCACCGTGCCGTTCCTGACCTCGAAGGGCTGCCAGACCGCATCGTAGTACGCAAGAGCCCCGCCGTCGCGGAGATATCCGCTCACTGCCCTCAGGGCTTCGTGGCGCTCGAGCGCAAGCACAAGATCCGCCTCGCCCTGAGCAATCAGGGGGGAGAACTCTCCGCTTCCCGTCCTGATCTGGGAATTCACCACGCCTCCCCGTTGTGCCAGACCGTGGGTGTCGACTCCCCTGACCTCCATGCCTGCCCTCGAAAGGGCCCTGAGAAGGAGTTCACTGAGAAGGCCGATACCCTGTCCGCCCACTCCCGTCATGTGAATGTTCATCGGGACTCCTTCCCGGGCGCAACTGCGCCTATGGCTTCGGAGGGGCACGTCTGAATGCATGAGCCATCGCCGATGCAGAGGTCGGTGTTGGTTGAGACCCGGCCCGTTTCGCCGTCCCTCTTGAAGGAGGGGCAGCCGAACCTGTCGATGCATTCCCTGGCCAGTGTGCACGAGTCCTGGGAGACCTCGACGTATCTCTGGACAAACCCGGGCTTCCTGCGCTGCTGGCGGGAGAACTTGAGCATGCACGGGTGCTTTGCGATGACCACGCTCAGCCCGGGAGCGTCAAGCGCCTTCCCGACCGCCAGCGTCAGCGCTTTCTGGTCGTAGGTGTCGACCTCGGAGATGTTCTGAATGCCCAGCCCTTCAAGAACTCTGCGGATGGGGATCCTATCGGTCGGGTCGTTGAAGTTGCGTCCGGTCCCGGGGTGTTCCTGATGGCCGGTCATGGCCGTGGTGCCGTTCTCCATAACGATCAGGGTAAGCCTGTGGTTGTTGAAGAGGGCGTTTATCACACCGGGGATCCCCGCGTGGAAGAATGTGGAGTCTCCAAGGAAGGCGACAACCCTCCTTTCGGAGTTGAACAGGGAAAGACCCTGCCCGATGCCTGTGGATGCACCCATTGACATGAGGAGACGCCCGATCTCATGGGGAGGCAGGAAACCGAGCGTGTGACAGCCGATGTCGGCAACGGTGATGTCGCTTTCCCGCAGTGCCTTGCCGATGGCGAAGAACGCGCTGCGGTGGCCGCAGCCCGGGCACATCTGTGGAAACCTTGCGGGAGCGGCCAGGTTCCCGGAAACGGAGACGGGAGCATCGACCGAATCGGGCCAGAGCCTGTGGAGGATCTCACGCACCCTGCCGGGAGTGAACTCGCCTATCCAGTCTTCGGTGCATTCCTTTCCCAGAACCCGCGTGGAGATTCCGCCATCGTGCGCCACGGCTTTCACCGACTGCTCGATGAAGTCATCCAGTTCCTCCAGGACGAGCACTTCAGAGTGGCCCCGAAGAAAATCGGAGATCCCTTCGCGAGAAAGCGGGTGAACCATCCCCAGCTTGAGGATGTCCGGCTTCCTGTCCGCTTTTGCAAGGGCGTCCTGAACCGACAGGAAGGGAAGCCCGGCGGTGATGACTCCCCTCTTCGGATTGCCGTTATCGACGATCCTGTCGAGGCCCGGCTCGTGTGAAGCCTTCAGCCGTTCAATGGCCCTCTTCTTCATCCGGGCCACCATTGCTCCGATCGGAATGTGGCTTCCTCCCGACCCGTCGAAAAGGGGTGTGTCATCCCGGGGAGGGTTCGACCAGCCGCCGAAGGAAACCATTTCCTTGGCGTGGCAAACATGGGTGGTCAGTCTGAGCATGACTGCCATGCGGTGCATTCCGGCCATTGAGACCGCTTTGAGGAGGAAGGCGTAGGCTTCGGATGGCGTTGCCGGTTCGAGCAGCGGTGTGTAGCTCATCCTGGCAAAATGCCTGTTGTCCTGTTCGTTCTGGGACGAATGTGCTCCGGGGTCGTCCCCGACTATCACCACCATGCCTCCGGGGATGTCCATGTGGTTGAGCTGAACGAAGGTGTCCGAAGCGACATTGAGCCCCACGCTCTTGAAGAAGACGACCGACGGCCGGCCGTTTACGGCGGCACCGTATGCGACCTCCGCCGCCACCTTCTCGTTGACGCAGAACTCGAAGTGGAACGGCCGTCTGTCCTTTTCGATCGAGGCGATGGCCGTAGCGATCTCGGGTGTCGGCGAGCCCGGGTAGGATGTGACCACCCTCACCCCTGCCTCGACCATGCCCCTTACCAGGGCGGTATTGCCCATCACAAGCTCCTGGAAGGGGCTTTCTCCCAGAAGCATATCCCCAAGCTTTTTCACGGGGGCCTTCCTTTCCTGCGCGTGCTTTTCAGCCTGATAATGCACAATCCAGGCCGCAGTGAAAAGCGCCTGGCTGTTCGCAATCCGCCTTGAATTTGCTTATTTTACGGCTCCATTCACACCCATCGGAGAGACCCGTGGAATTCACAGACGCAAGGTTCGTGCTTCAGTTCGCGCTGATAGTCCTGGCCGCCAAAGTCGCGGGAAGAGTGACCCAGAAACTCCTCAGACAACCCGCCGTGATAGGGGAGATGCTGGTGGGTCTTGTCATCGGTCCCTACGCCCTCGGCAACCTTACGATCTTCTCCCTCGGGCCCGCGTTTCCGACCGGTCCCGACGGAGCATTCCACGAGGGGCTGCTGCACGGCATAACAATTGTCGGCATCGTTACGCTCCTTTTTACGGCAGGTCTCGAAACCGATCTGAGGGGTTTTCTTCGCTTCGCTCCCAAGGGTTTCGCAGTGGGGTTGGGCGGAGCAGTCCTGGGTTTCGCCGGCGGAGGCCTTGCGGTGATCCTCGCAGGAGGAGGCGAAGGTCTGGCGGACCACAGGGTGCTCGCTTTCGGAGCCATAGCAGCGGCAACCTCGATTTCCCTGACTGCGAGGGTTTTCTTCGACATGAAGAGGATCAACACTCCCGAAGGCTCCGTCACGCTCTCCGCTGCGGTCATGGATGATGTGATCGGTCTTGTCATCCTGGCCGTGGTCACCAGTGTTCCCGGCGGGGGAAGCGATGCGGGCGGCATTCTGACGATACTCCTGAAGGGATTCGGTTTCTTCGCCGTTCTGCTCGCCCTCGGGCTGTTGCTTCAGAAGCAGCTGCTGTGGCTGATCACGAAAGCTGGCGACGCTTCTTCCCAGGCAGCCTTCGCCCTGGCCATCGGACTGCTCGCGGCGGGCCTGGCTGAGTTCTTCGGTCTCGCACTGGTGGTGGGCGCATATGTAATGGGCCTTGTGTTGTCGGGAACCAGATCAGCGCATCGGATATCCGAAAAGCTCGTGCCCGTCAAGGAACTTCTTGTTCCGGTATTCTTCTGCATGACCGGCATGATGGTTGACATACGCGCCATGGGAAGCGTGCTGGTGTTCAGCCTGGTCTATACTGCCCTGTGCGTGGCGGGGAAATTCGTGGGGTGCTTCGTTCCGGCCCTGGCATCGAGGCTCACGCTCAGACAGAGCAGCATTGTCGGGATAGGAATGATCCCGAGGCTGGAGGTGGGCCTTGTGGCTGCCAGCGTCTCACTTCTCAACGGGATGATCGGTTCCGGCGACATGGCTGCGGCCATGGTCATGATAGTGATCACGGCGGTTGTCACCCCGCCGCTTCTGACGTTCGCCATGGGGGGCCGGCACAGCCTCAGCCGTTGAAAAGGTTCAACGAATCGAAGCTCGCGTCGGTGGTCAGGTTCACACCAAGCCTTCTGAAACCTTCCTCGTCCCCGGGTACGGGAATGTGCGTGATGTGTACCTCGGCTCCCGCGAGCAGGGGAAGACGCTCCAGTGCCTCGAGGGTTGCCGGACTGTTCGTGGCGCTGATTCCCAGGGCGATGAGCACCTCGTCAAGGGTGAGCCAGGTCCTTGGCCCCCCAAGGGTTTCCTTCAGCTTCCTTATCGATGCTATCGTTTCGGGCGTGAGAAGGTGTATCCGGTCGGGAATCCCTGCGAGACGCTTGATGGCGTTTATGACCACGGCGCTTGCCGCCGTCATCAGATCCGAGTTCCGCCCGGTCAGGATCGATCCGTCCCGGAGTTCGATCGCCGCCCCGGTTCTCGAAACGCCTGAGGGGTCATCGGCTGCGGCGGCCCTTGCCGGAAGGACCACCGAGCGGTACTCGGGAGATATTCCGTGATCGTTCAGCAGAAGCTCTACCTTCTGAAGCGTTTTCTCTTCCACAAGTCCCATGACGAACTCGCAGCGGTACCTGAAGTACCTTCTTACCATCTCCTGTTTCGATGCTTCCCTAACGGCTTCGTCGGAGACTATCCCGAACCCCGCCCTGTTGACGCCCATGTCGGTGGGTGAGGAATAGGGGGACCGGGACCCTGTAATCTTCTCGAGTATCCTTCGCAGGAGCGGAAAAGCCTCGACATCACGGTTGTAGTTCACCACGGGCTTCCCGTAGGCTTCCAGATGATAGGGATCGATCATGTTCACGTCGCCGAGTTCTGCGGTGGCAGCCTCGTAGGCGGCGTTCACGGGGTGTTTCAGGGGAAGGTTGAAGATGGGGAAGGTCTCGAACTTGGCGTACCCCGAGTTCACTCCCCGGCGGTGGTCATGGTAGAGCTGGGAAAGGCAGGTGGCCAGCTTTCCGCTGCCGGGTCCGGGCCCCGTCACCACCACCAGGGGTTTGGTGGCCTGTATGTAATCGTTCCTGCCGTAACCCTCGGGGCTGACCACGAGGTCGGTGTCGGTTGGGTACCCCCTGGTGAAGGGATGGGCGTAGACCCGCACTCCGCTTCGCTCCAGGCGGTTCCTGAACACGTCAGCCGCAGGCTGCTCGGCGTACCGGGTTATCACGACTCCGCACACGGTGAGGTCACGGCGCCTCAGGTCGTCTATGAGCCTCATTGCGTCGGCATCATAACTGATGCCGAAATCCCCCCTCATCTTTCGCTTCTCGATGTCCCCCGCGTAAATGCACAGGATGATCTCGGCCTGGTCCCTGAGTTCCTGAAGAAGCCTGATCTTTACATTGGGGTCATACCCGGGAAGGACCCTCGAAGCGTGAAGGTCGTACATCAGCTTGCCGCCGAACTCGAGGTAAAGCCTGCCCGAGAACTGCCCGAGACGGGAAGCTATGGCTCCGGTCTGCTCAGACAGGTACTTTCCGTTGTCGAAACCCATGGTCTCCAGCATTTTTCCCCCAAAACAGCGCGGTTCCGGGCAGTGCCCGGAACCGCAGGGTCTAACCGGAACGATCAGAGATCCCTGGGACCCCCGTAGAGATTGTTGATGAGCTGTTCGGCAAGCTTCACGCTGAGCTCGATCCTGTCGTAGCCTTCGTAAACGGCTGCGTCCCACTTTATGCGAATGCAGACGTCTCCGCGAAGGATCAGCATTCCGACGCTGACCTCATCAATGGCGCCGCCCATCGTGCCGATTATGGCCCTGTCCCAGAGGTCGCCCTCGACTTCGGTGCTGTCGTTCACGTAACCGCTTACCCTGTCGAAATTCGCGGGGCCGTCGAACGTGTAGACGAGGAAGTTGATCTTGGAAGCGGCAAGACTGCCGTCGAAGTAGCTTCCCTGGGGTTTTCCCGCCGCCGGGTCGCTGAGGGTTTCGTGCCAGTAGCTGTAACCGGTCCTGCCAAGAATGGCCTCGACCTCGGCTGCACTGATGGCGTCGGAAATCTCCCACCCGTCGGGCAGCACGATGGTGTCACTGAGTTCGACGGCCTGGGGCTCAGCATCTTCCGGCGCTTCTGCCGCCGGCTCGGGTGCCGGCTGATCGCCGCACCCCGACATGACCGAGACCGCCGCGGCGATCAGGAATGCAAGGACTTTTTTGTTCATGGATACCCTCCTTGTCAAGGTTCTGTAACCGGACGATCACAGGCGAATATAACCCCGCCCGTGAGCGAAAACCGAATCAATCACCGAGGAATACACGCTGTTCCACCCGGCTCACCGTTCCCAGTTCGCGGAAGTACTCTGCCAGGATCTCGGCGTCGATGAAACCCGTGTCGGTTCCCGGAATGAGCGAGAGGGAACCGTACCCGTCTCCCCCTCCCGCCACGAAGCTGTTGGTCACCAGGCGGTACGTGGCTTCGGGATCGAGCGGCTCGTAGCCGCCTCCCGGGACAGCCACCTCAACGGCTGTCACACGGCTGCCGCAAGGGGCGCCGCGAGACGCTGTATACCTCATCCCGGCGACGTATGGGAACGTGCCGTCGGACAAGCCCATGTCGAAGATGCTCGAAAGGGCTTCCTCGAGAAGGTCTTTGACCTGGCGTCCGCCGACGTCCAGAATCACCATGGTGTTGCCGAACGGCAGGAGCGTGTAGACGGTGCCTGTCGTTATCTCCCCCCTTGGAACGTCTATGCGTACGCCCCCCGCGTTCTGCACGGCAATGTCCGCCCCCGCTCCCAGCCGGTTCGCCTTCCAGAGCATGGCATCGCACACGATCGGAGCGATAAGGCTTCCCTGGGGAAGATCGCCCCCCGGAACCCTTGTGTTGGGAAGGTCGGTTTCCGCAGTGGCGATGAACTCGTTCTGGAAATCCTGGAGTGCCGAGGCATAGCCTTCCACGATTTCCCCCACGAAGGGATCGGGGTCGGTGCGCCACAGCCCGGGAGTTCCGTGCGTCTCCTCCCTTGTCAGGATGAGCGGTGAACCGCTCCAGGATACCACCCTTCCATCCCCGTCGAAATCGACGGTCAGGTTTCCAAGCATGGATCCGTATCGCCAGGCCGTGACGATGAGAACGTTCCCGCCGTCGGGACCGGAGGCCAGCGTTGGATAATCGCCCCCTGACGAAAGCCCGAGATGCTCGAAACGTCCCAGGACCGTGTGGGTGTGGCCACCCACTATCACATCGACGCCCGGCAGTGATTCCGCGAGCCGGATGTCGTGCGGATAACCCAGGTGGGAAAGCACGACTATCTTGTCGATACCCATGCGTGAAAGAGCCCCGACCGCAGCGCGTCCGGATTCGAGGGCTGAAAGCGTCACGGTGTGCTCAGAGGGGCTCGAAACGCTGGACAGCTCTTCGGTGATCAATCCGATGACGCCTATCCTCTCCCCGCCCGTCTCCAGAACGGTGAAGGGCGCCACCCGCCCGGCGAGGAGTGTGTCGTCCGCCAGGGAAACGTTGGCACAGACAACCGGAAAGAGCACCTCGTCAAGAAGCAGGGCCAGTCCTTCGCTTCCGCGGTCGAACTCGTGGTTGCCCAGGGCCATGGCATCGAGCCCCATGGCGTTGTACACCGCGGCATCGGCCCTGCCGCCGTAAACCGTGTAGAAAAGCGTTCCCTGCACAAGGTCACCCGCGTGGAGAAACAGCACGTTTCCGTCACCGTGCTTAACTCGTCTGACCTCGGCCGCGATGAGCGCCGCGCCGCCGGCGTCGATCCTCTCGAACCCGCCCGCGCTGTCGGGAAGTACGGGCAGGGATACCGGCGAAAGGTTGGAGTGGGTGTCGTTCAGATGGAGGATGTTCAGTGTGAAAGTGCCGTCAGCCCGCAGAATTCCTGAAAATAGAAGCAGGACTGCCGCCAGTGCGCCCCTTGATACCATTTGGCCCCCTCCGTGATTCGGATCTGTCAGATTTCCGGCCAGAACCCGTTCTCGAACCAGATGCTCTCCATCAGGGCTCTATCCATGTCGGCCAGGGTTTCGAGATGCCCGTGCTCCCAGTCGGCAAGCCAGTTGAAGAGGTCCTTCCCGCTCTCAGTCCCGGCTTCGGTTGCCTTTTCCCTGTAGTACCTTTCCGCAGAAGCCTCCATGGCCATCGCAGCTGAAATGGCCGCAGCCTCGAATCCCGCGGCATCTATCTCCGCAATCACTTTGCGGGTCAGGACTTCACCGGAGATGTCAGAGGCCTGTCCCAGCGTGGTAACCGCCGCAAGAGACCCATCCCGCACCAGGGAGGAGTAGTGGATGGAAAGGGCTTCTTCGTGACGCTTCTCCTCCTCTGCCATGGATGAGAAGACTTCCCTCACACCCTCGGATCTGGTTGCTGCCGCTACTTTTGTGTAAAAAGCCCATCCCCGTCTTTCGAGAAGGATGGCCCCCTTTACGGCCTCGATTGCCTCCGCGCTCATCACCGGCTCCCTTCGTTGTCAACCCTTGCCTTATAGTGAACAGGATCTCCCCAGTCGTCAACGGCCACAACCCGTCCCGCCATCTCGACACGCATTCTCAGGCAGTTCAGGCAGTCTTCCTTCTTCTCGTCGGTACAGGGTTTCCCATCGTAGAGAAGGTACTCCTTCCGGAATTCCCCCGGCGTGACCGAGGGCATCAGCACATTGGCCCCCCACGAGAGGCCCTTCTCCCTTCCCGTTGGATCGAGAGCCTGCAGCGCTGTCGTCGCTGCGATGTTGGTCGTGACGGTGAGAAGCCGGGTCAGCCCGATCATCAGAAGGGACAGCCTCATTCGCTCGCCGTCGGGAAGGACGGGCGCATTCCCCATGGGCGTACCGTGATGGGGGATGAAGGGGCCCATTCCGAACATGTCGAAGTCGTTGTCCCTGTAGAAAAGAAGGTCATCGGCCAGCATTTCAGTGGTCTGCCAGGGAAGCCCGATCATGACGCCCGTGCCAACGGCGAAACCTTCCTCGCGAAGTATCCTCAGGCACGACAGCCTGCTCTCCAGGGTCTGTTCGCCGGGATGTATCCTGCTGAAAAGGCCCGGATTGGTCGTTTCGATCCGGAGGAGGTAACGGTGGGCGCCGGCCTTTCTGAACCGCTTCAGTGTCTCCCGGGATTGCTCACCCACGCACAGGGTTATCCCAAGCCCCTGCGGAAGCTTCGGGGAAACCGTTTCGCCTTTAATCTTCAAAACGGCTTCCTCCACGAAATCCACGAAAGCCGGGTCGGTTCTCTCGCCGGACTGCAGCACGATCGAGCCGAAACCGACACCGGCGCACCACCGTGCGGCTTCGGTTATCTGTTCCATTGTTGCGGTGTACCTGTTCCGGACGCTGTTCCCACGTCTGATCCCGCAGTAGAGGCAGTTGAGGGAACAGATGTTGGAGAACTCGATCAGACCGCGGTAGTGCACGCGGTTACCGAGGGTCGAAAGGGTCAGGTCTTCGGCCCTGCGCCTCAGCTCTTCAAGTTCCTCAGGGGCTCTGAGCTTCAGCATCGATACGATCTGCTCACGCGTGGGATCGCTCATCACATGCTCCGGTAGGCAGCCAGGGCTTCCGGGAAGGGTCCGAGGGCCCGTTCGAAGATCCCGAGGCTGTAGGCGATGGTCAGCCCGTAGTTCGTTATCGGTACTCCCGCCGCTTCCGCCCGCTGGATCCTTGTCAGCATGGTCCTTCGGTTGAACATGCATGCGCCGCAATGGATCACGAGACGGAACGAACCGAGGTCGGCGGGGAAATCGGAACCCCTTTGAAACGCGAACTCGAGGTCACCCCCCACGTACCGCCCCAGCCAGTCCGGGATCTTCACGGTACCGATGTCGTCGCCAATGGGATGATGGGTGCAGGCCTCGGCCACAAGGACCCGGTCTCCCGGTTTGAGCCGGTCGATCGCGGTGGCCCCCTTCACCATCGAGGAGAGGTCACCCTGGAACCGCGCGAACAGGATGGAAAACGAAGTGAGCGGGATGTCTTCCGGCGTGTCGGCCGAAACCCTTTGAAAAGCCTGGCTGTCCGTTACGACGATCGAAGGTTTTTCACGGAGGTTGCCAAGGGCCTTCACGAGCTGGTCGTCCTGGGTCACCAGGGCCATGCATCCGTGGTCAAGGAGGTCCCTGATGGTCTGCACCTGTGGAAGGATTATCCTGCCCTTGGGCGCTTCCTTGTCGATGGGTATCACCAGGACGGCAGTGCCGCCTGCGGGCAGCAGGTCGGACACGATGGCCGGCCTGTTCACAAACTCGTCGGGCGCAATGCGGATGAGGGTTTCCCTGAGGTCATCCACGCCTTCTCCGGTAACGGCGGATACGGTCACCCATGGAAGCTTCCTCTTTTCCATTTCCGCACGGAAGGCTTCCGACATCGGAACGCTGTCAATCTTGCTCCGAACCACGATCACGGGAATTCCGGTTCCGCGGAAATCATCGGCGATCCGCTCTTCCCAGCCCCCCCACTCGTCCGCGTCGGTGACTATGACAGCAAGGTCGGTCCCCTCCATGACACCCCGGGTGCGCTGAACCCTCTGGGCGCCCAGCTCCCCTTCATCATCGAGCCCTGCGGTATCCGTGAAGATCACGGGCCCAAGCGGGAGAAGCTCCATCGCCTTCTTGACCGGATCGGTGGTTGTGCCCGGAGTATCCGAGACTATCGAAACGCGGTGCCCCGCAAGGACGTTCACGATGCTGGACTTGCCGACGTTCCTCCGCCCGAAGATGCTTATGTGCAGCCTGAAGGACCGGGGGGATGAACCCGCCCTAGCAGTAGACGTCACGTTTGCCCTCCTTTACGGCGCCGAGCATGGCTTCCGTCCTCTCCCTTGCCTCCTGCGTCATGCTTTCCAGGAAACCGTTGATGCAGTCTTCGCCTGTCACCCTCGTATCCGGATCCGCATAGTCGAGCAGGTATTCCATGAACGTGCTGGCAGCGTTCGGATCACAGTGCATCCTTATGTCCCCGGGCTTGGCCAGGTCCATGAAGTCCTTCCCCGTCCTGCCCAGACGGTAGCAGCCCGTGCAGAAACTCGGGACGTAACCCATCGAGGCAACATCGCGAATGACTTCGTTCAGTGGTCTGTGGTCACCAAGGCTGAACTGGCTGCCGTCCTCGTCGTGTTCACCCCCGGCGTATCCTCCCGGGTTGGTGCGGCTGCCGGCCGAGATCTGGCTCACACCCAGAGCGAAGGTTTCCCGCCGCATGTGAGGGGTTTCCCTGGTGGACATGATGATCCCGGTGTAGGGAACGGCAAGGCGCAGGATCGCCACTATCTTCCTGAAGTCAACATCGGTCACCGCATGGGGAGGGTGTGCGGCGATGTCCGAGCCCGTGGCCGGTTCCAGTCTTGGTACGCTTATAGTGTGGGGACCGACCCCGAACCTGTCCTCAAGATGCCGGATGTGCTGAAGCAGGGCCTGCACCTCCCATGCCCAGGGGCTGAGACCGAAGAGCACCCCGATCCCCACGTCGTCGATGCCCGCCTCCATCGCCCTGTCTATCGCCGTGATCCTCCAGGCGTAGTCCCTTTTCTTCCCGCCGGTGTGAACCCTGCCGTAAACCCCGGGATGGTAGGTCTCCTGAAAGAGCTGGTAAGTGCCTATCCCTGTCTTCTTCAGCTCCGAGAACTCGGTGGCCGTCAGCGGAGCGACGTTGACGTTGATGCGCCGGATCCCGCCCTTTCCCGATCTGACGCCGTACACGGTGGCAATGCTTTTCAGTACGTATTCAAACCCTTCCCGGGGATACGATTCACCCGCGACCAGCAACACCCTTTTGTGCCCCTGTTCAACGAGTATGGCAGTTTCCCGGGCGATCTCGTCCTGGGTCAGGGCCCGCCTGAC
This sequence comes from Candidatus Fermentibacteraceae bacterium, assembly GCA_041750285.1. GTDB lineage: Bacteria > Fermentibacterota > Fermentibacteria > Fermentibacterales > JCC-6 > UBA6080. Next base: position 206,061 of record JBGSZS010000007.1, on the reverse strand, counting down.
GATTTCGGGATTGGACGCCCTGAAGGCGCAATAGAGGCACTCGTTGCCGCACAGGTTCGAAATGTACATTGGGGCGAAGATGACCAGCCTCCTGCCGTAAATGGTCTCCTTCACCTTCTTCGCCGCGTCGTAGAGCTCCTGAAGCAGAACGGGATCGGATACGGAAGCCAGGCATGCTACGTCTTCGGGAGAGAGTCCCTTCATCTCCAGACCACGGGAAAGTGCTTCCCTGGCTCTCGAGGCTTCGGGGACGCCGCTGTTCGAAAGAAGCGACTCGATCCTTCCGGGGTCGATCACGGGAACTGCGCTTTGATCCATGGACCATCTCCAATTGGCGTTGTGGCGTGCCGCCAGGGCTGAACGTGATTGAGCCGATTCCGGAATATAGTAACAATTCCTGTTAAGGATACCCGCCGCTATTGCACCGTGCGTCTCCAGGCAACTGCGTAAAGGCCGTCCACACCGGATTCGGGCGGGAAAGAGGACATCGCGCCATCCCGAAGGAGGGTCACGGGCAATGAAAGGGGAAGCCTTTCAAAACCCGGATGGCGTGCGTCGAAATCATCGGCCTGAAGTTCGTTTTCCTCAGGTTCAAGGCTGCATGTGCCGTAGAAGAGGACCCCGCCGGAAAGAACGTGCTCCGCTGCGGAGTTCAGGAGCATTTCCTGCGTCCTTCGCAGCGATTCCAGAGTAGCCGTTGACCAGCGCCACCTTGCTCCGGGCCGTCTGCGAAGAACACCCGTGTTCGAGCAGGGCGCGTCCACGAACACTTTGTGAAATCCGCTCCGGAATGGCAGTTCCAGCCCGTCCCCGATCACGGGGAGCGCATGGGTCCACCCCAGCCTGCGCCTGTTGTCCAGCCACTTCCCCATCCTTTTCCGGGACAGGTCAAGACTGACCAGAACGGTTCCCTGCTGATGCGCGGTCTTGCCTCCCGGGGCAGCTCCTATCTCAAGGGCCGTATCACCAGGCATGTTTCGGAAAACCCTCGCAACAATAGCCGCCGCTTCATCCTGTACGAAGACGCCTGGTGGCGGAAGGGGAACACCACGTTCGAACCTTCTGTAACCATCCAGATAACGGCCCGGCTCTCCGGGTGGCGGTTCTTCGAATGCAAAGCCCCCAAGTACGGGGGGTTCGTTGTTCCAGCGGAGAAGGTCGGCAGTTTTTTCGGGTCCGAACCTTTCGGACCATCTCCGAACCAGCCCGGCAGGATGCGACCATCTTATGTGCAGGGGAAGGCCGGGCTCCTCCCCTTCCGTTGACAGGCGTCTCAGAACGGCGTTCACAAGACCCCCCGCACCGCGGTTGCCTGCGAGCTTCACGGTCTCCGAGACCGCGGCATGGACCGGTGTGCCCAGGACGAGAAGCTGGACTGCTCCGAGTCTGAGCACGGCAAGCATTCTCCCGTCCAGTTTCTGCATCGGTCTTTTCAGAAGGCGGGCCAGGCTGTGGTCAAGCCTGGCCCTCCACACGGTGGTTTCCCTGACAAGCCTCAGGGCGAATGCCTCATCACGGGGAGAGAGTTCGAAAGCGGTTTCCCGAAGACCCAGAAGGACCTCGAGGGCTTTCCTTCTGGGGTCGGAGCTAACGAAGGGCAGCGAGGTTCTCAACCTTCTTGAGGTCGGGGAAAACCATCCTGAGGTTCCGCTCAACGCTGTGCTGAAGCGTGAGGGCTGCGAACGCGCAGCCGCTGCATGCCCCCTGAAGCTCGACCTTGACGGTTCCGTCCTCGAGTGACACGAACCTTATGTCGCCGCCGTCGCCCTGCAGCATCGGTCTGATCTTCTCCAGTTCGGCGCGGACGTTCTCTTCTGTCAGCGGAAGTGTGCCGGGCATTTCGGTTCCTTTCTCATCGAACCTGGGCAAGAACCAGTGATACGATGGTCATGAGTTTGATGAGGATGTTCAGCGAGGGGCCGCTCGTGTCCTTGAACGGGTCTCCTATCGTGTCTCCCGTCACCGCGGACTCGTGGCAGGGAGAGCCCTTGCCCCCCATGTGCCCCTCCTCGATGTACTTCTTTGCGTTGTCCCAGGCGCCTCCCGAATTGCTCATGAAGATGGCAAGGAGAACACCGGTCACGATCGCGCCGGCGAGAAGACCGCCCAGGGTTTCAGGACCGTTGACGCCGAACCCGAAGAAGACCGCAACGGGAACTGCCACGGCCAGGAGACCGGGAAGGATCATCTCGGTAAGGGCAGCCCTGGTGGCTATATCGACGCATTTCGCCGTATCGGGTTCGGCCTCTCCCTCCATGAGTCCCCTTATCTCACGGAACTGCCGCCTGACTTCCGTCACCATCTTCATCGCCGCCCTGCCCACCGATCTGAGGGTGATCGAAGCGAAGAGGAAGGGCAGCAGTCCCCCGAGCAAAAGGCCGGCGACGACGTGAGGGCTCAGGAGGTCGATCAGTGAAAGGTCCGCCGCCTGCGCGTATGCAGTGAAAAGCGCAAGGGCCGTGAGGGCGGCGCTCCCGATCGCGAAACCCTTGCCCATGGCGGCGGTCGTGTTTCCAAGTGCGTCCAGCTTGTCGGTCCTGCGGCGCACCTCTTCGGAAAGGCCGGCCATGCTGGCTATCCCGCCGGCGTTGTCGGCAACCGGGCCGTACGCGTCAACCGACATGGTCATGCCCACGTTCATGAGCATTCCCAGTGCCGCGATGGCGATGCCGTAAATGCCAGCGAAATAATGGCTGGCCAGTATGGCTGCGGCGATCAGGACCATGGGGACCAGGGTCGATTCCATTCCAACGGCCAGCCCCTCGATGATGGAGGTGGCCGTGCCGGTGGACGTGGCTTCTGCGATCCTGCGGACCGGGGCGGAGCTCGTGTAGTACTCGGTTACAAGGCCGATGGCAGTGCCGACCAGAACACCGCTGGTCATTGCCCAGAAAACACCGGGCACAAGGCCGGCCTGCATGATGAAGAACCCTCCCAGCAGAACACTGAGGCCAGCACTTACGAAGGTCCCGTTACGAAGCACCGACTGGGGCGACTGCCTTCTGAGAACCTTCACGAACAGTGCCCCGACCAGGCTGGCAATGGTTCCGAGAGCAGCGAGGATCAGGGGAAGGCCGACCAGGGTCTGACGGCCCATGTGCGCGGCATCGTGTCCCGGCGCGGAAAAGAGCCCGTTCAGTTCAACGGAGCCAAGGCTCAGGGCGAGAACGATTGCGGCGATGATGCAACCGACGTATGACTCGAAGAGGTCGGCGCCCATTCCCGCAACGTCTCCAACGTTGTCACCCACGTTGTCGGCTATGACGGCGGGATTCCGGGGATCGTCCTCGGGAATTCCGGCCTCGATCTTTCCCACCAGATCGGCACCGACATCGGCGCTTTTCGTGAAGATGCCTCCCCCCACCCTGGCGAAGAGGGCGATGCTGCTTGCTCCCATGCCGAAGCCGGCAAGGCTCTCGAGGGATACCGGGACCCCGAGGACGCCCGAAATGAACGCTCGCACCGACTCGACATCATGAAACGCCAGGAAGAAGACGCTGACACCAAGAAGCCCGAACCCGGCGACCGCGAAGCCCATTATGCTGCCGGAATCGAATGCGGCGGCGAGGGCATCTGAGAGGCCCTTCCGGGCGGCGTTGGCGGTCCTGACGTTTCCCGTCGTGGCTGCCTTCATGCCGGCGTAACCGGCAAGCATGCTGAGAAGGGCACCTGCAACGAAGGCCATGGAGGTGGCCCTGTTCACGAAGAAGAAAAGAAGAAGGGCCACAAGAACCACGAAGACCATGAGAATCCGGTACTGTGTTTTCAGGTATGCCATTGCACCGGTTCTGATGAAACCGGCGATCTTCTGCATCAGTTCGTTGCCCGGGGCGTACTTTGCGAGCCTGGCGTACACAAGCGCCGCCACCACCAGAGTGGTCACGGCGACAAAAGGGGCCAGGTACGTAAAAACTGCGCCTGCCTGCATTCATACCTCCGAAGAAACCGTTGTTACAAAACCTCTTGCCAAGCCAAGCATTTCTAACCTATTGCCATTCTGGGGTCAAGCTTCGAAGGGCTTCGCGTGATGGGATGTGGCCGGGGTTCCACTCCAGGGCTCTCCCGAACCAGAAGACGGCCCCCTCGGGATTGCCATCCTCGAGGTCCATGATCCCAAGGTTGTAAAGGGCATCGGTGCCATTGAGGTCAACCCCGTCAGTCCTTCCGGATGCCCGTTCCCATGCCTGCATGAAAAGGGAACGTGCTTCCCGCCTGTTCCCCGCGGAATAGTTGGCCATGCCGTCGTGAAAGGGCATGTTCACTCCGCTGGTATCGACGGCCGGTCCGGTCAGAACGGCGAGCCCCACACCCAGGGCAGCCCCCAGGGGGGCCATCAGAACACCCTTCTTCCAGACCCTGAGGAACCTGGGCACGGCGAAGAGCAGCACAAAAGGTATCATGGGAAGCCTGAACCTGGCCGTGATGAAGAAAGGGGCAAGTCCTGCCGCCAGTGTCAGCACCCATGCCAGAACCCTCTTTTCATGCTCCCCGACCCTTCCCGCCATGAGGGCCCCCGGCAGCAGCAGCCAGAGCAGAAGGCCGGGAAACGCCAGTGGCGGGCCGGTAACGAGAACCCCGGCAAGCGGGGAGATGCGGCCCATGTAGTAGGCATCGTAGTTGCACGGTATCTCCACGGGACTCAGCAGGAACAGGGCCTTCCTGCAAAGCAGGAGAACGTGGCCGGGGGGGCTGGAAACGATGTGTTCCAGTGTGAGGCGGGTCCAGTATGAGGATACCGTGGATGGAACTGCGTCGGTGGAGAGCGGTGCGAGGCTCGCCGCCCAGACATTGTCAACGTACGGCAGTTCACCCGGAGGCTCACGCCGGCCTGCGGGCGCAAAGGCGGTCACTCCGTCGGCATCCGGTCCAGAGCCCACGTAGAAGTTGATCCCGCCCTGGCTTGAGATGACCGTTCCCGGATCTCCGTGAAAGGTGTTCACGGCCCAGACTGAAACCACGGGCAGGAACCATGCCGCCCATGACCGGACCCGGGGACGGAACATCATTATGCTGACCGGCAGCAGAAGAACCGCCCCCGGTCTGGCGATGCACGCCAGACCGAGAAGGAACCATGGCGCCGGGGAATCGGGCCTTCTGCAAAGGGCGGAGAAAGCGGCGCAGAGCAGGAACAGGTAGAGCGGTTCGATAAGCATGAAACCCTGGTAAACGAGGGCGGTTCCCCATATCGCCCATAGGGCGGCGATGAGAAAGGCGGCACCGCGCGAGGTGAAGGCCAGGCCGGTCCGGTGCAGCAGAACGACCGTTCCGGCACCGGCTGTCAGGGACAGGAGCGCTCCGCTCAGTACACCGGGGCCGAAAAGACTGAACCAGCCGCCCAGGATCCAGGGGTAGAGCGGAGCCCTGAAAAAGGGGGCGAAGATGAACAGGTCGCCATTGGAGACCGCTTCAGCCCAAAGCATGTGCCAGCGGGCGTCCACAACAGGGTAGCGTCCGAGCGGCGAGCCAAGGATGGGGAGGTTCACACCTGCCCAGGCCGCCAGGAATATGAGAAGGACGAGCGCAGTGTCGGCCAGCCCGTTTTTCATTCACCAATGAGAGCTGTTGTCGAATGTCCGGCGAGGGTCGGAACTATGACGACCTTCTCCACAAGTTCGGCTCCCACGACTTCCCCGGCCCGGTAATCCCCGCCCTTGACGAGTACGTGCGGTCTGAGAGCCCGGATGAGTTCCAGCGGAGTGTCCTCGGAAAAGGGAACGACGAAATCAACTGCTCGGATCGAGGAGAGAACCAGGGCCCTGGCCTCGAGGGGCATCCGGGGTCTCAGGTCGCCCTTCAGCCTCTTCACGGAAGAATCACTGTTGAGACCGACGAAAAGAAAGTCTCCCAGTGCCGCGGCACGGGAGAGGACCAGGATGTGCCCCGGATGAAGAAGATCGAAGCAGCCGTTGGTGAAGACAATGGTGCAACCCGCCTTCCTGATGAGGGAGCAGCGGTGTTCAGCTTCGGCCCGGTTGAGCACCCTGCCCGTGTCACTCATGAAGTCTGGCCTCCCTGAGTATGTCTTCCGGAGTCACGGCGTACACCCCGGGTTCCGCGCATACCGCCGCTGCGGCATAGTTGGCCATCACCGCTGCCCTGACAGGCGTCACGCCGGAAGCGTATGCGAGACCCATCACTGCGATGACCGCATCACCCGCCCCTGAAACGTCGAAGACGTGCCTTGCGGCAGTGGACTGGACAAGGGGGTTCTCATTGCCTTTGACGCTGAGTATCGACCCTCCCGCCCCAAGGGTGAGCAGGACGGCCCCGGCGTCAAGGGCCCGGATTATCATCCCGCATGCGGCCTGAAGCTCTTCGGTCGTGGCGTCGTCAAGGTCACGCCCCAGCATGGTCGATGCCTCGCGAAGATTGGGCTTGACAAGGCTGACCCCCCTGTAAAGCATGATGTTCCTGAACTTCGGGTCGGCAAGGACCGGGATCCCCCTTTTCGTGGATTCCTCGATGATCCATGGTATGTTGAAATCCCCAAGGAAGCCCTTGTCGTAGTCCTCGAAGATCACCGCGCCCACGCTCGAAAGGGCTGCCAGTATCCCGGCATTCTCGGGTGAGCCCTTTTCCCGTCTGCACGGAAGCGTGGACTCCCTGTCGATCCTTATCAGCTGGTATCCCCGTGAGATCACCCTGGTTTTCCTGGTCGTGGGTCTGTTGCGGTCCACGGTGACACAGGAGACATCCACACCCTTCCTGGCGAGGAGGTCGGTCAGGATCTCACCGTCCGGGTCATCCCCCACAGTACCCGCGATAAAAGGGCTTCCTCCCAGTGACAGAACGTTGAGCGCGACGTTGGCGGCCCCTCCCGGGGCGAATCTCTCTCCCCTGGTGTCAATGGCAACGACCGGAACCGGGGCCTCGGGGGATATCCTGTCAACCCTTCCCTCGAGGTAATGGTCAAGCACGAGATCACCGAGAACCAGAACCCTGGCGCCCCGGAAAGCATGAAGATCATCGGTGTACAAACAAGCCCTCCCAGCGGGTTGACCCCGGTTGCACCGCAGTGCATAAGATACCATTCATTTCTGCCACAGGAGGGAATAATGCAAAACCAGCCCCCGCGAATCAACATACGGGCCGAGAAGGCTTCGGGTGTCTACGCGAACATAGCCATCGTGAACACCTCCCAGGCTGAATTCGTGCTGGATTTCGCGCGCATCATGCCCGGGCTTCCGGCCGCCGAGCTGGAGTGCCGGGTCATAATGTCACCACACCGGATCAAGGGCTTCATCGGCGCCCTCAAGGCGCAGGTGGACATGTACGAGAAAAGGTTCGGCCCTCTGGAGGATTCAATTGAGTCAGCGGGATCAATCGGTTTCCAGGTTCCTCAAGCCCCTGAGGTCAAAGCCGTCCAGTAGCACCGTCGTGAGGTGGGGTCTTGCGCTGACGGTCGCGCTGTTCATCTGGCTTTTCTCCCTCAGGGGGGTCGGTTTCACGGTGAACCTTCCAGTCGCGGTAACTTATGCAACAAGCGAAGAAGCCGTTGTACTCGGTAATCCTGCGGAAAGCGTGACGGTCGAGTTCCAGGCCGACGGCTTGAGCATGCTGGGTTTTCAGCTCCTGGGGAAACCCGCCGGGTTGAGAATGGTCGTCGACCTCAGGGGTCTCTCCCCGGACAGTCCGGGGGTCGCAAGACAGGTCGTCATGAGGGAAGAACTTTTCGAAAGCCTTCCCCTGATGGTGCGCGCGGGAGGCTTCGAACCTTCGCTGATCGAACTTTCACTTGACAGGGTTGGCAGCAGGGTTCTTCCCGTTGCCGTGGTCTCGACACCCGTCCCCGCCAGGTACATGAGCACATCGATCAGACGGTCCCGCGTGAGGGTGACTGGACCGGCCTCGGTGCTTCTCGCGATAGACAGCATCCGCACCGAGCCCGTCTCGTCCGATGTCCGGATGGAACAGCAGACGGCGCTTGCGCTTCCCCGCGGTGTATATTCCGACGAGACCGCCGCGGTGACACGCCTCAGAAATCCCGTGCCCGTTGTTCCCGGGGTTCGGAGGGCGTATTGACACGGGTTGAAAGGGGTCGGTAAATTACCAAGAATGTCCGCAGTGCAACACTAACTGAAACACCAATCGGGGGGTTTTCAAGCCATGGGATCTAGAGTTCTTGTGAGGGTCATCATTGTTCTGCTCGCCGCGATTCTCATATTCCGGATCCACCAGCGTGTTGAGGCATACCGCATCCCCCGAGAGAACTGCCGGGAACAGATGTACGGGCTGGCCAGGGCAAATGTGCAGCACATGCTTGAAAACGAAGGAATCTCCGCCCCGACGATCGATTCGCTTCTCGCCTTTGCGGACCTTCCCGATTCGCTGGGCATCTGCCCCTCTCTGTGGAGCCAGGGTTTCACGGACTCCACGTATCATTTCGATCCCAAACTCTCACTGGGTACGCAATTCGCCATTTCCTGCCCCAACCATGACCGTCACGGTGGCGTCATCGGCGGTCTCGTGGAAAAGGACTACCCCGATTCCCTTTTCTGCGAGGCGGACTGGATGCCCACGTTCATCAGGGTCAGTTTCCCCGAATACGCACACATCAGGCGCACCGAGGTCTCCCGTTCGGTGCTCGTCAGGGTCGGGGAAGAGCAGGCATCCCACATATACAACAGGTACCCCGTGTCGCTCAGCCCCACCCAGGTCGAGAACCTTGGAATAGACATCTCCGCGGAGAGCGATCCGCTCGGTGGCGAGTACGTGTTCGAGATCCTTCCCGACACCGTGTACACGTTCTGGGAAAGGCCCGGGGCATCGGGAAGGGCCAGGGGGCAGTCCATGGATGTCCAGACCTGGCGCTTCGTCGGTTACTGCACCTCGAATCCTGACACATCGAGGGTCGAGATATACTTCAAGCATCCGCTCCGCTTCCCCAGCCTTGCTGAAGGAGCCCTTCCCGGCGACCGCGACATGCTCACCATCGTGCGCTACTGGGACAGGTCGGCCCTGGGAACCCTCAGGATCGAAACCAGGGAAATGGACCTTCTCGACCAGCCCACGTGGGATTTCCTCATGGCCAACCGGGAAAACCTCGAGGCGGCACCCGCAGAGAACTGATCCTGACGGCCTTTGTGAAGCGGGGGGAACTCTTTCCCTCCGCTTCGTGTATAGTTGCCATGTACATACCGTGTCTTACCCCAACCCCGGTACATTTTCGCGCAAGCGCCGCGCTGAAAGGTGGCTATTCTTGAAATACTTTGAAAAGACGGAACAGAAGGCAGCTTCGGTGGAGAATCAGTACCTGTTCACCATCGCGGTCTCAAAACGGGTCCGAAGCATCCAGGAGGGCGCTCCGGTTCTCGTCGAGGGGATCGCCGAGCCGGAGGAACAGGCATCCGAGGCCGCAATGACCGAGTTCGCAAACAGCCGCATCGACTATGAACTTGAAGCAAAAACGAAAAGGGAGAACTGACAACATGCGGGGAAAGATCACCATACCCCTGGCGGCGCTGCTTCTGCTTCTTGCTGCCGCCTGCGGGACACGCCCCCTTGGAGAGGGCGAGGTCGCAAGGATCGGATCAAGGATCATAACGATGGAGGAGCTGGAACGTGAACTCCAGCGCATACCCCCCTACCAGAGGGCTCCCTTCGAGACCCTGCAGGGCAGGAAGCAGCTCCTGAACCACATCATCGAGCGCGAACTCCTTCTGGCTGCGGCGATTGACGAAGGGCTCGAGAACGATTCGACCGTCCTTGCACAGGTTGCACTGGCCGAAGAGATGGTGGAAAGCGTCAGACAGAGGGCCATGACCCAGGCGTTCTATCAGCGCCACGTCATCGAGGCCGTGCAGGTGCCCGACTCCATGGTCAGCTCCTACTACAACGAAAACCTCGACACCAGGTTCCGCCGCCAGGCGACGGCGCAGCTCGCCCACATCCTTGTCTCCACCCCGCAGGCGGTCGAAGCGGTCCTTACCCGGCTTGACTCGGGGGAATCCTTCGACTCGATCGCGGTGGAGATGAGCGAGCACGCGGTCACGCGGAATCAGGGCGGCCGCATGGGCATGGTCGAACAGAACGGCAACATCCCCTACATCGGCACCGACACCACCCTGGCCGCCCGGCTTCTCTCCGCCCCGGAAGGCGGTGTCGTGGGCCCGTTCGAAACCTCTCTGGGAACCCATTTCTTCCGGGTGACCGAGATTGAACCCGAGGGATACGTTTCGCTCGAGGAAGCCCGTGGATCGATCGAAAGCGTACTGAAGCCCGCCCTGGTCAACGAGTACTTCAAGAACACGCTGATCCCCGAGCTTCACGAAAGGTACGACGTCCAGGTCTTCGACGACCCCGACGCGGAGATCCTGGCCACGATAGGCGAAACCTCCATAACCCGCACGGACATCGAGGCTGCGATCGAGGCCATCCCCTACTACCAGAGGGAAGCCTACGACACGGTCGAGGGGCGCCAGATCCTCCTGGGCAGCCTTATCGAACAGGAGATCCTTGAACTGGCTGCTGCCGGAATGGGAATGGAGCAGGATTCCTTCGTCGTCGCACAGGTTGAGATGGCGATGGAACAGGCTGAAATGGCCCGGAACAGCGCCCTCATCCAGGAGTATTACAACCGTTTCGTAGTGGCCGCGGCTCCGGTCTCCGAAGAGGCGATACAGGAGTACTACAACGCCCACACCGGCGACATCTACCATCAGAGCGCCCAGACACGGTTCTCGGTCGTGGCAACGGTCCGGGGAGAGCAGCAGGAACTGGTGCAGGGGCTTCTTGACCAGGGCGTTCCCTTCGACTCCGTAGCTGCCTCGTACAGCATCCATGAGCCAACCGCTGCCGTCAACGGAGACCTTGGCTGGGTGACATCCGATGCCCCCCTGCCCTACATGGGCGGCAGGCCGGAGTTCGCCGACGAGCTGTTCGCCGCTCCGGCAGGCACGGTGCTTGGCCCATGGCCCACTGAGATAGGCATCACCTGGTTCAAGGTAACCGATTCCGTCGAGGAGGGTGCCAGACCCCTCGCCGAGGTCAGGGAGTCGATCGAGGCTGCCCTGAAACCCGAGGTTGTGAACAACTACCTCAGAAACACCGTCTTCCCGGCCCTGATGGAGAAGTACGAGGTCGAGATCAACGAGGAAGCCTTCCTGCCGGCCCTTTCGATCGGACCCGACAGCCTGATGTCGCTTGCCCAGGAGACGATGGCCTCCGACCCGGAAACAGCGGTCCGCTACTTCGCGCTCTTCGTCGAAAGGTACCCCGACAACGAAAGGTGCGATCAGGCGGTTTTCCTCAAGGGCTTCACACTGAGTGAGAAGCTCGGCAACTACGACGCAGCTCGCGAGGCCTTCCGCGAGGTCACCGCTTCCTACCCCGAAAGCGACCTTGTCGACGACGCTGAGTGGATGATCGAGAACATGGACAAACCAATCGAGATGTTCATCCCCGCCACGGAAGACTCGGTAACGATCCAGTAGCTCCTCTTCAGTCCCGGCCCACCCGAACAGGTGGGCCGGGACCATCAACCCGGATGATCATCATGGATGGGTTACCCCCGAGTCACCGCTCTCCCACCAGAACAAAGCGCTCCCGCAGCACTTCATCTCCCGCAGTCAAAGGAGCAGCACAACTTGAGAACAGACGAATATGACGGGATCAAGCCTGCCTGTTCGGTCGATCAGGCAGGCAGGGGAGACCGCCGGAAGACTCCATGCGCCATTCTCTTTCCTGTTCAATGGGTGTATGCTTCAGTTGACTGAATCAAATGATTGAACTGGAGGATACATGGTCGAAATCCTCAGGTGCAAGACGTTGCGTGGAAACGGGAAGCGGAGGAACGGTGGGCAGAAATGAAACGGCATGCTTTCACGGTTCTTTTCTTCATTCTTCCTTCTGGAACTGCTGCGGCGGATGACGTTCTATGGAGCTACACACTAACTGAACTGCCGGGCTCCTGGGGGCAATACGGGTTCGAATTCTCGTCGGAAGGCGCCAACGCACACCATGTAGGTTGGTGGTATCCCAAAGGGCACGTGGACGTCGATTGCGCGCTCATGGTGACGCAGGTCTCTACGGTTCCGCAGGATGCGGATTCACTGGTGCTGCACATACCACAGCACACATACCTCTATGCAGGCACGACTTCAGGCACTGCCTATGCATCCGTAACGCTCGAAATGCTGACGGACGGAACCGCCTCAGAGGTAATCTGGTCACACGGAGTCTCCAGTTACGGCAATGAAAGTGTGGAGGACTCCCTTCCGATTCATGTCAGCATCACCGGTCTCGAACCCGGTCAGTTCCTCCAATTCATGTTCACCTGCTACCATTCCGGATACAGGGGATCAACCGTGGTTGACCTGTGGCTATACGAGGCCTCCCTCACGGCACACGGAGACCTGACCTTCACCGGGCTGACCTGGGGAAGCATCAAAAGAACCTTCGGGGAGTCTCCGAACTGATTTCCCGGCTCTGAACGGCGGCCGGTTGCTCCGAACGTGAAACGCCTTTCGCCTGACATCAAACGCCCGGGCCGGTGTGCGCCAATTTTCGCGGTCGATGCCACTGCCCCGGCCATCAAGGGTTCTGTATAGTTGGCTGTTGTGGCACTCATCAGCATAACGGGAGGATCCCTTGAAAACCCTGTTCCGGTTAACCTTCGTCCTGGCGGTGATTGTCGCCGCCGGTTGCGGGCCGTCCACAACGCCTACCACCCCACGGGAGAAGGCTGCACGGGCCGATGCCCTGATGGCTCAGAGCAGGTTCAACGACGCGCTCGAGCTTTACTCGTCGGCGCTCTCCGAAGCGCCCGACTCCCCGGACGCTCCTCTCTGGAGGACCGCATCAGCGGAAGCGCTCGCGGAGATGGGCAGGTTTTCAGAAGCCCTGAACACCGCCGACAGGGTGATCAACTCTTCAAGTGATCCGGCCGTCCTGTCCCGGGCATACCTTGCCAGGGCCATCGCCGAACTCTCCTCACCCGGACGGGCTCTCTCCGTTCTGGCCCTGCTCGACCCCGATGAACTCGACAGGCACCGTCAGGAAAAGGCTGTTGAGCTTGCCCGCGAACTCCTTCGCGAGGCGGACACCGACGCCGTAGCCACGGCCCGCTCTGACAACTGGCTCGAGGTCTTCGTTCTGCTCGAGCTTGAGCGGCGTTTCACGATCGAGGGCGACTCGGCAAAGGCGGCCCTGTACGCGGCGGAGTTGAACAGGCTCTACCCCGGGGCGAGAGAGAGATGGGGCGAGACCGTCACCCCCCCCGATTCCGATGAGGAGTATTTCGCTCTGGTGCTTCCCCTGACCGGGGAGGGCTCGGAATTCGCCATACCGGTTCAAAGGGGCGTAACGATGGCCTTCGAGCGTTTTGGCGAGATGCACTCCGACCCCCCTGTTCTCAGGGTCATCGACACGGGGGCATCTTCCGGGGACATCGCCTCGCTCTTCTCCGAACTTGGCTCTGATGCGTCCTGCATGGGAGTCATAGGCCCTCTGACCAGTTCGACGACACTTCAGGCAGCCCCTTCCGCCAACCGTGAACGCCTTCCTGTGATCACGCCCACTGCCACCAGCGAGGATGTTGACAGGGCGGGTTCATGGGTTTTCAGGCTCGTCGTGAGCGAGGGCGACCAGGCGGCGGCCATTGCGGAGTACGCAGTGCTCAGGGCTGGATGCAGACGACTGGCGATAATCCACCCCCATACCTCGCAGGCTAACGGTGAGGTCAGCCAGTTCAGGGCCACGGTCGACAGGCTCGGAGCGAGCGTGGTCGTCACCGAAGGCTATCAGAGCGGAGCAACCGACTTCCGGACCCAGATAATGAGGGTGAAGGCATCGGGAGCCGACGGCGTTTTCCTTCCCGTGTCATCGTGGGACGCGATTCAGATCGCTCCCCAGCTTCAATTCTACAGCGTCAGACTGCCCCTTTTCGGAACCTCGGGGTGGGACAGCGATCTTCTGATAAGACACGGAGGCGACTCCGTGGAGGAAGCGGTTTTCACGGCAGCCAGCGGGTTGGAATCGACCCGCCCCGAGACCGCGGGATTCGTGTACGCGTATGGCAGGGAGTACGGTCAGTCGCCGTCAATGATTGCCGCACAGGGATACGATGCCGCCGGTATCATTCTGGAAGCATGGCATACGGGAGGCCGGTCAAGGGCAGGGGTGCAGCGAAAACTGGCAGACAGGGGGGCGTGGTTCGGCGCGAGCGGCAGGTGTGTTCTTGGAAGCTCCACCGATGTCAGGGTGTCATGGCCCCTGCTCACGGTGAGGGAAGGCGAAATACTGGGAATTGAGTAGCAACGGCTTCTGGGGCGTGGATATCGGCGGTTCCACCGCCATCGTAGGTCATCTGGGCTGCGACGGGGCCTTCTGCATGGCCGAGGTTCTCAACACCGGGCCCTGCAGACAGCCCGCCGCCGTTCTCGCCTCCATTGCAGCCGTCATTCGACGGTTCGACCCCTCTCCCGCCGCAGTGGGTGTTGGAATAGCAGGTCTGGTCGACATCAAGAGGGGTTTTTTGTCCTTCAGCCCGAACCTTCCCCTCTGGAGCGGTACTCCCATAGCCTCCTCGCTCTCCAGGATGCTCGGGGGGGCACAGGTTTTCGTGGACAACGACTGCAACGCCTTCGCAATTGGTGCACTGCACAAGGGGATCATCCCCGGGAACGGTCTTTGGCTCTTCATCACCCTGGGAACGGGGATCGGCGGTTGCGTGATCTCCGAGGGGAGGATCCTCTACGGAACGGGAACCGCCGGCGAATTCGGCCACATGACCATCAGGGAAGGCGGAAGGAAGTGTACGTGCGGGCTCAGGGGCTGCTGGGAAAGGTACGCCGCCAGGGACGCCCTCATCTCGTTCTTCGATGGCAGGACTGAGCCCAGGGGCATCGCAGCCAAAGCGCGAAAAGGCGATGAAAAGGCGATAGCGGCATTCAGCGAGTACGGGGCATGGCTGGGGCGGGGAATGGCCAATCTGGCGAAGTGCCTGGCCCCCGAGGGCTTCTTCCTCGCAGGAGGGCTCTGCACCTGCTTCCAGCTCTTCGGGAAACAGGCCAGGCACGAGTTCGAGTCACGCTGCCCGAACCCCTGGAGGGTGTCTGCTTTGCCCGACTCTTCCACTGCCGGGGCTTTCGGAGCCGCGGCAATGGCCTCCGGAAAATGCTGATTCTACTGACCCTCCTGATCTCCCAGCCCCCACCGATGGAAACCATGGGATACAGCGCCGATTCCCTTGACTACATAGTGACGCCGGGGGTACTGAAGCTGTTCGGCGAGGCATCCCTTTCGTACCTCGACATGACCCTCAAGGCCGACACGATCCACTACGATCCTGACCGCGAGACACTTACCGCAACCGGTGAACCCTCCATAACGGAGAGCGGCGAAACTGCAGGGGGCACCGAAATGATCTACCACATCCCCTCCAGGACCGCCCGCACCACCGAGGCAAGAACCTGGTACGACGGCGCCCTGTATACAGGAGAACGGGTGACCATGCTGAGCCGGAGGGAGTTCAACGCCGAAGGCGGCCGCTTCACCACCAGCGAGCGCGACACCCTGGACTGGTGGTTCTGGGCGGCGTCGATGAAGGTCTTCCCCGACGACAAGGCCATAGCAAGGCCGATCGTCCTGTACGTTGAGAACACGCCGGTCTTCTGGTTCCCGTACGCCGTCTTCCCCATAAGGCGCGGACGGAGTTCGGGCTTCATGCTTCCCACGCTCGGCCAGTCCGGGCGCGACGGCAAATACCTCAGAAAGCTCGGCTACTACTTTGGTTTCAGTGATTACATCGACCTCCAGATAAGGTCGGACATCATGGAGAAGACCCGCTTCTCGCTCTCCCTTCAGGAAAGGCACAGGCTGCGTTACGTGCACGACGGAGGTTTCAGGGTCGAGTGGCGGAGGGAGTACGAGAACAGCAGGGACAGGTGGATGGTCAACCTGGGACATGTGCACGAGCTGCGGGACGGCACGATGCTGAAACTCCAGGGCTCGTTCCTCAGCGACAGAAGCTATCTGGAGGATACTCAGGGCGACCCTCAGGAGCGGATGAACAGGGAGGCACGAAGTTACCTCTCGCTCACCCGAAGGCTCTGGAGGGGCTCCCTGCAGGCTGCAGCCGACGCCACCAGGTATCTCGACACCGACCCCGACACCCTCGAAAACCAGCTCAAGGACATGGTGTCCCTGCCGGACGTCCGCTACTCCCTTCCATCATCCCCCCTGTTCCCCGGCAGGGAGGTGCTCGACCAGTTCTACTGGAACGCCTCGCTGCACTACATTGCCGAAAGGGAGATAAGGGAGATCGACAGAAGGTACGACGCGGGGTTGAAGGTGACGTCGGAGCTCACCTTCTCACAGCGGTTCATGGGGATAATGGCGTTCTCTCCAAGGGCCCGGTTCACGGGCGCGGTGTACGACCGGAGCCTTGAGGGAGACGCATTCCCCTCCTGGTTTCACGGCTCGGTGTCCACCACGGTCGGAACGGACCTCTACGGGGTGTTCGGACAGGGTCTGGGCTACAATTCCCTGAGACACACGATCAGCCCCTCGGTTACATGGTCATGGGCGCCTGGCACCTACATCGACGGAAACGGAGTCTCGAATCCGGTCGGACTGGCGGACAGCATATACCCTGTCTTCAGTGACTTCGGCCTTCCATCCGGCGGCAGTCAGTACTCCCTGTCACTTCTGAACCGGCTGGAGGGCAAGAGGACATCGAGGTCAGGCGTGGAAAGGGCCACCCTTGCAACCTTGTCCCTCTCCTCCCTCTACGATCCCGAACCGGTCTCCGGAGCCCGGAGCTTCTCGAACATCTCGGCCGGTCTCGAGATCACCCCGGTTCAATCGGCCTCAATCAGGGCTGACGGTTCCTGGGACCCATACGAGGGCAGAATGGACAATCTCACCCTCACCACGTCCCTGAGGCTTGCCGGGTACGACCCATCCTTCGCCCCGGACACCATGGAAAGCACGGACATGCCGTG
The DNA here is from genome assembly GCA_041750285.1 of Candidatus Fermentibacteraceae bacterium. Lineage (GTDB taxonomy): Bacteria > Fermentibacterota > Fermentibacteria > Fermentibacterales > JCC-6 > UBA6080. Next base: position 189,118 of record JBGSZS010000007.1, on the reverse strand, counting down.
GCGACTCAACCTCTCCCACACATGGTCTCCGGTGCTTTCGGGGGAGGGGGACGATCTGAACAAGATCAGGGTCAGCGCTTCAGTGGATGTCACGCCCAATTGGAGCATAAGTTATCAGGGATATTATGACTTCGATGAAAACGATTTTTTAAGTCAAAGCTATACGATAACCAGGGATTTAGAAAGCTGGGAAGCTCTTTTTACAAGACATGTTTCGGATATCGACACTGGGTTCTATTTCCGCATAAACGTGAAAGTGTTCCCCGATATCAAAGTTGAACAGCACGCCAGCAGCTTCTAAGCCCCACACACCCCTTGACACGGCATTCCCTTCATCCTAAGGTTGCAGGTAAACCGGTCCGTAACTCTTGAACAGAAAGGGGTGCAAGTTGAACAAGCGCGAACTCGTGGCACACGTTGCCGATCAGGCCCAGATTACCAAGAAGCAGGCAGCTCAGGCTGTCGAGGCGATCCTTGCCGGTATCCACAAGACGATCTGGACAGGCGACAAGGTCAGCCTGGTGGGCTTCGGCACCTTCAGCGTGAAGGAAAGAGCCGCCAGGAAGGGCATAGTCCCCGGCACAGGCAAAAGGGTTGACTTCCCCGCCAAGAAGGTGCCTCACTTCAAGCCCGGCAAAGGTTTGAAGGAGAACGTTCTCTAGGTCTGAGTCCCTTTGATGGGGGGCGGTTTTCCGCCCCCCATCTTCATATTACCCCCATGACGGTTGAAAAGATGAACATGACCCCCACATGGTCTGCGGTGATCACGACGTTCAACAGCGCAGAGACCATCGAGCGCGCGCTTAATGCCATCCAGTCGCTCTCCGGACGGGAGATGCCCGCCGACATCATAGTGGTGGACAACCACTCGAACGACAACACGCTGGACCTCGTCTCGAACCGTCCCGGCGTCAGGGTGATCGCAGGCAGTGAGAATATCGGGCTTGCACGGGCGAACAACCTCGGCGCGAAAGAGGCGCGCGGGGATTTCCTGTTCTTCCTGAACCCTGACGCCACGATCCTTCCCGGAACGGTCACATCACTCGTGCGCTTCTCGCTTTCCCATCCCCGGGCCGCGCTCCTCGGGCCGGCGATGACCGACGTGAATGGTGTTCTGCAATCCACGGCCAGAACGTGGCCTTCGCCGCTCTGCATCGCTGCCCGGCGAACGCGTCTTGGAAGGACGTCAGTCGGAAGGAAGGCCGTCGAAAGACACCTCGGCCTGTTCAACGCCGATGAGGCGCAACCCGTTCAATGGCTGGTGGGCGCGGCCCTCTGGCTCACGCCCGGGGGCAGGAGTACCGTCGGCCTCATGAACGAAGCATACTTCCTGTACTTCGAGGATGTGGAATGGTGCCACAGGGTCTGGAAACGCGGGATGGAGGTGTGGCGCGTGCCCGAAGCCGTTGTCATCCATGAATGCAGGAGACAGAGCGCCGGCCCGTCCCGCAGGGCTGCCAGGCTCCATTTCCGAAGCATGGTCAGGTTCTTCGCCTCACACCCGTCCGCGTTGATCGGGAAGGGACCAGGCCCGTCGTGAACCGGTCAAAGGTCAAATGGGCCCTTCCGCTTTCACTGGTCGACCTGCTTCTTCTAACGGGGATGTTCATGCTGGGATACTGGGTCAGGCACTTCCTCCTCGCCCCGGTGATGGGCAGCGATTTCAGGCTCTCGGGCTTTCACTACCTGGTCAGCGGAACGGTTCTTGGAGTCGTGCAGATAGCCCTCATGAGCATCTTCGGAGCGTACCGCAGGGAGTTCGGACTCGGGAAGGTCGAGGAGGTGGCGGCAATCCTCAGGGCGGCTTTCATGGGCACGGTGATCACGTTCGCGATCACCTTCCTCACCAGACAGCTCTTCTTCAGCAGGTTCGTCCTGTTGTTCGCACTGCCGTTCGGCGCCGTGTGCGTGAGTTCGTGGCACACTCTGTACAGGCGCCTGAGCCGCAGCCTCGCCCGTCGCAGGGGCCGCCCGAAAAGGGTGGTGATGTACGGCACCGACGCCCTGGCCAGAGAGCTTGCGGAATACATGACTTCCAGGGCCCAGCTGCACTACTCGGTCGAAGGCTATGTTGCACCGCTGTCTTCCCGGGCCCAGGCCGTGGTCACCCCGACCCTTGATTCGGGGGACTGGGCGGACTGGATGGAGAAGAACGGGATCAGGGACCTGGTGGTGGCCGACCAGTCCCTCTCACGCGACGAACAGGCAGCAATACTCCTGCAGTGCGAACAGAGGGGGTTCTCGTACCGGATGGCCGCCGACCTTTACACGATGGTCAGCCTGACCTCGAGGCTTGTGAACATGGCCGGGAACACCATGGTTGAATCCGTTCCCCCTCCCCTCGACACAACGGGGAGGATACTGAAGCGCACCTGCGACATTCTTGGAAGCGGGCTTCTCATCTTGCTTCTCTCCCCGTTCTTTCCCCTGTTCGCCGCGCTTATCGCCCTGGAGTCTCCGGGAGGGATCTTCTATTCCCAGACCAGGCTTGGAAAGAACAACATCCCGTTCCGCATCGTCAAGTTCCGTTCGATGAAGACCGGCGCACATGGCGAGCGCCGGAACCTGAAGGATCTGAACGAAAGCACCGGTCCGCTGTTCAAGATCAGGGCCGACCCGAGGATCACACATGTCGGCCGCTTCATGAGAAGATGGAGCCTCGATGAGCTGCCGCAGCTGTACAACGTCCTCGTGGGGGACATGAGCCTTGTGGGGCCCAGACCCCCCCTGCCCGAGGAAGTGAACGAGTACAGCAGACGCGACTTCAAGCGCCTCAGGACCGTTCCGGGAATAACAGGGGTCTGGCAGGTTTCCGGCAGGAGCGAACTGGGCTTCGAGGAGATGGTGAAGCTCGATCTCTTCTATGTGGACAATTGGAGCATCTGGCTTGACCTTGCAATCCTGCTTCTGACGGTTCCGGCGATCTTCTCGGGCGAAGGCGCGTACTGAGCCCGGTCCGGGCCCGTGATCAGCCCAGCTTCCCTATCCTTGAAAGGACCGCCCTGGTCGCCGCGTAGACCGGCACCAACCCGGCATCGCCAAGTGGAACGGAGAGTGTGTCTCCCTGAAGGGGGGCATCCGAGGCGTAATAGGCAACACCCGTGGGCACCCCTCCGGGAATCCGTCCCCTGAGGACCGCCTGGGCCAGGGCCCTGATGTAGGGGATTCCCTCCATCTCAACCCCGAGAGCCTTCCAGTTGTCCCTGAAGTACGAAAGGACATCCCTGTTCTGCATGAACGTTCCGTCGACAGTCAGCATCGGCCCTCCCCCGAAGACCCTGAACGGGAAATCAGCCGGGAAATCACCGGGAGAGAGGCAGTTGTCAACGGGATAGACATCACCGGTGCCCTGTTTCACGAAGTAGGACGGAAGCATGACGTCACCCCTTGCGCCGGTAAGCGTTCCCGCCTTGCCCAGTATGAACACACTGCCGAGCCTTTCCCCCAGGACTTCGCAAAGCTCGTTGAACAGGAAGAAACCCTCCTCGCCGAATGCGTAATCCATGTTCAGTATGACGCCGGAGTCCCCGGATCTCGCGGTCTGGCAGAACGGCGTGTCGTCGGGGACCGTCACGGTCTCGATGCCGGCTTCCCTGTCGGCGATCTGCCTTTCCCGCGCGTTGTCCGGTTCCTCCATGAGCCTTCTCACCTGGTTCAGGTCGCTTCCATCCCTGATGCGGGCCGCAACCCATGGAGAAAGCAGATTGGCCATGCTGTGCCGGTTGCTGCTTACGAGATGGACACACCGAGAGCCCGAGACCGCATCGGCCACCGCTGCAGCCCAGAGCTTTGCCCTTCTGTTGTAGTTTCCGACGAGACCGAAACGGTCCGTGAACGTCACCTTAAGTTCCCTGCTGTCGGTCTTCACAACGGTGGAGACGAATTCGGGAAGCCCGCCGCCCATGATGTCATCGAGTTCCCTGATCTCGTCGTAACCGCACCTGAACTCGACCGAAAGGGCGTGAAGGATGCTGTTCCTCGTCTCACCCGTGCCGGGGTCGGCAAGGCGTTCCCAGATGGATGGTCCCCTGAAGTCGGTGTCTTCCCTTCGAAAGCATGCCACGGCCTTTTCCCTCATCTTGTCGGTTTCGATCTGATAGCAGGTCATGGCACTTATGAAATCCAACAGGTCGCTCATCCCACCCCTGAAACTCGTCACCAGGCTGTCGGGACCTGTCCGGTAGGTCGGTCTTCTTCTTGCTGCGGTGGTCACAGGCGTGAAGTCCCTTGCTATCATGGGTGATATGTTTCGGGCCACGGTGAAGTCACGGATCGCCCATATCCGGTCGGGAAGCCTCTGAAGCACGTATCGGAGTGCCTGGAGGTCAATACGGTCGGGATCGGCCGCATGGGGGTAGAGGGATGGTGCGGAAAGTATCATCAGCCTTCTCAGACCCGCTCCGGAATCACCTCCCGGTTTGTAGTAGCCACGAAGGATGATGCCACGGGCAAGGGTCGTGAACTCCTCGACGGCGAGCCTGTTCTCAACTCCCATCTTGCTCCTCTTTTCCCAAGGCAATATGCTCCGGTCAGCCGCGGGAGGGAACCCCGTATGCCGAAAGGGCACTTCTTCTGCACCACCGTGGTTGCCTGCGGATCGCAAGTACTTTGGTGTCTTTGTCTTGAAGCATTTGACGGTCCGGGTATCCGTTTTGCTTATACGGTCTGCACACTCTGAACCGAAGGGAGACATATCAACATGAGACAGATCAAGGGCGCAGAGATGAAAGCTCTGGTGGCCGACACCGGAAAACTGACCCTGGTGGATTTCAGCGCGTCGTGGTGCGGTCCCTGCCAGATGGTTCATCCGGTGCTCGAGGCCCTCAGCGCCGAAATGGCCGACAAGGTCAGCTTTTTCAAGATCGATGTGGACGAGAGCCCGTCCGAGGCCGGCGCCATGGGGGTCAGGGGAGTGCCCACCATGATCATTTTCCACGGTGGCAAGGAGATCGACAGACAGGTCGGCTTCCGTGACAAGGGTGACCTCAGGAAGACTCTCGAAGGTCTCGCCAACCGTTTCCTGACCCCGGGGAAAGTCTGACCGGATGCAGTTCCATCTGCCGCAGGACAACCCCGGGAGTGATTCGGCCGTTGACCTTGCAATAGCGGGAGGGGGCCCTGCGGCCCTCTCCGCGGCACTGTACGCCGCAAGGTACGGGCTGGACCACATCGTGCTGGAGAGCTGGCAGCCGGGCGGCCAGGCGGCTCTGACGGCCCTCATCGAGAACTATCCGGGGGTTCCCTCGGTACCCGGTTCACAACTTGCGGCAACGATGAAGGCCCAGGCACTCGAAGCAGGAGCGCGCTTCACCACCGAAACCGTGTCGGGCGTTGAACCCCTGGGAGACGACCTGATGGTTCGAACCGGGACATCCTCCTACACCGCCAGAACACTGATCATAGCCACCGGCGCCGCACCCGCGAAACTTGGTGTGCCGGGGGAGGACAGGTACTACGGCAGGGGCGTGAGCTTCTGCGCCACCTGCGACGCCCCGTTCTACCGCGGACGCCGGGTTGTCGTGGTGGGAGGGGGCGACAGCGCCGTGAAGGAGGCCCTGCACCTGTCGGGGGTGGTCTCCGGTCTTGTCCTTGTGCACAGGCGCGATACCCTCAGGGCCGAGCCCCGGCTCGCACGGCGCCTTCTTGACTGCCCGACCTGCGAGGTCCGCTGGAACTCAACACTGAAAGCCATCACCGGCGACGAACAGGGAGTCACAGGTGTAGACCTCGACACCCCGTCGGGTGTCGAACACCTCGAAGTTGACGGCGTCTTCCTTTACGTGGGAACCAGGCCGGCCACTGATCCCTTCAGGGGTCTTGTGGAACTCGACGCCCGGGGAGCCGTGCTCACCCGGAACATCGTCGAAACTTCCAGGCCCGGGGTCTACGCCGCGGGAGACGTGACCTCCAACGGTTTCCGTCAGGTCGTCACGGCGGCCTCAGACGGCGCCAGGGCCGCATGGGCGGCCTTTGAGTACCTTGATGACCGGAGGCGACACTGATGCCCCTTCTTTCTGAAGACGACAGAAATGCCATTCGTCAGCACTTTGCCACCATGGAGAACACGGTTTCGGTCACCCTCGCACACCCACCCGAAGGCGCCGGCGACAGCGGAGCCATACTCGGCGAGCTCGCTGAACTCACCGACAGGATCCGGCTGGTTACCGCTCCTTCACCTGAAACCGGCCCCCCTTCTATCACAGTGGGTGAGCATGGACGGGTGCGCTTCATGGGAACTCCGTCGGGTTACGAGTTCAGCACCCTGCTGACGGCAATAATCGACGCCGGGCGCACGGGCACGAAGCTCTCTCCGGCCACTGTCTCATTCATCGATGGTCTGAGCGGGGAGCTGAACATCATGGTCTTCGTCACCCCGACCTGCCCCCATTGTCCGGGTGCCGCAGTCCTGGCACACAGGATGGCCGCCGCATCACCCCTGGTCAGCGCTTCGGTGATCGAGGCCCAGGAGTATCCCGAACTGGCATCCTCCCACAGGGTCATGGGTGTTCCCAGAACGGTGGTCAACGGCAGGTATCACGCCGAAGGCAACATGAGCGAGTCCGTTCTTGTGAGTGCCCTGTCCCGGGCCATGGCCTCCGGAAGACAGGATGCCTTCATCAACCTGTCGGAGTTCATCCCATGACGGCTCCCCTGCTTCTTCTGTCACTGCTTTCCATAAGCGTTTCCTTCCCCCTCGAACCCAGCGGAGAGGTCAACCTCAGATACTTCTTCCGGCATTCCCTCGAGCATTTCATGAGGGGAGAGGTCTCAGGCTCCATGAAAACGCTTGACGTTGACGGGCTGGAATGGACTTTCGGCCTTTCCACCGAGACGTTCATGGGGAGGCAGTGGAGCCATCCCGAGATGGTCTTCCACGTATGGAAGGCCCACTGGACCATCCTGTCCCAGTGGGCATACAGGGTGGATCCCGTGGATCTGCGGCTTTACTCGGAACATGAATGCTATCACCACATAGACATGGCAGACACCCTCGGCCATTACCTCAACAACGTGAAGATCGGCGCCGTCTACGATCCGCCGCTTCCACTCGGAAGCCCCACGCTTCAGTGGTTCCCCGAAGGCGGTGTGCCCAGGGGGTGGATAAGCGCGGTGAGTTACATCCCACGCGGAACGGGTCTTCAGAAGGGGCACATCTACGACTGGGGAATCGAGGGCGAGGCCACCGTTCTTCTCGCAGCCCGAAAGTCATCCTGCGCCGGGATCACTGCAAGGTCCGAACTCATAGTCAACCAGGACGGAACCACGTTGGGCAGGGTGGAAGGTGAGCTGTTCTGGGGGCACCACACTGAAACCGGCGGCCTTGACCTGTTCGCCTCGTACCATTTCCTCGACAACCGCCCGATCGATCCGCTTGAGGGCCAGGGCTGGCTGGGCTTCAGGGTCTACTGGGGGTCACCGTACTGAGGGGCTACACGCAGGGGAACTTCACCCCTCCCACCGCAACAGGCGGAACGAAGGCGTAGGATTTCCTCTCCGCTGAACCCAGGGCCTCGATCCTCCCGAAAAGCTCAAGCGGACGCCAGTTCCAGCGAAAGTCACGCAGCGGTTCCACGGTCCTGCCGTCCCTTATCATGAAAACGCCGTCCCTTGTCATGCCGGTGAGCACCAGGGTTTTCTGATCCACGAAACGGATGTACCAGAGCCTTCGCACGAGGATTCCCCTCTTCGTCCCCAGGATGAGGTCACGCGTCGAGCCGGCGTCACCCTTCATCTCCAGGCAGTCCGGAATGAACAGCGGCTGGCGTCCGGTTCTGGCCGCCCAGTACCTGTCGCAGGGCAGGTTTTCCAGCGTTCCGTTCCTTATCCACACCGAGTATCCGGAAGGAACCCCGTTGCTGTCGAAGGGGGTCCCTTTTGCGGGGCCGTCAGGATCCGAACGAAGGGTGAACCTCGCGCCGGAGACCTGTTTGCCCTGCATCCCGCTGAAGACTGTAAGGCCTTCATCGGCCCTTCTTGCGTCCATGCTCCAAGCCAGGAAGGGAAGGATGTCGGCCACGGCCTGGGGTTCGAATATGATGGTGTACTCACCGGGTTCGGCGTCCTTCTGATCGGTGTTGGCCAGCGCTTCACGGGCCACCTGTTCCGAGGCTTCACGCCAGGGGATCGCCCCCCATGATTCATGGTGCAACTGGCGGAAACTGGACGCGCTTCCCCTGTCCATGGTGAAGCTCAGCGTGACAGAGGTCCTCTCGTGGCTGGCGAGGTTTCCGGTGGACGATGCATGCGCGATGACGCTGTGAAGATTGGAACAGATCCCCCCGGCCTCGAGGCCGAACCCGTCTGCCGTGTCAATGAGCCCCCTTACAGCTTCTATCCTTCTCTGAACCGGGCATTCCGCAGCTTCAGGGTCCATGGCATCGTTGATGAACGGGTAGACCTGCCCCTCTTCGGGAGGCGGCATGTATTCGGGGTCAGGGGGCGACGCCTCCATGAGGGCCCTTGCCTTGGAGGCGGCCCTCGCCATGGAATCAGGACTGGTGTCCTCGAAACTCACCGATGCCTTCCTGCTGCCGTCCCCGACCGTAAGGGTGACCGAGAGGCTCCCGACATCCTGGTTCTGGGTTATCGAATTTTTCCCGAACCGGACCGAAGCAACCCTGTTGAATGAGGCGAAAGCCGAAGAATGAAGCGTCCCCCCGGCTTCAACGGCTTTTTCCGCGATCTCGACCGCGTGCTTAGCAGTCATTTCCCACCTCCGACATTCACGTTCCGGAACCTCGCCCAGCTGGCGCCATGGGTCATTCTGGCCGACTGAGCGGGTTCGCCCTTGCCGCAGTTGAGAACACCCATGGTTCGAAGCCATCGGGCGTCGGCGATCCCGTCGCAGCTCCCCCAGAACCTCGGGGTCTGGCTTCTGTAGATCACTTTCTTGAGCGGTCCGGCAATCCTGCCGTTCCTGACGAGCTGGAACCTGTCGCCGCCGAACTGGAAGTTGAGCCGGCGCTGATCGATGCTGAAAGAACCGCGACCCTCTATCATCACACCCAGCTTGATGTCCTTGAGAAGGTCTTCCGGTGTCACCCCGTCGGGACCGGGCTCGAGTATGAAATTGGGTTGTCTGTTGATGGGAAAGCTTGCGTAATCCATTGCCCGGCAGCACCCCCTGCTGTAGGTTCTCCCGACGAGAGGGCCGGTCTCACGAACCGTGCCGAACTCCTGGAAAACACCGTTCCTCACGAGGTGCCATTTCTGTCCGGGCACTCCTTCATCATCCCAGCCCCACGAAGCGAGACCGTAGGGAAGCGTGTTGTCAGCCAGAAAGTTGACGAAGTGGGAGCCGTAGACCGCGCTTCGCTGGTCGCCCACATCCAGAAAGGACCTTCCAGCCATGTTGGATTCCCATCCCAGCACCCTGTCGCTCTCGGTGGGATGACCCACGGATTCGTGCATGGTCAGGCTCAGGTGGATTCCGTCAAGCAAAAGGTCCATGACGCCTTCGGGGGACTCCGGGGCAAGGACCTTTTCCAGCGCCTCATCCCTCACCCTCTCCGCCCAGCCCGGCATGTCGCACTTCTCTATCCATTCCCAGCCCGCTATCCTGGCGCCGTCCTGAAGGGAGCGGCTCTGGGCGTCGCCTCCAGATACCGCGGTGGCCATCAGGAACGGTTCGCTGAAGGTGAGGTCGGTTTCTGTGAGCGAACCCTCGGTCGAGGCATACACCCGTTTTCTGTTCTCAAACCAGAGCCAGGCGTAGCATTCCTTTATCCTCTTGTCCTTCATGGCTTCCCGGCTGACCATTTCCAGAAGTGCCATCTTCTCGCCGGAAGAGACACTGAAAGGATCCTTCTCGAGGGGACCTCGATAGAGCCCCCTCTGCGGGGCCAGCGGGGCAAGCCTCTTGACCGTGCCCCCCGACGCCGCCACAGCGATGTCAAAGGCCCTGCGCGCTGCTGCATCAACGCTTTCCAACCCGAATCCCGTGCTTGCGCCGAAACCCCAGGCTCCTCCCACTATGGCCCTTACTCCAAGCCCGGCACTCTCACGAACGATTCCCTGTTCAAGCCGTCCGTTCCTGAAGACCATCCTTTCGGTCATCACCGTTTCGGCCCGGGCGTCGCCGTAGGAGACTCCCAGTGATTCAAGTATCTCGATGGCTCGTTGCGCGGCCTTCTTCATCATGTCACTTCCCCTTTTTCCAGAACCCTGACCACGGTCAGACCGAAACCGGGCACGAACGACAGCCTTCTGATCATGATCCACGAGAGGCCAAGCCCGACAACGAGCCCCCCGAAGGCTCCTGCCGCTCCCGGGAGTGCTCCTCCCCCGCTGAAGAGGGCGTAGCCGATCCCCATGATTAGGACCGGAAACATGAATGTCAGCAGGATCACGATCGTCGAAGCCCGGGCCTGCAACTCGACCACGACCCTGTCACCGACCGAGGCGCCCGCAAGGTTGGACGCCGAGACAACCCGTTCTTCGGGACCCTTTCCCGAGAGGCCGTAGCAGGTGCTCCTTGTCGAACAGCTTCCGCACTGCGAGGCGTCAACCGCAACCATGGCGTTATGGCCCCTCAGTTCACGGATGATCCCGGTGTGTGTCATGGCCGCGAACCTCTTTCCCTGTTATGGATAAAGGTAACCATGAAACGACCGTTTGTCACCCTTGGAGGGATGATTCCATGAGGAAACGTTTTTGCCCGTTCAGACACGCTCTCCCGGTGTTCCTTCTGATCTCGGGCTGCGGAAGGCTTGTGACGGTTTCGCACGGAGGCGTCGACAGGAGCTACCTCCTCCACATCCCAAACGAACCCCGTTCCGGCATGCCCCTCGTCGTGGCCCTTCACGGCGGCGGCGGAACCGCCGCAGGTTTTGAACGCTATACTGGGCTTTCAGATCTGGCGGATGAAATGGGGTTTATAGTCGTTTATCCACAGGGTATCAACAACAGATGGTATGATTCTATCCATCTCTCAAGGGAGCCCGGGATGGCGTGGGTTGACGACACTGGTTTCATCTCCGCCCTCGTGGAAAACCTGGCATCGGATCACGGGACGGGACCCGTCTTCATCATGGGGCTCTCCAACGGGGGGATGTTCGCCCAGGAACTGCTCGTCACCCGGGGCGACCTGTTCTCGGGCGGGGCTTCGGTGATCTCCCAGATGCCCTCGGGTTTCACGGGTCAGCCGTCCCACCCCGTCCCGGTGCTTTTCATGAACGGGACGCTCGACCCCCTGGTACCCTACGGGGGAGGAACCGTCACCCTGCCCTGGGGAGAGACCCGGGGCGAGGTCATTTCAACGGCAGGGAGCGTGCAACTCTGGCTGGACTGGAACGGCATCGAATTTGAGCCCGAACTGACGGTGATTCCCGACACCGACCCCGAAGACGGCGCGACAGCGGTTCTGAGCGAGTGGAAACGCGATGGCCGGGTGGTTGTTGCACTCTACGCCATCGAGGGGGGTGGACACACACTGCCGGGGGGCAGGCAGTACCTTCCGCCGCGAACGGTGGGGAACACCTGCAGGGACCTCGACGGTTCCAGGGCCATCATCGGGTTCTTCATGGGGCTCTGATGCTGCCGCTTCTGACGATGCTTCTGGCCATGCCCTACGAGATGGGCAGGGACGCCTTCTACGAAGCATGGCAGTCGGGCCCGGGAACTGAACGGGTTGACTCGTTGCTGGCCCTTCTCGCCCGTGAACCAGACCTTCCGGAGTACTTTCGGGGATTGGCCTGGATGTACTGCTGCTCGGACAGCTCCAGGTCCGACTCGGTCCTCACTCTCTGGATTGATGAACTCCCGGGGGATCCAAGGGCATGGTTCATCGCCTCGGACGCAGCCCTCGATTCCTTTCCGGAGAGAGCCCTTGTAACAGCGACCCGCGGGCTCGAGGCATTCGACAGGTGGCATCCGGAAGGCATCCCCCCGGAGGAGTGGAAGCTCGTGGGGCGCGCGCTCAGATGCAATCTCAGGTTCAACCGCTGTCGCGGCTTCTACGGCAGGGGAGACAGGATCGCCGCCCTCGAAGAGCTGGAGCCCCTCCTCCAACCGGGGCTCTTCTCCGTGAACGACCATCACACTGGCGCACCTTACCTCTATTACGCCGGAGGAGCCTGCATTGAGACCGGTGACACCCTTCGGGGCGTCGGGCTCCTGATCAGGGCTGCCTCGGAAGGCGACATGACGGACCGCTGGGGGTCCAGGGCGGACAGCCTGCTGCATGTGATTCTGGGGGATGGGTATCTGGAGAAATGCAGGGAACTGGCGGGATATGACGGCCCCGTCTTCAGCGATGCATCGGAACTGCTGCCGGACACGGTGCCGGGCACGCGCCACTGCTGGGGCGACATCGACGGTGACGGAAGACCCGATGTCCTGGCCGGCGGCATGGTGCTTCTCAACAGGCCTTGCGGATTCGGGACGCTCGACTCGCTTCCCGTGAACGGAGGCGTTCTGGCTGACCTGAACAGCGACGGCCTTGTGGACATCCTTGGCCTTGGAAGACAGCCCCTGCTGTTCCTTCAGATGCCCGACGGCAGCTTCAGGGAGGCCGCACGGGAGATGGGGCTGGAACCGGTCGAGGCTCAGATCGAGGGAGCCGCAGCTCTTGACTGGAACGGTGACGGCTTCTTGGACATCTACCTTGCCGTTTACGAAGACGCCGACACAACGGGGCTCGGGCGGCCCGACGCGTTCTACCTGGGCGGCCCGGGGGGGTTCACCCGGGCCGCCGGTTTCGAGCTGGACCCTCCCCTCTGCGGAAGGAGCGTTTCCGTTGTCGACCTGGAGGGGGACGGCAGTCAGTCGATCCTTGTCTCCAACTACAGGCTGGATCCGAACGTGCTCTGGGAGAATGTGGATGGTGTGCCCACAAACACCGCGCCTCTGCGGGGACTCGACGGCGTCAGGGTCAAGGGCGCACTGGGCCACACCATCGGAAGTGCATGGTGCGACTTCGACCTCGACGGCGATATCGATGTTTTCTCCGCCAACCTTGCCCACCCCCGCTTCATTGTCTTTTCGAACCGCAGCATGCTTCTGAGGAATGACGGAGGACGCTTCACCGACGTCAGGGCGGAGATGGGGATAAAGTACGAGGAGACACATTCCTTCCCTGCCTGGGCCGATTTCGACTCAGACGGCCTTCCCGACCTGTACATCACCAGCGTATATCCCAATCGCCGCAGTTTTCTATACATGAACACGGGATGCGGTTTCATCGACGTGACGTGGTTGGCGGGAGCAAGGGTGATGGATGGCTGGCATGTCTCGGCGGTCGATTTCAACTGCGATGGAGTTCCAGACCTGGCCGTGAACGCCGGGGGGTGCCTGAGGCTGCTTGTCAACACCGGGGTGGAATGACCGCTTGCAGAACGCCCGTTTCCGGGGTATTTTCGCACCTCGGAAGGAGTACGGAATTGACCATTGCGCCCCGCCCGTCCATATCCGGGTTCACCTTCGTACGTGATGCCGTGAAGCTCGATTACCCGGTCGCGGAATCCATCAGATCGATCCTTCCGATCGTGGATGAGTTCATCGTGAACCTGGGGGACTGTTCGGACAACACCAGGGAAGTCATCGAAGCCATCGCCGACCCGAAGATCAGGCTGATCCACACGCCCTGGAATCCCGACCGCTTCGTCCGGGGCGCCACCAATGCCGATCAGACGAACATCGCCCTCGATCACTGCACGGGTGAATGGTGTTTCTATCTTCAGGCGGACGAGGTCATCCACGAGAACGACCATCAGAGAATACTTGACGCCATTGAACGCTGCAGGACCCACCCCGAGGCGGACGGGCTGCTCTTCTCATACAACCACTTCTGGGGCGACTACGGCAGGGTTCAAAGAAGCCACTGCTGGTACGGTCACGACATAAGGGTCGTAAGGTCCGGACGTGGCATCAGAAGCTGGAAGAGCGCCCAGAGCTTCAGGATGGAGGAAGGCACGAGGAAGCTTCGCGTGGTCGATTCCGGGGCCTGGGTCTACCATTACGGGTGGGTCAGACACCCGCTGGTGATGAGCAGGAAACAGAAGGCGCTGGACCGTCTTCACCACAGCGCGGACTGGATGAAGAAACACCACACCGAATCCGACATTCCCTGGGACTACGGCCCGCTTGCCAGAGTCCCGCTATTCAGGGGAACGCACCCCGCTGTCATGGCTGATCGAATCAGGAACAAGGACTGGAGGGCCGAAGACTTCGGCGATCCTGCCCACCCACCGCGACACGAGCACCTTCTGCTTTCCATGAGGCTCCATACCCTTCTTGAAAGGCTTCTCGGAACCAGCATCGGGGGCTACAGCAACTGGAAGAAGATTCCAGTCTGATCGGAGGAAGTAATGGCTGTTCCCTTTCTAGACCTCAAGGCCATCTACAACGAGATCCGTGACGAGGTCACTCCGGAGATAAACGACGTACTGGAAAGCTGCGGCTACGTTCTCGGCCCGAAGGTGGCCGCGTTTGAAGAAAAGTTCGCCCGGATAACCGGGTCCCGTTACTGCATCGCCGTATCCAACGGCACCGCGGCGCTTCACTGCATGCTGACGGCGTCCGGTCTCGAACCCGGGAGTGGCGTGATCGTTCCGCCCAACACCTTCACGGCAACGGTCGAAGGCATCATTCTCGCTGGAATGGTGCCGGTGTTCGTTGACGCCGAGGACAGGACATGGAACCTCGATCCGGCTCTGTGCGAGGCTTTCATAGAGAGGAACCGCACCCCCTCGGGTGTGGTGGATCCGCGTACGAATGCTGTCGTAAGGGCTGTGATGGCTGTCGATCTGTACGGTCACCCGGCTGACCACACCAGGCTTGAATCGATGGCCGGGGAAAACCGCATGATGCTCTTCGAGGATGCCGCCCAGAGCCACGATGCGAACCGCGCCGGCAGGCCCGCCGGTTCCTTCGGCATTGCCGCCTCGTTCAGCTTCTACCCTGGAAAGAACATGGGGGCCTTCGGGGAAGGCGGCGCCATCACGACGGATGACAGCGATCTCAATGGCAGGGCGAGAAGTCTCAGGGATCACGGATCCCGCGACAAGTACTACTACGACTTCGTTGGTCACAACTACAGGATGTGCGCCATTCAGGGGGCTGTTCTCGGGGTCAAGGCCGGGCACATCCACCGGTGGAACGATCAGCGCAGGGAGGCGGCATCAAGGTACGGGCAGCTTCTCGGGGACCTGCCCCTGCAGCTTCCAGAAGAAGCCCCGTCCACCAGGCACGTGTTTCATCTCTACACCGTGCACACCCCCAGACGTGACGCCCTCAGGGAGTTCCTCTCCGTGCGGGGCATAGCCAGCGGAATGCACTATCCGCATCCTTTGCACCTTCAGAAGGCGTACGCCTACCTCGGTCACAAACCCGGCGACTTCCCCGTTTCCGAACGGAACTCGCTCGAAAACCTCACTCTCCCCATGTTCCCGGGGATAACGCAAGCCCAGCAGCGGGAGGTGGCTGACGCCATCGCCGCGTTCTTCGGGGAGTAGGCATTGAAGAGGGGCAGACAACTGGCTCTGAACCGGACATATCAGGGGCTCGCCATCCTGACCGACCTGATCTGCCTCGCGGCCGCCTTCATCCCGGCGACCCTGCTCAGATTCGGCAGGCTTGATGCCTATCCGCTCACGACCTATGTCGGAACATGGGCTTTCTACGCGCTGTGGCTGTTCATGCTGAGCATTGTGGAGAACCTCTACTCCTTCCGCACCTCCATGAACAGAACAATGTACTCCTACAGGATGATACGGCTCGTTCTTGTGACCACGGCCGCCTACGCGCTGACCGTTTTCCTGCTGAAGAACACAAGGGGGATCTTCTTCGACAGCAGGATAGTCATCGTCCTGCACATGTTCGTGTGGGCGGTCTTCGGGATAACAGCCAGGATGGTCATATTGCCATGGGCCTGCGGGTACTGGTACAGGCTGTTCAAGTCCTGCGGCTCGTGCGCTCTCGTGGTCGGCAACCCCTCCGAAGCTGAAAAGATATCGGCCCTGATAAGGAAAGCGCCCGTCTACAGGCAGACAAGTTCGGTGACAACAGTCGCCATGGACCTCCCTGATGCTCCGGAGGAGATCTACGGTCTGTGCGTGAAGCTGTCGAGGGAAAAGCACTGCGACCAGGTGTTCATCCTTTTCGGCAACCACGACCTCAACTGCGTTGCAGAGACCTCGATACTTCTCCACGACGCGGGGATCCCCTTCGTCATCTTCTCCGAGCACATCCTGAACCTGGGCTACTTCGATCCGTGGCTCAGCCTCGAAGACTACGGCGCGGTCAGTTTCCTCAAACAGGCGCGGACCACAAAGAACGATCTGGCTGCAAGGATCATGGACATCCTCATCGGAAGCGTTGCCATCATGGCGGTCTCTCCCCTTCTTATTGTTGTTGCCCTGTTGATAAGGCTTTCCAGCAAAGGTCCGGTTTTCTTCCGTCAGACGAGGGTCGGGCTCGGGTCACGTCACTTCAGCTTCCTGAAATTCCGGTCCATGACCCACGACTCGACGGGCACGAACTCCACCGATCACCGGAAGTACTTCGCCGAGTATGCCATGGGACGGAGTTCAGGTGAACCCGACAAGTTCAAGCTCAACCAGAAAAGCCGGATCACCACCGTGGGCAGACTGATCAGAAAGACCTCAATAGACGAACTCCCGCAGCTCTTCAACGTTATCCGCGGGGAGATGACGCTTGTTGGTCCAAGGCCGTGCATACCCTACGAACTGGAATTCTACAAGAACTGGCAGAACAGACGCTTTACCGTGAAGCCCGGTCTCACGGGCATATGGCAGGTCTACGGGAGAAGCCGTCTGCCCTTTGACCACGCCCAGTTCCTTGATTTCCTCTACACCATAGACATGTCGTACAGCCTCGACTTCAGGCTCGTGATGAAGACCGTACCCGTGATACTGATGGGAAAAGGCGGAGTCTAGGGCTGTTCCGGGCCGGAATGAACGACCCAGGTATGCTCCAGAACCCAGGACGCCAGTGCCTGCTCGTCCGCACCCCGCCCCATGAGGCTGAGCGCTTCGAACACGTCCTCGCGGAAAATAATGAGGGCAGCACCTGAGATCCTGACCTCGAGACTCATCAGGGGCCATCCTCCCGCTATGCTGTCAAGAAGAAGGAAAAAGGTGCCCCCGTAGTGTTTGAGAAGGCTGTCCCCCTGGGAAAGGCTGCCGGTGATCTCGACAAGGAAGCTGTCTTCTTCCGTTGTCACTGCACGAACAGGTACGCCCCTTGCAAGAAGGTCTTCATACGGGCCGGCGGAAGATGCGGCCACGAACACCATGATCAGCCAGCAGACCTTCAAAAGAGACTCCCTTCGAAAACCACATAACGCTTGATTATGCCAAAACTCCTTCCCGGGGGAAAGGGCGGGATTGAAATGATGAGGGCCGAAACCTATATTCCGATCATGGCAGGTTTACTGGCAGTGACACTTATCTTGCTCCAGACGGCTCCCGGAAGCTTCGAGGGGATGAGCCGTCAGATCACCGCATTGCTTGACGGGTGGGTGGCATATTCTCCATCCAGCCCCCTTTCATCTCCGGCGGGCGGGATGTTCAACATGGCATGCTCACTTGTCAGGGCAGATTGTGCGCTTAGAAGCGCTCTGGCCGAAGGCGGCGAACCAACCCGGGAGCTCTCGGATTGCATGAAGGCCGCGGCGGCATCAATAGACTGGTACAGGAGGTCTCTGGTCCTTTTCAACGGGGCGCCGACAGAACAGTGGCAAGCCCACGGCGAAGGCCTGGCAAGAAGGCTTGACCTTCTTCAGGACAAGGAACTTGAATACTTGGAGTCACTTCAGCTTCAGGGGTAAGGAACCAAAATGAGTTTCACGCGAGACGAAGGTGGCTGGGAGGTAAAGGCGGGACACGCCGAAATGCTCAAGGGTGGAGTGATCATGGACGTGGTCACTGCCCGGCAGGCGGAGATCGCCCAGGCAGCGGGCGCTGTGGCGGTGATGGCGCTAGAAAGGGTTCCAGCCGACATCAGGGTTCAGGGCGGCGTCGCAAGGATGTCCGACCCTGACGTGATCACAGCCATACAGAAGGCGGTTACCATTCCCGTTATGGCCAAATGCCGGATCGGCCATTTCGTGGAAGCCCAGGTGCTCGAGGCTTTGGAGATCGACTTCGTCGACGAATCAGAGGTTCTCACCCCCGCCGATGAGAAGCACCATGTGAACAAGCATGCCTTCAAGGTTCCCTTCGTATGCGGTGCAGTGAACCTGGGAGAAGCCCTCAGACGCATAGGCGAGGGCGCCGCCATGATCCGCACCAAGGGCGAGGCAGGCACCGGCAACGTCGTCGAGGCCGTCCGGCACGCCAGACAGGTTCTGGGAGACATAAGGCGCATCCGGGCCATGAGGGAGGAGGAGCTCATGTCCGAAGCCAAGAACATGGGTGCCCCCTACGACCTGGTCATGTTCGTCCACCGGAACGGCAGACTTCCCGTTGTGAACTTCGCAGCGGGCGGGATAGCGACTCCCGCCGACGCAGCCCTTATGATGCAGCTCGGCATGGACGGCGTATTCGTCGGCAGCGGCATCTTCAAGAGCGGAAATCCCGAGAAGCGTGCCCGTGCGATCGTCGAGGCCGTAAGCCGTTTCGACCAGCCCGGAATAATCGCCGAAGTTTCCCGGGGACTCGGGGAAGCCATGGTCGGGATAAACATCAGCACCCTTTCCGAAGAGGATCGCCTGGCCCACAGGGGCTGGTAATGGCTGAAGTGGGTGTTCTGGCCCTGCAGGGTGGTGTTTCGGAGCACTGCACCATGCTCTCCTCCCTTGGGCAGCGTGTTGTGGAGATACGGGAACCCAAAGGGCTGGTTGGGGTTTCCGCCCTGGTGATTCCGGGTGGTGAATCCACGGCAATGATCCTTCTTCTAAAGAGATGGCAGCTTTTCGAACCCCTGCGTGACGCCATCGGAAAGGGTCTCCCCGTACTTGGGACATGCGCCGGCGCGGTTCTGCTGTCCCGGGAAGTCACCGAGCGTGAGCACATTGTTGACCAGGAAAGCCTTGGCGCAGCCGATGTCCGTGCCGAGAGGAACAGCTTCGGCAGACAGGTCGCGAGCTTCAGGCAGGATATTCTGATCACTGGTCTTGAAACCCCTTTTCCGGGGGTTTTCATAAGGGCTCCCCTTCTCTGTCCCCTGGCTCCCGGTGCTTCCGTCCTTGCTTCGGTGACCGAGGGTGCGGTTTTCATAAGGCAGCGGAACGTATGGCTTGCGAGCTTTCACCCGGAACTGACACGAGACGACAGGGTCCACCGCATGTTCCTTAAGGAATCGGGTATTGCCGGGTCTTAAGCCCGAACCCGGGATCTGCGGCAAGTGCTTCGAAAGGGGCTTCACGGGGTTCCTCTCCCGGGCGGGACTGCCCCGCGAATCCCTCGGCCTTTATCTGCCCGGGATCATCGATGCCCTTGAACTGGGCACTCCACCTCCTCTTGCGGGAGCGGGGGCCTGGCGGAGGCTCCGTGAGGCATCGGACGTCCCCGACATCTTCGAGAATGAGAAGCGGTTCTTCACAATGAGCCTTCTCGCGAGCCTCCCCGACCTGAGGGAGAGGCTGCAGGCAACCCGGGCCCCCGCAATGGGCGCACTTGCGGCAGCCACATGGTGCAACCTGCTCGACACGGCTCAGGGACGCAGCCTGCCGGATCCGGAGGCGCTGGCCGGGATGTTTCAAAACGCCCTGGCGGTTGACGAAAGGAGGGCGTTCCTTCGCGCACTGTCGGCCGCTTCCACGCTGCTCATACTGGGGGACAACGCCGGTGAGACGGTAGTGGACAGGCTGTTCCTCGAGCATTCCGGCTTCACCGGACAAGTGTTCTACATGGTGAGGCCGCTTCCCGTCATGAACGATGCCACAAGGGAGGACGCCGAAATGGCCGGTCTCCATCACTTCTCACGGATCCTGGAAAGCGGCAGCGATGTGCCTTCGATAGTACCGGAGCTGCTGTCCCGCGAGGCAGCCCGGGTGTTCACGAACTGCGACCTGGTACTTGCCAAGGGGCAGGGCAACCTCGAAGGCCTCTGGGGTGCCCGTGACCCGAGGCTCTTTCACTCCTTCGTCGTGAAGTGCCCGGTGGTGGCCAGGGCAACGGGGCTTCCCGAGGGCAGTGGAGTTTTCGTATCATCGATGAGACTGGAGGACCTGCAATGCCCATTTACGAATACTTCTGCAAGCCGTGCAACACCATCTACCAGTTCCTGGTAAGGAGGGCGACGCCCGGGACCACCCCGGTCTGCCCCAGGTGCGGAGCCAGGGAACTCGAACGGGTCATGAGCCGCTTCAGCACACCCGGCACGAAATCCGGAACGGATGACATGGACGACATGGCAGGCGAACTGGCGGGGCTTGATGAGAACGATCCCAAAGCCATGGCCCGCGCCGTCCGTAAAATGGCAGACCAGATGGGGGAAGACCTTGGCCCCGAACTTGAGCATGCCCTGGGCCGTCTTGAAGCAGGAGAGGACCCCGAACGCATCGAACAGGAACTTGAGGCCATGGGTCTCGGGGGTGACGATGAACCGGGCGGAGCCGCCGGAGGATCGCCATCACGGGACTCCGGGCTTTACGAAGCCTGACCCAGACACCCCTGCCGGATGAGTTCGGCAACCGCCTCTATGTCGGCCACGAAACGCCGGTCGGAATCCATGGGTTCAAAGACCATTTCCACAAGCCTCATGGTCTCTCTGTTGCCTGAACCCATTGCCCCCCTTTCAAGGAAACGGTGAGCCTGGACGCCGCACACCAGCTCGGTTGCAATGACGTGGGTAGAGTTCCTGACCATCTCCGCGCAGTGACGTGCAGCCGTGGCCCCCATGGATACATGATCCTCCTGGTTGCCGCTCACGGGAATGCTGTCAACGCAGGAGGGATGGGCCAGTATCTTGTTCTCGCTCACCAGTGACGCCGCGGTGTACTGGGCGATCATCAGACCAGAGTTCATGCCGGGCTCATGCGCGAGAAAAGCGGGCAAACCTGAAAGGTCGGGGTTCAAAAGCCTCTCGATCCTTCTTTCGGAGATGTTGCCAAGAACTGCGGCAACAGTTTTCAGGTGATCAGCCGCCATTGAAAGGGGCTGACCGTGAAAATTGCCGCCGCTGACCATCCTGCCGTCTTCCATTAGAAGAGGGTTGTCGGTGACCGAGAGGAGTTCGAGCCTTACCACCGATTCGACATACGACAGGGCGTCGCGGCACGCGCCGTGCACCTGGGGGGTGCACCTGAGTGAATAGGCGTCCTGAACCCGCTCGCAGTCCCTGTGGCTTTTAAGGATCTCGGAGCCCGCGAGCAGCCGCCTGATTCTCCGGGCCGACTCCAGGGCGCCCGGGTGCGGCCGGAGTGAAAGCAGTTCGTGTTCAAGCGCGGCATCGGTTCCAAGCAGCGCCTCAAGGGTCAGGGCAGCGGCTGAGTCTGCCGAGTCCATCAGCGCACGGGCTTCGATCAGCGCAAGGGAGAGCAGGGCGGTCATGAACTGGGTTCCGTTGATGAGCGACAGCCCCTCTTTCGCGGCAAGGGTCACAGGCTTCATTCCCAGCAGCTCAAGGGCTTCGGCGCCGGTTATGACCTCACCGGTGTCGGTCACGCACTCACCCTCGCCGATCAATGGAAGGCACATGTGGGAGAGGGGCGCGAGATCGCCTGAAGCTCCCAGGGAACCACGGGATGGAACGGCAGGAAAGACGGGGCCGTTGGCCAGTTTGACCAGATTCTCGACCACGCAGGGCCTGATCCCGCTCCTTCCCCTGGCAAGTGATGCCACCCTGAGAAAAACCATTACCCTGACCTGTTCCCTGGAAAGCAGGGGACCGGTGCCGCAGGAGTGGCTAAGCAGCAGGTTTCGCTGAAGGTCTGAAAGAGCATCGCCTTCGATCACTTTGGTTGCGAGCCTTCCAAAACCCGTATTCACGCCGTAGATCGCGCGTCCGGATCCAAGCAGGGTCTCTATGGCGCTTCGGCCGTGCTCCATGGCACGCACGGCCGCAGGGGAGAGCTCAAGCGGCGCCCCTCCCGCAACCCTGGCCACTCCCTCCAGATCGGCTCCGGCATCGGTTATCAGAACGGGTTCATTCATGAAAAGCCTCCGGGCTGTTTGTGATTTCGAGTGCCGGACGAATATACAAGAACGCACGGAATCCATTTCCGTGCCAAAGTGACACGGGCGAAGGCAGCCCCTTCCCCCGCTGACGACACGCCGAATCGGCCCATGAGGTCTTAGTATTGTCATCCAATGGGTTATGCAGATGGGCGAGTTTCCGAAAACAACTGGCATCATCATTGCTTATTAAGGTTGCATAACGAAGCGGAGCATTGGCTCCGCGGGTTATGGACAATCCTCACATTCCGCGAAAGGAGAACGAAAGATGGCAGACATGAAGGTGCGTCCTCTTTTCGACAGGGTTCTCGTCCTTCGGGAAGAGCCGGTCGAAACGGTCAAGGGTGGCATAGTGCTTCCGGACACCGCGAAGGAGAAGCCCCTCGAGGGAACGGTCAAGGCCGTCGGCAGGGGCAAGCGCAACGATTCCGGCGACTTCATCGAGCCGGTGGTGAAGGTGAACGACAGGATCCTCATCGGCAAGTACACGGGTACCGAAGTGAAGATCGACGGTGAAGAGTTCGTGATAGTCCGGGAAGAAGACATCCTGGCCGTCCTCGACAAGTAACACAGGGAGAGAAGCAAAATGGCAGGAAAGGAACTGAAGTTCGACCAGGACGCCAGGCAGGCGATACTTGCCGGTGTCGAGCAGCTTTCACGGGCGGTCAAGGTAACACTGGGTCCCAAGGGCCGCAATGTTGTGCTTGAGAAGAAGTGGGGCAGCCCCACCATCACCAAGGACGGAGTGACCGTCGCCAAGGAGATCGAGCTTCCCAACAGGTTCGAGAACATCGGCGCCCAGCTCATCCGTGAAGTTGCATCCAAGACCAGCGACATCGCCGGCGACGGCACCACCACCGCCACCCTTCTCGCAGAATGCATCTACCGCGAAGGCCTCAAGAATGTCACCGCAGGCGCCAACCCGATGGCCCTCAAGCGTGGCATCGACAAGGCAGTCGAAGCCGTGATCGTCCGTCTCAAGGAGCTCAGCGAGGACGTGAAGGGCAAGGAAGAGATCCGCCAGGTCGCCGCCATCAGCGCCAACAACGACCTCGAGATAGGCAAGATCATAGCCGACGCCATGGAGAAGGTTGGCAAGGACGGCACCATCAGCGTCGAGGAAGCCAAGAGCATGGACACCACGCTCGATGTGGTCGAGGGCATGCAGTTCGACCGCGGCTACCTCAGCCCCTACTTCGTGACCGATGCCGAAGCCATGGAAGTCGCTCTGGACAAACCATACATCCTCATCCACGAGAAGAAGATCTCCAACGTGAAGGACCTTCTTCCGGTTCTCGAGAAGATCGCCCAGATGGGCCGCCCCCTCCTGATCATCGCCGAGGATGTCGAGGGCGAAGCCCTGGCGACCCTGGTCGTCAACAAGGTCAGGGGAATGCTCCAGGTTGCCGCGGTCAAGGCTCCGGGGTACGGCGACAGACGCAAGGCCATGCTCGATGACATCGCCGTCCTCACCGGCGGACGCTCCATCACCGAAGACCTTGGCATCAAGCTCGAGAACATCACCCTCAGCGACCTGGGCACCTGCGGTCTTGTCAAGATCGACAAGGACAACACCACCATAATCGAGGGCAGCGGGACCACCGATGCCATCCAGGGCCGCATCAAGCAGATCCGCAAGCAGATCGAAGACACCACCAGCGACTACGACCGCGAGAAGCTTCAGGAAAGGCTTGCCAAACTGGCCGGCGGCGTTGCCCGGATCAACGTGGGCGCAGCCACCGAAACCGAGATGAAGGAAAAGAAGGCAAGGGTGGAAGATGCCCTTCACGCCACCAGGGCCGCCGTTGAAGAGGGTATCATCCCCGGCGGCGGAACCTCGCTCATTCGGTGCGAGGGCGCGGTTGCCGCGCTCAAACTCGAGGGGGACGAGAAGGTTGGCGCCGAGATCATCCGCAGGACCCTCTCCGAGCCCGTCCGCCAGCTGGTGTTCAACGCCGGCATGGAGGGCGCCATCGTGGTTGAGAAGGTCAGGGGCCTCGATACCGCGTGGGGCATCGACGTCGCCACCGGTGAGTATGTCGACATGTTCAAGGCCGGCATAGTCGACCCCACCAAGGTGACCCGTACGGCCCTTCAGAACGCCGCCAGCATTGCCGGCCTTCTGATCACCACCGAAGCCATAGTGGTGGAGATACCCGAGCCCGAGAAGCCGATGCCGGGAGGCGGAGGCGGAGGCATGGGAGACATGTACTAGACCCATCCGGGTTTGGAAGACCCGGGGCCCAAGGCCCCGGGTTTTTCTTATGTTCGGGTGTTCAGCAACCCGGGAGCAGCACATGGACATGACCAATTTCTGGCCCGCCTTCGGAATGGTTACCTTTGCCGGTCTTGCCACAGGAATCGGCAGCCTCATTTCCTTCCTTTCCAGACACACCAGCGCAAGATTCCTTGCCACCGCCCTTGGCTTCAGTGCCGGTGTCATGGTCTACGTCAGTTTCATGGAGATACTTCCCGGGGCCCGCGAGTCTTTCGTGGCCGCGGGCAACACGCTCGGAGCCGCAGACTTCAGGATGGTTGCGGGATTCTTCGCGGGCATCGCGATCATGGCAATCATCGACCTCATGGTCCCCAAGTTCGAAAACCCGCACGAGGTGCACAGCCCGATCTGCGGGAAAAACCTCCACAGGCTCGGGGTGTTCAGCGCGATCGCAATAGCTGTCCACAACTTCCCCGAAGGCCTCGCAACCTTTGCCGTGGCCCTCCAGGAGCCCAGACTGGGTGTTGCCATAGCAGTGGCCATTGCCATCCACAACGTACCCGAGGGGATCGCCATAAGCGCCCCGATCTACTGCGCCACCGGAAGCAGGCGGAAGGCGTTCCGCTGGTCCTTTCTTTCCGGTCTTTCCGAACCCCTGGGTGCTCTGATCGGCTTTTTCTTCTTCCGAACCCTTTTCACGGAAGGAGTGCTTGGCTGGATGTTGTCGGGCGTGGCGGGCATTATGGTCTACATAAGCCTCGACGAGCTCCTTCCCACCGCCGAGGAGCACGGCGAGCACCACCTCTGCATAATCGGCCTTGTGGCAGGCATGGCGGTGATGGCGGGAAGCCTCCTCCTGCTGGATTGAGAGGTGCGGGATGATCGCATTGCTCCTTGCTCTTGTTTCAACCTTTTCCATCGTGGCCCACGATCCTGAAACCGGTGAATGGGGAATTGCCGTTGCCTCGAAGGTTCCGTTCGTGGGCCAGATGGTTCCGTGGGCGAAGGCGAATGCAGGTGCCATAGCCACGCAGGCCTGGGCAAACCTCGGCTATGGTCCGGAGGGGCTCAGGCTTCTTTCCGAAGGGATGTCGGCTTCAGAGGTCATCCGGACCCTGACTTCGGCCGACTCGCTTGCAGACCAGCGCCAGATAGGTGTTGTCGATTCCCGGGGCAACTCGGCGTCGTTCACCGGCACCGAAACAATGTTCTGGGCCGGCGGAGTTACAGGTCAGGGCTACGCGATCCAGGGAAACATCCTCACCGGTCCCGAAGTCGTGGAAGCAATGGAACGGACATACCTTGCCACCGAGGGCGAGATCCTGGCATACAGGCTTCTCGAGGCCCTGAAGGCGGGGGAGGATGCGGGGGGGGACAGCCGCGGCAGGCAGTCCGCCGCGATCCTCGTGGTGAGGGAAAACGGGGGGCACCAGGGCGCAACCGACCTTCTGGTCGACATCCAGGTCTCCGACAACCCCGAGGCGGTTACGGAACTCCGAAGGCTCTACTTCCGCTGGTGGGAACCGCTGAACATGCTTTTGATTTACGAAGGGGAACGCGCCCTGGCGGTCCTCTCCAGGATGTCAACGCAGGACTACGACGAGGCATGGATGCAGAACTCCATGGCATGGTCGATGGCCATGGCCGGTCTCGATCTGGAGCGGGCCCTGGCCCTGGCGCTCGAGGCAAGCGCCTCAGAACCTGATGACGCGAACATCATGGACACCGTTGCGGAGGTCCTTTACCGTCTCGACCGGAAAGATGAGGCCGTGCAATGGGGCTCGAGGGCTCTTGAGCTCGACCCGGGCAACTCCTACCTTCAGGAACAGCTCGACCGCTTCAGGACTGACGCGGAGGATGGCTCAGGTGGGGCGGAAGGAGCACCCTGATCTGAAGATCGGGCTGGCGCTCGGTGGCGGCGGAGCCAGGGGGCTTGCCCACATCCCCATGCTGCAGGTGCTGGACGAACTGGGGATAAGGCCCCACTGCATCGCAGGCACCAGCATAGGGGCCGTAATGGGAGCAATCTACGCTTCAGGTGTGACGGGCCTGGCCATCCGCGAGGGAACCGACCGCATGCTGATAAAGGACGGAGACACCCTAAGGGAGATACTGGCAAGGAAGGACGCCCTGGCCTGGATCAGGCTTCTGGACATCGACTTTCTCGGCAACGCCCTTTTCAAGGGTGATGCCTTCGTCGAATTCCTTTACCGCCAGATACTGACGAAAACATTCGGAAAGCTCGAGATCCCCCTGAGGGTGGTCGCCACGGATTTCTGGAACTCCGCACAGGTGGTTTTCAAGGAGGGCGACCTTCTGAAGGCAATCAAAGCCAGCATGGGTCTGCCCGGGGTCTTCTCCCCGGTTCACATGGACGGCATTACCCTCATCGACGGCGGATGCGTCAACCCCGTTCCGCACGACATCCTCGATGACTGCGACCTGGTGATAGCGGTGAACGTGATGGGACGGCTTGAGAAGAAGGAGGGTCAGAAGTCTCCCACTGCCTTGCGCGCCGTTCTGGAGACATTCGACATAATGCAGCGCACCATCATCGCTGAAAAGCTCACGAAATGCCCTCCTTCGATCTACATCGAACCGGACATATCCAATGTCGACCTTCTGGAGTTCCACAAGGCCCCCGAAATCTACGCCCAGGCGGAGAGGGCGGCCAGGGAGCTTCGAGACAGGCTTCTGGCACTTCGAACCGGGGAAAGGACGAAATGATGATCCTTCTTCTCTGCATGCTCATGGTTGTTGACTACTCGGTGATGCTTCCGGTCGAAGGCTTCCCTCCGGAGGAGGGACCCGTTGACCTGGTCGTACTGGAATTCACCACCGTAACATCGATTGCCCTTTCAAAAGGCTCCGAACTCATCTCCGGATACGCCGAGTTCCCTGGAATGTTCAACATCGCCAAGTCTTCGGCCACGTACGACCCCGACTCGGGCATTCTCACGGTCTACTCACAGTACCCGTTCACCGCCAACTATTACACGGCCGAGTACAGTGTCGGCGAAGATTTCGAACTCGGGCTCATCAGCGGGACTTATCACGACTATTACGGCGAGGCGCTGCAACGGATGGTTCAACTCTATAGGAACGATGACCACGATGGTGTTCTGGAAGAGGCATGGTCGGTCTTCTACCCGGGGTCCAATCCTCTGGGCAGGGAGATGTGCGTGGTCCTTCTCGTATCCGGCGTGTCGGGTGTGAGAGCGCGGACAAACGCCGGAATGTCCCCGGAAGATGCGATGGAATGGCTCGAGGACATTTACGACGCGGGTTTCAACCTGAGCGGCGAACCCCTCCATCAGGTGGCGCTGAATGGTTACCCTGATGGTCTTTCCATAACCCGCGACGAATACGTTGCGGCACTTGGGGAACTCGCCACGCTCCTGGACTCGGTGGACTGTTCGGACGAGGCAGCCGGGGTCAGGGAGGCAGTTGAGTCCATGCCCTGAACGATCCGAGGGGTGGAACGCCCTCGCATTGGCATTCTACGCACTGGCGCACGGAAGCCAGGCGGAGTACGATGCCCTGCCTGTCACTCTCAGAGAGAGCCAGGTTGGAAGACTATGCGGGCTCTATCTCGAAAACAGTGACCCCGAACTGCTCGACCAGGCCGGCGTGCTCCTTACCGGCTCGCGGGATTGGTACACCTTTCTTGGTCGGATGTTCTAAAACACCCTCTCACTGATCCAGCCAGTCACTGCTTCGGGAAAACCATCAATGAATTCGGGTTCGAGGGTGGCGTACTCCTCCACCGCTCCGGTCACCGAGTTCTGGAACAGGTGGTTGGCATCGGCGAATACCACTATCTCGTGGTCGGGGTTGTCCTCGAGGGCGCGTTCCATAAAAGGCAGGTTGAGATCCCCGGGAACCTGTATGTCCTTCCCTCCGCTGAGGACCAGGACGGGGCATGCGACTGACCTGATGCTGACCGCAGGATCGTTTACCAGGAAGCTTTTGAACCACTCCGATGTCACCTGAGCAAGGGCCTGATCCACCATCATGCGGATCTGCCCTTCCACGTCGCCCATCATCGCAAGCTCTTCTTCGGTGAGCCCGTTGAACTCCG
Source organism: Candidatus Fermentibacteraceae bacterium (assembly GCA_041750285.1). Taxonomy (GTDB): domain Bacteria; phylum Fermentibacterota; class Fermentibacteria; order Fermentibacterales; family JCC-6; genus UBA6080. The sequence continues at coordinate 160,740 of JBGSZS010000007.1, read as the reverse complement.
ACCGGAACTGCCGGTCCAGTATCGCTTCGAGCTCGGTCCTGTCCGCCCCCGAAAGAACCGCGTCCATGATCTCGGTCTGAATGGCCTGCCTGCGGACGATCTCCTCCTCGGGGAACCCCTGACTCCGCAGTATGGCCTCCTGCTGGGCAAGGATGGTCCTGTACCCGTCGAGAGCGGGGCCGGCCATGCTCACCACGAAGGCGATATCGGACGGACGACCGGCCGCCAGGGCGAAAGCGGTGCTGGAACCCTCGCTGTGTCCAAGCACACCGATGCGTGACGGATCTATCCGCCCATCCTGTCGAAGGAAGTCCAGCATCAGGTTTGCCTCGTAGAGCAGCACCGAGTCGTTGAAGGCTTCCATTCCACCGGTTGACCCGCCAACTCCCCTGTCATCGCACCGGAGGACCGCAAGTCCGGCACCGGTAAGGTGTCCGCTCAGAACGGCAAAGACCGGGAATCCCATCACGTACTCATCCCTGTCCTGCTGACCGCTGCCAGTGAGCAGGAAAACGCACGGGAAAGGGGGTTCTCCCTGTGGCAGGTCGAGTGTTCCGGCCAGTTCGCAGCCATCCCCCGGAATAATCACTTCCTCGCCCGTGGACACGCTCCGGGGAATGTCACGCGATGTTCTCAGAAGAGCGAAGGAACCGGTGTAGCCTGACTGAATGAAAGCTCCGCTCATGCTGTCGCCGCGCACCGTTCCCAGAAAGTCTGCCCTGCCAAGCCCGGAGGGAATCGAGAAGAACACGCTGTCACCACGGACGTCGAGGTCTGCCAGTTCGAGCCCCCTTGCGTTCTGAACCGGTATCTCGATGCTCCCCGAGAAAGCGCTGTCAGACTGCGAGAGTTGAACCGTTACATCAAGGGTGTTGCCGGCTACCGTCAGCCCACCCTTCCATACCCCCTCCACATCTGCCTGAGCCACAGGCCCTGGGTTCCCGCATGAACACAAAAGCAGAACAAACGTTCCGGTCAACAGAATTCTCTTCATGATCGTCTCCTGCCGCTTGTTGCAAGTATTCCTGATGCAAGAATGCACAGTGAAGCCCCGAGACCGATAAGGAACGCATCGGGATTCCCGAGCAGTTTCAGCAGGGCTGCGGTTCCTCCTCCGATAATAATGGACAGGTTGGCCGCGAGGGACGGCGGTGTGCGTTTCAGAAGAAGTGCCGCCAGAAGGGGCAGCGGTGCGCCGGCGCTGAAAACCGTGTAGGACCACTGCATCACGGCCACCACATTCCCCGCCGCAAGGGCCAGGGCCGTTCCCGCAACAGCCACGAGTGTTGCCGCATAACGGGGTGATGCCTTCATTCCGGGGATCAGGTCGGTATGGAGAACGGTCGCCCCCGTGAGAAGCACGCTGTCCGCACTGGACATTACGGCCATGAGTATCCCGAACACGGCTGCGTTGTAAAGCACAGGGGAAAGAACCGTACGCAACGTTTCATCGAGGCTTCCCCTTCCACCAAGGGCGATCACGGCCACGCATCCCGCGGCAAGAAGCTTGATGAGCCCGGCCATGACCGAAGCACGCGAGGCATCGCGGGGTGTCTTCGCGGAAAGCAGCCTGCCGTACACATCGCCACCCACAAGCCCGGGCAGCCCCATCATTACGAGCAGGCCAAAGGCGTCCCTCCACCCCATTCCCGGTCCTGTCGGAAATGACAGCATGCCTGGTTCGGGGTTCACGCCCCGAATCGCAACCATGACTGCGGGAATGCCAAGACCGAAAATGAGGACAAGGCACAGCTGCCAGAGGTCGGTGAATATCACGGCCTTCTGGCCTCCGATTATGGTGTAGACGGAGAATGCAGCAGCCACCAAAAGGATTGAACAAGGGTGGGAAAGCCCGGTCATGCCCTGAAAAAGTGAGGAGCCGGCAAGGGTGAGGAGCGCGAACCATGCCAGCTCGGCCATCAGGACCAGAACCGATGCGATGGTTCCGAAGGTGCTTCCGTACTTCTTTCGTGCTATCCCTGCGATGGAGAACGCCCCAGTGGCGCGGACCCTGCCCGCCAGGAAAAAACCCGGGACAAGAAGGGACAGCCCGAGCGGAATGTCCAGCCACAGCCCGGAAAGGCCGTGAGTCATGACGTATGCAGCCAGAACCACGGTGGAGGTTCCGCCGATCGTTGTGGCGGCAAGGCTTGCGCCGAGCAGCGGCCAGCCCACGCTCCTGTCCGCCAGGTAGGTTTTTGCCTTGGTGTTTTCTATTGGATCATCCCTTACCGGAGTGACAGGGAAGGACGGGGTCCGGGTGATCCGGGCGGGCCGGAAGCGCCGCCCGGATCAACTCAAAGCTATTGCGGTGGTACCAGATTAACAGGCACCGTTACCGGGAGGTTTGACGTCTGTTCCGGCGCAGGTCCGAAATTCAGGCTGTTCACCGCGCTTGTTACGGTGGCCTGAAGGCTGGCGAGCGAACCGGGGCAGCTCACTGAGACAGCGGTAACTGATCCGCTGGGAGTGATCGCGAAACTGATGCTGATCCTGCCGCCGGCGCTGGGGTCGCTTCTGAGAAGGCCCTCGTAAGCGGTCTGGATGCGCATCTTCATCACATTCAGCCTTTGTCTGATCTCGGACATGTTCCTGTAGCCGAGATCGATGGCTTCACCCGAAGCGCTGGCCGTGAACGTGACCTGCGCAGCCTGGTGCACCGCCTGCATCTGGCTTGAACTGACGGTCTCCGCGCTGGTTGCCACACCGCCACCCGAACCGACAAGACCGGTAATACCGCCGGAACCTCCGCCGCCGGCGCCGGCAACGAGAGCCTGACCGGCTGTGCCCGATGCCAGACCGATGCCGCTGGAAGCAGCGCTTTGAAGGTCGCCAATGAACCCTGCGCCGCCTCCCGCAGCCCCGGTGCCGTAGGCTGCAAAACCTATGCTCTGCAGGACGTCTTCCGCGGCGGAAGCTCCAGCCGCTGCGCCCACGGGACCCGAAGGCCCTTCCGTGGGTGCGCCGCCGCCGGCGTTTGCCACCTCGGTGGAGGGCATGTCGCTGATTATCTCTTCACCGACACCGATCTCATCGGTCGGAGGAGGGGTTTCAGCCAGTGAGGCAACCCTTGCGCTGGGCGCCCTTCTGAGTATCTGGGCCTTCGATTCCTTCACCACCACAATGAGACGGTCGGTCACTGCCCCGAGGAGAAGGGCAATCGCAAGGCCCACACCGACCATGACCTTGAACTTCTGGTTCTCGGTGGTGGTTTCCTCGAAAGCCGTCTCCTCATGGGGACGGGTCGCGAATGTCTGCCAGTCGTAAACGGCAGGTTTCGCCCTTTCCACCTTGATCTCGGGGCGGGATTCGGCCTTTGGTCTTATGATCTCCGGCGGTGGATCGGCGAATCCGAAGAAAACTTCGACGCCGCTGACGGAGAAAACACCCTGAACGCTCTTGTCGAACTCCCAGATGTAGGGGGCGCCTTCCTTCTCCTGTCGTATCATCCTGCGTTCGATGAGCGTGCTGAAGGGAATGACGCTTCCCTTTACCTCGACGCCGCCCTTGATCTCGGGAAGCAGGTTGAGAACGTAACGGTTGCCCGATGGTTCAAGCAAGGTATGGATCTTCGGAAGGCCGGCATGCTTCACTGAAACCGTGTTGTAATCGGCTTCACCAATCGTCATTATGCCCGCGTTTGGCCAGATGTCCTTTCGGCCGTCCGGTCCCTCGACGGTGATCTTCAGTCTTCTGGGATCGGCCTTCTCCTCGATTACGGGCTTCTCGGGCTCCTTCTTCCTCACCGGCTTCTTCTCGGTCACGGGTTTGGCCGGCGGTACGATGAATCCGAAATGGATCACGAACGGGCCGGCGTTTACCGCTCCCTGATCGCCGTAGCGAAGGTTCAGTACGAAATTGCCTTCCGGATCGGTGGAAAAGATGCCAAGCCCCTTCAGATCGCTGAACTTGAGTTTCGACCCGTCGGCGGAAGTGATCACTGCCTCCATGCTGTCGGACAGCCGGAGTTCCCACATGTCACGCTCGGTGCCGGGGCGGATGAACTCCATCGAATCGGGAATGCCCGGAGCTTCTGCGACGATGCTGTTGTTGTAGCCCGAGCCCAGCCTCACGGGAGCGGACCCCGGAAGCATCTTGTTCACCACCTTGCCGTCACGCATGACGGCAATGGCAAGAACTTTCCTTTCTTCAGCAGCCTGGGCCATCATTCCTCCTCACCGTTGCCTTCCACCTTGATGACCGCGAGGTTCTGGCTCATGAAACCCGCTTCGGAGCAACTTGCCATGACCCTCTGAAGAAGAAGCGCCGGAATCTCCTGGTCACCCTGGATGTTGATCTTCATCTCTTCCTCGGTGATGGTACCCCGGACGTTCCTTGCGTATTCCATGTGGTCCTTCAGCCGGGTGACAAGGGCGGGGATCGACCCACCGGTGGAAAGGATGGCGGCATCAACCGCAACGATAGGGTCTCCGTCGACCACGATGACCTGTCTGTTGACCTGTATCTCGAGTTTCATCTGGATACCCTGCTCGGAATGAGCCTTGGGCAGGGTGAGGGCATCGCTGATCGTAACAAGGGCGCCCTCGGCTGAGTAGCTCATCAGAAGGAAGACCACAAGAATGGTGAACATGTCGATCATGGAGGTCAGGTTGAGTACGGCCTTCCTGTCACCCGCCCTGGATACGGCCTTGGACTTCCCCGAACCGAGCAGAAGTGGAACCCGCCTTTTGGATGGCGCGCTCATCGCGGACTTCCCATGGCGCTGGCGACCGATGCGGATGGTGCAACCTGAAGGCCGGGCTGGTCAAAACCGGCGACAGCGGCGATGTCAATTGCTTTGATGATGCTTTCATAGCGGGTCTCTTCGACGGTCAGGATCACGATCTTGCGGAAGGTTATCTGGGGGTAGGCCTCGGAAAGGACCTTATGAGCCTCCTCGACCTTCATCGCGAGCGAGTCCCAGTGAAAGTTCGTGACCTGCGTGTCGTATACCCCGTCGTCGTTCGTGTCACGCTGTTCCTGGAAAGAGTAGCTGACATGAATGGTCCCGGCGGCGGTGCCGATGAACATCTCCTCTTCCGTGATGATGATCTTGGGTTGAAGCCTGTCCTCCTCGGAGCGCATGAGGTTTGCAGTGGCCCCGGCTCCGCCGGAGGTCACACCCTCGGTGCCGCTCATCCCGATGACCGTAATCTCCAGGAAGCTGGCGCTCAGAAGGAGGAAGGGAATGATGCAGCAGAAGAGGTTCATCACCGGAAGCATGTCAAGTTCGGATTCGTGCCTGATCCGCCTGCTTCTTCCGGATGCGGCCTTTGCCATCAGTCACCCTTCCTGGAGGCTGCGAGCATGTTCATGACCATGACGCTGTACCTGTCGATCTGGTCGACCAGTTTGTCAGCCCTTGAAGTGAGGATCGAGTGGATGATGAGCAGCGGTATCGCGCTCACGAGACCGAACGCCGTGGTGTTCATTGCCATGGAGATACCGTTGGCGAGCATGATGCTTTTCTGCTCGGGGTCGGCTGCGGCAACGGCAGCGAAGGCGGCGATGAGACCGAAGATCGTTCCCAGCAGCCCCACCATTGTCGACACGTTTGCAAGCATTGCGAGGTAGCTTATTCGGGCATTCACCCTGGGCAGCTCGGCGAGGGCCATTTCGTCAACCGCGTTCTGAATGTCCCTTTCCGTACCTCGGTAATTCCGCAGGGCTGCTTCGATGATCCTGGAAAGCGGCGCCTTCTGACGGGTTGTTTCGGCAATGGCGCCCTCGATGCTGCCCTTGCGGATGAGATCGGCGATCCTGGCCATGAAGAGTTCCGGTTTGATGGCTGCGGTTCCGAAAAGGAACATCACCCTCTCGATGCAGATCACGATGCCCACGAAGAAGAACAGAAGGATGGCCCACATGGCGAAGCCACCTTCCCGGAAAAACTTCGCGAATCCGCTGAAAAACCCTCCCCGTACTTCCTCGGGCTGTGTTTCTTCGATTGGTTCAGCTTCAATGGTGGAGTCGGGAAGGATTTCTTCCGCTGTGGTCACTACGGAATCCGGTGTGGCTGTGGAATCCACCTCAGCCGCCTGCAGGCTGTCGCCGGTTTCGGGGTTCTCTGGCTGGGCGAGAACCATCGTCGGCACGAACATCACAACCAGCAGGGCGAACAGGGTAAGGCGCATCTGGGTTTCTCCTCTCAAGGTGCTCATTGACCTATGAAATCGTAGAGCAGGTTACCTAAAAGATCCATGCCGGCCATCACCCCAAAGATCAGGCCCGACTCGGAATTATCGCTAGCATAGCTGTACGCGCTTAGGCCGCCAAGCACCGCAACGGAACCGTACCTGGCCCATTTCGGAAGGGGTTGCCCCCGTGAGCCATCCACCATGAAGCTCGTTTCGGTTGCGAAGGCACCCGGGTATATCGGTCTGACGACGTCCTCAAGAAAGCTTCTGTCAAGAAGCACATTGCTGAGGTTCGGGGTGGACTTGAGCATGAGGAACAGCGCCTGCGGAGTTCTGAGCTCACCAAGGATGGTTATCTCCTCGAGGATCAGCCTGCCGCCCTCGAGCCTTGCCCCGCCGGGAGTGGTCTGGCCGAACGATTGAAGCACAAAAAGCAGCAGCAGGACAATGTATGAGAACCTCACTGACCACCACCGCCTTCCGGAGCGACCTGCTCAGGGGTTGGTTCGGGTGCGCTGCCATAGCCGGGAAGACCGAGGGCCGCAACGCTCCCCGGAGCCATAAGCTCGAGGTTCCTGGCGGCGCGCTCGACCCATTCGTTGGTGACGCCCGCTGAAACGGCCTTCTGGATGGCGGTTGTGTAAACGTTTGTGGCGTTCTGCATGTTGGGCTCGTAGATCTGGATGTAGAGCTGATTGTAGAACTCCTCTATAGCTGCTTCATCAAGACCCGGCGGAGGCGGCATGAATGCGATGGCGTTTGCGTAGTCTTCAAACAGCTCGCCGGCCCTGGCGCAGGATGCCATGAACCATGTATCGACATTGTATGTAAGGGATTTCGCGTACCAGTTCTCCACCTCGACCTTGAGCTGTGTCTTCTGCGTTGCCGTTTCGGTGCTGACAACCGAAACTGCGTCGTAAACGGCTCTCGACATCTCGCCGATTCTGAACGCGGCCCTTGCGGGGTGGGAGGCGGGACCCTCCCTGTAGCTGTCGTACGTGTTGATGCAGTCCTGGTACATCTGTCTCGCACCCTGAAAGTCCATTCTGTCGTACAGATAGTCTCCGTATTTGCCCATGGCGATGATCATGATCTCAGGTGAACCGCTTCTCTCCCTGATTATCCTGTCGTAGACTTCCATGGCGCGGCCGGTGTTGCCGCCCTCCTCATAGCTCAGCGCAGAAGAGTAGATTGCGCTGGCCATTCCCTCTGCGGTTGGATAGCGGTTGTACGCTTCGAGATAGGTGTCGCCGGCCCTTATGAAGTCCTCGGCCTCCCGGGCGAGGAATGCGGCTCTGAGGAGGCCCTGGGGCGACAGCGGGTTATCGGGATAGCGGTTGGCCAGGTCGGTGAACACCCTGATGGCGCTTGTTATGTCACCCGCCTTGCCGTAGGTCTCACCTGCGTCGTAGAGGGCGGTCGGCGCCACGTCTGTTTCGGGGTGGGCCCTCGCGGATTCTTCGAACCTTGCGGCCGCGGCCAGAAGCGTGCCTACGTCCTCGCTGGCGGCCAGTGTCTCTGCGTCGCGGTAGGCGGCGCTTGCGGCCAGAAGGTCGAAGTCTTCACCAAGGTCCTCTCCCGAGAGCGAAGCGGCATCGGAAGCCCTTCCGTACCAGAGCTCTGCATCGCTGTACAGCTGCTGGGCTTCGTAGGACGCCGCAACATACCGGGCAGACCGGGCAATGTACTGTGACCTGGGATACTCGTTGTAGATCCGGGAATACACTTCCCTTGCGTTCACGTAGTCGTTTGCGTTGTAGTAGCTGCCGGCCGTCGCGAAGAGGAACTGGTCGGCATACTCACCCGCCGGGTAGTTCCGTGTGTAGAAATACGCCGTCTCCTTGAGCTTGTCCCTGAGGGCTGCGCTGTCAGGTACGGCGCCCTGGGTGTAGGCGCTGAAGTATGATGTGAATGCGTTGCCAAGGGCCGTCTCCTGCTTCTGGGTGCTGGAGCTGTCGTAGGCAACTTCAAGGTATGCGTCGCCCGCCATCAGGAAGTTGCCAATGGCGTAGTGGGCGTCTCCCAGATAGAACGTGTAGTCGTAGGCCACCCTTCTGTCACCATACTCGGCAAGGTAGGTCTGCAGCCTTGAGATGAGGTTCTGATAGTGCTCGTTCCTGCCGGCCTGACCCTCGGGTATCTGTGCCGACGTCGACAGATGGTAGTTGATGGCCTGTTCGAGCGCTGCCGCCCTTATTGAGTCAACCTGGGCGAACTGTGAAGAGTCGCCCATCTGCATCGCCCAGTCGCCGCTGCTGCCGTACCTTTCCACAAGGGTTTCACGGGCCTGAACGGCAAGCTGCATATCGCCGGCGCCCTCGTGGGCGGCGGCTATCCTTGCCTGTATGAACGGTGCTTCAGAGCTGAAGGGATCCCTGCTGAGAAGAGCCGTGTAGGACTGAATCGCCTCGGGCCAGTAACCCTGCTCGATGTAGAAGTCACCCATTCTCTTGAGGACGGAAGCTGTCACATGGGGCCGGTTGAATGCGTCGAGGAAATTCGATGCGAGCTGGACGGAAGCCCCTCCGGGTTGCTCCATGAAACTGTGGGCTATGTACTCCATGGCTTCGTCCGCCATGGCCGAGCCCCTTCCCAGACCGAACTCCTCCATCTTCTCCGTGTCCTGGATCAGGTATGCGAAAACAGCGATGGACGAGGTGTAGTTGTTCAGGAGATAGTGAGTCCATCCCAGTTTGTAGAGGCCGAATTGGTAGACCGTCGAGTTGGCTTCAGGGTGGTCAAGGACCCGATCGTAGTAGGTGAGTGCGCTGTCGAAAACAAAGCTGTCGAAGTAGTGGTCACCCGCCCTGACGTAGGTTTCCGCGGCCAGCGGGCTCTGGGGGTACTGTGCCAGCAGCCTGCGGTAGCTGGCTATTGCTCCCGGAAGGTCACCCATCTCGCTCAGGGCATATCCCAGGGAGTAGAGGGCCACATCTTCGACCTCACTCTCGGGATACTGGTTCAGCACCCGCTGGTAAAGGTCGATGGTGCGGCTGTAGTCCATAGGGACGAATTCGCCGCCCGAGGCAGCGATCCTGTCCAGATACGTGTTCTTGTCTATGTCGTAGTAGAGCTGGGCAAGCCGGACAAGGATGTCGGCCGTGAACCTGCTTTCGGGGAACATCGCAAGGTACTCCTCGAAATAGTTCGCGCACTCGACAGCCTTGGCGTCTATCCGCTGCTGGATCGCGGTGGTCTCCTGGCGTCTCTGGTCTCCCAGAGCCGCAGCTCTGGACGAATCCCCCTCAGCGTAGGCGTCTTCGATCCTGGCCTGGTAATAGGATCCCAGGTAGTTGAGGGAATCCCGCTTGAGCTCCCGCTCAATGAAGGTGGCAATGGCTATGCCGTACTGGGTTTCCTGAATCCAGTCGTGATCGCCGGCCATGCCCGACTCCATCTTGCTGGCCAGGTCCTGAAGGGCAAGCCGGATACGGCTGACCTCGCCCTCGAGCTGCCCGAGGTTCTGCCTGTCGGCCTCGGTGCCGGAGAAGGCAGCCACGCCCATGGCCTCGTTCACGGAAAGTGCGAGTATCTCGGTGTTGGCCCTGGAGGAGGCGATAAGGCGGTTCAGTTCCTGGCGCATGGTCTCGGTGTCCATGGAGGATGGCATGGACAGAGCGGCCTCCATGGTGCTTATCTCGATCAGAAGGTCCCGGATGGAGGCCTCTTCGGATTCAATGACGGCCACCAGTTCCATGTCTCCCTGGACATAGGCCTCTTCCTTCATTTCGGCGAGTCCGATACGCGTGCGCTCCAGGCGCTCGCGTTCGGCCTGGTACTGCTGCATCTGATCGCTGTCGATGCCGAGGAATCTGTCGTACTGCTCATCGGTCTGGCGGTACTGGTTCATGAGTTCCCGGTAGCGGCCGACCGCGATGTCGATGTCCTGCGCGCCAAGCGCGCAGTTGGCCATCGCCAGTTCGAACTCGCTTCTGAGTTCGGAACCCGGAACCTCCTCGATGACACGGTCAGCCAGTGAGAAGGCTTCCTGGTACTTCTCCTGGCGCATCAGGGTCCAGACCTTGCCCAACATGGCGACATCGTAGTAGGCGCTGAATGGGGAAACCCTTGAGTACTGCCTTACTGCCTCGTCGTAGTTGCCCTCCTCGACAAGTATCTGGGCAATGGCGATCCTTGCCCTCTCGGCGATGGCTGCATTCTGACGGCCGGCGTTGTCTATGACGGTCTGAAGCTGAACCATGGCGCCGGCGTTGTCCCCCTCGGCAACCAGGGCAACGGCTGACAGGTAGGTCGCAAGGGGACCGTTGGACCCTGTCGGGATGATCCGGGCGAACTTGGTCCGGGCTTGCGGAAACCTTCCCAGGTTGTACTCGGAAAGCCCCGCCACGATCAGGCTCATCTCCATGAATTCGAACCCGGGAGCGGAAGACACGAGCTGATCGTGGTAGCTCAGCGCCGCATCGAAATCCTGCAGTTCAAAGGCGATCAGCTGCAGCCGGAAGTATGAGGGATCGGTGAACTCGGAGCGGCTGAAATTGTTTATGACAGCTTCGAACGCGTCTCTCGCCCAGACGATGGACCCCGATGTGTAAAGTTCCTCCCCCAGCTCGAATGCCGATTGGGCGCTTGCCAGCATCGCCCTCTGGCGCCTGAGGTCAAGAAGCTCGTTCTCGATACGGCTAAGCCGCTCTTCCTCCTGGGCTATCTGAACCTCGAGCTGTCTGATCTCCTCCTGTGCCCGCTGCAACTGGAGGGCGGTTTCAGGGGAGACCTCCGCCGGGGGCTGGGCCGACGCGGTCAGTGGAAGACAACCGAGAACGGCCGAGACAACAAGAAGAAAGATGTGCATGCGGAAAAAGGCCATGCCCGAACCTACCTGCTCTCGTCGAGAAGATCACGGAGTCTCTGGAGCTCTGCCTCGGCGGCCCTTCTCCTGGCCTCGAGCTCTTCAAGCCTTGCCCTGGCTCTGGCAATGCGCTGCTGCTCCCTTTCAAGCTCGCTGCCACCTCCCACCAAGGGTCCGATCCTTGATGAAACCGCAATCGTGAACTTGGGGTTCTGGCAGGGATCCTGGAAATTCTGCCCCTCGGGCGGAAACATTGCCATCTCGAACTCGGCAGCGGCAAGATTCAGGGTTACGTAACGATTGATGTCGTAGGAGAAACCCAGGTTGAAATCCTTTCCGTCCTGCTCAATCGCGATGGAAACCTTGCTGCTGGGATCCCAGACGATCGAGCCGAAAAGACCGTGGGCTACGGCGCTTCCGATGTTCATGGCCCCGCCGTCTTCGATGACCCCCACGAAACGGCCCACACCGATGCCCAGGCTCACGGTGACCGGAATGCCCAGAAGGTAACGCATGCTCTTCGATGCCACACCGTACGCGGACCAGTTCTGGGCATGGTCGTAGTTGTAGAATCCCTCTTCATCCCAGAGCCCCGTGATGAAACCTGTGGAATCCGGAACTCCCGGGTCGTCCTGATACACGTCGACCCTCTCGGGCGCGAACATGTTCTCGCAGCCAATGGCAAAGGCCGGAACGTCGATACCCTCCCGGAGGACCATGACCTTCAGGTTGGCAACCAGACCGCCGTCGCCAAGGTACGACATGCCGATCTGACCGTAGCCGAGTATGCCGAAATTGATGTGTCCTGCCGTTATGATCTCGCTCTGTGCGGTGCCTGTCGAATCCTCCATGCTGAAAGTCGTGGCTCCGAAACCGACACCGATCTCGGTGTGCTGGAGAATGTAAGCATTGGGGGAGTTGAGGACCCCCTCGTAGGCGAACGGAACCGAAGCTGCCTGAAGCATCAATGCCACGACCGGCAGGAACAGCAATGTAAGCCGCATATGACTCCTTCCGGCCCCTCCAGACCAGGTAAGTTAGGCTTGCCCAATCATCAGAAAAGCTAGCATTCGCTTTGATGTGTTGATAGTAAATATCGGTAAGGATTGTTCCCCGGTCAACCATATGGAACGTATTTGACCGGAAGGGATACTGGTTTTATTCTTCGGGCACCGGTTTTTGCCCAAATGAATGCTGAAGGACTAAGAGAGCAGGTACTGACTGCAGTGGTTTTTACTATTCTTTTTCTGGCCCTGAGCAGTATCTCTCCCGAATGGGAGATACAGCTGAACACCACTCCCAGGGTGGGTCCGCAATTGGTGCCCGACGGCACCGGGGGACAGTGCATTCTCATACCCCTCGGCAACTCCGGCCTGGGTGGCTGGTCGAACGGCGGAGTCACCCTGCCAGGTTTTCCTCTTTCCTCTGGTGCCGGCGTTATCTGGCGTCCAGCCGCGGCAAGGGCCGCCAACGGAACCACCCTCATTGCCTATGCGGACAATGCCGGCTTCGCCCACCTTGCCTACCTCAACGGGAACGAAGCACCGGGCTGGCCTGTTAACACCGGTTCAAGCATCGTCACGGGAGTGTCGATCGTCGATCTGAACTGCGACGATGCGTACGAGATCGCCTTCGGAACCAGCGATGGCCTGGTATGGCTGATCAGAACCGACGGCGGGCTTGTGCCGGGCTGGCCCGTAGACCTTTCTTCACAACTGCTCTGGCAGCCCACGCAGGTCAGTCTTGGGGGCGAAACCGGCAAGGGGCTTGTATGTGCCCTCAGCAGTTCGGTTCTCACGGTTCTTGATTTCGGGGGTGCTCCACTTCCCGGATGGCCCATTACACTGCCACTTCCGGTTGGCAGCAATCCCGTGTCGGGTGATCTGAACTCCAACGGTCAGGCTGACATTATCTTCGCCTGCCAGAACAGAAGGTTCAACCTCTTCAGCGTCAACGGCAGACAGCAGGATGGATGGCCCTATTACCTCAGCGACAGGCCGGTGTGGGGCTCGGTTGCGGTCGGAATGATAAACCCAGCCGCTTCCTCTCCCCAGGCGGCCCTTTCCACTGTTGACAGCCTGGTGTACCTTGTCAACGGGGATGGAAGCCTTGCCGAAAGCTGGCGCTGGCCGGTCAAGACCGAGTCGGCGGCCTTTCAGCCCATCGTGATCGCCACGCAGTCAGGCATCGCGGTCCTTGCAGCAACCGAGGGGGGAATGATTCACGCCTGGAACGCGGAAGGCGAGTCTATGAACGGTTTTCCATTCCAGCACCCCGGCGGTGTGGCATGTTCACCGGTTGCGGGAGACCTTGACGGTGACGGCCTGGGTGAACTTGTGGTCCTCGGGCGCGGAGGGAGCCTCGCCGCGTACTCCCTCCATTCTCCACAAACTGCAGTGGGTCTTTGGCCTCTGCCCCTCGCCGACCCCGCGAACTCAGGCGGCTACGGCGGTTCCAACTCCCCTGTGGTCACCATCGGGGAGATCGCGACAAGGGTCTCCGGTGATGTCACGATCCCCTTCAGCGTAACCCCGGCATCCGTATCCAGCCTCCGCCTTTTCTACTCGCTCGATGCCGGCTATTCCTGGGTCGAGACCCGAAGCTTCACGCGCAATCCCGGAATGCTTGTCTGGCACACCGATCTGGATATCCCGCACGGCAATGAGAGACAGGTCGCGGTAAGGGTCATACCGGTCTTTCAGGGTGGATCGGGGGAGTGCGGAATCTCCAGGATATTCCAGGTGGACAACAACATACCCCCAACGATCCTCCTTGACCCTCCCGATATCGACGAGGAGGGACTCTTCACATTCACATACTCCGTCGAAGACCCCGAGGAAGACATCATCCAGATCCAGGCCCAGTACTCCACCGACGGCGGGAGCTCATGGCAGACCATGCACCTGAGGGGAACCACGCTGGAGATCTCACCCTGGTTTTACGGAGAAGCTTTTCAGTGGAACTCTGAAGGCGATCTCGGGCAGTCATACCACGAGAATCTCTCCATCAGGGTAAGGGCCGCTGATTCGAAGCCGGGGCCCTGGCACACGATGGAAGGTCTGTCCGTCGACACCCGGGAAGTACCCGCTACAAGCATCGTTGTACCCGAAGAACTTACTATGCCAGGGGAAACGGCCGGGGACTCGTGACACTGCCGGCAACCGGGGGGCATGGCCCAGCCCGGCGGCATCCGCCGTTCATGTAACAGGTTTTCCGCTGACCTCGGTCCACCTTGATTTGCCGCAGGTCATGGCGAGGGTCTGCGGTGCCCTTCGCGAGGCCAGTGAAAGCATCTCCCCGGCCAGTCCCCTGATGTCCCACTGGGCGTGGGCATCATCCCTGAGCCTGCAGAAGTGATGGAATTCCCTTCCGTTCATTGAGAGCATGATCTGACGCCGGTGGGCGTTGGTGAGAAGGTAGTGCGTTCCAAGGCGGTCCGCGGCGTCCCCGGCTGACTTGACGGCTTTGGTGAAGAATCCCTCGAAACCGGCCTCCCGGACCGAGGGAGGAATCGTGAAACCGAGCCTGGTATCGTATGCAGACACGAGCTGCGTGCACATCCTGTGCCTTTTCATCTGTGCGTAGGCCGTCGCAGAAAGGGTGATGGAAAAGTCGGCCCGGAAGAGCTCCCAGGCCCTCGGAAGAGCGTCGTGAACACCAAGGTTCCCGTAGGCCATTTCAAAAAGCCGGCGGGGGTCGTGTTGCCCGAAGATCCTCCCGAGCCATGCCGCAACCCTCTCGTCGCCGTCGCAATGAAGAAGCTCCACTTCCTTCGATCCGGGTACGGGGGCCGGCTGCAGGTGGGCGATGCCATCCATGGCCGACGGAGTCGTGAAGAGCATCAGTGAGGGTGCGACGGGTTCCACCGCTGCAAACAGCGCATCGGCAAGCGCCCGGACCTCCTCGAGTGGATGCGCCCTCAATCTGCGGATCATGTGTTCAAGCTCACGCGCGTTCACCGTCATGCCCATCTGACTCGTGGCCGCCAGGGGAAGCAGGTACCTGGCATCCTCCCTTGCCGTGCCCCTGTCGAATCCGGCTCGCGCAAGGTCCTTCAGAAGTTTGTCGTAGGAATCGAACAGCTCACTGACGACGGACGTACAGGATTCCCTGTCAACGATCCCGGAGGGCAGATGCCAGTCCTCGCCTATCCTGATGTACCTTTGCGACTTCTCCGTAAAGCTGGCCAGCCTGAACGACTGCAGGGCTTCGACGGCAAGCCGGGAAACACCCAGCACATCCAGGTTGAAGACGGCGTGCTCAGCCACGGAGCCGTGACCGTAGTCGAAGACGATTCGCCTGTTGGATTCCCTGGCGGTTTCAACCTCCCTGGCGGACATGGCCCGCAGTTCGTTGACCGGTGAAGGGTCGCGGCTGATCCTGGCGTAGGCGGCGCTCAGGGTTTCGGGGGTGGAAGCGGGATTCTCTCGGTCGGTGTTGAAACCGGCAAGTATCACTTTCAAGCTCAAGCCCGATCCTCCAGCGGATGGGCCGCAATTGCGGCCAGTGGGTTCTCGTAGGGAAGCCTCCGGTGCATAAGATAGTGAAGCATGGCGCTTCGGGCAGAGGGTCCGTCCTGTGACAGGGACTTCCGCAGGATGGAAAGCGTTCTCCACATGTCCCTTACGAAAGGATACAGGTCCCAGCCTCCGGGTATTGAACCCACCGAGTCCGCCAATTCCTCCATGTCGGACAGAGCGGGTTCAAGCCACTCAAGGCAGGGGCCGGTCTCACCTCCCGAGAGGGCTTCCCCGATCATCCCCAGCTTCCCTTCCCCGGTGCCGGTGAGATTCCAGGGTGTGTAGTTGAAGTCACGAAGAAGCTCCCATCCCCGAAGCCGGGGACCCAGTTCGGCAGGCCACTCGCGCCTTCCGGTGGAGGCGGCCACGAGTTCCATGACTCCGTGAAGGGCTACGGGAAAGATGCGGGAGGGGTTCAGAAGGACCGGTGTCCCTGTGGGCACACGACCGTTCAATGAACCCAGGTAAACCCTTCTCAGGCAGTAGTCGTCGGCAAGAAGGTTGTCCCATATCACGGGGGCCTTCCCGAGAAGCCTGCATGCTTCGCCGAGGTCGCCGATTTCCCGGCTCACGACTTCGTCACCTGTCCACAGGACATCCTGCAGCGTATCGAAAGCCTTCTTCCAGGACTCGAGGTACGCTGAGGCTCCGGGATTCCCGCGGAGGAACTCACTGCAGTACACCGTGGGGCAAAGCATCACCGGAAGGTCGAGGCCCGACAGGGCCCGTTCGGCAAATGTCAGCTGCATGTCCGCCAGTTCGGCAGAGGCGGCCTGGGGTATGTCGTCGAACAGGATGCAGAGGCCCGATGCTCCGGCTTCCGCTGCCGAGCAGAGCTTGTCCCGGGCCAGACCGTACTCACCCATGTCGAACTTCCAGGGACTCAGGCCGAAGTAGAACGTTATTCCGGTTTCGGAGGCCAGTGAGATGGACGCCTCGATCTCGCTCCAGTTCCGGGAAGGGTACGGCTTCCTCCACTCCCGGCGATGAAAGGGATCATCCTTTGGCGCGTAAAGGTAGACCGGCTCGGCACAACCGGACAGGGCACGGAAGATGCCGTGCCGCATCGCAACCGTATAGGGCTTTCCGTAAAAACCCTCCACCACCCCTATTCCGCGCAAATGAATCCCCCTTCCCGACAACGGGCGATGCGGTCCATCGTTGTTGCCGGCATGCCCATGTTCTATGTTTCATAGTCCATTACGCCAAAAAGAAAAACCCCGAAGCTTCATGGAGGAATGATGCCCCGCAGGATAGTCGAATGCGTGCCGAACATTTCCGAGGGACGGAACCGCGCCGTTATCGATGCAGTGACCAAAGCGGCATCGACCGTTAAGGGCGCCTCCGTTCTTGATGTCGATGCCGGAGCAGCCACCAACCGTACCGTCATCACAATCGCCGGAGACCCCGATGCCGTTGTCGAGGCGTCCTTCCTTCTGGTGGCGAAAGCCGCGGAACTCATAGACATGAGGGTACAGAAGGGAGCCCACCCCAGACACGGGGCCACCGACGTGTGCCCATTCGTCCCCGTGAGCGGTGTCGACATGGACCTCTGCGTGCAGCTTGCCCGCCGGCTCGGGGAGAGGGTGGGCAGCGAACTCGGAATCCCGGTCTACCTGTACGAATTCGCGGCCTCACGCCCGGAAAGGTGCAAACTGCCCGACATCAGGGCCGGAGAGTACGAGGCTCTGAAGGACAAACTGGGCAGGGAGGAATGGAAACCCGATTTCGGACCCAACGCCTGGAACGAAGCCGTTGCCCGGACCGGCGTCTGCACGATCGGAGCGCGGAACTTCCTCATCGCGTACAACGTGAACGTGAACACGCGTGACACTTCGATAGCGAAGGAAGTGGCCCTTGCCATCCGCGACAGCGGCAGACCCGCACGCACGCCGGACTGGAAGTTCGCAAGGGACGAAAAGGGTGAAAGGATCCACGAAAAGGGCCGGCTGGACTGCTGCAAGGCCACTGGGTGGTACATTGAGGAGTATGGGACGTCACAGGTCACGATGAACCTCACCGACATATCGGTAACTCCGCTGCACGTGGCATACGAGGTCACACGGGAAGAGGTCGAGAAGCTTGGGGGAGTGGTCACCGGAAGCGAGATCGTTGGCCTTGTTCCCCTCTCCGCAATGCTCGACGCCGGCCGTTACTTCATCGACAAACAGAACCGCGGCCTCACCACAGTGGGAAAACAGAGCGTGACGACCGGACAGCCGGAGAAGGACCTTCTGGAAACAGCCATCCGCAGCATGGGCCTCAGGGATGTGGCTCCCTTCAACCCAGGCGAGAAGATCATCGAGTACATGATAGCCGACAGCACGGTCGACTTGTCCGGCCTGTCCTGCAGTGACTTCTGCGACCAGTTGTCCGTCGATTCACCCGCGCCCGGCGGCGGAAGCGCGTCGGCGCTTGCGGGTGCACTGTCCTCTGCACTTGTTTCCATGGTCGCGAACCTGACCGTGAAGAACAGGGAATACAGGCCGCACTGGGAAGAAATGCGCCGCATTGCCCCCAGGGCCCAGGAGATGAAGGAAAGCCTGCTGGCGGCCATAGATGACGATACAAGGGCTTTCAACAACTGGATGGAGGCCGCCAGGAGCGGCGGTGACGTGCAGGCCGCCGTGCGCGAAGCCATCGAGGTTCCCCTTCGGGTTCTCAGGCTCGCAAGGGAGGCAGCCGACCTTGCAGGAATCGTTGCCGAGCGGGGCATGCAGGCCTCTGTCAGCGATTCGGGTGTGGCCGCCTCAGCAGCCCGCACTGCAGCGGAAGGCGCCTGCATGAACGTTCTGATCAACCTGGGCGAGATAACGGACACCGGCTACAGGGAATCGGTGAAGTCTGAAGCCCTTCGGCTCCTCGATGAAACCGTGCTGAAGGCAGACCGGGTTCTGGGGATCATAAGGGCCCTGCTTGAGGCCAGGGCTGAACACAGGGTGGACCAGTGATGACACGGACCCTCTTCAGGGAACCCGAGCTGCCACAGGCAACGATCGCCGAACTGCGGGAGTTCTGCAGAAAGGCCCGTGGCAACATTCTTCACATGACCTGTCTGGCGGGAAGCGGTCATCCCGGCGGTTCAATGAGCAGCCTCGAGATACTGGCCCTTCTCTGGAGCCAGGCCTCGGTTGATCCGCACGACCCATGCAGGCGTGGACGGGACCGCATCGTCGTGAGCCACGGCCACATCTCTCCCGCGGTCTACTCGGTGCTGGGAGGGTTTGGCTTCTTCAACCTCGATGACGCGATCGTTGGCTTCCGCCAGGCGGGCAGCAGTTACGAGGGGCATGTCGAAAGACATCTACCGGGAATCGAGTTGACCTCGGGAAACCTCGGACAGGGTTTGAGCGCTGCAACGGGAATGGCTGTCGCCGACAGAAGCCTGGGCTACCGGAATCATGTCTGGGTTGTAACGGGCGACGGCGAGAACCAGAAGGGTCAGATCAGCGAGGCCAGGAGGTTCGCCTCGAAGTTCGCTCTCGGAAACCTCACATGCGTCATCGACTGCAACCGGCTTCAGATCTCAGGCGCTACAGCCGACATCATGCCCGTCGACCACGGGGCCGAATTCAGAAGCAGCGGCTGGGAGGTCGTGAAGGTTGACGGTCATGACCTCGGCGCCCTCTACAAAGCTCTCAGCCCCGCCGGACAGAAATCACCACGGCTCGTGATAGCCGAAACAGTCATGGGGAGGGGAGTTTCCTTCATGGAAAACGACCCCGACTTCCACGGCAGGGCTCCAAGCCCCGATGAGCTCAGCGCAGCACTCCAGGAACTGGGTCTGCCCAACAGACTGGAAGAGCTGAAAACCGCGAGGGAATCGGGAAATCCACGGCGAGCCGTTCACTGTGAACCACGCTTCCATGTTTGCGCGCTGCAGGGCAATCCCGTGACCTATCCTCCCGGGCACAAGGGAGACAACAGAAGCGCATGGGGCGCGGCCCTGCTCGATCTGGCCCGTGCCAACGGCAACGACACTCCACTGGTTTTCGATTGCGATCTGGCAGGCAGCGTGAAGACATCGGCCTTCGGTGCGGAGTTTCCCGCACATCATCTGCAATGCGGCATCACCGAACATCACACGGCCAGCGCCGCCGGCGGGGCTTCACTGGCGGAAAAGGTTGTGTTCTGGGCGGATTTCGGGGTTTTCGCCTCGGACGAAACCTTCAACCAACACAGGATAAACGACATCAACAATACCAACCTGAAGGTGGTCGCCACCCACTGCGGCCTGGATGTGGGACCCGACGGCAAGACCCATCACTGCCTCAAATACGTCGGACTCATGCGGGCACTCAAGAACTACTTCACGGTGGTGCCGGCTGACCCCAACCAGACCGACAGGGTTGTCAGGTTCGCAGCAATGCACCCCGGCAACTTCTTCATCGCGATGGGCCGGTCCAGACAGCCAGTGATCACCGATGAGAAGGGCGGTCCATTCTTCGGCAACTCATACAGGTTCGTCTTCGGAAAGCCGGACATCCTTCGGGACGGGACCGACGTGGCGATCCTCGCCATGGGATGCATGTGCCACAGGGCGCTTTCAGTGAGGGCTTCCCTCGAAAAGGCGGGAATCTCGGCCAGGGTGTATGCGGTCAGTGCCCCGAACGCACTCCCTGAATCACTGATGAAGGAACTCAGTACTTTCAGGCTGCTTGCCGCATATGAGGACCATGATGCCGAAACGGGTCTGGGTGCGGGGCTTGCGATCCGTCTCTCGGAGCGTTCGGGAACCCCTCGCCTTCTGCGATTCGGTGCCAGGGAGTACGGCATGAGCGGTGAGCCCGACGACCTCTACAGAATGCAGGGGCTTCTGCCCGATCAGGTCTCCGAAGGAATACTCGCCGCCCTGCGCTGAAACAACTCCGGGTAGCCGGCTTCACCGGCAGCGATCTGCCAGTAGATACGCATGAACCGGTCGCTGTCCCTCAGCTTTCGCATTGCCAGGGCGCGGAACGCTCTGCCGTACAGAAGGTGCCTGTAGAGGGCCGATTCCCTGACCTGCCTGACGCACCTTGCCCGTGTGTCCCATGATCGTGCTCCGGCAATGAGGGCTTCGGCGGCGAGAAATCCGCTCTCCAGAGCATGGGAGATCCCCTCGCCCGACACCCTGTCGCAGAGACTTGCTGCATCGCCGGCCAGCAGCACCCTGTCTTTCCCGGCAAGCAGACCACCATTGCACGGCGGGACAAGCGCTCCACGCAATGGTCTGTTGAATCCCAGCCCAAGGTGAGCGATCAGCTTCTCGGCAGCCTTCGCCAGCGCCTTCGGACGGCGGCCTGGACCGAATGAACCTACCCCCACGCAAACATCCTCCTTTCTGGGGAAGACCCATCCGTAACCGTATGGGAGAAGGCCGAAATGTATCTGAAGCCCTGGGGGCAGGAACTTCTCCAGAACACGCGGAGAAAGGGGGACAAATGCTTCAAGGCACAGGCCGTGCCTTCCACGGGGTCTTCCGTACGCCCGGCGCCTGACCGTGCTGCAGGCGCCGTCGGCCCCGACCATGCGCTGGAAGCGGATCCGTTCCCCACCGGTGAATTCAGCCCTTCCATCGTCACCGAACCCGCGGAAGCCGAGTCCCTCGAGGAAGACAGCCCCGGCCTCGACCGCCCTCCTGCAGAGGAACGAATCGAACCCGGACCTGTCCAGAAGTCTCATTTCAGGGGTTCCACCGTGAAAGGTCCGAAGGTGCGAAAGGGAATCGTAGCACGAGAACGTTCCTTGTCTTGCCACGACAAGGTCCTCGACCTCGGCGGGAAGAAGCATGCCCCCCTCCGTGAGGAGTTGTGCGCCGTTGTTGGACAGAGCCCCCCCGCACAGCTTCTGCCTGGGAAACCTGCAACGGTCGGCAAGCACAACGGGAAAGCCTTCCGACGCAAGTTTCCAGGCACACGCCGAACCGGCGGGACCTGCTCCGACTACCAGAAAGGGGGTTTCTGCAACCATGCGGGAGATATTCTTCATCGGGAGTAGAAAGGGCAAGTCCACGGGGTTTTCCTATATTCCCTGAAGGAGGAGACCAATGAAGGTAGCTCTTGTTTACCCTAGATGGCAATGGTTCGAATACAACGGGCTTGCCGAGCCCATAGGTGTTCTTCACCTCGTCAGCGCCCTGCGGAACGCAGGGCACGAGCCCGTATACATGGACTACTCATCCTGCGTGAAAATCACCGACATCGATCATCTGGCCAGGGGGTGCGACCTGGTGGGAATAGCCATAAGCGCCGCGGCCAAGATGGGAAGGGCCGGCGAGGTGCTTCAGCACCTGAGGACCGTAGTGCCCGATGCCCATTTCACGGTAGGGGGAGCTTACCCCAGCATCTTTCCCGGGCTGAGCATCCAGGGCACCGGGGCGGATTCGGCACTTGTGGGTGAAGCCGAAGAGGCAATTGTGGAGCTTGCCGACACCCTTTCGAAGGGCGGGGACTGGAGGTCCGTCAGGAACATGGCATACCCCGTCGGGGAAGGCTTCACGGAAAATCCGAGACGACCCGTCATCCGCGACCTCGACACGATCCCCTACCCCGCCCGAGATGTGGTCGACTACGACTGGTACCTGGCCAACGGTCTGAGCGAGTTCGGGATGGTCACGACCAGGGGCTGCCCCTTTCACTGCACGTACTGCAAACCCAGCACCGACCTGATCTTCGGGGGAGGCATCCGCCTCAGGTCCGCCGGAAACGTCGTGGGGGAGATAGTGGAGCTTGCCAGGCTGAGGAACACCAAGGAGCTCAGGATCTTCTTCAAGGACGACACGATAACGATGCACCCCACGAAATGGTTCGAGGAGTACCGCGACCTGCTGAGGGATGCCGGGATCGATCTGGAGTGGCACTGCAACAGCAGGGTGGACACCGTCACCCGCGACAAGGTGAGGGTCATGGGCGAGAGCGGCTGCCACTGCATAAGCTTCGGTGTCGAAAGCGGAAGCCAGAAGATCCTCGACTGCTATGAGAAGGGCACAACCCCCGAACAGGCCGAACTGGCCTTCAAGTGGTGCCACGAGTTCAAGGTCGAGGCAACGGCCAACATCATGATCGGCTATCCCCTCGAAACCCACGATGACATCGAGGCCACCTACAGGCTTCTGAAGCGGATCAAGCCCGACGACATAATAGTGTACCTGTCCACTGCGATCCCGGGCCGGCACATCCACACCTGGGCGAAGGAGAAGGGCTATCTCACGACCGACCAGAACCCTGAACTCCTCGACCCCGCCAGGAACAGGGCGTGCGAGATCATGAACATGCGCCTCCCCTACCTTGAACTCGCGGACGTGGTGGGCTGGAAGCACAAGATCGAGCGGTACAGGAGCTGGCGCAAGATCACCAGTGTCGACAACATAACCCGATGGGCATCCGAGCTGGCGAGAGAGCCCGGCAAGGCAATGGGCAAGGCCGGAAGGGTTCTCAGGGGCTTCCGGGGCCAGGGGGACTAGTCATCAGAACCCTGGCAGCCTCCTTGTACTACCGGGTGCTCAGGCTGGCCGTGCACGGCTCACGCAATCCTCAGTGGATCATCAGTTTCCTGACGCGCCTCAGGGGGGTCTCAGACCGCAGGAGCGGGCTTTTGAAAAGCCACTTCCGAAGGATCTTTCCCGATCTCGGCGAAACCGCCTTGAAAAGGCTTGTCAGGGAGTACTGGCAAAGGCACGTCAGACACACCGTCGATCTGTTCCATCTCGAACGCTTTGAGCCGGAATCCCTGGAAGAAGCTGTCGAATGGAGCGGACGCGAGCATCTCGACGAGGCCCTGAAAGCGGAACGGGGCGTTCTGCTTCTCGTCCCCCACTTCGGCGACGAGCGCAGCATGCACATCCTCATGGGGATGGCTGGCTACCCAGTCGAAGTCATTTCGAGCCGCTACCTGGGCGAAGGAGAGATCCCCCGCAGAGCCAGGCTTGCCGTCGGAGCACGGTGGAATACTCTCCACTTCCCCGATGAAAACCCCCGATGGATGTACCGGGTCCTCTCCGAGAACCGCATCGTGCATTACTCACCCACGGCCTACGGCGGACCGGCAGGCATCTGGCTGGACATGTTCGGCGTTCCCGACCTGGTTCCTTCCACACCATGGAAACTCAGAAGCAGGACCGGCTGCAGGGTCCTTTTCGGATCATGCTTCGTCCTTCCGGGAATGAGGTTTCGGATCGAGCTCGAACCAATGGAGCCAGCCGACGACAAGGTCCGGTTCACTGAAGCAGTCATGCGCCGTGTCGAGAGGTGCGGGCTTTCGTACCCCGGGCAGTACGACTGGAAGAACCTGGTGATACGCCACCGTGAATCGAACACCATCCTGAGGACAGGCCTGATCCCCCACCGTGAGGATGTTCTCGAAAAACTGGCAGTCCCGGGGGATGAAGACCCGGAGAACATCCCGGACATCGGGAAGCTCGGCAACCTGCGGGAAGGATGACATGAGGATAACGCTTGTGTACCCATATTTCGGAACGGGCCAGCGAAGCCTCTACTTCCCGCAGGGGCTCGCTTACGTTGCTGCAGCGCTTCAGCATGCCGGCCACCGGGTGAGCGTGGTGGACATGGAGGGGGAAGACCTGTCCACTGAGAGGGCCTTCACGCTCATCGGGGAAACAGCCCCCGAAATGGTCGGCTTCGGCGGGATGATCACAAGGTACTCGATAGTCAGGGAGATCGGCGGAAGGTTGAAAAGGGAGATGCCCGGCGTCTTCCTGATGGCGGGCAACAGCGGCGCCACAACGATCCCCGGGCTCTACCTCGAAAACGCTGGAATGGACGCCGTAGTGCTCGGCGAGGGTGAAGCAGCATCGGTCGAGCTGGCTGCAGCCGTTGAATCAGGTTCGGACTGGCGCTCGGTTGCCGGTCTCGCCTTCAGGGACGACACGGGCAGCACCGCGTTTTCCCGGCCCAGGCCGCTCCTCGAGAACCTCGACGACCTGCCGTGGCCAGCCCGTGACCTCTTTCCCCTCGAGAAGTACGTGGTAAGCCTTGATCACAGGGGCAAGCACGAAAGGCATCTCGAGATAGTCGCCAGCAGGGGCTGTCCCCATGGCTGCGTCTACTGCTACCACATCTACGGCCGCACGATCCGGCGCAGATCACCCGCATCGATCGTTTCCGAAGCTGTTCACATTGTCGAAAAGTACGGGATAGAGTACACGGGATTCCCCGACGACCTCTTCACCAGCGACAAGGCCTTTGTTCTGGAAACCTGCGCCCTGCTGAAGGAAAGGCTTCCGGGAATACGCTGGTCCTGCATAGGCAGGGCTTCATCGGTTGACCGCGAGATGCTTTCCGCCATGCGGGAGGCGGGGTGCGACTGGATAAGCTACGGCATAGAATCGGGCAGCCCCGAGATGCTCAGGAGAATGAAAAGGACCGTCACGCCCGAACAGTGCCTCTCGGCGATCAGAATGACCCGCGAGGAGGGAATCACCCCTGAGGGCTCGTTCATGATAGGCATGTTCGGGGAAACACGCGATACCGTCGCCGAAACCGTCGAGTTCTGCAAAAAGGCCGACATCACCGCGCCAATGCTGTTCGTCACACCCTACCCGGGCACCCCCCTCTTCACCGAGGCCAGGGAAAAGGGGCTGATACCCGATCTGGAAGCCTACGTGCTCTCACTCGAAGCGGCGGACAGACTCCTTGTGAACCTGACCGACATGGACGACCGCGAGCTTGAAAGCCTTCGTTCCTGGGCCATGGGAAAGGTTGGGCGGAACTACCTTTTAAGAAAGCCCTTCACCCGGGTCCCCGCCCTTCTCTGGAAGCATCTTTCCCTGAAGGGCTTCGGCCAGCTCTCCCGTGACGCCGCCGAGTTCCTCAGGGGCTTCGGGAGAGGATAGGTTCCTGGCGTATCACGGCAGGAGAACCATCCTCGCGGTCATTCTTAGTCCTTCCCCTCCCAGCACCAGATGGTAGGTGCCATCGGGCAACCCCCCAAGGTCCGGCGAGAGAACAGACTCCCCAACGGAAAGGGTGCCGGAGAAAAGTGTAGTCACAAGTCTGCCCGTAAGGTCGAACAAGTCAAGGGAATAGGAACCTGCCCTGTCTGTGTGAACACGCACTGTCGCACCCGCGGAGGCGGGATTCGGCTCAATCAGCAAACGGGCCGCTTCGGGCACGGGCAGGAACTCATCCTGTGATACGCCCACATCGTCACCCCACCAGACCAGCTCACACTGAGTGGTATACCTTCCGTTGAGCATGCAGGGGTCGCCGAGGCTGTTAAGGACCAGGGATATCCCGTAGCCGTTCATCCCCTGCCAGGAAACCACCTGCGTCGACCATGCCCCCCCGGATTTCACTGCGTAGCGCATGTCGCTGTTGATCGTCTCAGCGTAGGCGATGTGTACCCTTCCGTCCTGACCGGTGATGATCGAGCATGCTCCACCCTTCATGGAGTCCACGGTCTCACTGCTCCAGCCGGAACCCTATCTGCAGGAATACACAAGGAGGTTGCCACTGGCAACACCCGTCATCGCCAGATGAAGAGCATCCGACTCGTCGGCGTACAGATCCATGCCATAGCAGTAGATGCCGCTGCTGACGGACTCCTGGTTCCATACGCCGGACTCGGGCCAGCCGTGTC
Source organism: Candidatus Fermentibacteraceae bacterium (assembly GCA_041750285.1). GTDB lineage: Bacteria > Fermentibacterota > Fermentibacteria > Fermentibacterales > JCC-6 > UBA6080. The sequence goes on along the minus strand of JBGSZS010000007.1, from coordinate 134,698 downwards.
GGGTCTGGTTTCCCGAGGCACTCCAGATCAGGTGGGGTCTGTCCTGCGAATCGACCGCGATCGCAATGGGAGGTGTCCCGCAGTGTCCGATGCTCTCGGCGGTCCAACCGGTTCCCTCCCTCACCGTGTAGATCAGCGAATTGTCAGGGTCTGTGACATATGCAACATGGGGATTGCCCTGGGAATCCAAGGTGAAATCGTAGCTGTTGGGCTTGTCGCCCCAGATCTCTTCGGTTTGCCATTCGGTGCCGTCAAACCTGGCAAACCTCAAGGAGTTGGACATGGTGCCGCTGTACAGCACCGAAATCACACCGTCGTCGTCCCGAACCATTCTGCAGTTGGTGGATGTGTACTGAAGGGGTTCCACCAGCGTTTCATTCCATTCCGTCCCGTCGAACCATGCAAAGTAGAGCCCCTGGTTTCCGGCGGCACTGGGTCCGTAGCAGATCATGGGAAGATCCTGATCATTCAGAACCATGGCACAGCTCTGGGATACCTGGTCAAGAGAGGGAACCATCCTGATCCATGTGTCCGACCTGTCGCTGAACTCGAATGCTGGGAAGGCAAGACTCTGTGCAGTGGCCAGCATGAGAACAAACATTCCATACCATTTATACATTAATACTCCATTCGTCAGACCCAAGATATCAGTAGATATACAGCAGGAGGAATGGTGTCAATATTCAATGCGATAAGCTGAACTGTCCCGGAATGAATCCCTGCGTCAGTCTGCCCCGATCCTCATCGGGACCTCAGAAACAGGCTCGCTGTGTTTCAATTTCCCTATGCCGTGTTGTGCGGACCATGATGCTTTGGGAACCGGGCTTTTCGTTGATGGACGGGATGGGCCTGTTCAGGCTGCCATTGCCCGGATTGATAAGGCGTGCCGACGGGGATACAGGGCCGGGGGGCGCCAAAGCGCCCCCCGCCCTGCGACACTAGAAGGATTCGGCGCTGTCGGTGATCTTGACGCCTGTGGAGACCATGTAGCCCGGAACCGAGGCGGCTTCGGGCATGCGGCGGTCGTAGGTGCTCGAGCCGTTCACCGACGTGCACCACGGTGCAAGCACGGCCACATTCCCGAGCACGTTCTGGAACGTGTCGGTGATGCGGCTGGAGAAGATCGGGCTGACCATTTCTCCATTCTCGAGAAGCACGGCGCTGAACCGGCTGCTGCCGGTGAAGATTCCCTTGCTGCGGTTGGGGATGTGCGTGTAGTGCAGGGCCGGAATGAAAAGGACCCTTCCCATGCCCCTCACCGCTTCCATCGGGCACTCGGGACCGTCACCGGGGCTTACGACGACACTGGCGCTGCCGCTGTGGGGGGTTGGCTTCCTTCCGTACTTGGCTGCAGTCGCAAGGTCATAGAAAAGGTTCATCATCCTTCCCTTTTCCACAATGGGGAAAACGTTCCGGGTCATGCCGGCCATGTCGAAGCCGAACCTGAACGTGTTCATGTCGGTGGGGTCGTCGATGACCGTGATCTTGTCGGAAAGGATGCTGTCCCCCGGCTTCCTGCCGCAGGTCCAGTTCATTCCCTCTTCGTAGCCCCTGCCGCTCATGCCGGTGCCTATCGCCATGCCGACTATCTCTGCCACGGCCTGTGAGCCGAAGAGAACCGTGTACTCACCGGGTTCGACCCTGAAACCAGGATTTCCGTAGATGGGAAGAAGCCAGTTGAAACTCTCTATCGTGCTCTCGGCCTTCACTTCACCGGCCTGCCACCCGGTCTGGAACGACGCCAGCTCCCACTTCTTCTCCGGGTGCTTGAGGACGCACGTGAACTGCTGGTCGGTGCCTATCCTCCATGCAAGGTTGTCGTTTTTCGTTGATGCGAGAAGGACTTCGGTGGAACCGCTGCTCCATGAACCCGAAAAGTTCAGGTGGCTGCCCGTCTTTTCGATTATCTCTCGGTAGACCACGGCCTTCTCACCGGGATCAAGCGTCTCGAGGGCTTCATCGTACTGAAGCATCTCCTCGGCATTCTCCTCCACCATCCGTGAGATGGGATCGTAATCCTTGGGGGTGCTGACCGAGGCTTTTTCAACGGCAACGTCGAGCGCCTTCCGCACGCTTTCGGGGCCCGTGATGTCCCCCATGATGGTGTAGGAGCCTTCGCGGCGGCCGTTTATGACCTCCACATCAAGCCTGGTCAGGTCTTCGCTTGTGTTCAGGCTGACGGAATTGTTGCCTATCCTCATCAGGTGGCTTTTCTCGCGGTGCATCGTGAAAAGGGCGTCGATGCCCTTCTCCGCCGCCTCGTCCCTCACCTTGAGGATGGCGTCGCGGGTGGTCTCGTCCAGCATGGCCTACTTCTCCTCTCCGGTGATAACATCGTCGAACCGCATCACGGGTACTCCGTGGCCGATCTCCATCACCTGGTTGGGCTCGCCCTTGCCGCAGTTGGGAACCTGCTCCACGACCCATGTGGAACGGTCGCCGACGGCACTCAGCTTGCCGTAGAACTCAAGGGTGTGCCCCTGGTAGGTCGGGTTCTTGAGCACCCTTGTGATCTTCCCGCCCTTGACCTCCCAGGCGATCTCGCAGCCGAAGTGGAAGTGCTCCCTGTTGCTTCCGATCGACCAGCTCGTGGGGTTGTCAAGAAGGATTCCGTCATCGGTCCCGGCGATTATGTCGGAAAGGTTTCCGTCATTGCCGGGAAGCACGTTGACGTTGGTCATCCGGTCGATGGGCGCCTTGTAGAATGCCGTGGACCGGCTGGCTCCGCCGCTGTGTTCGAAAACCTGTCTCCCCGCGGTGTGGTTCGCCTCGCTTATCATCGCACGGCTGGTCAGGCAGTTCACCAGGATGCCCTTGTCGATGAGAAGGTAATCCCGTTCGGGGGTTCCCTCGTCGTCGAAGCCGAAGCTCCCGGGGCTGTTCTCAACCGAACCGAAGGCGCTGACGCTCAGCTTGTCGGAACCGTAGCGGAGGCGTCCGAAGCTGTCCAGCGTGACGAAGCTTCCGCCGGCGTACGAAAGCTCGTAACCGAGTATCCTGTCGAGCTCGAGCGGATGGCCGATGGTCTCGTGCACCTGAAGGTGCCCCTGTCCCGGCAGCAGAATGACCGAACGGCGTCCGTATTCGAGTTCAGGAGCGGAGAGGAGCTGGGAGAGTTCCTCCTTCATACCCTCGGCCCTTCCGCTCCACAGATCGGGATCGGTCACCATCTCCCAGCCGCGGGTGCCCGTGCCGGGAGTGTGCAGGCTCTTGGAGCGCCTCTGCATCTGGCCGTCGCCGTCCTGGGCCATTACCATGGAGTCGGCAAAGCAGTTCAGAAGGTTGCGCTCAATGAAAGAGCCGTCGCTGTTCCAGAACCAGTTCTTCATCCTCTGAAGGTAGAGGAACACCACCCTGCGCTGAACGAAATCCGCCTTGAGCCTTTCGTCCAGCCCTTCGAGAAAGGCGAGCTTCTCCTTGAGTGGAACATCGAAGGGGTCCTGCACCACCGGTGAGGAGTAGGTCCCGGTAACTGCGGGATGAACACCCATGTTCAGCGGAATGCTGACGAGCATGGATGCCGTTTTTGCGTTTGCCAGGGCCTTCTCAAAGGCTTCGGAGACATCGGACGCCCTGCTTGTCGCGGCAAATCCCCAGGCGCCCCCGTAAAGCACCCTGACACCAAGGCCGCTCTCGAACGATGCCGTGTTGGCCTCGAGGTTGCCGTCGTAGAGAACAAGGGTTTCCGAACCGTCTTCGGAGAAGAAACGGGCATCGCAGTAACCCGCCCCGGCGTTCATGGCCCTGGCTATGCCCTCGGCCACCGGTCTTTCAAGGTTCTCGACTCTCAACTCATTCACCTCTTCCTGATTCCGGACGGGTCACCGAAAGGGCTGCGCCTGCACGCAGGACACCCGGCGACTCCACCCGGCAGAAAACGCCCCTTGCGGGCATTACGCACTTACCAACCCTGCGGTATATCGAACAACCATCGCCATGACACTCCTTGCCCAGCTGGGTAACGACCATCGAAAGCCCGTCCTCACCGGACAGCACGTCCCCCGGGGCAAGGGCGGAGAAGTCGCCGCCCCTTGTAGTGACGTTCTCGCCGAAATCGCCGGGAGCGATCCCGAGGCCTGTCTTCAAAGCGAAGGCTTCGATGCTCTCGCTGTCGAGAAGGCTTACCTGCCGGTGCCAGTTCCCTGCGTGGGCATCACCCTCGAGCCCGTCGAGACTCACTGCAGCCTCGGGAACGGGGTGCTTCTCTGTTCCCTTCTCAAGGGATACATTGACCGAAACGATCTCGAACCTGTCCATCACACCTCCAGGCACTTGCCTTCACCCCGCAAAATAGTGTTAAAAGATAGATTGTCAAGAACGTCGTCGAAGATATCCGGTATCAGATTTTCTTTCAAGATTTTACGATAAATGCGATGACCAGCCCAACAAGGAACACGACGAGAAATGAGGCCAGAAAGGCGTAGAACAGAAGCGTGAACCTGACATTACGCCGGCCTGACGGACCCACGCATTCAGCCACAAGCCCCCTCTCTCCGGGCCGGTGGTAACTCAGCTTCACGAACTGCAGGGAGAGGTTCTCACCCTTCCCGCATACAAGGGGTCCGAAAACCGACAGAAAGCTCGGCGAAAGCGGCACCAGGACGGCAACCGCCATGAATGCGAGGAACACCGACACCCCGAGATCGATGACAAGCAGCACCGGCAAGCTCAAGACCTCTCACCCCGTTTCTGGTTGTGCACGAAATGCCCCATCGCGTATTGGAAGCGGTTCACGTCCGGACCGCAACGGGAGTTATCATAACGGGAAGATGAGGTTCCGCGGAGTTCTGGCAGGATCCTGCGCGCCGTTTTGGCGCCTTAGCGCCCCGCTCCCTTTGGAGCTATTGTTCAACCAAACAGGACGGGGGGGTTTTGGAAAAACTTGACAGGAAAGCTTTGACAAGGGCCGGCGTGCTGTTCGCGCTGGCTGTGCTTTCGGCAACGGGGGTGTTCGAAGCCCTGCAGGACAGGACCATCCTTGCACCCGCCCGCGAATACGTGGAGCGCTCTCAGGAAAAGGCTCTCACTGCGTTCATAACGATAAGCGTGGTGAAGGGGCTCGTGGCCGTGGTGGAGGGCTCCGACGTCGTGGGTATCGAAGTGGGTGACATCGTACAGCCCCTCTACGATGCCATAGACATCACCTGGAAGGTTCTGGCCGCCAGTCTGGCCACATTGTACGCCCTCGAGTTTCTGCTGATCCTTTGTGGAACACTTGGCAGGTTTTCTCTAAGCGTTCTTTTCGTGATCCTCCTTGTATTGCAGTTCTCACGGCGCGAGATCCTGAGGAGGGCCGCCTTTTCCGCAGGCATTCCTGCCTTTTTCTTCTTCGCCGCGATACCCTTGACCCTTGTCCTGGGCGGGCGCCTCTCCGATGGCTTCTCAAGACCGGTCCGTCTGCAGTTCGACACCCGCATGGAGGAGTTCAGAGAGGAGTTTCAGGACAGGGTGGAAGAGATGCAGAGCGGAGACCTGATCGAATTCGGAAGCTGGACCGACCCCGGAATAAGCTTTCCGAGCTTCCATATCGTCATGGCTGTCCTTGCGGACATGGGGGAACTGGTGAAGGAACTGCCCGAACTGCTTTTCCGAACCAGCGTCACATGGCTTCTGGACGTTGCCGTGATTCCGATGGGTCTGCTGTTCATTCTTTACAAGCTTGCGCTGTTCTTCATCGGATCGGTTTTCGGGTCAACCGCAGCCCGTCCGCGGGAACACCTGGCTCCAGACGAAAGGTCTTGAGATGACAAACTCACTGGTCCTCATCTTCCTGCTCTTTGCGGTCACCCCGTCGTTCTCCCAGGCGTCGGTGTACGCGGACGAAGCCGGGGGTATAGCTGAAGCACACCTGAGGTCACAGGGCGTTCTGTTGCCTGAAGTGGTTGCCGTCCAATCCATCGCAGCCCCGGTCTCGGGTTTTCTGATCGACTTTCTGGGGTACGCAGGCACCGTGCCCACGGCCTTCAGGGTCGGCGTGACGGACGAGGGCGAACAGAACGCCGGAGAGGTGTTCGTCACCATCAGCTGCGGGGCCGACGGCACTTGGTTCCCCTCGTCCGATTCCCCGCCCGAGGAGCTGCTGGCCCTCGAGTTCCTTCTCGACCAGCGCGATGAATTCATGGCCGTCGCCGGAATGGAGCACCCCCGTGGGCCGGTCTCAATCCCCCCGGGAAGGATACTGACGCCGGACGGAGAGATCGGTGTGACAGCCCTGCTGTCATCCCTTTACGGTTCGGAGATCGTCTTCGTGGGGGAACAGCACGACGACCAGCTTGCACATCAGTGGGAGCTGTTCATCTGGAAGGCCCTGGCTTCCCCGGAAACCGCCCTGGCTCTCGAGATGTTCGAAACGGATGTCCAGCCGCTCCTTGACCTGTACCTGGCCGGAAGCGTTTCGAGGGAAGAGTTTCTGGCGGGTTCGCGCCCGTGGGGCAACTACGAACAGGACTACGAGCCCATGGTGGAGTACGCCAGGGAGCACGGCTTCAGGGTGATCGCCGCCAACGTTCCCAGGCCCTTTGCAGCAGCGGTCGCAAGGGGTGGCTTCGCCGCGGTTTCGGGAGAGGGCTTCTTCCAGGGCCTGAGCGTTGATTCCTCGAACACCGGGTACCGTTCCCGCTTTCTCGAGACCATGGAAGCGATGGGTGACGGCATGCACGGAATGCCGATGGACTACGATAACATGTACAGGGCCCAGCTTCTGAAAGACGCGGTGATGGCTGCATCTGTAGCGGGAACCCCTTGCGTGTTCGTCTGCGGAAGGTTCCACAGCGACTTCTACTCGGGGATAGTAGACCAGCTGCCGCAGGGAACCCGCTACAGAACGGTGAGCGTCCTGGGTGAAGGGGAGCCGGTTGACTTTGCAGCGGCGGGCATCCTGATAGTGCCATGAGGGGTTATTCGCGGAATATGCTGTAGCCTATCTCGAAATCGCCGTCAGGGCTCATGAACAGCTTCTCGAATGTCACGACCCCAACACCCTCCTCGAAGACCCTGAGCTGGTAGAAGGGGCCGGCGGCATCGCGGTAGCGAACGGTGACCCTCATGGGCGGCCCCTGTTCCACTTCCTCGATCTCACAGATGAGCTCGATGTCTTCCCCTTCAAGGTTCGTCACGGTCTGGGTCCATGTGTTTCCCGCAGCAAGGGGAAGCCTGACAAGGACCATTTCCGGAAAGTCGTTGTCCATGCTCACTTCGGATGTCTGCACCACCGAAAGGGCGCTGTCCGAGACCACGTAGTCAAGGTCGATGCCGAAATCAAGACCGCTCTCGCCGTCAGACATGTCCTCGACCATCCCGCTCACTGTGTAGACGATGCTGGCGTCATCAGTGTGAATCTGCTCGAGCTGCATCGAGAAAACGTACTCGGCGAAACCGAAGTAATTCCATGTGTACCCGGCCCCGGGGGGAAGCAGGCTTTGAAGTGAGAGATCGGCCTGCCATCTGGAATCAACCGATTCGCCGGTTTGGGGAGCATCGCCCCCCGACCCGCAGCCCGGAAGCAGCAAAAGCAAAAGCACGGGGATCACAACGGTTTTCATGAAAAACTCCTGTCGACTCGGGAATTCGTGCAGGCCCAAACCCTTGGAACAATACCCCGACATGCCGATCCGGGGCAACGAGTGAGGATTCCCGAAACAAGGGATCAAGCGTATACTCATCACGCAGCGGGCATTTTACGGTCCGAAAAGCAAAGGGGGAAGGATGACGGTTCAGCTTCTTGCGATGGCAGTCGCCACGCTCATTCAGGCGTCCCCGGAACCTCCCGGGGTCATTGAAATCAGGGAACGGTACAACGGGGTAAAGGCGGACCTTTACTCAAGCCCCGACATTTACAGGACCGAGATACACGTGAACCCCGATGACTCGCCCTACCCCGCCCTTGGACACTTTCAGGAGAGCATCATCCTCTACTGGTGGAGCCGTGCCGGGGAGACCGGGCTTTTGATGGCGGTCTGCAACGGAGGCTATGCAGCCCACAACGAGTACACCGAGGTCCTCTACGGCGATGAGGGCGAACCGCTTTTCATGCTCTTCTCATACAGCAACGACCCCGAAACGACCTATGAGGAGAGGCGATGGTACAGGGACGGGGCTGAGTTCCACGCCGCGGGAAGGATGCTGTTCCCAGAAGGTGAGGAGAGTTACGAACTCGAAGGTTTCAACGCGCCGCGTGATGCCGATTACTTCCAGGAGCTTTTCTGCCTGCTGCACTGACCGACGGTCAGGGACACTACCCCTCGAACCGCACCATCCAGAACTTTGCGACCTTTGCGGGGTGGAGTTTGAGCCACACGCCGTCAGGCAGGTATACGTCGACCCCGCAGTACTTGCAGGGGATGGTGCGGTCGCTGTCGGCTGTCACGACGATCCCGCCCCCGCACTGCGGGCAGGTCAGGGCTATGGGTCTGGCACCCTTACCGACTGCTTCAGTCTCCTGCATTTCCCTGTCGGCGAAGAACACCTGCTTCGCTGATGGAACGACCCCGCTGAGCCAGGAGGGGGCGGGATAGACCGGAGTGGTCCTTCCGCACTTGCCGCAGACGAGAACCCGGTCGGCCCCGTTCTCCACCGATTTCAGGTCCCAGTTCTCCTCGCAGGTGGGGCAGGCAGGGTCCGGCGGCGGAAGCCTTATGCAGCTGAACTTCACTGTCAGGCCGCCGGTCATGAGCGTGCCGTCGGTACCGCTTCCGGGTTCGAATTTTCCATAATCCGCAACGTAGTCGCCGATGATCCCGCTCCAGAGATCGGGCGGAAGGGATACAGTCTGCAGGCATGACGGACAGGTCACTTTCGAAAGAGGCCCGTTGGTCACCACGGGGTTGCCGCAGTGGCTGCAGTCGACCATTACCTTGAAAATCCCGTAGCGTGGGTTGGCACTCACTTCATCCCCCTCCGTTTTTATTGGGCGGACACCTTGAGTGAGCATAGCCCTTAAACCACTATGGGTCAATCGAAAAGAGCGGATCGTTGACCGGACGCAGGATTGTCGGTATCATTAAAACACGTAGCCGGGAGTGACAAGTTGATCGAACTCTTCTCGAACCAGATACTTTGGACGGCAATCATAGCCGATGCCGAGGCCCAGATCCTCAAGGCGGTCCTCGTCCTGATCTCCGAAAGGCAATGGCGCTCCGACCGCCTTTTCGGGCCGGGGGGAATGCCATCTTCCCATGCGGCACTGGTGACTGCGCTGGCCACCGGCATCGCCTTCACCGAGGGGCTTGCATCACCCCTTTTCGCGTGCGCCGCGGTTTTTGCGCTCATAGTCATGTACGATGCCGTGGGAGTCCGTCAGGCGGCCGGCAAACATGCCCTGATCCTGAACCAGATAACGGCTGAACTGCACGAGATGTTCAATGAGGGGTTCAAGCCCGAGGTCCTTCAGGTGTTCCTGGGGCATACCGGTCTTCAGGTCCTCGCGGGGTTCATTCTGGGCCTGTCGGTGGCCCTGTTCTCGTTCATGGTCTGGCCGGGCTGAGCCAGCCCGGCCCGGTAACCCGTAAAAACCTCAACCCGTCAGGGTTTTCTCTTCGGGGCCTTTTCCTGCTTCTTCTTCTCGTCCTGTTCCTTCTTGTTTTCCTTCTGTTTCATGATCTTGTTCTTATCCTTTTTCCCACCCTTGTCGCCCATCGCGCGGCTCCTTTACGGTTTTCATCACGGTAAGCCCGTGGAAACAAAACATAATGAATACACATGCAACAAGGCTGTCCAGTCAACTCCAGCCGCATGTCACCGCAACCGGTCCCCGGAGATCGCGGCCCTGAAGCGCCAGAGCTTCTCCCTGGCCTTCGTTATCCCGATCCGCGGCGTCACCTGCGGCGTTTGCGGAACATGACCCCGGGGCACGATAAGTCTCAGGGGGCTGATTGAAAGATCGTGGCCGTCGAGGTTCCCGTCGATTGCCAGGGCCGAGCAGAGATTCCCGGGTCCCTGGGTCAGCCGGGCATCGGGCGCCTTCCCGCGGTTGCGCCTCATGAGATCGATTCCTGCAGTGGGGATCAGCGCCCTGACAAGCACGGCCTCACCTGTTCCCTCGGGGCCGGAAGTCACGTTCAGACAGAAATGGATCCCGTAGGACCTGTAAACGTAAGCGTGGAAAGGGGGCAGGAACATCGATGCGTTGCGGATGGTCCTGCCGGTGAAGGAGTGGCTTGCGGGATCGTCATGGGTGTAGGCTTCGGTCTCGATGATGATCCCCTCCATGGTTCCCCCTGCGGTATCCCTGCGAAGAATGCAGCCCAGAAGCGCAGGGGCAAGTGAGAGGGTGTCAGGGGGAAGGTTCATCGCCCTTTTCCGGGGCGGGTCTGAAGGGTGATGCACTCAGCGCAGGCTTGATCAGGCGCACCCAGGTGACGCGCCAGAGCAAAGTGAGGAACGCAAGGAATGCCAGACCGCCAAGCACCTCGTTGCCGGCAAACCAGTTGAATGCTCCGTGGAAGACCATCGAAGCCAGAAGGCCGCCGCCGACCATCAGAACCTGCGTCAATGGTTTTTTGCCCTTGGAAAAGCCCAGGGCCGCACCCCACCATGCACTGAAGAGGGCGTGACCCGGAACGCTGAGAACGGTTCGTGAAAGAAGGGTCAGCAACCCGGCCATGGGGTTGATCTCGAACCACCCCCCCGCCACGTACATGATGTTCTCTACCGCGGCGAAACCAAGCGCCGCCGAAACGGCGTATATGATCCCGTCGAACGGTTCGTTGAACTGCCTGCTGTTGAACACGGTCCACCTTACAGCAAGGAACTTCGCGGGTTCCTCCACCAGCGGTGCGAAAATGACCGCAGCCCACATGTAGGGTCCCCACGGGTAATCGAGCCCGCTGTAGGCGGTTCCCAAGGCAAGGGCCACGAGCATCCCGACGATGAAGGTGCGGATCACGAGCTTTACCGGTTCGGGTTCGTACCGGTCGCACCTGTAGAAGTAGACCAGCCAGGCTATCCCCGGAATGAAGGCCGCGAGAGAGACCACGAAGTATTTCATCTAGAACAGCGAGCCCACGAAGCGCCCGAAAGCGGCCGGGTTTTCGGGTCGAAGCCCGCTCGTGACCCTTGCCAGCTCCAGCACCATGTTCACGAGGTCCGTGATGTCCTCGCCGTTCCTGAGCCTGGCGTCAAGCGAGACGGTCATGGGGTGCGCGGGATTGAGTTCGAGGATCCGCTTCGGTTCGGTGACATCCCTGTTCATGGCTCTCATCATCATCCTGAACGTGTCGCCGGGATCGTCGGCGCCACTCACCAGCACGCATGGCGTGGTGGTGAGTTTCGGGGAGAACCTTATTCCCGATACCCGGTCGCCCAGTATCTCGCGGAATCTCGTGATGAGGTCGGAGTATTTCTTCTCCGATTCAGCCCTCTTCTCCCTCTCCTCGCTCGAAAGCTCCTTCTCGGCACTTTCGGTTGCAAGATTGACAAGCTGCCGCCCCTTGAACTCCCTGAGCGTTTCCGCAACGAGGCCGTCTAGCGGGGCATCCAGCAAAAGCACCTCGCCCTCTCGCGATTCCAGAAGTGGAGAGAGCTTCAGTTCCCTGATATCCGTTCCCGTTATGTAGGGAATTGAAGCTTTTTCGGGAAATCTTTCCGCGACGGAGGTGAAGGGTTCGGGCTCCCCGGTGGCGGTGGTGTTCACAAGAAGCAGCCCGGCCAGTTCTGTCCGGCGTTCGGTGTGGGTGCACACCCCTTCCCTTATGAAGTCGCCCATGTTCACGAAGAAACTGCGGTAGGCTTCAGGATCGTCCTTCATGATGTCGGACAGTTTTGCGTGGATCTTCTTGGTGAGGGCCCTGTTGATCCTTTCCATCTCCCTGTCCTGCTGAATGGTCTCGCGGGAGATGTTGAGGCTGAGCCCCTCGGCCTCGACCACGCCCCTGACGAAGCGGAGGTAGGGCGGAAGAAGGTCGTCAGCCTCCTTCTGAACGAGGACCCTCCTGACGAACAGGCTCACCCCTGGCCTGTTGTCGGGCATCATCATCCCGAAGGACCTTTCCCGGGGAATGAACAGGAGCGCTCTGAACTCGGTCACCCCTTCGCCCCGGAAGACTATCCTGGCCAGCGGTTTTTCGCCGTCGTGCGTCAAATGAGTGTAGAAGCGGTCGTACTCGGCCTCTTCCACGCTCTCTTCACTCCGCAGCCATATGGGGGTGCCGGTGTTCACACGGTCGACCTTGCCGTCCTTCGTGTGGAGGATGACGGGGTGACTCACGAAGTCGCTGTACTCGGTCACCAGTGAGCGGAGCCTCCATGCGTCGAGGTATTCCTTGTGGTCCTCGTGAAGGTGAAGTATCACCGATGTGCCGAAGGGGATGTCGTCCGCCTGGTTGATCGTGTAGGTTTCGCGGCCGTCGCTCTCCCAGATCCATCCCTTCCCGTCGCCCGCCTTCCTTGTCTTCACCGTCACCCTGTCGGCCACCATGAAGGAGCTGTAGAAACCGACGCCGAACTTCCCAATGAGTTCGGGGGCGCTCTCGCTGGATGCCGCGGCGGCGGCGAACTTCAGGGTGCCCGAGGAGGCGATCGTCCCCAGGTTGTCCGTCAGGTCGGCCCTGTTCATGCCGATGCCGTTGTCGGTCACAGTGAGGGTGCGTGCGTTCTCGTCGGGGATCACGTGAACCTCGGGAGTGTAGTCGGGGGGAAGCAGGTCCTCACGGGTCAGACCTTCGAACCTGAGCCTGTCAAGCGCGTCGGAGCCGTTGGAGATCAGTTCCCTCAGGAATATCTCGCGATGGGAGTAGAGGCTGTGGATGACTATGTCCAGAACTCTCCTGGTCTCGGCCTTGAACTTCAAAGTACTCTCGCTGCTCATGCCTACCTTATTCCACCTTCCAGAAACGGCACCTGGAAAACCTTCTCATGAAAGACCGGACCGTGGCCGAAAAAGCCACCCTCGCCGAAGAGCTCGCCGTGGTCGGAGGTCACGGTGATCCAGGTGTTCTTGGGGACGATATCGAATAGTCTTTCAAAGACCCTGTCCAGCCACCTGACCGCATTGACCTGCCGTTCCCTCAGGATCCCCATCTGGGTTTCGTCGAAGAAACGGTCATCGTGGTCGCCTCCCGAAAGGGCATGGTCGTCCAGGTGCTTGAAAACACCGTGCACGCCGCTCATCCTGGGCCACTCATTCTCGGGTTCGTCGGGCGTGGCGTAGGGGTAGTGTGTCTCCCCCGTGTTCAGGAGGTAGAAGCTGGGTCTGTCCGAAGGAAAGGTCAAAAGATCCAGCATTGCGTTCATGTCGTTGTGTCTGTCCATGAGACGGAATGTGTCGAAGCCGCGGTTGAGGGGAGTGAATGAGTTCAGAACCGGAAGGGAGACCATGGCGTGTGTCCGGTATCCCAGGGAGTCGCGCAGGTAGTCGGGCAGATACAGTCTGGGCACGAGGCTTTTGAACTCGATCTCACGTGCGCCGAGCCTTCTGTTGAAAGCCAGGAAATCCTTCTTGTAGTATTCGCTGGCAAAAACCCCGGCGGGGCTGGTATGGGGCATCAGACCCATCAGCAGGTTGTAGTGGGACGGCGCAGTCCAGGAAGCGTAGCTGAACCTCTGTTCGGGAGCGCCGAGCCTTGTGATGACCCTGGGGGCGGCCTCGATGAACGTGTCGTACCTGCAGCTGTCGAGAACGACGATGATGAAGTTGCCAAGCTCATCGAAGGGCGGCGCGGGTCTTTCATGAAAACCGGGCGCGGCTTCCTCGGTTCTTCTTCTGAAGAGACCCAATGCTACCTCCTGGGAAGCAGGGCGCTCACGATGTCGCCTCTGGCTGTCTCACTCCAGATCTCGCCCAGGACATTGAGCTGGTTCACCATTTCAGGAATGCCGACCGTGCCCATCTCCCTCTCCAGCCTGTAGTTCTTGTGGAACAGCAGGGTGTTGCCCCGGTCGCCCAGCAGAATGACATCGACGTCGAGAATCGCCGTCCAGACGCCATCCGTATTCCTGGTGGCCCCGAACTCCCTCACGAAACCCTCGACAAGAAGCATGTCCTGCGGTGAGGCCGCATATGAGAACACCGAACCGAAGACGCCCATGGCGGCGAGATCGCCGGCGAGCATTTCCGAAAGCATCAATGGTATCCGTGTTGCCCACCGGTCTTCAGAAGCCTCGGACAGGGTTCCCTCGGCGTACTTCAGGGTCATTGCGGTCAGCGAGTAGTCCGACGCGGCTCCGAACTCCTTGACCCTGAGGGCTCCACCGAGGAAGGGTCCGGAAGACTCGGGGCGGTTCCAGGAAAGGTACCATCTCGTGACGGGTTCTCCATCGCTGCCACCGATCGGAACGTTCACAGTAATGCACGAAACCGCGCAGAGCAGAATAAAGACCGTGACTGCGGCGCCCGGGCCCTTTTTGACTACCACACTACCTCTCTTCCTTGGGGAGAGATCATCGCGTCGAGACCTTCCCTGAGCAATGGCATCAGCTCCCTGGCTTCTCCTGCGAAACCCGAGACGGGTTCCAGAAGCGCATCGGCGTTCCGGGTAAAGGCATTCAGGACCTGCGTAAGTTCCTCGAGGCTTTCCATGAGGTGCCGCGCGTCGGAGGAAAGACCGGGAAGCTCGGCGCGCATCTGTGTCACCAGAAGGTCAGCGTTGCGCCCCAGCCTGTTGTACGTAATCAGCAGGGAGTCAAGGTTTCGGGAGTTGGACACCAGACACTCCACGAGAACCTCGACTTCAGCTGCATCCATGAGCCTGTTCACGTTGACGAGCATCCTGTTGAGTTCCTCGTTAAGAACCTCGAAATCGACGATGTCCATTATCTCCACGAGTCGGTCGGCACCGTGCGAAAGCTTCTGCATCATGCCTGAGGTGACCGGTATGACAACGGCGGGAGGTGTGAAACCAAGGTCGCCGGCCCTGTTCAGCTGGGTTTCCCCCTCGACGGAACGGCTCAGATCGATCTTCTGGCTGCCCGTGATCCCGGCGGTGGTCAGGCAAGCCGTGATCTCATGATCGACGACGAAGGATGGGTCGACTTCCATGAGAACCTGTACGAGCCTGCCGTCGGGTGCGATGGAGATGCTTCTCACGCTTCCCACGAGAACACCGTTGTACATGACCTCGCTTCCGAGGCTCAGCCCGCTCACCGACCAGTCGAAGTAGCAGACGTAGGGAACCATCTTCTTTCCGCTCAACCCGCCGGTCAGCCAGATGATGACTGCAAGGAAGAAAGCCATGGTTACAACGAAGAAAATACCAAGCCTGAGTTTGTTTGCCTTCATCATGATCTCGACGGCACGGCCTTTCTGTCGAAGAAGGCTTCAACCCTCGCGTCGTTGTGGTGCGTGGCCAGATCCTCGGGGCTTCCCACTGCGATGATCCCCTTCTCTTCAGCGTCGAGCATGATCACTCTGTCGCTGATGGCGAATATGCTGTCCAGTTCATGGGTCACGACAACAAGGGTCGTGCCCAGCGTCTTGTTTATCGAAAGCATCAGTTCATCCAGAGAATGAGAGGTTACGGGATCCAGCCCCGCGGAAGGCTCATCGAAGAAGAGCACCTCGGGATCGAGCGCCATTGCGCGGGCGAGTCCCGCCCTTTTCTGCATTCCACCGGAAAGCTCAAGGGGATAATAATGCGCAAACTCCGCGAGTCCAACCATGTCAAGCTTGTGAAGGGCCGCAATGCGTCTCTCGGGAGCGGTGAGCTGTGTGAACTCCTGAAGCGGCAGCATTACGTTCTCAATAGTTGTGTAGCTTCCGAGGAGCGCTCCGGACTGAAACAGGACGCCCCACTTCTTCCTTGCACTGTCAAGGCGTTCCGGTGACTCCCAGATGTCGGCACCCCTGTAGGTGACGGTACCCTCCCAGGGTTTCAGCAGACCGAGCAGGTGGTTCATGAGCGTGCTTTTCCCGCACCCGGACCGACCAACTATCACCAGTACCTCTCCGCAGTAAACATCCATGCTTACATTCTCGAGGACCATGTCTGAGTCGTACCCCCCCGTGAGGTTCCTGGTGCCCATCAGAACATTGTCCTCCCTTTGCATCAGATCACCGGCGGCCTGATCTCGGCCAGCACCAGGGAAAGCAGGGCATCGGCCAGTATTACCTGGAATATCCCGCTCACGACGGCGCTGGTGGTGGCCCGTCCAACGGCCGCGGCTCCGCCGCGGACCCTTATTCCCATGAAGCAGCCCGTTATGGCTATGATCCCCGAGTAGAACAGGCTCTTTATCATGCCCCAGTAGACATCCAGAGGGATCAGCGAGGTCCGGATCTCCTCCACGAACACGCGTGCGGGTATGTCAAGGAAGATCTCACCCGCGAGGAGTGCGCCGAAAAGGCCGCTGAAATTGGAAAGGAGAACCAGGAAGGGCATGACGGCGTAAAGCGCAAGGACCTTGGGGGCGACAATGTAACCACAGAGGTTGAACCCCATCACCTCGAGGGCATCCACCTCCTGGCGGACCTTCATGGTCCCTATCTCGGCGGCGAATGCTGACCCCGACCTTCCAGCAACGAGAACCGCGGTGAGCATGGGTCCTATCTCCCAGAAGATCGAATAGGCGAGTATACGGGGCATGTACTTGGCCGCCCCGAGCGTACCCATCTGGATCCCCGCCTGATAACCCAGGATGAACCCGAGCAGTATCTGAAGTGTGACGATGATTGGGATGGCCATGACGCCTGCCTGCTCCATGTAATAGGCCACCAGCGTCCACCTGATCCTGTGTGGCTTCAGAAGGGCATCAGCTATCGAAAAGGCCGAGTTCACTGAGAAATTGACGAGACCCCTTGCGCTGTCCAACCCGGCGGCGACCTTCTCACCAATGTCGGAAAAGTGGCGGAACAGCCAGCCCTGCCTCACTTCGGGCAGCTCCCGCCGGTCGAGCGCCGTGTAATCGGAAAGGAGCTTGACGAGGTTCGGCGCCATGCCCGTCACTTTGACTCTTGCGCCCGAGGCTTCGAGGGAGAGGATGCCGCTCCAGATCCTGGCGGCCACCACGCCGTCGAACCCGCTGCATCCGGTGAAATCGAGGACGACTTCGCCCCGCGCATCGAGGGAGTTGAAGGCCCTGCTGACGTCCCTCAGTTGCCGGGGGGTGATGACACCGCTGAAGACGGCTTCGGAGCCATTGTTCACGATGATCCGGGAATCACGAATCGTTTTCAACGCCCCCCGCCTTTTACGCCTGCAGCTTAGTGACAATCCCCGCGCAATGCCCTATACTGTGTACAAGTGCATGCAACCGTCAAACGGAGGTCAACTATGGGAACACTGGTCTTCATCATTCTGAGGTTCGGTTTCGGAATCAACAGCTACGGCGATGGCCAGACGCTTGCCACGCTTGCATCGCTGGACACCATTGCCCTCGTGCTCTTCATGCACCTGAAAAAGAAACGCTAAACAGGAGCGACCTGCTCCTCGAACGTCCGCCTGAAACTCAGCAGGATCTCCGTGAATCCTGCTGACAGCCTTTTGCGCTCACCTTTCAATGGTATCGCTTCATCGCGCACGATCCTGCCCGGTCTTGCCCCCATCACGCAGATCCGGTGACCCAGAAAGACGGCTTCCTCGATGTTGTGGGTCACGAACACGACCGTCGAGGAAAGCCCCTCGGCCAGCTCGCGCATCCTGTTCTGAAGAAGATGGCTCATCCTCGTGTCAACGCTCGAGAAGGGCTCATCGAGAAGAAGGATGTCGGGGTTGGAGGCAATACCCCTGGCCAGGGCCACCCTTTGTCTCATTCCACCCGAGAGCTGATGCGGATAACTGCCCTCGAAACCCTCAAGTCCCACATCACGGAGAACCGTTCCGGCCCGGGCCCTTGCATCCCCCCGGGAAGCGCCTTCTGCCCGCAGCGGGAAAGCCACGTTGTCAAGAGCGGTCAGCCAGGGGAACAGCGCCCCTTCCTGAAAGACGTAGCCGATCCTTCCCGGCGAAACGCTTCCGCCAAAATCAACCGAACCCGAACTCGGTGTTTCCAGCCCCGCGAGTATGCGGAGCAGGGTGGTCTTCCCGCAGCCGGTGGGGCCCAGAAGGCACAGGAACTCCCCGGGCTGAACCGTGAGGGAGACAGGTCCCAGGGCGTGAAGACCAGCATCCTTCTCAAAAAAGTGCTTCTCCAGGCCTTTGATGACTATCCCGGCCCCCATCAGCGCTCCTCCGCCCTGAGAAGCAGCCTTGCCTCGCCCATGTCCGCCAGACCCTTTGCGAACAGCGCCCCCACGAGAGCGATGACGATGACGCAGGCAGCCATGACGTCGTAGCGCGATATCTGGTATGAGTACCGGAGGAGGTAACCGATCCCGGAATTGGTCCCGGGAAGCATCTCGGCCGCAATGATGACCATCCAGCATCTTCCCACGGCCATCCTGTAGCCTGCGAGTATGTCGGGAAGGCTGGCAGGGACCATCACGTGAAGAAAGGTGAACCATCGCCCCGCTCCGGATACCTTCGCCACCTCGAGATGCCTTTTCCTGATGCTCCTGACCCCGTGCATGGTGTCGAGGATTATGGGAAACACCGCGCCCCACAGCAGAATGAACACCATTCCAAGCTGGATCTCGTTGAAAAGGTGCCTGGAGTACCGGAGTTCCGTCAGTCCAAGCACCTTTGTCAGGGTTGTGTCACGGAACACGATTATCGAGAAAGGCAGGAGTGCCAGGGGGGAAAGGGGTCTGGCCATCTCTGTCACAAGGAAGAGCAGTCTTCGCGACAG
This sequence comes from Candidatus Fermentibacteraceae bacterium, assembly GCA_041750285.1. Taxonomy (GTDB): domain Bacteria; phylum Fermentibacterota; class Fermentibacteria; order Fermentibacterales; family JCC-6; genus UBA6080. The sequence goes on along the minus strand of JBGSZS010000007.1, from coordinate 116,044 downwards.
CCTGTGGGCGCCCATGAGGAATCCCACCGGAGTTCCGATCAAAATGGCCGCGAGAAGTCCGGTGACCACCCTTGAGAGGCTGACGAAGATGTTCCAGAAAAGGGAGCCGCAGGAAGCGATGTCGCTGCCCGGGGACAGAAGCACCCTCATCACCTGCTCCGGGGATGGCACCAGAGCCGTCCCCCCCCTTGTGGCCATGAACCAGAATGCCACAATGAGTGCAGGAATGATCATCCCCTCCGGCGAAAAGACACCGGAGCCACGGCCTTTCCCCGCAGTTACCGGCAAGTGCCTAATATTCGTTCTCCCTTGTTACCGAACGCACGGAACACCCGCTACCCGGTTTCCGGAAGCATCGAGAAGTCGAAGAGAACTTCTTCCACGACGGCGTGATCGGTGGAGAGCAGCTCGCCCGAGAAAACGTTCAGACCCCTCATGTGATCCAGAATGATGTGCATGTTGTCGATGAAGCGCTGGTTCACGCTCATGTCATAGACACTGGTCCCCATGGATTCAAGCGTGACCTCAAGAGGAACTCCGCACCACTCTGAAACCGCTGCGGCAGCGTCCTCGCGGTTGTTGTTAATGTAGTCCGTTGCGCAGACGAAGAGCTCGAGAACGGCGGCAACACCTTCGGGATTCCCGGCAATGATGGCGCTCGTGGCGGCAATGGCACAGCAGGGGTGGTCGCCGAAGATCCCGGGGGGCAGTTCGGAAAGGCTGCAAACCACTCTGCCGATGCCGCTGTGCTCAGCCAGCGCGGGGTGCGGGTTGTTCGATACGTACGCCTGTATCGTTCCCTCGGTGAGGGCGGGATTGAGGTTTCCCTCTCCCTGTGCGTTGTAGAGAAGCACCCTCGACCCGTGCTGTGGATTGGACTGGTAGCTGTATGGAATGCCGGAGTGGTTCAGAGCGCCCTCGAGAAGGACGACTGCAACGGCGGTTGGGCTTTTGAAGGCAACGGTGACGGGCTCGGGGCTGTTCATCACCCACTCGACGAAGCTGTCCCAGTCAACCACCGCTTCATTGTCGGCGGCAACTACAAGCATGTCGCCGTCGAAATGCAGGGGAGAGATGATCCGGATCCCGGTTCCGCGGTCAGCGCTGGACGCGAAGGCGGCAACACCGCCGAACCCGATGTCGAAGAGCCCGGCGTTCATGTTGTTTGGAACCTCCATAGCACCCTGCGACTCGATCACCTGAATCTCGGCGACCTTCACGCCGTCCTTGACAAGTGCGTAGTAGTCCTCGCCAAGAGGTGCGAGATAGACCGGGTACAGCTCGCTCATGCGCCCGCCCCTCAGTGCGGACACGAACATCGCGGAATGATGGTCCTGCTTTACGTAGCCAACCCTGATCAACGGAGCTTCGGCCGTCAGGTCGACGGGAACGGGTAGCTCCGCGGCTGGTGGAGCCGGCTCCTCCGAGCCGCACCCGAATGCTCCCAGCATCAGTACAAGCAGGACTGGAACGGTTAGAAGCAGCTTCACTTCCTACTCCCCTCTCTCAGGTTTGCCGGACGGCGTCCGGCTTCTACCCGGCGGAGTGCAGGAACAGCACGAAGTGCTTCAGATGGCCGGAACCTGCAGACCACCGGAACAAGGGCCCGTACAGAGCCCGTTTCGGCACTGTCAGGTTCTTGTGATGATTCGCAGGCTCATACTGCAGTTATCTCCCTGTGCGAGTTTTTCTAAACCGGAGAATAAGGCGGGGCGGTTTGCTTGTCAATACGACATATTCCGGTATCGGCAAAGGTTATGCGAGTTTGTTTACGCAACTCTTTTCGCTGCCTTCTTTTGTTTACGCAGTTTTCGCTGAGCGTTCAGGAGTGCTGGATGGAGAAGAGAATATCGTGCTGGGTGTTCGACGCAGACGACACCTTGTGGGAAAGCGCGGGTTACTTTCGTGATGCCGAGGACTCGTTCGTTCTTCTGATGGAAGGCCTGGGCTTCCCCGGAGACCTCGTCAGGAATGAAGTCCACGAGAGGGACATCCGGCGGCTGTCGGAAACAGGTTACGGCCCGGGTCCATACATCGAAACCCTGCGTTCGATCCTTGCCGATTTCGTGAAGAATCCATCCGACGGTGACTTCGCAACTCTCGACCGGATACGGGACAGGCTTCTCAACCATCCGGTCACCCTTTTCCCCGGTGTCCTTTCCACCCTTGAGTACCTGTCTGAGAAGGGCCACAGGCTGATACTCTACACGATGGGCGAGCAGGACCACCAGAAGGATAAATACCGGAGATCCGGTCTTTCCGGCCTTTTCGAGGACTGCATAGTCGTGCCGGTAAAAACCCCGGAAAGTCTTGAGGCGATCATTGATTCTCTGGAGCTGAACCGTGGAGAGGTCTGCGTTGTGGGTAACAGCCCAAGGTCCGACATCGCACCGGCGCTTCACTGTGAAGTTAACGCGATATACGTTAAGCGTCCATCGACATGGGTTGCAGAGCATGTGGACATACCTGCCGGAATGCTTCTTGCCACAGTATCGCACATCTCAGATATTCCATTGCTATTGCAGCCGGACAACCAGGGAGGGTGATGAAACTACTGGACGTTCTCGAAGTTGAGATGGTCGCGCTGGGGCAGAGCCTTGTTACTTCCGATCAGGTCCTGGGCAGGATCTCGGAACTCGCCGCATCCTCCAAAGCCCTGGCAGGAACGCCTGCAGATCGCATCCTTGCCGCTCTCAAGTCCCGGGAAGCCCTGGGCTCGACGGCTCTGGGCGGAGGGGTTGCACTTCCCCATTGCAGGCTTGAAGGCGCCGTCGGTTTCGCTGTGGGTATTCTGACGACCCGCCGGGAAGTAAGATTCGATTCTCCCGACGGAAGGGATGTTCAGCTCTTCGCTTTCGTGATCGGCCCACGCAGCGACCCCTCGACTCATCTGGAAATCCTCTCCCAGTTCTCGCGTCTATTCAGGAAGCCCTCGAACAGAAAGGCGCTGCAAAACGCCGAGAACCCTCAGGATGTGATTGCTGTGGTCAGGGGCTGCAACGGGGCGAGTGTCACCGTGCTGCCGGAAATAGGCACCAACCTCAGAATGATCCATATCTTTGCGCGATCACGCGACGCTTTCAACGACGTGATGGACGTGCTGGCCTCACAGGAACAGCACACTGCCATGATCGTGGACGCTGAAAGGTCCGAATCGTACCTGGCATCCATTCCGGCTTTCGCAGGCTTCATGGAAGCCCGGGGGGACGACCGGTTCGGCAGGATAGTGATCACCGTCGTCCACGAGCGGGTCGCCAACCAGCTCCTTCGCAGGCTGGAGTTCTCGTGCGGCAACGCACACGCCGGCAGCCTTCTTGTGACTGAAACCGAGATCCATCACGCGATGGGTACGATAAGCCCATCTCAGAGTTAACAGTTTTCGGTTAACACATGCCTGAGCTATGACAACGGGCCGGTCACCTTCTCCACTGTCTCCAGCACCTCATTGCCTCTCAAGACCTCGACCATGCGGTTGTGATCGGGATACAGAGGCCTGTCCTCGCCCAGGTGCTCGACATGCTTCCTCACCACTTCATGTGCGGCGTTAACACCAATCCCGAAATTATGGGTTCTGAAATCAAGAGCCTGTGCTGCCGCTATCATCTCAATACCGAGGACACCCATTGCGTTCTCGAGGATCGTGCAGTTCTTCAGGCTGGTGTTCATGCCCATGCTCACGAAATCCTCCTGATCCGCAGCGGCTGGTATCGAGGCCACGGCAGCCGGCGTGCAGAGTATCCGCTGTTCGGCGATGAGCATTCCGGCAGTGTACTGGCTTAGCATGTGGCCGCTGTAGAGGCCGGGCTTCTCGGCTAGGAAGGCGGGCAGCCCCACGGAAAGGGCGGGGTTCAGCAGCCTGTTCAACCTTCTTTCGCTCAGGACGGAAACCATTGTTACAGCGGTTCCGGCCATTTCCATGGGCAGGGATACCGGGGAACCCTGAAAGTTGGCGCCGGTGAGAACGGTATCTTCCTCGTGTAGGAATATCGGGTTGTCTCCCACGCCGTTCAGCTCAGTTTCAACCTGGCTTCGGGCGTACGCCAGCGCATCGTGCGCGGCGCCGATGACCTGGGGTGTGCTTCGCATGGAGTAGGCATCCTGTACCTTCTGAGGTGTTCTGCCTGTGGCAAGGTCACTGCCCTCGAGGCATTTCCGTATTGCCCTCGCGCTTCGCACGGCGCCGCTGAAACCTCTTTCGAGATGAACCCGGGGATCGTAGGGCTTGAGGTTTGCGTAGAGGGCCTCTAGGCTCATCGCGGCCGCTATCTCGGCTGTCATCAGCCAGTTGTTCATGTCATGAATGTTCAATGCCGCGATGGCAGTGAGAAGGTTTGAACCGTTGATCAGTGCAAGCCCGTCACGGGCGTGGAGTGTCAGGGGTTCAAGCCCTGCCCTGCCCAGAGCCTCGGCGCCCGGCAGCCGTTCACCCTTGTAGAAGGCTTCACCCTCCCCCATGATCACCAGCGCTATCATGCTCATGGGAGCAAGGTCACCGCACGCACCCACGGAGCCCTTCTCGCACACAAAAGGGGTCACGCCCCTGTTAAGCATTTCAAGAAGCATCTCTGTCATCTCGAGTCGGACCGCGCTTCGTCCGTTGGCGTGAACGTTTGCCCTTCCAAGCATCGCGGCCCGCACGTGCTCGACTGGAGCGGGTCTGCCTATTCCTGCGGAATGGTTGTAGATGAGGTATTTCTGGAAGGAAAGGACCTCGGCGTCGGAGAGACGTTTCTCCGAGAACTCACCAATGCCGGTGTTGATGCCGTACATAACCTCTCCGAGCCGGATCTTGCGCTCGACCATTCTTCTGCACGCCCGGATGCGCTCCCTGGCTTCTTCGGAAAGTGACACCCTTTCGCCCCCGCGGGCCACCGTCACCACCTTTTCAATCGTAAGGCTTTTCCCATCAATGATTACCGGCATTTCCACCCTCCGATGCATGATCCCGAGGCAAACTGCTGACCTGTGAATCTAACCGCGAAGCGGACGGCGAGAAAGCTTGCGCAAAAAACCCGGCATACATATTCTCACGCAGTGCGCGAAAAGGAGAGCATCATGCAGATACGGGATTTTGAAAAACTCGGTGTGTTCTATCTGGGCAAACGCTACGATCCGGCTTCCCGGGAGACGACGGACGACCTGATCCTGTACGACTCACGCGACCTCACAACCCATGCGGTTTGCGTTGGCATGACCGGAAGCGGCAAAACCGGCCTTTGCGTCTCCCTTCTCGAGGAAGCGGCAATGGACGGCATACCGGCCATAGCCATCGATCCCAAGGGGGATCTGTCCAACCTCATGCTGACTTTCCCCGGGCTCTCGCCGGATGACTTCCTGCCCTGGATCGACCCGGAAGACGCGGCACGAAAGGGCGTGACTGCAGAGCGGCTCGCTTCCGACACTGCCGATGCATGGAAGGCGGGGCTCGCCCGATGGGGTCAGGATGGGGAACGGATCAGGGAGCTGAAAAGCAGGTCTGAATTCAGGCTGTACACACCGGGAGGCAGCAACGGGATCCCCCTCTCCATCCTTCGTTCGCTCGATGCTCCGTCGCAGGAGATCATGAATGAGCCGGATGTTCTCGCTGATCGCATCGAAACAGCTGTTTCGAGTTTTCTCTCACTCGCGGGAGGGGATGATCTGGATGTTCACGGAAGGGAGCATGTGCTCCTGCAGAGCATCCTCGCACACGCGTGGGGGGAAGGCCGGAACATGGACCTGACAGGGCTGGTGCGGGCGGTTCAGAATCCACCCATGAAACAGCTTGGTGTGCTTGATGTCGAGTCTTTCTATCCCTCCGGCGAGAGGCTGAAACTGGCCATGATGCTCAACAGCCTGGCGGCATCACCCGGTTTTGCACCCTGGACCCTTGGGGAAACCCTCAACATCGAAAACCTGCTTCACTCCCCCGGGGGAAAACCCAGGATATCGATTCTTTCGATAGCGCATCTTTCGGACAAACAGAGGATGTTCTTTGTATCCCTTCTTCTCAACGAGGTGGTGGCCTGGATGCGGTCAAAGCCGGGCACGGGAAGCTTGAGGGCCATCCTCTACATGGACGAGATCTTCGGATTCTTCCCCCCGGGCGCCGAGCCTCCTTCTAAAAAGCCCATGCTTACCCTGCTGAAACAGGCACGCGCCTACGGTCTCGGTGTCGTTCTGGCCGCCCAGAATCCTGTGGATCTCGACTACAGGGGGCTTTCCAACACGGGAACGTGGTTCGTGGGGCGGCTTCAGACCGAGCGCGACAAACTGCGGCTTCTGGACGGTCTTGAAAGCGCATCGGCGAACGTTCTGGAAAGATCCGAGATGGACAGGCTTCTCTCGGGGCTGGAAAAGCGTGTCTTCCTCATGCACAACGTTCACAGGAGCAACCCGGAACTTTTCCAGACCCGTTGGGCGATGTCGTACCTGCGGGGCCCACTGACTGGTGCGCAGCTGAGGAACCTTCAACAGGCCGGTCCGTCAGAACCTACCGTTGCACCTTCACGTCCGGGTCAGGCAGCGTCACAGTCAAAACCGTGGATACCGCCCGAGATCGGTGAGTTCCACGCCCCGTTGCCGGTTCCCTCCCCTGCGGGGCAGACCGTACTTTACACACCCCACCTGTTTGCATCCGCCAGGCTTCATTTCGTGTCCGCCCGAGAGAAGATCGATCTCTGGGAGGATTGCACGCTATTGGTGCCCGCAGTGACCGGTCACGGTGATGCATGGGCCGAGGCTGAATGCACACGCGGAAAACCCAGCCCCCTGGACATTGAACCTGCGCCGAACCCTTCATATGAGCCGCTTCCGCCCGATGCGGTCAAAGCGGCCTCAATGAAGCATTTCCTCACAAGGGCCGCGTCATGGCTCTATCAGGAGCAAACGCTCTCGGTATGGTACTGCCAGAAGCCCAGGGCGTCGTCAGACCCCGGTGAGGAAAAGGGCTCTTTCGCAGAAAGGCTCCTTCAGATCGACAGGGAAAACCGGGACCTGCAGGTGGAGAAACTCAGGGAGTCTTTCGAGAAGCGCTTCATGACGGTCCAGGACAGGGTCAGAAGGGCCGAACAGAAACTGGAACGGGAGAAGAGCCAGTACAGCCACCAGAGAACCCAGACCGCAGTATCGGTCGGGGCCACGATCATGGGCGCCCTGCTGGGCGGCAGGATCGGCACCGGAAGCGTGGGCAGGGCCACCACGGCAGTCAGGGGAGCCACAAGGGCTTCCCGCGAAAGGCAGGACATCGCCTCGGCGGAAAGAGAGCTCGAGGTCCAGAGGGAGCGTCTGGCCGAACTGGAAAAGGAGTTCAACGAGAAACTCGGGCTCATGGAGGAACCGCTCAGGGCCGAGGAACTTGTTCTCGAGGAAAAACTCGTACGCCCAAGGAAGAGCGACACCCACATCCACCGCTCGGGGCTGCTCTGGGTTCCCGTCGTTCGCAACGCCGACGGATCCGATCAGTGAAACCTTGAAGGGAATCAATGCATGAAGTGCCTTGTCACAGGTGGAACCGGGTTCGTGGGGTCGAATCTCGCCCTTCACCTTCAAAGCCTCGGCCACGAAGTGATCATCACGGGCAACGAGTCGGAGCAAACCATTCCCGAGTTCACGGGAAAGCGGCTGTTTCCAGGCATCTTCGGCATTGACCTCGACACGATTGGCGGGATCGACGTCCTCTTCCATCAGGCCGCGATCAACAACACAAGGATGACCGACCGTCGGGAAATGCTCTGGGCAAACCTGGAAGCGCCCCTGAAACTGTTCCGCCATGTGATCGAAAAGGGCTGCAGAAGGATCGTGTACGCCTCGACGACCGCCGTGTACGGAAGAAGCCAGGCCCCCTTCAGGGAGGAAGGGCCATTCGATCCAAATACACCCTACGCCGAGTCAAAGAAGCTTCTGGAAGAAGCATCCATGGCCCTGGGCAGTGAATTCCCGGGGGTGGTCACCGTGGGGCTCCGATACTGCAATGTGTATGGACCCAGGGAGAACCACAAGGGTTCGAGGTCCACGATGATCCACCAGTTCGCAAGACAGATGATCTCGGGGAATCCGCGTCTGTTCGAGTACGGTGAACAGAAAAGGGACTATGTCTATGTCAAGGATGTGGTCAGGGCAAACGAACTGGCCTCAGAAGCCGGGAAAAGCTGCGTGGTGAACTGCGGGTCGGGCAAGGCCACCACTTTCAACGGACTGGTTGCCATCCTGAACGGCGTCCTGGGTCTCGAGCGGGTTCCGGAATACATCCCCAACCCATACGCGGGCAGCTACCAGAATGACACGACCTGCGACATGAACCTTGCAGCGGAACTCCTGGGTTTCGTGCCCTCATTCGGGATCGTCGACGGAATAAGTGACTATCACCGTGAGGGATGGCTCACAGCTGCGAAGTAGGGGCCGCGGCAGCCCGGAGGATCAGAAGAAATACCTGGCGATACCCAGTATACCCTGACTCCAGGGTGCCCTGTGGGAAACCCCGCCGTCGTTCCTGCCGTACTTGTCACGGTTTTCGAGGTACCACTTGTAGTTCCTCAGAAGCGCTTCCTTGTTGGAGTATCTGGGTGTGAACCCGAGGACCTTTTCGGCCTTGTCGATCGAAACGAAGGAATCCTTCGTGGCCGTTTTGTACACCCAGGGGTAAAGGGGAGAAAGCTTGAAGAACTCGAGCAGTTCAAGTGCAAAAATGACCAGGTTGGCAGGGGACTCTCTGATCGTCTTGCCGAAACCAGCCTTGTCAAGAACTGCCTGGTAGTCCTCCCGCATCGTTGTGTAGACCTTGGCGCCTATGTTGAACTCGGTGTTGACCGCTGCCTGATCGGGGTGTTCGGCGGCGAGCACTATGGAATCACAAAGGTCTTCGACGTCGAGGAGCTGGTACAGGTTTCTTCCCCTTCCGATCATGGGGAAGCTTCTGCCCTCGGAGGCCCACTGGTAGAAGATCGCGAATACCCCCAGCCTCTCGGGGCCGACGAAGGACTTCGGACGAATCGTGGCTATGGTCATGCCAAGTTCGCGATACCCGGCCACGATCCGTTCAGACTCGATCTTGGTGTGCCCGTAGGGACCCACTCCCACCAGCGGATCATCCTCGTAGAGGGGGTGCTTCTTGGGTATGCCGTACACCGCCGTGGAAGAGATGTAGATCCCCCTCTTCACACCGTGCCGGTACGATGATTCGAAAACATTCCTTGTGCCCTGTATGTTCGTTGAGAGAATGTCCGACTTCTTGTAAAGGGGAAGGGCCGCAGCGCCGTGCATCACCACGTCGAACCCGCCGGCGATCAGTCCGTCGATGGCCTCGGCATCGCGCACATCCATCAGGTGATGCTCGACCACACCGGCCATGTCGGGGTATGTGAACGGTTCGATGTCTATGGAAACAACCTGGTGTCCGTTCCTGACGAGATGACGGATGAGGTTGATGCCAAGGAAACCCGATCCGCCAGTTACCAGCCAGCGACTCATTTTACACCCCTTAGCTGATGTGGTTCGTTCACAGCAGTATGTGCCGTCTGCAACGCTGAAACATACAAGGAATCGCCGGGACCATCACGCCCCGGAAGAACCCTCCCATCTCTCCCAGTGAAACGCGTTCATGTCGAACTTGTCTTTCGGTGCGGCATCATCTCCGGGATACCCCAGGGGGATCAGGTTCAGCGGCACAACATCCTCCGGCAGCCCGAGTAGATGCCGAACCAGTCCAACCCTCTCCGGCCTGGGATGAACCCCCGTCCAGACAGCCCCAAGACCCAGGGCTTCCGCAGCAACAAGAAGGTTCTCGGTTGCCGCACTGCAGTCCTGTACCCAGTAGTCCGCAGGGCTTCCGGGCCTGCAGCGCGACAGGACGCCGCATACGACCACCGCGGCGGCGGCCTGGGCTGCCATTGCCGCATAAGGCAGCCCCGCCGCCAGGGCTTCAAGCTTCGCCCGGTCAGTCACGACGACGAAGGCCCACGGCCTTGTGTCCATGGCCGAAGGCGCTGACATGGCTGCACGAACCAGTGTGATGAGGTGTTCCCTCTCCAAGGGCCTGTCACTGAACCTCCGCACGCTCTTCCGCCCAAAAATCGCCCTGAGTGCATCCATTCCAGTAGTCCTCCCTCCTGTCCTGTCCATATAGTCGGGCATGCTGGGAAAGGTGTCAAGGCTGGGCAGGGTACGGAAACAGCCGGTTGTAAATGAGCGTTCAACCGGGTTCTCTCCTGTGGAAGCGCAGAGCGGAGGGTCTGAATGAAGAAAGCAGTGGCAGCAGTGGCCGTTCTGGCGCTTGTCGGCTGCGGGGGGCCAAGTGCCGGACGGGAAGGCATCATAAGGGTCGGCTACTTTCCCAACATCACCCACAGCCAGGCGATAATCGGCCTTGCCAGAGGTGATTTCGCCGAGGCTCTGGGGCCGGAAACAACAATTGAAACGACCATCTTCAACGCGGGACCCTCCGTCATCGAGGCGCTTTACGCAGGCAGGCTCGACCTTGCCTACATAGGCCCCAATCCAGCCATAACGGGGTTCGTCCGCTCGAATGGCGAGGCCCTGAGGATCGTGGCGGGCGCCACGAGCGGAGGTGCTGCCCTGGTGGTCAGACCCGACGCGGGGATAACGACTCTCGAGGAGATGGACGGACACCGCATTGCCACCCCCCAACTTGGCAATACACAGGACGTGGCCCTAAGGAACTGCCTTGCCGAACATGGCCTTTCTCCACTGGAAGAGGGGGGCAGCGTGCAGATCATACCAACGGCCAACCCCCAGATACTGGACCTTTTCCGACAGGGTGAGATCGACGGGGCATGGGTTCCAGAACCCTGGGCAAGCCGTCTGGTCGTGGAAGGGGGAGGCGTGGTTCTTCTTGACGAAAGGACGATCTGGCCCGACGGTGATTTCGTTACCGCGCACATAATCGTTTCCACACCCTTTCTGATGGAACGCCCCGGGATCGTCAGGCGGTGGCTCGAAGCCCATGTGGAAGTAACGCTCTGGGAGAACCGGAACCCCGAAGAGGCAGCCGCCCTCCTGAACGGCGAGATCGAACGGCTTACGGGAAAGGCTCTTCCCGGGCAGGTCCTGACCATGGCCCTGTCGAACATGCGCAGCACATGGGACCCCGTCGCTTCTTCGCTGTATGAATCAGCACGGGCAGCGTGGCAGACCGGTTTCCTCGATGACGAACCTGACCTGGACGGCATCTACGACCTTTCAATCCTCAACGAAGTGCTTGCGGAAAAGGGCCTTGATACGGTGGAGGTACCCGTTGGACCTTGAACTTCGGGGCGTCAGTCGCGATTACGTAAGGCCCGGGAGGATGGTGAGGGCTCTTGATGACGTCAGTCTGAGCATCAGGAGCGGTGAATTCGTCTGCCTTGTGGGACCCTCGGGTTGCGGAAAGACGACGATCCTGCATCTGCTGGCGGGGTTGGACAGACCCACCACCGGAAAGGTGCTGGCTGACGGAGCGGTCGTTACCGGACCCGACCCAAGCCGTGTGCTGATATTCCAGGACGCGGCCCTCTTCCCGTGGCTCAACGTGCAGGGCAATGTGGAATTCGGCCTGAAAGTAATGAAACAGCCCCGGGAAGCCCGGGAGAAAAAGGTCTCGGAGCTTCTGGAGATGGTGCATCTGGAAAGGTTCGCCCACTCCTGGATACACGAGCTCTCCGGCGGCATGAAACAGCGCGTTGCACTGGCCAGGGCCCTGGCGGTCGACCCCGCAGTGCTCCTTCTGGACGAGCCGTTCGGCGCCCTTGACGCCATAACCCGCGACCTTCTTCATGAGGAGCTCCAGGGTCTCTGGCTGAAGGCTTCCAAAACCGTCGTGTTCGTGACCCACAACGTTCGCGAGGCCGTGCTTCTGGGAGACAGGATCCTCGTTATGTCGCCCTCTCCCGGCAGGATACTGGCGGAGCACACGATTGGCCTTCCAAGGCCCCGGCGCATGGATCATCCCGACATCGTGCCCATCTCACAAGAGGTTCTGGCCTCAATGGAAAAGAGGGGCTGATGAGGCGGTTCTACGAAAGGCTCAAGGCCCTTCCCGTGCCCGTTCAGAGAACCTTTTTCCTCACGGGGCTGATTGCGGTCTGGTACCTGCTCGGAGTGCTTGAGATATGGCCCTCGTACATCTTTCCAACACTGCCCGGAGTCATCTCATCGATAGCCTCTGGCATCGAAAGGGGAACCCTCCCCATAGCGGTATGGGGGAGCATACGACGGCTCGCGACGGGCTACATGATCGCCCTGGGCACGGGAGTGATCACGGGTTTTGCCATGGCCCACGTGAAGCTGTTCAAGAACACGTTCGGGCTGCTGGTGCTGGGGCTGCAGACCCTTCCCAGCATCTGCTGGCTCCCCCTTTCCATCCTGTGGTTCGGTCTTTCCGAAAAGGCCATCCTCTTCGTTGTCGTGATGGGAGCCTTCCTCTCGATCGCCCAGGCGGCGGAAGACGGCATTCGCAACACGCCCAGGGTCTACATCCAGGCCGCAAGGAACCTGGGATCACGGGGAGCCAGGCTTTACAGGACGGTCATCCTGCCCTCGGCAATGCCGACAATGGTGACCGGCATGAAACTGGGCTGGTCGTTCGCCTGGCGCTCGCTCATGGCCGGAGAACTGATCTACACCCTCCCCGGCCTTGGCTACATGCTCACCATGGGCAGGGAACTCAACGACATGAACCAGGTGGTGGCAGTCATCCTCGTCATCGTTTTCCTGGGCCTCACAACCGACAAGCTGGGTTTCTCGGTGCTTGAACGTTCGGTCAGGGCACGCTGGGGAACGGAAAGCGGCAAGTAGGATTTTACCGCCTCCACCTTGACATGGATGGCATCGGGTGGTATTCAAACTTCAATAAAAAACACGGAGGGCGCCATGCGCAGATGCTTGCTGTACTGTGTTCTACTGATGGCAGCTCTGTTCCCGTCATGCACCAGCGATGGCGTGACAGCCCCCGCCCTCCCCGAAGGGCTTCAGGGCGGCAACGACCCCGACTTCACCGATACATGCCATAAGAACATGATCGCCATCGCTTCGCAATGTGTGATCCACTACGCCATTCACGGCACCTACCCCGAAAACCTCTATGATTTCCATACAATCCTGGGCAGCCTGAAATGCCCCCAGTGCCAATCCCTCTACATCTACCAGGGCGACCAGAACGGTTTCAGCATCACCTGCCCGCTTTCGTCCGACCCGAATCACGGTTGCATCAGGGACGGAGTGGCAAGCTGGGCTGCACCCTGACAAAAAATGACGGAGCAGCATTTTGGGAATGAAGACCGCAAAACCGCCGGACTGGGCTGAAAAAAAGACAAGGCAGGAGGTCATGGTCGACCAGAGGCGCTTCCTCTGGCACGACGACACTGTTGCCAAACTTGCTGCCTGGATGGGGCTCGCGCAGGGGATGAACACACTGGACGTGGGCTGTGGGCTTGGCTATGTGGGCCGTACCTTCTGGAAGCACTTCGGCAGGAAAGGCTCCTACACCGGGCTGGACAACTCACTTCAGCTGCTTCGGGAGGCAGCGAGGCACAGTCCCGAGTGGGTCCGTAACGGAACATCGGCATTCGTCCAGGGTGATGCCAATGCGCTTCCCTTCCCTGACGGCACCTTCGACTTCACGGTCTGCCAGACCCTGCTGATGCATTCGCCTTCACCCGACGCCTTCCTGGCGGAGATGACAAGGGTCACAAGGTCAGGCGGGATAGTGACCTGCTTTGAACCCGACAACGTGACGGCAATGCGCGCAAGACGCTACCAATCCTTCCACGAACCATCGATAGACGATGACCTCCTGCTTGTCAGGGTTCACCACCATTGGACGGAGGGCAGGAAAAGGCTCGGACTGGGCGACTACTCCATAGGCAACCGGGTGCCCGGCATGATGCAGAAGCTCGGTCTGAAGGATATCGGAATCAGGGCCAACGACATGGTCGGGCTGCTGCAGCCCCCCTACGACACACCTTCCATGGTCTTCGGGCTGGAACAGCTCCGCAGACACATTGCAGACACTGAGAAACACGCAGGTAAAAGGTTCAACATGAACAGGGAGTTCAGAAGGCTCTTCTTTGCCGGGGGAGGGACTGAACAAGTGTGGAGGAAGTTCACGGCAATGAGCCGCAGGCATGCCCGTGAACGGCTTGAGGTCATGAAGGAACAGCTGGAAGATGGAACCATAAGCACTTGCGGCGGTGCATGCAGCTTCTACTGCATCACGGGAAGGAAGCCGTGACGGGAGGCATCATCGTCGAGGCTTGCGCAACTACACTCACCGAAGCCCTCGGGGCATCCAACGCAGGAGCTGACCGCATCGAGCTGTGCAGTGCGCTTGAAACAGGCGGGCTCACTCCTTCGACCGATCTGCTCAAGCAGGTTCTGTCATGCGTCACGATCCCGGTGTTCGCCATGGTGAGGGAGCGTGCAGGCCCATTCACGGCTTCAAAGGCACAGGTGGGCAGGATGAAGAAGGCCATGGAACAACTGGCATGTGCCGGCGCGAACGGCTTCGTCATGGGTGTGCTTGACCACCGGAATCGCATTGATCACACGGCCATGGAGGAATTGATGAAAGCGGCGAATGGTCTCCCCGTCACCTTTCACCGGGCATTCGACCTTATCGCTGACCATGTCGGGGGAATGCGCGCCCTTCAGGAAGCGGGGGTTGCAAGGATACTGACATCCGGGGGCCCTGGAACCGCCTGGGAGGGCCGTTCCACTTTGAAGAGCCTTGTCGGCGCGGCCTGCGGCGGACTGCAGATAATTGCGGGAGGGGGAGTAAGGGCACCCCGCGTGGCCGAACTCATCCGTGAAACCGGTGTCAGTGAGGTCCACGCAAAAGCATGTGGGGTCCCCCCGATCATCGTTGCACTTGGAAAAAGGGCCGGCAACCTGAGGGTCACCGGCCCGTAAAACAGTGCACTATCTGACTACGGTGAACCGTGTCAGCACCGCATCGCTGCCCGCTGCTTCAAGACGGGCGAAATAGACACCGGACTCGTCGATCGTTACCGGTTTCACTCCTCCCGCCTCGAACCGGGCAACAACCCGGCCTGCTGTGTTGTAAATGCTGACCTGGCCCGCAGTGCCTTCCGGAAGAAGGGTTCCAACGCTCAGGCTGCCGGTTGATGGGTTTGGCCATGCATTAATGGAAAGCGAACCGAGAGCGGCACCCTCGAAGTCCTCCATGCCCGTGGCGGTGTCCGGAAGGTCCACGAAAGAGGCATTGAGCACCGCGTGAGTTCCGGTGTTGGCCTGGACGTAGGTCACCACTTCAAGGTTGTCGAAGGTGTGAAGCGCGGGGTTGAGTGTGTATGTGCCCGAAACATCGATTGTTCGAGGGTAGGGTCCTGTAACATCGATGAACGTTCCGGTGGCCCCCATGGGCCATGCCCTGGGTTCCCACATCAGCTCCTGCCCGTTGTATACACCGTAGGAGGAACTCGCAATCTCGTGGCTCTCAACGATGGCTGACCATATCTTGATCTCCCCGAGGGGACCGGGATCCTGCTCTACTGTTACGGTGTAATAGGCGGTTCCGCCCGAAGCATCCCCGACGATGTTCGTCTCGATGTCAACGTAACAGGGCAGGGCAAGCTGGGTATTGATGTGATTCTGAACGGCTCCCTGATTCCATCCCAGCTGCTGGGCCGAACCGTTGATCTGGAAGGTCGGGGTGGCGTTCCACCCGTAGAGTGCGTCACGGGCAGTCACGTACGCACTGGCGCCGGGTCCGTTTGCGAAAAGGATCTGCGGTGCGATCTGACCGGTGGTGATGTAGGAGTTGACAAGAGCCTTGACAGCTGACCAGCTGCTTCCGCACGAGCCTCAACCGGTCTGGGTGTACTCTTCGAAAAGGACCACTCTCTCCGCTGCGGTGGCTACCCCCACCGAAGCGACAACAAGAAGAAGCAAAGCAATTTTCATTAAACACCTCCCGTTTCCCGACTGGAACCATGGGTTGATATATCGTGCGCCTTCGGATTCCGCAATGCCCGAAAAGCCAGTACTGCAAAACACCATTGCCAGAATTGAACAGGAACGCCTGCCGCAGAGAAATCACAGCCAAAATCAAGGCTGGAAAGTCATTCTGACATCGATCGGGAAAGGCAGCCGGTCTGATTCCGGCGGCCTTGTCTCCATCCGGTGCCCCGTGATGGACAGTATGTGAACATCAACAAGTCTATGGGATGTTTTCTAACCGCCTGGCAGAGCCTCCACAGCTGTCATCACTTTTCCCGCTGCCACGATCAGGTCGTTCAGAAGCTGCCAGTCAATCACCAGGAAGCCTTCATATTCAGCCGAGTTCCTCCGCCTGTGGCACTCGGCAAGGGTTCTCCAGACCTCTGGCCCAAGGTTCAGGGTGAATGGGATCATCTGAAAAACCACATACCTGTTCTCAGGACGGAAGCCATGCCACCGGAGCGCTGCGAGGGCAAGAGAAAACGCTCCGTTGTACGCGAGATCGAATCGGCTCTCAAAAGCCAGGGACTCGTTCCCGGCGTCGGTGAGCCTTTTCCTGCCCGAAACCACAAGACCGTCGTATTCGGCCCGGACCACCGGCTCACGCTTCAGGCTTCCGGTTCGCACAAGGTTATCGAGCTGTTTCGATTCCATCATGAGACCCCAGAAGCGTGAGCTTCTCCCGTGACATTACCCTTGCTAAGAAGGAATCGCGACTCTGAAGGCGTCTTCCAAATTCATCACTGTTCAACAGGTTTACACTCACTGTCCTCCCGATGGCCTGCTCAACCGGAAGCAGTGCGGCAAGCACTTCGGGATAGGCCAGCTCATCGCCGATGATCATCACGTCCACATCACTCGCCGCAGTGTCATCGCCTCTCGCAGTTGAGCCGTATATGAATGCGTACTTTATCTTGTCAGTGAATGGTTCAAGCGCATCCCTCAGAGGCTGCAAAAGACCAACGGTTTTCATTATGAGACCATGAAGCTCCCGGAAAATCGGTGATCCCCTATTGGCGCTGTAGATTTTCTGCCGTCCAAGCGGCTGAACAGAAACGATGCCGCTCGAAACAAGACGGGTCAGTTCCCGATGCACCGCACCAACCCCGGAACCCGCCAGCCTTATCAACTCCGCCCCTTGAAAACCCCTTTCGGGCTGACCGAACAGAAGGGCGAGCACCCTCATCTGTACTTTCGAAAAAAGCCCCTCTGCCAATCCCAGTGAAGGCAGTTCACCATGTATTGGGACTGGCTGGCCACTCTCGTTCTTCAATGTTTCCATGCAATTGCCTCTTCCCATATTGGGAATATTTCTTCCCATTTTGGGAATTGTCAATACAACAATCACACGACCGGAAATGCAAAAGGTCGTCGGGCTTTCCCCAACGACCTTTTCTCTATCTGGTGCCCCTGACATGACTTGAACATGTGGCCTACGGTTTAGGAAACCGCCGCTCTATCCAACTGAGCTACAGGGGCACCGGACAGGGTGCAATTATGACGAAACGGTTCCTTTGCGTCAAACGGGCCGGGGTTTTCTCAGGGGCTGTTCCTTTGTATCGTGCGCCGGAAAGGGGGGCGAAATGGATGCTGTCAAAAACGGGCCTGAGCTTGCGGAACGTCTGAGGCAGGCTTCGGGGGAGGACATTGTACACTGCGGCTGGGGAATGCTGGGTATCGGGAACGTTTTCGTGGGGGTCAGTTCGGGAGCGCTCATCCTGGAGTTCATAACCATCACCTACAAAACAAAGCTTCTCAGGAGGATTCCATTCGGGGAGATCGAACTGATCCATGCCGCGAGGGGCGACGCCTCGACTCCGGGGTTTTTGAAACTCAACCTGCAGGGCGCAATGAGCCATGCATTGACTGGCACCCTTCTGGTGAAGGTCCGGGGAGAGAGGCTTCTCAATATCCTGTTCAGCAAAATGCCCCGTTTCGACAGCAACGACGGCACACCCTTCCGGATCACGGAGTACGTCGGTTCAATCAACGGGTCGCTGGTCCGGCCGCCCGGGGAGGCCGATGCCCGGAGCCGGTTCAGCATGAAGGGGTGCCTCACTCTGTTCGCCGTTCTCACCGGAGTCTTTTCCGTTGCTCTCGCCCTGCTCCTGGGTTACCAGAACAAATGGGACGAAGGCTCGATGATGGCCGGCGGCGCGGCGGGAGTGGTCCTGGCAGCGATAATTGCTCCCCTCGGACACTGGATCAGAAGAATGTTCACGGGCAGGGGATGATCACACGGTAAGCTCGTCCGCCATGCCGTCCACCCAGAGCATTCCCCCGGGGGTGGGCGCAACCATCGTTCCGCTCCTTTGCAGGCGTCCCGCTTCGATGAGTCTGTTGACGGTTCTCTCCGGAAGGATGTCGGCCCTCACACCACGGGAGGTACGGAGGCCAAGCAAAACCTCCTCCCGCTCCGCCATGGCCTGAGTGATCTCCTCCTCCCCCTCCCTCGGCAGGATGCCCTGTGCCAGAAGGTTTATGTACCGGACAGTGTCCCGGGTGTTCCAGTATCTTTTCGTTCCCGTAAAACCATGGGCCGAGGGGCCGGCGCCATGGTATGGCCTTCTTTCCCAGTACGCCTGATTGTGCCTCGATTCCCTTCCCGGGCGGGCATAATTGGACACCTCGTAGTGGTGGAATCCTGCCCCGGTCAGGATGTCGTGGGTCTCCATGAACATGTCGGCGCACAATGCATCACCGGCCTTGTTGCCCGCGTCGCCGATCCTGGTGCCGGGCTCCAGGGTCAGCTCGTAGCAGCTCAGGTGATCAGGTTCGAGCCGAACAGCCCTTTCGAGATCATGCCGCCAGCTCTCCATGGTCTGACCGGGAAGACCGTAGATGAGATCGATCGAAACGTTGGTGAACCCGCCCGCCTTTGCCGATTCCACGGCTTCACCGGCCTGACGGGATGTGTGGACTCTGCCGAGCCACTTCAGATTGTCTTCTCTGAACGACTGCACTCCGATGCTTATGCGGTCGAAGCCGGCCTCCCTCAGTTCAGCGTATCCCTCTTTCCCGAGAACGGCTGGATTGGTCTCGATGGCGGTCTCGATGCATTGTGAGAGGTCGAGACTCTTCAGCATGTTCCGCCAGAAGGCCGTTCCCATGAGCGTCGGCGTTCCCCCTCCCGCGTGAAGGGTTCGGATCCTTCCGGGTAAGAGAAGACCGATCTCCCGTTCAACGCCTTCGCGGAACTCAGGGCCGGGAAGTCCGGGCGAGCTTGTGAAGGCGCAGTAGCCGCATCTGGCAAGGCAGAACGGGATGTGGATGTAAAGGCCTATTCCCTCTTCCACCGGGGGTCCTCGAACCGCTGGATCTCCACGGTGTAGCCCGAAGGGTCCTTCACGAAGCAGTGGTATATCCTGAACTCACTGTTCATGACTGGCGCCTTGATCACCGGGTGACCCTTCGATGTGATCCTCGCGAACCACCCGTCCACGTCATCGGTGACCAGTGTGATCATGACCGTGTTTTCGGGGTCGGGCTCTGTTCCCTCGCAGAAACCGATGAAACCGCCGGAAGATACCCTGTATATCCTGCACCGGCCCTGGTCGAGGACCATCGGGAGTTCAAGCAGCCCGTTGTAGAAACGGTGGGTCTCCTCAATGTCCTTTGTACGGCAGAAGGTGATTACTGACTCGAACCCTGTCATTGCGGTTTCAGAAGCTCCCGGAGTTCGGTGTCGACGAACAGCCTGATCATGGCGCAAACATCCCGGTAGGGTATGATCCTATCCCCGTCGGGAAGGTCCCGGGCCATGGCGGGAGGGTCGGGAAAACCCTTGTGGATACTCCTTGCCGTCGCGGGAAAGTAGGGGCAAGTCTCCTTCACGGCGTCGCAGACCGTCACCACGATGTGGAACTCGCCCCGCAGGTCATCAATGGTCTTGCTTTCGTGGCTTGAGATGTCCACTCCCGCTTCCATCATCGCCCTCACGGCGAGAGGGTTCACACCAGTCGCCTTCAGCCCTGCGGAATGGAACTCGTGCTCACCTTCGATCAGATGCCTTGCCCAGCCCTCTGCCATCTGGCTGCGGCAGGAGTTGGCGCCGCAGAGGAAAAGGACCCTCACTTCAGTCTCCCCTCTTCAAAACGGCGAGGAAGGCTTTCTGGGGGATCATGACCTTGCCCACCATCTTCATCCTCTTCTTGCCCTCCTTCTGCTTGTCCAGCAGCTTTCTCTTCCTTGTTATGTCGCCGCCGTAGCATTTGGCGGTCACATCCTTGCGGAGGGCGCTTATCGTGGTCCTGGCGATGATGGTTCCGCCGATTGCCCCCTGGATGGGGATCTTGAACTGCTGTTTGGGTATCTCTTCCTTCAGGTTTTCGCAGGCGCTCCTGGCCCAGCTTCCGGCGCGGTTCCTGTGGACCAGCATCGAGAGGGCGTCGACCCTCTCGTGGTTCACCATGATATCGACCTTCACCAGGTCGCTCTTCCTGTAATCACCGGGTTCGTAGTCGAAAGAGCCGTACCCCTGGGTGATGGACTTGAGCTTGTCGTAGAAGTCGTACACCACTTCTGAAAGCGGGAGCTCGGCCTTGATCTCGACCCTCTGCCTGCCCACGTACATGTTGGCGTAGTTCTCGGCCCTGCGGTCGAGAAGAAGGTTGGTCACAGGGCCGATGTACCTGTCCGGCATGATTATGGACGCCTTGATGTAGGGTTCTTCGGTCAACACTATCTGGGAAGGGTCGGGATAAAGCAGCGGGTTGTCGAGGAAGATGACCGAGCCGTTGCTGAGGGTTATCCTGCAAAGAACGGTTGGCGCCGTGAGGACAAGGCTGAGGTCGAACTCCCGCTCGAGCCTCTCCTGGACCACCTCGAGGTGCAGAAGGCCGAGAAAGCCGCACCTGAAACCAAACCCCAGGCCGGTGGAGCTGACCTTCTCGAAGGTAAGGCTCGCGTCGTTGAGCTTGAGCCTCTCGATCGCCGAGGCAAGGTCGTCGTAGTCCTCGGTGGTCACCGGAAAGATCGAACTGAACACCACCGGCTTCGCCTCCTCGTAACCGGGGAGGGATTCGGTGGCGGGGTTGAGGGCGCTTGTAACGGTGTCGCCGCTCCTGACCTCGCCCACGCTTTTGATGCCCGCGATGAGGTAGCCCACCTCGCCTGCTTCAAGGCTCTTCCTGGGTTCCCTGCCTATCCTCAGGTAACCGATCTCTTCCAGCCGGTAGTCGGACCCGGGCGCCATGAGCCTGATGTCGTCACGGGCCTGAATGGTTCCCTCCGCCACCCTGAAGTAAACCACCACACCCCGGTACGGATCGAAGACGGAGTCGAACACCCTGGCCCTGAGAACTCCCCCGGAATCGCCTGAAGGGGGAGGGATCTTCTCTATGATCGTTTCCAGAAGGTCCGCCACGTTCTGGCCGGTCTTGGCGCTGACCATGACAGCATCGTCGGGGTCGAGCCCGAGTTCGTTCTCGACCTCGTCGAGGGTTTCCTCGATCGAGGCTGATGGAAGGTCTATCTTGTTGATGACGGGTATGATAGTGAGGTTGTGCTCCATTGCCTTGAAGAGGTTGGCGACAGTCTGCGCCTCGACCCCCTGTGCGGCGTCGATCACCAGGAGTGCTCCCTCGCAGCTCGCCATGGCCCTTGAGACCTCGTAGCTGAAATCGACGTGGCCTGGAGTGTCGATAAGGTTCAGTACGTATGCATCACCTGCCCTGCTGGTGTAGTCCATCGTGACGGCGGTGCTTTTTATGGTGATGCCGCGCTCCCTCTCGATGTCCATGGAGTCAAGCATCTGGTCGTGGAATTCCCTGTCGTTCACCGTGTGGGTCATCTGAAGGAGCCGGTCCGCCAGCGTTGACTTGCCGTGATCGATATGGGCGATTATGCAGAAGTTGCGAATTCTTTCCCGCACTGTTCCTCCCGGGGTGTCCGTGTAATATGTTCCCACCGAACATACTCTTCAAACTCAATTGAAAGGGGATCGCTATGCCCTTCTTTGGCAAGAGGAAAGAGGATTCCACCGAGAATCCCCTGCAGATAGTCAACGACTGCGAGATTGGCGAAGGCACCAAGGTCTGGAACTTCGTGAACATGTACGGCTGCCGGCTGGGCCGTAACTGCATGGTGGGCTGCTTCTGCGAGATACAGAAGGGTGTTGTGATCGGTGACCGAACCAGGGTTCAGAGCCACAGCTTCATCTGCGAGCTCGTAACCATTGGAAACGACTGCTTCATAGGCCACGGCGTGATGTTCATCAACGATGTCTACCCTCCCCAGGCCGACCCAGGCATGTGGAAGAAGACAATAGTTGAAGACGGCGTGAGCATCGGATCTAACTCCACGATCCTTCCAGTCAGGATCGGGAAGGGTGCCGTGATCGGAGCCGGGGCGGTTGTCACCAGGGATGTTCCTGCGGGCGCGGTCGTGGCTGGCAACCCGGCCCGCTTCCTGAGGAACAGGGACTAGATCAGGGCCTCAGGACAGTAACCCTCGCCCTGCCCACGTAGCCGCCCCTTCGGGCAACGGCCGTGTACAGCCCGACCGGCATGCCCGAACAGTTCCATTCAGTCGTGCCCGGGTTCTGAAGAGTGGCGCTGTGCACAAGCCTGCCTGCTATGTCGAACACGTTCAGTTCAACAGGACCATCGATAAAATCAACTTCGAACAGCACCCGGCCATTTGTTGCGGGATTGGTCCCGGCAAGCCCGACCCTGATCTGAACCGGAGGAGGCGGAGGGGGGGGGGTGGTCACCTGAAGAACGGAAAGGGCCGGATCCATGAACGCGCTGAACACCAGCAGGGACTGGAACGTTCTGTCATAGCCCCCGGACGTCAGGGGGACCTGGATATCACGGGCGGTTGTCACGGCTTCGCCGAGGGTCGGCACATGCTCCTGGAACACCAGTCGAACCATGTCGGTGCACATGTCCTCGCTGGGGCCCAGTTCGGGCCAGTAGCCCTCCCATCCCCAGCTGGTGTTCATCGCAACAGCCACCGCCCCGCCGTCTTCGTGGTGCAGAAGCATCTTGGCAAGGCATGTTCCGGGGTGAGTGAAATCGCCGGGATGACAGGCTATGCTGGTGTGTATTCCCGACCTGAAACCGTTCTGGAGCCTGTTCTGGTCGGCCACCTTTATCTGGCTGGCAAATGTTGCCCAGTAAACGCCCCTGTCATTCCCGTGACCCGCATGGTTGTTCCAGCCGGCGCCGGCGGCAATTGGCTCGAAGAAGGTGTCGGGGTAGTCACCGATCCCGAACTCGTACGACCTTACGATCTCCCAGTCATCGGGGAAGTACCGGGCCATCTCCTCACATCCCTTCGCGCCGGTGTACCCGATGTCGGGAAACAGGTTGCCCCCGTTGAGGACGGCGGTCGATGCCCAGCCTCCCGAAGGAGGGGCGGTGCTATAGGCTACGGTCTTGTCGATGAAGGCCTGGGCACCCGTGCAGCTGGAGAAGAGAGCCCTGCCGAGAATGACTTCGGGATAGAGGTCGGGATCGTCCTGGGGCTGGCCAGGAATGCCGTCGCCGTCGCCGTCCCAGTCACCGTCGAGGCAGGCGTAGTAAAGGTCTGTGGGAGCGTATTCGTAAAGGTTCTCACAACCCACCAGAAACTCTTCAGCGGGAACGATCGATGCATCACCCGCCAGCAGCACGAAAAGGGTGCCCTCGTTCTCGTAATGCCAGCGGACGCACTCCCGCACTCCCCCGTAACCCATGACGACCTGGCTCATTCCCACGGCCTTTGCAGTGAGGCCCCGTGCTGCCTGGAGGTCGAGCAGGGGCTGCACGACTGGCAGGTAAGAGTCTCCGGTGATGATCAGATACTCGCAGATACCGGATCCTCCCGGGGGGATGGGGGGCGGATCTGTCCCGGTGATGGCGAGGATACGCCTCTGGGCCGCTTCGGCCTGAAGGGAGGACAGGGTCCTTCCTGAAGCCTCAGGAGAATACTCGAGGGTTGCCGTGATTTGCCGGGCCATTAAGAGGGTGCCGTTCTGCGGGTTGTACCTCCAGGGGCTGACGAGGGCAGTGACCAGCGTCACCCCCATGAGCCTGCCGGTGCTGACTGCAGCAAGGGGGCTTGCGGGATAATCCAGGGCGGAGAGGTAAATCGCAGGATCGGGTATCACCGTCCGCGGGAGATCCGAGCCGATCGGCCTGAGGTTGAATGCGGGCTCGACCGGAAGCGGAAGATGAACCGAGACGAACCCGTCAAGGCTCACCGATACATCGCCGGGTTCACCGTACACCGCCATGATCACGGGTACGAGCGGAAGGAGGGGATGGCCGGGAAGCGAAGCCCTCCTGGCGTTCCCGAGTGAAACGGTGGCATACCCCGGAACACCGGATGACGCAACGCATGGATCACCGGGGCTGACTGTTCGCACGAGTGACGCGCCGCAGAGAAGAAGAAGCAGAAAACCCATCACACCTTTCCTTCCTTCACCTGGAATATTCCACTTTCGCCGGGCTGTTCCAACCGAGGTTGACAGAAGCCTGACCGGGAGTACTTTTACCCTTTCGGGAAATCAACGCGGGAGGTCGCACTTGAGGTCAATGGTTTTCAGGGTGGTGCCCCGTCTGCCTGAAAGGCTCGAATCGCTGAGAAGGATAGCCGGGAACGCCTGGTGGACATGGAACCGCAATGCGGTAAGCCTTTTCCGTTCCGTTGACCAGGAACTCTGGGAGTCGTGCGGCCACAACCCGATACTTCTTCTGGGCAGGGCAAGCCAGTCAAGGATGGCCGAACTGGCTGAAGACACGGTTTTTCTCTCCAGGATGGACGAGGTCGAGAGCGAGCTCGAGAACTACATGTCCAGGTCGACCTGGTTCGAGAAGGCGCATGAAGGCGTTCTGCAGGGCTCCGATGTGGTGGCGTACTTCTCCGCCGAGTTCGGTCTTCACGAGAGCCTGCCCATCTACTCGGGCGGTCTTGGAGTTCTGGCTGGAGACACCATAAAGTCCGCCAGTGACCTGGGCATCCCGTTCGTTGGGATAACGCTTCTATACAGGCTGGGTTACTTCAGCCAGTACCTGAACAGCGACGGCTGGCAGCAGGAGAGCTACCCTGTCAACGATTATTCCAACATGCCCGTTGAAAGGGTCAGGAATGCGAACGGCGAGCCGGTGGTCATTTCGGTTCCAATGGCCGACCGCGCCGTGAGCGCAGCCGTATGGCGGCTTCCCGTGGGAAAGGCATCGCTGCTTCTCCTCGACACGAACCTCCCCGAGAACCCGGCGGATGACAGGATGATCACAGACCAGCTCTACGGCGGCGACAAGGAGATGCGGATCCGCCAGGAGATCCTGCTTGGGATCGGCGGGATCAAGGCTCTTCGGGCCGTGGGGCTGAACCCGGCCGTTCGGCACATCAACGAGGGCCACTCGGCATTTCTGGTGATGGAGATGCTCGCGGAGGAGATCTCACGGGGGCTGGTGTTTGCCGAGGCAGTCGAGGCGGTCAGGGCCGGCAACGTATTCACGACCCACACTCCCGTCCCCGCCGGCAATGAGGAGTTCGAAGCCGGTCTCGTACTCCGCTACATGAGACCCTACATGAACAGCATCGGCATTAAGGACGCGGACTTTCTGGAGTTGGGAAGGCACCCGCAGGGCACCAGTTTCTCAATGACGGTCTTCGCCCTCAACTTCTCACACGGGGCGAACGGCGTGAGTGAACTCCACGGCAGGGTATCCCGTAACATCTGGAAGGGCGTCTGGCCAAACCTTCCCCACGAAGACATCCCAATTGGTCACGTCACGAACGGAGTTCACGAGAACTCATGGGTCAGCGGGGAGATGCGGCGCCTCCTTGACAGATACGTGGGAGACACCAGCGCCAGGAACCCGCTTGGTGAGAAGTTCTGGCGCCACATCGACAGGATCCCCGACTCGGAGATCTGGCGGGCCCACGAGAGGCTTCGCGAAAGGATGGTTGCCCATGCCCGGCAACACTGGACACGGCAGCTCGCGAGCATGGGGCTCACCCTTCCCGCATTCGCTGAAAAACCCGTTCTCAACCCCGAGGTCCTCACAATCGGCTTCGCCCGTAGATTTGCCACTTACAAGCGCGCGGCGCTGCTGCTTCAGGATGAACCGAGGCTCCTTGACCTGCTGACCGACCCTGAACGGCCCATCCAGATCATCTTCAGCGGGAAGGCCCACCCTCACGACCAGGGAGGCAAGGACCTCATCAGAAGGATCTTCCATACCTGCATGAAACGGGAGTTCTACGGCAGGATGGTCTACCTCGACGACTACTCGATGAACATGGCCCGAACGATGGTTCAGGGAGTGGATGTGTGGCTGAACACACCGGGGATGAACATGGAAGCCAGCGGGACAAGCGGAATGAAGGCCTGCATGAACGGTGTCCTGCACTGCAGCATCCCTGACGGCTGGTGGCACGAGGGCTACAGAAGGGACGCGGGCTGGTCGATTGGCATGGGCGAGCTGTATGACGACCCGGCCCAGCAGGACGCGGTGGAAGCCAAGACCCTTTTCGACCTTATAGAGAACAGCGTGATACCGGCTTTCTACAACACAGGCGCAGACAGCATCCCCAGGTCCTGGACCGCAATGATGAAGAAAACCATGAAAGGCGTCCTTGCCAGATTCAACACGAACAGGATGCTGACGGAATACCTCGAGGGGTTCTACCTGCCTGCGCTGTCACACTCCAGAGCGCTCTCGGCGGAAGACTCGCGGGGGTGCAGGGCTCTGGCTGCATGGAAGAACCAGGTCAGATCGGTGTGGAAAGACATACTCATCACAGACGTCACGGCCGACGCCGGGGCTGACACCTTCACCGTGGGAGACTGCATACCCGTCACCGTGTCGGTGTTCACGGGAGGTCTGTCCCCCGACGACCTCGCCGTCGAGATCCAGCACGGGAATGCCGGAGGAGACGGTTTCATAACCGAACGAAGCACAACCCGTCTCTCGCCGTCCGGTGGCGGTGACGGGCATTCCCTTTACGTCGGAGAACTTCCCTGCAGGGATTCCGGCAGGTTCGGCTTCACTGTGAGGGTGCTTCCGTCACATCCCGTCTACGGAAGGATCATCGAACCGGGTCTCGTGAAATGGTGGGAGTAGCAAAGGGCGGATGCGCTTCAGTGCGAAGCTCCCTCCTGGTTCTGCCTGCCGTACTCCCTTATCGCCGAACTTGCCGATCTGACGGCTTCGATGAATTCATCCGAAACGCTCTGCTTCTTCAGAAGCCCTCCGGAAACCTTGCCGATGTAATCCTTGAGCACCTGGATGTCTTCCGTTCTGCCGTTGTGGACCAGTAGCACAAGCCCTTCCTCAGCAAGATCGGCATTGTCGAAGGGGTACCCCGTCGTATTGCTGAAGGCTGAGCGGATGTGCCTGAGCACCCTCTCGTCGTCGGATGTCTTTCTGAAGAAGCTCATTATGACGGGCCTTGCAGAGGCATGGGTGTGCCAGAGCCTCAATGCCGTGGGGATCAGGTCACGGTCGGGCTCTTCCATGCCCGCCAGCACCTCGAGGGACGCCTTGATCACGTCACGGGAGGGGTCGCCTATCATCTCCCGGGTTGCAGCGCCGGCCCTTGCGCGGTCCACCCTGAAAAGGGCACTGAGTGAGAGCCTCCTAACCCTTTCATCGGGATCGTCACACAGCCTTTCAAGCAGGTCTCCGCTGTCCCGGTGGCCAAGGTCGCCAAGAAGACCCACGATGTTGCGCATCATGTAGAAGTCAGGATTTTGAAGCCGCCCTGTCTCCTGGTCCCTGAAGTTGGCGCTGCCCGCGAGGATCTCTTCGATCCTGGCGTGCATCTGGGTCCTGAAGCCCATACCGTAGAGCTTCAGTACCGAGTAAGCCCTGGCTCTCTGTTCACGGTGCCTTTCGAGGAATGTGTCCATTAGTCTGCCCGCCAGGTTCCGGAACGAGAACTCGGCCACGATGCGTTCCGCTGCGTTCCTGGGGATCGTGTCCGAATTCATGAGTGCATCGGCGAGTATTTCTGCAGCGTCGGGTGAGTCCATCCTTCGATGCGCTTCGGCGAGACCCCTGCGCACTGCGCTGGCCAGGGCGGGCGTGCCGGGGACCATTGTTCTGAGCTTCCTGAGGTGCTCCACCACACCCGCGGCCGAGGTCAGCCGGTTCATGGCCATGAGCCGCTCGCAGATGGAGCCCAGAAGCACCGCCGACATGTACAGACCGTCGGGGAACGTGGTCCTCAGCATCCATTCCGACACGGTTTCGGATACCTGAAGCACAGTGTTGATCTTTCCCCGCTCCGCCCCTGTTCCCACCAGATCGGCCAGCTTCTCGAGGGCGGAGAGCCTCTTTTCCTCCCCGGGGGCCTCAAGGTCTTCGAGGCAACGGTCGATGATCTTGCGAAGGGCGCTCCAGGCGATCGACCTTTGTATCTCCCGGCTGGTTAGTATGCCGTCCTCGAGTATCGTCGGGTCAAGTGATGCGACGAAGTCAGCCAGCATCGAGCGGTACCTCCCTGTACCACCGGCGGATTCGTCGAGGATCTTCTGGAACGCCTGACCCAGCTGCTCAGCAGGTATGTCACGGATCGTTTCGCCCTTCTGGAGCCTGTCTATGAGCTCCCTGAACACAATGTCCTCCAGGGCGCTGTCAATCGGGCCGGTGACGGTCTCGGCAACCATCTCTCCGTCCCGTGAGACCAGGGCGTACCTGAACTCGTCCACGCTTATTGCGGGGAAACCCTTTTTCCGGCAGATCTCACCGAGGCCGCCCCTCTCCTTGAGGTATCCGGCCTTTCTGTTCAGTATCTCCATGAAGTCGAAAAGCTCGACTGGTGTGAGGCCGACGTCAAACGCGATGCTGTTGACCCTGCGCTCCTCGAAGTGGGAGAGCAGGTTCTCGACCGCCTTGACCTTCCTGTTGATCTTGATGTTGTTGACCATGAGCCTTCCACCGAGAAGGGTGAAGGCCACCAGCCCCCCCTCGTTGCCCCTCTGGGCTTCAAGCCTCTCCAGGAAGTCGGTCAGGGCGGGCTCGATTGCGGGATGGTCGGGGGGGTACATGCCGACCGTCCGCAGGAGAAGGCTGAGTTTGACCGCGAGACCCTGGGCCAGTCTGGCCAGCGCAAGGGGACTGTGGGCGACCTCGGAACCCCGCACGTAAGCCTTCAGATTCGCCCCCGAGTGAAGCCTTTCCATGGTGTCGGGGTCGAAGTTGAAGTGCCAGCTCTCCTTGCCCTGCCTTGAGAAGTCCAGCTCTTCGAGCACTTCGTCCAGTTTCTTCCTGGAAGCGCTGGGCCAGGCCGTGACATCGAAGACCAGCTCGGGCTCTTCGGGAGGTCCCGAGGCGAACGTCATCTCAAGGATGGCCTCACCCGTGGGGAGCCGGTCGGTCCGGCCCTCCTCCTGCAGGTCGTTCCAGACCAGCGTGGCGGTTTCGAGGACGAGGGAGACCTTTGCAAGGAAATTGCTTCGGCCTTCGGGGGAAAGACCTTCAAGCTGGCCCCAGGCCCTGACGAGATTTGGAAGCTCTGACCTGAGCCCGTTCTGGAGCTGGGCAATGGACACGTTCTTTATGCCCGCGCTCCAGGACATGGAATTGACCGAAGTGTAGAACGCCAGGGCGCGGACGGGAGCTTCGAGGGCCGAATCTGACAGGAACTGAAAAACCTCGTGTGGAGACTGGAATTCAGAGACCTTCTCCGCAAACAGCCCGCCCCTCTCCCGTGCATCGGCAGAGGATGCCAGCGAAGAACACAGGGCTGCGATGTCCATCCTGCAAACCCCCCCGCTCAAGCTTTCAATAAAGGGACGATAATACGCAAACGCGGTCTTGACAATCGCCGCCCTCTTGCGAAGTTTACCCCCACGCGGGAGCGGAAGGGGACTGGTGTCCCTCCCGGACTTCAAATCCGGCGTCGGGTGCTCAAACCATCCTGGGTGGGTTCGATTCCCACACGTTCCCGCCACCGTGCCCGACTATCCGGTCCAGAACCATCTGGGCAAGGGCGTATCCGAATACACCAGGCATGGTCATAAGGCTGGGCAGAGTGTTCCTGACCCTGCCCCTGTTGCACGAGATGTCCAATGTATCCGGTGGCATGGGCTTCACGGGCGTCTCGATCGAGTAGACGCAGGCAACCGGTCCGGTGACGGATCTTTTGCGGAGATATCGGCGGAGCTGTCTGGCCAGTGGGCATCCCCTGGCCTCCCAGAGGTTTCCCACCCTCACCAGCGAAGGGTCCCTTCTTCCCGAGGCTCCCATGCTGCTGAATACGGGCAGGCCCGCCGCAAGGCACCTGGAGATCAGCGCGGCCTTGGGGTTCATGCTGTCTATGGCGTCGGCGACGAGGAAACCGCATCCCATGGGCAGAAGTTCAGGCAGGGTGTCTTCATGTATGAAAACGTTTCTGTGACGGACCTGTGTGTCGGGACATGCTTTCAAAAGGATCGCAGCCGCCGCTTCGGCCTTGTTCAGCCCCACATCCGAAGGGCCGAAGAGGGCGCTCCGGTTCAGGCCCGTCTCGGTAACCGGGTCGAAGTCGCAAAGGAACACCTCCCCGATGCCCGTTCGGCAAAGGGCCGAAGCGCAATGGCTTCCGACACCCCCAAGGCCTGCCACCAGAACACTTGCCTGCCTTATGCTCGCAAATCCGGCTTCACCGAAGAAATCCACCACCCTGTCGAAGCGTCTGCTCACGTTGTCCGCCCGAGAACCCTCAAAGCGGTTGACGTGGTGTCCGCCGCGATCAGGGAAGGCGTTACACCCCTGAGGGCAGCCATGGCAGAGGCAACAAGGGGCAATGACGAAGGCTCTGATGGGCCGCCCTCGACTCCCATCCAGGGGGAGTCCGTTTCGAGGACGAACCGGCCGTCGGGAACCGCGGCAGCGCTTGCCCGTGCATTGCGGGCACCGCTTCTTGTCACGGCCCCGCCGAAACCGATGCAGAATCCCATGTCAAGAAAGGGGCGCATCTGTTCGGGGCTCCGGCTGTAGCCGTGAAGTACGCCGCCATTGGGGGGGATGAAGGAGAGCAGCTCAAGCAGCTCGCTGAAGGCTCCCCTGCAGTGAAGAAGGACCGGAAGCCTGAGCCGGCCGGCCAGTCTGAGCTGGGTTTCGAGGCAGTCCAGCTGAACGGACCGGGGGATACTAACCTTCCAGTCCAGACCGATCTCCCCAACGGCCGACGCACCATTGAGAGCTTCCTCCAGAAGAGCCTCTTCAACGCCCTCGGAAGCCTTCCAGGGGTGAATGCCAAAGGCCGTGATGATTCCCTTCCTGTTCTCCAGCGCTTTCAGCCCTTCCCAGTCCGCACGGCAGACCGTGGGAACGACGAGGCATTCCACCATCCGGTCGGCCGCCCTCTTGACAGCACCGTCGACGTCGTCCTTCAGAGGCTCATCCAGAAGGTGGCAGTGCGTGTCAATCAGCATCGGAGTAGTCTATGGTTCTCTTCCTGAACCCGTAACCCATGACATCGTATGCGTCGTGCAGGACCATGAAGGCATCCGGGTCGATGTCCTTCACCAGTTTCTGAAGTATCATCACCTGCCTTCTGTGAACGCAGACATAGATCACGTCCCTGTCGCGCCTTTCGTAGCCGCCCTGCCCCTTCAGGAACGTCACGCCCCTGTCCAGGTGTTCGAAGATGGCATCCCTTATCGCTCCGGAATTGTCACTGATTATGAAAACCGCCTTCACGAAGGGCATTCCCTCGGCGGCAAGGTCGGTCATCTTCGTTGTCAGAAAGAGGTTGAGGTAGGCCCAGATCACAAGCCTGGCATCGCCGAACACAATGCCCACCAGAAGGATGATCACGCTCTCCACCATCCAGTAACCCGTCGAGATGGTGACGCCGGCGTACTTCTTCAGCATGGCCACGGGGATGTCGGTACCCCCCGTGGAACCCCTGAAACGGAAGATGAGCCCCAACGCTATCCCGAGAAGGGACGAGCCCGCCACGGAGGCGAGCAGGACATCCATCTCGCTTCCACCGGTGAAAAGCACGGCGAACCTGGGAAGCTCGCCTGCAGGGGCGATGTTGTGAACGAACGCCTGAAAGCCGGGAATGAACGATAGCCTGACCGGCGAGAAAAGCCAGCAGGCTCCGTTCGACAGCATCATCCCGGCGAAGCTCCTTACGCCGAACTGCCTGCCGACCATGAAATAGCCCAGGAAGAAAAGGGGGATGTTGAACCCGAACATCCACAGGCTCTCCTGCACTCCCGTGTAGTGGTAGAGGATCTGGGCAAGCCCCGCCACACCGCCGGGAGAGATCCGGAAAGGCATCAGAAACCATGAGTAGGCGATACCGAACAACACCGCACCCAGGAGGATTCCGATGTAGTCCCCGTCCGGAAGGAACCTCTTCGCCCTGCGGATCATCCTGACCCCCGCCCCCGGACTATTCGGTCAGATCGTAGGAGGTGAGCCTGGACGTGACTTCCGTGGTGAACTGACCGGCTCCCTGTGAGTAGACGTTCCTCACCATGCCCACGTTCGGGGCGAAATCGGCAGTGTTGACAACATTGCCGCCCTCGATCCAGGTGGTTCTCATCTCAAGACAGTCCGAGAAGTTTCCAGCGGGAACCGACACGTCTGCGGTAAGGCTGAGTATCTCGCCTGTCACCGGGGGCTCGGTCTGGAAAGCCCAGACCATGCCGGCGATGAGTGGGAAGGGAACGGTCCAGCTGGAGTCGGTCGATGAAAGACCGGGGTATCCGAAGAATCCGGCCGATGTCACCCTTACGTAGCTCGTGTCTGCGGTTTCAACCACCATGAGACCCTGGATGGTGTCACTGACCATGGTCTCCTCCACGAAGACCTGAAACCCCCCGGAGTGTTCGGCAGTGCCTGTGATGCTCACCGTGGAGCTTCCCACTATGGTGTAGCTCAGGGAATCGATGTTGTAGGTGCCGAACCTGACGTAGCTCCAGGTGTTGCCGACGGCAAGCGGATAGAACAGTGAGTCGTCGTTCTGCCCGGGGTTGAACGGATCGTCCCCGCATGCAAGAAAAAGGGCTGCTGCGAAAACAATGGCCACGAATCTGCGAGTTTTCATCCCACACTTCCCTTTCGTGATGTCAGATACGTTAGTATCCGGATTTCAGAGCGCGGCGGCAAGTGCCGAAAGGGCCGGAGCGAACAGGAGGCCGGGAAGCATGTTCGCCGCCCTTACCTTTGCCAGGTCGAGAAGCAGAAGACCCAGCCCGAGGAGTATCACACCCCCCGTCGCCGTCATGTCCGCAATCATGGAGTCGCTGAGCACCCCGGCGAGGGTTTCCGCCCCCAGTGTGAGCCCCCCCTGCACCAGAAGCACTATCAGGGCGGCAAAGGTCACCCCCATGCCCATCCCCGCCGCGAAGGCCATGCCCGCGAAAAGGTCAAGGACGCTTTTCACGACGAGAAGCGACGGGTCACCCCGCAGGCCGTCCTGCATCGATCCGACAACGGTCATGGGACCCACGCAGAACACCAGCCCGGCGGTCACGAACCCCCGGGTGAAGTCACCCCTGGACAGGAACGGAACGCGGACACAGCCCTTCTTAAGCCTCTCGCCCAGCGACTCGAGACGCGCTTCGATCCCCAGGAGTTCGCCCGATATCCCCCCGGCGATCAGGGCGCCCAGTACAACGAGAACGTTCCCGGCTTCCAGGAACATCCTCACACCCATGGCCAGTGTGAATATCCCGATGACCTGCATCACCGTACGTTGTACGCCTGCGGGAAACCTGGCTCCAAGAAGGCTTCCCAGCGTGCCGCCAACTATCACTGCGCCGGTGTTGACCAGGGTTCCGGTCATTCCCACTCTATCGTGGCCGGAGGCTTGGAAGAGATGTCGTAGACAACCCGGCTGACGCCGGGAATCCTGTTGACGATCTCACTCGAAAGCCTGGCCATGTGATCGGGATCCATCCTGTACCAGTCCGCGGTCATGCCGTCGGTGCTGGTGACGGCCCTGAGGGCGGCGACCCTGTGGTAGGTGCGCTCATCGCCCATGACCCCGACGGTGCGTATGGGAAGGAGTACCGCGAACGCCTGCCAGATCCGCTCGTAGAGCCTGTTTTCGCGAAGGTACTGGATGAAGACCGCATCAACCCTCCGAAGGAGGTCGAGGTCTTCCCTGTTAACGGGACCCAATATCCTCACAGCAAGGCCCGGACCGGGGAAGGGATGGCGGTCGACCATGGTGCCGGGAAGCCCCAGCTCCCTTCCGAGTTCGCGCACCTCATCCTTGAAAAGCTCGCGAAGGGGCTCGAGAAGCCTCAGGTGCATTTTCTCCGGAAGTCCCCCGACGTTGTGATGGCTCTTTATGGTGGCCGAAGGCCCCCTGAAACTCACGCTTTCAATCACATCGGGGTAGAGGGTGCCCTGGGCAAGGTGCGTGGCGCCGTGTATCCCCGCTGCAGCCTTCTCGAACAGCTCGATGAACACCCTGCCGATGATCTTGCGCTTGCTTTCCGGGTCGGAAACCCCGGCGAGCCGGTCAAGAAAGGCATCCGTTCCATCGATCACCACCAGGGGCATACGGAAGTGGTCGCGGAACGTGGCCTCGACCTGTTCCCGCTCACCCTGCCGGAGCAGACCGTTGTCGACGAAGATGGGGGTGAACCTGCCTGGCACCGCACGGTGCAGAAGGGCAGCCACCACGGAGCTGTCAACGCCCCCCGAAAGGCCGAGGATCACGTGTCCCTGCTCTCCGAGTTCCCTGCGGACGGCTTCAGCGGCTTCCACTGCGTAAGCCTTCATGTTCCAGTTCGGCGAAAGACCGGCCAGATCGAAGAGGAAATTCCTCAGGAACGCAACACCGAAGACTGTGTGATTCACCTCGGGGTGGAACTGAACGCCGTACCTTTTCGCGCCGGCATTTTCCATGGCCGCGATGGGAAGCAACTGGGTCGAGGCCGCGACCATGTAGCCCGGTGGGAGCCCGGTTACCCGGTCGCCGTGGCTCATCCATGCCGTGAGCCCGCTGTCGAGCCCCCGGAGAAGAAGGCTTCCTTCCGCAGGCGATACTTCAGCCGGACCGAATTCACGGTGATGCCCGCCTTCGACCCTCCCCCCCGTGTGATGGGCCAGAAGCTGCATGCCGTAGCAGATCCCGAGAACGGGCAATCCCGTTTCGAAAACCTCGGGAGCCGGGTGCGGGGAACCCGGAGCGTAGACGCTGAACGGACTTCCCGAAAGTATCACCGCACCGGGTTCCATGCGAAGCACCCTGTTCCAGTCGGCATCACCGGGTAGGAGTTCGCAGTAGACTCCCTGCTCCCTCACCCGTCTGGCTATCAGTTGTGAATACTGGCTGCCGAAATCGAGTATGGCCACACCGCCGGGGATCATCGGTCTTCCTTCCCGGGAATGCCCTCGGAGGGGGGCAGGACCGGATAATCTCCGGTGAAGCACGCCGTGCAATAGTCGCTGGTGCTGTGTGCGCTGACGCAGGAGAGCATGCCTTCAACAGAAAGGTAGGCAAGGCTGTCGAGGTCAAGTATTGCCGCCACTTCGGACACACTCCGGCCATAAGCGATCAGCTTGTCCTGCATGGGGAAATCGATGCCGAAATAGCAGCCGTGTCTGTGCGGAGGGCAGCTCACCCTCATATGAACCTCTTTCGCGCCCGCCTCGCGAAGAGCCCTGATCCGGGTCCTGCTTGTCGTGCCGCGCACTATGCTGTCCTCCACCACACAAAGTCTTTTCCCCTGAACCGCGTCGGGGATGGGCTGAAGCTTCCGCATCACCATCGCGGGCCGGGCAGCCTGACCGGGATCGATGAAGGTACGGCCAACGTAGTGGTTTCGGGTGAACCCCATGTCCATGTAGACGCCTATCTCACGGGAGTAGCCGAGGGCGGCGAACATGCCGCTGTCCGGCACCGGCATCACCATGTCACACTCGACCGGGTGCTCCCTGGCAAGCTGCCGTCCCATGTTGAGCCTCACCCGGTGTACGCTGTCGCCGAACACAAGGCTGCCGGGCCTGGCAAAGTAAACATGCTCGAAGATGCACTGGGCCATCCTGTTGCCGCCGGCTTGAAACAACTCCGTCTCTCCGTCGAACCATGACGTGAAGGGCTGCACCCCGTCCCTGGGGAAAAACAGCATCTCACCCGCTTCGATCTCCCTCACATACTCGGCCCCGGTCATCGAAAAGGCAATTGACTCGCTGGCAACCACCCATCCCCCCTCGGGGATCCTGCCAAGGCTGAGGGGCCTGAAACCCAGGGGATCGCGCACCGCGTACATGCCGTCGGGCGTCAGCAGAAGAAGGCAGAAGGCGCCCTCGAGCCTGGCCAGGGCTATCTCGAAGCAGCGCCTCACGTTGTAGTTGTTGTCCTCGAGTTCGCGGCTCATCAGGTGAAGCACTATCTCCGTGTCGGTGTTGGTCTGGAGTATGTGCCCCTTGCGCTGGAGTTCCCGCCTGATGCTCCCCGCGTTGCTGATGGTACCGTTGTGGGCGATGGCAACGGGAATGCCCGCCATGTTCACCAGGATGGGCTGGGCGTTTATCACGTCGTCGCCGCCGAAGGTCCCGTAGCGCACATGCCCGACCGCAGCTTTCATAGAATCACTGAAAAGGGCATCAGGTGCGTCGGCCATGGCTTCCGAGACAAGCCCCTTCCTTTTGTGGAGGATGATCCTGCCCTCCCCGTCAAGCGCTGCGATACCCGCGGCTTCCTGCCCCCTGTGCTGCTGGGCGAAGAGACCTTCCGCAACAAGGGCGGCAGGGGTCACTCTGCTGCCTGTGACCCCGCACAGCCCGCAGTACTCACGGGGTGCGTTCACCGGCAGACCTCCCTGGCCGCCCCGACAAGCCCCGAAAAGAGAGGGTGGGGGGCAAGGGGACGGGATTTGAACTCGGGGTGGTACTGGCATGCGATGAACCAGGGGTGATCGGGCCTTTCCACGATCTCCACCAGGTTTCCGTCCGGGGAGAGCCCCGAAAGGACAAGACCCGCTTTCGTGAGGGAATCGCGGTATGCGTTGTTGAACTCGAACCTGTGGCGGTGCCGCTCGGAGATCATTGTCCCGCCATAGACCTTCTCGGCGGCACTTCCGTTCCGGAGCACGCATGGGTAGGCTCCCAGCCGCATGGTCCCCCCCTTGTCGACAACGTTCCGCTGCTGGTCCATCAGGCTGATCACCGGATCGGGCGTGTCGGGATCGAACTCGGAACTGTTGGCGGTCCCGAAGCCGGCAAGGTGCCTTGCCGTCTCGATGACCGCGCACTGCATGCCAAGGCAGATTCCAAGGAACGGCACCTTGTTCTCCCGGGCGTGCCGGACAGCCCTGATCTTCCCCTCGAGACCCCTGTAGCCAAACCCTCCCGGTACGAGGATGCCCTGAACACCGTCAAGGAGTTCGGCTGTCGTGTCCGGTCCCAGATCCTCGCTCTCGATGCAGCGCAGGTCGAGCCTGACATCGTGGGCGATGGCGCCGTGGGACAGGGCTTCAAAGATCGACTTGTACGCGTCGCGGAGAGCCATGTACTTCCCCACAACGGCTATTTCGACCCTCCCCGATCGTGGCTTCACGGCACGACCGACCATTTCCTCCCAGGCCCCCATGTCAAGACTGCGCGCGGGCAGGCCCACCTTCTCCAGTATGAGCGTGTCCAGACCCTGTCTGGCAAGCTCTCCCGGAACTTCGTAGATGGAGTTCGCCACATCCGTTTCCTCAATGACCGCCCGGCGTTCAACGTTGCAGAAAAGGCTGAGTTTCTGGAAGTGCTCTTCCCGCATTGCGACCTCGGTCCTGCAGATCAGAACATCGGGAATGATGCCGATGCTTCTCAGGACTCCCGAGGACTGCTGGGCGGGTTTTGTCTTGAGCTCGCCGCTTGCGGCGAGGTAGGGGACCAGTGTCAGGTGGACGAAAAGGGAGTTGCCCGCTCCCAGTTCGTGCCTTAGTTGTCTGAGAGCCTCGAGGAAGGGGCTTGATTCGATGTCGCCCGTCGTCCCGCCGATCTCGGTTATCACGATGTCGGCACCGGTATCCCTGCAGTCGAGTATGGCCTTCTTTATCTCGTCGGTTATGTGGGGAACCACCTGAACGGTGCCTCCCAGGTAACCTCCCTCGCGCTCGCGGCGTATCACTGCGGAATAGATGCGCCCCGTCGTGAAGTTGCTCTGCCTTGTGCAGGTGACCCCCGCGAAGCGCTCGTAGTGACCAAGGTCGAGGTCGGTCTCGGCGCCGTCATCCGTCACGAAAACCTCGCCATGCTGGTATGGTGACATGGTTCCGGGATCGACGTTGATGTACGGGTCAAGCTTCTGAAGGAAAACGCCGTAGCCCCGCTGCTTAAGCAGCAGGGCGATGGATGCCGCCGTAATGCCTTTGCCCAGCGATGAAACGACTCCCCCGGTGATAAAGATATGCCTTGCAGCCCCCGCCATCGCACTCCCCTTCCGGCCCTCAGGAAAACACTCCCCAAAGGTAAAATATAGCCCAAGGCGGGACCGTGGTCACACAACTGGATGCTATATTCCCGTGCAGCATAAACAGGCATTCTCAAATGAAAAGGAAAGCAAGGCATGAAAATCACGGCAGTTCTGTTTTTTGCCCTGGTCGCGGCAGCGGCCGCCGCGCCCGAAGTCACAACGCTCGACAACGGGCTGGTGGTGATAACCGAGGAGATGGGCTACACCCGCTCGGTTGTCGTTCTGGTGCAGTACAGGGTGGGTGCCAGGAACGAGACCGATGACATCTCAGGCATCAGCCACTTCACCGAGCACATGCTCTTCAACGGCACGCCGTCCATGCCCGACACCCGGTTCTGGAAGATCGTCCAGAAGAACGGTGGCATGGCCAACGGGGGAACCAGACAGGACCAGACCACCTACTTCCTCCAGTTTCCAGCCGACAGGCTTGAAGAGGCGCTCGCCATCGAGAGCGACAGGATGCGAAACTGTCCCATGGATTCCGCGGTGGTCGCCGAGGAGATCGGCGTCGTCCTGGATGAATGGAGACTGAACGAGGACAGCCCCGATAACGCCCTGTGGCGGAGGATGGCCGAAACGATGCACCCGCTCCACCCCTACCGGAGGCCGGTCATCGGAACGGAAGAGACCATAAGCGCCTACACAGCCTCATCGGTGAAGGAATACTACGACACCTGGTACCAGCCCGGAAACGCTGTCCTTGTGATCGTCGGCGACATAGACACCGAACGCACCCTCGAGCTTGTCGAGCAGTACTTCGGACCCATTCCCGGCGTTGCTGTCCCCGATCTCATCCTTCCGCAGGACCCACCCCTCGAAGGCCCCGTACGTGATGAGCTGGTGTTTCCGGCCGATGCAGCACGGCTGATGATCGCGTTCAAGGGGTGCGAAACGGTCCACCCCGACATGGTCCCCCTGTCTTTCATCGCGGCCTATCTGACCAGCGGCCGGACCTCCTGGTTCGAGAACAACCTGTTGCTCACCGGGCTGGCTTCCAGAGCGTGGGCAAGCGCTCCCTGGGGTGTCGATCCCGATCCCTTCACCATAAGTGTGACCCTGCAGGAAGGGGTTTCGGCCGATTCGGTCGAGCTTCTGGTGCTGAACGAGCTTCAGCGGCTCTCCACCGAGCTTCTCGAAACGGAACTGATGGAGGGAATCAAACAGCGGTACGCCGCCTCCGAGATCCTCAGCCAGGACAATCCGCTGAGCGTGGCCTACCGCAGGGCGTACGACTGGAACCAGACCGGAGACCCGCTCCACCACTCCAGGTTTCTCGAGGCGATACAGTCCCTCACCCCCATGGATGTGAGGAGCGCGGCTCAGAAGTACTTCTTCCCCGGAAACATGGCGGTGGCGGTGCTGACCCCGGGAGGTGAAGCGCCCGCCGCTTCAGCCGATCCCGACCCGCACCGGGAGCTTGTTCCTCCGGAGGACCTGGAGTGGGATGGTCTTTCAGTTACACCGGCGGACATCGAGGTTCCGGAAAGGTCGGTATCCGAAGGAGTGTCGCGCTTCACACTCGAGAACGGCGTGACGCTTCTGGTGAGGGATGACCATACGTTCCCCATCGTCGAGATAATGTTCACGTTCCCGATGGGAGAAAGACGAACGATGCCAGGCTTGGCCGGTCTCGCTGCGCTGACCGCCGAGACGATGATGGGTGGCACGGAAGACCTCGACCGTCTTGCTTTCCATACAAGGCTCGAGGAGATTGGTGCGGGAACATGGCTCAGTACGGGCGATGCGTTTGCGCTTGGCAACACGTACGGCCTCGGTGAATTCGCGGAGACGCTCTTCCTCTCCACCTCCGACCTTCTCAGAAGACCGGCCATGGATGAGGATGATTTCCTTGCGGCACGCGAACGGATGATCGGGAGGATCCGAACAGG
The DNA here is from genome assembly GCA_041750285.1 of Candidatus Fermentibacteraceae bacterium. Classification (GTDB taxonomy): domain Bacteria; phylum Fermentibacterota; class Fermentibacteria; order Fermentibacterales; family JCC-6; genus UBA6080. Next base: position 75,866 of record JBGSZS010000007.1, on the reverse strand, counting down.
CAGGGAACAGCCCATGGGGCGTGTCTTCTCAGAAGCGGACCTGGTTCTGGAGTGGGAGGGAGAGGCCTACGTCATTTCGGAGGAAACCCTGGGACGGATCTCCATCGATGACCTCAGGGACTTCCACCGGGCCTGCGTCAGACCTTCTGAAACCGTGATAGCAGTGGTGGGCGACATCACGCCGGAGAGGGCGCTTGAACTGGCCGGGCTGTACTTCTCGGACTGGACGGAACCTGCAGTGCCGGTACCTCCACTGGCGGAATACTCGTTCAGAACGGTTCCGGGAGACACCCTCGTCGCCGTGATGCCCGGAAGGATACAGGCCGCAACGGCGGTGATGTGCCCCGCCCCGGGCATGGATTCCCCGGATGAACCGGCTTTCGCAATGGCGGCAAGGATACTGGGGTCGGGCATCTCCTCCAGGCTGGGAAGCTACATCAGGGAGCAGCAGGGACTGGCCTACGCGGTCTGGGGTGGGACCAACTCCATGTCCTCCGGCCTCAGGGAGACGGCGAGGTTCATGGCCATGTATGCAACCGGAGCCTCGATGAACACCCGGGCCCTTCAGTCCACTGTGAACGAATGCCTGCGAATGGGTTCGGATGGCGTCGAGGAGATGGAGCTGCTGCTTGAGCAGTCAAGGGCGGTGAGCGCCCATGCCCTGGGGTACGACACCTACGGCGACCTCGCCCGCTACCTCGCGGTCACCGAGGCGATGGGGCTTCCGCTGGACCATGACATTCAAAGGCTGCGGCAGACCACCGCCCTGACAACTTCACAGGTCAGGGAAGCTGCTGCAAGGTACTTCACGGGTGACTGGTTCGTCTTCTCGGCAGGCGGCATCGGGGAGGACATGGAACCCCTTGATCAGTGAGGCCCGATCTTCAGGGTGATCGCACCCGAGGGATCAACGCCCCTGTAGGCGGAGAGAAGCCCCCTGACAGCCCCCGCCAGAGCCCTGGCCGGGAAGCCGGAAAGGGGTACCCCGGCGCCGTTGCACCAAAGCTCCACTCCGCTGGAACACTTCGACACGCATGACTCACAGGGAGACCCGGCCCCCGAAAGCAGCCCGACGGCTTCGAGTGCCATCATTGATGCAACGAGGCTCACCCTGGCGGACAGGGTGCCAAGTTCCAGATCGGACCTCCCGTCGCCCACGATGGTCAAGCCGCCACCCAGGCGGTCCACTCTGACCGAATCCGGGGCACCCGTTCCGGCCAGACCGCTGCAGGCCACGACCGGTGTACCCGGCATGCCCTCGAGCCAGGTGTTCAGAAGCATCTCCTTCGATTCGTCGAGGTCAAGGGCTTCGACAAGAAGGTGGCACCCTTCGAACATGCTCACGGCGTTCCCCTGGTCTATCCTCGCCTCAATGGCCTCAACGAGCGTTCCAGCCCGAATGCCCGCGATCTGACTACTCAGGGCGAGGACCTTGGGCATTCCGGTATGCTCTGAGAAGTAGTGCTGCCGGTTGAGATTCCTTGTCTCGACCCTGTCAAAATCAACGATGACAAGGTTTCCAACCCCGGCCCTTGCAAGAAGAATGGCGACATTGCTCCCTATTCCGCCGCAACCCGCGATGCCCACCCGGGCTGCACCGAGCCGCTCGGTGAGGCCGGGTGGATTGTCGCTGAAAACACCGTCTTCGCTGCCCAAAGCGCTCCTTCCGTTCAAAGCAGGATCATACGCCGGGAAAGCGGTCCGGCACCCCCCCTGTACACCACTATGTAAACCCCTCCCGGCAGGTCCGTCACACAAAGCCCGGTTATCCCGTCCTCCTCCGAAGGGTATTCCATGACGAGCCTTCCCGACAGATCGTACACGGAAAGCACCCCGGGACCTTCGGGATGTTCAACCGTCACCGCGCCCCCCGCCGGAACGGGGCGGATCCTCAGGGCGGGTGGCATGGTAGAACCGGAAGCAAAACCCGTGTACTGGGGCTGGGGGCCGTAGTGAAAGCCCATGTCGGCCTGCCCCGTGTCGGGTGACTGATCCGTTCTGGTCCAGTAGATGTGAAGCCCGGGCTCCGAAGCGTTCACCGAGCCGGCATTCACGCAGGGGCTGTCCTGGGGCTGACCCGACGCGGTCTGGGAGAGGTGATGCCCCTCCACCAGGATGGGGTCCTGGCTGATGTTCCCGCTGAACCCGGTCTGATCGGGCAGGTTGCCCCAGTCGCCGTCGGGATTTCCCCACAGACAGTTGTGGTGGAACTGGGGATCACCGCCCCCGTCGATCCAGAGAGCGGGAGTGATGTTCCCGGTGATCACGCAGTCGTGCAGCACCGCTTCGGACCCGACCCTGAAATAGACCGCACTGCCTTCATAGGTCGTGGAATTGCCCTCGAATGTGCACCAGCCGATGTCGGGGGAGGAGTAGGCATAGAGGTAGAGCCCCCCCCCGTTGTCCCAGGCGTAGTTCCCGGTGAAGAGGCAGTTCCGCACCACCGGTGAACTGTGGAAAAGGTAGACACCGCCGCCGTCGTCTGTCGAGCTGTTGCCCGTGAAAACGCAGGAAAGCAGTTCGAGCCCTTCGCAGGCGTACGCGTAGATGCCCGCCCCGGATGTGCTGCAGCTGTTTCCGTCGAAAACGCATGATACGAGAAGGGGCGCGCCCCTCCACAGATACGCCCCGCCCCCGCTCCCGGACTGGCATCCCTCGAACATCACCGCGACAAGGGTGGGGGAAGCGTAGTAACTGAAAAGACCCCCCCCGAGGTCCCCGGTGTTCGCGCCTGTAACGGTGAACCCTGAAAGGACGGTGCTTCTGTCGAGGGTGTCTGCGGAGATGCCGTCGATGTGAATGACCGGACCGGAAAGCCCTCCGCCGTCCAGAACCACCGATCCGGGATTCCCGGTATCGCCCAGCAGCGTCAGCCCGTTATGGGAACCGTTAAGAGAGACCAGATTCCCGCCCGTTCCGGTGTGAACCCCCGGCATCAGAAGCACCGTGTCGCCTGCCGCTGAAGCGTCGAGGGCGTCCTGAATGCTCTGTCCGGGGGAAACCGTGATCAGCCCTGCGGCAAGGGCCGCAAGAAGAGTCATCGGAGCACCACCGTTCTCGCCACGACCGCACCTCCGGGGCCGGCGCACCGAACGAAAAGAACGCCTGCCGGAGTTCCGTACGGTACGTTCCACACCGTTTCAGTCTCGCCCGCGCTTACCGCAACAGAGCCCAGGCCGGCAACCAGCCTTCCGGCAAGGTCGAAAACGGACAGCTCGACAAGTGACGAATCGAGGGAGGCGATCAGTATTGTGAGCGGTCCTGTTGTGGGACACGGGTAGACGCTTAACATGAAACCCATCGGAGGGGGTTCGGGGTTCCAGAGGTACGGCAGGGGGTTGAAATGGAAACCCATGTCGGCCGTCCCCTGGTCGGGTATGCTGTCGGTTCGCGTTGAGAACCACTGGACGATGCTGCCTTCGGCGGGAACGTGACCGGCATCGGCGCAGGGACTTTGGACGGACTGCCCGGAAGCGGTCTGGGAGAGCCTGAGGAGTGAGTCGGCGAAGAGCGGGTCTTCCGATATGTTGCCCAGGGTTCCCGTGGGATCCTCCATGTTGACGTAATTACCGTATTCGTTGCCCCATGCGCAGCAGTGGCTTATGAACAAAGACTCGTCGCCCCTCTTGAGCTGGACCCCGCCCTTGCCCTGGTTCTGAGTCACGATGCAGGATTCCATCGACAGGCTGTCGCAGGATGAAACGAGGATGCCACCGCCGTCGTCCCCGCAGGAGTTGTCGTGAAGCGTGCAGAACTGAAGGAGAAGCCGTCCCCGAAGCTGCATGAAGGCTCCTCCGTCGTCGGCGGACTGATTGCCGGTCAGAACCACGTTGGTGGCGAATGTGTCGCCCTGATAGGCGTACACCCCGCCGCCGTCGTCTTCCGAGGCGTTCAGGCGGACAATCGAATGGCTGAGCGAAGCATCGCTTCCGTAGAAGCACACTCCTCCCCCCGAAACCAGGGCCGTGTTGTTCTCTATCAGAAGGCCGGACAGGTCGGGCGCCCCCCCCTCGCAGAAGATCCCTCCGCCAAACAGGGCGGTGTTGCCGCTTATGGTGCAGTTCCTCACGATACACTCTCCGTTCGTGATGCACAGGCCTCCGCCTCCGAACCAGTTACCGGACAGTGAGTTTCCCCCGGTGAGCACCAGGTTCTCAAACACGGTCGCGGAACCAATGGGACCCTGAACAACCACAACGGGACGGTCGCGCCCGCCGCCTTCAAGAACTGCCCGGTCAAGGGAATCCGAAGTTATCACCACCCCGTCGTTCACGGGCAGTACGTGAAGCAGGGGAAGGTCGTCGTTCCTGGAATAGGTACCCGGGCTGAAGAACAGGGTGTCGCCTGCCCCGAGGGTCGAAAGACTGTCCTGGAAGGCATCGCCGGGAACCACAGAAACCCTTCCGGCGGTGGCCCCTGAAGCGAACAGCACAGCGGCCGCAAAGTGAATCCCCTTGATCATGGTGCCTCGTTCAATCTTGTGAATCTGACCGACCTGCGCAGGCCGGCATACGAAACCTGAAGGAAGTAGAGGCCTGAGGGAAGGGACCCGACGTCCAGGGTTAAACTGTGAACCCCGGCGTTCATGGTCGTGGAAACGGGGTTCAGAACTTCACGTCCGGCCAGGTCGAACACCCTGAAAACGCAGGCGCCTCCAGGGTTGACGAGAACGCTGGCGGTTACGGAAGTTGCCGCGGGATTCGGGTAAACGCGCTCAAGGTCGAGGCTGTAGCCTGGAGACCAGGGAGGCTCACCATTGTTGGGCAGACCCGGAGTACCGCCATTCGGAGTGGCAGACCAGGATTCGGGTCTGGAGTTGTCGCGCTCGGGGCTGAGCAGGGAGAGGCTCCACCCGTCATTGGCCGGTTCCTCAGGCCACGGGGCGACGGGCAGGTACGGTACGTAATCAACCTGTGCACCCAGCGGGTCGTACAGCCTCAGGACCTCTCCATCCGCCGACAGGCCGAACTGGAATGGATCAGGATCGAAGGAGCATTCGGGGTATGTGAGTAAAAAGGCTTCGGGGTCGGCCATGAGAACGAGGAACTCACCCGGTGCAAGCACCATGTCGCCAATGACGTGGAGATTCCTGTCCTGGGTGTCGCGAAATGCCCAGCCCGCAAGATCCACCGGATCATCACCTGCGTTCACGAGTTCGACCCAGTCACCTGGAGAGACAAGACCGTCGTTCCTGTAGAACACCTCGTTTATCGGAACGTTGCCGAGCATGGGCACGGATTGCCGGGGGACAAGCCGGACCGAACGGTTCAAGGCCCTCTCCGTTCTGTATGGATTGACCGCCCTTGCCTGGATGTATGAAACCGAACGGGCTCCGCCGGGGGGGAAGGCGATCGTGATCGAGGTGTCGCCGGTCATCGTCTCCCAGTAGATGGCCTCTTCATCCACGAACGTTGAATCGGTGGAAAGACGCACCTGGTAATGTGAGCCCCGGGCGGCGCTTGTCCATCTCGCCAGGATTCCCCCCTGGGGGTCGAAGGAGGTGGGTTCCATCCGAAACGGCAGCGGCCAGTCGCTGATCATCGGCGACAGGTGAAGAACCCGCTGGACGGGCCAGTCCCTGAGTGACTGTACTGCTTCCCCGAACTGCTCCATCGTGTAATCCCGGTAGGGGTCAACCATGACCAGCGGCTGCACGAGGGCGGCCAGCGAATCAACGGGGCCGCTCGATGCCCATTCCACGAAGACCGGGGAGAGCTGCGCCAGCCTTTGCAGCAGGAGTTCCCTGGTCCGGGGGGTCGTCCAGAGGCGCCAAAGAAGGGTATTGGGCTCGGAAACCATGTTGGCGACGGAGTAGTAAGGCCAGTCGGGGCCGTAGTCGCTGCCCCAGGTCTTGTCCATGTCCCAGGGGATCATCCTCCACCTGCCGAACGTGCCGGGTGCGTCGAGCACCATGTGGTAGTTGTGGTAATAGGTGCTTCCGTGCGAAAGAAGGGTGTTGGCCGCTACGCAGGAAAGCAGTGCGTCAAGGTGGACCCGTGCGGAGATGTCCTGGACGAATGCGCTGTCGGGAGCTGTCAGAAGCCACCTTACGAACCATTCAAGATCGTCGTCGGGAAGGTTCTCGAAGGTCTTCTTCAGGTACAGGTGGAGTCTGTCCGGGGAGTTTAGGGATGCCCCGTACTCCCTGCACTTGTATACGACCGCATCATCCGGAAGCCAAGTTCGAAGCGCGAAGTCACCGTCCACGTCCTCCACGAAAAGGTAGGGGCCCTGGGTCTCCCCGTTGTAGATGACCTCGGTCATGGCGGCAAAGGGTACGATCTGCCCGCATTGGGCATGAAACAGGTAGCACAGGTTCTCCCTGATCCTTGTCCTGTCCATGTACTGGGCGTTCAGGTTCAACTCGTCGAATCCGTTCAGAAGGTATCCGGGGGCGAGCCTGACCTTCACCGACTTCTTGGGGTAGTAGCTGCTGGTCTGGCCCCTGATCTGCATCGTGCACGGGCAAGTCAGTCCTCCCGTCGTTAGAACGGCCTGCACCTGTATCTCCGAGTCGGGATAGGTGCAGGCGTAGTCCCACTCCCCGGGATCGAACTGCAGGGAGAGCCTGACAACCGAATCGGGCCACATGGAGAGCAGGGAAAGCGCAAGGATCAGGGCAGCCATAGAAACCTTCCAGTGCTGATCCTGCCGGCGGAACGGGCCACGAGGAAATACACCCCGGGCGGAAGCCCACCGGAGAATTCGATGGTGTGCATGGATTGACCCGATCCCAGGTCTCCCGCCCTGTGAACGATACGGCCCGCAAGGTCGATGACAGACACCTGGACCTCGCCCGAGCCTCCCGAAAGTGTGAAACTCAGTTGTCCGCCCCTTACCGGGTTGGGTGTCACCGGACCCAGGGTAACGAACCCCCCCTCATTCTGGTACCACAGTGGATTGCCCGATCCCGGGCTTCCGGGCTGCGCAACCGCCTCCCACGACAGCGGATCGGTCTGGTCGAAACCCGGGCTGATCAGGGCGATTATCCCCTGGTCGGCCCCGGGCCAGGGCGGTTCGGACGAGTACTTCACAAGCTCCGTTGTCGTCCCGGTCCTGCTCACGAACCTTATGTCCTCGCCGTCGGACGACAGGCTGAACCCCATGTCCATGATCTGGCAGCCGACACCGGGAAAACGGGCCCTGAACAGGTCAACGTCTGAAGCCAGGACAAGGAAGCCGAAAGGGGGTATCTGCGTGCCGGAAGGGAAGACCATGTGTCCGGGGCTGGCATCGGATATTCCCGTATGGGAGAGGTCGAGCCAGGCTGGACCCGGATTGTGCAGCTCCATCCAGTCGCCCGGATTTAAGAGGATCGGCTGGGAGAAACAGATCTCCGTGATCAGCGGAGTGTCGGCCGCGACCGACAGGGTCCTCTCCCCGGCCGGTATGGTGAAGGATTCGCAGGGGGTCCAGCCCGGATCATGGATGGTCAGGGTCGATCCTGACGCGGAAAGGGCCCGGCAGTTTCCCACTGTCTTTCTGCCGGGGAGTTCCATTGAAAAGGCCTCAAGATCGTTGCTGACGAAAAGTGTCTCACCTGGTGCAAGCATCAGGCTTTCCGGGAAAAATACAAGGCCCGGGGGCTCTCCCAGGAGAACGTGGCACAGGGAGACATCCATTGAGGAACCCCCCGAATTGACAAGCGGAAGCGCCCAGAGCGAGGGGCCCAGCCTCAACTGCATTCCGGGCAGCAGCGTGGAGAGGTCGGGGACGGCGTTCAGCCTCACCGCCGATGGAAACGCCTCGCCGTTGTAGGCTCCGGCAAAGACTGCGTAGGGCGGAAACCTTATCACAGGCTTCCTTGGAAGCACTGTTGCCTGGGTGAACTTCAGATAAAGCCTGAGGCTCGACTCGAAACCCCCGGTCGCGCTCATGGTGAAGGTCCATTCCCTTCCGGCGGTACCGGGCACCTCGTTCATCTCGAGCTCGAAGGGCTGGCCGCCGTCGGGGATGGCGACAAGGCTGCAGTAGTCGAGCGAGTCTGAGGAATATCCGTTCACGGTCATGTACTGGGTTCCGGGAACTACCCAGCAAGGTTCGACAGACATGGAAAGCGTGTCAGGCGTGCGGTGATGCAGGTGGAACGAGGGCGCCACGGAAGCCCGTTCCTCGATGAACCACGCCAGACTGTCGCATGCCGATTCAAAGTCGCCCGGGGTCCCCGGCCTCAGGGGGTCGAGGTAAACGTCGGAGCGGATGGCGCTTCTCACGGAATCCAGGCTTTCGGAAAGCTCTCCCGCCATGAGCGCAGCCGCTTCCTCCAGCCTGAGCCTGAAGGTCTCACGATGACCGGGAGTCCTCAACACCTGGTGGAAGAGGGTGAGAAGCTGCATCTGGCCCACATAAGGCAGAGAGACAAATTCGGGATGGAATACACCTTCCCAGTCGTTTCCGAAGGTGGCGTCATGGTCCCATGGAAAGTAGCGCCATATCCCGTCTGCACCCAGGGCCAGGTGGTAGTTCTTGCACGGTCCGTCGGTTTCCATCACCGCCAGGTTCACTGCCATGTTGGCGATGAACTGGTCGGTGTCGAACCGTCTCTCATACTCCCTCCCAAGGCATACGTCGCCGATGAGGGCGGCAAGCTCCGGCAGCATCCCCTCGTCGCCCGTGGGCCACTCGAACCCTGCTCCCGGGGGATTGCCGGACAGGAAAAGGGCGAACCTGGCCTGTCCGTCTACAGCCTTGAACACCGAGCCCTCAGGAAGACTGTTCCGCAGCATGAAGTCATTGTCTATGCGCTCGGTTTCAAGGTATACGCCCATGTACACTCCGTTGACCGAGAACGTGACATGTCTTGTCAGGGGAGCCGGGTATCCCAAACGTCTCACCAGCTCCATCGACAGGTGGTTGCGCATCATTGTCAGGTCCCTGTATTGGGCGTCGAGGTTCAACCTGCCCCTTCCGATGATGCCGGGGTCGAACAGGTCCATCCTCCAGGATTTCTTGGGCAGGTTCAGGGATGTCGTTCCCCTGAAACCAACCAGGCAGTCGCTCTCACCACCGGGGCAGGAGATGTGGCCCGGGTAGAGAACCTCGGTTGCAGGATCGCTGTAGAGGGCCTCGAGGTACTGCGGTTCGATGACCAGATCGTAGTGCCACAGCCCCTCCGCGGTCAGCGCCACTGAAAGAATGACAAGAAAGGTCATCGCTTTCATCCCTCGATTCAGTCTTCACCACTGTCAATACTCCACGTCGTTGCAGGACGAAACCATGTTCACGCTGTCCACTCCCACGAGCGCGTTCAGACTCGTGGCCAGAACCGCAGGGGTTGTGCCAGGGGTAAGCCTGATGTCGTAGGTAAGCACCAGGTATCGTCCATCTCCCGCCGGTTCGACATGGATCAGGGTGCTGTTTCTGGAGAACCGCCTTATGAGCTCGACGTACTGCTCTTCGCCTCCGCCCTCCCGGTCGTAACGGAACCTGAGTATGAATTCGCTCTGCATCATGCTTCCGTAGTTGGTCCGGGCCAGAAGCCAGGCGACCAGGCTGATGAAAATGGTCGAGAGCAGGGCAAGCCTGATATTGGCGGTTCCGCAAGCAATGCCTTCGGTGAGGGCGAAGAAGATGAAGGCCGTATCGCGGGTGTCCTTCACCACGGTCCGGAAGCGGACGATGGTGAGGGCGCCCACAAGGGCGAAGGCCCTGGCCAGATTGCTTCCGATGACCATCATCACGGAGCAGACGATCAGACACATGAGCACAAGCGTGATGACAAGTGACTGGCTGTACGAAAGACCCCTGTGGGTCTTGCGGTAGACGTACCCGATGAACAGCCCGGTCAGGAGGGCCGCGAACAGGTTCTCAAGAACGTAGAGAAGGCTGTAGCCCATTGCCATGTCAGTTTCCGTAAACCACGCGATCAGAGCGGCCAAGAGCGCCCCCTCTCCACCATCCTGTTCAACTGTGAACCGGTGTTTGCCATCCAGAGCCTGTCTCCGGCATTGTAAAACTTCGAGAAGGATACACGGGTCAGCTCAAGACCCTGTGCAAGCCTGTGAAACCAGCCCGGCAGATGATATCTGAACTTGATCTCGAGTACGTCGAAACCCGGTGACAGATCTACGGGGGAACCCACCGGGGAGCCGTCCCTGGAAGCCTTCCAGGCAGTGACATTCCTGTCTATGGTCGCGCGAAAATCAGGGTTGGCGCTGTTCTCGAAGGCCGTTCTGCAGTAATCCACCACAACGCTCGGTGACAGCCGGTTGCGGAAGCAGTCCGCAACGAAGTGGCGCCCCACACCATTGCAGCCCGGGCTCTCCATTATGAACGAGCAGAGTTTTCCCATGCCTCCGGCCATGGCTTCGGGAAAACCCGTGAAGGGGATCTCGTGTCTGTGCTTGTAGACCAGGCAGTCCTGCTTGCCCTTGAGCTCCAAAAAAACAGGCTCGGCGGCGTCCGGTGAGTACGACCTGATCCTGAACTTGTATCTGGAATGGAGGCCGTCCTCCTTCTGCCTGTGGTATGCGAAGGAAGCGGTATCGAAGTAGAGGCTTCTGACAGGGTACGACCCCTCCGCGGAGGAGTGCGAATCCCGTTCCATCCTGTTCTCGAGTGTGGCCAGAACGGTGCCTGCCACTTCACCTGAAACGGTGTACTTGAACTCGTAGCGGTGGAAGTGGAGTTTCATCAGCCGGGTTTCCATCAGAACCTTACCGCGAGTTCTGTCAGGTAGTCGGTGTACCCGTCCTGCGTCCCCCCAGTGAAGCTGGTGCTTGACATCGAGAACCGCAGCCGCGCGCTGGAGGTGATACCCAGACCGACCATGGGCGCCAGGACCTGCTCACTCTGAGACAGGCCGGTTTCGGGTGTGGAAACCGACCAGGACAGCCCGGCTTCCAGCGACCGCAAACCCGGAACACTCCTCAGTCGTCTTTCAAAAGCGCCGGACACCCAATAGGATCGAAAGCCGGGAGGAACCTCTCCGTAAACGACATCGGCCTCTTCCCAGTTCCGGCCTGTGACGTACTCGGCGTCCAGCATCAGCGTGGTGGAAGATGTAACTGGCCGCTCTGCACTGATGTAGCCGGAGTATGCCGCCATTCCTTCCGAGGCGATGTACCCGGAAGGCTGCGCGGGGTCGTACTCACCGAGCCGCAGACGTGAAACGGCTGCACCCAGAACGACGTCGGCAATGGGTTCCACTGAAAGCGCTGCAACGTACATCTTCTCGCTTTCGGTCCCGGGACCGTTGAAGACCCCGGCACTGAGAGTGGTGCGAAGGGAAAACGGAACGGTGAGTTCCAGCATGAACCCGGGCGACCTGCCGGAGTACCCGAGGTCGCTGACAATGTCGTGCGTCAATGGACGCCCGACGGAGAGCATGTTCCAGTTAGACTTCTCAGTGGCGAGACAGAAGGGCTTCTTGAACTGCCCCAGGGTGAGACCAATCAGATCGTTCGGCGACCATGAGAGGAAACAATCCTTGAGGTAGACCTCGTCGGGGCGGGTCTCGAGTTCAAGCTCGACCGACAGGTTCGATCCCAGTCCGGATCCTGCGGTGACGCTTGCCCTCTCGATGAGGAACTCCCCCGAGGGTCCGAAGGCCGGTTCGCCCTTTATCTCGTAACGGGCGAATACCTGACCCGAAAGGTCAAACGCTGCTGCAGAGGCTGAAACCAAAACGATCACGGCACACCGCAGCACCGGCCGGAAATGAGCAAGACGCATGTGTCACCCCACTGTTATCAAAGGATAAATATAGTCAAGAAGGACTGGCAGCGTCAGAACCAGCCCTTCCTTCGAAAACCGAGGATCATTCCCAGCGCGATAAGAAGACAAAGGGCAAGCACGGCCGGGTACGCCCAGGGATAAGCCAGTTCGGGCATGTGCCTGAAGTTCATCCCGTAGATGCCGGCAATGAACGTAAGGGGGATGAAGATGGTGGCGATTATCGTCAGGACCTTCATGACCTGGTTCATCCTGTTGCTGACGCTTGAGAGGTAGACGTCAAGCAGACCCGAAACCAGCTCCCTGAACGTCTCGACCGTATCCATGACCCGGAACGCATGATCGTGAAGGTCCCTGATGAAGGGCACGGTGGCTGGCTTCACCAGCGGGGTGGAGTCACGCATGAGAGTTCCGAACCCTTCCCTCAGGGGCCAGACCGCCCTTCTCAGGAGTATCAGTTCCCGTTTCAGGCGGTGGATCGATGAGACCACGTCGTTGTCCGGATGGTCAAGGACTGCAGTCTCGATCTTCTCGATATCCTCCCCCATCTCCTCCAGCGCCAGGAAGTAGTTGTCAACCACTGCGTCCATCAGTGCGTAGGCCAGGTAATCGGCGCCCCGGGTCCGAACCGCTCCTTTCCCTGAGCGGATCCTCTGCCGGACCGGATCGAAAACATCCCCTTCCCTTTCCTGGAACGTTATCACAAATCCATCTCCGAGAACGAGGCTGACCTGTTCGATGTCCAGCTCGCGGCTTTCTTCATCATACCTGATCATCTTGACCACCATGAAGACATGATCCTCGTAGATGTCAACCTTGGGACGCTGCGCCGTGTGGAGCACATCCTCCTGAACGAGGGTGTGAACTCCGAAATGGCTGCAGAGGGTCCCCACCGTCGAAGTGTCGGAAAGGCCCGCTACATCCAGCCAGGTAACTGCGCTCGAAGCCCTGAAGGAAAGGGCTTCTTCGAGTGTCATGGATCTCAGCTCAGTGAGATCCACGGCGGTGTAGTCCATAATGGCAAGGGTCACCTTCGAGTCATGCTTATCCCCGACATGGATAAGCGTACCGGGTGCCTGCCCGCTCTTTCGTCCAAGTCCCCCTGCATACAGACGGCTCATGCGACTCCCCCTTCAGCGGATCGACCAAAAGGATTTATGGGCATTGTCGCACCAATGCACCAGTGCGGTCCGTTCGGCAGAAATTCCCGACGGACGGAGCCTGTGTTCAAAACAGGAAATGAGGGTTACCCTGCCTGTCTGCTCCTCTTCTTCCCGGAAAGGTAGTTCGACCTGACCCACGGCCAGTTCAGGATGAGATGCAACACCCCCAGCAGAAGGAGCACGAGGCCGAAGATCGGATGCATCAGCTTGAAGTGTTCGTAGAAGCTGAACCTGAAGATGCCTGTCACCCCCTGGTAGAGCAGAACCAGGAGCATGACCGGGTTCAGCGCCCGAAGGGCTTTCTGTCTGTTCATTGTCTCCCCTTCCAATTCACCCTGGTTATCTCATGCGAAACATTCCCATTATGTCTATGCCTGTGCAAAACGAAAACGATGGGAGGCTGTATGAAGAAACAAATGGCAGGTCTGCAGATAGCCCTGGCGCTCGTTCTGGTTCCGGCGTGCACGAGCGGCGCCGAAGCAGGAAACGACACCCGGAACGCTCCCGACTCCCCCGTCGTCCATACCGCAGACGGAGTCACCCTGACCATAAGGCTTGAAACCGATTCCCTTGAGATAAGCATAAGCGCCCCCACCACGGGATGGGTATCGGTTGGGTTCGAGCCTTCCCGGGTGATGAAGGACGCAGACATCTACATCGGATACGTGCAGGATGGAGAGGTCTATCTCAGGGACGACTTCGGCACGGGCAACACCTCCCACGCCCCCGACACCAGCCTTGGCGGCGAAAGCAGCTTCAGAAGCCTCTCCGGAACCGAGGCTGACGGTGTGACGGTCATCACTTTCACCATCCCGCGGAACTCCGGTGACAGGTTCGACAAAGTGCTGACCGCAGGCGGCAGCTACAAGGTCCTTCTGGGCTACGGACCCGAAGGCTCCGATGACTTCACCACATACCACAGATGGGTCAAGTCCGTTGATCTGACGCTCTGAGCGGGAACGGGAGGCGGCCTTGCACGGCAGACCGGAATGCGCACAAGAGCTTGAATCCCGGCTTGAAAAGGCTGACGAGAACCAGCGTGCCGGAATTCTGAACGGGCTGGCGTCCCTTGTCACGGAGAGCGACCCCGAAAACTGCGCAAGGCTCTCCCGGGAAGCCCTCGAGGTTTCCCGCGCGACCGGGAACATTGAACAGGAAGCTGCGGCCCATTTCGGGCTGGGTGATTCGGGACGTGTTTCGGGCGACTACAAGAGTGCTCTCGAACACTACTCAATGGCGCTCGACCTTTTCGACAACCAGGGAAACGCCCTTCAGAAGGGCCGCTGCCTGCGTCGTCTCGGAGATGTCCACTATTTCGTCACCAATCTGGACCATTCCCTTCGCTACTATCTGCGCGCCCTGAGGGTCTTCGAGCAGATCGCCGAAAGGGAGGACACGGCATCCGCGAGGCTGCAGACCGGTCACCTTCTGGCAACGATCGGCAATGTTCTCAAGGCCTCCGGGGACGGAAACGGAGCACTCGACTACTACAGGCGCTCCCACTCCGTTTACGTGGAGGAGGGTTTCTCCGAGGGGATACCGGGAATCCTGCACAACATGGGCGACGTGCTTCAGGAGAAGGGCATGCTGACCGAAGCCGGGGAGGTCTACAGACAGGTCCTGTCGGAAGCCACTGAGAGAAACGATGAATACCTGTGCTCGATCGTCCTGAACAGCCTTGGATCGGTCTGTCTTCTGAACGACGACCTGCAGGAGGCCGACAGGCTCTTTCAGCGATCACTCGAAACATCGACGGCAATGGGCAGGAAGAGGGGCATTCTCACGAGCCTGATGAAGCAGGTCGAGCTCAGAAGGCTGCAGGGGTTGAACCTTGAAGCACTCGACATCTCTAACAGAGCCGAGGCTCTTGCCCAGGAGCTTAATGACCGGGGGGCACAAACGGGCATCCTCCAGGAGAAGGCGGCGCTCTTGCACGCTCTTGGCGAGCCCGGTGAAGCATTCACAGTGATCTGTCGGCAGCAGAGGCTTCATGACGAGGTCATGGCTGAAAAGAGGTTGAGGCAGATCGACGTCCTAAGGCTTCGTTACGAAACCGAAGCCAAGGAGAGGGAGATCGAGCGTCTGCGCCGTGACAGGGCCGTGCAGCGGACAATGATATTCGGGGCGGCAGCGATGCTTGTGCTCGCCGGGATTTCGCTGTCGTCGGTCTACCGCAGTGTACGCCTGAGAACAAGGGTCAACAGGGAACTCAGCGGCAAGAACGCCGAGCTTGCGAAAGCTTACGAAAGGGTCGAGGAACTCTCCAGAACCGATGACCTCACTGGGCTTGCGAATCGCCGGGCCATGGTGGAGCGCCTGACCGGAGAACAGGCCCGGTCCGCGAGGAACGGCAGGGGTTTCGGTCTGATCCTTGGCGATATCGACAATTTCAAGGCATGCAACGACAAGTATGGCCACGAGTGCGGCGACGTCATCCTGGTCGAGCTCTCAAACCGGCTTCGAAGGGCGCTTCGTGAGCAGGACCTGGCTTCCAGGTGGGGTGGCGAGGAGTTTCTGATCCTCCTTCCCGACACGGATCCGGATGGCTGCGCACGGGTCGCCGAGAAGCTGCGTGAGCTGATCTGTGGCAGGCCGTTCGTCTGGAAGGGCAGCATGATCGACCTGACGATGACCTTCGGCGCCTGCGAGGGCGGCAGGGTTCCCATAGACGAGGCCCTGCGGGTGGCGGACAGGGCGCTTTACAAGGGTAAAAACAAGGGCAGGAACAGGGTGGAAACGGCGGGGTAACACCCTGACACGTTTTTCCCTATATTACAACAAGTTACATAACTGGTTCATGCCGGTGCATGGATCCCGTAATCCCCGACGCAGCGGCTCGAACAGCCCGTGAAAGTGTGCGATATGTCCTTTGATGCCACCCTTGACACTCCACGGGTCTCCTGGCGACGCCGCTACTCGACACCTGTGTTCAGTTCGGTTTACAAACTGCTGATGATGGCGCGGGAGCCGGTCATCAGGCGGTGGTACGACCAGATGTCACGCATCGACCGCGATGCCGACATGACGCTGATGAACTACGGCTGGGCATCCCTTGACGCTTCGCACGTCCCGGTGAAGCTGGAGGAGACCGACGAGGTCAACAGGTACAGCATCCAGCTCTACCATCAGGTAGCTGGCGCTGTTGATCTGATGGACAGTGATGTCCTGGAAGTGGGAAGCGGAAGGGGTGGCGGCGCATCCTTCATCGCCAGATATCTCAAACCCAGATCTATGACCGGGCTTGATTTCTCCCCCAGGGCGATCGCTTTCTGCAAGGGCCACTACAGCGTTCCCAGCCTGACCTTTCAGCAGGGAAACGCTGAACGCCTTCCTTTTGAGCCTGCTTCATTCGACGCCGTCGTGAACATAGAATCTTCCCACTGCTACGGGTCAATCCCGGGTTTTCTCCGGGAAGTCCATCGGGTTCTCAGACCGGGCGGACATTTCCTCTACTCCGACTACTGCCAGGAAAGCCAGTTGGACACTCTCAGGCATCAGATGAGCCAGACCGGGTTTTCCATTCAGGGCGAAACCGACATAAGCGCAAACGTTCTCAAGGCACTGAAGGACGACGACAGCCGCAAGCGGGAGCTGATAAACAGAAAGGTTCCCGGCTTTCTGAGGGGATTCTTCAACGAATTCGCAGGGCTTCAGGGAACCCGCTCCTACAACAGCGCCCTTCGCCGGGGTGAAAAGATCTACTTCAGGTTCGTTCTGGAGAAATAGTCCGTCAGACGGCGGGCATCCATCACAGCCGAAGCTTTTCCGCGCATCACGACTTGACAGCGCATGTGTACATATGTATACATGTTCATCTCCAACGGAAAGGCCATGATGAACACAATTGCCTTCTGCGGACTTGACTGCCGGGGCTGCCCGGCATTCATCGCACACAGGACTGACGACCAGGCTCTTCGCGAGAAAACCGCCGTCGAATGGTCCAAAGCCTACGAGGCCTGCATAAGCGCGGCTGACGTAAACTGCACGGGCTGCAGAAGCACCGGCATCCTGTTCTCCTGGTGCAGCTCGGGCTGTCCCATACGCAAGTGTGCCATCGGGCGCGAAATGGGGTCCTGCGGAGTCTGCACCGATTACCCCTGCGAACACCTCGGTTTCATCCTGAACAACTGCCCCGACGCAAGGGAACGCCTCGACGCAGAGAGGGCTCAGGGAAACAATTGAAGCAGGTGCTCTCCGTGTGCTTCCAGGGTCACTTCACGGGCGAGTATGCGGAGCTGCCCGTCCCCGGTCCGGGAACTCACGCATAAAAGGTAATCTCCCGCGCCCAGTTCGATGGTGTCCGGTCCCGCTGGGTCGAACCATGCCCAGTCAAGCGGAGTGAAGCCGCCTTTCACCGGAATGCTCACCGTGCCTGTCCACTCACCCGGGGGCGGCTCTTCCGCGGGGACCACTATCATCCTCCCCGTATCCGTGAGGCTCGAAGTAACGGATTCGCCCGTTGTTTCCCAGACCGCAAGCGCAAGACCTTCAAAACCATCGGGAACAGGTTCCCATGGAAGTGAAAGTGGAATCCATCCCGACTCACATGAGTAGACTTCGACCCATCTGCGCGTTCCGCCCTCTTCTCCGCCGAACCAGCCCACGATCTGCCTTGCGGGAACACCCATTGATCTGAGGCTTGCGCACAGGACAACCGTACACTCGACAGGGGTTGCGTTTCCCGTGGAAAGAGCGAGCAGCGGAGGTTCGACTCCTCCAAGATAACCCTGCTCCCTGATCTCAATCTCCTCTTCAATAATGTTCACCATCGTCCGGGCAGTTTCGCGGGGACCGGAGACCACACCGGAAAGATGGGTCATCCAATACTCCCGCAGGGACGCGCGATACGCGCTCACCGGTTCCTGGTCTACCCTGTACTCCAGAACGCATGTCAGGAAGATGCTGTCCGGAAGGTCTGCCTCGGATTCGCTCCTCCGGTCGAGGGCTCCCCTTATGTGGTCGTTCAGGGTTTCGGTTGTCATTTCAAGCCTGTCCAGCCTGGGAATGTTCCCGAAAAGGTATTCGCCGCACCACAACCCGTCTCCGGTCAGGGTGTCGAAGGCCTCGCTCCAAACGGCCGTATTGCCGGGGGTGTCTTCGAGCAGGCTGTCCCTCTCTGCGGGAGTCAGAACTCCGGCCATGCCGAGCAGGCAAATGATCACGGTCATTCATCCACCGCCATTCCCATGACAGCCTCCGCCGCCGGGTCTTCCGCCCCAGCGGGGAGGAAGATCGTCGTATCTCCCGGCGAGATCTCAACGAGGGATGTTCGCACCGGCCATCCCCATGTCAGCAGATAGGAACCCGCTCCAAGTTCAACTTCCCTCAGGGGAGGGGAAATGTTGAGAATGCGCCTTGGGGCTCCGTAGTTGAACACACTCACCCACACTTCCATCGAGTCGTCGACGATCTCCAGCAGACCCGTCCGGGCGTAGGAGGAAGTCACGGGCAGGAAGGAGACACCGGAGCTGTACCTGACCGCACCTTCAACCGAATCGCACACCATGGCCAGGATCAGGGCAGACTCCGAAGCCCTTTCCGTGAACCAGTTCTCCTGGGGAAGCCTGCCTTCAGTGCTGACACGTTCCAGACACTTCCATCCTCCGGGCGTCCAGACCTCGGGCCATGCATGGTTGCCGTCAACGGTCGGCCACCAGGGCGTATAGGCCTGCCTGCACGGGATCCCGACGCTTCGAAGGGCATCCATGAAAAAGACGGTGAGTTCTTCGCACCTGCCGATACCGGAACTCCAGGTGACGAGGGGCGACTGATCCCTGAGCTGCGTGGGGCGGTATTCCGTCAGGGAATCACTCCATGCGGAGACGATGAGCACTGCCTCCTCGATGTCGGTGACGCCCCGCACCAATGGCAGCACGTGCTGCATGAAGACGGGCCTCCATCGGGTGAGCGGCTCCTGGCTCACGCGCGCCGGAAGCACGTACCTCAGGAAAATGCTGTCCGGGATATCGCTTCCCCAGGGAAGAAGCTCCCTGGTCAGGAGAGCAAGCTCAGTGTTCTCGAGCAGCACCGAACAACCCGGTTCCCGGGAGTCTGACCCCGGCGACCTTTCGAGAAGGAATTCCATGCATTCATCAATGCCGGGGCCGGGAACCAGTATACCCACAAGGAAAAGCCAGGCAGACACTGAGAACCTTCCGTTTCCGGTTTGCATACAAAGAAAGGGGGGAGGCCGAAGCCTCCCCCGAATCGAACCCGTTCAGAAAGGTCTAGAACAGGGACTTGATCGAGCCCCAGGAGTCACGGGTAAGAGCACTGACTTCACCACTGAGGATCATGAACTGCTCGTAGGCGGTTCCCCACTCGGCCTGGCTGCTGTTCCAGCTGCTGCCGTTGTTGGCGCTGAAGTAGGTCATGTCGGCCCAGGCCTGGTTGGCGGCGAGCCAGTAATGGGCGCCAGCGCCACCGGTGGTCTGCATGGCGATCCAGTACTTCGTGCCGGCGGTGAAGGTGATGTCGGGAGTGGTGATCTCGGTGTACCACAGAGGGTAGCCCCACTGGGTGTAACCGGTGTTGGCGTGGGTGCAGGCGGTGGAGGTGTGGCTGCTGACGATGCTGCCCGGGCCGGCGCCGCCGTCGGCACGAAGCTGGATGTTGAAGCCGGTGGCGTTGCTGCTGGCATAGATCGCCCAGATCTGGATGAAGTCGATGTATCCGCCCATGGCGTAGGTGAAGTCATCGGCGATCATCCAGCTGTTGGGAGAGCTGAAGCCAAGGCCGTTGGTGAGGTTGGCGTAAACGAACACCTGGGAGCAGATCACGTCTTCGCCCGCGATCTCCGGGACGATGGTCTCGGCGTTGATATGGCCGAGATCGGTGTTGGCGAATGCAAATCCCGCGAGCACAAGGGAGAGCATAGCGACAAACTTCATGAGAATCTCCTTATGGTTAGGGTCGAACTGAAAGGGAACGTGGAGTAGATATCACGCTTCATGCGCCGCGTCAAGTCCCGCGTCAGCTTTGCGAACCCCACTGACCGGGATCGGGGGAAAGCCTCTCCATGACGTCATCATTGACTTCCACCTGGAACCTCTGGCGCAGTTCATTGAGAAAGACATCGATTGCCGTGGCCTCGAGACGGCTCCTTGCCGACCCGATGAGCTGGTCTTCGATCTCCTCGATGGTTGCAGGGCGGGAAGGTATCACCTCCCGAAGCCGGAAGGCGGCGAACACCCCCTGAGAGATCTCGAAGGGACCGAACCATGTGATCGTGTCCGCAGGGGATATGCCGAAAAGGACCGCAGCGACATCCCCGGGCATTTCTGCGCTCGTCATGGGGCGGCTGACCCGCGGGTCACCCTCCGGAAGCGCAAGTTCCGGAACTCCGGGAAAGCCGTCGATACTGGTTCGATCCGCTATCGAACGACGAAGGCCCGGCAGTTCCGTGATACCCGCAGATGCCATGCCAAACACCCTGAGTTCCGCCGTTAAGGGCGGTTCAGCAAGCAGTGAGTATTCCTCCTCGATGTCGGCCCGGGAAACCGTTACAGCGCTGTCGAGGTACTGCCTGACCAGCTGTTCGGCGGCCTGACTTCTGAGGAATGCATGCGACTCTTCCAGAAGGGAATCGGCAACGGAAGGGTAGTCGGATACCAGAACGTTCCTGTAATGGCTCTGCATGACCAGGTTTTCAAGGATCATGCCCGACCATTGGGCACTGGCTTCAACCTGTGGAAACCTTGTCTGGATGAAGGCGAGTTCAGCCTCGATCTGGCTTCGGGTCCACCGCCCCAGGGGGGAGAACACCACGACGGAATCTGCAGGCAGGTCGCTCAGACTGGCAAACCCGGGGCTGATCCCCGTGTCCCCGGCTTCAATGATGCGGGTATACTCCAGAAGATACTGGAAGCGTTCCCTTTCGCCTGCGATCATCGCGGCCACGACACTGTCAGGCTGTTCAACGTTCTGGGGCGGGGTCTGCAGCAGGGAATCGAGCGTGACCACTCCGAAACCCGCAAGCGATGCGCTCTCACCCGGAGCCATCTGCTGAAGCGTCGCCCTGAGTTCGCCGGGAAGCTCGGCGATGGCGAACGGTCCCTCTGGACAAGGGTTGTCAGCGGAGAACCAGACCATGAGACCCTGGTTCTCTCTCCAGTACAGAATATCGCTTTCAGTTACCGATGCTGCTTCCGCGTCGGCGATAAGACCGCGTGCCGCCATTGCCGCTTCCACACGCAACCAGCTTTCCGCCATGGCTTTGAGATCAGGATCTTCGAGCAATCCCGATTCTTCCACACAGCTTTCAACGGCTGCCTTTCCAGACAGCGCATCGAGGAAGGCTTCCGCGGGATCGTCAGTAACGGTGAAACCAGCTCTCTCCTCATCATCCAGCGACGTCCAGATTGCCGCGGCATCCGATACCGTGACGGTATCATGCGGTGAGGCGATGATCCACTGGTTTCCATCGGGCTGGGACCGGGAACACCCTGTGGCTGCAACAGCAAAGGCAACTGACAGCAACGCGATAATCCTCATGAAAAGGCTCTCCTGTTCTGCGTGATCGGGCGGCTCAGGCCGGAAAGGCCCGAAGATCGTTATCCAGTTGAAACATACAACAGGATCACCACGAATGGATACCCGAAGCCTTCTGCCGTGATCCCTTTTTCGCTTGATTTTCACGAAAGGGAGAGGGGCGGCCGCGCCGCCCCTCCATCAGTATCACTCGCTGGTACTGGTGCTACTGAACCTGGAACTCCACTCTTGCAGTTCCAGGGCCGGCTCCGGGGATCGTCCTCCCGGTGAGCCACTGCACCGCCTTCAACTCCATGTTCCTCTCGCCCGTTGTATTCTCCAGGACCGTCACCCCGGTCACACGGCCGTCGGAGTTCAGTTCGAGCTCGAAGACCAGAGAACCGGAAACACCAGTGTCCTGCTCTCCCAGAAGGGACTGGAGTTCATCCTCCAGATCCAGCATCACGCCTCTGAAAACGGAAGGTCTCGCACCAAGGGGATCTCCCACGGAAACGAGGCTGACCACAGGTACCGGAGCACTGTAGCCGAGACGGCCGGTGCCGTAAGACTCCTCAGTGTCGCATTCCCCGCATGCCAGGGTTCTTGAGGCTCCGCCTCCCCCGTTCATGGAGTAACTGGCCGCCACCGGTGCGGGCTGACCGAACACCCCCTGATAGCTCACACCAACGGGCATGTTGACCGGAACATCGACCCTCAGAGGGTCGGCCGAACCCGCCCTTCTCTCGGAATCCACGGCTACAAAAGCCGTGTACTCGCACAAAACCCTGTAGTCGAGGCTGACCCCGATCATGCTTTCGGTGATGTCGTCACGCTCAGCCTGAGAGAGGCTGGGAGAGTATGTCTCCCTGCGGAGTCCTGCAAGCCTCCGCGAAGCCCACAGGCGGTCCGCGGCGACATTCCCCTCCCCGTTCCTGGGAAGTGTGACACTGATGTTCCTGGTCCACGTACGGCCGCCGAGCGATCCGGTTACCCTGACCGTCCCGGTGCCGGGCCGTTCGAAACGACCCGTTATCACCAGGGGCTCGCCGTCAAAGAGATCTCTGGTTCCGCCGAACTGAACGTCCGTGACCGCCAGGTTTCCCCAGTCGAGCTCGATCCCCACGAGGTAGGGGTTGTTGATCTTCCTGTAGATCTCGGACACGGCCACTTCGGGGTCGTCATTGTAGCCCACGTAAGTGGCGCTTCCCATCCCCTCCTGCGCCAGTCCTTCGATGAGGTACCGGTTGACGCTGGAGCCCACACCGATGCTGAACAGCCTGGTATTGTCCCGCACCGTGGATTGAAGCTCGCCGAGGATTTCCGATTCGTTCCCGATATAACCGTCGGTGAGGAAAATGATGTATCGGATCCGTTCCGGGTCCTCGGGGTAACCTATCGCGGCTCTGACCCCCTCAATCATCATCGTTCCGCCCATCCCGCTGAGGGAGTTGATGTACGAAACACCAGCCCTGATGTTCTCGGGTGTGTTGGGCAGCGGGTGACGGCTCATGGCGCTTGCGGTCTCACTGAAACGCATGATCTGGAATGAGTCGCCCGGGTTCATACCCTCCACGAAACGTGTGACCGTCTCTTTTGCAACCTCCATGGGCTGGCCGCTCATGGAGCCCGAGCAGTCGATGACGAAGAACATCTCCTTTGGTGCTATCAGCGCTTCGTCCACGGAAGCGTCGGGTTCCAGCAGAAGCATGAAGTGTCCCCCGAGATCGCCGTTGTGGGCCACGAACCCTGAGCCGATGCCGTCAGTCGCCGTTCTGTATCTTAACACGAAGTCTCTGTTGGGGATGGTTTCGCCTGCAGCCAGGCTGAGCAGGGGCAGTTCACCCTGTTTCACGGCGTTTATCTCATGGTTGACCGACTCGATCCAGCGCACCGGCATTCCCGGGTCGAGCAGAACGGACAGCTCGATGTCGTAACCGGCGCGTGTGCCCTCAGGCACAACCGGCGGCGCTATCCTTGACGCGTCCGGAACGCCCTCGGGGATGAACCTGGGGCCGACGACCATGGGAAATGAGAGCTCCCATGTGCCGGATTCGTACTTGACGGGGGCTGTGTACTCGATCTCGATGACAATGCTGTCTCCGGGAAGGATGTTGCCCACGGTCTGGGTGAAGATGTTGGGTCTTTCCTGTTCCAGGAGGGCCGCGGTCTGACCGCTCTGAATGGCTTCGTCATAGATCCTCTGTGCCTGGCCGCGCTCGTGTATGTCGCCTTCGATGTGCCTTTCCCCAATGTACATGTCCATCCGGGACACTGCGCCGTTCTCAGGCAGGGGGAAAACATATACGGCCTCGATCGGCGAGTCGTAGGGATTGCCGTAGACCTGCCTCACAACACCGATCTGATAGATGCCTCCCACCGTGATCTCTGCCGAAGTATGCTCGAGGGGAAGCTCGGCGACGATGTCACCGTCAACCAGCACCCCCATCCTCGAGTAATCCGGTGTCGAGGCGGTCAGTGCAAGCGCCAGCAGTATCTCCGTCATCTCATATCTCCCTTCGTGTGTGAGTTTTGTCCACGAACGGTTTACACCGGAGTTCGCAGGTCTATTCCAAAGGCTATATTCGGCAGAGGGAGGTCTGAATGATAACCGTGAACGGAGACACGCTTCCGTGGCATGAGGGAATGACCGTGCGTGACGTTCTCACCGCAAAGAGATACACTTTCAGAATGCTTGTGGTCAGGATCAACGGAACGGTCATCCAGAAAACCGCTTTCGACACCGCTTCGATCCCTGACAACGCCGTGGTGGATGTCATCCACCTCATCTCCGGCGGCTAGAATAGTGTTAGGGGACGGACTTAGAAAGATTAGATTGTTGGCGTAACATTATAGCTTCCAGTAAGATACATTTGGCGTGTTTCACAGACCTGTTCAAACATGTATCTTACCATCGAGCAGATGATTAAGCCAACAATCTAATCTTTCTAAGTCCGTCCCCTACCTTAAGACCGTCATCCGTGTGGTGGCGGTGCCACCTACGGATGAGGCCCTTACGAAGTACAAACCGTTCCCCGTGCTTTCCGGAAGGCTCCAGAGGAAGCTGTGGCTGCCACCGGAGAGCTGGCCCGAATGCACCTGTGCCACTGCCCGTCCAGCGACATCGAATACGACAATGGAAACGTGACCGCTCTCGGGAAGGTAGAGCGAGAACACCACTGAGCTTTTCGCAGGATTGGGTTGAACGGATGACAGCGCAATTGATGGGCCTGGAAGTCCGGAACTTGTGCCGCCCTCGGTGCCGACCATCTCCAGGGCAGCGAGCGCAGCCTGGTAGGCGTCCACCCTTCCTGCACCAAAGGTGTTGTCCTTTCCCGAAGCCCCGAGATCAACTGACGTGGTCTCGATGAGGGAATCAAGCTGGGCGACTGTCAGCTCTGGGTTGATGCTCAACAGAAGTGCAGCCACCCCCGCGAGGTGGGGTGTTGCCATGGAAGTACCGCTCATGGTCGTGTAGCCGCCCCCGAGTTGGGCGCTGAGAACATCAACGCCAGGGCCGCTGATGTCTGGCTTGATAAGGGGTGACGTGTCGCCGTAGTCGTTCCAGGGGGCAACACCAAGCCACCAGGTGACCGGACCCCGGCTGGAGAAGCTTGCGATGGCGTCGTTGGAATCGGTAGCACCCACGGTAACCACAGCGGTCTGCCCACCCTGGAACGTCTGATCGGGGTGAAACCAGGGGGGGGGGCAATCACCACTGGCTCTGATGGTTCCAGAGCCGGGACCACTGTTGGCAGCGGCCACGCTGTGATAGATCCCGGCCAGAAGCACATTCTCCTCGGCCGTTCTCAGTGTGGCATTGCCAACAGGAGTTGTTCCGAGCGACATTGAGAGAACCGAAGCACCATGTTCGGCTGCGAATTCCATACCCTGGATCCAGGTGGGAAAACCACCGGTGTAGTAGTAGATCCGAAGCGCCATGATGGTTGCCGACGGCGCAACACCGGTTTCGGTCCCGGCTGCTCCGGTGCCGGCCACCGTACCCGCGCAATGGGTTCCATGCCCGTTATCATCCATTGGGTTAAGAGGGTCACCGGAACCGTAGAAATTGTAGCCGTAGTGGAAACCGGCCGGTGTGTCGTGCCACATGTTACTGCCGAGGTCGGAATGGGTATAGTCAACACCCGTGTCGATCACACCAACTATGACTCCCTGGCCCTCATAACCAAGCGACCAGACTTCAGGTGCGTTGATCTTCTCCACTCCCCACGCCACAGCCCTGTCGAGCTCTTCCTGTTCTGCCCGGCGTCTTTCAACGGGTTCCACAAGTACCGCTTCGGGTGCGCCATTGTCAATGAAGACAACGTCGGGTCTTTCCGCGAGAAGCCTTATGGTTTCAGGATCCGTCTCGCAGTAGAAACCGTTGACCAGCCAGAACGGTATGATCCGGTTGACGGTTCGGTGTTCCAGAAAGGCGAGGACATCGTGCCTGGAAAGAGCCGCCGCGGACTGAAGCGCACCCACTACGAACTGCTGCCTTTCCTCACGGGACATCCCCGAGGCTGCATCATCGATCCATCCAGGGTCCGGCGAACCCTCCAGATGAACCACAATCGGTATCATCTCTCCGGGCTGTGCGAGTGACATATCGGCCAATACATCGGGATTAATGCCGCCCAAACCATGTGCCGCCAAAACCAGTAGAAGCATAGCCATGCCTATTCCTTCCGTTTCGCATGCAGCGTCCAGCGCAGAAGGGCGACCCGCCCATCAGGGATCGGGCCGCCCGGATCTACTCGGGGGAAGGACTTGGAAAGATTAGATCGCTGGTCTGATCTGAACCCTTTCAGCATGATGCATTCCAAACCGTGTGACATGCCCATTGAAATGCATCTTGCTATACAACATAACATTACGCCAGCAATCTAATCTTTCTAAGTCCGTCCCCTACCTTAACACCGTCATTCTGCTGACTGCGGCACCGCCGGGGGCGGTCGCCCTGACAAAGTAAACACCGTTGCCGATGTTCTCGGGAAGGCTCCAGAGGTAGCTGTGGCTGCCCGAAGCGAGCTGGCCGGACTGCACCTGCGCCACCGCCCTGCCTGCGACATCGAAAACGCTGATGGATACATCACCGCTTGCGGGTACGTAGAGGGAGAAGGCCGCAGAGCCGTTCACAGGATTCGGCGAAACTGCGGAAAGCACCAGCCCGCCGGTTTCCAGACCGGTGTGGTCTTCCTCGGAGGTTCCGACAAGTCCGAGCGCCGCGTTGACGGCCGCGAGAGCGTTGATCCTGCCGGCACCGAAGGTGTTGTCCTTGCCTGCGGCTCCCAGGTCGATGGAAGTCTCTTCGAGGATCTGGTCGATCTCCTCCACCGTAAGGTCGGGATTTGCGCTGAGCATGAGGGCCATGACACCTGCAACATGCGGGGTGGCCATGGAAGTTCCGTCCATGGTGGTGTATCCGCCGCCCATCATGGTGCTGAGCACATTCACTCCGGGTCCGCTCACATCGGGGTCGATCAGGGGCTGGGAATCGCTGTAGTCGTTCCAGGGGGAGACACTTCCCCACCAGGTAACGGGACCGCGGCTGGAGAAGCTTGCGATATTGTCGTTTGAATCGGTTGCGCCCACTGTGACGACAGCTGACTGCCCGCCGTGGTAGGTCTGATTGGGGTGGAACCAGGGGGGAGGGCAGTCGCCGCTGCCAAGAATGGTTCCGCCGCCGGGACCGCTGTTGCCTGCGGCGACGCTGTGCACCACTCCGGCAAGCAGCAGTGCCTCTTCAGCTTCGCGAAGGAAGGCGACACCGGTGTAGGATCCGAGGGACATGGTGAGTACCGCGGCGCCGTGCTCGGTGCCGAACTCCATGGCCTCTACCCAGGTGGCCTCACCGCCGTAGTAGTAGTTGATCCGAAGGGCCATGATCGTGGCGGACGGGGCAACACCGGTCTCGGTGCCGGCAGTGCCGTCGCCAGCGACGGTTCCGGCGCAGTGGGTACCGTGCCCGTAGGTGTCCATGGGGTCGTTGTCGTTGTCGTAGAAGTCCCAGCCGTAGTGGTAGCCGGCTGGAGTATCGTGCCACATGTTGTTGCCAAGGTCGGAATGGGTGTAGTAAACGCCGGTGTCGATAACGCCTACAATGACGCCTTCACCTTCGTAACCCAGAGCCCAGACTTCGGGAGCGCTTATCTTGCTGACGCCCCAGGCCACTGCCCGCTGACCCGGTTCGGGGTCGCGCTGGGCAACGGGTTCGATAAGGCTTCCGCCAATACTGCCCCGTTCGATATACCGAACATCCGAGCGTGTGGAGAGGTTGCGGATCACCTCGGGTGTCGTGTGGCAGTAGAAGCCGTTCACGAGCCAGAACGGCACGAGCTGTTCAACCTGCTGACCGGCGATGGATTCGAGGACGGCCTGCTGTGAAACCTGGGCATTGGCCTTCAGGGCCTCGACCACGAACTGCTGCCTTTCCGCACGGCTCATGCCAGCGGTGGCGGCCTGTACCCACTGGTAATCAAGGCTGCCCTCCACAAGGACCACAACAGGGATGACCTCTCCCCGTGCGGCTTGCGCCATATCCATCAATAGCTCGGGTTGAATGGAACCCGCTACGGCAAAGGTCGCGACAATCATCATTAACAGGTATTTCATATCTTCCTTTCAGGTTACAGCCCCAAGATTTACGCGAATATCAGGTACTTTTTTCTCCATCGCAAGCGCAGTGTTTCGACACGAATCTCCTGTTCGCCCGTTTAAGCGCCAGTTCCGGTTCTATGCCGAGGGAAACGGCATAACCCGAGAGCATGAGCAGCAGATTCCCGAGACTGTCTTCCATCGGCACGGCAAGAAAACGGTTCACAGCACTTTCAATACCGGATTGGTCGGGCAAAGGTTCCAGCCCGGCATCGGAAGCCCGCTGGCTGATCCTCCAGGCGGTCTGCAGGGCAGGCATGTCGCCCGGCAGGGAAGAGAAGAAGCCCTGCCTCGTCCCTGATTTTTCACGCTTTTTTATCGTCTCCCACTGTTTCTCAACCTCTTCGGGCAAGGGTGACGCCTTTGCTCCGAAAACGTGCGGATGCCTTCTGACAAGCTTCTCCCTGACTCCGTCCGAGACGCTTCCGAGGCTGAAAAGAGCCTTCTCGCTCCCTATCTCCGACCACATGAGAATGTGGAGCAAAAGGTCCCCAAGCTCGTCCGACACGGCTTTCCAGTCGCTTCGCTCAGTGGCTTCAGCCACTTCGTACGCCTCTTCAAGAAGATAGGGTCTAAGGCTTTCAAGGGTCTGTTCCCTGTCCCAGCTGCATCCTCCGGGTCCCCTGAGCGTTCTCACGACACTGAGCAGCTCGCTCAATGCCGACAGCCCCTCATCCATGGAAGGAGCCCATTCCGAGAGCTTCCGCACCCTCCATGTAGAGTTCGGACAGGGTTGGGTGGGGGTGTATGAAGCGGGACCAGTCCGCCGCCTTAACTCCCGCGTTGACCGCAACCACCGCCCCCGACACAAGGCTCGAGGCATCGGCCCCGACAATCTGAACACCCACGACCGTGTCGTCGTCCTCGCGCGATATGATCTTGATGAAGCCCTCGGTTTCGTTCATGCCGACGGCCTTTCCGTTGGCGATGTAGCGAGCGGTGCCGACTCTCACGGGAACTCCCCTTTCCCGCCACTGGTCTTCGCCCGGGCCGACCGTTGCCACTTCAGGATCGGTAAAGATGCAGCCTGGCATTCGGTCGGGGTCTACCGGTCTTTCACCGGCACCATATGCGTGGTGAACCGCAGCCAGACCCTGGGCGCTTCCAGCATGGGCCAGCCACCACATCCCTGTCGCATCACCGGCCGCATATACCCCCGGAAGGTTTGTGAGGCAGTTGCTGTCGACCATGATGCACCCTCTGGGGTCGAGCACGATGCCTGCCTCACCAAGGCCCATGTCTGACGTTCGCGGCCGCCTGCCAATGGCGGCAAGGATCCTCTCCGCGGTAACCGAAGTCCCATCTGAAAGGTGCACTGTGGCTTCGGACCCCTTCACCTCGATACTCCGCGAACCGTTGCCGGTGAGGACCTTGACGCCCGCCCTGGCAAGAGAACGGGCCACAACCGCCGAAACATCGCGATCTACTCCCGGAAGGATGTTTGGCAGCATTTCGACGATGGTTACCCTCACACCGAAGGAGGAGAGGATCGAAGCGAACTCACAGCCGATGACACCGCCTCCAACAATCACCATGGACGCCGGAAGCGTCTGCCAGTTCAGCACGTCAGTGCTGGTCAACACTCCTGGTACATCGAGAAACCCCGGAACAAGGGGTAACGATCCCGGCGACAGCAGCACATTGCCCGCAGTGAGCAAGTCTCCGCCGGCCTCGACGGCACCGGGCTCCCTGAGGACTCCCCTGCTCCGCACCACCTTCACTCCGAGGTGTGCAAGGTGGGCTTCTATACCCTTCCTCAGCCTTGTGACGACAAGGTTCTTCCTCTTCAGTACTGTGTCCCAGCTCATCTCCAGAGTGCCCGAGAGACCGAATCTGGAACACTCCCGGGACTGTCTGAGCAGGTGGGCCGTTGCGGCCAGTGTCTTGGTGGGAATGCAACCCTGATTGAGGCAGGTGCCCCCCAGTTCTTCCCCTTCCAGAACCACCACACTCCTGCCCAACTGGGCAGCCCTGATCGCGGGTACGTATCCGGCCGGCCCCCCCCCGACTACTACAAGGTCAGCTTTCTGCATTGCCTGGTTCTCCTCGCGCTGGCAAACGGTGACGTGGATTGTCTACCGGGCTATGATAATCAAGCTTCGGACCATGAAGGGATTTCATGCCATACGTTCTGGCGTTTCTGCTGCTTTTGATCACTGAACCGGAAAGGCTTTCCGCACGCCTTTTTCTGGAGACGGGTGATGCGCTGATGGGACAGGGGCTCCTTGCCCAGGCGAGGGAGGCATTCTCCCGCTCCCTGGACGTCAACCCACACGAGTACTATGCCGTTCTGGGCCTTGCAAGGGTTTCGGCCCTGCAGGGAAGCCTCGATCTGGCTTCATCCTGGTACAGGTTGTTCATGGAAAGCTGCCCGGATGATCACAGGGCACCCCTCGAACTTGGCCTTCTGCTTCTTGATGAACCGGACAGCCTGGCCCGGGCAGGCGTTCTCCTCCGGCAAGCACTCGGGCTCGAACCCAGGGCGGACGACGTGGCCTTCGCCATGGCCCGGCTGCTCATGGCAGAAGGCGATACTGCCGGAGCGATCGGTTTTCTGGAGCCTTTGTGCACCCGCGAAGGTGCTCATCAGACGGAGGCGGCAATGATCCTCGCGGGTCTTCTGGCCGCCAGCGGGGACAATTGCGGTGCAAGGGCCATCCTTGCCCGTGAACCACTGGCTTCTCATCCTCCCGCCCTCTGGCTCACGGCAAGAACACACCTTTGGGACGGCGACTACATGAGGGCCGTTGATTGGGCCAATCGTTGCCTTTCGCTCGATCCCGACCGGATGCTTGCGGACTCGGTCCGCATGATGATCGACAGCCTTGCGCGGGAAGGGCTTTACCTTCCCCGGTAGACACATGGAGGAAAACTTGCAGGAGAACCGGGAGAGGGCGGAGCGCGCCGTTCAGGCCTCAGAGGCCGACTTCGTTGAAGTCAGGCTTGAACGCATCCTGACGCTGGAACTTGCTCAGATCGGAAGACGCGGTGGCAGCGTTGGTCCCGTACAAAGGGAGGGGTGCACTGCAAGGGCCCTGGTGTCGGGCCGATGGGGGTATGCGTGGTCATCGGGCTTCAACTGCATCGAAGCGCTTATTGACAGGGCTGCAGGCTCTGCTGTAGCCGCGGGGAAGGGGTCGGTTTCCTTCACGACTGTTTCCCCGGAAAGGAACAGCTTCATCCCGGGCAGCAGCGAACCGTTCACCGGTACACCCCTTAAGGACAAGGCATTTCTTTGCCGCCACTACTGTGAGCTGCTGGGAATGACCAATCCCGGTGCCTCAGCGAGAGTTGACTACAGCGAGGTACTTCGGGACCGGGTGGTTGTGAACTCCACGGGAACAAGCATTCGTGAGGTCGAGGAACTGTGCGGCCTGCGGATGCAGGCTGCCCTGCCAGGCAATGTGACCGCTTCCCGGAGCATCGCCCACAGGGGCGGCCTTGAGAATCTTCGTCACAGGGAGGACCTGGTCCGGGAGATGACCGAAGACCTGTGCATGAGAACGAACTCATCAGGCCCCACACCGGGGTACGTTCCGGCGGTGCTCGGTCCGGAACTGACGGGAATGCTGGTACACGAAGCCTTCGGACATCTTGCGGAATCGGATGTGCTGGTTCAGTGTCCTGCCCTCGGGGATATCGTCAGTCCCGGCAGGCGCGTGGGCGCGGAGTGCCTTTGCATTACCGATGATCCCACCCATTTCACTCTTCCCGGAAGCTGCAGCTGGGATGATGAGGGCACGCGCGGAACCAGAACGAGCCTCGTTCGCGGAGGTGTCGTGAAAAGCAGGCTTCACACCCTTTCCACGGCTTCCGAGACCGGGGCTGCCCCGGCCGGCAACGCGAGGGCATGGGGAACAGGCAGTACGCCCATGGCCAGAATGCGGTGCACCCTTCTCGAGCCTGGAGAAGGCGACCGCGACAGCCTGCTCACATCAATGGAGAACGGGGTTTATCTGAAAGGCTGCCTTGGCGGTGCCACCGACATGGAGAGATTCAGTCTCATAGCGGAGAGCGGATGGACCGTCCGGCGCGGAAAGATCGACAGGCCCATGGGACCTGTTGTCATCACCGGCAATGTCTTCGATGTTCTGAAGAACATCGACAGGGTCGGGGAAGACATTCAGCTCTTCGGGAACATGGGGGGATGCGGACGGGCCGGAGAAAACGCCATTCCCGTGAGCTACGGAGGACCACACATACTCTTGACGGCTATAAGGATAGGCTGACGATGAAGGCATCGGAAAAGGCTCGGAAGATACTCGAAACCCTTGTGCAGATCTCCTCGCAGGCGGAGGTCAACTGGCTGGTCCGGCGCAGGAATGCTCTTCTCGTTGGCAGTGGCTCACCGGTCGCCGGTTCGGGAACCGTAACTTCCTACAGCGTAAGGATACAGAGGAACGGAAGGGCCGGAACCGCCGGCTCAGAGGGGGGAGGCCACCCGGCACTCATCGCAGAGAATGCCATCAGTTCAGCAAGGACAGGCCCTGATTTCACATGGGACCTTCCTTCCGAATCACCCTCCACAGCTCATTTCGAGACCCGGGGGAAGCTTCCTGATCAGGGCATGGTCCTCAACTTCGCACGCGAGCTGTCATCCTGCGCCGACGCTGCCTTCCCGGGCACCCTTCTCAACGCACGTGTGTCGTGGGGAATTGACGGGGTGGGCATAATCAACTCGCAGGGCTGTGTCGGCGAGTACTCAAGGAACCGGGTGAGAGTTGACGCAACCGTGAGTTCAGCCACTGAGGACGGTCTCTGCAGGCGCTCCTCGCACTTCGAGTGCACCTGCCTTCCCGACCCGCCAACAGCTCTTCGATGGCTATTTCCGGCCCTATCCCGCACCGGGGTGCCCGCCGAGACCGTTGTCGGAAGAAAGCCCGTTCTCTTTGCTCCTCCCGCCCTTGGTGTTCTGCTTCAGGCCGTCAGGACGGGAGTAAGCGGCAGGGTTCTTCTGGACGGCGCTTCGTGGCTGGCAGGAAGGACGGGGGACTGTGTCCTTTCGCCCCTCCTGACCATCAGGGAAATGCCGCTTCACGAGAACGGCGCCAGCTCGGCCCCTTTTGATTCCGAAGGAATCTCAACGTCAAACAAGGCCCTGTTCAGGAACGGGGTTTTCAAAGGCTTCGTCTTCGACCTTGCAAGCGGCAGCGAGGCGGGATTGCCGTCAACAGGCAACGCGGGGAAAAATCTTGGCGGACACCCAATGCCTGTCTGCACCAACATCACTGTCGACACGGGAAACGGGGGAACTCTGGAGGAGATGGCCGGCAGGATCGGCAACGGTGTGCTTGTGTCGGGAATACTCAGTGCTGAGGGGAGCGACGCCGCAGGAGGAGGGATGCTGCTCGACTGCGGAACTGCCTGGTCCATAAGTGGCGGGGAGATCACCGGAAAGCTCGTGAACTGCCTTATCTCCGGAAGCGCATACGATATCCTCCGGAACGTGTGTGATGTTGGAAGCGTGCAGCAGCGGACCGGAACAGACCTGTTGCCGTGCGTGACCGCGGAGGGTGTCAGGATCAGGTAGCGGCGGGCTCTTTTTTAAAGAGAAGACGCATCATGGTGCGGGTGCCCCTGCCGTAGACAGCCAGTGAGATCAGGAATGCAAGCCCCTCACCCAGAGTTATCCAGATCCTGGCGGCCACTGCGACAAGTTCGGCCATTCCCGGTTCCGAACCGGGAGCCGCCATCCTGACCAGCCATACCAGCACAAGCTCCCTCACTCCGAGCCCACCCGGAGCCAGAACGACCAGATATCCGACCCCGAAAGCGGTTGGATACAGAAAAATCCCGGGAAAGAAGGGTATCTCAAGCCCGAAACCCCTGGCAAGGAGCCAGAATCCGAGACCCACGAACAGAAAGATCGAAACATAGACGGGTATGGTTTTCAGGATTTCGACGAAGGGAACGCGCTGGGCTTCTATGCGTTTCCCGGTCACCCTGCCGGCCAGCCCCACAAGGAAGCCGAACACCGCCGGATGAACCGCTGACAGGGTAAGAAGACCGATGGCGATGGCAAGGAGCAATGCTTCCGTGCCACTGAGCCCCACTGCCAGGGCGGCGTCAGACACCAGGGGCATGGCGACGAACAGACACCCGAAGACTATGAAAACAGTTTCGAGGACGAGTGCGTGTCCCGTCTGTACCTTCGTCATTCCGGAATCCCTTGAAAGGGCGAATTTGCCTATCGCGCTCCAGACCATTCCCGGAACGTACTTGCCCACCTGGGCGAGAAAATGGATCGAGTAGGCCTTCCAAAGACCGAGCCTGCCGCCTGTGTGCCCGGCGACCACCTTCCATGCCAGTCCGCACGCCACGAAATGCAGTTGAAGAAGCAGAAAGGAGAGCACGAGCATCGCCGGGCTGAAATCCAGCAGGTTTTCGAGCCCCCCGCTTTCACGAATGCCCTTCGAGAGCGAACTTCCCACGAAGTACAGTGAAACGGCCACAAAAACGAATCCGGCCAGCGAAAACAGCCTGCTTCTGGGAGTACCGTTCGGGACGGACAAGGTCTCAGTCCAGCACGCTGACGCGGCTGTTTGGTTTGCTTTCCTTGTCCTCCGGAGCATTCCTGGAGTTCACAAACCCTTTGAAAAACGGCAGGCAGGCAAGGGACATCATCTCCATGAGCTTCTCCTCCGGGCTTGCTTCGGATCCCATCACACAGGCCAGGTCACGGGTGAACTCATGAAAACGCTCTTCACGGCTCAGACCTGATTTCCTGCGCCAGCCCGAGGGGTTCATCATGCGGTAGAGTATTCGAAGAGCCCTGGAGTCCGGTTCAACGGTCAGTTTGAACAACTCCCTTGCCTCGGAGGAAGTGAGGAGTTTCAAGAGCTGCCGGCCGAGAAGTTCGCCCGTAACGATACCGCGCGCGTGAAGGTCGGCAAGGGAGGCAACCCTCTTCACAAGGCTTTGTTCAATGTTCCTGGCCTGGGTGCTGTCCTTCATGCGTGAGTTTCCATGGGAAGAAGCCTGCCTGAGGCTGCCTTGACCCTCGAAGCGAGTTCGCCGGCCCCGCGGACCGGAGCGCAGTGGAAGACAGTCCCTCCGGAATCGGTTCTGACTGAACTCTCCACCAGGCAGTTCCTCCGAATCCAGTTTTCAAGGCCGCCGTCCGAAATATCTACAGCGACGGTATACCATGCCAGTGTGTTCTTCCAGAAGATGGTCACGGCATCCAGAAGGTCGTTCAGCCCGTCGCCGGTGAGCGCCGACACCGAGATCCCGCTGGAGGGGGGCAGACCTCCGAGGTCGGACTTGTTCCAGACCAGAATCCGTGGAGTGCCGCCGGCGCCAATTCTTTCAAGCGTACCGGTTACGATCGACAGCCTTTCGTCCCGGTCGGGACAGCTGCCGTCGGCCACCACGAGGAGAAGGTCGGCCTCGCGAACCACGTCGAGCGTGCTTCTGAAGCTTGCCACGAGAGTCTCGGGAAGCCTCTCTATGAAACCCACGGTGTCAGAAAGGAGAGCGGTGCCCGAACCGGGCAGGACGAGCCTCCTCGAGGTTGTGTCGAGGGTGGCGAAGAGCTTGTCCTCCACGAGGGTCGACGAGTTGCACAGAGCATTCAGGAGTGAGCTTTTTCCAGCATTGGTGTAACCGACCAGCGATACTTTGAACATGCCCGACCTTGCAGCCCTTCTCAGCCTTGATCCCGTTTCGAGTGCGGCAAGCCTTGATTCGAGAGCTGCGATACGGGTTCTGGCCCTCCGCCGGTCCACTTCCAGCTGAGTCTCGCCGGGACCCCTCGTTCCGATTCCGGCGCCAAGCCTCGAAAAATGGTGCCACATCCCCGAAAGCCTTGGAAGGGTGTACTTCAACTGGGCAAGCTCTATCTGCAGCCTTGATTGAACCGTTCTGGCGTTCAGGGCAAAGATGGCCAGGATCAGTTCGGTCCGGTCTATCACTTTGCATTCGGTGATTCGCTCGAGACGGGCAACCTGGCCAGCAGTAAGGTTGTGATCGAACACAACCGTGTTGACGCCGAGGGTTCTGGCGCGCTCTGCGATCTCGGCGGCCTTTCCGCTGCCTACGAAGGATCCCGCGTCGGGTTTGGCGAGATTCTGGTGAATCGAGTCGGCAACCGTTCCTCCAGCGGTTCTGACGAGTTGCGCCATCTCGCTGTCCCGGCCTTCATGGCTGCCCCTTCCGATCCATACCGTGACAAGGACAACGCTCTCTGAAGGCTCGCCGGTTGTTCTTTCCATTGATGTCAAGAAGAATCAGGCCTGCTTCTTCTTTTTGCGGACGCCAGTGACCCTTTTCTCGATCATGGTTCTCGCGCCCTGGAACTCGATGTTGTTCACCAGGGAGAGCTCACCGGCCAGGACACCGATGGCTTCGGTGAATACCCTTTTCTCGGAGGGATTCATCTTGCTGATGGACGAGCGCGCCAGGACATCGCGCACAGCGGTTGCTATCATGCTTGGGTCGCCTGAATGGACCCTCTCACGGAGGACTTCGATCCGCCGTCGCCAGTCGCGGGGAAGGTCCTCCGCTGTGTTGCCGAGAACGGTAAGGGCCTCGTCCATGTCTTCGTTGGAGCAGACCCTTCTCAATCCGGATTCCTGAATGCTGTCGAAGGGGAGAAGGATGCCTGCCCTGCCTGCAACCAGCCTGATCACAATGCAGTCGACCATGTCGCCGGAGATGTCTTTCCGGCAAATCTCGGTAACCACCCCCGCGCCGTGAAGCGGGTGAACCACTTTGTCGTGCAGATCAAAATTCATAAGCAACGGATGCCTCCAAAGCTTCTGACTTGGTAGCGGCAAGCATAACATGTAGATACGAAATTGTCAACCGGCTTCAGGGGGCTCCCAGAAGAACGTGGATATCGGGCACGGGAATGGTTTGGGAGCGTTCCTGAACTGCTGATGGCAGGGCCTGGAACACACCCCTCAGTGCTGCCTCGATCTGAGGACCCACATTGGAAGCCGGCTTGTAGAGGAACATCGTGCCTTCCAGAACTGCGGGTATTCCTATCTCGTCGTTCCACAGGTCGCCGTCGCGGATGTCGCTTACGCTGAGAATCCACTGCCTTCCATCAACGGTGATCGCTTTGCCGTTCAGTTTGGAAGCCATCCAGGAAGCTGCGCCCATTCCTTCAAGCGTGTACTGGATTCCATGGTTTGCGATGTCCACGAACAGAGTGTCGCCTGGGGCAGTTGGCGTGGTCAGGCGGCCCTGGTTGATTCCAGGATGATAAAGGTCGGTTCCGAGCAGGATCGTAATGTCGGTCGGCTTCACCGCCATGGAAGAATCCTGCGAGGCGAACATCAGTGCAGCGGGATAAAACACCGATTGGGCAAGCTGAGTTTCAGGGTCTTCCCGCCTTACGAGCACAAGGCTGGTCCTGCGTCTTGTTGCACCCCTCGAGGGATAGACGAAGGAGTACGCGCCTGCGGCCCCCGATCTGAATGCGGATTCGATCCCTTCCGTACCGGTTCCGTTGCTGACCCAGACAACGGCGGAATCCTCGAGAGACGGTTGATCCACGGAAAGAACTGCTGAAACCGTGTCCGGCGGAGATTGTTGCAGCGAATCAGGTGACACGCTGTTAAACCGTGGTTCGGGATCCCGGCTTTCGGGTGTTTCGGGCCGTTTCCAGGGTTGGGCTAAAAGCAGTACAGCAACTGAAACGGCAGCAAGACCGATGATCATGAGCCTTTTCCCGGGGAACCGGGGCCCCTTCTTTCGCGGGCGGTGGGAGTGTGGCAGGACTTCTCTTCTGAAAGCGGGTTGAGCGTTTTCAGGCCCGGCGGGTACGGGCGCCTGGGATACGAAGCCCGATACCAGTCTCGAGGCTGCCTGGATAACCCCTGAAGGCCGGTTCTGCGGGTCCTGTTCAAGCATGGAGGAAAGGTGTCTTGAAGTTGACGGGTCAAGCCTGTTCCAGGCATCCACCAGGGTGTCGCGGTCGTCGCTTCCCGCCAGAAGCCTCAGATAGAGGGTCCCAAGCGAAAACACATCGCTTCTCGGGTCAGATGGCCTTCTGCCAATCGTTTCAGGCGGTGTGAAAGGCCCTGAAGGCACCCCTCTGCGGCCGGCGAGCATCAGAACCCTGCCGGATGATTCTCGCAGAAGGCTTTCGGGACCGATGTAACCGGCCACGACACCGGATGCCTGAAGACCCGCGAGAGCTTCCGCCGCCTTTCCCAGAACCTCCGATGCCTCGCCGGGATTGAAAGGCCTTTCGTGTATGTCCTCAGCGAGAAAGCGGGCACTTCCCGCATCGAATACAAGCAGTCTGAGCTCGCCGGGAAGGTTCCTCGCCTCGATGGGCGGCACGAGATGAGTCGATGAAGGCCAGGAGTGCACAAAACCCGAGCCTGCGGAGGTTACCTCGACAACAAGACGCTTTTCGTTCCTTCTTGCCCTGGCGAGAAAGTAGCCCTTCTCTTCAGTGAGAACCGAATCGACAACGATGCCGCAGGCCCGCAGAGTTTCAGAATGCATGGCTTTCAAGTGTGTAATTGGGCGCTTCTTTTGTGATCATGACGTCGTGTGCGTGGCTTTCCTTCAGACCGGCGCTCGTTATCCTCACGAACCTACCCTTCGTGCGAAGCTCGGAGACCTCGGCAGCTCCCACGTAACCCATGCCGGCCCGCAGCCCACCCATGAGCTGGTGCAGAAAGTCGCTGAGAGGACCCTTGAAGGGGACCATTCCCTCAATGCCCTCGGGTACCAGTTTCTTGTCTTCCTTCTGGAAGTATCGATCAGCACTTCCAAGCTGCATGGCCCCCAGAGAACCCATGCCCCTGTAAGACTTGAACCTTCTGCCCTTGTAGGTGATGGCTTCGCCGGGGCTTTCGGCTACTCCGGCGAACAGGCTTCCGATCATGACAGAACATGCACCGGCGGCCAGCGCCTTGACGATGTCGCCCGAGTATTTGATTCCGCCGTCGGCGATGATCGTGGCGTTTCTCTCCAGCGCCGCCATGGAACACTGATGCACAGCCGTTATCTGGGGACACCCCACACCGGCAACGATCCGGGTCGTGCATATCGAACCGGGTCCGACCCCGACCTTGACCATGTCGGCTCCGGCATCCAGAAGGGCTATCGTGCCCTCGGCGGTGACCACATTGCCCGAACAGATCGGAATGGCTGAATGAGCCGATCTGATGCGCCTTGTGGTATCAAGGACGCCGGAGTTGTGGCCGTGGGCGGAATCGATGAACAGGCAGTCGACCCCGGCTTCGACAAGTGCGGCTGCCCTGTCGAGGGCAGGGTCTCCCACACTCACCGCTGCAGCGACCCTGAGGCTTCCCCTGGAATCTTTGTTGGCATCGGGATGACATTGTGCCTTTATTATATCTTTAACCGTAATCAGGGCAACGACCCTGCCCTCACCGTCAACAAGAGGAAGTTTTTCAAGCCTGTGCTTCCGAAGGAGCAGGAGAGCGTTTTCAACACCAGTCTTCTCCGGTGCGGTGATGAGGTTGACGAGAGGCGTCATGAGTTCGCTGACCGGTTTGGAGCCATCCTCTTCGAACTGGTAGTCACGGTGGGTCAGCATCCCGGCGAGACGCCCGCCGGACACGACCGGAAAGCCCGAGACACCAGTCCTCTCAGCGAGGGAGAAGGCATCGGCGACCGTGGCGCCTATGTCGAGGGTTATGGGATCGACTATCACTCCGCTTTCGGCGCGCTTGACCTGGCGGACCTTGGTGGCCTGTTCCTCGATCGAAAGGTTCTTGTGTATCACTCCCATGCCGCCGAACTGGGCAAGGGCGATGGCCATCGTGCTTTCGGTGACGGTGTCCATTGCTGCGCTGAGGACGGGGATGTTCAGGGTGATTCCGCGGCAGAGGTGCGTCTTGAGACTGGTCTGGGAGGGCAACACGTGTGACGGTCCGGGTAGAAGGAGGACATCATCGA
Organism: Candidatus Fermentibacteraceae bacterium; assembly: GCA_041750285.1. Classification (GTDB taxonomy): domain Bacteria; phylum Fermentibacterota; class Fermentibacteria; order Fermentibacterales; family JCC-6; genus UBA6080. Next base: position 36,021 of record JBGSZS010000007.1, on the reverse strand, counting down.
AGGTAAGGGCTGTTTCCGCGTCGATCGGGTTCATTTCGGCTCCCTGGGGGTTACTCCGCCCAGTACATTATTCTGCTGCAAGTGGGGCATGTGTTTATCCTGTCGTTCCTCTCGGGGTCGGAACACATTGCTGTCGGAAGCCGGGTCAGACAGCCCGTACACCTGCATGAAACCGCCGGTACAACAGCGTTTCCATAATGCTTCGTGAGCTGGCTGTACAATCCGAGCCACTTCTTGTTGATGTTCCTGACATAATCGCTCCGGAGGGTAAGGAGTTCCTCACGCGCCTTCTCTGGGCTGAGGCCCATCATTTTCTCCCTGTCGAGAATATCCTTTCTATCAAGGTCGGCTATCATCACGTCGAGATCGTGAAGACCGATAAGCCTTTCCAGATCAAGGTTCATCAACACCTCCAAGTTTTCGTTCCATGCCCAGCAGTTCCAGCAGTGATTCAGCGCTGGAAGCGTTCAGTACGGCTTCTGCGGATTTCTTGATTCGGGAGGCTACATGACTGATGAAGGCAAGGTGCTCGTGCGGACCATCGGGCTTGACCGGTGAGATGAACATGACCATCACCTTGACTGGTTCCTCGGGCCACGGCACTCCCCGGATGCTTCGGCCCACCACCACCGTGAGATCATCGACAAGAATGCTCCGGCAATGCGGGATGGAGATGCCTGCAGATATAGTCGTGGGACCGGCCTGCTCCCTCATCTCCAGTGCCCCGTGGATGAGTTTCCGGGAGTTGACGTTTATGGGTATGAACTCCAGAAGCTCTTCCAGGGCATCACTTCTTGAACATGCTTTGAGATCAGATACACAGTATGCCGAATACTTCAAAGATGAACCTTCCATTTTCTCTCCCGAATCTAATAGAATTACCCATGTTTGACACTGTTCTCCCGCACCGTGTTTGGATTAAGATATGAAAGGACTACCGTTTTCTGCAACTCCTGTGCCATGTCCGGAATCTACGGCATGGGCGGTCGTTTCCAAAGGGAGTGGGCAGGTTACGTTTTCGGATGAATGGCGGCAGCTCGCGATGAGTTGCGGCACCGAACCCGAAGATTTCAGTGCCCTTTTCCACGGAACTGCTCCGGGGAGGTGGCCATGCTCCATCGGCGGCCGTCTGCTTGAAGTAACAGGAACGGAACTGGGAGCCTCCGAAACCCTGTTTGTCTGCCGAATGATCAACGAAGCTTCAGCCTCGTCTCTCCTGTCCACGATCCGGGGAAGACGCAACACCATCCTGTGCACCTCTTCGGGAAGGCTGCTCGCCCGTTCCATGGCTTCGACCCTTGATCTGGGCGACAGCACGAAAACCCTTCAATCCGCATTCGAACCAGGCTCACGACCCGCCATTCAGGCAGGCTTGAAGACATGCCGCGAAGAGGGCAGGGTGGACGATTTCCTGGTGAGCAGCAGTTCTTCACAGGGAAGCAGGGAAAACTGGATAATGTCCCTCGAAGCGGTTCAGGCCCCGGGCAGCCTTGTCCTCTGCGAGCTGTCCATCCCCTCGCTGGCCCTTGTGAACACCGGAGGAACTGCAGACTCACTGCTTGAGACGATAATCGAGGAAAATCCTTCTCCGGCACTGGTGGTCGACAGGACCGGGATGATCACGAAACTCAACGGTGCGGCGAGAAGCCTGGCCCTTGAAATCTACGGCAAGACAGAGATCCAGGGCACGTATTTCTGGAAGTGGGTCGCCGAGGAGTACCGTGAAGAGGCGAAAGCGAATCACGACAAGCGGATCAGGGGCTACTACGCTCCCAGCCGCTACACTCTGGGGTTGAAGCCCGACTTCCGTAACAATATACCTCTTATGGAGATAAGTGTCTTTCCGCTTTCCGAGGGGGGCGACTCGGTCGCCTTCCTCTCCAGAAGGCTCGACGCCCTCCCTGAATGCGCATTCCCGGAAGCTGAAGCCGCCCTTATCCTCGAACCGAATGCCGATGCCGAACTCCTGACAAGCATCCTCGGGGCCGGTACGGGCGCTGAATCGATCGTTCTCATGATGCCGGGCAGAACGGTGACTCATGGAAACGCCGCCGGCCTTCTGGAGACCATTCCTTCGGACCTGCCGGACAGGTTGTGGATCGAGAACCATGGCGACTGGAGGCTGCTCATCCCGGTCCCTGGAGAGAACGGAAACGGGGTCATCGCCCTGGGAGGGCTCCGGAGCAACAAACTTCGCCCTTGCGGTGAACTCGCGCTGAAAGTCATATCCCTGCTCCCCTGCTTCCATCCTGTCCAGGGGGATCGAACCCGTGCCCGAGCAGTTCTTGAGCAGGTGTCCAGGGTGATGGAGTTCGCGAAAGCCGGCAGGGAAGGCTATGAAAAGACACTCAGGGAACTGGCATCCATCTGCGGCGCAGACAGGGGCATAAAAGCCGAGGCCAGTTCGGATGGCACGGTCCTTCGGCCGGTAGTCACCGTGGGAGTTCAGGGAGGTCTGCCCGGCGTGCCGATGGGTTCTGACAGCATAATGGCCTGGGTGTGCGTTCACGGCAAGAGCGCTTTCCTCGCCGATCCGATGCATGACGTAAGGATGTCATCGGTTTTCACGGATTCGGGCAGCGAGATGGCTGCACCCATCATAAGGGGTGACATAGTCACGGGAGTGGTGCTTCTCGCCACGTCTTCGCAGGAAGGTTTCTCCGGAGAGGCCATGGCAATTCTGGAAACCGTTGCGGTTGTTCTATCCGCCCTGGAGGCTGCAGCACTTCTGGACGGCACGGCTCCGGTGACCGATGCCACCGAGGGCAACCTTCAGGAGAGCGTTGTCATGGAGATCGAGAACGAGCTTTCCGAGGCATCGGCAACACTTCTCAGCGCTTCCGGGCAGCTTCCGGGCCTGTGTACCCAGGAAGAGGGCGCGGGCAGGCTCCTCGAATCAATCCGGAACGCTTCGGGCAGGATCGCGTCAACAGCTTCAGTTCTGGTGGGCTGGCTGAGAGCCGAGGCGTTCGGCGGAAAACCGGACATGCGCTGGGCTGACCCCTGCGAAACGGTCTTCGAACTCGTGTCCAGGTGGAAATCACTTCCAACAGGATCCTCCGCGCCGATTCTTTTCGAGGAACCGGAACAGCGTTTCATAGCTTGTTTCGATCCTTCATGGCTCCTGATAGCGCTCAACAGCCTCTTAAGGATCGCCTCTGCACACGCCGGACCGGAGGATTCTGTGGGGATTTCGCTTTCCAGTGGGGGCGGATACTGGTCGGTCCAGGTGGAGAACAGCGGAAGGGGCATTCCCACTGCGGAGCTGCCTGCCCTTTTCAAGAGCCGGTCCGCTGACGGACCAGCGCATGGCATCCAGTCTTCGGGACTCGACATCCCCCTCGCGAAAAGATTCACCGAGGCAATGGGTGGAACCATCGCCGTTTTTTCCTCCAGGGACAGGGGAACCCGTTTCACTCTCAGGTTCAAGACATCGTGACCGGTTGCACTGAAACGGAAGGATGTCCACTGGAGCTCACCAAAGACCACCTTCGTTACCACCTTCCGGAGGAGCTCATAGCGCAGGAGCCACTCCCCGAGAGGGGAACATCGAGGCTCATGGTGCTGAACAGAGAGACAGGCGGGGTCAGCAATACCTTCTTTTCGGAGCTGCCATCGCTTCTGCATCCCGGTGATTGTCTCGTTCTGAACGACACGAGGGTTTTTCCCGCCAGGATAGGGGCCCACCGCACCGACACCGGTGGCAGGGCAGAGATATTCCTGCTCAGACAGATCTCGGATACCGACTGGAAGGTGCTTCTCAGGCCGGGAAAGTACTGCCGTCCCGGAACCTCTTTCGATCTCGCAGAGGGCTTTTCCGCTGTTGTTCTCGAAGGGCTGGGCAACGGGAGAGCCGTTTTGGGTTTCGGTCCTCCCGACAGGGTGCACCAAATGCTGGAAGAAGTGGGAACCGTACCGCTTCCACCCTACATCAAACGAACGCCCGACAGCAACGACACGGAAAGATACCAGACCGTCTACGCCAGAAACGGAGGTGCTGTGGCCGCACCAACCGCAGGACTGCATTTCACCCTGGAGATGCTGTCCGGACTTTCCGCGGCCGGAGTGAACCACTGCCGCCTGACGCTGCACGTGGGTCCCGGAACCTTCGAACCTCTGAGAAGGGAAAGACTGGCCGACAACAATCTTGACCCTGAAGAGTACATGGTTCCCGCCGAATCCCTTGCACTCCTCTCTGAAACCCGCAGGGCAGGCGGACGGATCGTAGCCGTGGGCACGACGGCCGCAAGGGTTCTCGAAAGCATCCGGATTGATGACAGCGGACCTCTGTCGGGCGAGACATCTCTCTTCATATTTCCACCGTACACGTTCAGGAACGTCGATGCGCTGATCACGAACTTCCATCTGCCGGGAAGCTCGCTAATTGCGCTTGTTGCAGCATTTGCCGGGCTCGACCCCGTAATGAACGCGTACCGGAGGGCGGTAGCCGAAAGGTACCGATTCTACAGCTACGGCGATGCAATGATCGTAGTTTGAAAGGACACCACAATCAAAAGCGGAAGAAACAGACCAAAAGCCTCAAGGGTATTGGCCCTTGCAGGTCTGGAAACTCTGCTGGTGCTCTCATGGACGATACTGGGGGCATCACTTCTGGCGCTTCTGTGGTCGAGGTGGTACTGGGCCGTTCCTGTTTTCTACGCTTTCGCCCTCAGCCTGACTGCGGGAGTCGAAAACTCGTCACGCCAGAGCCCGGCCACGGCACTGGGGGTAACGATTCACGGAGAGAAGACCTACGGAATGAAGCTCCTGAGGATCGGCCTCACCCCTCCCCTTCTTCTGATGGGGATGGTCGGTTACATGAAGTGTTTCAAGGGCGGGCTATCCCTTCCCGAAGCAGTGTCCCGCACCGATTTCAGAGAACTCGACCTCCAGCTCGATCCCCGGCCCAGGGCCATCGTGATGGAGGGGAGGAAGGTTGCCAAACGATGGGTAACCGCCTACACCACCAGCGCGATAATCGTATCCGCCGTGATGTTCCTGTTGGCCAATCCTCTCATTGACTATGACAACCCGACCTCCGAGCAGGACCTTTACGGTGAAATGAGTGAATCCGACCGCCAGCTCCTGACCTTGTACCTTGAGCTGGCGGCGCTTCATCCCGATGAACTGGAGTATCATGTCCGCCTGGCCAGTCTCTACCACAGGAACAACATGCTCTCAGATCTCGAGAACCAGCTCTCCGAGATAAGGCGGCTCAACCCCGAGCACGCCCTTCTCGTTCTCGGCGATACTTCCAGAGTCGGCTTCGATGATCTGGTCAGCACCCCCGACAGCCTGATCCCCGACTCCCTGCCCGTCATCCCTGAACAGGTGGACTCGACCGTCACTGAGCCTGACACGCAGGTAGTCGTGACCGGATCCGAGGTGTTGATGGAAACCGAACCTCAGGGCGACCCGGCCGATGCTCTCCCCGACACCACTGAAACCCTGCCTCCATCAGTTCAGGAACAAGATCCTGTTCAGCCTTAGAGCATGCGACGGAAGGGCCAGGACAGGCGTTCTGGCACTGCCCCACGGGCTGGTGGAGACCCCTGCGTTCATGCCGGTGGGCACCCAGGCAACTGTCAAGACAGCCAGGAACAGCGACCTGACAGGGATGGGTTACGAAATGATCCTCTGCAACACCTATCATTTGTATCTGAGACCCGGACGCGAGGTGATCGAAAGCGCGGGGGGTCTCCACAGGTTCATGAACTGGGAGCGGTGCATCCTGACCGACTCCGGAGGATTTCAGCTTTTCAGCCTTTCATCACTGCGAAAGGTAACCGAAGCCGGATACAGTTTTCAGTCCCATGTTGACGGATCGAGTCACACGCTGACGCCCGAGGGGGTCCTCGAACTTCAGAGGTTGTTCGGCAGCGACATCATGATGGTCCTCGATGAATGCCTCGAGCAGCCGAGCGGCAGAGAGCGTACCGAAGAATCCATGCAGCTTACGCTTCGCTGGGCCGAAAGGACGATCAAGCTTCACAGGGGTGGTGGCGGCTCCCTGTTCGGAATAGTGCAGGGCGGCGCTTTCCCCGACCTGAGGGAGAGGTGCGCCCGGGAACTCGTGGAAATGGGTTTCGATGGATACGCCATAGGGGGAGTGGCCGTCGGGGAGGACAGAGAACGCATGGAACTCGCAGTGAACGGATGCGTCGATGTCCTACCCGTTCACAAGCCCCGGTACCTGATGGGAGTGGGCAAACCGGAAGACCTGGTGGACTTCACGGCGATGGGCGTGGACATGTTCGACTGCGTCGTTCCCACACGCAATGCCAGGGGGGCGTGTTTCTTCGTTCCGGGTGGAAGGCTCAATCTCAGGAACACAAGGTTCAGGCACGATTTCAAACCCGTTCAACCGGGCTGCGGATGCTATGTGTGCTCGAACCACAGCCGGGCGTACATAAGACACCTGTTCGTGACAAAGGAATGGCTGGCTCCAATACTGGCAACCCTCCACAATCTCCACTATTTCGCCGGCCTGATGGCGGAGATGAGGGAGCACATCACAAATGGTTCCTTTCAGAAGTGGAGAGACGAATGGCACTTGAACAGGGAGTCCTTCAACTCCGATGGCTACTGATCCCGACGGCTTCCTGACCCTGAAGGTTTCCTCACTGGGAAACCGTGTGGGTGGAATCGCCCTTCAGGATGACGGACCCGTTGTTTTCATCAGGGGCGCCCTCCCTGGGGAAACTGTGAAGGTCCGCGTCGCTTCCACCGGTAAAAGACACCTCGAAGCCGAACTTGTGACAATCCTGTCTCCATGTCCGGAGCGTGTCGAACCCATATGCCCCCTTCACGGGGTATGCGGAGGGTGTTCCCTGCAACATCTCGAGTACTCCGCGCAGCTTTTCTGGAAGAGGAAGTGGATCGAAAAGGCTTTTTTCGGACTCGGCGGCTTCTCTCTCGATGATGTCGTTCCCTCTCCCCTTTCCGATGGCTTCAGGAACAGGGTGACGTTCTGCGTCTCCGGGGGCAAGCCCTGCCTTCATGCCTTTCGGGGGGATCCGCTTCCGGTAAAGGACTGCCCAGCGTTGTATCCCGCAGGCAGAGCCGTATTGGGAGAGATCTGGAGAACGGGGGTGCCTTCGGGGGTGGAAAGCATCGCCATCAGATGCTCCAGATCCACGGGGCAGACCCTGGTCGAAGTGGTCGGTTCGCTCCGGGGTGCGCTCCCTGAAAGATGGGGAGCGGTCTGCGAACGGGGCAGGGTTCCCGGGGCATCCAGATTGACTGAAAGGCTTCTGGGATGGGACTTTCCCATCCCTCCAGGCGGGTTCTTCCAGGTCAACACCCCGGTTGCGGAATTGCTTCTGGAAAGGGTTCTTGATAGTGCCGCAGGAGAAACCATCCTCGACCTTTACGGAGGGGCCGGGACTTTCGGAGTTCCCCTGGCCGCCCGGGGAGCCCGGGTGGACAGCGTGGAGAGCTGCCCACAGGCGGCAGAAGCCGCCAGGGAAGCAGCCGGGATCAACGGGGCGCGAGGTTTCAGGTCATTTGCTGAACGGGATGAGCCTTTCCTGACCCGCGCCGTTTCCAGGGGAACCTCCTATGACACCGTGATACTCGACCCGCCCCGTGCAGGAGCGGGACCGGGGATAATGAAGCAGCTGGACAGGGTTGCCCGACACCGTATCATCTACATCACATGCAATCCGTTCACTGCCGCGCGTGATACGGCGGTTCTGGCGGAACGGGGTTTTCATTTGAAAAATGCAGTTCCGGTCGACATGTTTCCCCATACGGACCATGTGGAGACAATGCTCGTTCTGGAAAGGAACCAGGTTTGAAAAAGCTGCTCGCTCCGACGCTTGTTCTCGGAACCACTCTTCTTGCCTCAGGCCTGCCCCTCGAAGAGCCCTTCGGCCTGTGGCTGAGGCACATGGAGGCGGCGGGAGACACCCTTTTCAGCGCGATCCTTCCGTCGCCTGCACCTCTGATGACAGGAGGGGAGTTCGCAGGTCTTTCGGAAGACATCTTGCGGCGTTCGTCAAGACCGAACAGGAACTTCTTCAGCGAGAGCATTCTCTGGGGTATCGAGGCCGCCTTGCAGGGCAGTTATCATAGCGAAGCCTTTGAAAGCTCCGCCGGGGTGAAGTTCAGGGTGACAGGCGCTCTGGCCGAAGGCCTAACATTCGACCACCAGGCCTCAGTATGGACAGGCAGTGACGACCTGCCGCCCGGGGGCTTCTCCGAGTATCACATACACCCCAATCAGGAACCCGGAAGGCACCTTTACAGCGACTGGGGATTCATCGACTACTCTTCACCGAGGGTCTCCGTGAGGCTGGGGCGATTCGCCCAGCAGTGGGGACCCGGAAGGTTCACCCAGCTCCTTGTGAGTGACAACTCACCCCCTCTCGACCAGCTCAGGGCTTACTTCAACATATCTGACCGGGTCACCTTTTCAGGGTTCACCTCGACCATCGAGCCGGATTCGGGGAGTTGGTTCTGTGCCCACAGGCTGGACATCCTTCCAACTGACAATCTTCGCCTGGGACTTTACGAAGGCGCTTTCTACACAACAACGACCTTTGACTTCGCCTACACCAACCCGATTCTCTTCTGGTACGCAGTCCAGTGGAACGAACAGGACGACGACAACCTGTTCATGGGTCTCGATGCAACATGGAAACCTGCGCCTGGTTTGGTGGCCTACATGGAGTGGCTCATCGATGACATCCAGTACCAGACCACCTACAACAGGCCCAACAAGATGGGCGGTACGGTGGGACTGGACTGGGCAAGCCCGTCGACCGGCCTCGCTCTCACCGCTGAGTACACCGCCATTGCGAAGTACGTCTACAGCCAGAAACACCTCCGCAACATCTTCCTCCACAATGACAGGATAATCGGGAGTGAACTCGGTCCCGATGCTGACAGGGCAACTCTCTCGCTCGGGTACGCGGGTCTCTGGCCAATGACCGCCGAGCTTCGCGGAAGCCTTTCCCGTCATGGGGTGGGAACGGTCTACGACGGTTTCGGCGATACCGTGGTGGCGGGAGAACCCTGGCCCTCCGGGATCATCGAGTACACAAGAGACATCGAGCTCAATCTCAGCTACAGGCTTTCAGGGGATTTCACCCTTTACGGATCCGCTGGATACTGCAGCTCAAGCAATGCCGGCAATGTGCAGGACTCGACTGCCAGTGACACGAGGGCTTCGATGAGGCTGGTCTACGGGATCTGATCGCCGTCAGTACCGTATCGTGTAGTGGAGTTCTATGGTGGGTTCCTGATTCCCGGAGATCGTGGTCTTCGAACTTCCCTCAAGGTAGATGTCCCGGTTGAAGTAGTACTGGGCGCTTATTGTGCCGGGCTTGACACTGAAAACGTCATCGACGAAACTGACGTAAAGGTTGGGAAGAACGTATTTCCCGACTTCAACGGTGAGCCCCGTCGAGTCGGAGAGAAGGTCGGGGCTTATGGAAAGGGCATCGAAGCCCATGCCCTCCCTGATGCTTCGCGCTATCATGTTGCCCAGCATCCCCTGCGTAACGCTTTCCAGCTCGGTTTCCAGCGCGCCTGAATCCATCTGCTGCATCTCGCCATAGGTCATTCCCAGTGTGAGAAGGGTCACTATGTCCTCGTTCGTCAGATCACCGGATACGCCGCTTCCCGAAAGCGCTATCTCGGGGTTTTCGGGATCACCGGTAACGTTCACCTCGATGGTGTAGACCTCACGGCTCATCGAGCTTCTTACCCTGGCCTCGGCAAGGATATTCAGCATGAAGCCGGGAGGGTTGCCCTGGATTATCTCGACAGAACCGCTGGTGATGCGGAAATCCTTGTTCAGAACACTGACAGTTCCCCTTACAACGCTGATGTTGCCAGTGAACAACGGTCGGCGGTCCTGGGTCAGTACCGTTATGTCCGCCGCCAGCTCGATGTTCATGTAGCTGCTTCTGAGCCAGAGGCCGCGCTCGGCCTGAACCGCAATGTAGAGGTCGAAGGGAAGGTCCTGCTGTTCAGACTCTCCGCCATCGCCCGCCGCAGCCTGCTGGCTTTGAAGGGCTATCACGCCCTCATCCAGCCTGATCTTTCCCCTAAGAAGAGGCCTTTGTCCGGGTTCGGAAGACGTCGCCAAGAGGTTGCCGCTGAGGGAGACCCATCCCAGACCGCTGAGGATGGTCTCCCATCCGTTCAATTCCGCCCTGAGATCGTAACCCGCAAGCTCCACGGGCACTTCACCGGTCCTCAGAGGAATGTTTTCGATCAGTTCGGCACGCAGCTCTGCGGTAAGTGCCGGGTTCCGGCCCTGGCCGCTGGTGATCCGGAACGAGGCGTTGTATTCGTCGTCACTGCTTTCATCAGGATAGGAGATGTATATGGATGACATGGGGAACTCGAGCTGGGCCCCGGCAATGAAGAACCTCTGGAAGTGCCCGGCGAGGTTGGCGGAAAGATAGGGCTCTTCCCTGCTGTATTCTATCCTCGAGCTGATGCTGGCACCGCTTGTCATCACGGGGAAGGGAAGGATGTAAAGAAGCCAGTCGCCGATCCCTGTGAGCTCGGCTTCGAGACTGACGAGCCTCTCGGGCGAAAGATCGATGGCGGTTCCGTTCCAGACCCTGTCCATCGTCAGGCTGACACCGCTCCTCACCCCTTCGCTCCAGATCCAGACCCCGTCGACAACGAGGTCTCCGCCGGAAAGGGCTGCATCGACGGTGATGCTGTCGCCCTGGGTCCATGAGCCGAAGGTGGGGTCATCAACGCTGGCGTGAACGAAAGCCTCGAGAGCGCCTGGATGACCCCTGGCCTCGATGATGCAGTCGAACACCCCTGACACTGGAAGGTCCAGACCGAGAATGAGTCCAAGGGACGCGATATCCACCGATCCGGCATTGAATATGGCGTCGATTTCGCCATTGGGGCCAAGAGAGCCGCTGCCGCTGATGTAGCCCGCGGGGGGGTCCAGCCAGAGCGTATCCACGCCAACGGTTCCATCGGGGCTCACTGTGAGCTCGCCCCCCCCGGCCCTGACAAGCCTCAGTTTGTTCATGGTGACCCTGAGGGAATCCAGCTCCACACTGAACGAATCCTCGTGTATCTCGGCAGAGAGTGCTGCAAACACACGGGCTCCCTGCTCATGAAGTATCTCCAGTGAGTCGACGCGGATCATACCGTTCCTGGACTCGGCACGGATTCCAAGGGACATCCCCCCGCTGGGGGTTTCGATCGCATCGCTCATCAGGCGGACATCTCCCGAGGGAAGGCCTTCCGACAGGGAGACGTCCGCCTCGAGTACCGTGCCCAGGGCTCTGAATCCAGCGGCGGCGGCGGAGTCCACGAGTGCGGTTCCCAGGAACCGCACTGAGGGGCCGCCCTGAATGGGAATGCCAAGGGTCATCATGCCTTCGACAAGGACACCTGCCAGGATAGCGCTTTCAGAGCCGAGGCCTGCAAACCCGCAAGACCCGTCAAAACCGACCCTCACTCCATCCACGGGTGAAAGATCAACCGTGGCATTCCCCAAAAGGAACAAGTCCGAGGCTTCGAATCCGTCAAATCGAATTCGACCCGCCCTGGCATCGCAGACGAGTCTGATGCGCTCATGATTGCCGCGGGCCGAAACCCGGGCGGAAACATCTGACATCGAAGAAACGCCGCCACCCGGATCGATGTAACGCAGCAGCCCCCTGGCATCCCGGGAATCAACCGTTGTTTCGGCGCTCCATGAAACGGGCCGGTAACCCTCGCCAAGATTGACAACCCAGTCCGAGCCGAATGAAGTTCCCTGAAAGTCCCCCGAGATGCTTCCGTCGATACGCGATGGATCGGCATCGGCAACCAGGTCAAGACGGTCGAGGGAGTAACCCTCCACGCTGCTTCCCTGAAGCCCGAGTTCGACATGGCCTGCGGAGACACTTGATCCCGCCCCCTCCACACGGGCGGCCAGGCTTCCGGTAAGGTGCCCGGAGGGAGCCATGGAATCCCATGCCGAGGGATCTATCCCTGCAAACTCAAGATCGCAGGCCCCGGACCATGCTGCTTCCCCGAAGACCATGGTGCCGGAGATGACTCCGCTGATCCCGGGTGAGTTAAAATCCACATCGCCGGTGCTCACACCCTCCATGTCTCCGGTCAGCGAATCGCACGAGAAGGAAACCTCCCTGCCCAGGAGGGTTACTCTTCCATCGGCAATGGCCACAGTGACGGACGGATTCGTTGTGCTTCCACCGACGTCCATGGAGATCGAACCCTGGGCCGCAGGAGCTTCGGGCATGAAGGATGTCGAGAAGGTCCCCTCGCCGTGGAGAGCCAGGGAGCTGTCGGCGAGAAGCGTCCCCGAGATAATGGCCGAACCGGCTGGGGTGACGGCGGAAAACCCGCCCAGTGTCGCGGCCTGTTCAGTCAGCGTCAGGGAGCCGGAGCCGGATACGTACCCGAAATCAGGAACGCGAACCCCTCCCGAGTAAACGTCAAGCCCGGCGGGACCGTCAAGGAACACCCTTGCACTTATGCTCATGGAATCGATGATCACGGCCCCCTCATGGTCGACGATCATTCCCCGGGAGATGCTGAGGGTATCCACTTCGGTTACGAACCCCTTGAGAACGTTCCCGAAAAGCATGCTCATGTCGTGGACCGGTTCACCGGTTCCAGGACCCTCGCCGGGAGCGGGCACCCTTATCCCCAGAGAATCAGCATGAACGTTTTCGAGGCCCGTTCCAACAAGGTAGCCCAGAATGCTACCGGTCACGGTGATGTCGCTGACGATCACTTTCAGACCCTTGGAATCCCTTACCACAACCGAGTCGGCGCGGGTCCCGAACAGGATGCCCGAAGCGAAACCGTAAACATCCACGGAAGTGTCCGCGTCGTTGGCGAAAGTGTTCACCAGTGATCGAACGACCCGGGAAAGCCCCCCCGTCAACAGCAGAATGTAGGGGATAACGGCTCCCAGAACGATGATCATGAGGATGACGCGCGCCTTGAAATGGCTCTTCTTCGTCTTAGAAGGTCTGACCGATGGCAAAGTAGAACCTTCCCCTCTTGAATCCGTCGCGCCATGTGGGCGCGAAGCCGTAGTCAAACCTTATGGGGCTGAAGGGGGTGCTGATCCTGATGCCCATCCCCGTTCCGAGCCCGGCATCGTTGGACGAAACCTCTTCCAGGTCGTTCCAGATGCCGCCGGAGTCCAGGAATGCCGTGACACCGATGAATTTCCACACCCTTAACCTCGCCTCGAAATTGCCCAGCAGCATCGTGTTGCCGCCAAGTGGGTTTCCCTCGGAGTCCTGGGGACCAAGGCCGTAGTAGGAATACCCCCTCACCGTGCCTGCGCCCCCGAGATAGAACCTGTCCGTCGGCGGAATGGAGACCTGGCCGTTGTACCCCTGGACAGTTCCGGCTCCCACTCTTCCCGCCAGGACAAGGTGATCACTGACGGGGTAGAAATAACGGGCTTCGGTCTCGAGCCTGTAGAAATCGAGGCCGCCCAGAAAGCCGCCCGACAGCTTGCCGCCCAGCATCAGCCATCGCCCTCTCACGGGATCGAGCATTGGCGATCGCGTATCGTTGACCAGGGAGGCGTTAAGGCTTCCCGTCGTAGTCCAGGGCTGAACGAGGACCGTATCGCCCGAAGTGGATTCGAAACGCGTCCTGTCAATCGAGTAGCCACAGGTGAGGCGAAGGTTGGGAAGAATGAGCCTTGAGAAACTGAGACCAGCGCCGTAGCTCCTCTCCTCCTGAAAGCTCCTCTGGAGATAGGTGTACTCGCCGGTGAGCTTTCCAGTCCACCTGCTGGAAAGGAACCATGGCTCTTCGTAGGAGAGCGATGGCTCCACAAGGTCGCCCTCCTGGCCGCTTGCGAAGTAATGGGTCCAGGTGGAACCCACCGTCAGCCGCTGATTGTTTCCCCAGATGTTGGGATGCTTCCAGTATCCGCCCCAGAAAACCGCAGTCGGGGAAATGTATCCGGTGGCGAGGTCGATCGTGTGGTAAGGTCGTTCGTGCACTACAACCTCGATGTCCATGACGGCTTCATCCTCCCTGGGGTGGTACCGGTACCGGACATCGTTGAAAAGCCTGAGCGTATAGATCCTGGCGAGGGATTCGCGAAGCGCGTCAGTATTCAGCGAATCACCCGGTCTAAGGCTGATCTCCCGGGAGACCACGACCTGCCGCACGCTTTCGAGCCCCGACACGGTGACTTCTCCAAGAACGAAGCGGGGACCTTCGACTATCCGGCAGACAAGGGTCCGTGTTCCGGGAACCGAATCGGGGCCGGGAAAATCGAAATCCCGCAGTTCAAAACTGACATCGGCCCTTATCCTGCCCCTGGCGTTGTAGGCCGCCCTCAGGGCTCGCCTGAAGCCAAGGGTGTCAGCCGGGGTCAGGGGTTCACCATAGGATACTTCCAGCAGTGCCCTGACTTCTTCGAGGCCGATTATCCCGGCGCTGGATATCTCGACGTCACCGAGCAGCGACCTTCTGCCTGACCTTACATCGATGCCCACCGTGTAGTTGGTGGAATCCCAGGCGGGCCACAAGACCTCGACCGTGGCGTCCAGATAGCCATGACTTCTCAGGTTTGAGGCGACTCCGTTCCCCACGAGAACCCTGGAAAGCCCGTAAACGGATGCGCCGGGTTCAAGGCCCGTGCCGGAAAGAAGGGCATCCTCATCGAGGGGCGGATTGCCCAGGAAGTACACCGAATCTATACTCGGTCCGGTGGAGGCCGAAGCCGAGCCAAGCATAATCAAGAATAGAACGGGTGCGATCCATGACCATGAGTACATGCCCTAAAACTAATACCTGCCGGCACTGTTTGGCGAGTGCGGGGACAAGACCGGTGGTCCTTCTCGTGGGGGGCACGGACCCAAGCGGCGGAGCCGGGCTTCTGGCCGACGTGAAGGCGGTTGCGGCCATGGGTGCCCACGGGTGCTGCGCGGTGACGGCTGTCACGGTTCAGGATTCGGGCCGGGTGTATTCCTGGAGCCCTCTAAGCCCGGCGCAGATCGAGGAGCAGATGATAAGGATCTGCGATGACGGACTGCTGCAAGGCATGAAAACGGGCATGTTG
Organism: Candidatus Fermentibacteraceae bacterium; assembly: GCA_041750285.1. GTDB lineage: Bacteria > Fermentibacterota > Fermentibacteria > Fermentibacterales > JCC-6 > UBA6080. The sequence goes on along the minus strand of JBGSZS010000007.1, from coordinate 20,984 downwards.
GGCAGTCCGGGCGCCGTTGAGGCGGTTTCCGAAGTGTACGGAAGCCGGGTGTTCCCCGCCCCGCTGGTGGTGGACCCCGTTCTCGCTGCGGGAAGCGGTGACAGCCTCTCGGGAAAAGGCCTCTCAGAAACCATTCTGAAACACCTTGTTCCCCGCGCCTCCCTCCTTACTCCAAACCTTGACGAAGCCGAGGCCCTGACCGGCAGAACGGTCAGAACTCTTGGGGAGATGGAGGATGCTGGCCGCGCCCTGCGTGATTCCGGTGCTGGGGCGGTGCTGGTCAAGGGTGGTCATCTCGAGGGAGAGCCGTCGGACATTCTGGTTACGGAACATGGCGTTACTGTCTTTCCGGGAAGAAGGATCGTTCCGGGCAAGGTTCACGGCACGGGATGCACCCTTGCGTCGGCGTGTGCAGCCCTCATGGCTTGCGGCCACGATCCGGCATCAGCGGCAGGCAAGGCCCTCATCTACCTCAGGGGAGCGATCCGGGACGGCTTCAGCAGGAAGGGCGGCTACCTTATCGGTCACTTCCCGGCCGCAGGACCTGGGCCGAAAACCCCCGACAAATCGGCCTTCTACTCTGCTCCCAGATTCTGTCCGGTCTGCGGCGGCAGCCTGCTGGGGGTGCGGGACCACATGGAATGCCGGGATTGCGGACTGGTTCACTATCGAAACCCGCTTCCCGCAGTGATGGTCCTGGCAAGGGATCAAAGCGGCAGGATACTTCTCGTGAGGAGGGCTTTCCCCCCCGCAATGGGTGAGCTCTGCCTCCCCGGGGGCTTCATGGACCTGAACGAGACGCCCGAGGAATGCGCCAGGCGGGAGCTGCATGAGGAAACCGGCCTCACGGCGGACTCCATGGAACTTGCGGGTGCCGACAGGGATTCCACGGATTACGGCGGAGTAGCCCTCTACGTTTTCAGGGCCACTGGTCTCCGCGGTATTCCAGCACCCGGTGACGACGCATCCGAAGTGATGTGGCTCGCCCCCAGCGATATCCCTCCACTCGCCTTCCCTGCCCACGACCGTGCTTTGGGGAGGAGGGGGGGGGACGGACTAAGATAAATTAGTTTGTCAGCGTAAAAGAATGCAGCGCAACATATTTGCAGCGCTGCATTCTAGTCAATGTTTGCCAAGCATTTACGCTGACAAACTAATTTATCTTAGTCCGTCCCCCCAGTTCGGAAAGGGTGCGGGCAAGCGCGGGGGCGTCATTCGTACCGTAGACACTGACGTCCCTTGCCTTTGAAAGCAGGCCCTGCAGGACCGTTCCAGGACCCACCTCCACGAAGGTGTCGAAACCGTTCTCAATCATGAGCTGCATCGATGCGGCCCAGAGAACCGGGGAAGTCACCTGCCTGGAGAGGAGTTCCCGGGCCTTGTCGCCACTGGTTATGTAACCGGCTGTCACATTGGCGACGACGGGAATCCCAGGGTCGTAGAAAGCGGCTTCCTTCAATGCCTTCTTGAGGTCACGGGCCGCATCCTCCATGAGCGGACTGTGCCACGCGCCTGAAACCTGCAGGGGGATGACCCTTTTGGCTCCAAGTTCCCTGCAGATCTCCCCCGCCTTTTCAAGGGGGCCGCTGGCACCGGAGATAACCACCTGACCGGGAGAGTTCATGTTCGCAACACCCACCGGACCGATTTCGGAGGCCTGCTCTACGGCGCTGCTGACTTTTTCGAGATCAAGCCCGAGAACGGCCAGCATCCCTCCGGGATGGATGTCGGCACAGCGCTGCATGAGTTCACCCCTGAGCCTGGTCAGTTTCACTGCGGTCTCGGGAAGGAGCACGCCTGCGGCCACCAGGGCCGAGTACTCGCCCAGACTGTGCCCTGCCGCTCCTTCGGGGCGGATGCCCGCCACCTGGAGAACCTTCAGGGTCGCGATGCTCACCATGGTGATCGCGGGCTGGGCGTAATCGGTTCGGGTCAGCGTTTCGCCCGGACCGTCGCTCATCACCTGGAAAAGGTCATGCACTCCGCTGAGCATATAAGTCTTCTCAAGGAACTCCCTCGATTCGGGGAAGTCCATGAGATGTTTCTGCATCCCGACCTGCTGGGATGCCTGACCGGGAAAGAGAAATGCCAGTCTTCCCATTGCCTTCACTCCGTTTCCTGTATTGCGCTTTCCATATATGCGATCAACCGTTCGGGTCTTGGCCAGAGAGGATCGGCCGCTGCCGCCATACCGGCAAACCGGACAGCCTCCGTGAGTGAACCACCATCATAAAGCACTTCCGCTGCTGAAGTAAGGGCCACGGATCTCCAGCGGGAGGCCATCATGCCCGCAACTCCATCAAGTCGCGAGTAGGCGCCCGGGATCGAACCGTTCCAGTAAAGCATCTGGGATATCTGAACCGGATCGGGGGACAATGATGAAAATGAGAACAGAAGCGCCACATTTGGTGTTATGGTGGCCTGGGGGTCGTCGGGCGCCCGCCGGCGTATGAACTGGCAGTACGCCCTGTGATCGGTGTTGGGATGGGGTCCTGCGGACAGGGCTTCCCGCATGCCTTCACTGTCCAGCACAGGCCGGATGTAGAGGGGCTCACGCTGGCTGAAAGCCACGGAACCCAGCTGGTCCGCAGCCTCACCTGAGGCGAACATGGAATCAACAGAAAGAACCAGCGAGTCGGGGGAGCCGATCAGGATCACATGGCGCCCCCCGGCGAGATGGGCCGCGGAGTAAGGGAATACCAATGCCCAGGTGGAGAGTATCCTGTGAAACTCACGGGGCGGAAGCTGATGAAGGGGAACCCACTGCGCTGCAATGCCGTTGGATGAGAGCCCACCGAGAACCAGGGTGTAGAATTCGCTCGTGTAAAGGAGCCAGCTCTCGCTGGAGCCGGGATGAGTGGCGTCGCAGACGATGAGATCGAAAGTGTCCCGCATTCCCAGAAGGTAATTCCTGCCGTCGTCACCCACCAGGGTGAAACGCGGGTCGAGGTCGGGCCTGCGATTCTCCAGAGCGAAGAACCGAAGTGCCTCGGAAACCCCGGGACATATCTCCACGCAGGTAAGGGATCGAACCGGGTGGGTAAGCAGGGCTCCTGACGTTATCCCACCCCCGAGAGCAACCGCGAGAGCCGTCCGCGCACCGGGGTTGTACCCCCAGGGAAGATGGCCCAGCAGGTAGAAGGCTTCAAGAGAGGGCTGGTCGACCGGAACCTCTTCCACACCGTTTATCCTCAGGCTGCGGTAACCGTCCCACTCCCTGCCGAACACAGCCACCGTGGCCGTCCTGTCTTCACTGAAGTAGAGAAGCTCCATTCCCTTTGGAGCTTCGGAACCCGGGGGACGTGATGTGATCACGAGAAAGAAGACCATGGCCGCCGCTGCGAGACCCGCGGGCAGGCCCCAGTACCTTCCGGCCCTGACGAAACAGGCCAGGCCCGTGAGAATGCTGCCGAATGCGAGGAGCATGGCCGTATTCGTGACCCCGAAATGCAAAAAGAAGAACCTGGTCGCGAGAAGCGGTCCGATGGCTGCACCGATGCAGTTGGCGAGACTCAGTCTTCCCACGTCCTCACCAAGGCGGTTTTCCCTGGCACAGACTGAGAGCATTACCGGAAACGTCACGCCCATGAGAAACGTCGAGGGAAGCATGTAAAGGAACGAAGCCAGAAATCCGCCGGCGGTCCCGGCCACCCATCCCGCCCCGCCCGTCAGTGCAGCCACAGAGCCGAAACTTCTCAGCGCCGAAAGCGGGAGGACCGAGGAAACGGCCAGCAGAACCTGTACGGTCCCGAAGAGCGCAAGGGGGCTTTTCACCCTGAGCGCGAGATTCCTTCCGAACCATCCGCCGAGACCTATTCCCGTGAGCACCATGATGCCCATCGTCGAAAAGGCGTATGTGCTGTTACCAAGAACGAAAGTGAGCTGGCGGCTCCAGACTGTCTCGTAGCCCAGTGCGAGGCATCCGCCAACGGCGTAGACAACGATGTGGAACGTTCCGGGGGGAACGCCCTTGACCCCGGTATCAGGTTCGGCCCTGCCGCCTCTGACGAATGCAAGGCCGGCAACGAGAAGCATTGCGCCGAATGCCAGGGTCAGCGTGGTGCCAACGGCCTCAAGAAGAACGAAGCCCGCGAGAAAACCTCCGATGGCAGACCCCAGGCTGTTGAGGCCATAAAGCCCCGATGCCGTGCTTCGGCCACGCGGACCCTGCACGAGCCTTGAAGCGGCAGGAATAATCCCACCCGCGCAAAAAGCGGCGGGAAACACCATGAGAACCGCTGAAAGAAATCTGGCAGGAAACTGAAGCCCTGACGAATAGAACAATGGGTAGACACTTTCAACCATGGGTTCGAGAAGCAAAGGAAGCAGTGAACCCAGAGCCGTTCCCGCTGCGGCAAGTCTCAACACTCCCAGCGGTTTTGCCGAACGCTGGGCAAACCTGCCGAATGCCCTTCCGCCCAGCCCCAGACCAAGCATGAACGCACTGAGGACGACCGCCGTGGAATCAACGCTCCCGCCGGCTATCAGAAGAAGCATCCTGTTCCAGGTTATCTGGGCCATCAGCACGCCGACCCCGCTGAGAAGCGCAAAAACCCAGAGTCCCTGCAAAGCCTACTCTCCCAGTCTGGGCGTTCTGCCCATGAGAACCATCAGGCCCGCTTCCTCGATCAGGGAGTTGACCCTGGCACTGACAAGGGCTGCCTGAGCCTCGGTAAGCATCTGCTGGGCATCGAGCAGGTCCAGCAGTGAGAGCCCCCCCATCTCGTATGTCAGTCTGGATAGCCTGTACTGCTCTTCCGCCTGCCTGAGCGCGAGTTCACTGAGAACAAAGCTCTCATAGGCCACAGCAACGTTCTCACGTGCCGCGAGCAGCCTGCTTTGAAGACCCGCTTCGACTGCCGTCAGCGATGCTTCACTTCTCAGGGCGGCGGCCCTTGCGGATTGCGCGGCGGCCTCCCTGGCGAATCCGTCGAAGATAGTCCAGTTAAGCCTGATGCCCACTGACCACGCATCGTTCTCGAGCACCTGCTCGAACCCGTCGAAATGGTTGTCGCTGAAGCCCCAGTTCGCGTTGGCGCTGAGGCTGGGCCAGACCGAGCGTCCCTGGGCGCGGGAAGCGATGAAAGCCTGCTCGGACCGGAGCCTTGCCGCCCTGAGGGACGGGTTTTCATCAAGGTCCGGCGGAAGGTCGTCGAGGAAGTCGGGAGGAATGGGCGCAAGCACAGCCGAGGTATCCACAGTCATCTCACGCGAGGACATCGAGACCCCGGCAGCCTGATAGAGTGCGTTGTAGGAGTTGTTGAGGCTTTGTCTGGACCTGGTGAGGGAAAGCCTGTCCCGGCTTTCCTGAACCTGCAGCTGCATGAGTTCGAGTATTGAAATGCCACCGATATCGTAGAGGGTACGGGCTCTTTCGAGCTGGCTCACGCTTCTGTCAAGGGACTGCCCGGCAGCAGCGAGAAGCCCCTCTGCCTCAACAACACCGTAATAGGATTCGAGAACGCTCATCACGATCTCAAGTACCGCCGCCCTGTAGTCTTCCTCCGCGGCTTCCAAGCCGCGACGTTCGGCCCTCAGGAGAAGCCAGCTGCGGCCTCCCGAACCCAGAAGCTCCTGAGAGAGCCCGAGGCTGGCGGACCAGCTCTCGGACCCGGTGTGACCGTGCCCATCGGGTGGCGATGAGACCCAAGAGTACCCCGAAGAGGCGGAGAAGGCCAGTGTTGGCCAGATGAACGACTCCGCAGACTTCAGGGATGCCCTTGAGCCCTCGAGTGACGCTCCGGCTTCGACGACTGCCGGGGAATTCCGCAGAGCGTGCGACACCCAGCCCGAAAGATCAAGCGCCAGAGGGGACTCTCCGGCAAGGACAAGTGACAGAAACAGAGTGCTGATCATAGACCGAGAACCTCCGAGCCTCCCTGGTTCATAAGAACCGGAACCGCCTGTAGTAGTACGGCGAACAGATAAACCGCCCAGGCCAGTCTCATACCCAATGACGGGTCGGCCCCCCATACCGCCGACAACCCTCTTCCCCAGATGAAAACCGTGACGACCGAAGGAACGTCAAGATTCAGGAGAACGATGAAAAGAAACAGCTCCGCGGGGTTTGCGGGCGGCCGCCAGACAAGCTCGGCTGGACTCCAGCTGAAATCGGGTGGAATGCCTGCGATCCGCGAAACCCACAACAGCGCCGCGAAACCGAGAACCCATACTGCCATCGACATGAATGCTGACTGAATGCCCGGCAGGATCGAGAACCTTTCGCCAAGCGCCCTTGCCAGAGCCCAGGCTGCTGCTCCTCCAAGCGCCGCCACGAACATCCTCTCCAGAAGGATGAACAGGGGAAGTCCGGGAAGGGACGCAAGAGAACCCGCCGTGGCGGCGGTGCCGCCAAGAAGGATGAACACGGCGCTGAAGCCCATGATCTTCCAGGAGCCTTCTTCTTTGAGCATCCGGTGCGCCTTCGCGGGACTGTGGAACTGAACGAGCGGCGCAAGTGCTTGGCGGATCACTCTGAAGCTCTTTTCAGGGCGCGCGAGTAAACCTCGAGGTAGGCGGGCACCCGGTTCTTCCAGGAATGATCGGCCTCCATGGACCTTTTTCTCATGGCAGCCCAGTGAACGGGACCCGAGTTCCAGAGACTGGTGACAGCATCCAGGGCTCCGGGGAACTCGCCGGGGTTTTCGAAGAGAAACCCCGTGGAGCTGTCCACCGTGTCAGCAAGGCCACCGGTCTTCCTCACAAGAGGAACCGATCCGTACCTCATGGCGGTCATCTGGGAAAGGCCGCAGGGTTCGAACACCGAGGGCATCAGGAACAGGTCGGAACCGGCGAATATCCTCCTGGCGAAACTGTCGCTGTAGTCTATCCTTACGGCTACGGAACCCCTGTGACTGGCCGCTGCAGCCCTGAAGGCCCTTTCATACCCGGCCTCGCCCGTTCCCAGAACGACAAGGTTCATGCCCCGGCCCAGCAGACCGGGCAGCGAATCGAGAAGAAGGTCGACGCCCTTCTGGGGCGTAAGCCTGCTGACCATTCCCAGAAGGGGTCCGTCGGACCTGCCCAGCCCGGCCTCCCTTATCAGGGCGGCCCTGCACTTCTTCTTGCCGGCCATCCTCCCTGTGCAGAAATGGGCGGGAAGTGCGGGATCATCGTCAGGATTCCAGCAGCCGGGATCGATGCCGTTCAGAATGCCCGTCAGTTTCGCCTTCTCCTGCTCGAGTACCGCCTCGAGCCCGAAACCGAAACGTGGGGTCCTGATCTCCCGGGCATAGGAAGGGCTGACGGTGGTGACCGCTGAAGCGAAGACTATGGCCCCCTTCATTATGTTCCAGTCTCCCCAGAACTCGAGCGCTCCGGGATCGAAAAGCGAATCGGGAAGCCCGGCGGAAGGCCAGCTCTCGGGTCCGAACCTTCCCTGGAAGGCCATGTTGTGGATCGTGAACACCGAAGCTCTGCCCGAGTCGCGAAGGTACACCGGGAGAAGGCCGGTCTGCCAGTCATGGCAGTGAAAAACGTCGGGGTGGAAACCGGTGACTGCGCTTGAAGCCTCGACCGCCCGGGAGAAGAAGGCGAACCTTCGGGAATTGTCCGGCCAGGAAGAATCCGGTGTCGGACCGTAGAATCCCTTTCTGGCAAAATCCTCATCCCGTGCCACCAGATACACCGCCACTCCGTTGGGCAGCGTGGTTTCGGCGATCCCGAAATCCTCACCCAGGAAGGTTTTTCCGGCTCCCAACCAGCTCATGCCGGTTTTGCCCGGGATGTCTCCGTAGAAGGGGATCATCACCCTGGCGTCCGTGCCTTCGCGATTCAGCGCGGCAGGAAGTTCGCCGACCACAGCGGCCAGCCCGCCTGTGCTTGCCAGGGGGTACACCTCGGAAGCTGCGAAGAGGACCTTCACTTCCCCCTCCTTCCCCTGGTGAGACGGATAACCGCAAGAACGGCGGCGGCACTCCCCAGAAGTATGAGCGAGAGGCGTCCGTAATCCGCCATGAATGCAGCGGCTGATCCCAGGTTGGCTCCGAGAACCACGGCAAGGACGGAGAGGATCCCGTACCAGAGGGCTGCGCTCAACAGGGATGGGACCAGAACGGCAGACCTGCGCATTCCGCTCCAGGATGCGGCAACCACAAGAAGTGACCTTATCCCGGGCAGGAACCTGCTCAGGAAGAGAGCCCATGCTCCGTGTCGCGCCAGAAGCGACCTGGCTCGGGCCATTCCCCTCTCACCCTTCGAACCGCTCATCACTAGCCTTTCGAGCCATCTGAAGCCCGCACCCCTCCCTGCGGCTTCCAGAAGCAGGGTTGCCAGTGAGCACCCCACGAATCCGGGCAACCACAGAAGCCAGGGGGGAAAGCCCGTCGAACAGAACAATCCACCGGCGGAGATGTAAAGAACGTCTCCCGGAAACGGGGGAAAGACGGTTTCGACAAAAGCCGTCACAGTGAGGACGGGAACCGATGTCCAGGCGTCAAGGCCGTCGATGAACGGCTGCCAGGCTTCTCCGCTCATGCTTCAAGGACCGCCAGCGCAAGGCAGCCGAAACCGCAACCGCGGCCAAGATCACCAAGCGTGTTGGTGGAAGTGCCCTTGATCCAGATCCTTGCCGCGGGGGCGCGCAGTATCTCCGAAAGCCTCCCTATCATCATTTCCCTGTTGGGGGCCACCTTTGGCCTGTCCCCCACCAGCGTAAGGTCCAGGCGCGAAAGCTCCCAGCCGGCCCTTCTCACGCGCTCCATGCAGCGGCCGAGGATCATCGCGCTGTCAGCGTCTTTCCAGACAGGATCGGAGGGCGGGTAGAATGTCCCTATGTCGCCAAGTGAGGCGGCGGCAAGAACGGCATCGGAGGCCGCATGGAGAACCGCGTCTCCGTCGGAATGCCCGACGGGGCCGCCTGTTTCTCCGAGCCGGCAACCAGCTGCCATCATGGGCCGGTCTTCCCGGAACGGGTGGAAATCCAGTCCCTGGCCGAAAGACAGCCTTGCGGGAAAGGCGAAACAGGACATGTCAGAAGGTTCAGTGAGTTTCAGGTTTCGCGGGTCACCCCCCACAACGGCTACCGCAACCCCTGCAAGCTCCATGGCGGAACTTTCGTCAGTGACTTCAGGGGCGCTGGAGAGAACACGGCAGAGGTCGTCGTATAAAAAACCCTGGGGTGTCTGGATCATCCACAGGTCGCGGCGCTCCATGGTGGATGAGACCATCCCGTCCTGAACTAGTTTCAGCGTATCACGCACCCTTACTCCGGGAATGGCCGCCCCGTGTTCCTCAACCGCTCGCATCACCCTGAGGATGGTCTCCCGGGTCAGGCCGGGGCGGGCTCCGTCGTGAACCAGAACGTATCTGGGCGAATCAAGGGCACCCAGCGCAGCAAGTACCGAGTCCTGTCTCCTTGCCCCGCCCGGAACAACCATGACCCCTGGTGGCGGGGTCCAGTAATCCCTCCAGGGAAAGCCGGGAGGGACCGAAACGGAAATGGGCATCAGCCCGGACAGCAGGTCCACCGACCACTGAAGCACGGGCTTCCCTCCAAGCATGCTGAACTGCTTGGGCACTCCGCCGCCGAACCTGGTTCCGGCACCTGCGGCGGTTACCACCGCACCCCATTCCCCTGATTGCGCGATCAGGCCTGGTCCTCCTCGACGGGTTCAAGAGTTTCCTCTTCCTGTTTTTCCATGGATGCGAACACCATCGTCCCGCCGGATGCGCGGAACGTGGTGTGTGCCGTCACGGTCACGTCGCTGCCCATCTGGCTCGCTGCCTCGTCAACGACGACCATGGTCCCGTCCGACAGGAAACCCACGCCCTGACCGGCTCCGCGCCCCTTCTTCTGTATCCGGACGGTGAGTTTTTCACCGGGCAGGACGACGGCTCTGCCGGCTGCCCCCACGTCTTCAAGCCTGATCACGTGAATGCCCTCGCGTTCGGCCGTGTCGAGCAGCGCGGCATCGGAGCTGAGAAGGGCGACTCCGGTCTGCCTGAGCCACTCCAGCATCCGGTGCTTTTCGCGCTCGCCATCGCCGAAATCGTGGAAATCAAGGAGACCGCCCGTTTTGCCGACTGCTTCTTCGAGTCGCTGAAGGGTTTCGGTGCCCCTTCGCGCCCTTCCCCTGGAAACCGTGTTCTTGCTTCTCTGAAGGGATTCGAGGCTTGCCCTGACCGAAGCCGGAACGGTGAATGGACCGGGAAGGATCCCGGCAAGGGTCAGATCTGCAACCCTTCCATCGATGATCGCGTTAAGGTCTACCAGAACTGGCATGAACAGCCTGGTGCCCCTTTCCTCCTCCACCTTGAGGAGGTTGAGCTTCCTTCCCTTGGTCAGGGCGGCCCGTGAGAAAACGTACGCCAGTGCGAAGGGCACGAGCACCAGAAGGTCGGCTCCGCCGGCCCGCAGCCTTATGTCACCCACATGAAGCACCAGCATCAGGAGCAGGCCTATGGTCAGGCCAAGGAACGTGCCTGCGGTTATGTAAACGAACCCGTCGGCACGAAGACCTGTGACAAGCCTTTCAAGCACCAGCGCCACAACGCCGATGGCAATTCCCGCAAATCCCATCCAGAAGCTTTCCGCGGAGGCAAAAGGGCTTTCGGTGGCAAGTGTCCCCGCAAGCCCGAGAACAAGCACGAACATCAGCCTGCTCTCCCAACCGTTCTTCCTCAGAGCCATTCTTCTCCCTTTTTGTTCAGAAGGTCACCTATGGCGGCGGACAGTCCCACGAACCCGGGAGCGCCGTTCTTCTCGGCTTCAGTGTCCTCCCTGGCACCCGCAAGGGTGGAAAACCCAAGGTTCACCGCCTCTGTATACCTTCTGCCGTAACCGGCCACAGGCCGTACCTCCCCCCCGAGCCCTATCTCGCCGCAGACCGCCGTGCCCTTCCTGACCGTCTTCTCAAGACGGCTCGAAGCCACGGCGAGGCATACCGCGAGGTCAGCTCCGGGGTCACCAATGGTGAAACCACCGGCAACATTCACATAAACATCCTGATTGTCCAAATCTATACCGCACCTGCGCTCGAGCACCGCCAGAAGCATGGCCAGCCTCGCGCCGTCGAAACCCGAAGCCTTCCGCTGGGGATAGCCGTACCTTGATGGACTCGTGAGCGCCTGCACCTCAACGAGAAACGGTCTGGAACCCTGAAGCACCGCGGCCGGAACCGAACCGGGAACCGAATCCGTCTCCCTTCGAAGGAAGAGCCCGGAAGCGTTGGACACCCCGGAAAGCCCCGAGGGGCCCATCTCGAAGACCCCCAGCTCATTGGTGCCTCCAAAGCGGTTCTTCACGGCGCGAAGGAGGCGGTACTGGTGGGAAGCGTCGCCTTCGAAGTAGATCACGGTGTCCACCAGGTGTTCGAGAACCTTTGGCCCCGCGAGGCTTCCGTCCTTCGTAACGTGTCCCACGACGAATGCCGTGATCTCCCTGGGCTTAGCAAGGTTGACCAGGGCCGAAGCGCAGTGTCTGACCTGCGACACGGATCCCGGAGCGGCCGAAAGGTCGGGGGAGTACAGTGTCTGCACCGAATCCACCACCAGGACCCTGAAGTCTCCCGTGTCAGCCACACCCGCAACCGTGTCGAGCCTCGTGGCGGCGAGGACGGAAAGTCCCGCAGGAGAAGCCCCTATCCTTCCGGCCCTTCCGGCGATCTGAGAGGCGGATTCCTCGCCCGTGGCGTAAAGGACGGGTATCCCTCCCGAAGCGATGTTCATCGCAGCCTGGAGTATCAGCGTGCTCTTCCCTATCCCCGGCTCTCCCCCGAGAAGGATCACGCTTCCCACACTGGCTCCCCCTCCGAGAACCCTGTCGAACTCGGGAAGACCCGTGGAGAGTCTGGCGCCGGTCTCGCTGGAAACGTCGCACAGGTTCACCGGTCCGGCGTTCTCCGGCTGGAGAGCGGCCGGGGAAGGACCTGAAACGCGATGTTCCTCCACCATGGTGTTCCAGCTCAGACAATGGGGGCACCTGCCGCTCCACCCGTGGGTTTCCCCGCCGCACTCGGAGCAGACGAATACCGAACGGGACCTGGGCATCAGTAGTAACCCTCGTCCTGATGGGCGGGATCGAACCTCGTTGTGGCTGTGGTGAAAACCAGCCTCACCTTTCCCCTGGGTCCGTTCCTCTGTTTCACGACCAGAAGGTCAACGTTGCGGTACCTGTCGCTGCTGCCGTCTGAGTCGGTCTGGCCCGTATCGGCCCTCTCATCGTGCAGGAACATCACGAGATCGGCGTCCTGTTCTATGGCGCCGCTGTCGCGGAGGTCACTGAGCTGGGGGGGGCCGGGTCTCTTGGTCGCGTTCCTGCTGAACTGGGAAAGGGTGATGACCGGGACGTGTATCTCCTTGGCAAGGGCTTTCAGAGCTCCGGAATTCATGGCGACCTTCAACTGGTGATTCTCGAGATCGTCGGCACCCTTCATGAGCTGAAGGTAGTCGACGAAAACGGCAGCGACCTTGTCCCTCCTGTGAAGCCTTCTGACCTTGGCCCGCAGCTCTGCCGAGGTTAGTTCGGTCTTCTCGTTGATCGCTATGGGCAGTTCGGCAAGGTGCCTCGCGGTTTCCTCCAGCTCAAGCCAGTTCTCGGGACGAAGTGTGCCCTCGATTATGGGTTGCGTTCCTATGCCGCTCATCATGCACAAAAGCCTGCGAACGAGCATCTCGTCCGACATCTCCAGGCTGAAGAATGCGACGCACCCCTTGCCCTGACCGGCTATGTGCCTGGCCATGTTCAGGGCAAGGCTGGTCTTGCCAACACCTGGTCTGGCGGCGATGATGATCAACTCACCGGGATGGAAGCCCGTGGTGAGCCTGTCAAGCGGTTCGAGACCGGTTGAAAGCCCGGTGACCCCGCCCTCGGCCTCGCTCATCAGACGAAGCGACGCGAGGGCTGACGGAGCAACATCCCCGACCCTCCGGAAATCCTGCTCGGTCATGTTGCCGGCGATGCTGAAGATCCGCTGTTCGGCCTGGTCGATGAGGTCGGTCGAGCTGCCGTCGCCGGACATCACCCTGCGCACGGTTTCATTCGATGCCCTGACAAGCTGCCTGAGCTGCGATTTTTCCCTGACTATCCCGGCGTAGGCCGAAACGTTGGCCATGTAGGCCACGTCGTTGGTCAGGTCGGTGATGTAGTCGACGCCACCGGCATCGGAAAAGCCGTCACGCTTCTGGAACTCGGTGACGGCTGTCACCAGGTCGACCGGTTCGCCGCGGTCGAACAGGGCTTTGAGCGTGGAAAAGATCCTTCTGTTCCTGGGGTCGAGAAAGTCCTCCTCCACCAGAATGCCGAAAACCTCAACCGCAATGTCGGAATCCAGCAGTATGCCGCCCAGCACGCCCCTCTCCGCCTCGGGGCTTCCCGGCAGCCTGTTCCCGGCTTCAAATGACATTCCTGGGCAGACCTTTCTCCTTGAGCAATGCGGAAAGCTTTTTCATATCCTCCCAAACGGGCCTTTTAAGGGCGGGTGAGCGAAGAAGGGCGGCAGGATGGTAGGTGACCATGACCAGGGTTCCCCGGAAGTCGTGCATGTCCCCCCTCAGGGCACCAATGCCCTTCCTGGTTCCAAGGAGCGCAAGGGCGGCGCTGGCGCCCAGCGCCACTATCACACCGGGCTTCATTATGTCGATCTGACGCAGGAGCACGGGCAGGCACGCATCGACTTCGTCGGGTGCGGGCACACGGTTCCCCGGAGGTCTGCATTTCACGACGTTGGCGATGTAGACGGACCGTCTGTTCAGATCAATGGCTTCGAGGATACGGTCGAGAAGCTCACCCGCGCGGCCCACGAAGGGAAGCCCCTGCATGTCTTCCGTAGCCCCCGGGCCTTCGCCGACGAGAAGGATTCCCGAGCCGGGGTTGCCTGCACCGAAGACAAGCCTGTTCCTGCCCTGGGACAGCCTGCAGCGGGTGCACCCGGCGACTTCCTCCATCAGCGCCTCCATTGTCCGGGGAGCTGTCTTCGCCGGGGATGGTTCGCTGCATTCCGTGTCAGGCACGGAAGGCGGCGAAGGAAGCGCGACTTCAGTTACGCCAAAGCTCTTCAGGACATTCCGGAGAGGATCCCTCACAACCTCTCCCCCAACAGGCCCGCCATGGCCAGTGCGACGAACCTCTTTGAGCCCGGGGGCACTTCTGCGGACGAACCGTCGGCAAATATGAGCTCCCCGCAGTTCGTCATGCTTTCCATGCCCTGTCCCGGGATGTCCCCCCTGTTCACGAAAACGGCGAACGAACCCTTTCTCCGCATCTTCTCAAGCGCTCTTTCGCGGGATTCGGGCCCGTACTCAAGAGAGAATGACAGAACCGGACAGCGAGCATCGAGTGTTTCCAGAAGATCAGGCGTGGGCTCGAGTTCCAGCAGAAGACCGTCCCCCCTCCGAAGCTTGCCCGGTGTGAAACACCTTGGCCGGTAGTCGCCCACCGCCGCCGCCATCACAAGCAAATCGGCTCCGTCCACGGCTTCCCGCAGCGCGGCAAGCATCTCAAGGGCTGTTTCCACCCTTATGAGGGAAACGGAGCCAGGTGGGGCGTCGTAACGGCAGGGGCCGCTGATCATGGTCACGAAAGCGCCGGCGTCAAGGAATGCATCGACCATTGAAAGACCCATGAGCCCGCTGGACCGGTTGGAGATGAAGCGAACGTCGTCGATACTCTCACGGGTGGGACCGGAGCAGACTATCACCTTCCTTCCCTTCCAGGCGGAAAGCCCGGATTGGGCACAGGAGATGTAGGGAACGGCCTCGGATGGCCACGACCCGGCTGCCAGACGCATTCTCTCAGCGCGGTATATCGATTCGATCCTGAGCCGGGAGGATTCCGGCGAGTCGTTCACCATGAAGTAGTCGAAAGCTCCCAGAAGGGCCACTTCCCGGGATGCAGCCGCAAGTCTTTTTGCGACCGTTTCGGCGCTGTCGGTGCCCCTGCCGGAAAGCCTGCGGCCAAGTTCCGCCGGGTCGGGGGGAAGCACGAAAACAAGGATCGCAGCCGGCACGGCGGCCTTCACCTGAAGGGCTCCCTGAACGTCAATGTCAAGGACGACGGAGTCTCCCGCAGACAGCGTGTTCCGGACCCATTTGCCCGAAGTGCCGTACCTGTTGCCGTGAACCTCGGCCCACTCGAGGAAATGGTTGGACGCGACCAGACCGGAAAACTCATCGTCAGAGATGAACCGGTAATCAACGCCGTCCCGTTCGCTGCCCCTGGGAGGCCTTGTCGTGCAGGAAACCGAGAAAACCGCCTCGGGGAATGTCTCGATGAGATGCCTTGCGAGGGTTGTCTTCCCGGCACCGGACGGGCCGGCGATCACTACAAGAAGCCCCCTACTGGACATTGGCTGCCTGCTCCTTCATTCCCCCCGCAAGCTCCTTCATCCTTATCACTCCGTACACGGCCAGGGGATCGGTTACCTTTGCGCCCATGGTGTTCAGTTCCCTGTGCATTTCCTGGACCAGAAAGCCCAGTTTCATACCGCATACGGGTTCGCCGAGTATGCCAAGGGCCTCACGGGAATGGTGCAGAAGCCTCTGGCATTCCTCGGAGATGTCCAGCCGGTCTGCCATCACGGCCACCTCCTGGACGAACCTGGCTTCGTCAAGATCAACCTCGCCAAGGAGTTCCCTGATCCTTGCCCTGTTCTTTCCGAAAACGGTCCTGACCCGTTCTCCGTGGGCGGAAGCAATGGGATCGACCTGTTCCATGATAGCACCCAGAGACTCTCTGAAAACCACGGCAAGCCCGGCCCCCTCCCTCAGTCTGGACTCCCTGAGGGCTGCGAGGGCATCGCCGATGACCGTGGAGAGAACCCCTGAAAAGTCTCCGAACCGTGCTGGATCGGGCATCCGGAGCACTCCCGGCAGGGAAAGGACACCGAGTGCCGTCACTCCGGACTCGGTGTGGTACGCCTCGCCAATTGCCGCAGCAGCCCTGACGTACGTCCCGGCCCTTTCAAGGTCGATCTCGGGTGCGGTTCCCGAGCCGTCTTCGGTGTCCACGGAAACCGTGAGTTCGATCCTTCCCCTCTGGAACATCTCCCTTGCCTTCACGTGGGCGGCCTGTTCAAGCGGGGCGGCCTCACGCGGAAACCTGAGGTGGATGCTGAGCCCCCGGTGATTCACCGAACGGGCGGTTGCAGTTATCAAAAAGCCTTTCAATCGCTGCGCAGCGCTGCCGAAACCTGTCATGGATTCCATGTTCATCTCCAGACGAAAGGGCGCCTTTGAACGGTAGTTATTATTTTCACCCATTGAGCCGTCAACCCGAAGGGAAAGAACATACCGTGGAAGGCATCCATCTGCGCGGAATGATGCCCTCGATCCGTTCGCGGCTCACCGGGCTGACATGCAGGAGTGTGTTCATGGAACACGAGCGGGTTCTTTCCCTTGATTTCGGCCGCTTCATGCTCACCCTCGACAGCCGCCCCGAAGCCCCCGGGCTCTCCTTCCCGGAAGACCGGGTGAAGGTGCCCCCCAGGAATCCATCATGGGAGCACCATCTCAGGGGAGCCACGGTAACCGCTGTTTCACAGTCAGGGATGGACAGGGTGCTGGTCCTCGAGTTCGAGCGCAGCACGGTGTACGATCACGGGCCGTGCACGCTCCACTTCGAGATGACGGGAAGAAACGCCAACATCGTTCTCTGCCGTAAAACCGACGGCAGGATCATCGCATGCATCAGACGCGTCTCGTCGCATCAGAACCGGTATCGCACCATCTCCCCGGGGGGTGTATACACGCCTCCCCCGCCTTCCGGGCTTCCGCCTGAAAAGTGGCACGAGACGGCTCTGCCCCCCGACCCTTCACCCATGGACCTGTGCAGGGCCCTGGAGGGTGTCGGCCCGGCAACCGCCCGTGCGATCCTTGACCGTGCCGGTGCCATCGGCTCCGACATCGCCGGGGTTCTGAACGCCCTTTCCGAAGACCTTGCCCGCGAGAACATTCCCGACTGGATCGGAGGGCAGCCCGGGCCTTCCAGGGCGGTCGAAGCAAAGGCTCCCGGAGCGGCGGAACTCACGGCAAGGCTAACCCATGAACGGAAGGAACTCACAAGGAAACTGGCCGCCTCGGAACAGGCACTCGAGAGCCTGGAACGGCCCGAGACCTTCCGCATGTGGGGCAGCCTGATCCTCACATACAAAAGCGGCCTTACAAGGGGTCTGGAACGAGCCCTCCTGAACGATTACAACGGGAACGCCGTCGAGATCCCCCTCAAAAAAGCCCTGAACCCTCCCGAGAACGCGGCACGTTTTTTCAGAAAGGCCGCCGGTGTCCATACGGAAAGGGAAAGGCTCGAAGGACGCATACGCCGGATCACGGGCAGGCTGAAAGAGCTTGAAGACGTCCTTGCCCACATCCCCGGAATGCCGGCTGAACGCATCGCAGAGTTGCTGGGCAGACCCGGAAGAAGCACTGAAGCCCGGAAACCGAGGGAGTTTGTCCTGGAGGGGGGATGGCGGTGCGTGGCGGGAAGGAACGCCAGGGAGAATGAGGAACTCACCTTCCGAACGGCGGCGAGAGACGATTACTGGCTGCACGCCAGGGGCGCTTCCGGCAGCCATGTGATCCTGCGGAAGGACGGCAGACCGGGCAACCCTCCGGAAAGGGTGCTTCAGCTCGCGGCCGACATAGCGGCCCGGTACTCGGGACAGAAGGGCATCATCCCCGTTGACTGCACACTGGTCAAGTACGTGCGAAGGGTGAAGGGCGCCCCCCAGGGCTTCGTCAGGTATACGAACGAGAAGACGCTGTTCGCAACGGTCGAGTGAAGGGATTCTGAACCCGGGCCGTCACCGAAGGTCGGAAAGAATGCTGCGCAGCCTTTCCGCAGCAGCGTCAAGCTCCCACCGGGCGGGACGGACAAAGTGGTAGTGCGCACCGAACCTCAGTCTGAAACCGTCCCCGGCAAACCTTGGGAACACATGGATGTGGCAGTGAAGGACCTCCTGCATGGCCCGTTCGCCGTCGGCCAGAAAGAGGTTTATCCCCTCGCACTCGAGCCCCGAGCGGCGCGCCATTTCGCTACCCAGGCTCATCACTATTAAGGGGGGCACCCCCCGAGTCACCGCTCTCCAACCAGAACGAAGCGCTCCCGTAGCACTTCTTCTCCCGCCGTCATCCGCACGAAGTACGCGCCCGGAGGAAGGGAAGCAAGCTGGACCAAGTGTTCACCTCCCGACACCTCGCCGTCCACCGGCAAGGAGACCAACCTGCCGCACAGGTCGAACACCTGAATCACAACGGAACCCGGCTCTGCAAGGCTGAACCGTATCTCCACAGCGCCTGAACCTGGGTTGGGGGTAACCGGGTGAAGGCATGTTTCTTCCTCAGCCCCCTCCACTCCCAGCCAGTCCCAGTAGAACAGCACCTGATACAGGGTGGGGGTAACGAACCGGCCCGATGGCTCCATGTGAACACGGTACTGGAAGTAACGGTGGGTGCTGTCAACAAACCCCTCAAGGCTGCCCGGCTCCTCTATGTAGCCGGACCACTCCCCCATGTCCCCGGGATCGTTGGAACTCCGCACACGGAACCGAACTGAAGAACCCGCTGGAACGCTGTCCTGCCACTGTATCTCATCCCAGTGGGGATAGTTGTTCACGTCAAGGATGGATGAGGTCAGTGAACCCGTGGAAGGGTAGCCAAGACTGAACCAGAATACCCGGCTGCCGTATTCGAAGGTTACCACATCAAGTGTATCGTCCCCGTCGATATCTCCCACAGCCAGCCCATTGTAATTATAGCTTTTCTCCAGAATGTGCCTTCTCCAGGTCAGACCCCCCTCGTCCATCCTCTCCCAGAGGACGAAGCGAAGAGGCGTGCCACTGGAACCATGAGCAGAGAGAATCACTGGACTGCCGTTTCCGAAAATGTCAACTCCTGCAGTGGCGTTGCATAGAACAATAGGATCAGGAAGCTGATGATCCGTCCAAGAAGTTCCCAGTCCGTCATTGTTCTCGAACCAGTACAAGTCATAAGAACTGGCAGCTATCACATCCAGGTCGCCGTCACCGTCCATGTCTGAAGCATGGACCGCCTTGCCGTTGTTGATGTTGTTGAGAATGGTGTGCTCTGTCCAGTTGTCTCCCGTACCGTTCTCGTCCTCCCACCAGGACAATTGTTTGGCCGAACCCGCTGATGCAGTTACGATATCCGTATCTCCGTCACCGTTCACATCCCCAATGCACAGACCAGCCGCGGCCTTCATCCCTACGAAATGCTGTGTCCATCCGTCAGCTGCGGACCGATCGGGCATGGGGTTTTCAAACCAGAGGATCATGCTGTCAGGTCCTGCTCTTCGAACTATGACATCAGGATCGCCGTCACCGTCAACGTCGGTTGGAATCAGCAGTGTGGGTGATTTATCCATGTTGTCCAAAATGATGTTGGCCTCCCAGTTTAACCCTGTCCCGTCGGTGTTTATCCAGAGAACAATCTTGTCGTCATCCCCGCAGATAACGTCCATGTCTCCATCTCCGTCGACATCCGCAGTGCAGACGGACCATGGAAAGGTCACCTCGCCACTACCGCCCACATTGTGGCGCTCCCAGCCTCCCCCTGAACCGTCGTTCTCGAACCAGTACACCCTGTTCTTGCTGTAACCGTTGGAACCGCACACCACGTCAAGGTGACCGTCGCCGTTCATGTCCACAACCGAGCCGGGAACGGAGTACTCAAGGTAGTCCGTGACCTGATGCTTCCCGCCGAGAAGATGAAGGAACAACTCCCCCGGCGAGTCCTCGTATCCCATGTGCTGGTGGCTGTCGAAGGTGTGACCCCAGGCGCTGACTGGTCCGGGTACTCCGGGCCCAAGCTGCCAGTCGCTCTGACCGGATATGCTCGCAAACACGGTTCCCAGTACGGCCGGTAGAAGAATCAAAGCCTTCACAGCGCACCACTCTCCAACCGAATCCAGCCTATTCTTACACCGATTGGAACTATCGGATACTGCTCAGGAGGACTCATCTGGAACCTTATACCGATGTCATGGATCACCCCATCCCAGCCTTCAACGTCTGACAGGTCCAGAGGTCCGAACTCCCGCCACATCTCCCTGCCGTTGCCAAGACCATGGTCGAAACATGTGCTCCCGTGAAGCTCGATGATATGCCCGGTCTCGGTGGAATCCTTCCAGAACAGGTACATCCCGCATCCGAAGCCGGTGTCGTTCCTGTTTGGATTCAAGCTCACGCCCGCCATGCTCAGCATCGTGTACTCTTCAGCATCTATCGGTTCCTGGCTGCTTTCCCGAAGATGGATGTCGCCCATGAATAGAGAATCGGGCTCGGGAATGCTCAGCGCCCCCTCGAACATCCCGCTCACGGAATCGGTCCAGCAAGAATCGGTCCAGCAAGAATCGATCCAGCCGGCCGAAACCGAGACAATGTCGGAGGTGAACCAGTCCGGCGGATTGCTCAAAGCCTCGGTCATGTCCCACGCGTTCCCCGGAACCTCGGTGGCGTAGTCCAAAGGCTCAACCAGAACCGTGACCGTAACACAGTTGTCGGACGTGTTCTCGCCGGACACGGCTCCCGCGCTTATCTCGATCCTGTGAACACCAACGTCATTCACATCAGTCTCCCACTGAACGCTGGCGGAGGCGCTGTCGGGGTTGTAGTGCCCTGAAAGCCCTCCCAAACGTATCGCATCCGTTCCAAGGACAGTGGCTCGAGTCAAATCAGTGAAGTTCACGGTGACGTTCCCGGCGGCCACGGTGCCCATGTTGTAGTACACGGCTCCGAGGGTGATGGTTTCACCGGCGGTGCAGCACAACCGGTCGCTTCTGTTCACGGCGCCCTGCCTGTACACATAAACATCAGGTGACGTCACCCTGATGTCCGCGGGAAGAGCACTCGTGTCCACGAACTCCACAAGCCTGCCCTCTCCAGCTTCCAGCGTGTCGTCGAAGGCGACGTAAACATCGTTGCCCCCGCCCCCGGACGGGGACGGTATCAAAAAACGCCTGCTGTGGTCAAGTACAGTTAAGGATACATACCCGGGGCTCTGAGAGACAGTGAGCCTGACGGTGTAATCCGTCT
>JBGSZS010000006.1:0-30146 GCA_041750285.1 Candidatus Fermentibacteraceae bacterium | reverse complement strand
ATCGGCCATGACCAGGGCGGACCTGATCCCGTTCATTGAATCGAAATCGGGGTCGATTCTGACGAAGCAACTGTCGGAGGTAATCAGCGTGGAGTCTTCTGTCCACCTGCACCAGAAAGCCGTGCTGTCGTTCCAGAAGTTATGGAACTGACTTATCTCCCAGGGACCAAGCACCAGTAGCATGCCCGCATAACCGCAGAGTTCGATGAAGTCACGGTTGTCTTTCCAATCAGGGTTTTCTGCGGAATAATCCACCACCGGTCCTCCGACATCCACTCCGTCGAAATGCTTCCAGGACAGTTCGCAGAGAAGACGAAGACCCACCCCTGAAAAGTAGGCGTTGTTGGATGCCCGCATGCCTATGATGGGAATTGTGTTCTCTCCGGGTTCCGCTGCGATGAGGGAGTGAGTGAGCAGGATTAACACGCTGAGAATGATTGTTCCAAGCCTGTGATTGGAAGGGTACGACATGACAAGCCTCCCTTCAGGATAATCATCTGAAAGAATAAACCTGCCTCGGCATTTTACATACGGCGGGATTCAATTGTCAAGGAGCAGCAAGACAGTAAAAGGACTGTGTTTATCAACTTCGGTCACTGATGCAGCAGATTCGCCGGTCTGGATGCGACACTCGTGTGGTTCCTCAGCCCCCTCTCCGTCACCAGCCTCCTCTCCCAGTTATCCCCCATCGCCTCAATCTCCAACAGCAGATCCCGGGGAAGGCCAAGGAGGTTCAGCTTCTGGGTTACCCGGGCACGGGAGCATCCGAACCTCCTGGCAAGGTCTGCCCTGCTCAATCCTTCCAGCTCCATTGCGAGAGCAATCTCCCTGGCCTGGATGACCGGATTCCTGAAAAACCTTTTGTTTTCTACGTTTTACAGGCTGTTTGTGATTTGTATCATACCAGAGAATGGTTTGCTGGGCGACACGGTCGAGGCAGTGCTGCGGCCACGGCACGTGACACTGTGAACATCCTTTCGCCCACCTCGTCGGGCAGGTCGGAAAGGTACGGATGGTGAAGATTTGGAACCACGAGTACATGGCCCGTGTTGATGGGCCTTGTATCCATGAAAGCGCTGACGAGGTCGTCACTGTGAACGAAGGATGCGTCCTCGGTCCCATCGAGGATGTCGCAGAAAATGCATGAACTCATTTCTTCCCGTCCGAATAAGAAAACCGTGACAAAGATAACATGAAGAAACCCGGGGGATGCAACCCCGTATCCAGTGTCTCCTCACTCACCGTGTGCTATTGTTCATTGTTGAAGCAGGCATTTCAGACCTTCCAAGAAAGGGGAGTCGTGACGGCAAGGGCGGTAATCCTTGTACTTGACGGGGTGGGCGCCGGTGAACTCCCGGACGCAGCGCTCTATGGAGACGAGGGCAGCGACACACTTGGGAACACGGCCAGGCATGCAGGGGGCATCGACCTTCCCGAACTCCGCCGGCTGGGACTGGGCAACCTGCACCGCATTCCAGGGGTCCCTCCCGTACCTGCCCCCGAAGCGTCATGGGGCCGATCCATGATCGCCTCTCCCGGCAAGGACAGCACAACGGGCCACTGGGAGATGATGGGGCTGATCCTTGAACACCCTTTCCCCACCTTTCCCAACGGCTTTCCTGCCGATCTTGTCGGGCGCTTTTCCCTACGATGCGGCAGGGGAGTGCTGGGGAACGAGGCGGCAAGCGGGACCGAGATAATCGCACGCCTGGGTGAGAGGCACCTGCAGACGGGAAAGCTGATCGTCTACACCTCTGCCGACAGCGTTTTCCAGGTGGCGGCTCACGATGACGCGGTCACGCTGGCCGAGCTGTACCATTGCTGCGAGGTGGCCAGGGAACTTCTGACGGGTCCGTCCCTCGGAGTCTCCCGGGTCATAGCAAGACCGTTCACGGGTCCGCCGGGCGCCTTCGTGCGGACTCCGTTCCGGAAGGATTTCTCGCTCGCACCGGTTGGACCCACAGTTCTCGATTCACTGGCCGGATCGGGCATCCCGGTGACCGGAGTCGGCAAGATCGACGATCTATTCGCCCACAGGAACATCAGTACGGTGCACGTTGAGTCGAACGCCGATGGGATCGGGATGCTGCTTTCTCAGATGGCCGGTTTTCCGGAGGGGCTCATTTTCGCGAACCTGGTCGACTTCGACACGAAGTGGGGGCACAGGAACGATCCGGAGGGCTTCATCACAGGCCTCAGGGAGGTCGACTCGGCAATCCCCCGGATTCTGGAATCACTCCGCCCGGGCGACCTTCTCATAATCACCGCAGACCACGGCAACGACCCCACAACTGAAAGCACGGACCATTCGAGGGAGTACGTACCCCTGCTGGCCTACTCACCGGGACTTACGGGAACGGGCCTGGGAACAAGGAAGACCCTTTCCGACATCGCGTGCACACTGTCCGGGTTCTTCGGCCTGCTGGCCCGGTTCCCGGGAAACAGCCTTCTCGAGGCAATAAAAGGAAGAAAATGAATCATCTGGACGATCTGATCGACAGGGCCAAAGCCCTGATCCCCATGTGCCACTGCCCCTACTCAGGGTTCAGGGTGTCGGCGGTGATTGAGGACGGTTCCGGAAGAATGCACCCCGGCGTTAACATCGAGAACGCATCCCTGGGCTTGTCCGTCTGTGCCGAGCGGGTGGCCCTTGCATCGGCGGTAACGTCTGGATCGAGGGATTTCCAAAGGATCGTGATCTACTCGCCGGACGGGCCTGCCGTTCCATGCGGAGCGTGCAGACAGGTTCTGGGGGAGTTCTGCGGCCCTGATCTCCCGGTCATCGTGGCCGGAACCGGGGAAACCCGGGAATCGTTCCGTCTTGGAGACCTGCTGCCCCACGGGTTCGCTCTCAAGCGGAACCGGTGAGGGACCTCTGAAAGGCCGGGGCGCGACCAGGGCCCGCCTCCATCTGCACGACCCGCCTTATTGCAGCCCTCAGTGCGGTGATGGTCCAGGGTTTGGGCAGGTTGACGGCGGGACCGGAGTAGCCCGAACCGAGAACGAGGGTCCTGTCCGGCAACTCGCCGGGAAAATCGGGCAACCCAACGGAAAGAACGAGCGAGTCGCCCTGTTCAAGGGCCTCGATCGCCTCGGTGGCGCTGGAGAAGACCTGGCACCTCATGTTCATGTGATGCAGCACGGTGGCAACCGTCCGTCCCTCGATGTCGTTGTCCGTGGCGATCACAACCCTTCCCGACGGTTCCATTGCCGAACCGGGGAGGTTCACGGTGAAGCGAATTCCGTTGTCTGTGCGATCGGCGGAAACGGTTCCCTTCATGGCCCGCACTGCAGAGTAGGCCTCGATGAGTGCCGGATGGCCGGGATTGATGCCCGAGGCGGGAACCGGGACCTCAAGGTCGACGGTTACACGCATGATGCCTGTCACACCGCAACCGGAGAGTGACCAGACCTGCATCGAAACAGCTTCCGGAAACACGGCCCCCGCGAAGCCCGCCAGGCGCATGAAAAACCTTTCCAGCAGTTCGGGGGCGACGTGGACGGAGGCGCTCGGAGGAATCTCGAGCGTCAGAACGCCGCCGGGGCCCAGAAGGTCCTGAACGGTCGGGGAAAGCTCCTTGAGAAATGTGTCGAGATAAACGGAGTCGTCGAACTCCACGGAAGGGGGGGCAAGTGACCCGATGTCGTCGGTGATGTCGGACAGGAGCCGTCGGACGGAATGGATGTCGCCCGACTCCGCAGCGTCAGAGGCCTTCTTCAGCCGTGCGAGCAGCTCACCGGAGTAGCAGAGCAGGGCTTCCATTGCGGCGGAATCGCTTCCGAGAGCGGCAAGGCCCAGAGACCGCTCGGAAGTGGTGTCCTCGACAACCGCCACGATCTTCAACCCGGACTTGTCTCGGCTTCGGTGCCACCTGATCCTGATCCGTCGGGCGCCTTCACCCCTTGAGAGCCTGCACCCGATAACACCATTCTCGTGGGGGCTGGACGTGAACTCGAGCCGAAGCCGCCTTCTGTCGCCGATGTGGATCGCTGGATAGAGCAGGTCTTCAGCCGCCCCGCTCAGTGGAGCGCTGCCCTGCCCCGTGAGGATCGCCCACCTCCTGTCGGAACTGAAATTGCCCGAGAGGGGGGACAACGCCCAGAAACCAAGTGCCGCGGCATCGAGGGCGTTCTCCATGTGATCACGGCTTCTGCTCAGAGTCGTGAGTTCCGTTGTCTGGGCGGTCGTGTCCCGCGCGATGGTGCAGATGATCTCACAACGGCCGGTCTTGACCAGTGTGCTGTTGAGTTCGACCGGGTATTGAGTACCGTCGCCCCTCCGGTGCACCGATTCTATCTGGAAGTGTCCCCTTTTCCTGATCTGCGCAAGGAAATCACCCCACCACTCGGGGGAGATGGTTGGGTTGAAGCTGGAGATATGAACGCTTTTCAGGTCCTGCCTCTTGACACCAAGTTTTTCCGAGACTGCCGTGTTGCCGTAGACGAAGTACCCGCTCTCGTTCAGGAAGTAGACCTCGTCAGTACTTGCGTCGACCGCGTTCTCCACGAGCCTGAGCCTGTCCTCCACGGCCTTCCTCTCGGACAGGTCGTTTATTATCAGTGCGAACCTGCCGGGCTGCACGCAGAAGACGAAGAGGTGAACATGCCTGTGGATCACCTTGAAAAAACCGCTCAACTCCACCGGCTCGCCCGTTACGACCACATTGGCGAAAAGGTCGACCTTCAGGTCATCCCTCATGTTTGGAAAGACCCTGGTGATCCTCTTGTTGAGTATCTTGTCAGCCGGTATGCCCGTGTGGTCCTCGAACGCGGGATTGGCCTCGAGTATCCTGTAATCTTGGGGTTTTCCCCTGCTGTCCGTTATTATCTCACCGATGACGATCCCGATGGGCATTCCGCTCACGATCCTTGAATACTGCCTCTCGCTGGCCTCGAGCCTTGAGAGAAGGTCCCTGGTCCCGGTTACCTCCCTCAGGCAGCACACGACAAGGCCGGTGACATTCTCGGGAATCGCCTTCACAACGAATGACCTGCCGGCGACTTCCACTTCGTGACCGGTCGGAAGCCCTGTTTCAAGGGCTTCGGTCACGGGACAACCGGGACATGGCTCATCGATGTTGAAAAGCACCCTGTGGCAGAGCGCTCCTTCGTCACCTGCCTGCCACGTGTTTCCCGAAAGGTCCCGGGCAGACCGGTTCATGACCTTCACCCTTCGGCAACGGTCCATGATGATCACGCTGCAGTCGACTCCGTCCAGCAGCACTCGGGGTGGCAAGGCGGAAAGCTCGGGACCGTTCAGAAAAAAACCTCCTCGATGAGTGACGGAACAATTCTACCAATCCGCCGTACCCTTGACGAGCCGGATGCGCAAAGCAAAGAGTACCGGCTTACGAAACCGGAAGGAAAAGGGACATGGACAAGAACTACGCGGACATAGAAAAGGGCGAGGACCTCGTAAGGGTCAATGCCACCGAGTTCAAGGGGCGTCAGTACATCGAAGTGAGAACCTACTACATGGCGGAGGACGGCGAGTGGAAGCCCACCAAAAAGGGGATCACCCTTTCCCCCGACCTGATGGAGAAGGTTCACGAAGCCCTGGGACGGGCGCTTGGGGAGATCGCGGCGAAAAGCGACTGACCGGCATCAGCCGCACTCGGTATAGCCACAGTCCAGAGCGCACGACACACACCCCGATTCGTGCTTGAGACCTGCGCCGCAATTGGGGCATGCCCCCGGGAGCCCCGGCTGCGGCTCGCCATGCTCGCTGCCGGCGGCTTCCTTCGGTGCCTGGCCAGTTTCGAGGGCGAGGGCTATCGCGTCGGCGCAGCTGTTGATCCGCTGCCCTCCCTGCCAGCCCGGCCTGTTGCAGCTGATCCCCCTCAGCTCCCGGACTATGGCTTCGGGTGGAACATGGTTCGACAGGGCAAGGCTGATCATCCGGCAAAGGGCTTCTCCCTGGCTGGATGCACACCCGCCGGCCTTTCCGAGTCTGCTGAAAACCTCCACCGGACCCTTCTCGTCGCGGTTGATTGTGACGAAAAGGTCACCGCATCCGGTCTTAATCCTGCGCGTCGTACCCGAGACGAACTCGGGGCGGCTCCTGGGTTCTGCGATGGGCGCCTGTGCGACGACGGTCTCGCTCCGGCCCAGGTTGAGCACCTGCCTGTCCCTGCTGCCGTCGCGGTAGACCGTCACTCCCTTGCAGCCAAGTTCACCCGCAAGCAGGAACACCCGGGCCACATCCTCCCTGGTCGCGTTTCCGGGAAGGTTGACAGTCTTGCTCACGGCGTTGTCGGTGAACTTCTGGAAAGCAGCCTGCATGCGCACGTGCCATTCCGGACTGATGTCGTGGGATGTCACGAAGACCCTCCGAACATCCTCCGGCACCTCATCCATTCCGGCAAGTGACCCCTTCAACGCAAGGCGGGACAGGAACTCGTCAGTGCCAAATCCCCTCTCCCGGGCCACTGCCTCGAAAACGGGAACGACTTCCCGCATCTCCTCGCCATCGTCCAGCAGGTTCTTCCGGGTGAAGGCCAGGGCGAACACGGGCTCGATCCCGCTGGAGCACCCCGCGATGATGCTGATGGAACCAGTGGGGGCGATTGTCGTCACCGTGGCGTTCCTCACGGGGGGCATTCCGTTGCGGTCGTACACGCTTCCCTTGAAGTTGGGGAAGGCGCCCCTTCTCTTCGCCAGCTCCACGCTCTCCCCCAGCGCCTTGTCCGCGATGAAGCTCATTGTCCGCTCGGCGAGACACAGGGCCTCATCGCTGTCGTATGGAATGCCCAGGCTGAACAGGAGCTCGGCAAAGCCCATGACACCCAGGCCGATCTTCCTGTTGCCGGCGACCATGGAGGAGATCTCGGGAAGAGGGTACCTGTTGACCTGGATCACGTCGTCGAGAAACCTGATGCCCCGGCGGACAGTCTTCTCCAGAAGGTTCCAGTCGACCGACCGCTTCTCGGGAACTCCCATGACGCTCAGGTTGACCGACCCCAGGTTGCATGCCTCGTAGGGCAGAAGGGGTTGCTCGCCGCATGGGTTGGTGGCCTCGATATCGCCCACATGGGGTGTGGGATTGGCCCGGTTCATAAGGTCGATGAAGATGATCCCGGGTTCTCCGCTCGCCCAGGCTGAGTCAACTATTGCATCGAAAACCTCACGGGCGGAGAGGGCGCCGGTCACCTCTCCGGTCCTGGGGTTCACAAGACCGTAGTCGCCGCCTGCTTCAAGAGCGGCGAGGAACGTGTCGGTGATGGCCACCGACAGGTTGAAGTTGTTCAGGTTCGCCATGTCGCGCTTGCAGTTCACAAAGGCCATGATGTCGGGGTGGTCGACCCTCAGGACGGCCATGTTGGCTCCGCGCCTCACGCCGCCCTGCTTCACCGTGTCGGTGGCCCTGTCAAAGACCGTCATGAAGGAGATCGGGCCGCTCGAGACACCCATGGTGGTGCTGACCAGATCCTGGGCCGGCCTGATCCTGCTGAAGGAGAAACCCGTTCCGCCGCCGCTCTTGTGAATGAGGGCCGTGTTCTTCACGGCGTTGAAGATGCTTTCCATGCTGTCTTCGACGGGAAGGACGAAACATGCGGAGAGCTGGCCCATCCCGCCTCCCGCGTTTATGAGCGTGGGGGAGTTGGGCAGAAACTCTCCCTTCGTCATCATCGAATAGAATACGCCGGCCCATTCCGCCGCGTCGCCGTCCCATGAATCTTCCGCCGAGGCGACTGCTTCGGCGACCCTGCGGAACATGCCGCCGGGGGTTTCGAGAAGCCTTCCGTCCTCGGAGCGCCTGAGATAGCGCTTGGAGAGAACCCGGAGAGCGTTCGGGGAAAGCCCGGGTTCTGGATACGAGGGACCCTCATCCCGGGGAGGGGCGGCAGCAGTCCCGTGGCCCGGCTTCAGGCTGTCGAACAGATCCGGTGTGCTCATGCTCTCCTCTCACGGGACTGGTCAAAGCTATTCATCCGGCACCCGGGAATCAAGTCGCCGGCTCTTGCGAAATCGGGCACGTATTCATAGTTTCCACTGGTTCAAGGCTTACCGCGTGAGGGGAGGAAGATTGAGAAGGGCCGTTCTGCTGGGGGCGTGGGTTCTGTGTCTCGCCGTGCCTTTTGTATTCACTGCTCCGGCTTCCACGATCTCAAGGGTCGACGAGACGGCCGCTCTGGCCGTCGCCCTGGGGCCCGGCAGCTACTTCCTCGGACCCGAGAGCCTCATCGTAACCGGGGACGACACCCTGTATGTCACGGTTTCCCAGTCCAGACGGCTCGACCCCCCGCTCGACCCCGGAGTCATCCGCTACACTGCCCTTCCCGACGGGGCTTCATTCACGGTCGTTCGGGAGGTTCCAGAGTGAACACCGCAAAAAAGGCATTCCTCGCCCTCTTTCTTCTTCCCGCATTCTGGCTGCCCGGGTGCGGCGGTCCGGAAACGCAAACCACCGGCGGCGAAGAGGCGGCCCCGGTCGTCCAGCTGCCAGGCACCCTGAGCCGCCCGGACTCCGGCGGATTCACTCCCGTCCCGACCGATTCCCTCGACGGCGTTCTCCTCTACGTCTGGATCCCGCTTGAGAACTGCGACCAGAGCGACCCCGACCTCGTGTTCATGGCCACGATCGAGGGAAGCGGCATTCTGCCTGCTCCGGTCCAGTTCGACACCGATTCCCGGAATGCCTCGCAGTCCGTGATCAACAGACTGGGTCTTCCCCTGACTGCCTACCTCGGCGACGGGAGCCTTCTCGATTTCGTCGATCCGGCCATCCTCCCGGCTGCGGTCCTCGTGCTGCCGGGGGGCGTGGAACACAGGGCGGACGGGGTCGGCTGCGCCCAGCGGCTTTTCAGGGACAGTCGGTGAAGCATTTCCTGATAAGCGACGCGCATCTTTCTCCCGAGGGTACACCCCATCCCGGACGGGAAACACTTGTGGGGTTCCTGAGATACCTGGCGGGCACTGAACCACAAACACTGTGGATACTGGGTGACCTGTTCGATTTCTGGTTCGAGTACTCCACACTGATCCCGGCCGGATACGGGCGGGTGCTCTGCCGCCTGAGAGAGCTGTCCGACGCAGGGTGGACCATGAACTTCATCCCGGGCAATCATGACTGGTGGGTTGGAAGGCTGTTCTCCCGCGAGACCGGCATGACTGTACTCCGTCAGACCCCCCTGAGGGCAGACCTTGGAGGCATCAAGGCCGTCCTGGCCCACGGAGACGGCATGGGCCGGGGCGACTGGTGCTACAGGGCGTTCAAGCCCGTCCTCAGAGCGGGGATATCGAGGTTCGCATACTCCCTGCTTCACCCAGCACCGGCCACGGCGTTCGCGATGCTTTTCAGCGACACCAGCAGGAAGTACCTGAGGAAAAAGGTCAGAGTGATCCCCCCCCACCTTCGGGACTGGGCCGTAGAGCAGCTTGAAGAATGCGACCTCGTGGTTACGGGCCACACCCATGTACCTTCGCTCATCCCGATGTCCGGCGGGGTGTTCGTGTCGCTTGGCGATTGGATCGGCTCCTTCACATACTTGAAAGTTGAAGAAGGGATACCCTCGCTTGAGCGTTTCGACGGCTGACAGAACCCTGACGGTGGTGATCCCGGCATTCAACGAGGCCGGGAGCCTTCCGGAGCTTCTCGAAGAGACATCCAGAGCCCTGGAAGGCAGGGTCTGGAATGCGGTCATCGTCGATGACGGCAGCACCGACAAGACCTGGAGCGTGATAACGCACCTCTCCAGGCTCCACCCCCTCACCGGGCTCCGGTTCGGCCGCAACCAGGGAAAGGCAGCAGCCCTTGCCGCCGGGATACGTGAAGCCCGGGGCGACTGGATAGCCACCCTCGATGCCGACCTTCAGGATGATCCTTCCGAGATCCCCGGAATGATAGACCACGCGGTTGAAAACGGCCTTCAGCTCGTGAGCGGGTGGAAAAAGGTCAGGCACGACCCGGCCGACAAGACCGTCCCCTCCCGGTTGTTCAACGCCGTTGTCAGAAGATCCACCGGGATCAGGCTTCACGACTTCAACTGCGGGCTCAAGGTGTACCGCCGTGATGCTGCCCGGAGCCTCGACCTGTACGGCGAGATGCACCGTTACACCCCGGTGCTTGCCGCCATGAACGGTTTCAGCGTCGGCGAGGTTCCCGTGAACCACAGACCGCGCAGGTACGGCAGGAGCAAGTACGGCTGGGCCAGATACTTCAGAGGCTTCAGCGACCTGCTGACCGTCCTCTTCCTCAACCACTACTCGTTCCGCCCCCTCCACTTCTTCGGCGGGATCGGAACCGTCCTCACCGCAGCGGGTTTCGTTGTCAGCGCATACCTTTCGGTTCTCTGGTTCATGGGCGAGCCCATAGGGAACCGTCCCCTTCTCCTCTTCGGAGTGTTCCTCATGCTGGCCGGTTTTCAGTTCATTTCCATGGGTCTGCTGGGCGAGATGATACTGAGGTTCAGTGGAAGCAGACCCGCTGATCCGGTCGAGAGAACCGACTGAATGAGAATCTGCCTTTTGGGTCCCTTTCCACCCCTCAGGGGGGGGATTTCCCAGTTCAACTCCCGCCTTGCGGGCGCCCTTGAGCTTGCGGGGCACCAGGTTGTGAGGGTCGGCTTCAGGTCGCTCTATCCGGGTTTCCTGTTCCCCGGTAAAAGTCAGTACGAAGACTCCGTGCCTTGCGCGCCAAGGGCCGACATGCCGCTGCTCCGTCCCGCCAGTCCTTTCTCATGGCCCGGCGCCCGCAGGAAGATATCCTCGCTCGGCTGCGACGCAATCGTCGTTCAGTGGTGGCACCCCTTCTTCGCCCCATGCCTTTCGGCCTGTCTTCCCCGCGGCATTCCGGCAGCGGCCGTTTGCCACAACCTTCACCCCCACGAAGGTTTCCCTTTTTCGGGGGCACTCGGAAGGCATTTCCTGAACAAAATGGACATCGTTGTCGTCCACGGTTCGGCAGACGGAGAGAGGGCGGCATCTTTCCGGGGAAGGGTTGTCAGCCTTTTTCACCCCATATACGATCAGTACGTTTCAGGCGCGCCCACTCGGGAGGAGGCCCGGAGCAGGCTTGGTATTCCCGAGGGTTGCACCGCCCTTCTGTTCTTCGGACTGGTAAGGCGTTACAAGGGGCTTGACCTGATGGTTCAGGCCATGAAGCTCCTCCCCGACAACCACGTTCTGATCGCCGCGGGTGAGAACTACGGTTCCGAGGACGATCTTTCGGAGCTCGCATCGTCCCTGGGCGGAAGGTTCATGAGGTTCGACTCCTTCGTCCCGGACTCTGATGTAGGGCTGTACTTCATGGCTTCGGACATCGTGGTCCTGCCCTACCGCACCGCCACCCAGAGCGGTGTGGCCCAGATTGCCCTGGCGTTTCACAAGCCCATGGTCGTAACCACTGTGGGAAGCCTTGGCGAAACCGTGTCGCCGGGACTGACCGGGGAGACCGCCGAACCCGATCCGCAGGCCCTGGCCGGGGCCGTCACAAGGTGCCGGCTTCTTCTCGACGACCCCGAGCTTGACGGCAGGATCGGCAAATGGGCGGAGAGATTCGGCTGGGCCACTTACGCCGAAACCCTGGTCCGGGGGTTGGTGTGAGAATCTATCTCACGGGCGCGGGGGGCTTCATTGGAGGAGCGCTGAAGGTTCACCTCGAAAGGGCGGGACACACCGTTGCATCCCATTTGGGAAGTTCGGACGGACCCGTAAGCGTCCCCAGCGACGCGGAGGTTGCCGTGAATGCCGCGGGAAGGCTGGTATCGGGCCGTTCTTCACCTGCTGAGGTCGCAGCTGCCAACATCCTGCTTCCAGAATCGATGGGCAGGCAGTGCATGATCCTCGGCGTTCCGCTGATCCATCTGAGCACTCCAGGCGTCTGCGGGCTTCTGGCGGACGGCTCCGAGGCCGACCCGCACTCTCCCGAGGGCCTTTACGAAAGATCGAAATCCGAGGGCGAACAAAGGCTCGTTTCGCTTGGAATGCCTCATGGAGGGCTTACGATTTTGCGCCCGGATTTCGTTTTCGGACCTGCGGACCGGCACAAGCTGCCGTTGTTCCGTCAGGTTTCCAGGGGCTGGTTTCCGGTCGTGGGAAGGGACGGGCCTCGCACAAGACCGACCCACGTCAGGGATGTCTGCCGAGGTGTCCTTTCGGCGCTGCCCGGGGGAAGGCTGTCGGGGGGCACATTCAACATAGGCGGTCCCGAGGTCCTGACAATGGGGGAAGTGGCAAGAAGGACCGCTGCAGCGATGGGGCGAAGGGTGCTCGTGGTGCGCGCCCCCGCACGCCTTCTGCGGCTGGCGCTGGCTCTTGGCCCCCTGTGTCCGAAAGCGCTCACCCCAAGCCGTCTCAGGCTCTTCGGAACCGACCGCTTCGTTTCCCTGGCGAAGGCCTCTGCGGCTGGCTTCACTCCTTCATTCTCATTCGATGAGGCGGCGGCTGATGCCGTCGCATGGTACAGGAGGGAGAAGCTCCTGTGAAAAGGCCTGTGTTCTGGATCAGGCTCGGGTTCCTCATACTGCTTCTGATCGCAGGGCGTCACCTCTGGCTGGCGGGCGGCAAATGGCTGGAAAGCGCGAGGGAATTCCCGTGGAGGCTTGACCCACTGCTTCTCACAGTTTCTTCCCTCCTTCTCCTGATCGGTCTTTTCTTCTCCCCAGAGGGTTGGGTTATGGTTTGTCGTGAACGGGGCATAACACTCTCCCGCCGTGAGCTTTACGCTGTGTGGTTCGGAAGCCAGCTCGGTCGGTTCATACCAGGAAAGGTCTGGCTTTTCGCAGGACGAATAGGGCTTCTGAAGGCCAGAGGGTATTCCGTGACAAAAACCGCCTCCACCCTGGTGCTTGAGCTTCTCTTCAGCACCGCAGCAGTTGGTTTCACAGCCCTTTTCGTTGGGGTTTTCCACCCGGGGATAGCCGAGAGCCACTCCATCAGATGGGCAATTGCCGCCGCAGGCGTTGCGGCTGCCCTTCTTCCACTTCTGAGCCCGCTTCAGAAGATCGTCTTCAGGCTGAAGAAGGTTTCGTTCAGGCCTGTTCCCCTGGGGCATTCCCTTCTGGTCACGGTTTTCTACATCGGAACCTGGCTGGTGCGGGGCACCGCGATGTGGATGTGGTTTCAGGGCATGGGACTCGATGCGGGGCCGCTGGAATGCATGGCTGCCGCGCCGCTTTCGTGGCTCGCCGGGTATATTGTCGTACTGGTTCCGGGAGGTCTCGGGGTCAGGGAGGCTGCCGCAGCACTCATCGCCCTTCCGGTAGCCCTTCTGGCGCCGGGTGTGGCCGCTGCGGGCGGACAGCGCATCGTAATGACGGTCTGGGAAGTCGCCCTGGCGGTTTTCACGGCGGGAGCCCTCAAAAAAACGACGAAGGAGTCCCTCGATGAAAAAACCGGGTGACGCGGCGAAACTGTGGGTTCTTCTCGCCCTGCTGGCCTTGCTTGTGTACTGGCCGGTATTCACTTCCCCCCTCCTCCCGGGGGGGGATCTGAGTGACACGGTTCACCAGGGCTACCCGTTCCTGGCATATACTGAAGCCTCGCTCAGGCAGGGCGAACTGCCGCTGTGGAACCCGCTCGTCTTCTGCGGCGTCCCCTTCTACGCCTCATTCAGCGCACCGGTGTTCTATCCCCTGAGGGGTCTTCCGCTTCTCCTGTTTGGTCCCGAGGTTTCCGTCAGGTTCCTTTTCCCGGTACATCTTGTCCTCGCAGGATTCTTTGCATGGCTTCTGCTGGGTTCACTTGGAACCTCCCGTGAGGGAAGGTTCGCCGGAGCAGCGGCTTACTGCCTTGGTGCATGGGCGAACACCCTTTTCTATGCGGGGCACGGCAGCAAGGTGATCTGCTGGGCCTTCCTTCCCCTTCTTCTCTACGCCGTCACAAGGTTCATGGCGACCCGAAGCGCGAGGTGGATTGGACTGGGTGCCCTTGCTGTAGGAATGCAGGGTCTTTCCAGCCATCCGCAGATGATGATCTACTCCGGGGGGATGGCGGTCGTCTTTGCGCTGTGGCGGATGGGACATCCCAGGGATTGGCTCTGGAAGATCGCCGGTTTCGGGGCGATGATGGCGCTTGGCGTCCTGGTCGCAGCGGTTCAGCTCTATCCGGGCTATCTGTTCAGCACCCACTCGACACGGGGTGAGGGTCTCGATCCGGCAACCGCTGCAAGCTACTCGATGCCCCCTGAGGAAACCCTTGCCATGATCCTCCCTTCGGCTTTCGGCCTCAGGCACGGATTTGCCGACAGCGTCATTTCGGGGGTGCCGGTGTATTTCGGAAGGCTTGGCCTCAGGCTCAGCAGCGAGTTCACGGGCGTGCTTGTTTTCATTCTGGCCATGACTGGCTTCATCGCGGGCCGCGACAGGAGGACGAAGGGCACTCTCCTGACCCTGGCGCTTCTCGGAACGCTGGTTTCATGGGGGGGGTACACCGGCTTTTTCTCCATTCTGTACCGCGTCATTCCGCTTTTCCAGAAGATCCGCGCTCCGCACATGGCCGCATTCATAACCACAGCGTCGGTGGCCCTTGCGGCGGGTCCAGGTTACGACGCGCTCTTCCAGCGCAGCACGTCACGCAGGCCGCTGATCGCCATGGCGGTGGTCGCCGCCCTCTTTCTTGCCGCACTTCCCATGGCCGGCACCCTTAGCGGTGCTCTCCAGGCATCATGGTGGACCAGGATGGGTGTTCCCGGCGGTACCGGCTACGAGTTCATGCTTAGGCACAGAAGCGAACTGCTCCGGGCCGACCTTTTCAGGGCGCTTCTTTCCTCATCGGGGCTCCTGCTTCTTCTCCTGGCATCCCGCAGGTTCGGTCTGAAGCCGTGGCATTCCGCCGCAGGAGTCATTCTCATCACTGCGCTTGAACTCGTTCCCGTCAACAGGAGCTTCCAGGTCTTCCTCAACCAGACCACCCTTGCGGGAATGTTCAGGGACGACCCCGGACTTGCCGCTATGGCGGGCGGGGGGCGCGTCTTTCCCGGGGGCAACGAGCTGGTTCCCCTCGGCATTCGTTCGGTGACCGGGTACCACGCAGCAAAACCCGCCCTGGGGGACAGGATGGCCGACCTTCTTTCTGAAGCCACCCCCGGGATGATTCACCAGTTCGGAGTCACGGCCTTCAAGTTTCCCGATGGCGCTTATTCCTGGAGCGAGCTTCACGCACTCCTTTCCGAGGACGACCCCAGCCTCCCGCCGACCCCCATGCCTCGTGCGTTCATTCCGGCCCGGGTCACGGGAGGGACAGGAGAGCAGGGCTTCCAGTACCTTTCCGACGGATCCGACGTGCAGGCCCTGTCCGTCATCGACGCTCCGCCCGGAGACTTGCCAGCGGTCTGCTCGGGAACCGTTCGCATCACGGTCGACACCCCACACGAGGTTGTACTCGTCACGTCAACCCCATCCACCGCCATTGCGGTCCTTGCCGACACCTGGTACCCGCGCTGGCGCGCCGAGGTCAACGGAGTCCCGACCGCGATACACGTGGCGAACGGATGGATGAGGGCTGTGACGGTCCCTCCGGGAGAAAGCACCGTCCGCTTTCACTACGACGGCTCCGACGTCGTCCTTGGCATGCGTGTCTCAATCCTTGCGACCGCTGCGGCCCTTGCACTGCTTCTTCTTTCCGGAAGGCTCTGGAAACGCCGGTGAAGCGTGTTCTGAAAAGGATCGAAGCATGGCTGGGTCCCCTGCTTCTTGCAGGGGCCGCGCTCTACTTCCGTTTCAGTCTGTTCCCGGTCTGGAAACCCAGACTGGAAGCTTTCTGGCGTGAAGCGGGAGAGAGCCGTGACTGGTCGTACATCGCCCTTTCGGCGCTGTGTCTGGCCCTGGGGTACTACTTCGCCCCACTTGCGTGGCAGAGGATACTCAGGGCACTCAAAACCCCCGGGGTGGACCGGGGCTCCCTCAGGAGGAACTGGCTCATTACCCAGATGGGAAGCTACATACCTGGCCGTCTGTGGATGGTCCTGGGCAGGATAGCTTTCCTGAACAGGAACGGAACGGGCTCCGTCAAGGCGGCAACCGCAATGGTGCTGGAGAACATCTATCTTTTTGCCGCCCTTGGTCTCATGACCATTCTGGCACTGCCGTTCATCAGCGCGTCGTCACTCCCCGCGGGACTGACCGTGGCCCTTGGCATCTCTGCGATCCTGGGAGTTCTCATGCTTCTTGCCCCAGGGATACAGAGGCTTTTCGCCAGAAAGCTCGCCGACCGTCTCGACACGACGGTGGAGGAGCTTCCGCACATCAGCCACCGGCATCAGGCGCAGTTCATCGGAAGCCACATTCTTTCGTGGTCTCTGAGGGGGCTCGGGCTCTACTTCTGGTTCAGGGGTTTCGGGGTTCCCCAGTCTGTCCCCGCGCACTCCCTGCTTATCCTCTGCATCATCGCCTCTCCGGCATCGTGGCTCGCGTCGCTTCTCATGGTCTTCATCCCCGGCGGGATAGGTGTGCGCGAATCGCTTCAAGCCCTGATGGTCGCAAGTTTCGTGCCGGGCGGGATGGTTGTCGCCACGGCCGTCGCCCTCGGCCAGAGGCTTCTTCTGATGATGGTCGAGGGGGTGTTCGCCCTTGCGGCACTGGTCCACCAGGCTCTGGCCCGGCACTTCCCGGTGCAGGTGAACCATGCGGGACAGCTTTTTCATCTCGTGCTCAGCGTCTGCAGGGCATGGTGGGCAAGGATCGGCCTTGTCACGCCACCAAGACCGATCAACGTAACCTTCTCGGTCACCAGGAACTGCCAGTCCAGGTGCAGGACGTGCTACATCTGGAAGCAGGAGTGCCGCGAAGAGCTTTCGCTTCCCCGGATCGAGTCCCTGTTCCGATCAATAGGATGGACCTACTTCTTCAATGTTTCCGGGGGCGAGCCGTTCCTCAGGGAGGACCTTCCGGAAATCGTGGGACTGGCGTGCAGATACATGCGTCCAGCGGTCATCCACATCCCCACCAACGCCCTGGCCCCCGGGCGGATCGAAACCATGACCGAAAGGATCCTTGCGATCATATCCACCGAGGCCCCGGGAACCGTGCTCACCATCAAGCCCAGCATGGACGGCATCGGCGCCGACCATGACGAGATAAGGGGGGTTCCCGGCAACTTCGAAAGGCTGCTCGACACCCTCGAAAGGCTCAAGGCCCTCAGGTGCTCGCACAGCAACCTTCACGTGGGGGTGGGCACCGTAATCTCACGGTTCAACGCCGCAAACCTCCTGAAAATCATCGATTTCGCCGGCACACTCGGGGTGGACACCTACATAAACGAAGTCGCGGAGGAGCGGGAAGAGTTCTTCAACATAGGCAGCGGAATCACGCCGGCAGGTGAAAGTTACGGCGAGATAATGGAAGTGTTCAAAAAGGCCGTCAGAAGCCGCATGAAGGGGATGAGGCCCCTTTCAAGGGTGACGACCGCCATGAGGCTGGTTTACTACGACATAGTCACCGACTACCTGCGGACCGGAAAACAGGTCATCCCGTGCTATGCAGCCCTCATGAACGTTCACGTGAATTCGGACGGCGGGATATGGCCATGCGCCATACTGGCTTACCGGGGTCAGATGGGAACGGTGGGGGACGACACCGATTTCCTGGATATCTGGAAATCACGGAAGGCTGCCGACATAAGGGCTTCGATCCGGCGGAAGGAGTGCGCCTGTCCCCTTGCCAATCAGGCCTACTCCAACATCCTGCTTCACCCGAAAAGCCTTCTCAGGGTGATGTGGATAGCCCTGAAGGGCTAGCCCTGAAACTTGACAATGAGTTGTACAGACCGTTCCTCAGCTTGACCAACCCATGCCGTTGACGAAAGATCGAAGGACAGCATCGCCCATCGATTTCACGGATAGATGGTTAAAGACCACATGAGAGGACAGTCATGGTCATCTTTATCATATGTGCAATAGCTTCCTTCGCTCAGGCGGGATCCGCTGACACTATCGAACCCCCGGCAGGGTCGCTCTCCGAAGGACCGATCGACGGGATGGTATTCGCCTGGATTCCTTCGGGCAGCTTCTCGATGGGAGACTCGACGATAATCAAGCTGGGATCCGTCGGGATCGCAAGTCCCGTGCACACGGTGACGATCACGGGTTTCGAGATGATGACGACGGAAGTTACACAGGGAATGTGGCTGGATGTCATGGGATCGAATCCTTCCTGGTTCACCGGTGATCCCGGACTGCCCGTGGAGCAAGTATCCTGGTTCGACTGCCAGGCCTTCCTGGATTCCCTGAACTCCATCGACCCCTCCCATTCGTACCGGCTCCCCTCGGAGGCGGAATGGGAGTATGCCTGCCGGGCGGGCACCGTCGACGCGTTCTACTGGGGCAGTGAGATGGACTACGACTACTGCTGCTACCTTGATGGCTCGGGAGACTCAACCAGTATTGTTGGACAGAGGATCCCCAATGCCTGGGGGTTGTACGACATGTCGGGAAACGTCTCGGAATGGTGTCAGGATACCTGGAAATGGGGCGGCTACTGCGATGCTTCAGCGGATGGAGACCCGTGGCTCGGGGAGGGTGACAGCAGGATCGCTCGCGGAGGCAGTTGGTTTCCCTCAGATATTGAAGAAAACTCTGTCTTCGACTGCAGGTCGGGAGATCGCAAAGCATATGAAGCAGCCGTGGGCTGCTTTACGATCGGTTTCAGAGTTGCCCGGTCGGATCGCTGACCAGCCCCGCCCCGGGCTGCTCCCTCCGGAACACCTTCCGGGAGGGCTCAGCCCGTTGGGTAGAAACACGGGCTAGGGTCTGAGCACTTCCTGACCCTCAGGGGTGAACTTGATCATGGTGGAGGTCTTGCGTCGGGCGAGCTTGCCGCCGTTCAGCATGAGGTCGACCCCCGAGGCGATCTTGAGACTCACCTCGTCCAGCCCCAGGGGTTCGATACCGCCCCTGAGGTTGGCACTGGTTGTCACCAGGGGCATTATGGACTCGAGTATCCGCAGCGACAACGGATCGGATGGAACCCTGAGGGCAACCGTCCCATCGGTGGCGCAGACCCACGAGGGAGCCCTGTCTGAGGCGGGAAGAACAAGGGTGACCGGGCCGGGCCAATGGGCCTTCATCAGCTCCAGCGCTCCGGGTAAAGGCCTGGAGAATACGGTCGCGGCTTCGATGGATGGAACCAGGAGTATGAAGGGCTTTTCCTCGGCGTAGCCCTTCAGTCTTCCCACCCTTCGCACCGAGTGCTGCATCGCGGCGGGACAGAGAAGACCGTAGACCGTGTCGGAGGGGTAGACCACAAGACCGCCTCCCAGAAGTACTGAAACCGCCATGTCGACCGCTTCGGACGCGGGTCTTTCAGTGTTTATATCGACCGTCCTTGCGGCCATGTTCATCCCATCCTTTCAGCAACACCTTTGTCGAAGAGAGCCAGTATCCTTGCAGCAAGGTGACCGGCATTGGCCGCCCCGTGCGAGCCTATGGCAACCGTTGCCACGGGAACGCCCTTCGGCATCATGACGGTGCTCAGGAGCGCGTCGAATCCGTTCAGGGGGCCTCCCTGGATCGGCACCCCTATGACGGGAAGCTTCGTGTTCGCCGCTACCGCCCCTGCCAGATGGGCTGCAAGGCCCGCTGCCGCGATGATTATCCTGATACCCCTGCCGGCGGCTGTTCTGGAATACTCGGCAACCTTCTCCGGCGTTCTGTGGGCGCTCATTACAGAGAATTCCCAGGGAATCCCGTACTCGTCCAGAACTCCGCAGGTTTTTTCCATTGTCTCCCGGTCGCTCTCGCTGCCCATCACTATCCCAACAAGCACCCGGTCACTCATTGCGCCCTCCCTATGTCACGTCTGAAGTTCATCCCGTCAAAGTGAATTGATTCCACGGCTAAGTAAGCTTTTTCCAGGGCTTTCCCGAGGTCTTCGCCCAACGCGGTCACCCCCAGCACCCTGCCTCCCGAAGTAACGATATTCCGCCCCGAGAGTGTGGTGCCGGCATGGAACACCATCGCATCACCAACGGCATCCAGCCCTTCGATGACGGCTCCTTTGCGGTACTCTCCGGGGTATCCCTCAGAGGCTACGATCACGACCGCCGACGCGCCGGAAAGAACCGTTGGTTCCGGAAGCTTCCTTCCAAGGGCTGCCGCTGCGAAAAGCCCGGCAAGGTCACCTCCCAGCAGTGGAAGGACCGCCTGGGTCTCGGGGTCGCCGAACCTGACGTTGAACTCGAGCACCCTTGGCCCTCCCGGGGAAAGCATCATTCCCGCGTAGAGCACTCCCCTGTAGTCCAGACCCCGCCGGTCAAGTTCCCGAAGGACCGGTTTGAATACGGTCCTTTCCATCAGTGAAGAAAAACCCTCAGGGAGTCCACGGGGTGGGCACACAGCCCCCATGCCTCCGGTGTTTGGCCCAGTGTCGCCCTCTCCAATGCGCTTGTGATCACGGCTTGGAGGAAGGATGACGGCCTCGGTTCCACTGCAGACGGCCATGACGCTTACCTCGGAGCCCGACAGCCTTTCCTCGACGACCACCCTGCCCGGAGGATTAGAAAGCAGCACTTCGAGCGCTTCCCGGGCTTCCTGAAGAGTATCGGGCAGGACAACGCCCTTGCCCGCAGCCAGGCCGTCAGCCTTGATCACCCATTCGCGGGGTCTCCCGCCCATATAGTCGAGGGCATCGCCGGAGTTGTCGAAGATCTCCCCCAATGCCGTGGGGACCCCTGCGGCTACCATGATCTCCTTGGCGAACCACTTGCTGCTCTCGAGCGCGGCGCATCCGGCCCCGGGTCCGAAGCAGGGGATGCCGGCTGCCCTCAGCCTGTCTCCGAGGCCTGCGGCAAGGGGAGCCTCGGGACCCACGACGACAAGATCGACCCCATGATCGACTGCAGCCTGAAGGGGATCGGCGGGGGTGACCACGTTCCGGGCAAACGCGGCGGTTCCGGGGTTCCCGGGGCTTACAAGGACGGTATTCCCGCCGGACCGGTCAAGGGCCCAGGCCAGGGCGTGCTCTCTGCCGCCGCTCCCCACCACCAGTATTTTCAAGGCTGTCCCCCTTCTTCACTGAAAACGTTCTCATGGCCGGGGAACTCGCCTGACACCACTTCCACTGCGTACTGCCGCACCGCCTGCAGGATGGTTTCATTGATGTCTGCGTATCTCTTCAGGAACCTTGGTTTGAACGAGGGGTCAAGGCCGAGTATGTCGGTGATGACAAGGATCTGGCCGTCGGTGAAGCGACCCGCGCCAATGCCTATCACCGGCACCGGGACCCTCTCGGTGACCTCCCGGGCCAGCTCTTCCTCAACTCCCTCCAGGATCAGGCTGAAAACCCCCGCTTCCACAAGCGCGTCGCACTGGCGAAGCAACTCGTCACGGTTTTCCCGGCGGATGACACGGTAGCCCCCGTCGAGCCGGATGGACTGGGGCAGAAGACCCCCATGGCCCATGACCGGAATTCCCGATTCAACGATGGCCCTGACCCTTCGAACCATCCGGGGGTTCCCCCCCTCCAGTTTCACGGCATCGACACCCGCCTCGGCCAGGAATCTGGATGCGTTGCGCACCGCCTGGGCGCAGGACTCCTGATAGCTCCCGAAGGGCATGTCACCCACAACGAGGACCCCGGGGGCACCCTTCTTCACCGAGGCGGCAATGGTCAGCAGTACTTCGAGTGATGCCCCGAGCGTGGTCTCACCACCGAGCACGGCCATTTCGTAGGAATCTCCCACAAGGATCAAATGAACCCCGGCCAGAGCCTCGATTCGTGCGGTATGGTAATCGTACGCGGTAAGAGCCACGATCTTCTCGCCCCTGGACTTCATGTTCCCAAGGCTTCTGACGGTGACACCGGACATGCTTCCCTCCCATCGCCGCAAAACCTGCGGGATAATAACAGGCTAGCCCCTGGTTTGAAACCTTCCGGGAACGTACACGGCGAGGAAGGCCGCCAGTGCGTAGATGTAACCCACCACAACGTCGGTGGCATAGTGTTCGCCGCCGTAAAGGATCTCGAAACTGATTCCGAGAAGGACGAAGAGCGTCCAGAAGCTGCGGCGGAATCCGGTCTCACGGATGAGTACAAGGGTCATCAGCATGGGAACGGCTGCATGGAGGGACGGCATGGCTGCCCTTGGGCTCATTGAGAAGTTGCCCACAAGGAAACCCGGCATGAAATCCTTGAGTGCCCTGAACATGCAGCGGTCGAGGTGGGGAACACCACCCTCGATCGCCTGCATCCACGGGGGGGTTAGCGGCCAGAGGACATAGGTCGCGTAGCCCAGGGTCGTGAGCAGCGCAAAGGAGGTCACCGCACGGCGCATTGCAGTTTCCCCCACCCTCCTGAAGGCGATGAAGGGCGTGAGTACCGGGATCAGGAAGAACGAGGAGTGCAGCCCTGCGAACAGGTAGTCGAACCAGCGGGTCTGCCCCGCGCATCCCAGCTTCTGTTGAAGCCAGACCGGCGGAAGGACGCCGAACACCCGTTCCTCGAAGACGGCCACGTTCATGCCGTTGAAGGCTCCGGTCCAGGTGGAAACAACGAACCTGAGGCCCCAGTAGCACAGCCCCAGGAAAGCGAAGCTGAGGATCATGGGGCTCCAGCCGGGAAGCCTCTTCCAACGGTAGAGAAGGGCGAATACGATCCAGACGGGAACAAGGACGGGAAATCGCGGCACAAGCCGCAGGAAAGGGATCGCTCCCATAAGCGCCGCGTAGGCGCCCGTTGTCACCAGCCAGAAAAGGTCAAGCCGGTCCGAAGGGGACCTGTCTGTTCCGTTGCGGTTCATCACCCCTCCGATGAAAGCGGGAGGGGGCCAAGGACTGAAGAATGATACAGAGAGTCAGGGTTAAAGGACTTGTACGGCCGGTCGGTCTGCCAGGCTTCCCGTCAGGGCGCTTGCGACACGACGGGGCGATGCCTTCATCAGTAACCTAATCGCACTCTCAGGCGATGGCCCCCATGCGCATATATTACCCACCAACAAGGGCGGGGTCAAACCCCCCGAAACCGTGCGAGGGAAACCCATGGCAAAGAACATCACAAGCCCTGAGACCGACTTCGCCAGATGGTACCAGGACGTCATCCGTGAAGCTGAACTGGCCGACTCGGCCCCGGTCCGGGGCTGCATGGTCATCCGTCCATACGGCTACGCCATCTGGGAACTGATGCAGAGCGATCTTGACGGAAGATTCAAGGCAACCGGCCACACCAATGCCTATTTTCCGCTCTTCATA
Organism: Candidatus Fermentibacteraceae bacterium; assembly: GCA_041750285.1. Classification (GTDB taxonomy): domain Bacteria; phylum Fermentibacterota; class Fermentibacteria; order Fermentibacterales; family JCC-6; genus UBA6080. The sequence goes on along the minus strand of JBGSZS010000006.1, from coordinate 7,027 downwards.
CCCCAGAGCTTCATCAACAGGGAAGCTCAGCATGTGGAGGGTTTTTCACCTGAACTGGCGGTGGTTACCCATGCCGGCGGCAGGCAGCTCGAAGAACCCCTGGTAGTCCGCCCGACAAGCGAGACCATCATCAACCACATGTTCAGCAAATGGATAGGAAGCTACCGCGACCTTCCCATGCTGCTCAACCAGTGGGCGAACGTCGTGCGCTGGGAACTCCGGCCCCGGGCGTTCCTCAGAACCACCGAGTTCCTGTGGCAGGAGGGGCATACGGCCCACGCCACCGAGCAGGAGGCACGGGAGGAGACCATGCGGATGCTTTCGGTCTACTCCGACTTCATGCGGGAGATGGCGGCCGTTCCCGTGATACCCGGAGTGAAGACCGAGAAGGAGCGTTTCGCCGGCGCGGTAGACACCTACACCATCGAGGCCATGATGGGCAACGGCTGGGCCCTTCAGGGGGGGACCAGCCACTACCTGGGCACCAACTTTGCCAGGGTGTTCGAAACCACTTTCCTCGACCGCGACAATCAAAGGCAGTTCGTACACCAGAGCAGCTGGGGCGTGAGCACCCGCCTCGTGGGCGCCGTGATAATGGCACACGGCGACGCGAACGGCCTCAGGCTCCCTCCCCGCATCGCCCCGGTTCAGGTCGTCATCATTCCGATAGGCATGCAGGATCCCAGGGCCTCCCAGGTCATGGAAGCCTGTGATGCCATCGTGAAAGAGCTTCTGTCGATGGGGATCAGGGCAAGTGTCGACAGCCGCGACAACATGAGTCCCGGCTTCAAGTTCAACCACTGGGAGGTCAGGGGTGTTCCACTGCGGATCGAGATCGGCCCGCGCGACCTCGACGCCGGCCATGCGACACTGGCACAGCGGAACAGAAAAGAAAAGTTCACCCTTCCCCTGTCGGAGCTGACGGGGAAGATCCCCGCCCTCCTGAATGACATCCACGACCAGATGCTCAAGGAAGCGACCGACTTCCGTGAGAGCCGCACTTTCGATGTGGAGACGTTCGAGGAGTTCAAGAGGCTGATCCCGGAGAAGCCGGGCTTCTACAGGGTATGGTGGGACGGCTCGAGGGAAGACGAGAACCGCATTCAGGAGGAGACGAGCGCAACCGTCAGGTGCATTCCGCTGGAACAGCCGGGCGGCGAGGGAATGTGTTTCATGACAGGCAGAAGAACATCCACCAGGGCGATACTGGCCCGGGCCTACTGACATGAGGGGGAAACTCCCCCTTCTGCTCATTTGCCTTGGGATTTCGGCAGTGGTCCTCTGGCCGCTGCCGTTTTCCCGAAACCCCCATGATCACGGCGACACGCTGTTCAACGCATGGCTGATCGCATGGAACCACCATGCCCTCACACACCTCGACAATCCCCTGTCCACTCCCCAGTTCTCGGGTTTTCCTGACGGTGACGGCCGCAGCGACATACTCCTCACCCAGTGGATGGCCTCGCTCCCCGCCCGGATCGCCACCCGGGATCCTGTCCGTATCCACAACATTCTCATGTGGCTGAGCCTTTCGCTGTCCGGATTCGCAGCGGGTGTCTTTGCCAGAGACAGGGGGGCATCCGCCTGGGGGGCTGCCTTCGCCGGAACCGCCTTCATCACCCTGCCCTACTTCCAGAGCCACCTTTGGCACCTTCAGCTTCAGAGCGCGGGGCTTGCGATCGCAGGTATCATGTTCGCCCTGCGCGCTTCCGAGGGCCGAAGCAGGGGATGGCCGCTGGTCGCCATCATCCCCCTTCAGGGGCTTGCAAGCCTTTACCACTGGTACTTCCTTGACATCGCCCTTCTCATTGTCCTTCTCTCGACCCTCGCAACGAAGAACAGAAAGAACGCCGCGACTCTTCTTCTCCCGGTCTTTCTGGGCAACGCCCTCATGCTCCCCTTCCTTGTTCCCCAGCTTCAGAACGCCGCCCAGTGGGACATGAACACGATCACAAGCACCGACGCATCATCCTTTGTAAGCCCCTGGGAAACAAGCTTCGCAACGGGATGGCTCCGAAGCACACATGCCCACCCCGAGGCCGCCCTGTGGCCTGGCATCGCGCTTGTCGCAGGAAGCATCTGGGGTTTCTTCAGGAAAGAGAATGGAAACACTGGAACGATCCTGGCGATTGGCATCCTTTTCCTGGCCTACAGCCTCGGGCCCACCGTCACTGCATGGGGCAGGGAGCTCTGCCCGGGACCCTTCAGGGTGATTGAGCTGCTCCCCGGCGGGGCTGCCCTCAGGCTTCCGGCAAGGGCCGCCTACCTGGCTTTCCTTCCGCTTCTGATACCTGCCGCCCGGCAGCTGGGCAGGAAACCGGCCTGGGCACTGGCGGGAATGGCGATCGCCCTGACCGAAGCAGCCCATCCGGGGGTTACGACAATGCCGGTGATCATTCCCGAGCACCATTCATGGATCGCCGGCCAGAAGGCGCAAAGGGTTCTCTACCTGCCAGTAAATCAGGAACTCGACCTTCCAACGGTCGAAGCCATGCGCCTGCTGTGCTCAACTCTGCATTTCACCCCAAGCGTTAACGGCTACAGCACAAGCTACCCCGAAGGCTACGCCGAAACGGCTGCGATACTGAATACATGGCCATCTGCCGGGGCAAGGGAACTGGCTTCCCAACTGGGTGTCGACCTTGTCATATTCGAGGACGTTGTTCCGGAAGACCCGGACCGGCAATGGTTCGACGGAAGGATCAGAACCGGGGCATTGTGGCTCGACCGCTGAGAGGAAGAATATGGAAACCGTGGCCAGCATTCTGATAGGCATAGGCCTCAGCGCCACGTGCGGCTTCAGAATATTCGTGCCACTGCTCGTGATGAGCATCACCGGTCAACTCGACCTTCTCCACCTCTCCCCCGCCTTCACCTGGATACAGAGCACACCCGCCCTGATCGCCTTCGGAGTGGCAACAGTCCTCGAGATTCTGGCCTACCTGATACCGGTCGTCGACAACGCCCTGAACGCCGTCAGCATCCCGCTGACCGTGGTGGCGGGAATCGTCATAACGGCCGCGGTCATCCTCGACATGAACCCGTTCCTTACCTGGACCCTTGCGGTGATTGCCGGGGGAGGCGCATCCCTCGCGGGCAGTGCGGCAAGCAATATCCTGCACGGCGGATCAACCGCCACCACCGGGGGGGCGGGCAATCCGATACTCTCCACGCTGGAGAGCGTGTTCTCGGTGATAATGTCGGTCCTCTCGGTCCTGGTTCCCGTGATGGCCGTGCTCCTGCTCATCATCGCCGGTATTTTCGGGATCAGGTTACTGAAAAGGGTCTTCAGAAGAAGGCCCATTGCCGCGTAATGCTCCATGCGGGTTCAATCCTGAGAAAATGGCGTTCCGGGTTGATTGGCCATCAAGGCATGATGTCCGTGCCGAATCTCCTTGCAACAAAGGCTGTAATGACGAAGCAAACTGCAGTGAACAATGCACATATGAGCAGAGACAGCCAGAAGTCGACGTTTCGAGACATCAGCCATGACATCAGCAGGAACATCGGAAGGGTCGGTATCACATACCAGAAAGTGAAGTGGGCGTACTCACCGATCTTCTGATTCCCCTGGTTCTCGACATGCAGCCAGACCATCACCATGATTGCGACAAAAGGCAGCGCTGCGATCAGGGCACCCATCCTGCCGGTCCGCTTCGCGATCTCCGATGCGACCAGGATCAACAATGCCGAGACCAGGAACTTGACGACCAGTTGCACCATGCTGCATCACTCTGTTATTGACCGATCACAAGAATGGCCCTCATGCCATTGTTTCGATTGCTTCCTCTCCAGCCGGAAGCTCCTGCCGTTCGGCAAAGGGCAGAACTCTCTTCGGCACCGGGCGGGATCTCTCGAGGCAACGCTGCCCGACGGGGCTTGACGGCTTCCCTAATCCTGCTTCCTCACAAGGTGCAGTATCAGCAGCAGCGCCGCAACGGGAAGCGCGAGCTTCCAGACAAGGGCGGCGGATGTCAGCAGCAACAGCGGCAACCCGAGAAGTCCGGCGACCCCCCCCACAAAAACCGGCAGGCAGCAACCCAAAGCGTCCCTCCCTCCTGTCAGCACAATATATCCAGTACTGCAACCGACCATGCCGTAACGGGGAGAGGCTCACGATTCCCGGCTGAGCCAGGGGTTTTAACGAAGGCAAGGTTGCGAATCAGCCCTGACTTCACATAATCGGGCCATGAACGGTTTTCGGGAAATCCTTGCCAGTCGCCGAATCCTGGGCAGAACCCTGTCGTTCCTGCGACCATACCTGAGGTGGCAGATCGTGGGACTGGTGATCACGGTCGTTTCGGCCGGAACCGGGCTGGTTCAGCCCTGGGTCAACCGGATTCTCATCGACAAGGTGCTTCTCGAGGGCAACATCCCCCTTCTCCGGACCGTTGCCCTTTTTTTCACCGGAGCAGTGCTTCTGCAGACGTTAACGGGTATGGCCGGAACTTATCTTTTCACCTGGATGAGCAACAGGGCCGCAAATGACCTTCGTAAAGCGCTGCACCGGAAGGTCCAGCTCCTTTCGGCAGCATTTGCCGACCGCAGCAAGACCGGCGACATCATGTCCACCTTCACCAGCGACGTACCGGTGATGCAGGGGCTCTACTCCTCATTGTTCGTGAACCTGCTCACCGAGGCGGTGAGGTTCGTGGTGGTCCTGGGTGTAATGCTGGGCATCAACGCCAGACTGACACTGATCGCCCTGCCCTCCGTACCGGCTTTCGCCGTACTGGTCGCACTTGCGGGAGGGATCATCAAGCGGGCGTCCAAAGAGGTCCAGGAAAGAAGGGCTGACTTCAACTCGCTTCTGCAGGAACAGATAGCCGGTCTCCGAACCTCGGCGGCCTACAATCTCGAGAAGACTCAGGCATCGGGGTTCAGCGGGTCGCTCACGTCACTTCTGGCCAGCCAGCTCAGGCTGACGCTGAAGGGCTTCATCTTCAACGGGGGAAGTCTCGTCGCCATGTTCAGCATGATCCTGCTGCTTTACCTTGGTGGTCTGGAGGTCATCGGGGGAAGGATGCAGCTGGGTGTTCTCATGGCTTTCACAGGCTACTTCGGCATGCTGTTCGGGCCGGTCGGTTCCTTCGCCGGTGCAGCCGGACAGGTTCTGCAAGCCGTTGGAGCTGCGGAGAGGGTCTTCGGGGTCCTCGACACCCCCGAAGCGGTAACCCAGCACCCTGATGCCAGGGTACTATGCAACCCCCGGGGCCGCATCGAGTTCAGGGACGTGCAGTTCGCCTATCCGGGCGGCAATCCCGTGTTCTCCGGGCTCAGTTTCGTCGTGGAGCCCGGGGAAACCGTCGCCATCGCCGGCGAGAGCGGAGCGGGAAAGACAACACTGGTTTCGCTGATGCTTAGGTTCCACGATCCGGACAGGGGTGAGATCCTTCTGGACGGCGTTCCGCTGAGAGAGTATACACTCGATTCACTCAGGGGCTGCATCGGCGTCGTACTTCAGGAGCCCTTCCTGTTCAACTCGTCCATTCTGGAGAACATATTGATGGGCAGACCCGGCGCTTCGCGGGAAGAGGTCGAGCGCGCCGCCATTGCCGCCCATGCCCACCACTTCATCATTGAGCTTCCCGGCAAGTACGATACGCCGGCAGGGGAACGGGGATGCCTGCTCTCGGGCGGCCAGAGGCAGCGCATCGCACTTGCCAGGATTTTCCTGCGGGATCCCGGGATAGTACTGCTGGACGAGGCCACCAGTGCCCTGGACAAGGAGAGCGAAACACAGGTCAAGGCTGCGGTGATGGACCTTCTCCGTGACAGGACCTGCCTGATCATTGCCCACCGGGAATCCACTGTGGACAAGGTTGACCGCGTGATAACGATCCGGCAACCGGAGGATGAGAAATGAGCATCCCACTCGTCTTTCTGCTTCTTCTCTCCCCGGACAGCATATGGACCGTGAACGCTTCAGGCTGTACCATTTCGGTGAGCTACGAAGGCTCCCTGCTCGACAACCCGGTCCTTTCCGGTATGCTCGGCGGGTACGCTTTCGCACAGGCCGACGCATTCAGAACCAATTTCGCCGACCTTGCATCTGAATACCCCGAACCCATGCCCTGGAACCTCGAGATCTCCTTCACCCACGAACCCTCTCCCAACGGGTTGATCTGCGCCCTGGCATGGATATGGGAGTATTCCGGAGGCGCCCACGGAAACAGCTGGACGAGGGCTTTCGTATTCGACACGACTGCGGATACCCTGGTTGCTCCACTAAGCCTGTTCCCGAATGAAGAGGCTTTTTCATCCTTCGCCGCGATTGCAGGCAAGAAACTTCGGCAGGAACTCGGGGAAGAATTCTGGATCGAGGACGGCGCCTCCCCCACGGCAGAGAACTATCAGTGCCTGCTTCCGGTTCCAGACTCCACGGGAGCCGTCTGTGCGTACAGGGTGATATTCCCGCCCTATCAGGTCGCGCCCTATGTTTTCGGGCCGCAGGAAGTGACAGTCCCTCGGCCCCGTTGATCAGAACCCGGCCCCGAAACCCTGAGTCGTCATCCGGCCGTGCCCTTCATAGCCCCCCAAACGTGCCGGAAAACCCCGGCATTGAGCCCGGGAAAGCTGAATGCGGTCGTCAGTTCTATACCGGCATATGTCTGCCCGGGCTCCACACCACCCAGGAGATCGCCCCAGGTTTGAAGCACTGACGCCGATAGCCCCGCATTGAATACCGGAAGGAAGCCGCTGAGGCTGTACAGGTACCCAAGGCTGCCTTGCGGCCGCCGAATCCGGGTTCCGGATGAACGAACGGACCGTTCCCGGGAAGGCGTCGATGCAGCACCGGGCGCCGCTGCACGAACCGTGCTGAACGCCATGAATGCAACAGGCAGTGCTGCCTTTCTCATCATTTTTTCCGTCATCAGGTCTCACAAAGTCATGCCCGATATAGTGTGCACTTTCCTGAGGGTTGCGTGAGAGAAAGAAGAGGGTCATCCTATTCCCTTGGACTCCTAGTCGTACCACCAACTCGGAAAGGGAAGTCGGATGACCCAGTACAACATTACACTGGAAG
>JBGSZS010000005.1:0-94352 GCA_041750285.1 Candidatus Fermentibacteraceae bacterium | reverse complement strand
GGTCTTCTCTCCCTTGATGGCTTCTATTGCCACCTTCGCCTTGAATGACGCACTGTGTACCCGCTTCGGCATGTCCCCTCCTTCAAGAAGCCATGCCTGAATCTAACTATCACCCCTGTCTACATAGGGGGGCCAGCTCACGTCTGCCGGAAGAGACATCAATTCTGCTGAATCATATCGACAACGCTGTTTGCATTATTTTCATCGGCGATTTTGTCTTCAATGTCATCACGGCCAAATCAAAGCTCGGGTATCTGAAGTGGGGTTGGATTGATCTTGTTTCAAGCATTCCCAATCTGCAAATCCTGCGATGGGGGCGCTTCATTCGGATCATACGAATTCTGAGAATTCTTCGAGGAATCAGATCAACGAAGCAGATACTGAAGTTCCTTTTTACGAACCGGGCAAAGGGCACTTTCGCGTCTGTCGCAATGATCTCCTTCGTTCTGGTTGTGTTCTCATCCATTGCCATGCTGAATTGCGAGACCTCTCCCGATTCCAATATCAAGACTGCGTCTGACGCACTCTGGTGGGCTTTTGTCACGATCACGACTGTTGGTTATGGAGACTTCTATCCAACCACCATGCTCGGTAGAATCATCGCCGCTGTCCTGATGACCGCGGGGGTGGGGCTCTTTGGCACTTTCACTGCATACGTTGCTTCTTTCTTCCTTCAGCATACGGAGAAAGAAGGAAAAAAGGTCGAGGAGAAAACGCTTACGGAACTTCAGGCCATTAAAGCACGACTGGATCGAATTGAAATGAATACAGAGAAAGCGTCGACAGGCGACGGCAAACAGTCTTCGCCTGAGGAGTGACACTGCACCCCTTCTTGCCTGAAGAACTGATCAAAAAGAAAGTCCCCGTTGGCTCTTTATGCCTTTTCCTTCCGGACTCAGTGTTGCTTCTCCCGGTTTGTGTATGGAGAGTTCCAGTTCGTTGTCAGTCCTATTGATCCTTAAGCTGAACTGGCTCCCCATTGTAGCAGGGGTGATTGTTAGATTCAGGCATAGCTTCCAGAAGGAGACGACATAGCGAAAAGGCTGCATTGTAAGTGTTTCAAGGCGAAGATGGCGATCGAAGCCATCAGGATGGAAGGCTGCGGCCCAGCATTCAAACGAGTAACGCTGGTATCCAGGAAACAGGATCGGCCCATCAAATGTCTGATTTAAAAGATATGTATCTAATAGACACCACCTTCAACTTCCAATCAGACACTCCACCAGGAAAAGATCCTGATGCAAGCAGCCCAACGCTCCGGAGCTATCACAGATTTCTTTGGAGCAAACCGCTTCCCAATGGTTTTCATTTTGAGTTGGATGATTCAAGGCCTGGGGTGTATTTGCATCATCGTTCAGAGTTGAGGGAGTTCTGGCTGTCGAGTGATTCGATCATCGCATCATTTGCTCGCTACCGCGACCCGATGATTCTTCGAGTTGTTGAACAGGTACCTGCGGATGCCGTTGAATCATTCAGGAATCTCGGCTACACGATGGGAGGGATGCTGATCTTCCCTTGCAACCAGGTCAGTGGAAAGCACACGATCAACTGCGCCCGGGGACTCAACTCGAAGATCAAGGATCGCTTTGACTTGACTTTGGAATGCATCCGACGGCACTACCTAAATGAGGGGAGCCCTCTGGAAGAAACACTTCAGCGTTACCGTGATTTCTTCGGGATGTTTGAGAGCTTCCGTGGCTACGTGGAATTCTTCCTTCTTCAGGACCTTGTTGATGCTGACTTCTCTGAGGTGCGATTCTTTCTGCCATTCGATGATTTTTGTTCCTCACCCTTTCCCTCAGGCAAGGAATCCTATCTTGCTTACATGCAACGGAATATCGAATTCATCGAATCAAGGAATCTTCGAATCCTTGCGTACTGCGAGGCTAAGCATATTCCGTTTGCCGTTTCCTCAGCCGGAGTTGAAACGTGATAACCTCTCCGGCCTTCACTGACTACCTGAACTCCCTTCCCCCGGCAACCAGGAAAGCCCTTCTTGAGGTTGCCGAGTGCATCCTTACTGCCGTGCCTGATGCTGAACTGGTTTTCAACTACGGCATCCCGGCCTTTGCCCTGGTTCCCGGCGGGAAACGGGATCAGCAGATAATGATTGCAGGGTATGCGGGGCATGTGGGGTTCTATCCCCATCCTTCGGTTATCGAGTTCTTTGCTTTGGAGCTTTCGGGGTACAAGTATGGCCGGGGTTCGGTTCAGTTCCCGAATTCACGGCCGATCCCTTCCGACCTTGTCGTTCGGATGGTCTTGAAGCGGCTTGAAATGCTTGCTTCCGTGGAGGGTTGTGGAAAAGATCGGCGTTGATGCCATAGTTCCGGAGATGATGGCTCCCTGCGGGATGAACTGCGCTCTGTGCAGCGGTTTTCTGCGTGAGAAGAGGATCTGTTCCGGTTGCAGGAGTTCTTCATCCAAGCCTGCGTACTGCGCTTCCTGCAAGATCAGGAATTGTGTTGAGAGGGTGGGGGAGTTCTGTTCGTGCGGTTCACCGTGTCGTCGCTTGCGTGACCTCGACAAGCGGTATCGTACCAGGTACGGGATGAGCATGCTTGAGAATCTGGCCCTTATCCGGGATGAGGGGATTGAAGCTTTTGTTGCTTGTGAGCGGAAGCGGTGGGAGTGTCCCCGGTGTCACGGGGTGCTCTCCGTTCATCGTGCTGTGTGTGTTTTCTGCGGGTTTGGAGGATCATGAGTCGTGAGAATAGCCGTGTGTGCCCTGTTGAGAGGGCGGGTGGGCTTGATAACAGGTTTCGGGCATTCTTTCAGAACCCGCGGCGGATACTCCTTCCATACGTCAGGGAGGGGATGAGTGTTCTTGATGCGGGGTGCGGGCCGGGTTTCTTCTCGGTTGAGATCGCGCGTCTTGTGGGTCCGTCAGGCAGGGTTTACGCCTGTGATCTGCAGGAGGGAATGCTTGCCCGGGTGAGGGCCAAGGTCGAGGGAACCGCACTTGCCTCCCGGATAGTCCTTCACAAGTGCTCTCCTTCGAGGATCGGGCTGTCTGAACCGGTTGATTTTGCCCTTGCCTTCTACATGCTTCATGAGCTTCCGGATCAGCGTGCCTTCTTTCTGGAGGTTCTTTCGCTTCTCCGGCCGGGTGGGCGGCTGCTTGTGGTAGAACCTCCGTTCCATGTGTCGAAGGCTTCCTTCTCTGCAAGCATCGGGCTTGCTTTGGATGCGGGGTTTGTTTCCCTTGAATGCCCCGGGGTGGCCTTCAGCAGGACGGCTCTGTTCCGCCCTTGCTCTTCTTGACGCGCGGGGGCAGATTGTGCCCTTGTTCAGTTGTTCTGCTTTGGGGGGATGATGGAGTACCGTGAACTTGCACTGTCTGAGATCGATCTGATCCGGGGGATTGACCGGAGCGAGAAGGTGGATTCGATCTACCGGCTCCTTGACGGCTCACTTATCGAAGTGGCCGTGAACTACGACATTAAGGGCTTCAAACCTGATGAACTCGAGGCCGTCATCCGTCGTCAGAAGATTCTTCTGGCCAACGGTGGGTGGGTATTCGGCGCATTCGAGGACGGGGAGCTGCTGGGAGTTGCCTCGCTGGAGAACAGGTTCCGCGGGATAAGGCACTGTTACTGCAAGATGGACATCCTGTTCGTGAGCCGGGAGCACAGGAGGCGGGGAATCGCTTCAATTCTCCTTCACAAATGCCTTGAGGCCGCGGGGAAGGTAGGGGCTGACCGCCTCTACATCTCCGCCACTGAATCCAGGAACACGGTTCATTTCTACATGGAAAGGGGAGCGCGGCTGGTCGAGGAACCCGATAAGGAGCTCGTTCTGATGGAGCCGGAGGACATCCACCTGGAGGTCTCCGTTCCCAAGTACCTGCAGGTGTCTGGACCGTGGAAGAGTGGCTATTTTGTTGTCACGACACCTTTCCGAATCTGCTGATCCCTGCGGGGGCTTCTGGTTCCTGATGCCTTTCCCCTTATGGAGGCTGATGTGAAGGCGGGTCTGGGCCGGTCTTCCGCGGTGGCTTTCATCGTCCTGCTGGGTGTGGTGAGCCTCTTTGCCGACATGAACTACGAGGGCGGCCGCAGCGTGGTGGGGCAGTACATAAAGCTGCTGGGCACCAGCGCCTTCGCACTGGGTCTTTCCGCGGGTTTCGGTGAATTCATCGGATATGCGCTTCGTCTGGTATCCGGTTCAGTGGCGGACAGGACCCGCAAATACTGGCTCCTTATCATCACCGGCTATGTGGTGCAGCTCTGTTCGCTGCCCATGCTGGCCTTCGTGCGGGGATGGAAGCTTGCACTTGTCTTCCTGTTTCTGGAAAGGGTAGGCAAGGCCATACGGAAGCCCGCGCACGACGCGGTGATATCTTTCGCGTCGAAGCAGACCGGGAGCGGCTTCGGGTTCGGGCTTCATGAAGCTATGGACCAGGTGGGGGCTTTCCTGGGGCCGGCGCTTTTTTCCCTGCTGCTCTTTTCCGGGCCCGACGGTGCGGCACTTGCCGAGTACCGCCGGGGGCTCCTGCTTCTGTTCATACCGGCCGGGCTTGCGGTGTTCGTGGTCGTGACGGCGCGGTTCTTCTTCCCGCGCCCGCAGATGTTCGAGCTCGACCGCGCAACGCCCGAGGTTCGCCTGAAGGGCTACTCCAGGGGATACTGGATGATAGTGGCCGCTTCGGGCCTGCTTGCCGTCGGGATAACGGATTTCCCGCTGATCGGTCTGCACCTGTTGAAGACCGCCAGGTTCACCGAGGCGGCCATTCCACTGCTTTACTCCGGGGCCATGGCAGTTGATGCCGCTGCCGCCCTGGTGTTCGGCAAGCTCTATGACCGTTACGGCGCCAGGGCGCTCCTGGGGCTCTTCATTGCCGAGCTCTTCACCGCGCCGATGGTCTTCCTCGGCCCGTCATGGGCCATCATTGGCGGCATGGCCCTCTGGGGGATAAGTGTGGGCACCCAGGAGTCCATCCTCAAGGCGGCCATCGGTGACAGGGTGCCCAAGGAGAAACGGGGCCGGGCCTTCGGGCTCTTCAACACTGCGTTCGGTTTTTGCTGGTTCGTCGGAAGCGCCATCATCGGCCTTCTTTACGACCGTTTCGGTCCCGTGCCCATGGTGATCTTCTCGGTTGTGTTCCAGGGTGCCGCCCTGTTCGTGTTCACGTCATTTATCAGGCGGGAAGCCCGGGGTTCCGATGAGTGATCCTTCCCCGATCCTGCGCTTGCATGTGTGGCCCGGACGAACCGTGCCTTTTCCTGTCATGTCGAGGTTTTGGTACGCGTTTGCCGCCTGCAGATACTGCCCGTGCCATGAACACTGACAAACCCGGCCCTGCCATTCTGCGCCGTGTGGACTGCGTGAGGCTTCCCGTGGATGACCTTGAATCGGGCCTGGCGTTCTACCGCGATGCGCTGGGGCTGGAGCTTGTGTGGAGGGACTGCGATTCCGCCGGGCTCAGGATGCCGGTGGACGGAACGGAGATAGTCATCCACACGGGCGGGGGAGGCCCCGAGACCGACCTGCTCGTGAACAGCGCCGATGAAGCGGCCCGGGTCATTGCCGGGGCGGGAGGCAGCGTCAGCGTTGCTCCCTTCGACATCCGCATCGGGCGGTGCTGCGTCGTCCGCGACCCGTGGGGCAACGAACTCGTGCTGCTCGACTGCTCAAGGGGGCTTCTTCGAACCGATGAGCGGGGCAATGTTACGGGGAACCTTCCTCCGGCGGATTGAATGTTTGCTTTCTTGGGCACAGGTCCGGTTCATGCGTGTATATTTCCGGTTGAAGGAGGAGATGTGGCCCTTGTACCCTCCGACTCTGTGAAGTGTGCCGGGTTTCCCTGCAGCGATGTCAGACACGCTTGTTTCGCTGTTCCAGGGGTGCAGGTCGACCCGGCAAAAGTCTCCGTGGTGCTGATCTCAGAGGCTGCTCCCGCCGATCCCTTTGATCACTACTATTCACCGGGAGACCCCCTTTTCCTTCGAACCACCCTGCAGGCCTTCCGCGACGCCGGGGAGAAGGTTGATTCAGCTTCAGACCTGCTTGATCTCGGAGTTTACATGACAACCGCGGTGAAGTGCGGCAAGACAGGCTACGGGATAAACACGTCCACCGTAAAGGAATGCAGTTTTCTGCTTGAGAGGGAGCTGGAGCTGTTCCCCCGCGTGAGGGCATATCTTCTCATGGGCGATGTCGCGATCAGGGCGCTGAACTGCATCGCACTCCGTCAGGGGCTTGCGAGGGTCATCCCGGCCGGGTCCACCTACAGGATCAGGGACAAGGAGTACTTCCATAAGGGGGCGAGGGCTTTTCCGTCCTATCTTCAGGCCGGGCCGAGTTTTTTCATCGAAAAGAGCAAACGCCGGATGATATGTGAGGACATCAGGGCTGCCATGGCCCTTGTCAGGCATACCGGATGAAGGGTGTGGAATGAAGACAATGTCAGTGAGGTGGCAGCGCCTCGTGAACGACGAGGGCGCAACCTGTGAACGCTGTTCCTGCACCGGGAACGCCACCGAGAACGCCATCGGGAAGCTTGAAAAAGTGCTTGCCCCCCTGGGCATCAATGTTTCGCTCGAGAAAGCCGCACTCGACCAGGCGGCATTCTCGGGCGACCCCCTCCAGTCCAACAGGATCTGGATCAATGGCAGGCCCCTCGAGGAGTGGGTGGGAGGGGGCACAGGTCAGAGCCAGTGCTGCGACGCCTGCGGCGATTCCCAGTGCAGAACTCTTGAGGTCGGGGAAAAGACCTACGAGGCCGTACCCGAGGAGCTGATCCTCAGGGCCGGGCTTCTCGCTGCCGCGGAGATGATGGAGTGAGTCCCGGAACAGGTTTGCTGCCATGGAGTGCACCATGACTGCCGCCGGGGGGATGGAACAGCATGCCGCCCCCGAGCACAGCCACCGGGGGAAGACCACAGAGAGCTTTCTTGATAAGGATGCCGTTCTCTTCGCGCTTGCGATAAAGCCGGGGCAGACCGTTCTCGACGCCGGCTGCGGAAACGGCTACATGTCGCGGGAGTTTTCCGGGCTTGTGGGGAGCGGGGGCACGGTGTACGCCCTCGACGTTGACGATGACGGCATTGCCGCGCTTGGTGCGGAGACAGCAGGCACCAACATCGTTGCCATTGTGGGCGATATCACGGGCAACACCGGTCTGCCCGCTTCCTCAATCGACCTGATCTACCTGTCGAACGTCGTTCACGGCTTCAGCCCCGGGCAGATCCCCGGATTCCTGGAAGAGACCGGGCGCCTTCTCTCTCCCGGTGGAAAACTTGCCATCGTCGAGATCGTGAAGCGGCCAACACCCTTCGGACCCCCGATGGAACGGCGGCTGTCCCCGGAAGACCTACAGAGGCTTCTCGGGCTTGTACCGCTTTCGACCTGCGGGGCAGGCCAGTACTTCTACGTTCAGCTCTACGGAAGACCGGACGGGGAGAGGGGATGATGGAAGTGAATGAGCCGTTCGAGACTCATTGGGAGGAAAGCACAACCTCTTTGCAGAAACGGTGATGTCGCGAAACACATCCATAAGCCAAAGAACTGGAAGAATCATGGCTTCATGCCCCTGAAGACCTTGATGGAGTATGAGAATCGATGGGATGTATTATTAAGTAATTAGATGTGATAACATTGTAAATGCAGAAGAGGAGGTGAATCAATGGAACCAACGATCAAATGCGGCAAGCATCTGGCACTGCACGCCAGGCTGACCGGCTCGAGATTCGAGGACGTCTGTCTGGGAGGCGCCGAGTTCGACAACGTCAACCTTGCGGGAGCGAGGTTCCACAACATCAACCTCAGCGACATCACGGTCACAGCGGCCCAGATCGGCGGCGCCACATTCAGGCACATCGGACTGCCCACGGAGGCAGAGGGCAAACAACGTCCTCTTCTGTTCGATGAGGCCGACCTGAACGGAACACGCTTTGTCAGGTGCGACCTGTCCGGGGTTGAGGTGTCGGGCTGCAAAACCGTTGGAATGAAGATCGACGGCATACTCGTGTCCGACATGCTTGCGGCCCTGAGACTGCAGACGAAACAGGGCATGACCCGGTGATGAGTTGCATTGATGGTTTTTTTCACGGAGTTGCCATCACCCTGCCAAGTGAGTGCGGATGAATCCCGGGACGGATCCGCGGAAGGGAATGAGCATGTCAGAATCCGGAGGCACTTCGATGCACCTCAAATGCGTGAACATCGTTTCGGCTGATCCCGGAAGGCTTGCCGGGTTCTACCGGACCGTTCTGGGCGCGAGCATCGATCAATCGCATGGCGGGCCTGACCGCATCGAAATGTGGTTTGGCGACAACCGGGGTGGGACAGTACTTCTCGTGGTGAACCACGACGGTGAATACGTCCCGCGGGAGTACGAAGCATGCCAGGGGTTCGAGTTCCAGGTGCCTGATGTGGACGCCGAGTACAAGCGGATACAGGCCCTGGGTGTCGAAGTGAAGGAACCTCCGAAGGACACGCCCTGGGGCTACAGGTATTTCAACATCAAGGACCCCGACGGCAACGGTGTGGATGTCGTGCAGGCGTTGACGCGCAGCGAATGCTGAGAATCGCCCTTGAACAAGGAACCTGTCAGAGAATGGGATGGAAGAAGCTGCGTGTTGATTGCTTCGTCAGTCGCAGGACCGGAAGGAGATCGCATGACTGAGAGATTGGCCTCCTGCAGTTGCGGCAGGCTGACGGCCAGGGTCACCGGTGAACCGGCAAGGATATCGGTCTGCCACTGCCTTGCCTGCCAGCTTCGAACTGGGAGCGTATTCGGAGTTCAGGCGCGCTTCCGCAGCGAAGATGTTGCCGTAAGTGGAGAGTCCAGGGCCTTTACGAGGATACCGGACGACGGGGGAACGATAACCTTCCATTTCTGCCCGAACTGCGGCGCCACCGTGTACTACGAAGCGGAGGGGCTTGAAGGGTTTTACGGGATCCCCGTCGGTGCCTTTGCAGATCCGTCCTTCCCAGCCCCGAGGGTTACGGTCTATCTTGACCGGAAGCACCCGTGGGTGGTGCTGCCTGGTGATGTCGAGCATGAATCATGAGGGCTGTTCGGCTCCGGTAAGCCGGTGACCGGCTGCCTTCCTTGTGGAGAATGGATGAAGCCCTGGGGTCCTGTTACCTTTCGACGGCGGCATTCTTTGAACGGGGGAACCGGTCATGGCAACGGTGATGGTGAGGGATTTGAACGTTCTCGCTGTATACGTGAGTGATCTGGCACGGTCCGAGGCCTTCTACCGTGACCAGCTGGGGTTCGAGAAGATGGGGGATATGGAGCCTGGTGTATTGATGAAGGCGGGGAATGTCACGCTTTACATCGAGGCGTGCAGGTTGAACGGGCGCGGGGGGTTGTCCGACAATTCGGAGTTCAGCCCGTGCTTTGGGACGGACAGTGTAAAGGCTTCCTACGAGGCCCTCAGGGATGCGGGAGTTCTGGTGAACTCCGAGTATCGCGAATATGGCCCGACATTCGCCCTTTTCCGGATTTGCGATCCCGACGGGAATCTGATCGAATTCGCGGGCACGCCGTAGAAGCTTCTTTAGGCACGCTTCCAGCGTTTCGCCGTTGACCTTTTTGTTTGCCGCCCTTATCAGTTGGGGTACGTTTTTATTGTCCCTGAACGCTTTTCGGGATGGAGGGGGAATGGACATTCCAATCGGGGTATGGGCAGGGTTCCTTGCCTGGTTCATTGTCCGGGTCGTGCTTACCGGGTTCTACACGGTTGCGCCGCATCAGCGGGCCGTGAAGACCGTCTTCGGCAGGGCCTGCCGGGTGGGGAAGCTCACCACGCTGGAAGACCCCATTGCAGACATGCTGCGCGATACGGAGAAGGAGCGTTACTGCTTCCCTCAGGTGCACGTGATCATGCCGGGCGGACCCTACTTCAAGTGGCCCTGGGAGAAGGTCCACAAGGTTTCTGTCGCAACCGAGACAGTGAACATGGCCTTCGACCCCGAGTCGCCCACCGCCAACCACAACGGCACGATGATTGAAGCGGTTACCAAGGACCAGCTGAACACAGGGCTGACCGGGCAGATCAGGTTCCAGGTCTCCGAGAGAAACCTGTACGCCTACATCTTCGGGGTGACCAAGCCAATTGCTCATGTGATGGGGTATTTCGTGTCGGTGTTGAGAGAGAGGATAGCCACCTTCGAGGCTCCCGGGAAGGCCGAGGCAGATGCCGAACCCAACGCGGTTTCAGTCGAGGGAATCTCGATCAACGACCTGCGCAAGAACCTGCGAGACCTGAACGAACACATGGACACCGAGTGCAGGTGCTCGCAGGCAAGGTACGGCATTCTTCTGGACGCCTCGCTCATCACCGGGATAGACCCCCCTCCCGAGGTCGAGTCGGCTCTTGCGGCCATCAACACTGCGCACAACCAGGTCTCTTCCGACATAAGCCTTGCAACTGCCGCCGCCGATCAGAGGATAGTTGAGTCGAAGAGGGCGGTGGAGATCGAGACCCTGAAGGCCGAGGCCGATGTAGAACCCCTCAGGCGCCTTGCCGCCCAGCTCTCCCTCCTGAAACAGAACGGCATGGGCGCCATGGAAGCATACGTGCGGCTCGTCCGTATGGCGCTTCTCTCGAAGGCCCAGCGCCTGATCACGGAGGTGAAGCCGTGAACCAGACAATACTCGCTGCCCTGACTTTTATGGGATTCCTTGTGGGCGTGCCCGTCCTGCTGTGGTTCGTTCGAATGTCGGGTGCATACGCCATCGTGCGTGAGCGCAGGTGCCACGTGTACGTCCTGTTCGGGAACGTGATCGGGATCGTCGACAAGCCGGGCCTTGTCTGCCTTTGGACCAAACTTGGCTGGAGGGCCCTTTTCGTGAACTGGCTGGGGCGCTGTCACGTGACGGACATGAGGCTCGATCAGCAGTACCTGCGCAGCCAGCCCGTGAACTCCGAAGAGGGCGCGCCCATGGGCATAGGCATCTGGTTCGAGATGTTCGTGAGCGACCCCGTTGCCTACCTGTTCAAGAACAGGAACCCAAGGGGCTCGCTGGCGGCAAACGTCAGCAACTCCACGGTTCGCTGCCTGAGCAACCTGCCTCTGGCCAAGATGCTCGTGGACAGGCACCCGATGAGCCGCACGGTTCGTGACGAGGTCACGCCCAAGTCCAACGAGTGGGGCTACAAACTTGGTTCCATCTACATTCGCAAGGTTCACTTCCGTGACCCCGAGATGATCGCCCAGATCGAGAGCAAGGTGGTTAACAGGCTCAGGCAGGTGACCGCTGCCATCAAGCAGGACGGGGCCAACCAGGTCAACATCATCAGGAACACCGCCGAGCGCCTTGCCGCCGTCGAGTTCGGCAAGGCCGCGGCGGTGCGCCCGGCCATAGTGGGCAAGGCGATGGCCGAGATCAACGCCGACCCCCAGGTCGCCGAAACGATGTTCGAGATACTCGAGACCCAGAAAATGGTCGAAGGGGAGGGCAGGATCACCTTGCTCCGCCTGAAGGAGAAAGCCCTTCTCACAGATCTTCTTGCGGCAGAGAAGCCGGTCGTTTGAGGGAGGGTGATGTGAAGAAGTTCCTTTACTGGGCGCCGAGGGTGCTTTGCATCCTGTTCGGTGTTTTCCTCAGCCTTTTTTCGCTTGACGTTTTCGAGGCGGGGAGGGGCGCTGGTGAGACCTTCCTCGCCCTCATGATCCACCTGATACAGGTATTCCTGATCGCCCTTGTCCTTGTCGTGTCATGGCGGCGTGAGTGGGTTGGGGCGCTCCTGTTCGCAGCCCTTGCGGTGTTCTACGTAGTCATGACAGGCGGAAGGGAGCACTGGGGCGCCTATGCGAGCATCTCCGGGAGCCTGGTCGTCATAAGCGCCCTGTTCTTCTTGAACTGGATGAGAAGGAGGGGCTGAGCAGCCCCGCCCGGGGAGGAGTGACACGCATGGAGAACGTTGATCAGTTGAGGGAACGGCACGAAAAGTTCGCAGTCGAGCTGTTCAACCTGGTCTGGGACCTCATGGACAGGGAAGAACGAACCCCGGAGGAAGACGACAGGATGCTTCACGCCGCCCACGCCTCGCGCTACCACTGGGGGGAGATCGGAACGCCCCTGGAGTTCGAACGCGGGGAGTGGCAGATCTCGCGGGTCTGTTCGGTGCTGAAACGCCCTGATGGGGCCATGCATCATGCGCGCCGGTGCCTTGAGATCTGCGAGGCCAACGGAATAGGCGACTTCGACCTGGCATTCGCCTACGAGGCCCTTGCAAGGGCCAGCTCAGTTGCGGGTGATCACTCCGGAGTATCGAGGTACATGCGTCTTGCGGAAAAGGCCGGCGAGGCGATAGCCGAAGAGGACAACAGGAACTACTTCCTCAGCGAGCTCAGGACGCTGGCGGAGAAGCAGGGGAGCTCCGTGCCGGTTTAAAGCCCCGCGAAGTACAGCCCGCCGCCTGAGCGGAACAGGATGGCTCCGCCCGAGGGCAGTTCGACCGCCCCGCTCATTGGATCCATCAGCTCACCGATCCCGGGAAGGCTGTCAGTAACGGTTGCCTCAAAGGTATCCCAGTCCACCCATGCCAGAACCACGGGTTCCCGGTAACCATAAGACACGAGGTACCTTCCGTCGGCAAGCCTTCCGTTCACGATCAGCTCTGCTCCGGGGTTGCGGACCGTCCTTCCGTCGGCATATCTGAGGAGCTGGTCCTTGCAGTCGTGGGAGAGGCCGGCGTTCGGGAGCACCCACTGCTCGATGATCCCCCAGGGAGCTTCTTCCGAGTATGGAAGTTCCAGAAGCGTCTCACCGGTCAGGGCGTCCGCTATCAGGTTGGGCGGCCATGCTCCGCAGGCAACCAGGTCAGACCATGGGTTGGCCGTGAAGCCGTCACCCAGGAAGCCTCCCGGGCCTCCGCTTCGGCTCCCGTCAACCGGGTCGACCATGTATCCGCCAAACTCATCGGTCTCTTCCTCCCTGAACCAGTACTCGACCATGCCCTGCGGTGTGGGGGGGCACTGGAGGAGGGGGGCACCATAGAACCTGTGGCCGCTTTGAATGAACCGGAAGTCGGGGCCGCTTCCGACCTCCATGGAGAGGGCGACAAGCCTTGTACCGCTTCCGTCGGGTCTGTGATGAAGACACCGGCTGGGCCGGGGACGTAGCCCTCACTGGTCTGGAGTGAGTCGGGCACCCTGAGGTTGATGGTGTAAAGCAGCATCGAACCGTCAGTGCTTGCTCGCAGAAGGCCTTCCTGCACGCAGAATTCCCAGCCGTGTTCGGCGGGGTTCCAGTCCGTTTTGATGATGGTGTCGGAAGCCGGTTCGGCCGGGTTCACCGAATGCAGGTTTCCCTCTGCGTCCCTGTAGATCACGGTGTCGTCCGGAAGCACGACGAACCCCGGATGGTAATCGGAGAGGTTCGTGGCTATCAGAACGGGCTCAGCCGCCATGGAGACCGCGGCGGACGCGAGAAGCATCGATAAATGTTTGCTCATCTGTCCTCCAGGTTGTTCTTGCTGAGAGTGGTCAATTAAGAGGCTGGTCTGGTGGAAGAAGATAACGGCATGGGGTGATGTGTTCGCTGAAGTGTCGAACTGGTCGGGGCGACTGGATTTGAACCAGCGACCCCCTGCTCCCAAAGCAGGTGCGCTACCGGGCTGCGCCACGCCCCGACCGGAACTGCTATTCTACAATGGGGTATATGAAGCTGCAACCTTGACCCGGGAGTGGTTTCAGGAAATGTTTGCATTGTCGCACTGTCTTACCTCAACCCGATTCCGGGGGGTTTCCCCGTGAAGAATGGACCCTTATGACCGCTTTGTTGCTTGCACTTCTGGCGATGTCGGCCGACGGATGGTTTTCGGTGATGGTTCCCGAGGTATCGAGGGCCGACCTTTCCTACCTCTCCCGCCAGGGCTTCGACATCGAGGCCGTGTTCGTGGACAGGGCCAGGGTCTACGTGAACGAAGACCGCATGACGATGCTTCGCGGCCTTGGATACAGCCCTGTGGCCCTTGATGAACCGGTTCCGCTGGTTCCCTACCCATCGCTGACCGAGGTCAACACCACCCTTGCGAACATAGTCTCGCAGCATTCCTCGATATGCCGTCTCGAAAACATCGGCACGTCCTATCAGGGCAGGCCCATCTATGCGGTGGTGGTTTCCCAGAACATCAGCCAGAACGAGGCCGAGCCCAGGGTCCGGGTCTGCGGCAACATCCACGGCGACGAGAAGGGTTCGGGGATGTCGGTGCTGAACTTCCTTACGGTCCTTACCGACAACTACGGCACCAGCGACATGTGCACCTACCTGGTGAACAACGCCGAGACCTGGATCATCCCGGTGCTGAACCCCGACGGCTACTACAACAACTCCCGCTACAACGGCAACAGCGTCGACCTCAACAGGAACTGCAGCTACATGTGGAGCGGTGGCGGATCAGCCCCCTTCAGCGAACCCGAGACACAGGCGCTCCGCAACATCACACAGCCGGACTGGCCCTCGCTCACCAACCTTCGCAACGTCTTCGCGGGAGGGTTCTCCGGTCACGACGGCGCGCAGTGCGTGAACACCGTGTGGAACTTCAGCGTGAGCGAGCCCATTCAGGACCTGGCAGTTGTCACGGCCCAGGCGAATGCATACGGCCTGCATCAGGACATAATTGAATACTACGGCCCCGGCACCTGGGCCATCTATATCCCCGGGGCCTCGTGGTACCCCACCAACGGAGACGTTAACGACTGGAGCTACGGCGAGTGCGGCACCGTCGACCACACCATCGAGGTCTCAGATGCCAAGTCGCCCTCGGACTGGCCCGGCGTGGCCGACGCAAACTACATGCCCATGCTTCAGTGGGCTGTGAGCTGCCTCTACGGCGTGTACGGAACGGTCACCAACGGCACCGGTGACCCGCTCGACGCCCAGATAGACATCTCCATACCCGATGCTTCAGACTCCACACCGCTTCGTTTCACGCGGAGCGACGTTGTGAACGGCGGGTATTCGAAGAGCCTCGTCGCGGGGACCTACAACATAACGGCCACCGTTTCCGGCGCGGGCAGCCAGACCCAGACCGGCGTGGTCGTGGGCCCCGCTCAGATGGTTGAGGTCAACTTCACGTTCTCAACGGGGATTGAGGATGTGAGCTCGGGGATCGCCCCGCTCGTATCACTCTCCGCAAGCCCCAACCCGGTACGCGGGAACTGCATCATTTCCCTTTCCGGACAGGGGCTTGAGGGCAGGCTTGCAATTTACGATATTACGGGCCGTATGGTTCACCAGGCGGCCCTGTCCGCACAAACCGGCGTTTACGCCTGGAATGCGGCGGGAACTGTCCCTGCGGGAGTTTACACGGTGGTGTACACTTCCGGGGGGGAATCCGCGTCCACAAGGCTTGTGGTCGCTGAATAGGCTGAAAGGCAACGTCTCATGGCACACAAGAAAAGCAGTTCGAGTTCAAGGAACGGTCGCGACAGCAAGGGGCAGCGGCTCGGGGTCAAGGCCCCGGCGGGCGCCCTGGTGAGCGCCGGAACCATCATCATCCGCCAGAGGGGTTCGACCATCCACCCCGGCGTGAATGTTGGGATAGGGCATGACGACACCCTCTTCGCCAAGGTCGAGGGCAGGGTCAAGTTCCATATGATGGGGGCGAGAAAAGTCGCTTCCGTGGTTCCAGACATCCAGGCGTAGTGGAGCCCGGTGCCGGTTTCCTGCTCGGGGGAATAGGGCAGCTTCTTACAATGAAGGGACCATCGGGTCCCAGAAGGGGCGCCCTCTCGGGGGAGATCGGCCTGGTTGAGAAGGCGGCCCTGGTCTGCTCTGACGGCAAAGTCGTCTGGAGCGGACCCGAAAAGGGGCTGCCTTCGCATTTTCAGGGATCGCTTCCGTACCATGACGCCGGGGGGAGGGTCGTGACGCCGGGATTCGTTGATTCCCACACGCATCCCCTCTTCGGAGCCACCCGGCACGGCGAGTTTGCCATGCGTGCAGCGGGGGCCGACTACGAGCAGATCGCCGCATCCGGCGGGGGCATCCTAAACAGCGTCCGCGCCACGCGGGAAGCATCCGATGCCGTTATCGAGAAGAACCTTCGTGAAGCCCTTGGCCGAATGCTCGCCCTGGGCTCCACCACCGTCGAGGCAAAGAGCGGCTACGGCCTCGACCTCGAAACCGAGATCCGCTGCCTGCGCATACTCTCCCGCGTGCGGGGAACCGTTCCCCAGACGGTCCTGCGGACCTTTCTCGGCGCCCACGCCGTTCCGATCGAGTTTTCCGGAGACCCCGGCAGCTACCTCGAGTTCCTCGGGTCGGAAGTTCTGCCGGCCGTTGCCGCCTCCGACCTGGCCGATTTCGTGGACATTTTCTGCGAGAAGGGCGTTTTCACGCCGGAGGAGAGCAGAAGGCATCTCGAGACTGCGAAAGCACTGGGTTTCAGGGTCAGGATACACGCCGACGAGTTCCACGACACCGGGGGGGCGTCCATAGCCGTTGACCTGGGCGCCATGAGCGCCGACCACCTCCTTTCCGTGTCCGACCACAACATCCTGAGGCTCGCCTCTTCACGCACGGTGGCCACCCTTCTTCCCGGGACCGCGCTTTTTCTGAACAAACCTTTCCCCCCCGGAAGGAAGCTTCTCGATGCGGGCGCCGCGGTCGCCCTGGCTTCGGATTTCAACCCCGGGAGCTGTTACTGCGAATCCATGCCGTTCATGGTCACGCTGGCGGTTTGTGCCTGCGGGTTCACAGTGGAGGAGGCCCTTGTGGCCGCCACGGCCAACGGAGCGGCTGCCTTGGGGTTGCCGGACAGGAAGGGCTCGCTTGTCCCGGGCCATGACTCGGACTTCATCGTGTGGAATCTTGACGACTACAGGCGCATTCCCTACCATATGGCCGTGCCGGACATCGGCGCCGTAAACTGCGGCTCTGCGCTTCACAATACCGGGGAGAGTTTCTTGTGAACGAGACTGTGGAAGTACTGAAGAAAAAGGCTCATGATCTTGTTCAGAAGGGCAAGCTGGACAGCGCCCTGAGGGCTTTCACCCTCATCCTGGAATCGGACCCCACCGATGCCAGCGTTCACAACAAGGTGGGGGACATCCTTCTGAAGACGCATTCGGAATCGGAAGCGCTGTCACACTTTCTGACGAGCGCCGAGCTCTACTACAGTGAAGGGCTTCACATGGTGGCCCTTTCCGTATGCAGGAAGATCCTGCGGGCTTCGGAAGAGATCGCCCAGGCCCACTATCTGATGGGCAAGTGCTACCAGGCGCAGGACAAGGCCGACCAGGCCCGCAAGGAGTTCGTAAAGTTCCTCTCCATCGAGGGCGGCAAAACTGAAGAGTCCGTCGGTGAGGTCCTGAGGGCGCTCACCACCCTCGATCCCGATGAGGACAAATGGGTTCTCCTTCTGGCAAAAACGGCGTACAAGCAGAAGAACGAGGCCTTCCTCGACTACGCGGTTGGGCTGGCCCTCGAGCGTGACATTCCCCAGCACTCGAAGATGCACCAGATGCTCACCACGCTCAGGAAGAACCAGATCAGGAACAGTCTCGAGTCAGCCGCCGCCACAAGGGCCGAGAAGGCTCCAGCGAAAACCGCCGCTCCCGTTCCCAGGAAGACAAGGCCGGCACCCGCCCCCGCGCCCGTGCCCGAACCCGTGCCCGAACCCAGGGTGAAACCCAGGGCCAAACCCGTTCCCGAACCCGAGCCCGAACCCGAACCCGAACCATTATCCGAGGAGAACCTTCTCGAATCCCTGGATTTCAGCGAAGCCGACTTCGGCACGAGCGAACAGGTGGAGCAGGAGCGCAAGGTCGTCGAGGAGATAATAGGGATAAACCCCGATCCCGACAGGGAAACCCCCTTCGAGAAGGTCCTCGCCGAAGGCCCGAGGCGGATAGGCGAGTACTTCGTGGCCAGCGGTCTTCTGAAGGCTGGAGACGTTCTGAGGGCCCTGGAAAGGCAGACCGCCGACATGCGCGAGGCCAGGCTGGGCGATGTGCTCGTTGCCATGGGGCTCGTGTCGGTTCGTCAGGTGCGTGAGGCCCTTTCAAGGCAGGTAGCCGACATAAGGGCAAACCTTGCCAGGAACCCCTCCGACGCCCTGGGTCATGTCGAAATGGCCAACCTCCTCCTCGACGTGGGCGACTTTTACGGAGCCGTTAGCGCCTACCTTCAGGCCGCCGAGATATACCGGAACGAAGACCGCGACTACATGGTCTTCGAACTTCTCGAGGGCGTTCTCGACATCTGCCCCGAGTCGCTCTCGGCAGCCAAGGAGCTCATCCGCATAAGGCACACCATAGGCAGCAGCGGTCAGGCCAGGGCGTTCTACAGGCTTGCCGTGGCCTACCTGCTCAACGGAAGCAACTACGAGGCCATGGCGGCCCTCCAGACGGCCCTCGAGGTCGATCCGGCCTACACCGACGCCAGAAACCTCATGACGGGCATCTGCCCCGACTACAAAGACCATCGCAACCTCGCCGACATGGCCGAGATCCTCGACGACATCGAGCGGGTCAAGACAGATTCCTCGAAGGGCTTCCTGGCCGGGATGATCAGGGAGTTCAAGGAGGGCGTGAACGCGTACATCCCCGCCGAAGACTACAAGACCCACTTCGACCTTGGCATAGCCTACATGGAGATGGGGCTCTTCCGCGAGGCCGTGTCCGAGTTCGAAAAGGTGCTGACGAGCCCCGACTTCAGGCTTCGCGCCCGGGAGATGCTTGGAAGGTGCGCCTTCAGCATGCAGCGCTACGACGAGGCTGAAGACCACTTCCGCAAGGGAATGGCCCTGGCGGGCGGCGACAGGCGGTCAATGGTGGGGTTTCACGTAAACCTCGCGAAGGTCTATTCCTTCACCGGCCGCGACAGCCACGCCGCCGCCGAGCTCGATGCCGCTGCGGCCCTCGACCCCGTGCTTTCCAGAGCGCTCTCACTGGAGTGATGAGCCAAATCCAGCCATGACAAGGATGGACCGGCGCCCATGAACGGAATACCCACACCATTCGCCGCCCTCATCCTGGCTCTGGTGCTTTTCGCACTGGGCTTCCTTCACAGGCGTGATGACAGGGCGCGCAAAACGATAACGAGGCTTCAGGACCGCAACGAGGAGCTGGCCCGTGAACTCGCCTCGCTGGAGCTTCTGAAGACCCGGCTCCTGAGCCGTGTCGGTGAAGCGCTTTCCCTTCCCCTTCAGACGGCTTCCGAAGCCGCCGACAGGCTCAGGGAACAGGGGACCGACCTTCCCAAAGAGATCAGGAAGAGCCTTTCCGACCTTTCGGGCGAGATCGCCTCGATAACCAGCATCCTTGGGATGTTCGAGGAGATGGCCGCGCGTGGCGATGAGGACCCCGTGCTCGATGAACTGCCCCTCGTGGAGTTTGACATGGTGGCGATCGAATCGGTTCAGAAAGTGATGGATGACGCCAGCGGAAACAGCATTTCCCTGGCTGTCAGCCTCGACCCCGGCATTTTCGTCAGGGCTTCCGCAGACCGCCTTTCCGAGGCAGTAGACAACCTTCTCAGAGAGGCTCTGAGGCGTGTTTCACCCGGCTCGGTGATCTCCGTGACACTGACCGCCGAGGATCTGGTAGCATGTCTGACCATCTCCTACGACAACACGAATCCCGGGGTGAAGGAATCCATTCTTGGAACCGGGATGGCCAGGCTCATCCTGACTTCGCTCGGGGGCTGGCTTAACGAAGACCACGAGAGGGGATCGCTTTCCATGAGCCTTCCCCTGGCGGAAGGCGGAAAGACTTGAACCGTGACATCGTGAGGAAGTACGACATTCGTGGGCTGGTGAAGGAAGACCTCACACCGGACACTGTGGGACGACTCGGCTTCGTGCTCGGGGAGCTGGCCGAAGGCGGGACGGTGGCCGTCGGTCGTGACTGCAGGCCTTCAGGGGCGGCCCTTTTCCGGGATCTGGCCCGGGGAGCGTGTTCCGCCGGCTCGAGGGTCCTGGATCTCGGCGTCCAGACAACTCCGATGACCTATTTCGCCGCGTACGAGCTTGCCCCCGCGGTCACCGTGATGATAACGGGCAGCCATAATCCTCCTGAGTACAACGGCTTCAAGATAATGAAGGGGCTTCGCGGGGTCTGGGGCGACGAGCTATCGGCCCTCGGCGACCGCATGGAACTCTGCGGTTTCACGCCGGTTACGCCCGACGTGACCGGGGTTTCCGTGCGGGAAAGATACCTTGACCGGCTCAGGGCGGAATTCGCTCACGGACGGTCACTGAAAGTCGTTGTGGACGCCGGGAACGGAACGGGCGGCGACACCGCTCTCACGATACTTGGCGAGCTTGGCCACCGGGTCGTTCCCCTTTACTGCGAGCCGGACGGAACCTTCCCGAACCACCACCCGGACCCGACCGTGATGGAGAACCTCCGCGAACTCCGTGAAACGGTGCTTCGGGAAAAGGCCGACCTTGGAATCGCCTTTGACGGTGACGCCGACAGGCTGGGCATCGTTGACGAGAACGCCCGTGTCATCCATGGTGACAGGATACTGTGCGTGCTTGCGGCAGGCGTGCTTGCCGAGAACCCCGGTGCCCTCGTCATAAGCGAGGTGAAGGCATCCGGGACCTTCTTCAGCGAGGTGGAGAGGCTGGGGGGCAAACCCCTGATGGTTCCCACCGGTCACAGCATTATCAAGGAAGCCATGTCGGAAAAGAACGCACTTCTCGCGGGTGAGATGAGCGGGCACATATTCTTCCGGGACAGGTATTTCGGGTACGACGACGCCCTGTACGCGGCCCTGAGGTTCCTTGAGACCGCCTGCCGGGCTCCCGGTCCGGTTTCCTCGCTTACGGAGCATCTCCCCAAGACCTTCACGACCCCCGAGATCCGTGAGGACTGCCCCGACAGCGTCAAGTTCGCGATAGTGGGGGAGGCGGGCCGGATACTTAAGGCCAGGGGCGCCGACTATTCCACCATCGACGGCATCAGGATAAACTTCCCCGCGGGCTGGGGACTGGTGAGGGCTTCGAACACTCAACCCGTTCTCGTGATGAGGTTCGAGGCTGAAACCGAAGATCAGCTCGCGGAGTATGAGCGTTATGTGAGAGATGTCATCCGTGAAGCCGGAGGGGGCTGCAATGTCCAGTACCAGTAGATCCATGGCTGAAATCGAAAGCATGGTCGCCGCTGCGGGGGAAAGACTCGGCAGGGTGACCGAAGAGTTTTCCCGGGTGGTGGTGGGACAGGAGGAACTGAGAACAGGGCTTCTCACTGCCCTCCTGTGCGACGGTCACGTCCTGATCGAAGGCGTGCCGGGGCTCGCGAAGACGCTTGCCGCCTACACCCTCTCCCGCTGCATCAGCGGAACCTTCCAGAGGATCCAGTTCACGCCCGACCTTATGCCGGCGGACATCACCGGCACATTGATCTATCAGCAGAACACGGGCTCCTTCGTTGAACGGAAGGGACCCATCTTCGCCCAGCTCATACTGGCCGACGAGATAAACAGGGCGCCCGCCAAGGTACAGAGCGCCCTTCTGGAAGCCATGCAGGAACGCCAGGTGACCTTCGGGGGAACGACCCATCCGCTGCCCAAACCGTTCTTCGTCATGGCCACCCAGAACCCCATTGAACAGGAGGGCACGTACCCCCTGCCCGAGGCACAGGTGGACCGGTTCCTCATGAAGCTCAGGGTGGACTACCCCACCCTCGAGGAGGAGAAGCTGATCCTCCAGAGGATGGGCGGATTCGGGGTGCCCCCCGCACAACCGGTTCTGACCCCGCAGGACGTGACCGAGCTTCAGAACACAGTGAAAAGCATTATCGTCGAACCCGAAGCCCTTGATTACGCGGTGCGTCTGGTGGATGCCACACGCAACCCGAAGCAGGCCAGACTGAAGGACCTCGAGACGCTGATAACCGTCGGAGCAAGCCCCAGGGGCAGCCTGGCCCTGATAGCGGGTGCACGCGCCCTCGCCGTGCTGGCGGGGCAGGCCTTCGTCACCCCCGACCTCATCAAGGAGGTCGCTCCGGCAGTACTTCGCCACCGGATCATCCGCTCGTTCGAAGCCGAGGCCGAGCAGGTCGGGGTGGAGCAGATCATCAGGACCATTCTGGACAAGGTGCCCGTGGGCGCCAGGTAAGATGGAAGCCACCCACAGCCTTTTCCGCCGGGTCCGGCGCATCGAGATACACACCCGCAAGCTCGTGGAGCAGCTCATCGGGGGTGATTACCGCTCGATCTTCCGCGGGCAGGGCATGGAATTCTGCGAGTTCCGGCGCTACTCCGAAGGTGACGATCCCAGGCTCATCGACTGGAATGTCACCGCAAGGAGCAGCCACCCCCACGTGAGGATCCTCGCCGAGGAGAGGGAACTGCTCGTCGTTCTTCTCGTGGATGTGTCGGGCAGCCTCAATTTCGGTTCCGTGAGCCTCACCAAGGCCGACCGCGTGGCCGAGACCGCCGCTTTGCTCGCGCTTTCCGCCGTGAGAAGCAATGACAGGGTGGGGATGCTCTCGTTCAGCAACAGGGTTCACGACTACATCCCCCCGGACAAGGGCCGCTCCCACGCACTGGGCATAATCAAGACGGTTCTCGAGGCGTCAGATCACAGGGAGAAGGCCGACGTGAACACGGCCCTGACCTTTCTGGGCAGGGTCCTGAAGAGGCGCGCGCTGGTCTTCCTGATAAGCGACTTCAGGTACGATGACAACTCGCTGAAGCTCCTCAGGTCATTCTCCGCAAGGCATGACCTGGTGGGGATACACGTTTTCGACCCGCGGGAGACGAGGGTCCCCCCCGTGGGCAGGATCCGCTTCCGCGACCCCGAGACCGGCGCGGAGAGGGTTGCCGACACCGGTTCAAGGCGCTGGCAGGACGAGTTCAACAGGGCCGTCCAGGCCCGCTCGGCCGCACGCGAGGCCCTGTGCAGAACCGCCAGGCTTGACCTTGTGAGCATATCGACGGCCGACGACCTCGTCCTTCCCCTGAGAAGGTTCTTCTCGGTACGGAAGAGAAGGAGAAGGCACTGATGCTTCTTCTTGGCGTAGTGCTCATGGCTCTGGAAGTGCCTCTGGGGCTTCCATATACTGTGGACTACGGTCTTCCGCCCGGCTACGAGGCCGGGGAACTGCCGCCGGGGGAGGCTTTTTCAGTGGTGGGGGCGGACGGCGGAAACATCACGGTCGTTCCCCTCCAACTCGACACCATTCCGCTGCCGGAACTGCCGGCATTCCTTGACGGCGACACGCTGTACCTTCCGGGGCCCGTGCTCGCCGTCACCCCCATGATACCCGACTCGGCCCTTGCGCCAGCCTTCGCGCCGGCCCCGGCACCCATGAACATCCCGCCGGGCTTTCCGCTGGACTACCTGCGTCTGCGGGCGTTCTGGCTCTCCTGGGGGGGGCCTCCGGGTTTCCCGTGGCTGGTCGTCACCGGGGGCTTCATCCTTCTGGCCGCAGCCGCCGCATGGTTCATCGTGCGGAGGCGGAGGGGGAGCGAGGCAGGGCAGGGACCCACCGAACGTGAGGACCTTCCCATGGACAGGAAGGTGTTGTCACTGCTGGAGGGTGACGCCTTCGTCCACGGTGACTGGAAAGCCCTTTACGCACAGATGGAGGGCATCTTCAGAGCCCTGGTGGCCTCAAGGTACGGGTTTGGCAACCCGGCGCTCACCCTGTACCAGATGGAGAGGCAGCTTTCACGCGAGAAGGGCGCCTGCAGGTTCGTCGAAAAGGCCAGACCCCTCATGCGGGAGATAGTGCTTCAGATCTACGCCAACAGGGGAAGCAGCAGGGAGAAGAGCAGGGGCTTCGTCGAGCTTCTCGCCGAACTCACCCGGAGGGAATCTTGACGGGCTTCCACTTCTGGCCGGCCCTTCTGGGCTTTCCGCTCCTTCTGCTGGTCTGCTCTCTGACAAGGGTCAGGAAGGAGAAGAGCGTCGTCTTCACCGGCCCCTTCACCGGGATCGAGGGGAAAGGCGCGTCTTCGGGGATGGCTTCGCTGGTAGTCTGGTCGGGCGTGCTATGCCTGTTCATAGCGCTCGCAAGACCGCAGTACGGCTACGAGAGGCTGCCCGACGCGACCGAGGGGCTGGACATCGTGATAACCCTCGACGTGTCCACCAGCATGCTGGCGGAAGACTTCAGGCCAACGAGGCTCGCGGCAGCCAAGGACGCGGCTCTCGAGTTCATCGCGGGCAGACCCAACGACAGGATAGGGCTCACCATCTACGCAGCCGAGCCGCTCGTAATCTGCCCTCCCACCTTTGACCACGGAACGCTCTGCAGATTCGTGGAAAGGGCGGCCATCGGCCATCTGCAGGATGGAACCGCCATAGGGGCCGGGCTTGCCGCAGCCGCCCGGGGGCTTGGCGGGTCGGCCACCTCGAGAAGGGTCATCGTCCTTCTCAGCGACGGTATGGAGACCGCAGGAAGGGTCGACCCAATCACGGTGGCCAACGCGGTTCACACACTTCACGGAGACAGCATAGCGGTTTACACCGTTGCGATCGGGACCGAGCAGGATGCCTACGGCGTCGACCGTGAAACCCTTGCAAGCATAGCGGCCATCAACAACGGCAGGCTCTTCGACGCCTACTCGTCCTCGGACCTGTCCGAGGTTTACGACTCGATCGATTCACTCGAGGCCTCGACTCTCCCGCCCGAGGGGCTCTTCATCTACATCGACAGGTATCTCGGGTGGTTCTGGGCGGGGCTGATACTGCTTCTATTCGGAATGTTCCTGAAATGGCGGGCGCTGAAAACCATAGGAGGAGGGGAATGACCTTCGAAAGGCCCTTTCTGCTTCTCATGCTGGTCATCGCCCCGGTGTGGCACTGGTTGCGTACGGTCTGGCTCGCCGACGAGGACGAACGGCTCAGAAGGTTCGTCCGGCCCGTCCTATGGGAACGGGTCGGCATCGAACCGCCGCCCCGCCGTCTTCTCACGCGATGGCTCTGGACAGCCGGGCTGCTTTTTGCCGTGTTCGCCCTTGCGGGACCGACCTGGGGAAGGGATGAGGCCTTCCTGCCAGCGGGCGGAAGGAACGTGGCAATCGCCCTGGACGTGAGCAGGTCGATGGCGTGCGACGACGAGGCCCCCACCAGGCTTGGAAGGGCCGCCTCCGAGATAAGGAGGCTCGTGGGCGCCATGCCCGACACCCGCTTCAGTCTCGTTCTGTTCAGCGGGCAGTCCAGGCTGGCGGTGCCGATCACGCTCGATGCCGATTTCCTTTACAGCCGCATTCCCATGAACAGCGACGAGCCGGTGTTCCTGCCCGCGGGAACCTCGATGGGCAACCTTGTTTCGGTCATGGCTGACGCCCTTCCGGGCGAAGACCTCGAATCGCGTGTCGGCATCATCTTCAGCGACGGCGGCTTTCACGACCTAGGCACCGAGCTTTCCATCGAGACCGCAGCGAGCCGTGGAATGGCGCTCGTTACGGTGGGAGTGGGTGGCGACACGCCGGTGCCGGTTCCCGACGGCAGGGGAGGGGTGATCGTCTTCGAGGGCGACACGGTCAGAACGGTGCTCGAAGAGGAACCCCTGATCCGCCTGGCCGAAGGCACGGGGGGCTTTTACACACGCATATCCGAGGCCGGGGACCTGTCTGATCCCGTAAAACGCCTTCTGGAAATGAGTTCCCGCGATGCCAGGCTCCAGTCCGCAAACATCGGCCCGGGAAGGCGCTACCAGCTCTTCCTGGGAGCGGCGCTGCTTCTGTTCTCGGCTGCCCTGGTGCTGGAGAGGAGGGGGCTGTGATGCTGATCCTTCTGATATCGCTTCTTCAGGCACCGGGAGAGAGGCCCCTGCTGGGGCTCTACACCGAAGCCCTCGAACTCTGGTCATCGGG
The DNA here is from genome assembly GCA_041750285.1 of Candidatus Fermentibacteraceae bacterium. Taxonomy (GTDB): domain Bacteria; phylum Fermentibacterota; class Fermentibacteria; order Fermentibacterales; family JCC-6; genus UBA6080. The sequence goes on along the minus strand of JBGSZS010000005.1, from coordinate 68,608 downwards.
TGACCGTGAGGCAGCAGTCTCCCTTTTCGCCGAGATGGCAGAGCGCATGCCCCATGAACCGAGGGCCCTCTACAACCTGGCGGCACTTTCCGGTGAAATGGAGATGTGGGGCAGGGCCGACACCATTCTGACCGGGCTTTCGGGATGGGATGGCCTTGGTGGCGATTCGCTCTTCAACGCAGGTGTTTCAGCCGCCCTGGGCAGGGCGATCTCCGAACAGGACTACGCGGGCGTGGAGAGCCAGTTGAACGTGCTTCTGCCACGCGTGGCCTCCGCCACGGCCGACTCCCTCATGCGCCACAACTACGAGGTCGCCCTCAGGTGGCTGGAAAGCCAGGAACCCCCTCCGCCGGATGAATCGCAGCAGAACCAGGATCAGAACCAGGATCAGGACCAGGATCAGGACCAGGATCAGAATCAGGACCAGAACCAGGATCAGAACCAGGACCAGGACCAGGACCAGAATCAGGACCAGAACCAGGATCAGGACCAGAACCAGGATCAGAATCAGGACCAGAACCAGGATCAGGATCAGGATCAGGATCAGGACACCCATCAGCCTCCGCCGCCCGCCGATGGTGAGATGACGCAGGACGAAGCCAGGAGGATACTGGACATGGTGGAGGAAGCCGAACCCAGGGGAGACAAGGACGCTTCCGGTGTGGGTGTTCCGGGGACCCCGACTTGGTAGGCTTCGCGTTCTTTCTCGCTGTTCTGGCCGCAACGTCGCCCATGAACGTCGAGTGCCCGGACAGCATTCGTGTGGGTGAAACCTTCAGCCTGACCGTCAGATGCGTATCCTCGGCGTGCACGGGCATTTCCTCGGGAACCCCCGTCACCGGCCCGGGGCTTCAGTTCGTTGGCTCGGCGACCTCGGGTTCGATGGCGACTGTCAACACTCCCACCGGGACGACCCGGCAGAACCAGTTCACCCTCGAGCTGATGTTCGTCGCCGTGTCGCCGGGGGAATGGACGCTCGGTCCCCTGGAGATAGACGCGCAGGGAGCGGGGCGTTTCACCGTCCCCCGGAGGACGGTTGTCGCAGTCGGAAGCGGGGCTGGATCATCAACCTCCTCCCGGTCCGTTCCCTCATCCCGCGGGCATTCATGGATCACCCCTGAGATCCGTAACGATACCCGCGGAAGGGTTTACCCCGGCATTCCCGTTACCATAGACTATTATATATATTCATCATATAATATTGCAGATATATCGTACGCCTGGAGCGGCGCCGAGAGGGGTGTCATAACCGGGACTGAAGAGATCCAATCGATTGAATGGCAGCACTCCAGGATATCAGGGGTGAACCGCGCGAAGTTCTTCACGGCCGTTTTCGTCCCCGCGTGCCCCGGGGTTCTTCACATCCCAACCGTCAGTGCCCAGGTCACATACGAGAACAGGCTTCTTTACGCGGCCCCAAAGGATTATCTGGTGAGCGATTCGCTGACCGTCGACGTCTATCCGTTCCCCGAACCGGCACCCGCCGGCTGGGACGGCATTCTGCTGGACAGCGTACAGGTTGCGGTCGAAAGGCTTGGTTTTACCGTGGGTCAGGCCGGGGAAAGGTCGGTCAGACTGATCGTCACCGGCCCAGGCGCTCCGTATTGCGTTGAACCGCCGTCATTTACAATACACGGAGCCGCAACGGTGCTCGAAAGCTCCAGGGGAAGCAATGAAGAAGGCGCCTGGTGGGATTACATCGTCGAACCGTCGGACACTGGAACCGTGGTCTTCGGCCCGGACACGCTGCTGTGGCTTGACCGCAAGCACGCGTGCTACAGGAGTTCGGTGATGGAGCCCTGCAGCATCGACATAAGGACGATCCCCAGGCCGAACCGCGAGATCGAGATCCCCGAGAGGGGTTCGAAAGGGCTTCCCGCAACGACATGGGTGATCCTGTCGCTGGGAGTCCTCGTCATCATGAGCACCGCACTGATCCTTCACAGCGGGCGGAGAAAAAAAGGCAACGGCTCTGTAGCTGCAGCGGAGAACTCTGAAGAACTCCTGAACCGTTTCGAGAGCGAGCTTTCCAGGCTGCTCACCGGCGGACGGGAATACCTGGGCTGCGAGGAGCTTGCGGACTGCCTCGACAACAGGGAGATAGATACGCTGCTATCCAGAAGCATCCAGCGGCTGTGGAAGGACCTTGAGCAGGCAATATCCGGAAGGGAACCGGGAAGAGAGGGGTTTCTGGCGCTTCGCGAGAGGGCTGTTCAGCTTGTCGGCGAGCTGGCCCGGGAAACCGGGAAGAATGCAAACTTTACATAATATCTATTATCGGACATTGAGCTATTCCGCCCGTAACACTCTGGATCGGCCTTGGATGCCGATAACCGCTATCGATTTGCGGGTGTGAAAACTGCCCTGCTCCATCATTCTCAGGCAGAGTTATTTCTGATTCATCCGTGCCCACTAACAGCGCAACGGTGGGCTGAATCAGCGCTCTAACATGTATTGGCAATGTTATTGCTGATTAAGCCGGGCCGCCAACGGCGCAACCTTTGCCAGTGGTACGTCCCCGCAGATTGCGCAACGGTGGGCTGAATCAATACCTTGGCAGCTGGTTATGCTTTATTAATTCAACAGGGTCCGCTAACAGCGCAACAGTGGCTGAATCAGCGCTCTAACATGCACTGGTAATGCTATTGCTGATTCATCCGGGCCCGCTAACAGCGCAACAGTGGCTGAATCAGCGCTCTAACATGTATTGGCAATGTTATTGCTGATTAAGCCGGGCCAGCTGATATCCCACGAACGCCGACGTGTCGGGAACGAGTTCGAGTGATGCCGTAAGCCACTCCGCAGCCCCCTGTGTGTCACCCTGTGCCCACGAGACCCGGGAAAGCCCCTTCATGGTCTCCGCGGTCACCAGGGTGAACTCCTCGCTGCCTTCTGCGAGTTCCAGAACGCGGTTGTAGGATTCAACGGCATTCTCAAGGTCCTGTGGGCTGCCCCGGTTTTCGAGCGCGGTTGCCATGTGGATGAGTGCGGCCATCTCGATGTCACGGGCCGGTCTTGTGGCCAGGAGCTCGCCCAGAAGCGCAATGGCCTGGTCGTTCTGCCCCTGCAGGACCATGACCTTGGCGGATATGACCGCGCATCTCCGGCCCCAGCTCCGCTGGGGGTGCTGGTTCCAGGTTTCATTCGCGATGGCGTTGCAGGCATCGAGTGCCTGAACCGTTGACTGCATGTCACCGGCGGCGGCGGCCCGCAGGGCCTGGTCGTAGAGCCCCGAGGCCGTGATGAAGCCCGCCATGGCGTTCTGCTCGGACCTTCTCGATGATGTCGTGACCGCGTTTATGGCTATCACTGCCAGTATGAGAACGAGCAGACCACCCAGAAGCTCCTTGTAACGGGCCTTTATGAAAACGAGAGCAGCCTCGAGGTTGTCGTATACCGGATCCTTCTTCAACTCTGTTTTGGACAAACGCTTACGTGTTTTGTTCGCCACGGTGGGCCTCCATTTTAACTAGACTTCCATATACGGAAAGGGAAACTTCTTTAAGCACTTCGATACTGCCGGAATTATCGATGACCAGGTCCGCCCGTTCCGCTTTTGAGGCGGGAGGCAACTGGTTCCGCCACCGGCCCTGCATTGCGGCCCTTGTCACGCCGTCACGTTGGAATATACGCAAAAAGGCTCTTTCGGGGGTGTCCACCACCGCCACCGTCACATCGAAGACAGCGGCCATGCCCATCTCGAATATCAATGCTCCCTCGAGAACGTGGATACCGGGGAGGTTGCGGAGCCTGGCCGCGCAATACCCTGCCCAGCGACTCATTACGGGATGCATCGTTCCGTTTATGCGGGCCAGAACCGCGGGATCGGTGAACGCCCTTTCCCGCAGAAGCTTGCGGGCAGCCTCTCCCGTAAGGTTCGGGTCCATGCCAAGGGCCTTTCTTGTGCGGGCCTTGTTCATCAGGCGGTGCCCGGCGTGGTCGAGGCTGCATACCGTGGCGCCCGCCTCGCGCCAGAATCCCGCAACCGTGCTTGCACCCGTGCCGCTGTTCCCGGTGAGACCCACCAGCATCGCTCAAAGCCTCCAGAGGATGTTAGAGTCATCGAGTACCACCTGGCAGAGCTCACCTTCGCGGGAGCCCTGCGGGGCGGCAACGGGAATGTAGTTGTCGGTCAGCCCCACCCGGCTGTTCCCGTGCCTCCTGCCCTCCACCAGTATCAGACCTTCGCTCCCCCTCATCGATTCACGAAAACCCCTTCTGAGTCGTTCGGACAGCTCCCTGAGCTCACGTGCCCTGCCCGCGGCGGTACCCGGCGGGACGCCCTTCATTCCTGCCGCGGGAGTTCCGGGACGCGGAGAGTAGGGAAACACATGAAGATAGGCCAGCAACCCGCCTTGTGCCAGTGAGATGTTGAGGGCGTGGTCCTCCCCCGTCTCGCCGGGAAAGCCCGCGATGATGTCCGCTCCGACACAGGCGCCGGGAAACAGGCCGTGGATGCACGCAAGAAGCTCTTCCGCCCTTTCTTTGGTGAAGTCGCGGCCCATGAGTGAGAGGATGCGCGGCGAGCCGCTCTGAAGGGGTATGTGAAAGTGCCTGCACACGCCGGGGAGGGCGAGTTCCTCAAGGGTCCGGGTTGTGAGCCGCATGGGTTCCAGAGAGCTCAGCCTGACCCTGAAGCCGCCGATCCCGAGAAGGTCGCGAACCAGTTGCGAAAGGCCGTAGCCGTTGCTGCCGTAGATGTCCCTGCCGTAGCCGGCGAGGTCCACACCGACAAGGCAGACTTCCCCGGCGCCCGATGCGCTGATCTCCTTTGCCTGCCTGATGACGAGCTCACGGGGCTGGCTTCGGGATGAGCCACGTGCCAGTGGCACGATGCAGTAGGTGCACCGGTTGTCGCAGCCGTCCTGAACCTTCAGGAACGCCCTGGTCCTTCGTCCGCGGGCGGTTTCCGAAGGGAAGATGACACCGTCCGGCAGATGCTGCGGCGGAAGACCCTTCACGATGTCGGGAAGGCTTTCCTTGAAGCCGTTTCCAAGGACAAGGCAATTGTCCATGCCCGGGAACTGACCGGGATCGGTCTGGGCGGCGCAGCCCGTTACGATGAGAAGGGCGTCGGGGTTCTTCTGGCGGAACCCCTTCACGGCCTTGCGGCACCTGGCGGCGCTGCGTCCCGTCACCGTGCAGGTGTTGACGACGATGATGTCGGCGTCGCGGTGGGAGGCCGTGGCGGTCCCATCGAGACCCTTGGCGAGGGATGCAACCATGGCATCGGTCTCGCAGGAGTTAAGACGACACCCGAGGGTGTATCCGAACACCCTCGGGTGGCATGCCTGCAAAGCGGCGGGGAACGCCCGGTTCCCCGCGCTCACCACTTATTCCTCCCCGGCTTCTTCCGCCTCTTCCGCGTCAGCGGAGGGAGGCTCGGGGTCGCCGAAGGTCTCTTCGACGGTCTTCAGGGGTTTGATCTCGGAGGGGTCGAGCGGCGGACGGCCCTCGAACCCCGCCCTGAAGGCCTGAAGCTCTTCCTGGCTTCTTCCGTTGAAGTAGCTGGTCACGCTGAGGACTATCCTGCGGCTGCTGGGAACCACCTCGATGACCCTGAGGGGGATCCTGTCGCCTGCGCGCATGACCTTGTCCGGGCTTTGAAGCTCATCCCATCCGAGCTGGCTGAGGGGTACGAAACCCTCGATGTCCTGGTCGAGGTTGACCACGACACCCCTGTCGAGGATCTGGGTGACTTCACCCTCGACCTCGGTGCCCTCGGGGAACTGTTCCTTCATGCGGTCCCAGGGGTTCTCGCTGGTCTGCTTGAGCCCGAGGCTTATGCGGTGGTTCTCCTTGTCGATGCTGAGCACCACCACGTCCAGCTCATCGCCCTTGTTGAGGACCTCGCTGGGGTGCGTGATGCGCTTGGTCCAGCTCATGTCGGAGATGTGCACGAGGCCGTCGATGCCGTCCTCGATCTCGACGAAGGCTCCGAAGCTGGTGAGGTTCCTCACCCTGCCGCTGATCTGGGAGCCGATGGGATACCTCTCCTCGATGCTCTCCCAGGGGTTGTCCATGGTCTGCTTGATGCCGAGGGAGATCTTGCGCTCCTCCTCGTTGACGCTGAGGACGAGGGCCTCGATCTCCTCACCCACGTTGAGAAGCTTGGACGGATGCCTGACATGCTTCGTCCATGACATCTCGCTGATGTGGATGAGGCCCTCCACTCCGGGCTCGAGCTCGATGAACGCCCCGTAGTCGGTGATGCTTGCGACAACACCCTTGACCACTGCGTCCTTCGGGTAGCGCTCGGCCACACCCTCCCAGGGGAAGGGCTGGAGCTGCTTGGTTCCCAGTGAGATCCTCTCCTTGTCCTTGTCGAACTTGAGAACCTTCACCTCTATCTCGTCTCCGATGCTCACGAGCTGTGAGGGATGCTTCACCCTGCCCCAGCTCATGTCGGTGATGTGAAGAAGGCCGTCGATGCCGCCAAGGTCGACGAACGCGCCGAAATCAGTGATGTTCTTCACGATGCCGATGCGCACCTGACCCTCGTCAAGGTCCTTGATCAGGGTTTCCTTCAGTTCGCTTCTGGCTTCCTCGAGGACCTGCCTGCGGCTGACGACGATGTTCCGGCGCCTCTTGTTGAGCTTGATGACCCTGAAGTCGAGCTCCTCGCCGCAGAATTTCTCGAGGTTCGGAACCTGCCTGAGGGCTACCTGGGAGCCGGGAAGGAACGCGTCAACGCCCATGATGCGCACCGTGAGGCCGCCCTTGATCCGCTTGATGACCGTGCCCTTGAGAACGGTGCTCTCGTCGTAGGCCGCCTTGATGTCGTTCCAGACCCTGTGGAAATGGGCCTTTTCCTTGCTCACCGAGACCCTGCCGTCGTCGTCCTCGAGCTTCTCGATGAAGACGTCGACCTTGGTGCCCTCGGAGACCTCATCGTCGCTGCGGAACTCCTGGCGGGGTATGACGCCCTCGCTCTTGTAGCCGATGTTGACAAGGACTTCCTTGTCGTTGGCGGCTATGATCTTGCCAGGAACGATGGTGCCCACGCGCAGGACGGTCTGGCCCAGTGTGTTGTCGTACTGGGTCTCGAGTATCCTGCGTTCCTCCCTTGTGTAGTCCTGTCCCTCTATCGCCTCGATGTCCTCTTCGGAGAGGCCTACGATAAACTCCTTCTCCGCGTTTGCACTCATGAATGCTCCCTTTCGTTCACTGTTGCTTCTTTATCCGAATCAGGTATCAGGTCATCGTATCCCGTAAAAGTGCCGGCGCGTCTTCCCGTGTCGGCAATCCTTTCCATTATGAGGTCGGACAGGGCGGCGTAACCGCCGCTCGCATGAACCGCTCCTATCTCGCCGGGGGCGACGGGAGGCCCGAATGCCACCTGGAAACCGCTGAGCGGGCGCATCGTTCCGCTTATGTACGCGGGCACTATTGGTGCGCCGCTGCGCCTGGCGATGAGAGCGATGCCCTGCTTCGCCCTCCCCAGACGCCCCCTGCGGTTCCGTGTTCCCTCGGGGAACATCGCGAGGATGTTGCCCTGGGCGAGGATTGAAAGTGATGTGCGTATCGCTGCCGTGTCCACCCCGTCGCGGTTCACCGGGAAGGCTCCGAGCTTTCTGAGGAGAAAGGCCGCCAGGGGATTCCGGAAGAGCTCGGACTTGGCCATGTAGAATGGAACACGGCTCGAAGCCATGCCAAGAACCGGGGGGTCCCAGTCCGATATGTGGTTCGCGGCGACGATCACCGCTCCGGTGCGCGGAATGTTCCCGCGGCCGGTTTCCCGCAGCCCGAAAAAGACCCTTGCAACGAGTCGTATCAGCCAGTGGATGATGTGGATGAACCTCGTCCTCATGGAGCACCCGCCAGCCTTCTGTACTCGGCTACGACATCGTCCACCTGCTGGGCCAGGGACATGTGCGTGCCGTCGAGCCAGTAGGCGCCGGGGGCGACCCTGAGCGGGCTGTCCGCCCTGAAGCGGTCGCGGCGGTCGCGCCTGATGACCTGCCTGATCATTTCGCCCATGTCGCCGCCGCCGAGGTCGCGCAGCCTTCGTCTGGCCCTGACAGCCGCGTCGGCCACGACGTACACCTTCATGAAGGCGTCGGGGAAGACGACGGTGCCCATGTCGCGGCCTTCCGCGACCGTGTCCCTTCCCTCGGCGAACAGCCGCTGAAGCCTGACCAGGAACACCCTTACTTCCCGCTGGGCGGAGAGGATGCTTGCGGCCTCCCCCATCTCCGCCGTGTTGATCAGGCCGGTAACGTCGGCGCCGTCGAGGAGTATCCCGTTCTCCGCCGTGAATCCGAATGTGTGGGAACTGAGGAGTGCGGCGGCCTCGGAACCCTTTTCAAGGGAGAGCCCGGCGCGTTTGACGGCAAGGGCCGAAGCCCTGTACATCGATCCGGTGTTGAGGAAGGAAAAACCGAGGAGATCGGCTACGCGCCTGGCGGTGGTGCTTTTTCCGCTGGCGGCAGGCCCGTCGATCGCTATGACCCTATGCAGGCAACTTCACATCCCCTCGTTCAAAGTGGCGCAAATATCTCGGTCCGGCAGGGGAAAGTCAAGCGTTGAGCCCAACCAGCCCATACAGTTCCGCGATCTCGGCCGGGGAAAGGGCGCGCCATTTGCCCCTGGGGATGTCGCGCAGGTGGATCGTGCCGTAACGCACCCGTTCAAGGCCGGTGAGGTTTATCCCGCAGATGGTTGCGAGCCGCCTTACCTCGCGGTTCCTGCCCGTTGTGAGAACAAGCTTCAGACGCGAGTCGGCGCCCGCCCTGGCAACCGACACCGGCTTCGAGAACTGCCCCTGGGCTATGAACGATCCCTTCCGGAGCCTTTCGATGGCCCGGGGGTCGGTCGGGCCGTGGATGAGCAGAAGGTATTCCCTCTCCACCCTCCACTTCGGGTGGGTCAGGCGGTAGGTGAGGTCTCCGTCGTTGCTCCAGAGAAGCAGGCCCCCGGTCCTGACGTCCAGCCTGCCCACGGGAAGGGTGCCGGCGGGCATGCCCCCCGCCAGGGTGTGCACCCCCCTCGGCTCTTCGGTGCTCATCGTGGTCTCGATGCCCACGGGTTTGTTCATTGCAGCAACGAACACCGGCGGAATGGAAACCCGTGAACCGTCCCACCTCACGATGTCGGAAGGTGAAACCTTCGTCGCCGGATTCCGGGCCACAACGCCGTTCACGGTCACGATGCCTTCGCGGATGCTCTCCTCCACGGACCTGCGCGCCCCGCGGCCCGATCTTGCGAGAAACCTGTTGAGGCGCATCTGTTCATGTTCAGTGGTCATCTTCGCCGTCCTTTGAAAGGTCGAGTGCCGCCTTTTCCAGGTCGTCGGCTCCCAGGGCGAGAAGGTTGCCAATCTCGTCAAGCCTCGGAAGATGCTCCAGCCTGGCCAATCCGAAATACTCGAGAAATGACTGCGTCGTTCCGTAAAGAAGTGGCCGCCCAGGGGTTTCCATGCGTCCGGAGATGGCCACGAAATCCCTTTCCAGAAGCGTTTTCATTGCGCTGTCGCAGTTCACGCCGCGAACAGCCTCGACGTGCGCGCGTGTGCAGGGCTGGCTGTAGGCCACCACGGCGAGGGTTTCGAGGGCGGCGCGGGTCAGCTTTCCGGGTCTGCGGCCTTCGAAGAGTCTTGAAACGACCGTTCCCAGCGCCGGGTCAGTGACCAGGCGGTACCCGCCCGCAATGTATGCGATCTCCATCGCATGGCCTCCGGAAGAGAGGGCGTCCTCAACGCGTGACACGGCCTGCTCCACGGCCTCGAGCCCCGCTCCCGTCAGTTCGCAGAGCCTTTCGATCGAAAGGGGACGGTCGGAGGCCATGAGAAGGGCCTCGACCTCCCTCGCCAGCCTGTCGAGTGTCATGCCCATCTTCCGGTTCTTTCCAGTGTGATGCCGCCGAAGGGGCCAACCTGTCTTGATACGACCCATCCCCGCTTCACAAGTTCAAGCAGGGCGACAAAGAAGGATACAACTCGCTGCCTGGTAGGTTTTTCTCCCAGCACCCCGATGAATGATTCGCAGACACCCTCGGAGTGAAGGACCCGTGCAAACCTGTCAATGCACTCGGATATGGAGAGAACCGGTCTTTCGACCATGTGGGGAAGGCCGGGCTCGTCCCTGCGGGCCAGGGATTCGAGGGCGGAAAGAAGTTCGAGGATCGAACCGCTCTCCCCTCCCCGCTCCGCCTCCCTGAGCGCATCATGAAACCTGTCCCGCTCTCCCGCCGGCGGAAAGGCGTCCCTCCAGGTCTCCTCGCTGTCACGAAGCTCGGCTGCGGCTTCCCTGAAGGCCCTGTACAGTATGAGCTGTCTGAGAAGCGCCTTGCCGGGGTCCTGTGAGTCATCGGACTGGTCCCTCTGTGAAGGCAGAAGGGAACGGCTTTTCAGCCTGGTAAGGGTTGCAGCCATCACCAGGTACTCCCCCGCGACATCTATGTTCAGCTCGACGGCATTCCTTATGTATGCAAGGTACTGCCCCGCGACCTCGGACACCCGTATCAGCGTTATGTCCAGTTCGTCCCTGCGGATAAGGAAGAGCAGGAGATCGAGCGGACCTTCGAAGTCGGACAGTGTCACCCGGCATGCGGTGGATTCGGGTGCCGCGGTTTCAGTCGGCATAGCCGAACTCCAGAAGGTCGGCCCGGTTGCCGGGCCAGTCTTCCCTGACCTTCACCCATATCTCGCTCTGGACGGGGAGATCGGTCAGTTCGGTGAGCACCGCCTCGGCTTCCTGCTGGATGCGGGCGAGGGTCTGCCCCTTTCTGCCTATGACCGTGCCCTTGTCGGAAGACCTGGCCACGAGAAGGTTGACCCTTACGTAGAGCTTGCGGTTCCTTGCCGAGTACTCCTCGATCTGGACCGCGGTCGTTCCGGCCACATCTTCCGGAAGAACCGTTCCCAGAAGTGCCCTGATGGCCTGTGAGGCCAGGAACCTTCCGGAGTTGAGCGAGGTTACTCCCCCGGGGAAAAGCCTTTCCCGGAGAGGGAGAGCGCTCATGGCAATGGCGCGAAGCTTCTGAACTCCCATGCGCATGGGGGGACACACAGTGACGACCCCGGCGCAGTTCATCTCGAAGCCGGCCTGAAGGGAAAGCGCCGCCCTCAGGTTCGCCCGGAGGTGGTCTCCGTGACCGAGTGCAACGATCAGGGGCTTTCCGGTGACGGTGTGCAGAAAGTCCTGCACGAAGGGAAGCATATAGTCATTCATGCAGCGTCTGGCGTCAAGCACGAGGATGACCGCGTCGCAGGCAGCCGTCCAGCGGGGATCGGTATCGGTATCGGCCTCCAGTGGGGGCATGTCCACGAAGCAGGCCTGGGAACCCCCTGCGCTGCAGATACCCGTGATGGGAAAGGTCGTGGTCCGGCGCCTTTCGCTGACCGGTGATATTCCCAGGCCTGTCATCGCATTGAAGAGTGACGACTTTCCGGTGTTCGGCGGTCCCGCCACGAGGATGTAGCCGCTGGGTATCCAGGTCTGCTTCACCTGTCCGCTTCCCCCTCTTCGGGCGGGGTTCCCCTGAGGGCAACGAAGCGTCCGCCGGCGGTGCCCAGGTAGAGAACCCCGCCTGCGATCACAGGCTGGGTTCCGGAATAGCCATCGAGTTCGACCGATTCGAGGGGCTGCCCGGAGTTGAGACTCAGCACATGAAGGCGTCTGTCGTCGCATGATGCGTAGACCAGGGTGTCGCAGACAACCGGTGGAACCTGCATCCAGTTCTCGAAAGGGGTTTCCCAGAGAAGAATGCCCGTCTCCCTGTCCAGGCAGACGAGCCTGCTGTCGCACGTGCCTGCAAGGAGCATTGATCCCGCTGAGACAGGCCTTGATACGACGGTTCTCCCCGACACGTCCGGCAGTTGGGTTTCCCAGAGCGTTTCTCCCCCGCTCAGGCTGAAAGACAGGACCTTGCCGCTCGAAAAACCGATGAAGACCGCCGGGCCGCAGATCGTCGGCGCCGAGGGCTGAGAAGTGAAGCTCCTGTTCCAGAGAATCGTTCCTGTGGGGGTGAAGGCCGCCACATCACCGCTCTCGGTCACGAAGACGGCAATGGTGTCGCTTACGGCGGGACCAAGCACCAGGCCGTCGAGTTCCCGGTCCCAGAGAAGCCTTCCGGTTCCCGCGTGCAGCGCCGCAACGCCGCCCATGCTCGTCCCCGCAAGGATTATGGTGTCGCGGAAAAGAGCGGCGTCGCTGAAGACATGGTAGCCAAGGCCGGAAGTCCAGATGGTTTGGCCGCTCGTCCGGTCGAGACAGTAGACGATGCCGTCCTGCCCGCCGAACCAGATCCTTGACCCGTCACCGGAGGCGCCCCCTGAAAGGCCGCAGACAACGGCGTGGCTCCATAGAACCCTGCCGCTTCCCGCATCGATCGCCCTGAAGTTCATGTCGTTGCATCCCACGTACAGAACGCTGTCGAGAAGGACGGGCGCGGAGAAGAACTCGTACCCGGTCTCGAGTTTCCAGATCTGTTCGAAGGGAGCCCTGACCCCCTCCCCCCACGCCGGGTTCCCGAGAGAGCTGAATCCGGCCTGGGGCCACTCAACGGGCAGTTCTCTCGAGACGGCAGGCGCTTCCTGCGCCGGGAGAGCGGCGTGTCCGGAGGATGATCCCGTCGGTTCCACCCCGCCCCCGCGCATCCCGGGGATGAACAGCATCAGCAGCACCGCGCACACGGCACACAGGATTATGAGGAGTACCGCGTTCTTCTCGGCCTTTCCGCGCGTTCCGATGATGCCTGAGAGCAAGTGTTCTCCCGTCTTGAAAGGTGTCAGTATATGAGAACCGGCGAACCGATCTCGAGTGTTCTGAATATGGCCTCGAGATCGTCAGTTGCCAGCCGGATGCATCCGTGGCTCACGTTGAGGCCCCTCCCCACGCCGTAATGCAGGAGTATGCCGCCGCCGAGGTCGAGGGCGTAGCTCCCGAGGGCGCCGGGAACAACCCTGACCCAGACCCGCTCCGATGATGTCAGCGAATCGTTGAAGTAGCTGATCTGCTCCTCCCAGCTCAGGCCTTCGGGTATCGTGACCTCCTGTCCGGGGGTGGGAGGTCTCAGGCTCTGCTCCTGCCAGTACCAGTCCGGACGGTACCAGTAGGGATTCTGGGTCTTGTAGAGCACATGGCGAAGCCCCCTGGGCGTGCTGAAATCCCAGGCTTGTCCGGCGGAGCTCTCCGTCCAGCCCTTGCCGGTGCCAACGAAGCCCGAGCGGACGAGGATGTTCCCCCTTCGCAGATGAAAGCGGTTCTGCGTTGCGTCGATCACCAGATAGTAGCCCGGGTAGGTCAGGGCAAGGTCTGCCTCGGTGAGACGCGCCGTGAGGCTGTCGTTGCGGTACCTGAGTATCCGCAGCGAGTCCAGCCCGGAGACCAGGAAAGCGTTCACCGCAGTCAGGGTGTCCAGCGACAGGGAATCGCTTGCGTGCCTGGCCTCGATGATCGAGCAGTAGGCACGCATTCGCCCGGTGGAGCCGGCGAGTGTGAAGAGGCTCACCGCAAGGCACAGGACAACGATCGAGAAAAGCACGACATGGTACTGGTTGGATTTCAAAACCGTTCCTTCCGGTGGATCAGATCACGGGGTCGGTAACCAGGCTTCGCCTGGTCTGCCATCGGGCCGCGCTGCCCCTGGTGTCGACGTGAACGTAGGGCCCGTGGGATTCGGTCCACCTGTAGGCGGAGGCGCCGCCCGCGGCAACGTCCCCCCGGGCCTCGAGGGCCCTGACGAGCCCTATCAGGTATTCGCCGTCGTAGACGTCTATCCTCTTGTTGCGGTCGACATCGTCCATGAGGTCGTTCCCGGGCCAGCCCTCGATCCAGAAATCGGCCGCCTTGCCGTAAAGGTGAAGGGACGTGTCGGTTTCGTTGCCTATGGCCGCGTTGTAGGCCGGTGTGCGAAAGCCGCTGATGATGTGGACATCCCTGGCCTCGGGGTAAAAGTTCCTGACCTCGGCAAGAAGGGCTTCGAGCTTCTGTACGAGCCGAAGGTCGAGGGCCATGTACTGGGGCCAGTCGCCACGGATGGTGCACAGGAAGTCGCTTATGACGAAGTGGGTCGAGAGCCTCGTTCCGATGGTGGAGCCATTGAGTTCGATGAAGCGGTCCGGAATGTGGCGCCTTGTGACCGCCCCGGTTCCCCCGAAAAAACCCATCGGGTATGAATTCAGCGTTGTGGTGCGCATCCTGCTTCCGTCGACCGGGACCAGGACGGCCCACTCCTGGATGGATGATCCGTTCCGGGCAGTGAGCGAGAACACGCCATGGTTCCGGGAAAGCATGAAGCTGAACTCGCGTCCCGAACCCCTTTCGTCAGCGAAAGCCCACTCAACCGAATCCGGGCACGAAACATGCACCTGTGAACCGGCTTCAGCGATGAATGCAGCCATGTGCGCGGAAAGCGGGCTGCCGTTCACCATGAGCGGGAATGCGGGTTCAGCGGGTATGGGATCGTCGGGTACACCCAGCAGTAGAAGCCAGATGAACCCCGCCACGGAGAATGCCACCGGAACCGCCTTTCCCTGTTTACCTGACACCCGGAATATCTATGGAATCGCGCCAATCTTCAAGGGGCGCCGGTGATTCAGCTGCGCGGGGCTTCCCTTTGGAGGTGCAGCCTGACGGCTTTTGGGTAGAGCAGGTGCTCGGCCCTGAGGATCCGTTCGGAAAGAGACTCGCGGTCGTCGCACGGTTTGACCCTGACAGGGGTCTGCAGAAGGATGGGTCCCGTGTCCACTCCTCTGTCGACGTAGTGAACGGTGCATCCCGACACCTTCACTCCGTGCCTGATTGCCTGTCCCTGTGCGTCGAGGCCGGGGAATGACGGGAGCAGCGAGGGATGTATGTTCAGGATCCGTCCGGGGAACGCATCAAGGAGGGGGCCCTTCAGCACCCTCATCAGACCCGCCAGGCATACCAGTTCAACACCCCTTGCAAGGAGAAATTGTGCCCATTCCTTCTCACACGCCTCATCGAAACGGGTCCTGCGGGGGCCGGGGTAGAGGTAAGCCCCCTCCACCCCCAGTTCACGGGCGAGGACGAGCGCGGGAGCGCCGGGATCGTCGGAAAGAAGCACCCGCACGAAACCGGGTGACGTGTCTCCCCTGACGAGGGCCGAAAAATTGCTGCCCCTGCCACTTGCCAGGACGCCTATTGGAACACCTGTCATCTCTCCCCCTCCTCCCCTCCGTACTCGGGCGGGGCGTCGCTGAAGCTCCAGGTGACACCGAAGGTCCAGGAAGTGCCTTCGGCCGATGTGAAGTCCTCAATGGCCAGTGCGAATGAGAAAGTGCGGAGAGTGAAGGCCAGAAGGCCGTCGAAAACCCCCTCCCAGGAACCTGCACCGTTCATACCGGCGCGTGCCCTCGCGCCGGCCTCGATGCGGGCCCTGTACCAGTTCACACCGGGAAGCGCCCAGGCGGCAAGGCTGAGCGAGTCGCTGTCGAAATCCCAGCATGCCGCTCCCATTCCCCGAATGAGGTCGTTCTCAAGCCCGAGTGAGGCGGCGGCACGGGAAACATCACCGAACCTTGCGGATAGACCGAATGCTCCGATACGGCCCGTCATGAAGCCCCTCACCTCTCCCGAGTCGGGAACGGAGAGACCGGCGGAGAGAAGTTCGGGATACGAAACACCCATGGAAGCAACGCTGGAGCTGTCGTTTATATCCCCATGCAAAGAGATGATGACCGGATCGATCGAAACTCCCGCAAGCAGTGCCGCACGCCAGAGGATGTCAGGATCCGACCAGGCTGTTCCAAGCCCGGCTTCCAGAAATACCTTTCCAGGGTATGTTTTGAACTCACCGAGGATCGAGGGCCTTCTGTCGCCCGGGGAAAGCCGGGAGAAGCCGCCCATTATCCTGGCCGGTCCCGGAGCGAAACCGGCTCCGATCGAGTAGCCATCCTCCCATGAAAGCCCGTACGCCCCAATGGGAGCCCTCGATAGCCTCACCATGGAAACGCCGGCGGAATCGCCCCTCGAGGTGGAAAACGAGCCCAGGAGCGTTCCGGGAAGCCTTCGGCGAAGGTACACGGCGTACCTGCTGCGCTGTTCAGTGTTCTGGAGAAGGGAAATGCCGCTTTGGAGAAGGCTTTCCGGAAGCTCCGGGTACTCATGGACGAGGCACCACTCCCCGCCCGACCAGAGCCCGGACTCGATTGGATTGGCGACTGCGGTGAGGCGTCTTTCAGTCGAGGGTGGAACGGGGGCGGCCCCGAACGGAACCAGGGGCATCCCGTCCGAAAGCACCCCTGCAAAGCCGCCGGAAGCAAGGTATGGAGCTGTCGCGCTCCATTCCCAGCGATCCTCCAGAAGCATGTACCAGTCATTGGAGAGGTGTCCGCCAGTGACGGACATGACGCAGAGCAGAAGGGATGCCGTCAGAAGCCCGCCCTTCCCATGGCCCTGAAGGTGAGGATCTTCCCCCGCTCCACCCCGGGCTGGTCGAGGGGGTCCACGTTCAGGGCGAGTCCCGTGAGTACCGTGGCGATCTGATACAGCATGAACACCGCCCCCATCACTTCCGCTGAAACCGCCGGAATGGAAAGACGGCAGACTGGAAGCCCCCGTTCAACAAGGGCCGAGGCGGTTGCCTCTTCCTCCGCGCTGCGCAGCTCGTCGGGGCTTCTTCCTTCAAGGAACGACATCGAAGGGTATTCAGAGTAGGGTCCGGGGACGACCCTGCCTTTTTCAGGGGGAGTCTCGCCGACGATGGTGAACATCTTGTCCATCGGGCCCTCCATGAAAAGCTGGACCAGCGAGTGCTGATCGGAGGGGCCGCGGCAGGCAATCGGGGTCTGACCGGTGCAGGTCGGTGTTCCGTCGAGGCTGCGGGCCTTTCCGAGGCTTTCGGCCCAGAGCTGCGCGAACCATAGCGCAGTATCGTAAAGGAGATCGGTGTAGGGCATGAAAACATGCACGGGATGGGTGTGAAAGCAGTCGAGACAAGCTGCCGCGACCCTTCCCGCGGTGCTGTCGGGGCCGTTTTCGAGGAAGTCGTCCAGCATTCCACCCGCTCCCGCCAGAACGGACCTCACGTCAATTCCGGCGAAGGCCGCCGGGAAGAGCCCCACCGGGCTGAGAACACTGTATCGTCCGCCAACTGCCGGGGGAACGGGAAGAGTGTGGAAGCCGCGGTCAGTCGCAAGCTTCCTGAGGTCTCCCCGCTCCGGGTCGGTCACCGCGAAGACCCTCGAATCGCATCCGATCCATGGGTGCAGTTTCATGAACAGGGAGAGGGTTTCGGATGTGCCGCCGCTCTTCGTGATCACGGCAAGCGTTGTGTCACGGGGGTCGCAGGTTTCGGTTACGCCCCTCAGAAGCCTCGTGTCGGGTGATTCGAGGACCCTGACCGACCTGCCTGATGGGTTGCCGAGGGCCGAGAGCAGGGCCCTGAGGCCCAGGCTTGAACCACCGATCCCGCAGACAAGCATTGTATTGCCCATGGAAGCAGCATTTGAAGCCATTTCCAGTGATGCGTCAAGGAGGGGCTCGTTGCCTGGAAGCTCCATGAACCCGAGCCGTCCCTGCTTCCTGAACAGAAGCAGTTGATCCACGGTGTCCCGCGAGATCCTGGGATGATCGAAGGATGAGCTGAAGCCGATCCGTGTCATTCCGTATTACTCCCTTCGGGCCGCCCATGGGACCAGGGGCAGCGAATCAAGTGATTCCTCGCAGTATACGTACACTCCCGCGGGCGATTCGCCCAGGATCCTCACGGGAAGGCTGTCTCCCGAGGCGCTGAGCACGAATATAAGAAGCCCGGCCTCCCTCAGGGCCGTGGCCGGCAGTTCCCACGTTCCGGGAAGGATGAAACTGTGCGCCGGAGCGATCCCCTCCGCCACTGCGCTGTCGGGCGAGGTCTGTGTGAGGACGAGACCCGGGACGGGAGGCCAGAAGTCAAGGGGGAGGGCCGGCCGGAGCACCCAGAGCGAATCGTTCGAAAGGACCGTGCTTATCAATGCCACGGTGTCGCCGGGGTTCAGAAGGGCACCGGGGCGGGGGAAGGTCACCGAACCCGCACGGTCCGAGATGAGGTACCTGAACCACGGCGGTGACTCGAGTATGCGTCTGAGGCTGTCAGCACCAGCGGCATTCCCCCGGGCTTCCTCGAGTGCCGCTTCCATGGAGATCCTCGACTCGATGAAAGTGCTGACCGGGTCCCTGAGCCTTGCCAGTGTGTCGCCCGGTTCCACCGTTGCGGCGGTCGTCACCGAATCAAGGACAAGCTGGTCCGTCCCGTCAAGGAACAACGGTTCCATGCGGTTCCCGACCTCCGTGGCTGTCACCGTTACCCCTGCGCCAGCCATGAAAGCGGCGGGATCCGGGAGGGAAGGAATGGCCGCGCCGTCTCCGTTGCCCGTCCCGCAGGAAAGCACTGGACAAAGAAGCAGGGCAACCTTAGTTTTTCGCATGGATTCCCGCCCTTTCTCTTCACCACAACCCTAATGGAAAACCGCTCATGAAAAAATACCCGGTTCCGGTCTCCATGATCCCACTTCCGATCCTCATCCTGCTTCCATTGGTCGCATCCTGTGGAAGGGACTCCAGGACAAGCGGCTTTTTCGCTGGTTCCATA
This sequence comes from Candidatus Fermentibacteraceae bacterium, assembly GCA_041750285.1. GTDB lineage: Bacteria > Fermentibacterota > Fermentibacteria > Fermentibacterales > JCC-6 > UBA6080. The sequence continues at coordinate 50,074 of JBGSZS010000005.1, read as the reverse complement.
AGGGGCGTCCCTCCGACAGCGGGACAGCCATCCCCGGATGACGTCCCCCCAACTCCGCTCGTTCCCGGCGATACCCTGGTGAACTGCCTCTTCGACAGCTCCTTAGACCGCCCCTTCGGCCAATACGTCCCCTACGAGACCTACGGCGGAGCCCTCCAGATCGACAATCTCCCGGGCATCGAACCCGTCGTGCTCCTCAGCACCGCCGGCCTGGTCCGTGACGGAATGGTCGAAGCCAGGTTCAACCTTGTCGAAGCGCCGCTTCATTCCGTGGTTGGGCTGGTTCTCAGGGCGGCCGATGAAAGGAACTTCGTCCTTCTGGGGGTGAACTCACGGGGGCAGTACACCGTTCAGGAATGCCGCAACGGAATGTGGTTCACGGTCATGGGACTCGGCAGCTTCGAGCGGAGCAGGCTCCTCCCCTTCTCCATGCCTTCGGTCGAGTTGTCAGCCCAGGTTCACGGCAGCTACATCGACTTCTTCGTGAACGGGCAACTCATCCAGGTGGTCCGCCTCAGAATGCCCGCCATGGGCGTTGCGGGCGTTTTCATCGATGCCGGCATCAGGGTGGAGCTGGACAGGTTCACGGTGATACCCTCATCATGACGGCATTCCTTCCGTTCTGCCTCATCGCTGCGGGGCTCTTCACGGCCCCCCCGCTCGAGTACGTCGAACCCGATCCGGAAGACTTTCCCAGCGGCATACCTGTGCTCTGCTACCATCACGTGAGCAACCCCCCGGTTCAGTACGGGGTTTCGACCTACAGGCTCTCAAACGATCTCCAGGCCCTTTACGAGAACGGCTTCTTCCTCATCACCCCCCGCGACATCGAGAACGGGCTCATGCATGTCCCGGCCGGCAAAAGACCCGTGATGCTGACGTTCGATGACGGCTGGGAGGACAACTTCCGTCTCCTTCCGGGAACGGAACTGCCCGACCCCGCAAGCGCTCTCGGGATCGTTCAGGGCTTCCTGGAAGACCATCCCGACTTCGGGGGCGGTGTGACCTTTTTCGTGAGCTGGGACAAGGTCCCCTTCGGCCGCGACTCCATGGAGAAGTTCCATTACCTGCTGGACATGGGCCATGAACTCGGCAACCACTCCCTCAACCACACCTCGTTCCACCGTCTCCCTGCCGAAGGCTGGAAGAACCAGGTCAACGGCGCCTTGAACCGCTTCAGACCCCTCCTCGGATTGCGGACGGGTGAGGTCAGGGCCTTTGCCTATCCCGGCGGATCCGTCCCCAGGACCGGCGAAGTCCAGACCGCGATGTCCCGGATGACATGGAACGGCAGGCCTTCAGCCACAACCGCCTACATCGTCGACGGAATGATGACGAACTTCTCCCGTGTGTACGGGGACGAATTCGGGCTCTACGCGATAGGTCGCATCGACATGAGCCTCTACTCGGTGGCCCAGCTCCTCCAGTGGAGGAATCTCATGGTGACCGGCGCCGACAGGAGCAGCATCAGAAGCCCTCTCCCCTGGCGGCCTTAGGGAGCTCTTCCTGTGACATCTGCATACCCTCTTCCTGCGCGAGAAGGAAACACTATTCCCGCCGGGGTTTGCGTGGCGGTACCAAGCGCGCCTTCACGGACGCTGGGCACCCTGTTCGTGAAGCTGACGGATTAGTTTTTTTCTCAGAAACCGATGAACCAGCGGGTTTTCATGTTCGCGGGGTGAAGCCTCAGCCAGAGGTCGTCGGGCAGGTACACCCTTGTGTTGCAGTAACCGCAGGGCACGAGCCTTTCCCTTCCGTCGATGAGAAGGGAGGCCGCGCACTTCGGGCAGCTCAGGGCCACCGCGCCCCCCGAAGGGTTGTCGATACCATGGGACCCCTGAGCCTTTCCCTCAGGAGTTCCCCCTGCAACGAGCCCTGCCCTTGGAACAGCCTCCCTGAACCACGGGGGCGCCTCACGTATCGCCATGACGCTCCCGCAGTCCCTGCATTTGAGGTGACCGCCTTCCCTGTCGCCCTCGGGATCGAAGTCACGCTTGCAGTCCGGGCAGTACGGAACGAGCTTGCCGTAGAGAAGGCTCATGTTGAAATGGCCGAAGATGGTGCTCTGGTTCCCCTCCCCCGTCTTCAGGTGCTTTACGCCCGACAGCGCCCCACTGAGGGTGTCCCGCCAGACTTCGACGGGAAAATCGATCTCCGACATGCACTTGCCGCACAGCAAGCTCTGACGGGGGGCGTCGACGTGGACTGAAGCGTCGCAGCGCGGGCACTTGATCGTGAGCTCGATCATGCACCAGTGCATCGTGCACCCCTCTGCGATTCCTTCGCTTTCAGGTATTCCTGCCGCAGCCCTTCCGGGAACTTCTCGATGGCGTAGCGCAGCATCGTGCGGGGCATGGTTCGGCAGTGCTCGTTCAGAAAGGCCTCCTCCGCCTCCATGCTCCTCTTCCCCACCTCCCTGAGCATCCAGCCCACGGCCTTGTGGATCAGGTCCTCCCTGTCCGCAAGCAGGTTCTCAGATATGGCCAGGGTATCTGCAAAATCGCCCCTCCTGATGAAATGAAAGGTTGCGATTATGGAGATCCTGCGTTCCCACAGGCTTTCCGAGCGTGAAAGCGAATGCAGGGGGGCACGGTCCCTGTCCCACACAGGAACGCGCCGGGTATGTGTTCGGCGGAGGCGTCCACCAGGTCCCAGTTGTTGATCCGGTTCGTTTTGCTGAGGTAGAGGTCGAAGATGCCGGCCTTTTGCCGTGCTCCCCCGCGCTTGAAATGGCCGATGAGTATGAACAGGGCAAGAAGCCTGTCCTCGTGAAAACGTGAATCAAGAAGCTGCCCGGCCTCTTCTGCGGGCAGGTCCCTGTGGCGTTTCGCAAGGTCCCTCAGAACGGGCACCGATATGCCCCTGAAGACGTCACCCTCGCCGTACTGACCCGGCCCGGTCCTGAAGAAGCGCTGGAAGGTTTTCGCCTTCTCCGGGTTGCCGAGCCGTTCCAGTGATGCCCCCGGTTCTATGCCGCCCTCCTCCTGGTGAACGGCAGGAAGAGGGCCGGGACGAGGAGTGACACCACCATGCCGAGCGAGCCGGCCATGGGGGTTTTCCCTGGGCCGAGGACCACGAACAGGGTCATGCAGGTGAAAAGACCAAGGAACGATGAGGCGAGTGCGCCCGCCCTGGTGATGCGCTCGCCCAGTATGCCCCAGATGAAGGGTCCGAGGAAGACCGACGCAATGGCGCCCCATGATATGGAGAGTATCGTGACTATCACCGCGGGCCTGAGCAGCGCCAGAAGCATCGAAAGAAGGATGAAGAACGCGCTTCCGAACCTCATCAGGCCGGTGAGGGTCCTGTCGCTGGCTCCGGGCTTCACCATGCCCCTGTAGAAGTCGACGGTGAGCGTCGAGCTGGAGATGAGTACAAGGGCAGCGAGAGTGGACATTGAAGCGGAGAGGATCAGAAGGAGGATCACCACGGAAAGTGCCGGGGGAACGACAGTTGACAGCATTTCAGGCATGAGTGCGTCGAAGTTGGGCGCGCCGGCCGCCGTAAAGGCGGCGGGGTTTGCCGCGGGTGAGAGGAAGAGCCTGGTGAGGGAACCCACGAAGTAGGCGGTGCCCGTTACAAGCAGCGCGAAGACCGTGGATGCCGTCATGCCTATTTTCACTGCCCTTTTATCCTTGACCGCGTAGAACTTCTGCACGAGCTGGGGCATCGCGAAGGGCGCAATGCTTGTCAGGAAAACCAGCGAGATGAGGGGAATGACCCCGGGAGGTCCCACCGGCGAGGCCAGCCTTGCGTCGATGCCCCTGAGGTTTTCGACGATGCTCCCCAGTCCCCCGCCGCTTCTCAGAGTGAAGACCAGAAGCACGATGACGCCCACCGTCATGATCATTCCGAAGAAGACGTCGATCATGGACATGGACTTGTAGCCCCCGAGAACGAGGTACACCCCCGTGAAGACCCCCATGAAGAGAAGCACCCAGAAGTAGGGCAGCGAGAAGGTGACCTCGAAGAGGTAGCTGAGGCCCATGAAGACCGCGGCGGTGTAGGGGATCATGAAAACGAAGATGGCGATCGAGGTGAACACCTTGATCGCGCGGGAGCCGAACCTGGCCTCGAGGAAGCCCGGCATGGTGTAGACGTCGTACCTGACTGCGGCCTGCTTGATCCGGTTGCCCAGAAGCAGCCAGACCCCGAGCACCCCGATGATGGAGTTGCCCAGGGCGACCCACAGCCCGGAAAGCCCGAAACCCCAGCCGATGCTTCCGGCGAACCCGATGAAGAGCACGGCGGAGAAGTATGCGGTCCCGTAGGAGAAGGCGGTCATCCAGGGACCCACCTTCCCTCCCCCGAGGAGGTAGTCGTTGAAGTTCTTGGTCCTTCTGTGCCCCAGAAGCCCGATCACTACGATGAAAACAGTGTAGCAGCCCACCGCGATGTATCTGGCCAGCATGTTCTCCCCTTCTGCCTCAGTGGTTTACGGTAATGTCTTCCAGTCTCTCCCGGGAACCTCACGAAGGGGGGCGAGCCTTCTTTCGCCAACGCACAGGACGGCTCTCAGGGCCGTTCCCCCCGGTCTCAACTTCCGAAGCCCCGTAAGGAACGGATAAAGGGCCTTCAATACTCCGTTCCAGAGGCATCCCAACCCCATGGCCTCGGCGTTCAGGCCAACCATGGTGGCAGCAATCACCCCGTCCTCACGGGGTGTGGTGTTCTTCCGGGGAACGAAGAAGAGAAGAAGGCAGGGCGCCCTGTGAGTTATGGGATCGCCTCCGCCCATGAAATCCCCGATGTACCCGCTGTACGCGGAACGCTTCGCAAGCCCGGCGAACGGGCGCAGGAACCTCCTGACGGGCTTCACCGCCAGTTCCTGGATGGCCTCGACGCCCCTGACCGCAACGACGGCGACTCCCTGCGAGTTGGTTCCCGTGGGAGCGAAGCCGACCGGTTCGAGCAGCTGCTTCAGTCTTTCATCCGGGAGCGGTTCGGGCAGGAAGAGCCTGCAGCTCCTTCTCGACCGGAAAAGCGCCATGAGGTCTTCCGGTGAGGAACCGCGGCGAACGGGGCTTTCGAGGCCGAAGGAGTTTGCAGGGCAGTAGGCTGCGCAATGGCCACAGCCGATGCAGGTCTTCAGAAAACCTGTGACCTTCCTGTCGGGGCCGGTAACGACCGCGCGGGACGGACAGACCTTCGAACATGTCCCGCAGCCGGTGCATGTCCCGGGCATGAAACTCTTCTCAGGGCAGAACAGCAATGTTGACCTCCAGCGTCGGAAATCCCGGAAAGACTTCGAGCACTCCGGGCCAGGCTCCGTAGGGTTCTCCCGTGTCCCAGGAACCGTTGCCGTTCGTGTCGACGAAGGCCGCCAGGGTGTAACGGCCGCCGGGAACCGCATCGAGGGTGTAGGGTCCCGGTGCCAGTGTTTCGGTTCTGGTCTGCCCCTCCCCTCCCGCAGGGGTGAGGACGAGAGTGGTCTCGCGTCCCGTTCCCGACAGCGTGCCCTGCACCGAACCCGGCAGCGTGCTCCATGCCGTGGAGAAGACCCAGGACTGCGCCGGCAGCGAGTCGCCCCAGAGGGTCGCAAGACCGGGTGCGAGATCGACCCGGTGCTGCCTCTGGCCGCTGAGGTGCTGGTCCGGCGTGAAAAGGAAGGTGACTGCGTCGGGCCGGCTCCAGGTGCCCTCGACCCTTGTGCTGTCGGACACCCTGGTTATGGACCAGCGGGAGGCAAGGCTGTCGAGCGGAACCCAGGCGTTGAGGGTGATCGAGTAGGGTCCGGCGGGGTTGACATCGGAAAGTCCGTCCGCGGGAAAGACGGAGACCACGGTGAACTCCTCGGAAGGGAGTGTGTCGGTGCCCCAGAAGGAGATGCTGTCGGGACGGGAATTGTTTCCCATCAGGTCGGAAACACCCGATGCATGGAGCGTGATGAGCGTGTCGGGCATGCCCCCCGTGTGCAGCAGAAGCCTTCCCCTGGTTCTTCCCGGCATGTGCGAGACACCAAGGAGCTCGACCTCCCCCTCCCCGGCCGCATTGATCCGGAAGTGATCAGGGGCGGGGACAGTCCGGGAAAGCTCCTCGTTCCATTCAAGGAGGATCTGGTGGGTATTGAGGGCGCTGGCGTCGGAAATGGAGGGACCCACGGAATCGACGACGGCCATCACGAGGTCGAGATGAAGCCCGGCCCCCGGCTCGAGGGTGAACTCGGAGGCCACACCCGGTTCGTTCTGGTCTTCCCAGGTCCTGCTGCCGTCGCGGTCATCGAACACCAGGATGCGGTAATCCCCCGGTGCAAGCCACGGGATCTCTCCGTACCCGAGAGTGTCGGGGAATGCCCCCCGGGTGAAGACCGTTGTGTCCGGAAGGGACTGAAGCCTGACAACCGCCGCAGGCGGGGCTTCCCCGCCCCCCTGAAGTGACGCCTGGAACGTGAGCTTCGAGGTCGAAGCCGTATCCGCGGTCGTCCAGACCAGGTTCAGTGGTTCGGGGGAGCCGTTGCCCCTGGTGTCGGAGAGACCTCCGGGAAGGAGCAGTGTCAGCATGGCGCCCGGGGGCGGTGAATCGATTGTGATCTGCATGGTCCTGCCCCCGAAGACGACCGAGTGCGGCACATCGGGGAAGATGAGCGGAACGGCGCTGAAGGGTTCGATGCGCTCGCTCCACTCCAGAACAACCCTCTGCGGCAGATGATCCGCAAGACCAGCGGGAGGCGTGCTTCCGAGGAACAGCGGAGGCTCGGTATCGAGCGGACCCCCTGCCGGCGCGACCACCCTTGCGCATGAAGCAAGGATCAGGGGCAGCGCCGCGCTAAGCTTTTTCATTCCTGCGCATGGCCTTTCGAAGGGCGTTGGCTTTGCGGAACAATGAGAGGGCTTCGGTGTCGCGCTTCTGTTTCTCGAGGACAACGGCCAGTTCCATGTGGAAATCCGGTTGGTTCGGATCCCTCTCCACCGCGTTCCGCAGATAGTCCTCGGCGTCGTTGAGGGCGCCCGTCAGGTTCGCACACTTGCCCATGAAGAACCATGCCGCGCTGTAGTCGGGTGACCGGCGTATGACTTCGCTGAGCGTGTCCATCGCGGCGGTGAAAAGCCCCCTGCGAAGCAGTGAGACCCCTTCGAGGAACCGCATGTCGAGCTGGTCGGCGCCGGCTTCGGCGGCCGCGGCCTTCCATCCGGGTTCCCTGAGGGTTCCGAGCCCCGAAAGGAGTTGAAGGATGTTGCCCGCAGGGGTGTCGTCGACGGCGGTGAACCTTGGCGCGGGGGTATCCTTCGGGGTCCTGACCGGTGCCTTCTCCTCCTTCTTCGGGGGCTGGGGGAGTTCCGAGAATACGGCCTCGAGTTCCTCCCTTGTGGTCGCGGCCTCCTTGACAGGCGGGGTATCGGCCGGCCCGGGGGCCTCGTGGACGGTGGAAGTCTCGGCGAAGAGGGCCATCTGCCTTCCGGTGAGTTTTCTGCTCAAAAGTTCACGGAACATCGAGATCTGACGATCGGCGCTCTCAAGCCTTATCAGTGGACGAAGCTGGTACTCGGTGATAGAGTCGTCGGCCAGGACCTCCCGTCTGAGTTCTTCGGGCAGTTTGAGAAGGTTGAGGACCTGCGTCACCCTTGCCCTGGAAAAGCCGAGCATGTCCGCGAGCCGGCTGCGGTTTTCGATAATACCCGCCCTGAGCAGACCCTGGAAAAGCAGCGGCTCCTCAGCGGCATTGCTTATCGACTCGTGGGCCGGACCAACCTGAACAGCGCTTCTCACAACAAGACAGCGGATGGTTGAGCGATTCATGGCGGCCGCACGCCAGAACGTGCGATGGTTGCCCACCAGCACCAGCCCCCGGTCCTGCTCGACGAGAACGGGGGGAGGCTGGGGACCTTCGTTCTCCTGCGAGAAGACCCAGGTGGCCGGGGCGGGTGTCACGTAAATGTCGGAAAGCTTCACCTCCTCGAGAGGAAGGTGCTCAAGAGCCCTGTCATTTTCCCTTTCCATCGGCCCCTCTCCCATCCAGTAGAGCTGTTGCCGCTTCCGGTGATCCGACCCGCAGAAGTCCGGGCAGCCTTTTGAACATGTTCCTTTGACGCCTGGCGTAACGCCAGGTGTTCGTTTTGATCGCGTTGACGGCTTCCTCGAGCGAACAAAGGCCGTCCATGTGATCGAGCATCTCACGGTAGCCTATGGTGTGGCCAAGCACCGGCTCACGGCCGTAACCGGCCCTCACGAGCCCCTCGACCTCGGCGAGCAGCCCGTTCCCCGCCATCAGTTCAACCCTCCGGTCGATGCGGGTGCGCAGGGTTACGGCTTCGGACTCGAGCATGACGAACATGTACGAGTCCGAAACGTTGCCTCCCTGCCTGAGATCGGAGGCCCTTGAACCGCTCTGAAGGCAGATCTCGAGTGAGCGGAGCAGCCGCACCGTGTCAGTGGGCGCCACGGAGGTTTCCGGGTCCAGTGAGCGGAGGATGCGGTAAAGGGCTCCCGGAGAGCTTTTTTCGAGATCTGTGAGGGCGCTTCTCATGTCGTCGTTCCGTGATGGAAGGGGGTCGGTCATGCCGGCCAGGGCCATAAGGTACAGGGCGCTTCCCCCTACTATCAGGGGACGTCCTCCCCTGCCCGCTATGTCATCCAGTGTCTCCCGCGCCCGCCGGGCGTACCATCCCGCGGACAGAATGGTGTCGGGGTCGGCGACGTCGAGAAGGTGATGGGGAACCATCGCGCGCTCTTCGGCGCCGGGTTTGGCGGTGCCGATGTCCATTCCCCTGTAGAGTTGCCGGGAATCGCCGTTCACGATCTCGACCCCGGTGTGGCCAAGTGCGAACGCCATGGCCGCCGCGCTTTTCCCCGAGGCGGTGCATCCAACCAGAACGGGTATGCGGTCACCTGCCAAATCGCTTCTCCAGTTCCTCGAAGGTTATCTCGACGAGGGTCGGCCTTCCGTGCGGGCAGTGAAAGGGGTCGGAGGTGGCGAAAAGCCTGTGGAAGAGAGTTCTGATCTCCTCGCGGCCGAGCCTTTGACCGAATGTCACCGAACCCTTGCAGGCTGTTGCCGCGGCCAGGACCTCCTGCTGTGAAAGTGAGGCGTCGGCGCCGGAAGCGAAGCAGGCAAGCACTTCCCGAACGGCTTCGGCCCCGCGGTGAACCCCCACGGGGACCGAAAGGATCTCGAGCCTGTTTCCCGTGATCCTCATGTCGAAGCCCGCCTGAACGATGAGAGGGCCGTACAGCTCCGCCAGGGCAAGCCCCTCGGTGTCGAGCTCGAGCGCCTCGGGAAGCAGCAGCAGCTGCCTCCCCCCTGCCTCCGCTCCCTGCATCGATTCGAGGATCTGCTCGAAAAGAACCCTTTCATGGGCGGCGTGCTGGTCCACCACAAGAAGGCCGGTTCCCGATGCCGTGACGAGGTAGGAGTTGTTGACCTGCATTATGGGTACGGCGTCGGTCCAGTCTTCACTGGGCATGGAGGACGCGGGTGGGGTGGAAAATGCCCGGGCGGGCGCCGAAAGAGCGAATGCCGCCTGAACGCCGCGGGAGTCGGGGCGGTGGGCGTGTGCAACGGCCGGGTATGATGAGGCCAGGTCGAGGGTCCTTTCCCGGGGAATGGATTGCATGCATTTCTGGACGGCCGCGCGCACTGCCCCCGAATCCCGGAAGCGGACTTCCTTCTTGGTGGGGTGCGCGTTGACGTCGACGGAATCGGCCGGGAGTTCCAGGGTGCAGAGAAAGAGGGGGCTTCCCGCGGGACCCTCGAGGGCGTCGTTCACCATCCCCGAGACGACGGCAGAGGAAACAAGCCTTCCGTTCACGAGGATGTACTGGTTCCTGCGGCTGTTCCAGAGCTTTCCGGGGAAGACAAGCAGGGTAGCCGCAACCGAACCGCTCTCGCCCCGGCCCGTCAGGCACGAATCACCCGGTGCGATCGAGTACCTTCTTCTAAGCCTTTCTTCAGGGGGCTCACCGCAGGGGAGGCTGAAGATGGTCTTGTCCTCGTGGGTGAGGGTGAAGGCGGTATCCGTGCAGGCAAGGGCGCAGCCCGTGACGATCCTTTCGACCCATGCCAGCTCGGTGGGCTCGGAACTCAGGAACTTCCTGCGGGCCGGCTGGTTGTAGAAAAGGGCCTCGACCGTGATCGTCGTTCCACGGCTTCTCGCCGCGGGAACGAGGTCCTTGACCTCTCCCGCGGCCATGGTGAGTTTCCAGCCCTCGTGGCCGTCGGAGGTGAGAATGGTCATCCTGCTGACCCCGGCGATGCTTGGCAGGGCCTCTCCGCGGAAACCGAGGGTTCCGATCCGGTCAAGGTCCTCCGGGAGGCTGATCTTGCTCGTGGCGTGGCGTTCGACCGCCATGAGAAGGTCGTGCCTGTTCATGCCTGCACCGTCGTCCCTGATGACGATGCCCTTGCGGCCTCCCCGCTGAAGCTCCACCTCGATGTTTCCCGCACCGGCGTCTATGGAGTTCTCAAGCAGCTCCTTGACCACGGATGCAGGTCTTTCCACCACCTCACCGGCGGCGATGAGGTTGATCATGTAGTCTGAGAGGCGTCTGACCGGAGCCATTCTTCCCCCCTGGAAGAGATGCCTGGTACCGGGGAAGGGAGTCGAACCCTCATGCCCATGGGGCAACGGATTTTAAGTCCGTTGTGTATGCCAGTTCCACCACCCCGGCACTGACAGGCGCTGTTGTTAACGCACGAATATACTAACGGCGCGTCCCAAGCCCAGGCTGCCCGCCGAAGTCCCCGCCCTTTCCGAGTTCGATGCCTGCACCGGCCTCCCATTCGTCCCCGAAGAGCCCGAAGACCGAAAGGGTGCCAAACGAAAGGGTCAGGGCCGCCCCGGCGCTCCACTCCTCCCCTCCCAGGGTGGAACCGGAAAGGGCAAGCCCTCCCAGCGTCAGACCCGCGCTGACGCCGGGTCCGGGGAATGTGGCGCCGAGGAAGAAGTTCTCAAGGGGGACTGCCGTACCCCCGCAGACCAGTGAGTCGCCGTTGTAGAATGCTGCAAGAAGCCAGTTGCGCCCCCGGAGAGCCGCACGGGCCATTCCCCCGACAGCGCCGGACCTGTCCGTTCCCGGGCCGGACTGGACCTGGAGGGGTCCGAGACTGATGGATGATTTCACCCAGGGGCCTTCATCCGTTACCGCCGGACCCAGGGCGAGCCAGGGAGTCAGGCTGATGGCGAATCCCATGCCCGCCCCCCGGGAGCCGGCGGCGGCCGTGACTGCGGGAGTTTCCCAGAGCGCCACGGGAGAGGTGCCGGCGGAGTCTCTCTTAAAACCCATTCCAAGGCTGCCGTCGGCGCTTTCGAGAAGGATGAGGCCGGTGGATGCGAAATTCTCTCCTGCTGCGGTGAACCTGAAGAGGCCGCCCGACCCGGTTCGGTATGCCCAGCCCTCGGGGCTGAACCACCCTGCCGAGAAGAAGCTGCGTCCAGCCGTGACGCCGTTTCCCCTGCAGTGAAAGCTCTCACGGATGCCCGCCTCCATCCCCGCCCGGAAGAAGAGTCCGCCGGACACGGGCGGGTCCCAGGAGAAAGGTGCATCGAACATGACCGCAGGCATGGGAATGCCGGGTTCGAGGTCGGCGAGGAAGACTGCCGTCCCGGAGATGTCGGGAATCGCAAGTGTGGTGATCAGTGCGAGGATCAGCAAGACGTTTCCTTCAGGGCCCTCAGTATGCGCGCGGCCTTTTCACGGCCGATCCCGGGAACCGCGCAGAGGGCTGCCTCGTCGGCCGCAGCCATCCTGTCCACGCTGCCGAACGCCTTCAGAAGAGCGGCCTTCAGGGAGGGACCTATGCCCGGGATGTCGTCGAGCGTCGAGTGGGTCGCCTCCCTCAGCCTCCGTGTCCTGTGGAAGTGTATCACGAACCTGTGGGCCTCGTCGCGGATCGCCCTTAGCAGCAGGACGGGTGGAGAATCAGGCGGAAGGGAGATGATCTTCTCCTCGGGTTCGGCCAGGATCTCTTCGTCCCTCTTGGCCAGTGCCGCGAAACGGGTTTCGGGCAGAGCTTCACGACCCGCTTCCCATGCGGCCCGGAGCTGTGTTATCCCGCCGTCGACGAGGAGAAGGTCGGGCCCGGGCCCCTCCAGGTGGGCGATGAACCTCCTCACCGCATCTCCGATCATTGCGGGATCGTTCCTGCAAAGCTCTTCAGGCATGGAAAACCTGCGGTACCCGTTCCGGTCGGGCAGGCCGTCCCTGAAACTCACCAGGGCAGCCACCGCGTTGGAACCGTGATGGGTTGAGGCGTCGAGGCAGACCATCCAGGCCGGCGGAGCCCCGAGGGCCAGCACGTCGGCAACGGCCTCGAGCGCAGCCTTTCTGCGCTCCGCCCCTCCGGCGGGCCGTCTCCAGGCCAGCCGGGCCAGGAAGTGCGAAAGGTCGCGTTCGGCAACGTCCAGGAGCTGCCTCAATGCACCTGTCCTCGAGACCCTCACTGTAACCGGAGCCTCCCTGCGCGACCTCAGCCAGTTCCCGAGGACCCCGGCGTCATCCGGTTCGGTGGCGCACAGTATCTCTCTGGGGATGTCTCCCGTTTCCGAGTAGTAGCTGCGGATGAGCAGGGACAGCCTTTCCCCGGCCTCGGCCAGTTTCCAGGATGATCCGAAGGGCAGCCTCAGTGTTCCCATGAAACGCCCTCCCCTGACCTGCACCACGATGCCCCAGTTGTCCCTGACCGCGAATACGTCGCGGGAGACCATGTCCGCCGCGGATTCGGGGGCGGGCCACCCGAACGAGTCGAGGCGCAGAAGAAGGTCGCGGCAGCGGGCGGCATCCTCGAAGCGGAGTTCTTCACTCGCCTTCCTCATGCCGGCGCGGATGGATTCCCTGGCTTCCTCCCACCTGCCGCCAAGTATCCGAAGAAGCGCCTTCACGGACTCGTGATACGCTTCGGGGTCCGCCCCCGTGCACGGCGCGGGGCACCTGTTCATCTGGCCCATCAGACACGGCCTGCGCCTTGGGGCAAGGCGGCTCGGGGAGCAGCGGCGGAGCGGGTGCATGTCCAGCAGGAATGAGAGGAGCCTGCGCATGTTGGAAGCGTCGGGGTAGGGGCCGAAACGGGGAATGTTCCGGCTTCTGTCGGGGTTTCTGGTGATTATTATGCGGGGGAACTCCTCATCCGTGGTCACCATCAGCCAGGGGAAGTAGCTGGTTCCCCGGAGGTCGACGTTCATGGGCGGTTTGTGGAGCCTTATCAGGTCGGCCTCGAGAACCAGGGCGTCGAGTTCGCTTCCCGTTACGGTCCAGTCGATGCTCCGGGCCTTTTCAAGGATGAGGCGGTGCCTTCTGTCGCCGGGGTTTGCAAGATGCCCCTGAAGCCTTGCCCTTATGTTCCGGGCCTTGCCGATGTAAAGAACCTTCCCCCCATCCCCCAGGAACCTGTACACTCCCGGAAGGGCGGGGGCGCCTCCGGTCAGTGTTTTGAGGCTGTCACCGGACACGGCGGGTGAACCTGGCCAGGGTTGCCCTGACCTCTCTGCCCCCGAAGAGGATGAACACGCCGATCGAGACGGCGCAGACCAGGATGCCGCCGGCAAGCAGTGCGGCCGCACCCTGAAGGGCGCCCATGGAGGTCATGGAGTCGACGGGTCCCCTCATAAAGAGAAGCAGCAGTGCAGCGGCGCTTCCCGAAGCTGCAAGGGCTGCCCATCCGCGAACCGGAACCGTCGTGGGTCCTATCCTTCCCCTTAGCCAGTGCCTGAGGAGCAGGAAATTGACAAGGCTGGCTGCACTGCTTGCAAGAGCAAGACCCGCAAGCGGTTCAGCCCACCCGGTGCGGAGGAAGAACAGTGTGAAGAGCCCGTTGAGGACTACGTTCAGGGCCATGCAGACGATCGACGCCCTTACCGGTGTGCGTGTGTCCTTCAGCGAATAGAAGACGGGGGCGGTTATCCTGACCGCCGAGAAGAAAACCATTCCCAGTGAGTAGAACCTGAGCGAAGCCGCCGTCATGGCGACTGAGCGCAGGCTGAAGGCGCCCCTTGCGAAAACCGTCAGCACTATGGGCTCGGCCATGATGACCATGAACAGCGAGGCGGGTATCATCACCCCGAAGAGGGCAAGGGTGGAGAAGCCGAGGGTCTTGCCCGCGTCGTCCAGCCGGCCCAGGGCGGTCTGGCGGCTGAGGGTCGGAAGCAGCGCCGTTGCAAGTGCGATCGCGAAGATGCCCTGCGGAACCTGTGTCACCCGCTGACCGTAGGCCAGGGCGGCAACGCTTCCAGGTGCGAGCAGGGATGCCACGAGCTGGTCGACCATGATGTTCACCTCGGCAGCCAGCAGACCTATCAGGGCGGGAAAGGCAAGCCTGAGAACGCGCCTGAGCACCGGGTCGCCGAAGTGGAAATCGGGCCTCATGGAGACGCCCCTGGCCTTCATGAAGGGAAGCTGAACCCCGAGCTGAAGGAGACCGCCCGCGAGGATGCCGACGGAGAAGCCCCATACCGGGGCGTCGGCACGCCAGTACCTGGCAAGGATGAAAAGCCCCGCCAGGGCCGCGATGTTGAAGAATACGGGAGAAAGGGCCGGAGCCGCGAAGTGCCTGTGGCTGTTCAGGACCCCCATGCACACTGCTGCGGTGCCCACGAAGAGGATGTATGGGAAGAGAAGGCGGAGGAGTCCCGCGGCAAGCTCGGCCTTGCCGGGTATCTCCGAGAAACCCGGTGCGAAAACCCCGACCAGGATCGGTGCGATGAGCATGCCGATCAGAACGATGACAAGAAGGACCGACCATGTGAAGGTGAGGGTTCTCCGGGCAAGCCTTCGTGCGTCTTCAGGGGTGTCGCGCACGAGGGTCTCGGTGTAGGAGGGGACGAACGCCGCGGAAACCGTGGACTCGCCGAAAAGCCTGCGCAGGATGTTGGGGATGATGAACGCCAGTGTGAAGGCGTCCGCCGCCATGCCGGTTCCGAGGATGGCGGCCTGGGCTATGTCACGCGCGAGACCAAGGAGCCTGCTGGCGACAGTGAGCCCCCCGAGGACCCCGGTCGCACGCGCGACGCTTCTCCCCTCCTGAAAAGGGGTGCCAAGGGTAGCATTTTCGCCCGTTTCGGATACCGGTGAAGCCATATGTCAGGAACGCCCCCGTCATGCTGGGTACCCGTGATGATACTCAATGACGGGGGCGTCCGAAAACCTCGCGGAACGGGAAAGCTACCAGTAGAGCCAGGGAACCCTTTTCCTGAGGCTCACTTCGACGTCCTCATCGTTCCACCCCGTGGGGCGGTCGAACTTCTCTTCCGGCACCACCAGGCTGCCCACGTAGCTGGCGTCCTCGTAGACCCTGGTGATCTGTTCGGCTATCTGGCGGATGTCGTCGGGGGTGGCTGCGCCGTCGGAGGTGGCCTTGTAGAACTGAACCGTGACGCGGATGGGGAACCTGTCGTCACGAACCATCCTGTAGCCCCCTATCTCGCGGTAGGGTCCCTCGAGCTCACCGTGACCGACTACCGCGGCCTCGACACCGTCTGCAGACTGCTCGCAGGCGCTGGCTGGCATGCACATGTCGTAGCACAAATCGTCGAAGCCGGTGTTCCTTCTCTCCTTCTGGCGCAGGGGTATCTGGATGAGAAGGACCATGTTCAGCCCCTCCTCGCCCGCGGCGGCAACGGACTGGCCGTCCTGCGATCCGCCGTCCTCCATGAAGTCGCTCAGCCTGGTCCCGGTGAAGCTGGCACGCTGGCCGTCGGCGTTGAAGAAGAGCTGCTGGCCCCACCCCCACGAACCCTCGGGGGCGTACTCGCTCGAGTTGTCTATGATCGCCGCGCTCGTCCCCTCGCGGGTGGCAACTATGGCCAGTACGGCGGGGTCGCCCTCGTAGGACTGGTAGTTGTACAGAACAGGGTTGAACGTGGCCTCGCCGTTGTCGGGAATGGGAAGGAACACCGCCTGCGCGCTGACAAGGACGACGCTGTCACGCGGGGCCCACAGCCCCTGCCTCCTGCCCGGCCAGTCCGAAGGGTCGTGCATGTAGTCGCGAAGGCCCCACACGTAATCGCTGAGGCTCACCGGAGTGAGTTCCTCGTCACCCTGCTCGTTCCCCACGAGAAGGTAGAAGTATTCGGGGTCGAGGTCGGCGGAAAGGTCGTGGAAGTTCGGGTACCTTATGACAGGCATGGGTGTGCAGACCCTCTCGCGGGCGGTTCCGTGCTGGACCTGTATGGTCAGGTCCGAGATGTTGGGGCCCCAGCAGGAACCGGCGTACCTCCCGGTGTCCTCCCAGGTCACGTTCACCACGTTGAGACCGTACCTTTCGCAGACACGTGCCAGTTCGCCGTCCCAGGTCATCTCCGAGACCCGCTCGACAACCGCGTCGTAACTCTCGGAGCTTTTCATCATTGCCATGAGGATCAGAACCACTGTGGAAACCATTTTCATCTCCCTTCAGATGCCGTTCGAAGGTTCTACAAACAGGGGGTCCGGACTATTCCGTCCTGAAAGCCAGTATTTCCGAAAGCTCGGCTTCAAGCCCCGGATTCAGGCGCACGGCGGTTCGGGCGGCCTCGATGGCATGCTGAGTCCTGCCGTAGTTCCACAGGAAGACCGCCATGTTCCGCCAGACCGTCGGTGAACGGGGCGCGGCTTCCAGCGCCTTGCCGAATTCAGTGAGGACCCGGGTGAAATCCGCGCCCCCGATGGCCATGGCGGATGCCCTGATGTTGTGGATGTCCGCTCCTTCGAAGCCCTGCCGCCCTGCTTCATCGAGCATGGAGAGGCACCCCGCGGCATCGTTTTCCCGGAGTGCGTTCTGGGCTGTCAGCAGAGCGTTGAGCCCGGGTCTGACATGGCCGGGGTACGGAAGGAGGATGCTCAGAGCCAGAACGGCCGATACTCCGGGGATCAGCCTCTTCCAGGAAAGGGAGAAGGCGTTCAGTGCGAATGCTGGAAGGAAGACCGCCCTGTAGCGTACGGACGGGAAGAAGAGAAAGGCGCTCAGAACTCCGGCTGCCATGAGCACGGATGCCGGATCCCTGCGCATCCCCGCGGCACCCGCCAGAAAAATTGCGGTCACGGCGAGAAGGGGGATCAACGGCTTCATGGCTTCGCCCGAGTCGATGTTGCGCCCGGGACCCGGAAGAGTGAAGAAGGCAAGGGTCTTCACCGCCCCTCTGAAAACCCATCCCGCCGGGTCTTCCCCGATCATTGACACGGCCCTTTCCGTGAACGTGCGTCCCGGCTGCACCTCCATGAGCTGTTCGAACTCCACTCCCGGGGGAGTCGAAAGAAGGTTCCAGTCCGAGCCTATCCACAGGTTCACCCCTCCCGTGGAAGCCACGGAAGGAGGGCCGCCCGAGGCCACGTTCACCGCCGCGACGGGAACCACGGCGGCCAGGGCGAAAAGGGCCATTGTCCTCCCCCTTCTCCCCAGGACCGGCAGCAGCGGGAGCAGGAGAAGGAGTTCGCCCCGAAAGAGCGCCGCAGCGCCCAGGACGAAGCCGCCCATCCTGTTGGCGCCACGGTGCACGAACATCAGAAAGAGGGCTGTGAGGGCGGCCGCCGGAGCTTCGGGGAGCAACTGGATGCCGCTGAGGGCAAGGGTCGGCTCGATTGCCAGAAACAGTGACAGAACGAGGTTTTTTCCTGAACGGGGAAGCGCGAGAAGGAAGAACAGCGCGGGAAGGAGTGAAAAGACCGACATGACGACCCTGGCGGAGGGAAGCCCCGCTGCGAAGTACGTTCCGGGAGGCCTTTCGAACGGCGTGGAAGGCGGTTCGAGGTATTCGAGCTCATCAACCTGGGGATGGGCGAAGAGGGGCGCATTGGCCCGGTAAAGGACCATCCTCGCGGTGGCTCCGGCAATGACGACAAGCAGGACCGCAGTTAGCCTACTCAATCCTCAGTAGGTCCTTTCCCTGAACCGGTGAGCCGTTCACCTCGACAACCCTCTCACCCCGGCTTTGCCAGGAGAGCTCGGGCACCCTCTCGTAAACGGGCGATGGTGAGACCGCAAACACACCGTTCACCTCGAGTGTGGCCGGTGTCGCCAGATCGAAAAGGTCCGATGTGGCGCAGGACGTAGGAAAAAGGTGTATCCCGGAGCCCCTGAACCATTCGGAGAGCGCGAGAACGGCATCCTGTGAGGGCATTCCGCCGAGCCTTTCCCTGAGCTCCCTGTCGAAACCTCCCCTGCAGTCGAGAACAAGGCGGAAGGTTCCCGCCTCGGGGTTCAGGGTCCAGTTTTCGCGGCAGAGATTTCCTGTTCCCCTGTTTGGATCGATCCTGAGGATCTGGTCCATCCCCTCGACCAGAACGAACAGGGTGTCGGATGATTCGACGTAGCCGGCCGGCGAAAGAGGTGCTGAAGGCTCGAACCACAGGGCGCCGTCCGGGGTGTCTACCCTGACCAGGAACCTGTTCCAGCCGATCGGGTACGGGAACGGCGGAAGGTCGCTGCGGGCCGCGGCGAGACGGGCCTGATGTCCTGCCCGTCTTGCCATTGCGCAGAAAAGCAGGGCGGTTTCAAGCGGTGTGGCATACCTTGTGTCGAGTATGGACTGGAGCGGCCTCACCCTGAGAGCGGCCTCACCCCTTGGCGATATGACACGGAAGTTGTCGGAGATCAGGGTCCTCGCCCTTCCCAGGAAAAGTTCGGCCGAGGCTCCTGCGGCTCCGGCCTGGATCACCGCTTCGGTCAGGTCCGGCGGAAAGCTGGCGCCCGGGGAAAGAACGGCAAGGGCTTCTCCCATTACCATCTCCCCCGTCTCGCGCCAGTTCGATGGCGATCCGAACCATATGGCCCGGATGTCCTCAGAGTTTGAGACGAAAACGCCGGGCGCAGTCTCGGTGAAGCCCCGGAGATGAACCAGGTACTCCTGTGAGGCATGCACCGAGACCCTCACCGAATCGGGCCCGGGCGTTCCCCTCCAGTTCCACCAGAATCCCTTTCCCGCGTTTGAACCGAACTCTTCGGCGCTGAATGACCACGTCACCTCCGTGCCCGGTGCGATGCCGGGCATGGCCACCATGAGTGTCCTGGGCCAGCCGCCCGAGCCGGTCAGGGTGTCCACGCCCCATGCGGGAACCGCGCTGCTCGCGCCGAGGAAGCTCACGGACATGTACTCGGGGTCGTAATCCTGTGAAACCCTTGAGAACCTCATGTCGTCGCCCTGCAAACCGGTCACCGTGAAGACGGCCCGGGTCAGTCCCTGTTCCCTGAAGAGCCCGATGTCGAGGAAGACGGTTCGTGAGAGCGTGGCCGCGACGAAGAGGAAAATGCCGGCGGTCATGGCGTCAGAACCGTTCTCGCTGAAGAGCCCGAACGAATGAGCAGGGTCGGGAGGATGCGCTCGGGTTCGGGACGGAGCGGCAGGATGCGGGCGGTTTCCCGCAGGAAGAGAGTGTCGCCGTGCAGGGTGATGCTGCACGAATAGCCTTCGGCGGTCACCGGAAGCGGGGGGACAAGTTCCCTGCCGTTTCGGGCCAGGACCATGACAAGGCTTTCGAAAGCGGGAGCGTCAAGCTCTATCCCGTCCGGGCATGCAGGGATCAGAAGATGGGCGGCCCTGGTGCCGGGAAGGCAGAAGTCCCTGAGACCGGGAAGAAGGATTGCGCCCTCCCCCCCGGGTGCGCTCCATTCCCCTGTGACGGCGAGCGTGTCACCGGTGCCCGAGACCGCAGAGAGGCTTTCGGCTCCGAAGAACCTTGAAAGCAGCGTGTTCCTGTAGGACTCGTGCGACCTTTCCATGATGGTGAAAAGCAGTTCTGCCGGGGCTCCCGAAGCCGTGGCATGGAGTGTCCCGGAGATCGAGCCGTCGCCGAGTGTTCCCGTGAAAACGAGTTTGAGGGTGTCTTCCCAGCCCTCAACGGGGATCGTCTGCAGTGAGGAGCCCCATGGAGTGAGGGGAAGGAAACGGGTGCCGCGGAGCCCGTAGCTGTGCCCGTCCGCGACACCCCTCGCCGATGGGTCGAGCACTCTGAAGCCCTCCCCCTGGGGGATCGCGACGACCATGTGATCGAAGCTCCTGCTTCCAACCAGCCCGGGCAGGCCGCCGGTGGTGTCGAGCATTGCAAGCCAGGCCTCACCTCCCGCAGCGCGGATCAGGTTGACGAGCAGCACCGCCGTGTCACGGCATACACCTGCCCGTTCCTCAAGGGTTTCGAGGGGGGGTTTCGGGGTGAAGCCGGGCCAGTCCCCCAGGTCGGCGCCCGTGTACTCTACGTTCCGGGCTATCCAGTCACGCATCTCATCCGGGGTCGGGCCTATAACCGCCGCCATCTCCGAAAGCATCACGGAATCGGTGCCGTAGGGGATATCCAGTTCCGCGTGGAGCTCGCGCGAGACTGACCGGGCGTCATGCGACGCAACGGCTGCGTAGGGCCTGTCCAGGAAGGACAGGGGGTGCGGGTCGATGGGGCTCAGGGGGCCGATTCGCCACCTCATGGTGCTGCCCGAGGTGTCGGGCGGGCCGAATTCGGGTGAGTACTCCGCGTAAAGCCCCGAACCCCTCATGTCTATGACCGTGAATTCGCCGGCGATCACGCTGTCCCGGCACCAGGGGCTGTAGTTGTAGCTGTAGCAGTCCGCGAGGGGGAGGTTCCTGATGGTGCGGCGGGTCCGGACCACCACCGTGTCGCCGGTCTCGAGGCCTGGCATTGTCAGGACGAGTTCCCTCATGGAAGACTCGAGACGTGACTGACCCGCCAGGGCATGATGGGGCCGTTCGGTGACCACGGCGTCGGAGCCCCGTCTGCCGCTCCTCCACAACCCCGTTCTGGCCTCCAGCAGTTCAACGGTTTCCCAGCCCGTTCGGAAAGGCACGGAGAGCGTGGTGAACCTTGCCACTCCCCTGCCGTTGAGTGGAACGACTACCAGTTCGGTGGTTTCAGTGTACACCGAATCGATGAGGACTGTGACCGAGTTCCGAACGTAGACCGCGTCCGGAAGGCCGGGGACGGTGGCCAGAAGAAACAGGGTCAGAACAGCCTGAGGCACCAGTCCTCCAGTTCCTCCGGTGCGGGTGTGGCATCCCTTCCGGGTCTGAGGACCGAGATCGATCCGTAACCCGAAAGGACGGCGTGGACATCGGTTCCCCCAGATTCCCGTGTTCCCTGGAGTTCGTATGGACCGTACGAGTAGGAACCGTCGGGGTGTCTGAGGAAGGGCACCTCTCTCCTGAAACTGCCCGGTCTTGTGAGCTTCAGTCCCGAAGGGGTGCCGGGAGGAAGGTTCACGTTGAGCATCATGCCGGGTGGGATTGCCTCGTGGACGCCCCGGTCGACCATCCGCACCGCCAGTTCGGCCGCGTGACTGAAATCCGGCTCACCGGAGCTCTCAACACTGAGCGCAATTGCGGGAACATCCCAGAACGAGGCTTCAGTGGCGGCGGCAACGGTGCCTGAGTACCAGATGTTGTTGCCGAGGTTCGCTCCCGGGTTGATCCCCGAAATGACGAGATCGGGCTTTCCGGGAAGCAACTCGGCAAGGGCTATCTTTACGCAGTCCACGGGTGTTCCGGTTACCGCGAACCTGCCGGGCCCGCAGGGCATGACGGAAAGTGGCGCGTAGAGCCCGAGCGACATTCCGGCGCCCGAGCAGTGCCCGACCGGGGCCACGGTGACCGTCCCGAAGCCTGCGAGGGCACGCTCGAGGGCTTCCAGCCCCGGCTCGTGTATGCCGTCGTCGTTCACAAGGAGGATCAGCATTGAAGCGGGTCTCAGAGCGTGCGGGTCAGGGTGAACCTGTGAGTGTCCCCCAGGGAGTGACTCCCCGGGACATATGCGTAATCGAGCACCCAGCCCAGCTGTGAGAAGCCCATACCCGCAGTGAAGGTGCTGGAGGGGTCGTTGAAACGGTACCCCCCCCTCAGGGAGACCCATTCGAGGGGCTGGTACTCCAGGCCCGCCCCCCCCCTGGGACTGTTGTCGATCGGTTTCTGCACCTCGGCGGACACCGTGAATGAGCCGGCCGGTGATGGAATCGTGTAACCGGCACCCGCCCTGATGGTCCTGGGAAGCCTGTACTCGCGCGAAACCATGACCGCACCCGGCCCGATGTTCTGAATTGCGGCCGAGAGGACGAGCCCCCTCGCCGGTGTGGAGAGAATCCCTGCGTCGAAGGAGAGCCCGGAACTCTCCTCGATCCACACCTTCTCACGGATGAACTTGATCCCGGCCCCCACCGCAAAACTGTCCACGGGGCGCCAGCCAATGGCGGCACCGAGGCTGAGGTCGGTGACATCGAATGTTCCGGTCGGTTCCGAGGACGGGGTCTCGCGGTACTCGAGCCCTCCCGTGTTGAGGATGCGGAAGGCCAGGGAGGCGGCCAGGCGGTCGCCCCGCGGAAATACGGCGGAAAGCACCTGCTGATCGGTTTTGCCGAACCATGAGTTGTGCGACGCCGTGATCGACGCCCCCTGACCGGCAAGAAGCGCCGGATTGGCGAAAATGGCCAGTGAGCCTGAATTGACAAGCCCCGTTCCGCCGAGCGCGGCAGCCCTTGCACCGATGTCCATTTTCAGGAAAGGCCATGAGGCAGCGCCTGCATCGCGGTACACCGCCTCGGCCGAAGACGCGCCGGGAAGCAGCACCAGAAGGGCGAGCAGTAGTCCGATGACCGGAAGGGCTATTGTCTGTTTCATACACCACCTGTATCGTTTTCTGGAATGGCGGTTCCAGGCCGGATTATATTAGAGATCGACACCTGCGGAAAGGAATGCTTTGAAGCTGCTGATCCTCGATGATCCCGGACTCGCGGGTTCCAGGAACATGGCGGTCGACGCCTGTCTGGTGCGCATGGCGGAGCGGGGCGAGTTCGACATTGCCCTCCGGACATACACCTGGCAGCCCCACACGGTATCTCTGGGCCGCCTTCAGAAGGGATCGGGCGGGATCGACCGGCAAAGGCTCTCAGCGCAGGGCTTCGGGCTGGTAAGGCGTCCCACCGGCGGCAGGGCGGTCTGGCACGGAAGGGAACTCACCTACTCGGTGACCGCGGGCTCACGGCATCCACTTTACTCCGACGGAATAGAGAAGAGCCTCGGCGCAGTGGCCTCCGTTCTCGTGACGGCACTGAAGGCAATCGGAGTTCCGGCGGTCATGAACAGGGCGGAACGCTCCGGCGATGGTTTCGGAAGGGGGCCTTGCTTCGTGAGCCACGGCAGGTTCGAGGTGATGACCCATGACGGCAGGAAACTCGTGGGAAGCGCACAGGCCCGCACCAGGGGCGCGTTTCTCGAACATGGATCCATCCTCTTCGACAACGATCAGCCAAGGCTCCTCGACTTCACGTCGACCCCGGAAGGATCCGGTGACGCGCGCGAAGCCCTTCGGAAACAGCTCCTGGATGGAACCGGAACCGTGCGTGAATACCGCCCCGACGCTTCCCCCGCCGACCTCGTGCGTCCACTCCAGGAGGCCTTCATGGATTACTGGGCAGTCCGGGCGGTTCCCACCGATTTCGGGATGATCCCGCCCATGGAGCTTTCTGAAATGACAAGGGAGTACGAGCTGTGAGACCTTCGTGGCTCAGGGCCCCCGTGACGGGAGGTTTCCCGGCCGGGAGAACACGCCGCGTGCTGGAACGGCTGGGGTTGAACACCGTGTGCAACGAGGCGTGCTGCCCCAACAGGGGGCACTGCTACCAGCGGAACACCGCGGCCTTCCTGATCATGGGCACCGTCTGTACCAGGAACTGCGGCTATTGCGCCGTCGATCACGGCACTCCCCTCCCCCCTGACCCCGATGAGCCACGAAGGCTTGCCGATGCGGCTTCTGCCATGGGTCTCAGGTTCGTCGTTGTGACCTCTGTAACCCGCGATGACCTTCCCGACGGTGGAGCCGGCTGTTTTGCCCGCGTGGTCCGCGCACTTCGGGAGAGGGTCCCCGGGATCGGGGTGGAAGTCCTCACGCCCGACTTTTCGGGAAGAAGGGAATCGCTCGAAACCATCGCCGCCTCCGCCCCCTCCATCTTCAACCACAACCTCGAGACCGTTGAGGTTCTCTTTCCATCACTGAGACCCGGTGGGAGCTATGAGCGTTCCCTTGGGGTCCTGGGCGACTTCTCCGCGATGAATACGGGGATTCCCGCTAAAAGCGGCCTCATGCTGGGGCTGGGTGAGACCGCGGACGACCTCCGGCGCGCACTGGCAAACCTCCGGGAGGAAGGCGTGACGATGCTCACCCTCGGGCAGTACCTTCAGCCCTCGAAGGGGCACGCACCCGTCCGACGTTTCGTCACCCCCGACGAGTTCGACCGCTGGCGGGAGGAGGCACTCGGAATGGGTTTCCTGTCAGTCGCTTCGGGCCCCCTGGTGAGAAGCAGCTATCACGCCGACACTTACGCTTCGGAGCTTCCTTGAACGGGATGACGGGCTACACGCACGGCCTGGCCCTGGCACCGATGGCGGGATACACCGGAAGCCCCTTTCGCGTGGTCTGCAGGGCGCTGGGCGCCACGGGCCTGGTGACGGAGATGGTCACCGCGGCAGGTGTCTCCCGAAGGTCGGTCAAGTCCATCCGTTACCTCAGATACCTTCCTGAGGAGAAACCCCTCGGGGTGCAGCTCTTCGGGGCGAAGCCGGCGGATTTTGCCAGGAGCGCCGAACTTGTGAGCGGCCTTGGTTTCTCATTCATCGACATCAACGCTGGGTGTCCCGTGAGGAAGGTTCTTTCAAGCGGCTCGGGCGCAGCCCTTCTCAGGGACCTGCCCAGGCTGTTCGACATAGTTGCGTCAACTGCGGCCGCCACCCACCTCCCGGTGACCGTGAAGATCAGGCTGGGTTTCTCGCCGGACGAACCTCTTCCCGAGGGGATCTGCGGCATGCTGGGCGCTGCGGGGGCATCGGCGGTGACCATCCACGGACGGTACAGGTCCGACATGTTCGGGGGAACGGTAGACCCCGAAGGCATCGCCAGGCTCTCGAGGAACTCACCAGTTCCCGTTGTGGCCAACGGAGACGTGAGGAGCGTCGACGACGGGAAAAGGCTGCTTTCCATCGAAGGGGTCACCGGGCTCATGGTGGGCAGGGGCGCACTGGGGAACCCCTGGATATTCAGGGCACTCTCCGGCGGCCCTCCCGAACCCGCCCCCGGAGAGCTCAGGCAGGTGATAGGGAGGCAGATGGCGCTCATGCTCGCAGAATGCCCCCAACCGGCGATATTCAACGCCATGCGTGGACACCTGGTCCACTATCTGAAGGGCTTTCCCGGTGCAGCCGGCCTGAGGGACAGGGCGGTGAGGGTGGCGTCCTCCCGGGAGGTACTTGAACTGGCGGACGAAGCCGAAGCGCTTATATGGGGTTTGCGATGAGTTGCCGGGTCGGGTGCGCACTGGCGGTATCGGTTCTGGTCTCCTTCACGGGCTGCGTTACACGAACGACGGTGACAGGCCCGTTCGTCTTCAACACGTCGCAGACCGGCGAGAGATGCATGATGACCTGGGTTTCCGGCGACTACTGGGAGTTCCTGGCCTGGGCCCTTCTGTCGGATCCTGCCGCCTCCGGCGTTATTGCCATGGCCGCAGGCTATCCTTCCGACAGCCTTCCGGAGCCCGGAACCAGGGTGGGCCTTCCCCTCCCCGCGGACATGGAGGAAGCCCTCGAGCGGCGGCTGGCCTCTGCCAGGCTGGTGAGGGACGCCTCGGTCATGCGGCGGCAGTGCGACCCTTCAGTGATGGCCCTTCTCGAATCGGCGGTCGCTCTGGACCCTGAATGGTCGGTACCCCGGACCGACATGGCCATCATTTTCCTTGAATCCGGCGACCGGCGGGGCGCGGCGAACGTTCTGGAACCAGTTGCCCACAAGTACACACCGGCGCTCGTAATGGCAATGCTTGACTGGGAGGACGGGCTGACCGAGTCCGCCATGGTGAGGATATCCGAGGCAATGGCCGAGCCGGACCCTCCCCCCGAGACCCTTGCGGCCGCCGGCGTCATGTACACCGTCACCGGAGATGTCTACCTTGCCTCCCAGGCCTTCCGGAAGATACTCGAGAACCCCGAAGCCCCGTCGCACATCAGGCTGATGGCCATGGAGATGCTTCTCAGGGAGTAGCGGGCGTTTCAAGGGCGTAGAGCCCGCCGTCGAAGCTTCCGAAAAAGAGAAGTCCCCCGGCGGAAACCGGTGAGCAGTGGATGATCGCGTCGGTCGGGAGGCTCCAGACCTCCCTCCCCGTCCTGGTGTTCACGGCGTACAGGCAGCCGTCGTAGCTTCCGAAGACGGCGGTTTCCATCACGAGCACGGGCGCCGACCAGATCCAGCCGTCGGTGGCATATCGCCAGCGTTCAGTGCCGCTCGCGCGTTCGATCGCGTAGAGCCTCCCGTCAGTGCTTCCCGCAAGAAGCAGATCTCCCGTGAGGACAGGTGAAGCGGTGACCTGCCCCATGGTCTCGAACCTCCAGTTCAGCGCTCCCGTTGCGGCATCGAGACTGTAGACGCATGAGTCGCACGAGCCGAAGAAGATGTCACCGTCCCCGGCCACCGGTCCCGAAAGCACGGGCGCTCCGGTTTGGTACAGCCATTCAATCCTGCCGGTCGAAGAGTCGTGAGCCCTGACCGCGCCGTCCTGGCAGGCCGCAAAGACGTTTCCGCCCAGCACGGCTGGAGCTGCGGTGACCGCACCCCCGGTGCCGGAACTCCAGAGAATGATTCCCGTCGAGGCATCGATCGCGTTAAGGCCGCTTTCGCCGCCGATGTAGACGACCCCGCCGGAAGCCGAGGGGAAGCCGGGAGTTCCGTCGGAAAGCGGAACACGCCAGAGCTCCTCACCCGTTTCAGGGCTGAGTCCCAGCAGGAGTCCCCCCGTTGAGGTGCATACCAGGGCCGCGGGGGTCATGACCTGTGATGTCGCCGTTCCGCTTTCGATGTGGCGGCTCCAGCGGAGGTCGCCTGTGAGGGCGTCGACACAGTAGATGTTTTCGTCCCAGCTCCCGAAATACACCGATCCTGAATCGATCACCGGCGATGCACCAACCATTCCGCCGGTGCGAAACACCCAGACGACTGCAGGGGGCTGCCGGGGCGGGAACTCACGAATGCCCCGCGTCCCGCCTGGAAGGGGTTGTTCGCCACACCCGGCAAGGAGGATGCACGCAAGGAAGGCGGCCCGTCCGGTCCCCACCCTAGACCAGGGCTTTCACACCCAGCGCCATGATCACAAGTCCGGCAACGGCCTCGAGGTGCCACCCCAGCCGTGCACCGGCCATGCAGCCTATCCCTGCGCCCGCGATGCACACCGCGAAGGTCACCGAGCCGATCACGGCGGCGGGCAGCCAGATCCCGGAGCCGATGAGGGAGATCGACACACCCGCCGCGAAGGCGTCAAGGCTTGTGGCAAAGGCAAGTGAAAGGATGACGGTTCTGCCCGTGGTTACGCAGGTTTTGCTCTTCCGGTCACGTACGGCGTTCCATAGCATCCTGCCCCCGACGAGGAAGAGGATGAGAAAGGCCGCGATGGGTGCGACACGGCTCAGCACGCTTCTCAGTGCCGATCCGGCGTACCACCCGATCACCGGCATCGCGGCCTGGAAGAAGCCGAAGGCGGAGGCCAGGACAAGGGCCGACCTCCGGCCCTTCGCCCTGCAGACGCTCACCGCGAATGCGTCGGCGGAAAGGGCCAGGGACAGAAGCAGCAGTTGGAAAAGGTTCATCGCTCCTCAGTCCAGGAACCGGCCGCCATGAACGAACCGGGTGGTGTAGTAGGGGTGCGACAGAGATTCACGCACCACGCCCCTCGATGTGGCCGCGTGGGCGAACTGGCCGTCTCCCAGATATATGCCAACATGTGAAATGCCCGATCCCGACGTGTTGAAGAAGACCAGGTCCGCTGGTCTGAGGCTGCCCCGGGAGACGTTCCTCGCTGCCGCGGCCTGCCTCGATGCCCTTCTGGGTATCTCGATCCCCACCGTTCGGTAGACGGACTGGGTGAACCCCGAACAGTCCGTACCGTTCTTCGTCGAGCCGCCGTAAACGTAGGGAGTTCCGTACCAGCGCCCGACCTCGTCAATGATCGCCTGGGCCGCGCCTGAGGCGGGAACCTGCACACGCGCGGTTTCCACCCCGGTGGTCGTTCCGGAACTCCTGGCGACCTCGACGGGGATTCCTGAAGGTCCCCTGCATGTGATGCCCCGGCCCCGGTAGACCGGAAGGCTTCCGCAGCCAAGGGCCAGAAGTACGAGCCCGGATGCGAGAGCGGCGCCGGTTCTCAAGAAAGCCCCTTTCGAAGCACCGTGTCGCGTGGCATGGAGGATGTTTCGGGGCAGTCCTGAAGGAAATGAAGACCCCTGCTCTCCCTCCGCCGCAGTGCCGATCTGACCATCAGGGTGCTGACGGTGCAGAGATTTCGCAGTTCTAGGAGTTCCCTCGAGGGAAGCAGGTTCCAGTAGTCCTCCTCGGTTTCCTCGGACAGGACTTCCAGCAGCCTGAGGGCTCTCCTCAGTCGCTTGTCCGTCCTCACTATGCCCACATAGTCCCACATCACGCTTCTCAGGCTTGCCCATGAGTGGTCGACCAGGACGCTCTCCTCGAGTGGTTTGGCCCTTCCGTAGTACCAGTCCCTGACCTGCTTCACCGCGTCTCCGCTGATGTCCCCCGCAATGCCTCGCGCCGCCTCCATACCCATGACGCCGGCTTCGAGAAGACTGTTGCTTCCCAGCCTGTTGGCTCCGTGAAGACCCGTCGAGGCGGCCTCGCCCACAACCCTCAGCCCCTTCATCTCAGTTGAGCCGTCGATCCGGGCAACAACCCCGCCAACGCAGTAGTGGGCTGCGGGAACCACAGGTATCGGCTTCTCCCATGGAATGATGCCGGCCTTAACGACTCCCTGGGTGACTTCGGGGAAGTGGCTTCTGAGGAATGCCTCTCCCAGCCCGGTCGCATCGAGGAACACATGATCGGTGCCCTGCTGTTTCATGTGGCTGTCGATGGCCCTGGCAACAACGTCCCTGGGGGCAAGCTCCATCCTTTCGGGATCGTAGTCCCGCATGAAGCGGACGCCCTGGTGGTCAACCAGGCGCGCACCTTCCCCCCTGAGGGCCTCGGTTATCAGAAAGTTTCTGAAATCGGGGTGGAAAAGGCAGGTCGGATGGAACTGGTAGAACTCCATGTTCCGCACCGGAAGGCCCGCCCTGTAGGCCATGGCAATGCCGTCGCCTGTGGCCGAATCGTCGTTGGAAGTGTACCTGTAGGCCTTTCCTGCGCCTCCCGTCGCTATGACGGTCTCACGGGCGAGGATGGTCCTGACCCTTCCCTCGTGAAGGACGTAGACCCCCAGACAGCTGTCACCCGCTCCCGATGCGGTCTCGGGGGCTTCCCGGGAGGCTGTGATGATGTTTATGGCGAAGGCGTTCTCGATGATGGTGATGTTGCTTCTCGTCCGGCATATCTGCGCCAGTCTCCTGCTTATGAAGCGTCCGGTACGGTCGTAGTAGTGAAGTACCCTTCTGTAGGAGTGCCCCCCCTCTATCCCCGCCACGCCGTCGCCGGCGCCCTCGAGAGGAATCCCCATCTCCCCGAGGGTTTCGATGAGGTTTCCACCCAGTCTGATGATGCCCATCGCGGTCTCTTCGTGCACCAGCCCGGCTCCGGCCAGCACCGTGTCCCGCAGGTGCATTTCGGGGCTGTCGCCGCCGGAAGTCACCGCTGCGATTCCGCCCTGCGCAAGAAGGGTGCTTCCGGTCGGGAGCGGCACCTTGCTTAGAACGGTCACTGAAAGCCCTGCGGGAAGGGTGAGGGCGCACATCAGACCGCTCATTCCGCCGCCCACCACAAGAACGTCACAGTTGGTCATCAACGCTCCCTCTCCTCAACGAGGTCAAGGATCCGCCCCAGCAGTTCCTCACCGGCGCCGTCCACCGCGAGGGTGACCGGGAGCACCAGGGGGTTAAGGAGCCGCAAACCCTTCCTGCCAAGCCTGGCGGCGTCTTTTTCCGTCGTAACGAGACGCTCCGCCCTGTTTGTCCTGAGTGCTTCAAGAAGTGTATCCGTATCCGAAGCGGTGTAGTTCCAATGATCGGGGAACTCGAGGAACCGGGCAACATCGAACCCTGCCTCGGCAAGGGTCTCACGGAATGACTCGGGTCTGCCGATCCCCGCGAATCCCACAACCCTGCAGGGAGACGTCTCGGTGCCGTCGGGCTCCCTGGGTTTGAGCGGGACGACAGTGCTTGCTATGAAGGGGGCTTTCCAGTTCCTCTGGGCGGAGAGCCTTCTTGCCAGTTTTTCGGTGGCTCCGCTCGAAGCCCTGTTGAGCCAGAGAAAATCCGCCCTGGAAATCACACCGGGTGGCTCCCTGAGGGTTCCCAGGGGAAAGACGCCACCGATGCCGAAAGGGTGCCGGGCATTGAGGACCACGACCTCTATGTCGCGGTGAAGCCCCAGGTGTTGAAAGCCGTCGTCGATGACAATCACCTGGGGAGCGGTCTCGTGAAAGGCCCTGAGCGCGGTTTCCGTCTTGTCGGGGCCCGCAAAGACCCTGCAGCGCGGATGGAGCCTTGCGCCCATCATCTGGGCTTCGTCACTCACCGGAACACCTCCTGCCGAGGAGCCGGGCAGGACCGCCACGGGCCTTCCCCTCGACACTGCAAGGTTTCTGGCCACGATCGCGGTTCTGATGCCCATTTTCGAGAGCCTCTCACCAAGCCACATCGTTACAGGTGTTTTACCGACTCCGCCCATCTCAATGTTCCCAACGCTTACGACGACCGCTGGAACGCGCGTGGCACCCGCAGGATGGAGGTCGCGAAGGAATCGGGCCGTTCTGTTGCCCGCGATCCACGCCCAGGAGAGGGGCGCAAGAAGCCAGACAAGGTACGCCCATCCGCCCTCCCTTCGCGCTATTCTGCCGTGGATGCGGTGCAGGTTCACAGCATCAGTCCTTCCAGCAGCCCGGACAGCTCCCTGCGGAAAAGAAGGCTCCCTGCAGCTGCAAGTTCACAGGCGACGCGGGAAAGGCCCTGCGTTCCGCTCCATTCCACAAGAAAGCCTGCCATCTTCTCTGGCGTGCGGGCCACCCCCACCACACCCCGTTCAACACCATCCGCCACAATAACACCGTGATTGCCGTGATGGGGACCCACGACCACCGGAAGACCCTGACTGAGAGGTTCGAGTATGTTGTGGCCGCCGATGGGTGCCACAGTGCCCCCGAGGAAAGCCGCCCCGCCCAGCGGGTAGATGCGCGAAAGCACACCCTGTGTGTCTATGACGACGCAGTCCGCGGGGCCGTCCGCCCGGCTGAAAAGCACCGGTGCATAGCCCCCGGCGGCAGCCGCCGCGAGAGCCTCTCCGACCCTGTCGGAGTGTCTGGGGGCCAGAATGACCCCCATCCCCGCCTGCTTCGCCGCCTTGAGGACGAACTCCTCCTCGCCCGGCCTGGTCGAACCTGCCACGACGTATCTGAGGTCAGGCTGAAGCATCCGGCTCCATCCGGGTTCGGGACCTTCGGGAGCCACCGCGGCCTTGCCGTCGCCCGCCACCCTTACGATACCGGGCCTGACGCCCAGTTCCCTGAATGCCGCCGCGTCGTCCTCCGTGCGTGCCAGTATTCCGGCAAAGCATGAGAGGGAACCGGCAAGTGTTCTTCTTATGGCTGAATACCGTTTAAGGCTCCTGCGGGATATCCTTGCGTTGACCATGCCTGCGGGGATGCCTGCAAGTACGGTTTCCCGGAGAAGGCAGGGCCACAGTTCGGTCTCGGCGAGGATCAGGCACCTGGGTTTAACCCGGGAGAGGAACCTTCTTACGCAGGAGGGGGTGTCAAGGGGAAGGAAGCTGCCGTTGTACCCCCCGCGGCGAATGAAGTCCCTTCCCGATGGCGTGAAGCAGGTCATGTAAACCGGCACGCCCCGTGAAGCAAGCATCGAAACGACGGGAAGAAGGCCCCTCAGCTCACCAAGCGACGAGCCGTGAAGCCAGGCGGGAGATGAAGCGGCGACCGGCGAATGGCCAAGTCTTTCCATCCTTTCCTGCCGGGGGCGGAAGAAGAGTACTGGAAAAGCCAGAGCGGATGAGGCTCCCGCGGCGAACGCCTGGGCCGCGGCAAGGGGTGAGACCGCCGTTTCGGCCAGGGCTGAAACCCTTCCGATCTCGGTACCGAAGGTTGCGGGGGAAAGCCTTTCGGGCTGGATCGGAATGCCTTCTGCTACCGCCACCCTTCCGAACGGCAGAGGAACAAGGAACCTGTCCCAGCTTGAAAGCCTTATGGCGGGCCATGCCGCCGCCCCCATCGGCTTCACCGGGACGCCCGCCCTTTCCGCCAGGGTGAACAGGCCGGCCTTGGGAACCTCGGCGGGACCCCTGGGGCCATCGGGCGTGATCGCGCAGCTTGTCTTCCTGAGGGCTGCGCAGAGGTCCGACACAGCCTGGGCCCCCCCCCTCGATGAACTGCCCCTTACGGTCCCGTAACCCATCGAGTGAAGCAGGGCAGCCACCATCCCTCCATCGCGGCTGCGGCTTACGAGCACTCTCAGCCCGCGATGTCTGTGCGTGAAAAGCAGGGGGAGCTGACTGCCGTGCCAGAACGAAAAGAGCACCCTTTCACCGGGAAGGTCGGCAGGGGCTTTCAGCGTTTCCACCCGCCAAGTCCCGCCCAGAAGGGTCACGAGTATCCGTGCGGCCGTTGTGGGGAATCTCATCCCGCCTCCAGGAACCTTATCACGGCTTCGGCCGCCCTGCCGGCCCCCCCCGGAGGCCCCAGCCTGAGCCTCACCGTTTCGGTGGCACTCCTGCGGGATTGATCGTGAAGCGTTTCCCTGAGTGCCTGCGCCATGACCGGCGCCGTTGCCCTTCCCTGAAGGAGCTCGGGAGCAATGTCCATTCCGGCCACGAGGTTGGCGAGTCCGATCCTCCCCACTCCCCTGACGAGCAGCCTTGCAAGAAGGAAGTTCACGTTCCCGGTTTTGTAGCAGATGACCTGGGGGACCCCGTACATGGCAGTTTCGAGTGTTGCGGTCCCCGAGCACACGAGGGCGGCGGAGGCGTTCCGGAGGGCCATGGCGGTTCCCACGTCCAGTTCGAGCCCGTTTCCCGATGCCGGGTAGATGCCCGGCCGGACGGATTCCGAGACGGCAACCGATGCTTCCGAAACCTCACCGGCGGACTGAAGCATCCGGAATGCTGCGAGCATCTCGGGCAGCAGCCGGCTGACCTCCTGTTCGCGGCTTCCCGGCAGGAGGGCTATCCGCACCGGTCCGCGCGGTTCCGGCAGGGGGACCGGAATCTGATCGGCAAGAGGGTGACCGGTGTACTTCGAATTAATGCCCCTTTGCCTGAAAAACCCCTCCTCGAATGGAAGGATCACAAGAAGGAGCCCGCATGATCCTGCAAGTTTCCGTGTTCTCCAGGCTCCCCATGCCCAGGTCTGGGGGGCTATGTACTGCACCACGGGTATTCCCCTTGCCCGCGCCCACGCGCCAAGCCGCATGTTGAAGCCAGGGTAGTCCACCAGCACCAGGGCATCGGGCTTCCTCGATATGACGAGACGCCTGAGTTCCCTCTCGGCGGCAAGCACCCTGGGCAGGGAGCAAACCACTTCCGTGAAACCCATAACGGAAAGCTCCCTTATGTTGAGGACCGTCTCCATGCCGGCTGCGGCCATGGAGTCGCCCCCCATCCCGAAGGCTTCCACGGTGGTCCTTGAGGATAGCTCCCGCAGGAGCTCGCCACCCCTGATGTCGCCGGATGGCTCACCGGCGCACATCAGTATTCTCATCGGGAGTTCCGTATCCTCTCGAAGCTCTCGGCGGATTTCCTCAGTACCGTTTCGGCGGTTTCCAGGGCCCTGAGGCCATCAGCGCCCGTTATCGCGGGCTCACATCCCTTCTCCACGGCTCCCAGAAAATCCCTGAGTTCCATTTCAAGCGCGTTGTGGTCGGTCACGACCACCGGAACCGGAGTGATGGCGCCCCCCGAGACTGAGAGGGCGTGAACGGTCTTGGCACCGAAGTCCACGGAAACGTAGCCGCCCTCCTGGAAGACCCTCAGCTTTCTGACCTGTTCGAGCGATATCCTGCTGGCGTTGATGACGGCCGATGAACCGTCCAGAAAGGCGATCCGGGCGCCTGCGATATCGACCGTTTCAGTGAGGACGGGAACGCCGGAAGCCTGGATGTCCGCCACCGGAGACCTTATCAGGCTGAGGACGAGGTCGATGTCGTGTATCATCAGGTCCATGACAACGCTCACGTCGGTGCACCTGACGGTGAACGGGGCAAGGCGGTTCGCCTCGATGTACAGGGGTCTGTGAATGTGCTCCATTGCGGCGGTCATGGCGGGGTTGAACCGCTCCACGTGTCCGACGGCGAGAACAAGCCCCAGATCGGCCGCAAGGGCCACGAGATCGGCGGCTTCCGCTACCGTGGCGGCCACCGGCTTTTCGACGAGCACCGGAACACCCATTTCCAGCGCCTGCCGGGCAACCTGGTGGTGCCCGACGGTGGGGCAGGCCACCACCATGGCATCGACCGACCCGATCAGTTCATCCAGGCTTCCCGCAGCGTTCACACCCAGTTCCGAACAGACCTTCGAAAGCCTTTCCGGATCGGTGTCGAAAACCGATACATGATCCGCGATCCCCTTGAGAAGCCTTGCATGGTGATAACCAAGGTGACCGACCCCAGCGACTCCCGCCCTCATCCTAACCTCCGTAACCCGACAGAACCTCTTCGGCGTGCGAGATCTCGCACCCGCCGAGAGACAGGTGTGTGACAAGCCTTATCCTTCCGGGACCCACGGGCAGCACCCGTACCCCCGCTTTTTCAAGGTCTTCCGCAGCCTTGAGCGCGTTTCCCGACGCCGCATCGACCATCAGGATGTTCGTCGGGTGAAGCATTGGATCGCACGAGAGACCCTTCGACGTGTTGACTGCCCGGGCGAGCCTGGAGCACATCTCGTGCGTTTCCGGAAGCCTTGGGAGATTGTTCTCGAGTGCCCAGAGGCAGGCGCCCGCCAGTATGCCGGCCTGACGCATTCCGCCCCCCATCCTCTTCCTGAACCAGCGTGCCCTTTCCACGAAGTCACCGGAACCGGCCACAATGGAGCCCACGGGACAGCCCAGGGCCTTTGAGAAGCACACCGAGATCCCCGCGAAGCCCCCGGCCAGGGAGGCGAGATCCGAAGGCTTCGCCACGTGCCAGAACCTCGCACCGTCGAGATAGGCCCGAATGCCGGCGTTTGCCGCCGCAAACAGTATTCGCCCGATGGATTCCCGCGAGCAGATGACCCCCCCCATCATGTTGTGCGTGTCCTCGAGGGAAACGAGCCTGCGGGGTGCGTTGTGAATGTCGGTCCTGCGCGAGAGGAGCGCTTCCACGACAGCGGGATCGGGAGTTCCGCCGGGTGTCTCCTCGAGGGGGTGAAGCTGGATCCCGGCGTTCAGGGCGAACTGTCCTCCCTCGAAGTTGAACACATGGCTTCGGGCTCCGCAGAGGACCTCGTCACCGGGCGATACCAGGGCGCGTATGGCGATCCCGTTAGCCATCGTGCCGGTGGGCACGAACACCGCTGCCTCCTTGCCCAGCAGCCGGGCCGTCTTCGATTCGAGAAGGTTCACGCTGGGGTCTTCGCCGAAAACATCGTCCCCCACGGGGGCCTCCGCCATGGCCCTGCGCATGTTTGCGCAGGGAACACTGACCGTATCGCTTCGAAGGTCGCAGACTGTCTTCATGGTTTTGCCGCAGTTCCGTTTCGGGGCCTGGAAAGGGCCTCGGAGAGAATGGCTTCGAGAAGGTCTCCCGAAGAAAGCCCCGAAGCGTTCCAGAGCTTCGGGAACATGCTTATGGAAGTGAAACCCGGGATGGTGTTCACCTCGTTGAAGAACACCTCCCCGGTCGCCCTGTCCAGCAGGAAGTCAACCCTGGCGAAACCGGTGCCGCCCAGAAGCCTGAAGGCTGTTCTGGCCATCAGGTCGATGTTCAGGACGGTCGTTTCCGGGAGGTCCGCCGGGATAAGCAGTCTTGAGTCGTCACAATGGTACTTGGCGTCGTAGTCGTACCACTCCTTTCCCGGAAGGACCTCGCCGGGTACCGACACTTCGATCTTCTCACCGGTACCGAGCACGCTCACCTCTATCTCCCTGGGTGCGGCGAGTGCGCGCTCGACCACCACCCTGCGGTCGTAACGCGACGCGGTTTCGATCGCTGCAAGAAGTTCCTCCCGGTCCCCGGCCCTGCTTATTCCAACGCTCGATCCCATTCGGGAAGGCTTCACGAACAGGGTCGAACCGAGCTGCAGCGCCTGTCCGGCGAACAGCCCCGGGTCCTCCGAGCCGTCGGTGAAAACCCATGGCAGGAGCGGGAGGCCTGCATCACGGGCCAGCAGCCTCATGGTCTGCTTGTCCATGGCAACCGCGCATCCCATGACCTGAACACCTGCGCAGGGCCATCCCGCCGTCTCGCAGAGCCCCTGGAAGGTGCCGTCCTCGCCGAAGGGACCGTGCAGGACCGGGAACACCGCATCGAAAGGCACCGGGGACCCGTTGGACAGAAGCTTCC
This sequence comes from Candidatus Fermentibacteraceae bacterium, assembly GCA_041750285.1. Taxonomy (GTDB): domain Bacteria; phylum Fermentibacterota; class Fermentibacteria; order Fermentibacterales; family JCC-6; genus UBA6080. Next base: position 13,715 of record JBGSZS010000005.1, on the reverse strand, counting down.
AGGGGCATTCCCCGGCGATGAGCGACAGGGGCTCACCGGAGAGGGTCCAGTCCCCCCCGGGGCCGATCCTCATGTCCAGCACCGAATGGCCTGAGTCGGTGAGGGTGTTTCGCACCCAGGCGCCGGACACCAGGGAAACATCCCTCTCCGCGGACCTTCCCCCGGAGACAACGAGAACTTTCATGAACACCTCCGTTGTATTGGGCAAAGATGACCGTTTGGCCGTGCGCTGTCCACTTGCTTATCTTCGCCCATTGCACCAGGGAGGTTTTCGGATGCGGATTCTTGTCACCGGCGGAGCCGGTTTCATCGGCTCGAACTTGACCGACCACCTGCTTGGCCTCGGTCATGACGTCGTAGTCATGGATGACCTTTCAACGGGTTTTGCCGGTAACATCAACCCGGCGGCGGGTTTCCTCGAGATGGACATTCGCACCCGCGAGGCCCACGATGCCGTCCTCACCGGAGGGTTCGACGCGATCTGTCACCATGCGGCCCAGATGGATGTCCGAAGGTCGGTCCGTGAGCCCGTCTTCGATTCCTCCGTGAACATCGGCGGAACGTTGAACATTCTCGAGGCCGCCAGGGCATCAGGTGTCAAAAGGGTGGTCTACGCCTCAACGGGCGGAGCGGTCTACGGCGAACCCGAGTACATCCCGGTGCGCGAGGATCACCCCGTGAACCCGATCTGCCACTATGGCGTCAGCAAGCACACCGTTGAGCACTACCTGTTCCTCTACAGGCACCTCTACGGTCTGGGCTACGTCGTCCTCAGGTACCCCAATGTCTACGGTCCCCGGCAGAATCCATGGGGCGAAGCCGGTGTAACCGCGATCTTCACGGTCAAATACCTCAGCGGAACCCCTCCCCGGATCAACGGCGACGGCGAACAGCTCCGCGACTACGTTCACGTGGCCGACATCGCCAGGGCCAACGCCCTTGCCATCGACCTTTCCCGTCCCGAGCTTTCCGGCGGCATTTTCAACATCGGCTGGGGCAGGGGGCGCAGCGTGAAGGAACTGGACGCCATAATCCGTGATCTGACTGGCACCTCCCTGAAACCCGAGTACGGTCCCCCCCTTCCCGAGGAGATACTGAAGGTCAGCCTCGATGCAACCCTTGCCCGCACAGTGCTCGGATGGAGCCCCACCATTCCCTTCGAGGAGGGCCTCAAGGACCTCGTAGCCTACCACAGGAGCCGCATTTGATCCCAGCCGAACCGGTATTCCTCGACCGCGACGGTGTGATCAACGAAAACCGGCCCGACTACGTCCGCTCAGTCTCGCAATGGATACCCCTGCCCGGCGCCTTCCAGGCCATGGCAAGGCTCTGCTCCGCCGGGCATCCCCTCATAGTCGTCACCAACCAGTCCGGGATCGCCCGGGGTTTTTTCGGAGAGGCCGAGCTTGCGCTGATCCACGACCGCATGCGCGCGATGATGGCTCTTGCCGGCGGGAGCTTCGCGGGGATCGAGCACTGTCCGCACGCCCCCTGGGATGGATGCGCCTGCCGAAAGCCCGAAACCGGGATGATAGACCGGGCGCTGAAACGGCTTTCCCTGCCCGGACGTTCCGGGTGGATCGTGGGAGACGCCGATACCGACATGGAACTCGGGCGCCGGACCGGTCTCCGGACGGTGCTGGTGCTCACCGGGAGGGGTGTCGGCCAGCTCGACCGGATAGTCAGGGGCGGCGGCCCCCGTCCCGATTTCGTGAGGGATGACCTTGGTTCGGCGGTGGACCTGATCCTTGGCTACGAAAGCGAGTAAAGGCTGACAAGCCTTGCTGTTGCGGCAATCCCTCCGAGGTGGGTCCTTTCGACTGCATGGCTTGCATCCACTCCCGGTCCCGCAAGGGCATGCCTGACGTCCAGCCCCATCCGCAGCGATGCGGCGGTGTCGGAACCGTAGAACGGGTAGGTGTCGACCGCATGGGGGATGCCGTTCCGCACCGCGAGATCGATGAGCCGCCGTGAGAGGTCGTAGTTGTAGGGGCCGTTGCTGTCTGCCATGCAGATCGAAACCTTCTTTTCCGAACCGGTCTGCCCGGTTCCCATCACACCCATGTCCACGGCGATGAGTTCAGTGACGTCCGGCGGGAACCATCCCGCTCCGCCGTGCCCCACCTCCTCGTGGGAGGTGAACATGAAGTGAATGGTCCTGCGGGGCTTCTCCCCGCTCTGAGCGATCTCTTCGGCCGCTGCGGCGAGCGCCGCGACCCCGGCCTTGTCGTCGAGATGGCGCCCCTTGATGTAGCCTGAAGCAGTAAGGACGGGTCTGGGGTCGAAATGAACGTAGTTTCCCACAGAGATGCCCAGGTCCCTCACGGCGTCCGCACCCTCGACATCCATGTCCAGCCTTATGCGCATGTCGCCATGTTCCCTTTTTGCACCGGCCTTTTCCTGTCCGTAGGCGTGTACGGAAGCCCTGTCGAAAAGGATGGTGCCCGGGATGAGCTCTCCACGGAATGTCTCCACCAGGCAGTACTCGCCCTCGATGCTGCAAGCCGTGAAGCCCCCCACAGTCCTGTAGCGGAGCGTCCCGTCGGGGGATATCATGCTTACCATTGCCCCCAGGGTGTCGAGGTGGGCCGCGAGAACAATTCCCTCAGATGTCGCACCCTCCATCGTGGCGATGAATGAACCTTTCAGGGTGGTGTGCGTCGCCACGGGTACCGGAAGGGAGGCGAACCTGGCCTCGATGAGGGCAAGTGCGTCATGGGTGTGCCCCGAAACGCTCCTGGTCGAAAGAAGCTTCATGAGGAAACCGGCAGTATCGGTCATTTCCCTGTTCCTTTCCTTTGCGGGGAAGATAGCCCGGTCGGTCACTGGCGGCAAACCCGGCAGAACGGCAATATTACCGTCATGAGAAGGAAAAGTTCATTCAGGAAACTCATCTCCGTGGGTTTTCCGTTCATACTGCCGCTGGCCGTGCTGGCCACCTGGATAGTAACCCAGTCCCGCGGCCAGGTGAACGACCCGGTTCAGATCCTCGCCTCCATAGACCCTTCCGGTGACGGAACGGCATACCTGTCCACCATCGTTCCGGACGGCACCCAGGCGGAATGGCGCTGCTCGTCGGGAACCTTTCTCGAGTCGGGCGACCGGGATGCCACCGGACGAAGCGTCACCTGGAAGGCCGAACCCGGGTTCACCGATTCCGTGATGGTCTGGATGACCACCCCCACAACGGCGGACTCGATCAGTTTCCTGCCCGTAATCCGCGAGATCACACCGTCAATAACGGTTTCAAGCGCCTACAACCTGGCCGTGCTGGACAGGTCAAGGACGGTCTCGATACCGGCCGGGTCATACACGGTTGTCGCGGCAGATGAAGGTCTGGACGGATACGACGGCCTCACAGTCCTCATAGGCCACTCTCCGGGCGGCCTCAGACAGGGATGGGTGGTGTTTCCCGGCGACACCCTGGAAGTCAGCCTTCCCCTTGGCGCGGTGTTCGAAGCCGTGGGCCTCGATGACCTCGAAAGCGCTCTCGACAACACGGGCGCGGTTCTGCTTCGTTTCAACAGGATTGGAGCCCCTGCGCCGGGCACCACGCCGCCCGAAGCAGTTCCGGACCAGACCGAACCACTTCCCGATCATCAGGAAGAGAACGCTGATTTCGTGGAAGACTACGTCATCTGAACCTTTTTTCGAAGTTCCCGAGACCCTTCACGACGAACAGAACCCCGACCAGCGCCAGCCATGGCATCAGCATTGAGGCATCGGGGACCACGTCGATGGTGAACCCGGTAAAAAAGCCCAGTATCCAGAGCCACCTGCCGCAGAGCCATTCGAGCAGGCCGCTGCCAAGACCGGCCGCGGCGGGTACCCCGAGCGCCATGACCCCGGTCATCACCGGAAGGCTCAGCACGGTGCTCAGTGCCCCTGCCGGGTTCAGGGTGCCGTAAACCGACGCACTGAGGGGTGCAAGCGCGGTTATGACCACTACCCCCGCCCAGACCGGTGTCAGGACCTTCCCGGCCGGGCCCTTCCACGATCTGGCCGCAAGGATAAGTGAAAGCACGGCTCCGTACGACATCTGGGCGCCGGCGTCGGAAAGGAGTGACCGGTCGATCGCGGCGGGGAGAAGCGCAATGCACCAGGCGGAGAGCATGTGAACACGGCCGCCCCGGAGCGCTCTCCAGAGGATAACCGTCCCGGCCATGATCCCGGCCCTTGTGGTGGAGGCCCGTGCGCCCGTGACCGCCACAAAGAGCGCGATGGCTGCAACCGCGAGAATTGCCCCCGCAAGCCTTTTGCCGAAGAGAAGCCGTGACACGAGCAGGATGAAACCCGCCACGATGCCCGTGTGCATCCCGGACAGGGCCAGCAGATGTGCCGTTCCGGAGAGCCGGAAGGTCCGTGCGGCGGAAACGGGAACGAGACCCCTCGCGCCGAGGATGACGGCTGTCGTGATGCCAAGTGCGAGGCTGTCGGGCACCGAACGGGTGAAGCGTGCGAGAAGCGCCCTTCTCATTCGGTGGAAAAGGCCCCCGGCGGGTTTCACCCTCAGGCTCCAGGGCGTTATGTACATTCCCCTGCGGTAACCGAGGACCATGAGCGAGTCCCCCCGGTCGACGTTCGCTGCGAGTTCGGCTGAAGACACCCACAGACCTGAAACCATTGCACCCCTGGCGCTCACCGTTGACACCTCCCCCCGCCAGACCCCGCTCTCCCGTCCCGCAGGTTCGGGCGGCGGAGAGGCCGTGGAGTAGTGCACTGCCAGCAGGAGGAAACACGCCCCGATCACCCAGCCCCTCAGTCTCATGATGTGAAGTACGGCCCAGGGGGGAGCTTTTTCAAGGCCGGGGTTTTCCGCCGACATCGAATGGGGTAAATTCCGCCAATGCTTGCAAAGGGAACGACGATCTTCATTCTTGACGGTTTCCGAAGCGCCTACAACGTCGGGGCGGTGTTTCGGATCGCCGAGGCCGTCTTCCCCTCTGCGGTTTTTCCCTGCGGCATCTCAGCCCTTCCCGGCGGCAGGAAGGTCGGGCGCACTTCAAGGGGAACCCATGCCACCGTGCCCTGGAGGTGGTTCCCAACAGCCTTCGAGGCATCTGCATGGGCGCTCGGTGCGGGTCTGGGGCTTTTCGTAGTGGAGAACACCCCCGGGGCAGTTCCCCTTCACAGGGCGGACTTGTCCGGACCCTCCGCGCTGGTGTTCGGAAACGAGGCCGAGGGGGTGTCAAGTGAAGTGTGGGACCTTGCGCCCGGTGTTCTTGTCATTCCCCAGGCCGGGGAGAGAAAATGCGTCAATGTGGCGTCAGCGGCGGCCATGGTGGGCTGGGAGATACTCAGGCGAAGGCTCAGCGGATGTAGCCCAGATCCCTGAGGTCCTGCTGCATGCTGCCCTCCACGTCGACGAATGGCGCCTCGGCCACTGCGGGAGTGCCGAAGTACCACTCCAGCTCCTCCATCATGACGGGGTCGGCCGGAAGGGAAACCGTCTCGCCCGGGTCGGCGATGAGGTCGTACTGCTCGGTGAAGCCTTCGTCCACTCCCCAGACAAGCTTCTTTCCGTCGAATACCAGGCTCGCCAGATCACCCTCCCGCCATAGAACGTCACCCGCGGGAACGGGGGCCGGAATGTAACCTGGCGAGAAGAGCGAGGGCGCCTCGGGATCGATCCCGGCAAGGCTCAGGACCGTTGGCAGGATGTTCAGCTGGGCGACAAGGGTGTGCACTTCCCCACCCCGTGGTACTCCCGGACCGCAGAAGACCAGCGGGACATGGCAGATCTCCTGATAGAGCGTCCTGCCGTGATCCATCCCGCCGTGCTCCAGAAACTCCTCACCGTGATCCCCCACCACCACTATAAGGGTGTTCCCGGAAAGCCCCATCGCGGAAAGACTGTCGAGGAGCCGTCCCAGCTGCATGTCGGTGTAGGCGATCTCGCCGTCGTAGAGGGCCATGAGGTTCACAAGACCTTCGGGAGGGATGGTGTCGCGTCCGAAATGAACCGCGTTGAGCTGTGAGACCCCCCCCCATGTGTTGTTGTAGTCGCCTTCGTAGTCCGGATCGGTGAAGAGCGTATTCCAGGGTTCGGGCGGATCGTAGGGAATGTGGGGATCGAAGAAGTGCACGGCGGCGAAGAAGGGTCTGTCGTCGGGAAGATCCTCAAGCCACAGGAGAAAAGAGTCCACCGTCTCCCCGGCGTTCCGGGAGGGTGATTCGGGACCGCCGGCGGGGCAGTCGAAGTGGTCGAAGCCCCTGTGGAAACCGAAATCGGAACTCATGAAGATCACGTTGAAGAAGGCGCCGGTCTCGTAACCTTGGGTCTTGAATACATGGGGCATCCAGGGGATGTCGCCGGAGACCCCGTAAAGGGCGTCGTACCTTCGGCCAGCCCCGTGTTCACGCGCGTTCAGACCGGAAAGGATGGTCGTCATTGCGGGAAGCGTCCAGGAAGACTGCCCCTGGCACGCAGTGAAAAGGGTTCCCTCACGTGCCAGACTGTCTATCGTGGGCGTTGTGTTCCGGTGGTAGCCCATGCACCCAAGATGGTCCGCCCTGACCGTGTCGATGAGGATCACCAGGACGTTCGGGCGTTGAGGGACAGGACTTCCGCAGGCAAGGAACCCCATCGCAAGAAACAGAATCGTCCTGTTCACAGAAATACCTCCCTCAGTGGCCGGCGGCGAGCCAGTTCCCGCCCCTGCCGGTCTCGATGGACAGGGGCACCTCCAGTTGAAAGGCGCCCTCCATCTCCTCGTGTAAAACCCTTTCAACCGCTTCGGCAAGCTCCGGCGGGCACTCCACCAGAAGCTCATCGTGGACGGAGAGGACCAGATGGGCCGGGGGCAGACCTTCAGAAAGCCTTCGATGAACCCCCAGCATGGCCAGCTTCACGATGTCTGCCGCAGAACCCTGAACCGTGGTGTTGACCACCATCCGCTCGATGTGCCTGCGGTTCTGTCCCCGGGCGCCCGCCAGTTCGGGGAAACGGCGCCGGCGGCCAAGTATCGTCCGGGTCTCACCCTGCTGTTGTGCCGTGTCCACCGTGTTCCTGTAGAAGGCGTCCACCTCGGGGTAGGTTCCGAAGTACCTGTTTATTATCCCAGAAGCCTCGCCCCTCGAGACGCCAAGCCTTCCCGACAGCCCGTAGGGGCTTATTCCGTATACGATCGAGAAGTTGACCTCCTTGGCCTTCCGCCTGGTTTCCGGGGTGACATCTCCAAAAACGGCACGGGCTGTAGTGGCGTGTATGTCCATTCCGTTCCTGTATGCCTCACGCAGGGCTCCCTCCCCCGCCAGATGGGCCAGAACCCTGAGCTCGATCTGGGAATAGTCGGCCGAGACGAAGATGTTTCCGGGCGCGGAGGGAATGAAGCAGCGTCTGACCCTTTTTCCTGAAACGGACCTGATGGGGATGTTCTGAAGGTTGGGGTCCGTCGAGCTGAGCCTTCCGGTGGCCGTAACCGCCTGGTTGAAACTCGTGTGAAGAAGGCCGGTTTCCGGGTTGATGAACCTGGGCAGGCTTTCCACGTAGGTGTTGAGGAGCTTCGAAAGCTCACGGAATTCTATGACCGTTCCGACGAAGGGGTGTGAACCCTGGAGGGAGAGCAGGACGCCCATGCTCGACGAGAGCCCACCCTTTGGCGTCTTGCGGGCTGATTGAAGGCCCAGCCTGTTGAACAGGACGTCCGATACCTGGCCGGGGCTTGCAAGGTTGACGGGTCTTCCGGCCTGCTCGTTGCCAAGGGAGGCAAGCTCGGAAAGCCTTTCCCTGAGCTCGGCACCGGTGGCGGCAAGAGCCCCGGTATCGAGCCCTACCCCCCGCTCCTCCATGTCTGCCAGAACGCTTACGAGGGGGAGTTCCACGTTCCTGTAGACATCGAGCAGGCGGCCGTCGGCGCGCAGCTTCTCCGAAAGGAACAGCTCCAGTTCCAGGGCCGCCGAAGAATCGGCGCAGCAGTACTCAGCAACCCTTTCAGGGGGGAGTTCGGCAAGTGAGCCTGCAGCCGTGACCTCTTCGAAAGTCTCCATCCTCCTGCCAAGCCAGTGCAGTGCCATGGCTTTCAGCCCGTGGCTGGGCTCCTCAGGGCGGAGCAGGTAGTCGGCGAGGTAGGGATCGCCGGAGGGGGGGGGCGGCCTCAGGCCAAGCCGTCTCAGCACGTGGAGGTCGAATTTCGAGTTCTGGGCGGTCCATCCGTTCTTCTCCATGGTTTCAGCGAGGGGCTTCAGCCTTTCGGGGTCGAATCCCGTCCCCAGGGGGATGTAGACGGCCCTTCCGGGTGAGCTGCACAGGGACATCCCCACAGGCCTGGCCAGCAGCGGATTCTCCGAATCGGTTTCGGTGTCGAGCGCAACGGGCCGGTCAACGTCCGGAGCAAGGGGTTCGTCGTTCCCTGCGATGTTTGAGGTGCATCCGTAGGACTCGCGTCTGGTGTCCTCTCCGGGAATGCCCAGGGTTTCGATGACCTTGTTCATGCCCAGTGAGGAAAGCATGGCGGCTGCTTCGGGCGACACGCCCCCCCTGACGGCGTCCTCGAGAAGGATGTCGTCGGGAAGCGGAACATCCAGGGTGACGAGTTTGAGGGAGAGTTCGACCATTTCCCTGGATTCGGCGAGTTTGGAAGCAATGGTGGCTGGCAGTTCCGGAAGCGATGCGTAGAGCTCCCCGAGGTTCGATACCCCTTCGATGAGCTTGAGGGCGGTTTTTTCACCGATACCGCGTGCACCCGGTACGTTGTCGGAGCTGTCACCGGCCAGAGCCAGGAGCAGAGGGATCTTTTCCGCGGTGGTCCCCATCTCGTCCGGCACCCCGGCGGGTGTGACGAGCCTGCCCGGGGAACCGGGCCTTCCCGGCCTGTACACTGACGTGCGGTCGTCAACGAGCTGCAGAAGGTCCTTGTCGGAAGACAGGATTATCGTTGCGTACCCCTTGGCCGACGCCTGCCTTGCAAGACCGGCTATGAGGTCGTCGGCTTCGAGGGTGTCACGCTGGATGAGCGGTATGCCGAGCGCGGGCACAAGTTTCCTTGCAAGATCGGCCTGCACGATCAGTTCCGGCGGCATGGGCGGCCTGTTCGCCTTGTACCGGGCGTAGAGCTGCTTCCTGAAACTCGGGGAAACACCGTCGAAAACCGCGGCACAATACGTTGGCCGGTGTTTCGCAAGGAGCCTGAGCAGTTCGGTGAGAAGATGGTGAAGGCCGCTTGTTACCACGCCGCCGGGAGAGACCAGGGGTCTTCTTGAGAGTGCGAAGTGGCCGCGGTAAAGGATCCCCATGCAGTCGACGAGAAGCAGGGTCGGATCAGACACTTGCCACCGCCTCGGCAACATCGGAGGGTGTGATGCCGGTGATGCATGAGAAGCTGCCGTTTCGGCATTCCCTTCGGAAACAGGGCGAACAGCCCGCCCGTGTGACGACCGAAACGGTCCTGCTTCCCCTGGGTCCCGTCCAGAAGGGGCTCGTCGAACAGAATACGGCCACCGTGGGGACTCCCAGCGCTGCAGCCAGATGAACGCCGCCCGAATCGTTGCCGACACAGGCGCGGGCGGTGAGAAGCCTGTGAGCCAGGTCGGGAAGGGACAGGCCGGTTTCACACCGGCCCCCGCAGAGTTCCGCCATGTCCGAGAGTCCGGCCTCTTCCTGCGCCGTCCCGTAGAATACTGCCGGCATTTTCAGGAGGTTCGCAACTTCGGGGAAGCCGTTCCAGCGTTTGGCGCTTCCGTAGCGGGCCCCCGCGAAAACGGCAAGGTGCGGGCCCGGCGAAGGTTCATGCCGGGGCAGGGCGAGCGGTGGGCACCCGACGGAAATGGCGAGTGTTTCGTAGTCAAGGCTGTGGTGCCTTCCGCGGTCGCTGTTGAAGGGGATCACATCCGTGAGAAGAAGGTTTCCTATCCCGCGGCCGTAGCCGGTCCTCTTCGGTATGCCGGTTCGAGCTCCGAGAAGTGCCGAGCGAAAGGAGGAAGTCATGAGAAGAAGCCTGTCAGAACGGGGAACTCTGGCTCCCAGCGGTATCAGCGTGGTCCCCGGAAAGAAGAAGCTGAAGAGCCCGATGACCCTGGGATGGCACCAGAGGGCAGTTCCGGGGTTTTGCCCCAGTATCCCCGTGATGCTCTCGAGGGCCATCACGCAGTCACCGAGCCAGTTCGGGGTTCGCACGATCATGGGCTCACCAGCCCCTGCGAAGCAGTTCCGCCCACTCATCCAGAAGCCCTGTCTCCCCCCTGGGGGGCGGCTTTCCCCAGGGCTGAAAGACCCCCCGGCGGTCGTAACCCAGCACCGGAACACCCAGGGCGCTGGCATGGACCCATATGTGGTCCCTGTCGGTGATCACGGCGCTCGCTCCGGAGATCAGCGCCATGAGAACACCTTCGGGCAACCCATCGGGGATGTCCCTCCCCTTTCCGTCCAGTATCACAAGACGCAGGGGGAGTTCAGCCCTCCTTCTCTCGAGAACCGTTGCGGCCTGGGATGTGGCGAGGATGTAGGGAAGGGACCTGTGACTCACCGGAGCCAGTATCCGGGATGCGGCCTCGGTGAGCCGGGCCGGCACGGATGGGCGCCATTTCATGTCTGGCGGTATTCCAAGGGCATGGCAGATCCCGAATACCCTTTCGGGGTAGCGGTCGGTGTGGATCCTGAGCCTCACGTTGGCCGAATCGCAGCCTTCCGGAGCCACGGAAAGCGCGGGTGAAATGGCAAGGACAACCTCGGCGAGCCCTGTTGAATCGGTGGTGGCGTTGAAGAGGATCGATCCCCCGGGTATCTCCGGCGAGAGCTGTCCGGGCTGGGCGGCATATGTGTGAATGGCGGGTTGCCACGGCATTGTCGAGGCAAGGTCGGTCAGTGCTTCGTCAAGTATCAGGTGGTGGTTCGCGTTCCTGTAGAACTTCTGGAGTGAACAGGCAAGATAGATCCCGGGCCATGTGGACGCGGGACCGGGCCCGCAGTAGACCGTGACGTCGGAAGGGTTCTCGAAGATGCCCGGGAAACGGAAAGTCTCCCAGCTCTTCTCCACCCTTCTTTCGAGCCGCTTTTTGGTGAACCAGGCAAGGGGGCTCAGATTCATTCCGCGAACTCCCTGATCAGCCTGGCAGCGATGTTGCGCGCTCCCCGGGGGTGACCCGGTGAGAGTGAGGTGAGCTCACGGGCGGAAGCTGCGCCCTGCCCGGAAAGCTGAAGGCAGAGACCCTTCATCACCCGTGCCAGAGCGTCGTTTGGGAACATCCCGCAAAGGAGTTCGGAGATCTCGAGGGCTTGTGCGGTCTCTCCCGAGGCGATCAGGGCGCAGCAGAGATCGAGCGAAGCGTAGAAACCCCTTCTCGAGGTTTCGGCCACCGACACGGAAAGCGCAAGCTGGGTGACTGCTTCCCGCGGGTTTCCGCCGTAGAGCAGCGAAAGCCCTCTCGCCCTGTGGTGAAGCCACGGGTCGGATGTGTCGAGGCGTGCGAGGGCATCGGAGGCTTCGGAACGGAGACCGGAGCCCCAGGCTATCCTGGCGAGCCAGAAGTCAAGCAGGTCATCTTCGGCACCAAGCTGGGAAAGCTCACCGGCGAGAAGCCATGCCCTGCGCACATCGGCGCTGTAGAGGGCGTCCTCGAGCATCGTCGCCATGATCCTGACCTGTCCCGGGATATCGCCCCGCTCCTCCCATGCCGTTCCGGCCTCGACAAGCTGCCCCGAAGCCTCGAGCTCGGCCGGTGATGCCGCAAGAAGCACCATGACGATGATCGCCGTCATGCCAGGAACCTCGAGAGCACTCTCCTTGAGATGCGGAAGTAGGCAACGACGCCAAAAAGAACCGAAACGGGGGTGATGATGCTGAGGACCCAGAGAAGGTTGCCGAACACTGCCTTCCAGGGGAATGCCAGCACTCCGCAGGCCACGATGACATATGAGTAGCTCGTAACGATCACCAGCTTCTCGCTCGTGGGTACGGCGACCACCGGAAGCCTGACACTCCATGAGATAATGGCGGACGCGGCGAGCACGCCGATGTGATACCATGCGGTGATCATTGAACTGATGGAGTTCATGGCGCCGGACCTCTCCAGCATGACGAGCAGGATGGAGAGGAAGAACTTGTCGGCCAGGAAATCGAGGATCTTGCCCGGGTACGATGTCTTCTTCAGCTTTCTTGCCACCAGACCGTCCGCATAGTCGCTGACCGCTGCAGCGACCACCATGCAGAAGAGAGTGCTGTAGTTGCCCCTGATGAGGGCCAGAACGGATAGTGGCGCCAGAACGATGCGAAACCAGCTGATGAGCCCGGGCAGCACCGGGGTTCTCTCCTGAGCTTTCCTTATTCGTTCCAGGAACTGAAGGGGATACTGCTCCGAATGCCTCATCTGAACATGGCCTCCACCGAGGCGTCGATGGCGGACCTTCCCACATGTGAGGCCGGGGTGCCCGGAACTCCGATAAGTGCAAGATCGGCCCTCCCCAGCCTGAACTCGGGGTGGAACATGCCATCGGGCATGCCGGCCATCCAGCCCAGCCGAAGGACCGCTGCGGAGTGGGTCGGATACCGGCTGTCAACCATGTCCGGGGGGGGTGCATAGCCAAGCCCGAGGTGGGCGGTGAGTACCGACCTCCCGAACCAGACCAGTGCTCCCAGAAGGTCGTTCCGCGTGGCCGGAACATCCCTGCCGCCTATCATCCACTGAACCGATGCGCCGCACGGGTCTCCATTCCACATGAGCAACGAGGTCTCAAGCGGAAGTGTCGAGGGGTCCTCGGGCACCCTTCCGCCGGTGTACTGGTAGACATGAACGTTCGTGGAATGTGAGGGCGCGGATCCGGCATCGGAACCCGCCCTGAGCAGCCAGATTGCATCGGATCCCGTGGAAAGCAGGATGCAGGCAAGGAAAATCATGTGTACTGCTCCCGTATGGGGAAAGGCTTGGAGCGGGCAACGGGGGTCGAACCCGCGACTCCAAGCTTGGGAAGCTTGCACTCTGCCAACTGAGTTATGCCCGCTTTTAATTATAATGACATGAAGCGAACGAATAATGAATAGTCCATAGCAGAAATTGCCGGGAAAGGCAAGTGCTACACGTAGGTGACATTTCCTCCCCCCGATGGGGAGTCATCATCTCCACCTAATTTTTTCCGTAATTCCTTTACTTTTTGCGATACTTCCCTGAATTTTGCATCGATGGAATACACATAGGAAAACGCTTCAAACGCTTTCTGGGCATCGCCCAAAAGCTCATACGTCAGGCCGAGATCATATTGCAATCCCAAATATTCCTCAGGTTCGTAGCCAGGAGTGTCGATACCGCCTTTGAATTCATCGGCCGCCTGCTGATAATTTGCATTTTCCATGTGACACAAACCGATCATACTGCAACACTGCAGGGCCATTGACTTGTTTCTGGCCGCCTTCTCGAATTCCAGGATAGCTTCATCGACCAGACCCATTTCCTTGTAGGCAATGCCGAGATTGTAGTGTGTCTCGTAATCTTCTGAGGAGACTTGTTCGTCAACCCCGCGTTTGAATTCGTCAAACAAATCCTGGAGGCTGTGTTCCGTGCTCTTTTCATCGGTTGCCTCCTCCTCCGCAAACAACGCGTTACTCTCATCAGAAGAATCGCTGTCAAGATTGAAAAAGTCACCGTTACTTTCATCATCGAATGCTGAGGAACCAATACCGGCCATCTCATCACCGAGTCCGAAATCAAGCATGCCGGATGTATCTTCATGCTCATTCGCCGGCTCGGCATCGGCGGCAACGTCGCTCTCTTCCTCATCAAAAAGG
>JBGSZS010000004.1:0-364364 GCA_041750285.1 Candidatus Fermentibacteraceae bacterium | reverse complement strand
GTCTCTTGACAGAACGTGCTTCGGTTGAGGATATTAGCGCGCGCCAGACAGCGCTTTTTACAGCTTAGCGGTGGGCGATTAGCTCAGTTGGTTAGAGTGCTTGCTTGACATGCAAGAGGTCACTGGTTCGATTCCAGTATCGCCCACCATTTCTTTATACTTTTTCGGCCCCGTGGGCCAGGAGGGAGGCTATGATGGTGAAGTTGGTGTTCCCCGACGGCAGCTCGAAGGAGTTTGCTCAGGGCACTACCGGCGCCCAGGTCGCGGCCTCCATCTCCCGCGGGCTGGCGAAGAAGGCACTGACCTACAGCGTTGACGGTGCTCTTTACGACCTCTCCGCGCCGGTAGTCTCCGGTGCTGTGCGGATCATCACCTTCGATGACGAGGTGGGCACCGAGGTCCTTCGCCACAGCTCGTCGCACCTTCTGGCGGCGGCGGTGCAGAACCTGTACCCCGGCGCCCGGTTCGGGATAGGTCCCGCCATCCGCGACGGCTTCTACTACGACATGGACATACCCGACTTCCCCGGGTCTTCCGCGCTCGACGCCATCTCCGCCGAGATGAAGCGCATAGTCGGGCTCAACATACCGTTCGAACGGATCGATCTTTCCCTTGAGGAAGCCGTTTCATTCTTCGAGTCACTGGGGGAGAGGTTCAAGGTCGAGCTTCTTCGTGAGATAGGCGAGAAGGGTGAAAGCGTAAGCCTCTACAGGCTTGGTTCCTTCGTTGATCTGTGCCGGGGGCCGCATGTACCCTCTTCGGGCTACCTTAAGCACACCGCTCTTTTGTCGGTGGCCGGGGCATACTGGCGGGGAGACGAGAACAACCCCATGCTCACCAGGGTGTACGGCACCGCGTTCGACACCGGCGAGGCCCTCTCCGGCCACCTCGAGCTTCTTGAAGAGGCCAAGCGCCGTGATCACCGCAAGCTCGGCCCCGAGATGGGGCTTTTCACCATCGGCGGTCCCGGCGGTCCCGGGCTTGCCTACTGGCTTCCCAATGGGGCGGCCCTTCGCGAGGAGCTTGAAGGCTTCTGGAAGGAGGCCCACAGGCGGGCCGGCTACAAACTGGTGGTCACTCCCCACATCGCCCCCGCCGAACTCTGGAAGACCTCGGGCCACTACGACTACTACCACGACAACATGTACTTCACCGAGGTGGAGAAGGGCGAGTACGCGTTAAAGCCCATGAACTGCCCGGGGCATATCATCATTTACCAGAACGAGAAGCGGTCTTACCGCGAGCTTCCCCTGCGCCTGGCCGAACTTGGCACGGTCTACCGCTGTGAGCGCAGCGGAGTGCTACACGGCCTGATGCGGGTGCGCGGCTTCACGGTCGACGACGGCCACATCTTCTGCACGGCAGACCAGATGGTGAGCGAGGTGCAGGGCGTGATAAGGTTCGCGCTCTTCTTCCTGCGCCTGTTCGGTTTCGGGTACGAGATAGAGCTTTCGCTTTCCGACCCCGACAACATGGACCACTACGCCGGCGTTCCCGAAGAGTGGGCCAAGGCCGAGAAGGCCATGGCCGAGGCCCTTGAGGAAATGGGGGAGAAGTACAAGGCCGTTCTGGGCGAGGCCGCCTTCTACGGCCCCAAGGTCGACATAAAGATGCGCGACGCCCTGGGCCGCATGTGGCAGGGCCCCACCATCCAGTTCGACTTCAACATTCCGGCGCGGTTCAACCTCACCTACGTGGGCGACGACGGCAAGGAGCAGAGGGTGTACATGGTGCACCGTGCCCTGTTCGGCTCCGAGGAGAGGTTCATCGGGAATCTCATCGAGCATTTCGCGGGAAATTTCCCGGGTTGGCTTGCTCCGGTCCAGCTGATTATTTTACCCATTACCGCTTCACAGCACGAGTACGCCCGAAAAGTGGAAACGGCAGCGCTGGATGCGGGGATAAGGTGCACCGCGGACCTTCGCAGCGGCACGATAGGCTATCGCATCCGCGAGGCGGAGACCCGCAAGGTTCCCTTCATGTTCGTCCTTGGCGAAACCGAGGCGCGAGAGGGGACTGTTGCGCCGAGAAAGCATGGAAAGGGCGACCTGGGGGCAATGTCCCTGGAAAGCGCCCTCAAGGTTGTGTTGGATGAATGCGCAAGACCATCCTTTATGGAACGGAGGTAGCAGCTATCAGGGATACTACGCGTGTCAACGGTGAGATCAGAAGCCAGAATGTGAGGCTCATCGATCAGAACGGTGATCATGTTGGTGTTGTCTCGCTGTCCCGCGCTCTTGAAATGGCTACGGAGGTCGAGCTTGACCTTGTGGAGATAAGCTCCGCCAGCGACCCTCCGGTGACCCGGATAATGGACTACGGAAAGTTCAAGTACCAGGAAAGCCGCAAGGCCAGGGAAGTGCGCAAGAAGCAGACGACAGGCGGTCTGAAGGAAGTAAAGTTCAGGCCCAACACCGATGTGCATGATTACACGTTCAAGATGAAACATGCGCGTGAGTTCCTTGAAGACCGCTGCAAGGTTAAGGCGACGGTTGTTTTCAGGGGAAGGCAGCTAGTCTACCAGGATCAGGGTCACAAGCTTCTGAACAAGCTTTCGGAAGACCTTGCCGACCTTGCCCAGATCGAGAAGGAACCCGTCATGGAGGGCAAGTTTCTGTCGATGATACTGGCCCCCCTGAGGGAGAAGCAGACAAAGTCCCAGAACGCCGAGGAATGACATGCCAAAGATGAAGACCCACAGGGGTGCCGCGAGGCGCTTCGGAAAGACCGGCACCGGCAAGATCACGGTGCGCCACAGTCACAACGGACACATCAAGACCAAGAAGAGCAGCAAGCGCAAAAGGAATCTCCGTAAAGGCGGAATAGCCTCCGCTCCGGACACCAAGAGGATCTGCAGGCTTCTGCCTTGAGAACGGATGAGGTAACAGCATGAGCAGGGTGAGATTCGCAGTAGCAAGGCACAAGAGACACAAGAAGGTGATGAAGGATGCCCGGGGCAAGTTCGGCGGCAGGCGCAAGCTCTACACCGTCGCGGACGACGCCAACAAGAAGGCCCTTCAGTACCAGTACCGCGACCGCAGGAACAAGAAACGCGATTTCAGGGTACTTTGGATAACCAGGATCAACGCTGCGGTCCGCGAGAACGGAATGACTTACAGCTCGTTCATTAACGGCCTGACGAAGGCCGGGGTCGAGCTGGACCGCAAGGTTCTCGCCGACATGGCCGTGAGGGACCCGCAGGCCTTCGGCAAAGTCGTTGAAGTTGCGAGAACCTCGCTGAGGTAGTTGAAGTGTCCTCGACCGGCGCTTCGCTCAGGCTCACCGAAGCCGTTGACCGCCTGCTTCTCCGACTCCGGGAGACAACCGAGGAGAGGGACAGGCTGGCCCAGACGGTGGCGGAACTGGAGCGCCGGTTGGAACACAAGAGTGGAGAGGGTGATCCTGAAGGTTACAGGATCCTTCGTCTTCACAGTGCCAGACTCCTGCGTGAGAGGCAGGAGGTAAGGCAAAGGCTGGAGGCGTTGCTTGTGAAACTGGAGCGAGTGGACCGGCAGTAGGGAGCGCGCACGAATGACGGACCGTCCGGACAGCACAAGGGTAAACATCTACGGGCGGGAATACTCCATACGGGGAGAGGGCGATCCGGCATATGTGGCGGAGATCGCCCATTTTGTTGACATGCGCATGCGGGAGATGACCGACAACATAACCATGGCCTCCACCTCCAAGGTGGCTATTCTTGCGGCGCTGAACATCACGGACGAGCTGTTCAGACTGGAGAAGAGCATCGAGGAGGGCCGGAGCAACCAGGCCCGCTTTCTGGATTCCCTTGCCGAGAAGATAGAGAAAGCCCTGGAGAAGAGCGGTGAGGACCGGAACGCAGCTTCCGGCCGTGAACCCTCTTTCCTCGACAGGGCCGCCATCCCCTCCGTTTCAGTTTCAGGTTCAGGCAAAGCCGCCGGCACGGGCTGACACCGCGGAAACCCGGTGCCCTTGGTGGTGTGCGCAGGGCCGCCGGGTCGCGCTTCTGAAGCGTTGCCGGGTTTCCGATACCCATAAATGAACCTGCGCCTGATGAACGGGGGCACGCAATGATATACGCCATCGCGGGATTGGGCGCCGTAGTCGTCTTCTTCCTGGGTTTCACGCTTCACAGGACCCTGGTCTCCAGGGAGCGCAAGGGCGCGATGTCCGAGGTCGAGCGCATACTCACCGAGGGCAGGAGGGAAGCCGAAACCCTGAAGAAGGAGGCCCTTCTCGAGGGAAGGGAGATAATCGCGGGGGAGAAGGCCTCGCAGCTCGAGAAGCTGCGCCAGGCCCAGTCCGAGCTCGACCGCCGGGAAACAGGGATGAACCGGCAGCTCGAGCAGATCCAGAGGAGCCGCGAGACCCAGGATGCCAGGGCCGAGTCGCTCAAGGGGCTCGAAACGGTCCTGGCCGAGCGTGAGCAGTCGCTCAACGCCAAGCATCTCAGGGCCAACAAGCTTCTGGAAGAACAGAACCAGAAGCTGGAAGACATTTCCATGCTCACCCGGGAGGACGCCAGGAACCTCCTTCTCTCGAACCTGCGCGAGGAGGCCCGTCACGAGGCCGCCAAGATCACCCGGGGAATAATCGAGGAGGCGGAGAGGGCGTCGGAGGAGAAGGCCACCATGATCCTCTCCACCGCCGTTCAGCGGTGCGCCGCAAACCATGTAGTGGAGAACTGCGTTTCGGTGGTCAGCCTCACCAGCGACGAGCTGAAGGGGCGCATCATCGGACGCGAGGGGCGGAACATAAGGGCGTTCGAGAGCGCAACCGGCGTGGACGTTGTGATAGACGACACACCCGAGGCCGTTGTTCTCTCCTGCTTCGATCCGGTCCGCCGCGAGGTTGCAAGGCAGGCCCTCGAGAAGCTCATCACCGACGGCAGGATCCACCCGGGCCGAATCGAGAGCATCGTGCAGAAGGCCCAGGCGGACATGGAGAAGAAGATAAGGAAGCTGGGCAACGAGCTGTCGCTCGAAGCCAACGTTCCGGGGCTGCACTCGCAGCTCATCAGGCACCTGGGACGCCTCCGCTACCGCACCAGCTACGGACAGAACATGTACCAGCACTCGCTGGAGGTGGCCCACATCTGCGGCCTTCTTGCCAGCGAGCTCAAGCTCGACCCGGCCATGGCCAGGCGGGTTGGGCTTCTGCACGATATAGGCAAGGCCACCGACCAGGAGCTGGAAGGCTCGCACGCCATCGTGGGCATGGAGCTTGCCAGGCGGTTCGACGAACAGATGCTGGTCTGCAACGCCATCGGCGCCCATCACGAGGAGATCGAGCCCACGAGCCTCTACGCGGTTCTGGTTCAGGCCGCCGACGCGGTCAGCAGCGCCAGGCCCGGAGCCCGCCGTGAGACGCTCGAGCTCTACGTGAGGCGCCTGCACAAACTGGAAGCCATTGCGGACTCGTTCGAGGGCGTCGGCAAGTCCTACGCCATCCAGGCGGGCCGCGAGCTTCGGATCGCCGTGAAACCCGAGCAGATCGACGACGCCGGGGCATCGGACATGGCCCGTGAGATCGCAAGGAAGATAGAGAGCGAGATGGAGTACCCGGGTCAGATCAAGGTTACCGTCATCAGGGAGGTCAGGGCATCCGAAACGGCCCGCTAGGGCCGGCTGCGGAAGGACGGGTCGATGGATCCAATGCTTGAGAGCGGGTTGGAAGCCGCTGCCCGATGGGTTGAAGCAGGCCTCGATTCGCTTGCCATGTACCACGACGGTACCCAGCTGCCCGAACACTGCCGCTACGCCCTCTCCACCGGGGGGAAAAGGCTCAGGCCCTTCCTTGTGAGGCAGGCGTGCCTGGCCCTCGGGGGCGACCCTGAAAGGGCCCTTCCGGCAGCGTGCGCCGTGGAGATGATGCACACCTATTCCCTGGTCCACGACGACCTTCCATCGATGGACGACGACGACATCAGGCGGGGCATGCCCACCCTGCACGTTCACGCGGGCGAAGCCAACGCGATCCTCGCTGGTGACAGGCTGCTCGTCGAGGCGTTCCGGACCCTTTCCCTCACGCCGGGTCCGCCCGCACGGGTGAACGGCATGATGTTGCGCCTGGCCGAAGCTTCCGGCGCCGGATACCTCGTGGGCGGTCAATTCATGGACATGTTTCCGCCCGACGACGCGGACGAGGCCTGGATAACGACCATGGTGCGCGGAAAGACCGCCGCCCTCATACGTGTCTCGCTGGAGCTCGGGGCAATGTCCGCCGGGGCCGCTCCCGAGGTTCTTTCGACCGTTTCCGGACTGGGGGACAGGCTCGGGTTCCTTTTTCAGCTCACCGATGACATACTGGACGTCACGGGTTCCCGGGCGGAGATGGGGAAGGCCGTTGGCAAGGACGCATCACGGGGGAAATGGAACCCCGTGACCGCCCTGGGCCTTTCCGGCGCGACCGCCCGGGCAGCCGCCGAAGCCGCCGCCCTTTCGGATGCATTCCTTGCGCTGGGGGACCGCTGGCGCCCGGTGGCCGGCCTTTGCCTTTACCTGCCTGGCAGGAGGAGCTGATGGAATCCATACTGGACAGGATCTGCGCACCGGGAGACGTGGCCGCGCTGAGCCCATCCGAGAAGGAGCTGCTGGCCCGCGAGGTCAGGCAGCGAATAATCGACGTAGTGTGCACCACGGGGGGGCACCTGGCCTCCAGCCTCGGGGTGGTTGAACTCACCGTGGCGCTCCTTTCCGTCTACGACCCCGAGGTTGACAGGATAGTCTGGGACGTGGGCCACCAGACCTACCCCTGGAAGCTCCTGACGGGCCGGCGCAACCGTTTTCACACGGTGCGGCAGGCCGGGGGGCTCAGCGGCTTCCCGAAGCGTGACGAGAGCCCCTGCGACTGCTTCGGCACCGGCCACAGTTCCACTTCCATAAGCGCCGCCCTGGGCTTTGCGATGGCCCGCGACCTCAGGGGAGAACAGCACAGGGTGCTCGCTGTCATCGGCGACGGCAGCATGACCGCGGGCCTCGCCTTCGAGGGGCTGAACAACCTTGGCCAGGCACACACCGACATGACCGTGATACTCAACGACAACAGGATGAGCATCTCCCCCAATGTGGGTGCCATAAGCAGGCATTTCATGAAGCTCATAACCGACCCCCGCTACAACCGGCTGAAGGACGAGGTCTGGAACACGCTGGGCAAGGTGCCCACAGTGGGAAAAACCGTTCGCCGGGCTGCCGGTTACGCGGGCGCGGCGGTCAAGAAGACGATAGTGAACCCCGTGAACGTTTTCGACGAGTTCGGAGTGCGCTACATCGGCCCTGTCGACGGGCACGACATTCCCCTGCTCACGGCGGTGCTTTCACGGGTGAAGGAACTGCACGGCCCGGTGCTCGTGCACGTGGTTACCAAGAAGGGCAAGGGCTACGAGCCGGCCGAGTGCGAACCCGTCGATTTTCACGGCATAAGCGGCGCTTCGGGCGCCACGCCGGGCCGGAGCTTCACCTCGGTTTTCGGCGGCGTGCTTACCGACATGGCCCGGTCAGACAGTTCACTGGTGGCCATCACCGCCGCCATGCCAGATGGAACCGGGCTTTCCTGTTTCGCCGCGGCGCACCCCGGCAGGTTCTTCGACGTCGGGATAGCCGAGCAGCACGCCGTTACTTTCGCCTGCGGCCTTGCATTCGGCGGGCTCAAGCCGGTCGTCGCCATATACAGCTCATTCTTCCAGAGGTCCTTCGACCAGCTCGTTCACGACGCCGCCCTGCAGAACGCCCCGGTTCTGTTCGCGCTGGACAGGGCCGGCATAGTGGGGGCCGACGGCCCCACCCACCACGGCGTGCACGACATCGCGCTGTTCCGTCAGGTTCCCGGAACCTCGCTGGCCGCACCGAGGGACTGCGGCGTTCTCGAGGCCCTTCTCAGGGGTGTGCTGCCCGGGCTCTCGGGACCGGTCGGCATCCGTTACCCGAGGGGTCTTGAGCCCGAAAGGGTGGCCCCCCCGCCCGATTCGGTGGCGCCCGGCAGGGGCCAGCTGATCAGGCCCGGAACCGACGCCATGATAGTCGCTGTCGGCGTGATGGCGACCGAAGCCGTGAAGGCGTCGGACATCCTTGCGGCCCGGGGGATAAGCGTGGGGGTCTACGATCCGATATGGCTGAAGCCCGCGCCTACCGAAGAGATACTTGCCCTGGCCCGGAACGTCGGATGCGTCGTGACCGCCGAGGAAGGCTGCCTTGCCGGGGGGTTCGGCGAGGGGCTTAAGGCCGTGCTTCAGGGGACCAGGGTCGCGTGCCTCGGCATACCCGACGACTTCCAGCCCCACGGCAACCACAAAAGCATTCTCGCCCGCGTGGGGCTGGACGCCGAGGGAATGGCGGCGGCCGTTATGGAAACGGGCGAGTTCCGATGAAGCCCGTTGTCACCGCGAAGGTTTACGCGCCGTTCCTGCCCGACCGGTACCATGCGGCTGCGGCGGTACTCACCGATGCCGGGATAACCGTTTCCGACACCGACCCCGATGTCGTCGTGGCGATCGGGGGCGACGGCACGTTCCTGAAGTGCTTCAACATGTACGAGGCCCCTGTACTGGCAGTGAACGCCGGGCACCTGGGCTTTCTGTCATCCTGCGGCGAAGACGACCTTCCCGGGGCGGCCGGAAGCCTTGCCTCGGGCGATTTCCACATACGGGAGCTTCCCCTTCTCTCCCTGAAGTTCCCCGACGGCTCCGAGCACACCGCTGTGAACGACGTCTGCGTGCACAGGTGTTCCGACTACGGCCTTCTGCACATGGGGATCGAGGTCAACGGCCAGTCCGCCGCCATGCTCACCGGCGACGGCGTTCTGGTCTCGACACCCTCGGGCTCGACGGCCTACAGCCTCTCGTGCGGTGGGCCGATCCTCCACCCCAACCTGTCCGCAATGGTCATCACGCCGGTCTGCCCCCACCTCCTTTCACTGCGGCCCATCGTCATACCCCTTTCGGCGTCCGTTTCCATCACCATTTACGGTCCCGAGGACAGGGCGCTGGTGAGCCCCGACGGAAGGCCCACGGGAAGGGTTCTTGCGGACGGCGACAGCGTTGCCGTCTCCCGCGCGTCCCGCAACAGGCTGATGGTGAGCCTTCCGGACGAGGAGGGCTACTACGTGAGGCTGGGCAGGAAGCTCGGATGGAGCTTCAGGGGATGAGATGCTGAACAGGCTCGCCCTCTCGAACCTGGCAACGATAAGCGACACCGTGCTCGAACCCGGGCCCGGCCTGAACGTTCTCACGGGCGAGACCGGCGCGGGCAAGTCCATCCTAATCGACGGCCTGCTTCTCGCCATGGGGGCAAGGGCCGACAAGACCCTGGTGCGCCCGGGGGCGCGCCTGGCTTCGGTCGAGGCCGTTTTCAGCGATGACGGCGGGGAGCTCTGCATAAGGCGAGAGGTTTTCGCCGAGGGCAGGAGCAGGGTGTTCATTGACGACGCCCTGAGCACCCTTGAGGACGTTGTGGAGTCGCTCGACGGAAGGATGGGCCTGCACACCCAGAGGTCGACGCCCGCGCTGCTCCGGAAACCCATGCAGGTGGCCCTTCTCGACAGCTTCGCGGGGTGCGTGCCCCTTGCCAGGCGCTACGCCGGGCTCTACTCGAAATACAGGACCCTTCTCACGAGGACGGCTGAGCTTTCGGGGATCATATCGGGCTTCGCTTCGAGGCGCGAGATCGTGCTGCACGAGCTCTCGCTCTTCGGGAAGCTCAAACCCTCGCGGGAGGATTACGAAAACCTCAGGGATGAGCGCAGCCGCCTTGAAAAGGCACAGGAACTGGCCCTTCTCTACGGAGGGCTCACCGAGGCCCTCGAGGGTGACGACGGCTTCATCGGAAGGCTCGCGGGCTTCTGCCGGAACATAAACGCAGCCGACCCGGGCCAGGGTGAACTCGTCGAACTCCTCGGCCAGGCGGGCATCTGCGCCTCCGAGGCCGCCCGGCTGGGCCGCGGCCTTCTCGGCGAGTTCGAGGACGCCCCGGGCAGGCTTGGGGAGATGGATGAGAGGCTGGACTCCTACGCCAGGCTCATTTCCCGCACCGGCGGCAGTCTTGAGAAAATGCTGGGGGCGGGCGAACGGCTGGGGGCCGAGCTCGCCGGAATGGAGGCCCTCGAGGAAGAGCTCTCGTCCCTCACCGAAGGAAGGCCCGTCCTCGAGGAGGAGCTTTCCCGCTGTGCGCACGAGCTCGAACTTGCCAGGACCGAAGCATCGGCGAAGCTTTCCGAGCAGTGCAACTCGGAACTCAGCCTGCTTCGGATGCCCTCTTCCGCGTTCAGCGTCGGGTTCACCCCGGCTTCCCGGGGGATTGAAGTACTCGGCTGCTCCCTGGGCCCCGTCGGGCTTTCCGAGCCCGAGTTCCTTTTCACGGCGAACACCGGGATGCCGCCCGGGCCGCTTGCGGCAATTGCCAGCGGCGGGGAGCTGTCCAGGGTCGCCCTGGCCCTCGAGCTGGCCCTGGCTGGCGCATCCGGCGTCTCGACACTTGTTTTCGACGAGATAGACTCGGGCACCGGGGGGGAAACCGCCCACAGCCTGGGGGAGTCCCTGTCCAGGGCGGGCGCGGCCCGGCAGGTGATAGTGATAACCCACCTTGCCCAGGTGGCGGGAAGGGCTGACCGGAACATCCTGGTGGAAAAGAGGGTCGTCAACGGCATGCCCGAATCCGGAACGAGGGTGCTGACCGGGGAGGAAGAGAGGGTAATGGAGCTGGCGCGTCTGCTCGGCGGCGGCGAGGCCGCGGTGCAGCACGCCAGGAGCATGCTGGAGAGCAGGCAGGGGCGGGGCCGGCGTGGCTGAGGGCAGGTTTCTTACAGCAGCCAATGTGATCAGCCTTGCCAGGATACCCCTTGGGGCTGCGGCTTCGTACTTCATCGTGCGCGGGATGCCCACTCTTTCGGGCCTTTTCGTGTTCACCGCCATAGCATCGGACTGGCTGGACGGCTTCGTGGCCAGACGCACCGGCACGGTCAGCGACTGGGGCCGCATTCTCGACCCGCTGGCGGACAAGGTTGCCTTCGCCCTCTTCGCGTGGGCCCTGGTTCATACCGGCGCCCTGAGGCTCTGGGTGCTGCTGGTCCTTCTTTCGCGCGATGTTCTCATAGGGCTGGGCGGGCTTTTCCTCGCCGGAAGGATCAAACCTCCCTCGGCCAGACCCCTCGGCAAGCTCTCAACCCTTCTCATGGCCCTTTTTCTGACAAGGCAGGCGTTTTTCTCCGGGGTGGTCCTGGGCCCGGTGGTCCTGCCCGGCGCCGACCTGCTGGGGGCGGCGGCAATGCTCCTGGTCATCGTGAGTTTCATCGACTACCTTGCAGCCTTCCCAGGGCTTTACCGATTGGAGTCCCGCCGATGCGCCTGAAAAGACTGGAGATACTCGGGTTCAAGTCCTTCGCCGATTCTTTCATAATGGACTTCGAACCCGGCATAAGCGCTGTAGTGGGCCCCAACGGGTGCGGGAAGAGCAACGTCGCCGACGCGCTCAGGTGGGTGATGGGCACCCAGAGCGCGAAGCAGATACGCGCCGAGGTGATGGAGAACGTGATCTTCGACGGCAGCGCGGGACGGAAGCCCATGGGCATGGCCGAGGTCAAGGTGACCTTCGACAACTCCGACAGGTCCCTGGCGCTCGATTTCGACGAGGTGTCGGTCACGAGAAGGCTCTTCCGCTCGGGTGTCAGCGAATACCTCATCAACGGCAACAAGTGCCGTCTGATGGACGTCACCGACCTGATGGTCGACCGCGGCCTCGGCAGCGCAGGCTACTGGATACTCGAGGCGGAGATGGTGAAGACCATCCTCTCCCCCAGGGCGGAGGACCGCCGTGAACTCTTCGACGAGGCGGCGGGGATAGGACGCTACAAGATCCAGAGACACCGGGCGGGGCTCAAGCTCGAAACGGCGGGTACCGATCTCGAGCGCCTTTCCGACATCATCTCCGAGGTCGAGCGCACCCATGGCGCCCTTAAAAAGCAGGTGGCCTCGTACAGGCGGTACGAGAAGGCCCGGAACACCATCGAACAGATCAGGGCGGCGCTTGCCTCGGGCGAGCTGCTGATCATTGAACAGAGGCTTGCCGCGGCCCGGAAAGCCCTCGAACAGGCAGCGGCCGACGAGGCCCTGCACGCGGGTGCCCTTTCATCCCTCGAGATGGCCCTGGCCGAGGCAAGGGTGCGCCAGGGCGAGGCCCAGACCCGTCTCGACGAGGCCCACGCGAAGTGCGCCTCCATCGAATCCGGGATAGCCGCCCTT
This sequence comes from Candidatus Fermentibacteraceae bacterium, assembly GCA_041750285.1. Taxonomy (GTDB): domain Bacteria; phylum Fermentibacterota; class Fermentibacteria; order Fermentibacterales; family JCC-6; genus UBA6080. Next base: position 352,153 of record JBGSZS010000004.1, on the reverse strand, counting down.
GAAAGGGAGCGGGCGGTTTCCGCCGAAAGGGTTGCGGGCATGCGCCGGACCGCGGGCGAGAACATGGCCCGCTGCGCCCGTGAGCGGGAGCGCGCCCTGAAGTACGAAAGGGACGCCGAAGAGGCCGAAGCCGAAGCCGCACTCTGGGAGACCTCGGCCAGTGAGGCAGCGGAGGCCGCACGGCGTGAGGAGGAGGCCGCGGCCGCGTGCGAGGAAGCCCTCGGCAAAGCCAGGGAAGCCCTTTTGGAAGCGCGGAGCAGGGAGAGGGAGTGTTCCGATTCCCTCACCGAACTCAGAAACCGCTACCTCGAGAAGGCAAGGGCCTACGAGGCGCAAAGACAGAGGGCCCGGGAACTCGACCAGAAGATCACACAGGGCCGGGCCGATGCCGCGGCCCTCAAGGCTTCGATCGAAACCCTTTCCGCAGAACTTGCCGAGGCCCGCCGCCAGTGCGGGCTGACCGGGGACGAGCTGCGCGAGGCCTCCGAAGCCCTTTCCGAAGCCAGGGCGGCCGCCTCTGAAACGGCCCTCAGGGCCGGCGAGGCCGTGACGCTCCACGGCGCGTGCGAGCGCGAGGCTTCGGCCCTCCGGAATGCCCTTGAGAAGGCCCGTAGCGGAGAGACGATCGGCGCCGTGATAGACGTGGAACCGGGGATGGGGCCCGCAGTCGGGGCCTGCCTCGACGCGATGCAGTCTGCGCTGCCCGTGCCGGAGATCCATTCAGGCCTTCCAGGCGGGGGGGCCAGGTACGCCGTGGGCGGAAGGACCTGCCCGGGCGAGCCGCCACCTGGCGCGGTGACAATGAACACGTTCCTGGCGAAGCCCGACCCGGTGGCCGAGTCGGTGCTTGGTCACTACGTCCTGGCGCCCGACCTCGAAACCGCCCTGGAGTGGTTCGGATCAGCCACCACGATGGGAATAGTGACCCGTGAGGGACACCTTTTCATGCCGGACGGAACCGTGCGCCTCGGCGTCCCCGACGGCGGCACCGGCGCGGTCGAGATCGCTTCGGCCCTTGCCGTCTGCGAGACCAGGCTTTCCGCACTGTCCGGCCGGGTGTCGGAACTCGGCGCGAAGGCTTTGGAACTTGGGGAATCGGTTGCCCTCCGGGAGAAGATGACCGAGGGGCTCAGGGTGAGACTCTCCGACCTTCAGCGCGCCGAGGCGGTGCTGTCGAGCCGGAAGTCCGAGGCCGAGAAGGCCCTTGCCGGCCTCGAGGAATCCCTTGGCAGGTTCTCCGGGGAGTTGGCGGGGCTCCCGCATGCCGACGAGCCGAGCCCCGACCCCGACCTTGGCATAAGGGAGGGCGAGGAGAGGCTTGTTCTGCTCTCAGGGGATGCAAGTGCAGCGGCCGAGGCTCTCGAAAAAGTCAGAGAGCAGAGCACCGGCGTGTTCCTGGCCAGGGAGCGCGCCGCCATGAACCTGCGCGAGGCTGGGAGCCGCGTCACGCAGCTCAGGGCAAGGGCACTCGAACAGAGGACCGAGTCCCGGGCTGCCACGACCGCCGCCGAAGAGCTTTCGCAGGAAGCCGGCGAGCTGACTTCACGGGCAGGCGTACTCGAGAAGGAACTTGAAGCCCTCTCGGAGCGGGTTGCCACCCTGACGAAGGAAAGGGATGCCGCAGGAGAGAACAGGAACATGGCGGCTTCGGCCAGGGCCGAACTCATTCAGAAGACCGCGGCCCTCGAGGAGCAGTCGTCCAACGCAAGGAGCCTTCACGGACAGGCCCGCGAGAAAAGGTCGCAGGCGCATTCGGAGTCGGCCGCCCTTGAAGAGAAGGCGGAAGCCCTCAGAAAGGGGCTTCCCTCGCAGGACACCGATAACCCCTTCCTCGATCAGCCGCCGCAGGCGCTTGCCGACGAGGAGCAGCGCCAGTCGAGGATCATCGAGGGCATAGGCCCCGTGAACATGCTGGCCGTCGACGAGTTCAGGGAGGCCGAGGAGAGGCTCGGATTTCTGACCGAGCAGCGGCGTGACCTCATGGAGGCCCGGGAGTCGCTGGAAACGGCGATAACCGAGATAAACAGGGAGGCGCAGTCACGTTTCCGCGAGACCTTCTCCCAGGTGCGGGACCATTTCAGGAGGGTTTTCGTCGAGCTGTTCGGAGGTGGCGAGGCCGACATCACGGCACTCGACGCGGAAGACCCGCTCGAGGGCGGCATACAGATAATGGCAAGACCCAGGGGCAAGAAGCTCGAGAACGTGACCTCGCTCTCGGGCGGCGAGAGGGCGCTCGCGGCCGTTGCGCTTCTCTTCAGCCTCTATCTGGTGAAGCCAAGCCCCTTCTGCATACTCGACGAGCTCGACGCCCCGCTCGACGACGCGAACATAGACAGCTTCATGGGCATCCTCAGGCGGTTCAGCGCGGATACCCAGTTCCTGATGATGACGCACAACAAGAGGTCGATGGAAGCGGCGGACAGGCTCTACGGGATCACGATGGCCGAACCCGGCGTCTCGGGCCTCACGACCGTAAGCCTTTCGGAGATGGAGTGAAGGAGGTCATCCCTTGAGCCCCGGTCTCTCCGAGAAACTCAAGAAAAGCAGGGATGCCCTTGCGGGAAAGCTGGCATCCCTCTTCGGCAGGGGAATGCCCGGCGCCGCCGACATGGAGAAGCTCGAGGAGGCCCTGCTCGGGGCCGACCTGGGCTGGAAGCTCACCGGGAAGGTGATGACCGACCTCCCCGCGCTCTGCTCGAAGCAGGGCCTTGAACTCAGGGAGGGCCTTGCGATCGTGCTTCGGGGAATGCTTCCCGAAAGTGTTGACCCTCCGGGAGACCCCCGTCCGTTCGTCACGATGGTCGTAGGGGTCAACGGTTCGGGCAAGACCACCACGGTGGCGAGGCTTGCCGCCATGGAGAAGGCCCGGGGCTTCAAGACCCTCATGGCGTGCGCCGACACGTTCAGGGCGGCCGCTGGCGAGCAGCTCGCCCTTTGGGGCACGCGGCTCGACATCCCCGTCGTCGTCAGGCCCGAGGGCACCGATCCCGGCGCCGTGGCCTTCGACGCCGTTGCCAGCGCCGTTGCCCGCGGTTTCGACCGGGTGTTCGTGGACACGGCGGGCCGGCTTCCCAACAGGAAGGGCCTTCTCGATGAGCTGTCGAAGGTCCACCGGGTGATGGGCAAATCCATGGCGGGCGCCCCCCACAGGGTCCTTCTGGTGCTGGACGGCTCCGTGGGTCAGAACGCCCTGCAGCAGGCCGGCGGTTTTGCCTCGGCGGTGCCGCTCACCGGGCTTGTCATCACGAAGCTCGACGGCACGGCGAAGGGCGGCGCCGTTTTCGCGATGGCCCACGAGTTGGGCATTCCCATAATGTTCATTGGGACGGGCGAGGGTGGCGGCGACATGTCCGTGTTCGACCCGGTGGAGTTCACCGGGGCGCTGGTGGGCGTCTGATGCTTCGCCTCGACCGGGTCAGCCGTTCCTTCGGAGGGAAGAAGGCGGTCGACGAACTCAGCCTCGATGTCGAAGCCGGGTCGGTCGTGGGCCTCCTGGGGCCGAACGGTGCGGGGAAATCGACGACCCTCAAGATGATAGCCGGCCTGGTCACGCCCGACTCGGGCGAAGTCACCATCGACGGTGAGCCCGTCTCCCGCATGAGGGAGAGCATCGCCTTCGTCCCCGACGAGCCGGTGATGTGGAAGCGCCTCACCGGGCGCGAGTACCTGCTTTTCGCGGGCCGGCTGCGGGGCATACCCCATGAGGAACTCCGTGAGCGCATAGCCTTCTGTTCGAGGCTGTTCGAGATGGAGGGCTGGCTGGACCAGCGCACCGGATCGTACAGCCACGGGATGATCCAGAGAGTGGTTCTGAGCTCGGCGTTCGCGGCCCGTCCCAGGCTCTACGTGATAGACGAGCCCCTTGTAGGCCTCGATCCGCCTTCAGCTGAGACGTTCTGGCGAATGGTCGCCGCCGCTGCGGCATCGGGGGCGGGCGTTCTCATCTCCACGCACACGCTCTCAGAGGTTCACGGCAACTGCGACACGCTGAGCATAATCCACCAGGGACGCATCATCAGGTCGATGCAGAGCGCAAGCGTGACCCTGCCGGAACTGAGGGAGCTTTTCTTCTCCGTCACGGGCACCGCGCCCGGCGATGTCACGAGTTATTTCGAAAAGTGATCACCCTGTAGGAAGCGAAGCCGTAGCCGGGGGAGTGGTGATAGCTGTCACCCTGGAAAGCCTTGCGGATCGATTCCTTGTTGAACTGAAGATCGTGGACCGCCCTGAGAAAACCCGGAAGGGCTTCCTCCACCACCCTTTCCGGCGTGGTTGCGAGCCCGCCGGCATCGAGGATCTCGGCCACTGCCTTAAGGGAAACGCCGCGCCTCTTTGCGGTTACCAGGTGAAGCCTGGCCATGTCGCCCGATGGGCTTATGACCTGGAAAAGCGGAGGCATGGGATCGATGGATGCGGGCAGGCCGTCCCATTCACGGGCGAGTTCGGTCATGTAACGGTCGGTGTCGCCCATGAGATGGTCGCCGCCCCTGAGGGCCTGGTAGAAGAGCTTGATGGCGTCGGCCTCGTCCATTCCGGGATGGAGGGCCTTTTCACGCGTGAGTATCAGGTTCCAGTTCATGTGGGGCAATATACATGATGGGAACGGTCAATGTATGTTTGCCACGATTCGGGATCACCACTTCATTGAGGGGAGCAGGAGCATGAATGTCAGGGAAGCCGAGGACCTTTTCTTCTCGCATCTCAAGTTCGAGACCCGGCCCGTGGCGGTCAGGCTCCTTGCAGACCGCGCGGAACTCAGCAAGAAGCCTTTTCCGATGAAGCTGAACATCTGCCAGCTCATAAGCATGGCAAGGCACGGGGGCAGGGCGACGGCCGCGGTGCCGGACCGGATGGTCTGCGCCATAGGCGCTTCGTGCACCGGCCTCGTGAAGACCACACCGGCATTCGCGTCCGGTGAGGCCGCGGTGGGGAAGTACACCGCCGACGCCGAATCGGGGAAGGTCTTCTTCGAGAACACATACCAGCTCGGAAGCTGCGGGAAGGTTTACGACGCCATCGAACTGGCCCCTCTGGGGGATGCGGTGTTCGAGCCCCAGGCCGTGCTTTTCTACACCAATCCGGCACAGGTGATGAGGCTGGTCCACACGGTCAACAGGAGAAGCGGTGAAAAGGTGGCGGCCGACACCGTCGCCGAGGCCGCGGTCTGCAGCGCCATAGGGTTCGTCATTGGCGAGGACAGACCGGTGATAGGCTTTCCGTGTGCCGGCGACCGGCGGTTCGGGGGAACCCAGAACCACGAGCTGGTGTTCGCCGCGCCGTGGCACACCGTGAGGGACGTGATGGCCCCCAACCTTCTGGACATGGCCAAGGCGGGTCCGCTCTACCCCGTTCCGCCGCACGTCCTCTACGATCCGGTGATGCCGCTGGCCTACACGCTCGAGGAAGAAGACCTCTGACATGGTCCTTCAAGGCCGGGGGGTCACACTGAGGGAGCATGGCCCGGAAGACCTTCAAGCCGTTCACGCCTGGCACGGCGACCCCGAGGTCATGAAGTTCCTGAGCTGGGGCGCCGAGACGCTCGAGCAGAGCCTCCTGTACCTTTCCGAATGCATCCGCGACCAGCACAGGCCGGTCAGGTCCCGCTACCGGCTCGCCATAGTGGAGGAGCAGAGCGGCCTGGTCGCCGGTTGCGGCAGCATACACTGGAGGGGCAGGGGGCAGGGCGGCGGCGACGGCAGGCTGGGATGTTTCCTGGCCCGGGAGTTCCAGGGCCGGGGGCTCGCCCGCGAGACGACCAGGCTTCTCGTCGAGTTCGGCCTTTACGAGCTGGGCATGCACCGCATAAGCGCCACCTGCCTTGCCGGCAACACCTCGTCCGAGCGCACCCTTCGCGGCCTCGGCTTCGTCTGGGAGGGCACCATGCGCCGCCACAGCCACCGCTCCGGCCACTGGCTGGACCGCCACTTCTTCTCCGTTTTGAAAGAGGAGTGGGGACGGACTTAGATAACTTAGTTTGTTGGCATAATTGAATGCCATGCAATAGAATAGTTTCTGGCAGCAAGGGAATGGTTGTTAAGGCAGAGAGAGAAGAAAGGAATCCGCCATGATCGCGATCCTTGTCATTGCAGCGGCTTTGCCGGTGATTCCGGCCTCCGGTTCTTTCCTGACGCCCTTATGCAGCCCCTTTGCAGCGCAAGCAACGGATGATCCCGACGTTTGCGAGGGCTGGCCCGTAAGCTTCAACGCTCCCGGGGCAGGCTTTCCCTACACACCCACCCTTAGCGACATAAACGGCGACGGGGCACTCGAGGTGTTCTGCACCGGTGGACACACCTTCGGCCTCTCGGGGGACGGCTCGTTCCTTCCGGGCTGGCCCGTGACCGAGATGGCCTACATGGGGTACGGCACCAACGATCAGATGCCCGGACCCTCCTGCGCCGACATGACCGGCAACGGAGACCCGGCCGTGCTCTGGTCGGAACGCGACTGGTACGCGGGAAGCGCGTATATGTGGAGCTTCAACGGCCGTCTTCCGGATGGCGGCAACCTTGGCGCCTTTCCCCAGGAAGCGCCTGACGACTTCTCAAACGCCCTGGCATCCCCCTTCGTTCTGGGCGACTCCGACAACGACGGGGACCTCGAGGCATGGAGCGCCCACACCCTGGGCAACACCGGTGCCTACTACAGGATCTCCGGTTTCGACGACGCCGGAAGCATTCTGTTCACGACCGACCTCGATCCCGCTGAGCAGATCCTGTGCGTTTACTTCGGCGACCTTGCGGGGGACGGGCAGGATGAGTTCATGGCCGTAACCCTCTTCGGCGGGGCCTACAGGCTTTTCGCTTTCGAACCGGACGGCCAGATATCGACGGGCTATCCCGTTTCTCTCGTGTCCCCCGGCGGCAACGCGATATTCGGGCCTCCGGTTATCGCCGACCTCGACGGTGACGCAGACCTTGAGATCATGATCGGCCACAATACGGGCACCACCTCGTTCATTCAGGCCAGGCACCACGACGGCAGCCCCGTAGCCGGTTTTCCCATCACAGTGGCGACCCAGAGCCAGCTCTTCTACTTCGCCCTGGGTGATGTGACGGGTGATCAGGTTCCCGAACTCGTTGCCCTGGAAAACCATCTTGGAAGCAATTACAGAGCCCATGTACTAAGCCTCGGGACCGGAGAGCCCCTTGCGGGCTGGCCCGTGGCCGTTCCCGACTGGCCCAAGGGTTTTCCGACAGTGGTCGATGTGGACAACGACGGCATGCAGGACTTCGTGTTCGTCACCGAAGGCGGCATGCTCTACGCGCTCTCCGGCGGGGGCACAACGATCGAAGGCTACCCCAGGACGATGACTGCCCCGTCCATTTCCGGCGTTGCCGCGGGTGACATCGATGGTGACGGCCTTTATGAACTGGTGGCAGTGACCTGGAACGGCTGGGCCTACGCCTGGAACACCACGGGCGAAGTGGGTGCGGCGGACTGGCCGATGCGGGGGGTGGACGAGAGGAACACCGGTGTTTTCAAGGGATCGGGCGGGTCTTCGGGGTGTGCCCCTTCGGCCCCGCGGCAGCTCTTCCTTTCTCCGGTGACGAACCCGAGCCATGGGACCACCCTGTTCATGCTTCCGGCTGGTTCAGGCGGAACCGTGGCAATCTTCGATGCCTGCGGAAGGTTGGTCACTGAGATCCCCGCGGGACAGGGGGACTGCGTGAGCTGGAGCCCGGAGCCCGATGACAGGAACGGTGTCTACTTCGCCCGTCTCTGCTGTCCCTCGGGAACGGCTTCGGCAAAGATCGTCCTGCTTCGCTGAAAAGGCCCTGGCAAACCCTTTTCTCAACGAACAGCCCGGTTCCCGATCAGCCACACCCCGGAAAAAGGAATCCCCCCATGGAATGTATCCTTGAGCGAAGGACACGTTCATGATGACGGGCGGTTCATCCCGTTCACGAGACGGCGCAGGCATCGGGTTGGCCCTGCTCATCGCAGAGCCGTTCCTCCGGGATCTCGAACCTCATGATGTGAAGCCCGTCAACCGTTTCGTGATGGAAGGCTCCAAGCCTTGTGTAGAAGTCGGGGGTATCGGTTCCAAGGTACAGCGTGGCAATCCCCAGACGGGCGGCCTCTGTCAGAAGCCTTCTCACGAGGGCGCTGCCTATCCCCCTTCCCCTGAACTTTCTCACCACCACGAGGGCCGCGAGCCAGGGTGTCAGTTCCGGGCGTTTCGAGTTGTCGTGGGCGATGAGGTTGACGGTTCCCGCAGGCACGCCGTCGATCAACGCTACGAGGGAGATGGGGATGCGGTCGGGGTCGTCGGCGTCTCCAAGCAGCTTCTCGAGGGTTGCCTGATCGTACCCGTTCCTGTCCTCCCAGAACTCGCGGTAGATCCAGCCCGCCACGGTGCGCAGGTGCTGCGGGTGCCGAAAAAGATGGTGGATCGACGGGATCAACTCGAAAGGACCTTCTCTATCGCACCGATGTACACCCTGTGATGATCGGGCTGGGGGTAGCACTCTCGGTTCACGGACTGGTCAATGAAATCGCCCGGCGTGAGGAAGTGCGCGTAGAGTTTCCTGCAGACCAGCACCAGGTTTGACTGCGTGAACGAAACCGTGCCCGGTTCAGGTTCGAAGGGCTCGAGACCGGTCTGCGACGCCTTGTCGACATCCCTTCCCGAATGGCTTCCGCAGTACTGCAGTGCCGCTTTTTCCGATTCGGGAAAGAAGCTGAGAGTGAACCGGGGGTTTTCCTCGGTGAAACGGAAAGTGTGCCGGACCGGTCTTACGTACGCAAAGGCGACGTTCTTCCCCCACAGGTATCCAAGCGCTCCCCAGCCGCCGGTCATTGTGTTGTAGTCCGACATGCTTCCCGCGGTTATGAGAAACCAGCGTCTGCCGATCATGTCAAAAGGGTTGCCCTCTATAGACTCGGGCCGGATTTCATTGTAATGTTTCACCATTGCCTCCCGGTATTCCTTATTTGTCATTCAAGGCGCATGCGCCCCAGGGGGAAGAAGCTATGAAGATAATCAAGGTGGTGGTGATACTGGCAGGCCTGTGCCTGATGGGTCTGGGCATCCTGTTCCTTATCGGCGGAGCATACAACCACTCCACCGGAACCCTCGTGAACGGGGGGGTGATGCTTCTTGCCGGCGGAGTGCTCCTTTTTCTTGGCCTTCGGAAGCAGGTGCACCGGGTCGTGGAAAGGCGCGAGCTGGACCTCACTGGCGATGTGAAGATGGAGAGCATGAAGTGCCGTTCCTGCGGTGGTACCCTGTCCGCCGACGCCCTAAGGGAGATAGGCGGCACAGCAATGGTCGAGTGCCCCTTCTGCGGTTCGGCGTACCAGCTCGAGGAGGCTCCCAAATGGTAGTTCTTCTGGCCCTGCTGGCCTCCTACAGCTTTTCCGTCCCCGACATGTACTGCAGGGTGTCGGTGAACCAGGACCAGACCCTGGCTCTCTTCTACAGGATCACGTTCCAGTGCAACACCGGGGCCGACCCCGTCGACGTGGTGGACATCGGCCTGCCCACAAGGGACTGGAGCGTTTCGGACATGCGGGCAAGTCTCGACGGGAACGGACGCCCCGTGATGGTATCATCCTACATCGACAACGGTGTGGAGATTTCGCTGGGCGCAGGCATCCGGCCGGGTGAAACCGGCGTACTCGAGTTCAACGGCATGTGTTCGGGGGGAATCTACGTCGACGATGACCAGGAAGACTGGGCCTCCTTCCATTTCTCACCGACATGGTTCGACGGTTCACTGCTGACCGGGCACACGGACCTTGTTCTGGAGATGGTGTTCCCTCAGGGCAGTGCGCCCGACAGCGTGAGGTATCACGATACCCCCTTCGACAGCTCCTGGGTGGACAAGGGCAGGGTGGTTTTCCGCTGGGACAGGTCGGTCAGGCTGGACAGGCCCTTCGAGGTCGGAATCGGTTTTCCGGCTGCGCTGGTCCCGGGAAGCCTTGCAACCCGCCCCTCCGAGCCCCTTTTCGATCCAGCGTGCTGCGCACCCGTCGCGATCTTTCTGATACTTTTGCTTTTCATCGCGCTGCCGCTTTTCTTCGGCATCCGAAGTTCCATCATCAGACAGAGGCAGTACCTTCCACCCAAGATAAGGGTCGGGGGCAAGGGTGTCAGAAGGGGGCTTACCGTTCCCATGGCGGCGCTTCTTATGGAGAAGCCTCTGGACAGGGTCGTAATGCTCATAGTGTGGAGCCTCATCAAAAAGGGTGCAGTCACGGTCACCGGAGAGGGCGCCGGGACCAGGATCACCCCGATGGGGCTCGTTCCGGAAGGGCTGAGGGATTACGAGAAGAAGCTCCTTGAACTGATCGCTGGCGAGGAGGGCCTAACCACTAAGAACCTCGAGGCCTTCTTCAAGGAGATGATCAGTGACCTCGGGACCGCGATGGAAGGCTTCAACCTCAAGACCACCCGCGAATACTACACCGGGGTAATGAAGAACGCCTGGAAGCAGCTCGAGGAGGCGCCGGACGCCGTTGCTGCAGCCGAGGTCTTCGCCGACCGGTTCCAGTGGCTGCTGGCTTCCGAAGCGAAACCCCATGAGAGGCTGTCCAGGCTTCCTGTGCCCGTTTTCATCCCCGCGTCCTCTTGGCCTGTCTCCACGGGCGGGACTGGCCAGTCTTTGAACGTTGCAGCAGCCTGCGGCAGCCTGGTTTCAAGGATCGAAAGCGCTGCAGGGAGCTCGGTCCGGGGACTGACCAGGAGCGTTGCCGCCATCGTAAACCCGATACCAGTCTCAAGAAGCGGCGGCTACCGCTCGGGCGGGGGCGGATGCGCATGCGCGTGCGCCTGCGCCGGCTGCGCGTGCGCCTGTGCCGGTGGAGGAAGGTAATATGAAGCCGCTCAACAGGATCAAAGGGCTGTTCGCAGCAGTGGAAAAGGGCGGTCTGGCTCCGGCCGGACTGCACCACTTCCGCAGGGGTGACTCAAGAATGCACCTCAGGGTGGATCCCGACGGGAACGGTGTTCTGGTGGTTGACGCCGCCAGCCTGATAAGGCTCAACCCCACCGGTTCCGACTGCGCCTGGATGATGCTTTCGGGTCTAGGCGAGAAAGAGGCTTCGGCCCGCCTTGCAAAAAGGTACGGCCTGAGAGCGAAGAAGGCCCATGAGGATTTCACCGTTTTCAGGGACTCGCTGGAGGCGGTCATCAGGGGCGACAACGTGGTTCTCGACGTCGAGGAGACCCCTGACGCGCTTCCATCGGCCCCCTTCAGGGCCGACCTTGCCCTGACCTACCGCTGCAACGCTGGGTGCGGCCACTGCTACAAGGGGGACCGCGAGGCTGCCGAGATCGACACGGGTTCATGGAAAACGATAATCAACAGGCTTTGCGATGCGGGCATACCCCAGGTCGTCTTCACCGGCGGTGAATCCATCCTGCGGGAAGACCTCGAAGAGCTTGTGAACCATGCCGAAAGCCTTGGCCTTGTAACCGGGCTGCTCACGAACGGTATCGGGCTTGCCGACCCGGCAAGGGCCGAGTCGCTGCGGTCCGCGGGGCTGGACTACGTGCAGGTCACACTCGAGTCGGCCGAATCAGCCGTTCATGACGGAATGGTAGGTGTTCCCGGCGCCTGGGAGAAAACCGTTGCCGGCATACGGAACTCGGTTGCCGCCGGGTTCCACACGGTGACCAACACCACGCTCTGCCTCGACAACCGGAACGCCGTTACGGGTGTGCCGGCGTTCGTCGCAGGACTCGGCGCGGCTGCCGCCGCGTTCAACACCGTGATCTGCAGCGGCCACACCTCACACGGGGAGAAGGGGCTCTCCGATGCTGCTCTGGAAGCGCTTCTTCTCGAGCTGAAGGATGCATGCAGGACCGCCGGGATCAGGATGCTGTGGTACTCACCCACCGAGTACTGCCGCCTCGATCCAGAGCAGCTCGACCTCGGGGCCAGACGGTGTACCGCCGCCTCAATGAACATCTGCGTAGAGCCGGACGGAAGCGTCCTTCCGTGTCAAAGCTGGTTCGAGCCCGTGGGGAACATGCTTTGCGATTCATGGGACTCGATCTGGAACAGCACTCTTTTCAGGCGGATACGTGACAGGGACCAGCTTCCCGCCAGGTGTTCCTCATGCATCGAACTGTCGGTCTGCGGGGGCGGATGCCCGCTCTCCCGCGGAATAGGAAGGGACTGACTTGACCGCTCCATCCACCAACCCACTCACGGGAATGCGCCAGAGATACCCCGATGAACTCCTCGTTGAACGCCATGTGTGCAGGGTCCTTCTCAAGTCCGGTGCCATGAGCGGTTTTCAGGAATACGACGGGCCTGTTCTTGAGCCCTTTTCACTGTTCGAGGCGAAAAGCGGCGGAGAGCTCGTGGAGAAGCAGAGCTACTGGTTCACCGACCGGGGCAACCGCAAGGTCGTCATGAGACCCGAGCTCACTCCCACCCTCGCCAGAATGGTCGCCGCCAGGGGAGAGATGCACCTTCCAGCCCGTTGGATGTCAATGCCGCTGTGCTACCGCCACGAAAGACCCCAGAGGGGAAGGGTGCGGGAATTCCTGCAGTTCAACCTCGACATACTGGGGGCCGATCCCCCCGCCGCCGAACTCGAGGTCTTCCTTGTCCTGGACAGGATGATGAGAACGCTCGGGGTGTCGTCCGACAAGTACCGGATAAGATGGAGCAGCAGGAGGTTTGCCTCGGCCGCCCTTGCGGCGCTGGGCGTGAGTGACGCGGCAGGGGCCTTCGCCGTGCTCGACCGGAGGGACAAGACAGGTGAGGCGGAGTGGTTCGGAATGCTCACCGGGGCTTTCGGTTCGGAGGACACCGCACGAAGCGTCATGAGGCTCTGCGGGATTCAGGATCCCGAAGACCCTTTCCTGACCGCTCTACTTGGAGAGTGCCCCGAACTGGCAGAAGTCAGGGACTTCGGGCGGCTCATCTCCGGCTCGGGCATGAGGTCGGCCGAATTCTGCCCTTCGGTGGTCAGGGGGCTGGATTACTACACCGGCATCGTGTTCGAGCTGACCGACACCGGCGGGGAGAACAGAAGGGCGCTCTGCGGAGGCGGCAGGTACGACAACCTCGTGGGCATGTTCGAGGGCAGGGCGATCTCCGGGGTCGGATTCGGCCTTGGCGTGCTTGCCCTGACGCTGTTCCTCGAAACCTACGGCTGTCTTCCCGAGGGACTCGACAGGACTCCCCCGGCCACTCTCTTCATAGCGGTATTCTCCCGGGAACAGCTCGCCAACGCCCTGAAGCTGGGAGAGGAATTCAGAAGCCGCGGGATCCCGACGGTCGTGGACGTATCGGGCCGCAGGGTGTCGAAGCAGTTCCAGCAGGCTTCCCGGGAGAACTTCCCCTGGGCGGTCGTCGTGGGTCCGGACGAGGCGCAGACCGGCGTACTGGGGCTGAAGAACATGCTTTCCGGTGAAACCCGCAGCGGCGGTGTCGATGACCTCGCGGCTTTCATGAGGGAGAATGGATGACGAAGGGCCGGATCCGCGCCAGAACCGTCACACTGATCCTCGCGGGGATCCTGTCGCTTCCGTCAGCCGTTCTGCCGCCCTGGTCGGCTCTCAACCGGGTTTCGGGTCTCCTGTGCATTCTGTCGGCGTTCCTGTTCTTCGTTTCGATGAGGTCGTTCACGCGTGACCTCAGCATCTCGAGAAGGCTCGGTCTTCTTCTCGTTCTCTCCGGTGTCGCCTGGGGTGCCGTTGTCCTTATCGAAAGCGGAACCATGGCGAGCGGGGGCGCCGAGGGCGACAGGCTGAGGCTGCTTCGCACGCTGAACAGGGATGCCGTGACCGACTCCGCCCTCGAGAACGCTCAGACGATGAGGGAGATCTTCTCGCTCGACCTTCCCGGCCCGGGCGGCGCGATCGTGAACTCGCTGGGTGATGCCACGGGCGCCACGCTGGGAGTCATCGTCGGAACGGTTTCCGGAACGGGCACGCTCGATTCACGCCGCTACGTGCCGATCCCGAGGGATACTCTGAGGGAGGTTGGAAGGTTTTCCTCCCTGGGGATGCTTCTGTCACTGAGCGCCCTCATAACGATGCTTGCCCTTCTGGAGGGGCTTGTGATGGTGGATCGCACAGGGGCCACGCAGAACCTTTTCTGGATCGTGACCGGAGCCATCATGCTTCACGCATCCACCACTGCGCTTGGTTTTGGCGGGTCGGTCGTGATCTCCGTTATGAGGAACCCACTGAACCTGTCCTTTCTTGTGGTCTTTCTTTCCGCAGCCATAATGGCCTGTTGCCAGAGGTGGATACACTACCTGAACCGGAACAGCCGGTTGTTCGTCATGGCTGGAGCGCTGATCTTCGCCGAGTTCTCCCGCAGGGTGATGACCGTATGCGTTTCGGAGGGCATGCCCGGCTACGGCATGGAAACCGTGAGCACCCTGATGGGGACGATAGCGCTGCTGCTCGTGGTCTACGGGTACGGAAGCTTCCTCACCATTCTGCTTCACATGCCGTCGGCCAGGCTTCTTGACAAAAGGTACGGCGAGCTCGACACGCTTCAGGACCTCAGCCACAGCCTGCACTCCAGTTTCGAGCCGGGTCAGCTGGCCTCCGCAGCCACCCGGCTTGGCAGGAGGCTCACCGGGGCTGACTGCTGCTGGATCGTTCCTGTCGAGAAATCGGCGGGCTTCGCCACGGTATGGTCCGGTGAAAACTGTGATTTTTCGGGTGAGATCCCGCCGGACTGGTACAGGTTCCTCTCCGGGAGGCTCGATGCCAGCGGGAGGGGGCTTCTTTTCAACAACTACAGGAGAACAGCGCTCGAGAAACTCTTCAGCGGCAAGGGACGGATAGGGTCCCTCATGGCCTCCCAGGTCGAGGTGAGGGGGGAGCATCTGGGTCTGCTGCTGGCATCCTGCGGAAGGTCTTTCCGTTTCGTGGACCACACAAGGGGTCTTTTCGACAGCTTTGCAAGGCAGATCGCCCAGGCGTTCCACAACGCCAGGCTGTTCGGCGAGAAACTCGAACTCGAAAGGCTTCAGAGGGAACTCGACCTTGCCAGGGAGATCCAGCAGCAGCTTTTCCCCAAAGTCATTCCCCGGCTGCCCGGGTACGAGATAGCCGCGATCAACATTCCCTGCAGCGTCGTTGGCGGCGACTACTACGACATGATCCAGCTTGAGAACGGCGACACGGCCCTGGCCATAGCGGATGTCGCCGGAAAGGGCGCAGCCGCGTCCATTCTCATGGCGGGCCTTCAAGCCAGCCTGAGAAGCCTTCTTCTGGGAAGGAGTTCACTGCCCGAACTCATGCCGGTCCTCAACAGGCTTGTCTGCAGCCAGGTTCCCGAGGGTTCGTTCATCACCATGTTCCTCGGCGTCCTCTCCGCGCGTGACGGGAGCCTCGAGTACTGCTCAGCCGGGCACGATCCACCCGTGGTTCTGAGGACCGACGGCACATCGGAGAGACCCGACATCGGGGGGCTGGTTCTGGGAGTCGATCCCGACGCACGGTACCGGTGCGGATCCCTGACCCTCGATCCCGGGGACAGGATGCTCGCCTTCACGGACGGGGTCACCGACGCATTCAGTCCCGAGGATGACGAGCCCTTCGGTATCGAAAGGCTCGTCAACTCGATGGCCGGCCATCGTGAAGCATCTTCGGAAGAACTCATGGCAACCATCGTCAGGCTTCTTGACTCATGGGTGGGGGATCAACCCCATACGGACGACGTGACGATGATGGTGATAACAAGGCTTGACGAATCCCGCGAGGGAAACAATAATAAGAATGATTCTTAATTAGGAAACCGGAACGAAGGGAGACGGGAATGTCACTGAGAGGAACGCAGACAGAAAAGAACCTCCTGACGGCTTTCGCCGGCGAGTCCCAGGCGCGGAACCGCTACACCTACTTTGCCTCTGCAGCAGGCAAGGAGGGGTTCAAACAGATCGAGGCGGTGTTCATCGAGACGGCCGACCAGGAGAAGGAGCACGCCAAGAGGTTCTTCAAGTTTCTCGAGGGAGGCGAGGCAGTCGTATCCGCTTCGTTCCCCGCGGGAGTCATAGGGGACACGAGGGCCAACCTGATCGCATCCGCCGAGGGCGAGGAGCATGAATGGGGCTCGATGTACCCGGGTTTTGCCCAGACCGCCCGGGAAGAGGGTTTCCCCGAGATCGCCGCCGTGTTCGACAACGTGTCGGTCGCGGAGAAGTTCCATGGCGAGAGGTTCAGGAAGCTGGCCGGGAACATCGGGATGAACCTTGTGTGGAACAGGCCGGAGAAGGTAGCCTGGCGCTGCAGGAACTGCGGTTATGTCCATGTCGGCACCGAGGCGGCCAAAATGTGTCCCGCATGCAATCACCCCCAGGCTTACTTCGAACTCGCAGCCACCAACTGGTAGGAAAGGAAGTTCGATCATGACAGCAAGGAGACAGGTCTACAAATGCGAGATCTGCGGCAACATCGTCGAGATGCTTCACCCCGGGCAGGGTGAGCTGGTCTGCTGCGGTGTTCCCATGATCCTGCTCGACGAGAAGACCGCCGACAGCACCACAGAGAAGCATGTTCCAGTTCTTTCGGAAGTTGAGGGCGGAGTCCTGCTCAAGGTGGGAAGCGTTCCCCACCCAATGCTTGACGCCCACTTCATCGAGTGGGTGGAAGTCCATACCCCTGACAGGGTCTACCGGGCGGAACTGGCACCCGGTGCAGCGCCCGAGGCGTTCTTCCCCGTCGCACTTTCCGATGTAACCGCGGCCAGGGAATACTGCAACGTCCACGGCCTCTGGAGGAGATAGCCATGATGAAGGAAACCGTCGCTCTCGAGATGAACTCCCAGATCAACAGGGAGCTGTTCAGCGCCTACCTCTACCTTTCCATGGCGGCATGGTTCGAAGGAAAAGGGCTTTCCGGTTTTTCGAACTGGATGAGGGTTCAGGCGCAGGAGGAGCGTGACCACGCAATGGGTTTCTTCAACCACATGCTGGAACGCGGCGCCTCCGTAAGCCTTGAAGCCATAGCAAAACCCGAGGTCGAATGGACCTCGCCCCTGGCTGCGTTCGAAGCGGTACTCACGCACGAGCGCTTCATCACGGCAAGCATCGACCACCTTCTGGAAACCGCGCAGACCGAGCGCGACCACGCTGCCGCAAACTTCATCCAGTGGTACGTTGCCGAGCAGGTCGAGGAAGAGGCCAACGCCGAAGCACTGATCCAGAAGCTCCATCTCGTCGACAAATCGGGCGGCGGGGGCATTTTCATGATGGACAGGGAGCTCGCTGCCAGGGTGTACGTTCAGGCGTCCATTCTGGCCGGGAAGTGAACCATGTCCATAGACCCCGGAGCTTTTCTCAAGGAGCGGGAAGCCCTTAACGAAGCGGTTCTGAGGAACGCCGACCACGTGATCAAGAGGGTCTACTCCGTCGATGCCCTGGCCTACAGGCCCGGCGCCCTCCCCGAGGCAACCAAGGAGCTTCTGGGTCTGGTCTCCTCGCTGGTGCTTCGTTGCGATGACTGCATTTCGTGGCATATTCACCGCTGCTTCGAGCTGGGGCTTCCGACCGGACAGGTGGTGGAGGCGCTCGGCATTGGAATGGTGGTGGCAGGCACCATCACCGTTCCACACGTGCGAAGGGCCGTGGCCCTTTGGGAAAGGCTTTCGGAGGGCAAATGAACGAAAGGCTGAGGCTCCTGCGCAGCACGATGGCCGAGGTCGACCTTGCAGCTTCGGAGAAGGGACCCGGCCGCGAGGTTCTGCAGCGCATCTGCGACGTGCTCACGACGATCCCCGGCTACGACTGGGCGGGTTTCTACGTCGTCGACCCATCATCGGAAAGGAAGCTCGTGCTGGGTCCCTTCTCCGGCGAGCCGACCGAACACGTGAGCATAAGTTTCGGACAGGGCATATGCGGGCAGGCCGCAGAGTCCCTTCAGACATTCGTGATCGGCGATGTGAGCACCCAGGGCAACTACCTTTCGTGCAGCCCGAAGGTCAGAAGCGAGATCGTCGTTCCCGTGTTCATGGGCTGCAGGTTCGTGGGCGAGCTTGACCTCGACAGCCACCTGAAAGAGGGATTCGGATGTGATGACCGAAGGTTCCTCGAATGGGTCGCCGAGGTCTCGTCGCCCTTCGTGGCGGAAGTATTCAAGGGGGCAAGGATATAATGTCGGAAAGCTGCTTCCGCGCCCGCGAGATATCACCCGGTGTCCACTGGGTGGGCGCAATAGACTGGGATGTAAGGGATTTCCATGGCTACGAGACCACCCTGGGCTCGACCTACAACGCGTTCCTGGTCACCGGTGAGCAGAACGTCCTCATCGACACCGTGAAGGCACCTTTCAGGGGCGAGTTCCTTGAACGGGTGGCTTCAGTCACCGACCGGGTCGACGTTCTGATAAGCAACCACTCCGAGCCCGACCATACGGGAGCCCTTCCCGAGGTATTGAAAGCCCTGAGACCCAAAAGGCTTCTCGCCTCGAGGATCGGGACGGAAAACATCCTTGCCCATTTCCACGACCTTCCCGTGCGTCCCGAGGCTGTCGGGAACGGCTCAACGCTCGAGATCGGAGGCAACAGCTTCACCTTTCTCGAAACCAGGATGCTGCACTGGCCGGACAGCATGTTCACCTTCATGCCCGGCAGGAACATCCTCTTCAGCCAGGACGCTTTCGGAATGCACATGGCCGGGGCCGACCTCGTGGCCCACCATTACGAGCCCGGGGTTCTCCGCCACGAATCGGCGATGTACTATGCCAACATACTCAACCCCTTCTCGAAGCTGGTTACCACCCTCCTCGGCAAGGTTGCCGAACTCGGGATAAGACCCGGCATAATCGCCCCCGATCACGGTCCGATCTGGTTTTCGGGAACGGCCACCGGCCCGGACTGGGTGATGGGACTGTGGAAGGATTGGGCCGGGGGCGCGAACCGCGACAGCGTAGTGATCCTTTACGACACCATGTGGAACTCCACGGGGCTCATGGCCCGGGCGATCGCGGAAGGGGCGGCTTCGCAGAATGTCCCGGTGCGTGTTTTGAAGGCGGGCAACGTACACAGGAGCGCGGCAGCCCTCGCAATGCTCTCCGCGGGTGCGGTCGCCCTGGGATCGCCCACGCTCAACAACGGAATCTTCCCGGCCCTGGCGGACCACATCGAGTACCTGCGGGGGCTCAAGTTCCACGACAGGGCGTGCACGGCGTTCGGAAGCCACGGCTGGAGCGGCGAGGCGGTTCCCATCCTTGACAGGCTGCTCTCGGATTGGAAGGGAGTGCCTGCGGGTGATTCCCTTGCGGTCAGGTTCGCACCGACAGGGGACGACCTGGCCAGGTGCAGGGCGCTTGGCGTCGAGCTGGCCCGGGCCGTAGGGACCTAGTTTGACCGGGACGGCAGCGCACCCGGACAGGACCATGACGGTCGGGCTCGGGATTGTCGTTGCCGCTCTCATTCTCGGCCTCGTTTCCGATGCACTTCCCCATGTCGCCCTGGCCCTTGCCGCCATCCCCCTGATGGCCACCACGCTGTTCTACCCCAAAAGATCCCTGATCATGCTCCTGGGTGTGCAGATATCCCTGGAGTTCACACAGCTCGATCTGGTGAACTTCTATCTGGGACCCTTCAGACTGCGGCCTGACGACCTGCTTTTCCTCTGGGTCATGCTGCTCTGGGTGCTTTGTCTGCCCGACGGCAGGGGAAGGGTCAGGACGGGGGCGACCGCCCGGTTGATCGTTTTCTTCGTTGCGGTCTGTTTCGTCTCGCTTTTCTGGGGAGTGGCTTCGGGCAACGACATGGGTACTGCCGCGTACATGTTCAAGACGCTTCCGGGATACCTGAGCTTTTTTCCCGCCGCATGGCTGATGGCGACCGACAGGGAAGCAGCAGGCCAGATCGTGAAGATGATCATAGCCGCCAGTGTGCTGGCGGGGATAAACATTGCTCTGAGGGGCTATTTCAAGGTCGACGAGTTCGTGTACGAGCGGAGTACCGGACTGCGGGTTCAGGCCAGGCAGGCATTCGCGATCGCGGTGGGGTTCGTGTTCCTTTTCACCCGCCAGCTCGTGCTGAAGGGCAGGGCCGTCCTTTCCCTTGTCCTTCCGGCCGCCGTGGTGATGCTGGTGGGGCTCATCCTCAGCCAGACACGCTCAGTCTGGTACGGCATGCTGCTTGGTATTGCCTCGGTTTTCGTACTTCACACGATCATCTCCAGTCATGACATCTGGAAGGTTCTGCGAGCGCTGGCGGCGATAGCCGTGCTCGGAGCCGTTTTCTTCCTCGTCGCAGGGTACATGGTTCAGGCCGCGGGATTCCTTGAGATGCAGGACATCGCAGACCGGACGGGTTCGGAAACGGGAAGCTATTTCACCGACGCTTCGTTCCTTGCCCGTGCCATCTCGTGGGTCGAGGTCCTCAATTCCGTGAACAGCCCCGCCGGGTTTTTTCTGGGCAGGGGACAGGGCTACGAGATCACCTGTTTCAGGTTCGACTGGATGAAGGTAATGACCTTCAGCACGATCGACAATTCATACTTCCAGATCCTCCTGAACGCAGGGGTTCCGGGCCTTCTCGCCCTTGTTCTGCTTTTTGCCCACGGGATAGCCGGTTCGGGCACACGGGCATACAGGGAGCCGGATCCGGAAAGGAGGGCCATCCTCCTTGGCGTCTTCGGCGCACTCATCGCAATGGCTTCCGGCTCGTTCTTCATGTCCGCCATTACCAACTACCGCTTCACGGTGCTTTTCGGAGTGCTGTTCGCCATGATGGCCGTGAGACCCGGCCAGGCTGTCGCTGGGGGTGGTTTGCCGGAGCGGGTCTGATCCGAGTATTTTCGGGTGTCTTTTCTCACTCCTTTCCACTTTTTTGAAAGGCCTTGGAATGAAAATTCTGGTTATAAACAGCGGTAGTTCCTCCATAAAGTTTCAGGTTCTCGAGAGCGAGACAGGCGTAATGCTTGGCAAGGGGCTTCTGGAGAGGATAGGCGAGGAGACCGGTGTTCTCAGGTTCCAGGCCGGCCCGCACGACATCAGGATGGAAAAACCCATGTCCGACCATGGGGTGGGTCTCGACCTCCTTCTCAAAACGATAACCGACCCCGCCTACGGGCCGGTCACAACACTCGACGAGATCCTTGCCTGCGGCCACAGGGTGGTCCATGGCGGTGAGAAGTTCACGAGCAGCGTGCTCATAGACGGTGAGGTCCTCGAGGGCCTCAGGGAGTGCAGCGCCCTCGCGCCGCTCCACAACCCGCCGAACATCCTGGGCATCGAGGCCGCCATGGCAAAGCTTCCGGGAGTGCCCAACGTGGCCGTCTTCGATACTGCCTTCCACCAGACCATGCCACGGGTGAACTACCTCTACGCCCTTCCATACGAGGTCTACGAAAAACACAGGATCCGCCGGTACGGTTTCCACGGCACCAGCCACCAGTACGTGTCCCAGCGTGCTGCCGAGATGCTCGACCGGCCCCTTTCCGAGCTCAACCTCATCACCTGCCACCTGGGGAACGGCTGCTCGGCAACCGCTGTGAAGGGCGGCCGCAGCATCGACACGAGCCTGGGCTTCGGAACCTTCTGCGGGCTCATGATGGGCACCCGGTGCGGCGATGTCGACCCCGCAGCCCTCTTCGAACTGATGGAACGGCACGGCTGGCCGCTCGAGAAGGTCATGAAGATGGTCTACCGCGAGAGCGGCATCCTCGGCATCTCGGGCATTTCCAACGACATGCGCGACATCGAGGACGCCTCGTTCAAGCGCGGCGAGGAGATGGCGACACTCGCCCTCGACATGTTCGTCGACAGGGTGCGCAAGTACATCGGCGCATATGCGGCCACCCTGGGAAGGCTTGACGGGATCGTGTTCACGGCGGGCATCGGCGAGAACGGCCCCGAGATCAGGGAGATGGTGTGCGGCAACCAGGAGGCGCTGGGCATCGAGATCGACCCCGTGGCCAACCTGGTGAGGGGAAAGGAGAAGATCATCTCCACCCCTGAAAGCCGGGTAAAAGTGCTTGTCATCCCCACCAACGAGGAACTGATGATCGCCAGGGAAACGGTGAGGGTGACAGCCGGCTGACCGCGTCCGGCACATCTCCGGCAGGGAAGACGAAGGGAGGGGCTGTGACAGACCCCATGGACCTGCAGCGCAGGTACTTCACCGCCCAGCTCGAAAAATTCGGCATCATTCCCCATCTCCACCGTGCGCAGATAGAGGACTGCCATCAATACCTTGAGATGCTCGAGGAGGCCGGCTCACCCGGCGCCTTCATGGAGCTTGTAAAGCAGACCGGCAACATGGTCTCGTCCGCGAAGGCGAACGCGGCGGACAGGTATGCAAACAGGGCACACGTCTACGACATGCTGGGTCACGAGGGCAGGGCCGAAGAGGACCGACAGAGGCTTTCGGTTATCGAAGCCGCCGAAACCCACGCCGACCTGAGCCGCAGACTGGAAGAATTCGAGGCGAACGCCTCGCTGGGCAGGAACGAGGACCGGGCCATAAACGCGGTCGCAACGATGGTCGGGGCGCTATTTCACCTCTGCACCGACAATCCCGGCGGGAAAGATCAGAACCGCTCCCTGGTCAAATTCAGCGAGTACCGCCGGCAGGTCCGCGAGGCGGACCCCGGGTTTACCTGGCAGAAGCTGCTCACCCACAGGCCCTACCGAGACATGCTTCCCTTCACCGACCGCCAGATGGCCTTTCTGAAAGAGAAGTACACGGAGTTCGCAGATGGATAGCACACTCAGGCAGATGCTCGACGGACTTGGCTTTTCCTTGCGGAACTACGAATCCAGCCTGGGTCCCCGGAACGGGAAGCTCATAAAAGCGAAGCAGCTTCTTTTCGGGCTTGTCGCCAGGGCGGAGAGCGGTGCCGACATGGCCGGCATCTGCATGGATCCCGGATTTGCACAGGTCGCGGCGCTGATCGGTGAACTCGCATCGGAACCGCCCCCTCCCCCCGAAGAATTAGATGCATTGAAGGACGAACCGCGGGAGACAGACGGTATTCCCCCCGCAGCCATCGCCGCTGCCGGCTACCACATGGCCTTCGACTCGCTTCCGCCCGGCGAGAGGGAGAGGCAGAAGGTCTTCTACGACAGGATCTTCGAACTCGAGCGGCAGGCGGAGAATGCCATTCACTTCAACGCACTGATGATGGAGGACACGGTCCTGCTCGACATGAGCCGCATCCCCCTGCGCGATTCGGCGATTGCAACCCTCGGGCAGGCGGAGAGCGTATTCTCCCCCACTGTGAACTTCCAGCAGAGGCTCGCCGCACAAACCTACGAGCGGGTCTCCACCGTGACCGAACTCGAGTACGAGGGGACGAAGATGGCGGCCCTCGCAAACACCGAGCACCAATGGGACGCGCTCTACATAGAGGTGATCGGCCTTCTTCCCGCATGCGCGCAGGCCATCGAATCGTTCGGACCCAACGACGACAGCGTTGCCAAACTGAAGAACAGCCACCGCTTCATGACGGAGTTCATGGGCATCACCTGGGACGACGTGTTCAACGACCCCAGGTACCTTCTGTTCTGGAACAACGTCTTCTGGCCCAGGGTTCCCGCGGAGAAGAGGCTCCTTCACAACGTCACCACCCCCGAGGGGTGGCGCGACACCCTGAAGACGAAGTTCTACGACCCCTTCGTGAAGGATGAGCCCCCGATCAGACGCGATCCCGAAAAGGCCCGGGTACGCCTCTGGGGGCGGGATTTCCCTTCGGAGAAGACCCTTGACCTTCTGAACGACCCGCCAAGGCCCGATATCGACCGAAATGAAAGGTGATTCATGAGAAGCCTTCTGCCGGTCCTGACCATGTTCGCCGCGCTTTCCGCCGGAACCCTGGAGATCGGTGAAATGGAGTCGGTTTTCCCCTCGCCCTTCGACACCTGAGACTGACTTCAACACTGCCAGGTGGTGGTGCTTCAGGAGGATATCGGGTTTCCCCTTACGATCGAAAGCATTACCTACTTACGCCCGAACGGGGGGTACGGCTGGGCCGGCGGCTTTTCCATGAAGATGGCCCACGTGGCGATCGACGAGCTTTCAGAGACATTCGCCGACAACTGCGCTCCCGGAACACTCCAGGAGGTTGTGTTCATCGATTCCCTCCCCCTTTTCGGCGGAGCCGGAAGCACCCTGACGATCCAGTTCGACCAGCCCTTTTTCTACAACGGAACGGACAACCTCCTCATAGACATCCACTATCCGGACGGGATGGTCGAGGCGGGGGTGTACAACTGGGAGGCCGGCCCCGCGAGGAACCTCTGCAGCCTTTTCCCGCCCGGCGGAAGCCCCGACCCCTCGGGAGAGCTTTCCGACATGGTCCCGTACATGATCCTTGACTGCGAAATGGCTCTCGAGGGCTGCACATTCGGCCGCATCAAGGTCATCCTGGGCGGAGCGGACTAGGCGCAGGCCCGGCACCTGCCTCGTATCATTGAAATCTCAAAGGCAGGGTTTGACATTTCAATGATGATCCTGAAGCACGCCGCATCAGAGCTTCCCGGATCGGCAGGCACTTTCCCAAAAGACTGTTCTGCACTATCTTAACCATGCCAAGCCAAGACCGTTCAATAATCGGGAGGGAGATACTGATGGGAACAGGATGCGTTCCGGCCAGAGCGGTTCATGCCGTTCTCCTGGTTCTCCTGGCCTCGGGGCACGCCGCAGCCCAGTCCGCGGGGCAGGATCGTGACCTTTCACTCGGCCCGGTGGATGGTGAACACCTTGCCTTCTTCTGGGACTTCTCGTACCAATGGACGGGACCCGATGGCTCTTCGATCCTCTGGGAGACTGATCAGAGCAGCAACGGCATCGAACTGACCGCGCAGTACAACCCTCTCACCGAAACCTGGGGCCTGGGCGGCGACGGCACCATTCCGGTCACGGTCTCCACGGTGATGCCCGGAGGTTCAATGACCGGCTCCGGGACGACCATTGTCGACGTCGGGGGATCATTCGGCAACGGGCTCGTCAGGCTGACGATCATCGAAACGTCCGGCGGTTCATACACCATAACTGTCGAGGAGTACTCCATGTCGGCCTCGACTCCCCTGAACACCAACAGCTACGAGATGATCTTCAACTGGAACGACGTGATCGGAGGGATGGGCGACACTGTCACCATCGAGACCACGAACGGGTTCGTATCGGGGCGTCTTGAACTCCTTGACGCCTGGAGCCCCGGGATATAGGCGAGCGAACGCCAGCGGCTTTTATCGCCCGTCCCGGGCCTGCTCCCGCTTCCTTCTGGTATCGGTCTCCAGAAGGCTTTCCAGAAGCTTCCGGTTCGAGCTGCCAATGTCGGCGACCGAGGCGAACAGCAGCAGCAGGATGCCGAATGTGATCAGGAAGAGCCCTCCGATGCCGACACCTGCGAAGGGGGTCACCTTCCCCGTGGCGAGCCAGTGGGCGAATACGAAGGCATCCATCAGTATGCCCAGCCCCATGAGGAACAGGGCGGGACCGCCGTATACACGCCAGGGTGAGTGACCGTGGGCCACTGAGTACATGGCTTCGGTGGAGAGGACCGCGTACCTCCAGAGGTTGCCGGCGATGCGTGACCTTCCCGAAGCCCGTTCCCCCCTTATCGACAGGGGGACCTCGCTGATGCGCATGCCCTTCATGGCCAGGTCGATGACGACTTCCTGCGTATAGGTGAACCTGGAGAGGCACGACACCCTGTCAAGCGCGCGGGGTCCGTAGAACCTGAAGCCGCATGTGGCGTCCTTCACACTGATCCTGCTTAGACGGCTTACAAGGCCGGCCACCCAGCGGTTGCCCATCCTTTTCAACCGTGGCATGCGCGGCGTGAGTGAAGGGTCCGCGAAACGGCTGGCCGTTGCGAAGTCGAAGCTACCGGAGAGGACCGGCGCCGCCAGGACGGGAAGGTGTCCGGGGTCGAACTGGCCGTCGGCGTCGATCGTTGCCAGGAAGTGGTACCCTCCCTCACGGGCGAAGCCAAGCATCGTGCGGAAGGTGTCGCCAAGCCCCATGTTCCTGCCGTGGGAGATGACGTACGCTCCCGCTGACCTGGCAATATCCGCTGTGCGGTCGGTTGAGCCGTCGTCGACAACAAGCACCTCGACGGGATGCCCGCCGATCTCCCGGGGAATGCCCGCGAGAACGCCGGCTATCGTTGCCTCTTCGTTCAGGGCCGGGACCGCTGCGAGGATCATCTGCGAACTCATGGGAAGACTATAACGTCCGGAACCCCCCCGGAAAACCCGCGCCGGAAACTGGCGCAAAGGCGCATCTTATTCTATCATACCGGTTCCCGCACCACGATTTACGAAAGGGTCCCCTAATGGCAAGACTTCTGCTGGTGAACCCGCCCTCCGCCATCGGAGTGTACAACAAGAGCAAGATCAGGGTCGCCATAACGAGCGCGCCCTTCATCACGCTGGCGTCGCTTGCGGGCGCGGCTCTCGAGGATGGTCACGAGGTGCGCATCTCCGACCTCATGATAGAGGGGCGCCCGCTCGATGCCTACCGCGAAACTCTTACGGCATGGAAGCCCGACTTCGTGGGGGTGACGTTCACGACCCCGCTTTACAGGGAGGCCAGGGAACTGGCGGCGATGGCCCGGCAGGTGCTGCCGGAAGTGGTGCTCATCTGCGGGGGCATCCACGCCAACACGCTGCCCGAACAGGTCCTTCGCGAGACCGAGTTCGACCTGGTCGTCATGGGCGAGGGCGAGAACACGCTGCGGGAGATCTGCTCGGGGAAGGATCCCGGGGAGATACAGGGAGTGGCCCGCATCAGCAACGGCGAGTTCGTGATGAACCCGCCCCGTCCGCTTATCGGGAACCTCGACGACCTTCCGCTGCCCGCGTGGCAGCTTCACGACCTGCGCTTCTACCACTCTCCCCACATAGCGAGCAGGAAGAACCCGGTCGGCTACATGGAGACCAACAGGGGCTGCAACCACCACTGTCTCTACTGCAGCCAGCGCGTCTTCGGCCACTCGGTCAGAAGCAAGAGCTCCGAACGCGTCGTGGACGAGATGTTCAGGATGCTCGACCTGGGTTTCCGTGACATCCACTTCAAGGACGACAACTTCACCGCGAACCTCCCCAGGGCCAAGGAGACCGTTGAACTCATAATGAAGAGGGGGTTCAAGGCTCCCTGGGCGCTGCCCACCGGTGTGAACGTTCAGGATGTGGACCGCGAGTTCTTCAGGCTGGCGAAGAAGGCGGGCTGCTATCAGGTGTCTTTCGGCATCGAGAGCGGAGTGCCCGAAGTGCTCTCGCGGGTGAACAAGCACCAGGACCCGGACACCGTGAGGAACGCCGTGGTCATGGCCCACGAGGAGGGGCTGGAAACCGTCGGCTTCTTCATGCTGGGCCTTCCGGGAGACACCGTCGAGACCATGAAGCAGAACCTCAGGTTCGCCTGCAGCCTTCCCCTCACCTACGCCAAGGCCTCCATGACCCTTCCGTTCCCATCCTCGCCGCTCTTCACGCTGATCGAGAGGGAGGGCAGGATACTCTCGCGCGACTGGGACAAGTACAACTTCCACTGCACAACCGAGGTGTGGAAGCACGAGAACCTCGACTGGGACACGATACAGAAGTTCTACGCGGCCTTTCACCGCAGGTTCTACTTCAGGCCTTCGTACATGCTGGGACGCCTGGTAAGGGACATACGCATGGGGCAGCTCGGGGCCGACATCAGGGCCGTGCTCCAGAACGACTGGAGCGGCTAGTTGAGGCCATCACACCTGTTGCTGCTGCTCAGCATCCTCTGTGCGTTCTTCGCGGCCGGGCTCTTTGCGCTCGACCTCTTCCCGACCCGAAGGACGGTTGTCGTAACCGTCCCCGACGGATCGCTGGTCTCGGTGGGTGGCGCCCCTCCCATGCACTCGCCCTTCTCGATCCCCGTTCACAGGGACGGAACCAGGATAACCGTTTCCCGGGAGGGTTTCAGGACCGTGGAGACGATAGTCAGGCCCGGGGCTGACACCATCGTGGTCTACCTTGAAAGGCTCTGCGGAATAGCGGTCTTCACCGAGCCCGAGGGGCTCACCGTGTCGTGGGAGGGGTTCACGGCGATGTCGCCCTGCACGATACCTCTGCCGGGCCCTGGCAGTTACGAGTTCAGCCTTGCGGGCGGGGACGGCATTATGGACAGGGTTTCGCAGACACTTCTTGTTCCGGAACTCGTCACGATCACTCGTGAGATACCCGAGCTCGTACCCGGCAACCCCCCCATGGTCAGGGTTCCGGGTTCGCTGCTCCGTCAGGGTTCCCCCGATTTTCTGGTTGCTGTGAACGAGGTCACCGCAGCCGAATTCGCGGTTTTCATGAACAGCGTGGATCCCGGTCTTCGCCGGACCGGCTGGCAGCTCGCAGGGCGGACCGTTCTCACCGACAGCATACTCAGGTGCAACTGGCCCCTTCCCGTGGTTGCAAACTTCGATTCGAGCCGTTACGAAACAGTGTCCGGCATGGAGGACCTTCCCATGCACGGTGTGAACCAGGCCGGCGCGGAGATGTACTGCCGCTGGCTTACGGGCGCGAGCGGGAACGGCATGACCTACAGGCTGCCCGACCCGGAGGAGTGGCAGCTCGCCGCCGGGGCGGGCGGATGCCGCACTCCTGCGGTCGGGACCTACAACTGCTCGGATTCCTCCGAGGGCATTCTCACCAGACACCCCGATGTGGATGACGGTTTTGCCGCATCTGCCCCCGTGGGTTCCTACCCCGCAAACCTTTGGGGGCTTTATGATACCGCCGGGAACCTCTGGGAATGGACGGCATCGCGCGGGCTCGCCGCCGGCGGAAGCTGGCTGAGTTCCATTGAAGACTGCTCTCCCCGTGCTCTTGCGCAGTTCTCCCCGGAGTTGGGCTACCCCTTCGTGGGTTTTCGGGTGTTCGCTGACGAAAGCGTTTTCACTGGCGATTGAGGAGGATCATGAGAAATTACCCGGGCGGTCCACTGCTCCAGGTCCCCCCGATCGAGAACCTGCCCTGGGCCGTCGAACAGGTCTGCAGGCGCCACCCCGACAAAACTGCGATACTCGAACCCGCCGAACCGGGGCATTTCAGGTCGGTCACCTACAGCCAGCTCAGGAACAACGTGGAGTGGATGGCCCGGGGGATCCTCGAGCACAACCCAAGGCCCGTTGTGGCAGTGGCGGGCGACAACAGCATCCAGTGGTGCACAACCTACCTTGCCGTGATAAGGGCGGGAGGCATCATAGTCCCCATCGACCGCGAACTTCCCCCGGCGGACATGCGCACCATAGTCCACTACTCGGGCGCCAACATGGCCGTTCACGATCCCCGGTTCATGGATGTGTTTTCCGGCATCAGGGGAGTGACCAACTATGCCATGAACATGGGCGGGATGAACGCCCCCCGGCACATGAGCGACCTCATCAGGGCCGGAAGGTCGGGCGGGACCGCCCTGCCGGACTCTTTCAACGTCAACGCCCCCGCGGCAATCTGCTACACCTCGGGAACAACCGGGATGGCCAAGGGCGTCGTCCTCTCGCAGGAGAACCTGATCTCCGACCTCAGGCAGGTCATGGCGCTGATTGCGATCCTGAAGGACGACATCTTCCTCTCCGTGCTTCCAGTTCACCACAGCTACGAATGCACCTGCGGATTTCTGCTGCCCCTGGTCTCCGGCTGCACCATCGCCATCGCCCATGGCCTTCGCTACGTTGTGGAGGACCTTGCCGCCACCAGGGCCACCGTGGTCATCGGCGTTCCCCTCCTGTGGGAGAAGATGTACGGCAGGATAATGACCAACATCAGGAACGCCCCGGGCGGTACCGTGAAGTACAGGGTCGGCACGACCCTCTCCGGCATCGGCGAGTTCTTCGGGGCGAAGAACCTCAGGAAGAAGCTGTTCCACCAGGTTCACGAGAAGTTCGGCGGCGGTCTCAGGTTGTTCGTCTCGGGCGGCGCCGGCATCGACCCCGAGGTCATCCGCGGCTTCCAGAAACTCGGTTTCAAGATACTGGAAGGCTACGGCCTCACCGAGACCTCCCCGATAGTGACGGTCAACCGCGACAACGCGTGCAGGCCGGGATCGGTGGGGCTGGTTCTGCCGGAGTGTACGGTGCGCATCGACGACCCCGACGAAAGCGGCATCGGCGAGATCATCGTAAGGGGCCCCAACGTCATGCTGGGCTACCACAACAACCCCGAAGCCACAGCCGAGGTCCTCACGGCCGACCGCTGGTTCCACACCGGCGACTACGGCAGAATGGACGATGACGGTTACCTCTACATCACTGGCCGGAAGAAGAACGTGATCATCGCCAAGAACGGCAAGAACGTGTACCCCGAGGAGATAGAGACCATCCTCAACCGGGATTCCCACGTGAACGAGAGCATGGTCTTCGGGAAGAGCGATGAGGCAAAGGGGGAGGAGATCTGGGCAGTGGTCGTCCCCAACCGCGACCTTCTCATCGAGGAAGCGGAGAAGGAGGGCCGCAAGATAACCCCTGCAGACGAGGTGAACGCGGTGAGGAACGCCGTACGGAAGTTCAACGACGACGCGCCGCTGTTCAAGAGGATTGCCGGCTTCATCGTGAGCGAGGAAGACCTTCCCAAGACCACCACCAAGAAGGTCAAGCGCAACGAGGCGCTCAAAGCCGTGGGCTACGCTCCCAGCAACGTTTACAGGCCGTAGTGTCCGGGCTTGATCCCTTCCCGCCCATGACGCTTCGGGAAGGCATGAGAGGCGAACGGGCGAACAGCGTTCACATGCTTCTTGGACAGATCGTGGGCAAGGGTGCGGTCTTCGTCGCCATGATGCTCATTTCCAGGGACATGGGAGACGTCTGGTTCGGGCGGCTGCTGCTCGCAGTGATCCTCTCCGTGTTCTCCTGCTTCATAACCGATTTCGGTGCGGCGATCCTGGTAAACAGAAGGATGAGCCTGGGTACTCCCGATGAATCCCGGGACATCTGGAGAAGCGCCCTGGGATTCAGAACCGTGATGGCCCTTGTTTCACTGGTCACGCTCACCGCTTTCTCGCTTCTGAGCTATCCCCTTCCCCAGACGCTGATCCTGATCCCCATCCTTCTGGGGATGACCCTTGAGATCATGGCTGAACTGCCCTTCGCCTCATTCAGGGCCATGGGTCAGACCCGCCGGGAAGCCGCCGCCCGGATCTCTTCATCGGCCGTCTTCCTTCTGCTGGTGGTGGTATCCACCGGCCTCGACGCTCACCCCTACGTTATAGCAACGGTTTTCCTGACAAGAGGGGCAGCAATGGCCTGGGCAGGTTTCAGGGCCGCCGGGAAAATGGGCTTCGACATCCGTCCAAGCTTCTCCCCCCCCCGGATGCTGGGTCTGCTGAGGGACACATGGCCACTGGGTCTGATGGGTATCGTTGCCATCATGCACCAGAGGGTGGACAACCTTGTTGTCGAACGAACCCTCGGGGTCGTGAGCGTGGGAGCCTACAACGAGATATACAAGGTCCTCGAGGTGCTGGTCCTCATAATAACGCCCACCCTGCTCCCCGGAGCCCTTTTTCCGGGCCTCTGCAGGGCCTTCAGGGACGGGTCTGCCGGAAATGAGATCAGAAGGATCGCTGTTCTCATCTCGGCCCTCTCCGCAGTCGTCGTGGCATTCATCCTTCCCCCGGGGCAGCTCTTCATGAGGCTTCTCTGGGGCAGTGCATTCCTCAGGGGGCTCACACCGGCAGAATTCGACGATACGAGACTGCTTCTTTTCTCGGGCATCCCGGTCTTCTTCTTCATGAACTTCCTGCTTCCCGCCGTGATCGCCTCAGGCAGGCAGAAGGCCACTCTTCCCGCAGTTGCTTTAGGACTCGCAGCAAGCCTGGGGGTGAACCTGTGGTTGATGGGGGATCTCGGCCTGCCCGCGGCAGGCATCGCAGCAGTCTCTTCCAGCGCCGTGGTGGCGGTGGTCTGCGCGGCCCTTCTGGGCAGGGGGACACTGGTACGGCTGCTTGTGCCCTTCGCTCTGGGAGCCCTGCCTGTGCCCGGCATCCTGTTACTCATGAGGTTCACGGAACTGACCTGGCCGATGCTGACGGGCGCCGGGCTTATCCTGGCCATCCCGGCCCTTAGGAACGCCTATCGACTGGGCTGGACCGTCAGGGCAGCAGTATCAGAATCGCGGCAGCGATAAGGGGCAGGGCCAAGGCGTAAACCGTGCATCCCAGGCAGCATGAACGCCTTCCGCCCGATGCGGCCGGGGCCGTTGTCTCGCCGGTGGCGCCGGTCTGGCTCACCGGGGCGGTCCCCTGGCGGTTCTTCAGCCGGTCGAGCATGGCGATGCGCTTCCTGTCCTCAGGGCTGCGCTCGGGTTTTCTGTCCGGTTTCATCTCGGGCTTGCGCGCGGGTTTCTGGGCTTCGCGGTACTGCTGCTTGGGAGAAGGGGTGTAGGCAGGTTTCTCCTGCGTGGGCCGGGAAGGTTTCTGCTGGGGTTTCATGGGCTGCTTCTGAATGCCCGGGTTCTTGCCTCCGCCGCCTGGTGATTTCATCGGTCATCCCCCTCGGGTTGGTTTTTGAGCGTTGAGCTCATCAAGCATAAGGCATTTTCGCCCCGCGGAAAAGCCGCTGCTTCACACCACATATGGTGGTCTGGAGGGTTTGCATGGTGTATACTTGGTGTGTTGAAGCGATTCGGGGAATGGGTATCGACATGTTGTGCCATTTCCCCGTGTTGCATCCATATCTTGTGGAGGGGTCTTGACAGGTCCAGTTGAAAGTCCCGGCATCTACGATGAAAGCAAGGTGAAGACCCTTTCATCCATCGAGCACATCCGTCTGAGAACCGGGATGTACATCGGCCGTCTCGGCGACGGCTCGAACATCGACGACGGCATCTACATCCTTCTGAAGGAAGTGGTGGACAACTCCGTCGACGAGTTCATCATGGGGTGCGGAAGCCGGATAAGGGTGAAGCTTCAGGACTCAACGATAACGGTCAGGGACTGGGGCCGGGGGATTCCGCTGGGCAAGCTTGTGGAATGCGTCAGCGAGATAAACACTGGCGCCAAGTACAACACCGAGGTCTTCGTGTTCAGCGTGGGGCTGAACGGTGTGGGCACCAAGGCGGTGAATGCCCTCTCCGAGAGCTTCAGGGTCTGCTCGTACCGCGACGGCAGGTTCAGGCAGGCCGTGTTCTCACAGGGACGTCTCGTGTCCGACGATACCGGGGAAACCACGGAGAAGAACGGCACGCTTGTCGAGTTCACGCCCGACCGCGAGATCTTCGGCGAGTACCAGTTCCGGAGCGAGTTCATCGAGAGGCGCATGCAGCACTACGCGTTCCTGAACTCGGGGCTCAAGATGATGTTCAACGACATGGTGTTCCGTTCGGATGACGGCCTGCGGGACCTTCTGAACGACGAAACGGGTGACGAGGCCATCTACGACGCCGTGTACTACCGCAACACCACGCTGGAGTTCGCGTTCACCCACACCAACTCTTACGGCGAGAAATACTTCTCCTTCGCCAACGGCCAGTACACCAGCGCCGGCGGCAGCCACCTCTCGGCGTTCAAAGAGGGCGTTCTGAAGGGCATGAACGCATACAGCGGCAAGGGTTTCGTGGCCGAGGACGTTCGCGACGGCCTTGTGGCCGCGGTATCGGTGCGCCTCAAAGACCCCGTCTTCGAAAGCCAGACCAAGAACAAGCTCGGCAACACCGACATCAGGCGCGACATCGTTGCAAGGGTGCAGTCCGAGATCGAGCAGGTTCTCCACCGCGACCAGAAGCTCGCCGACCGCATCGTGGCAAAGATCCAGGCCAACCAGAAGCTCCGCACCGAGCTGCTCACGGTGAAGAAGAAGGCCCGCGAACGGGAGAAGCAGACCGCCATCCGTATCCCCAACCTGAAGGACTGCAAGATACATCTGGGGGACGGCCATGAACGGGATGAGGAATCGACGATCTTCCTCACCGAGGGGCTGAGCGCGGCGGGAAGCCTGGTGTCCAGCCGGGACGTTCACACCCAGGCCATCTTCGCCCTGCGGGGCAAGCCCCAGAACGTGTTCGGGCTCAAGCGCGAGGCCGTCTACAGCAACAAGGAGATCTACAACATCATGCGGGCCCTCAACATCGAGGGCGGGGTGGAGGGGCTGCGGTTCAACCGGGTCGTTCTGGCCACCGATGCCGATGTTGACGGCATGCACATACGGAACCTGCTGATGACGCTATTCCTGCACTTCTTCGAGGACCTTGCGCTCAACGGGCACCTCTACATCCTCGAGACTCCCCTTTTCAGGGTCAGGAACAAAAAGGAGACCGTTTACTGCTACAGCCAGTCCGAGCTCGACCGCGAGGCGCTGCGGCTCGGCAGGAAGCCCGAGATCACGAGGTTCAAGGGCCTTGGCGAGATAAGCCCGAAGGAGTTCGGCCAGTTCATCGGGCCCGACATAAGGCTCACCCAGGTGAGGATTGACAGGCTTCGCGAGGTACCCGAGATCCTTGACTTCTACATGGGCAGCAACACGCCCGAGCGGCGCACCTTCATAATGGAGAACCTGAAATGACCGGTCTGCGCGGGCTTTACCGCGAGAACTTCATGGAGTACGCCACCTACGTGATAAAGGAGCGGGCCATCCCCGACGCTGCCGACGGCCTGAAGCCAGTGCAGCGCAGGATACTCTGGGCAATGCTTGAGATGGACGACGGCCGCTTCAACAAGGTGGCCAACGTGATAGGCCACTGCATGCGCTACCACCCCCACGGCGACCAGTCCATCGGGGCGGCCCTCGTGGCCCTTGCCAACCGGGGATACTTCATCGAGGGACAGGGCAACTTCGGCAACATCCTTACGGGCGACGAAGCCTCGGCATCACGTTACATCGAGTGCAGGCTCACGCAGCTCGCCCGCGACACGCTGTTCAACCCGGCCATAACCGAGTTCGTCCCAAGCTACGACGGCAGGAACCGTGAGCCCGTTCTCTTCCCCGCCAAGATACCCGTACTTCTTCTGCTGGGGGCGGACGGAATTGCAGTGGGAATGTCCACCCGAATCCTTCCCCACAACTTCAACGAGGTGATACAGGCCCAGATCGCCTGCATAAGGGGCGAGCCCTTCCACCTTCTGCCGGATTTCCCCCAGGGCGGCGCCATCGATGTCTCGGCGTACGAAGACGGCAACGGCAGGATACGCAACAGGGCCAGGATTGAGCCCCGCGGCGGGAAGAAGCTCGTCATAAGCGAGATCCCCTACGGGACCACCACCGAGACCCTCATGGCCTCGATAGAGAACGCCACCCGCAAGGGCCGCCTCAAGATCACGAGCATAGACGACTACACCACCGAGAACGTCGAGATCGAGGTCACCCCCGCCCGCGGCGTCAGCGCCGAGGAGACCCTCAGACAGCTCTACGCCCACACCGAGTGCGAGGTCACCCACACCTCCAACATGCTTGTGATACAGGAGGGCGTTCCACTCGAGACGAGCGTCTCGGGCCTCGTGCGCTACTGCGCGGACCGCCTCCTCCACGTGCTCCGGCTCGAGCTTCAGCTCGAGATAAGCAACCTCGGCGACACGCTTCACTGGATGACCCTCGAGCAGATATTCATCGAGAACAGGCTTTACAAGATGATAGAGGAGTGTCCCACTCTCGAAGAGGTCAGGGACGCCGTGGGTCAGGGCCTCCTTCCGTTCCTCACCGATTACCCCAGGGAGGTCACCGCCGATGACATCGAGCGGCTCCTGGCGCTCAAGATCCGCAGGATAAGCCGTTTCGACATCGAGGCGCACCGAAAAGAGATGGACGACATCAAAGGCCGCATGCGCCTTGCGAAGAAGAGGCTCGGTAATATCAGGGAATACGCGACCGAGGTTCTGGGAGAGATTCTGAAGAAGTACGGCAAGCTCTTCCCCAGGAAGACCGCGATCGAGGGTTTCAGCGGCATTCAGCGCCGCGAGATAGCCATTGCCAACCTCAGGGTGGGCTACGACAAAGAGACGGGGTTCGTTGGTACCGCTGTGAAGGGGGGCGTATCGTGGCACGCCTCCGAGTACGACCGCATCCTCTACTTCCTCGATGACGGCACATACAGGGTGATGCCCGTTCAGGAGAAGTTCCTGGTCGACGGCAGGGTCCTCTGGTGCGGCCCCGCCGACAAGGACATGCCCTTCACCTGCGTCTACCGCGACGGCACCGACAGGATACCCTACGTCAAGCGCTTCGGCATCGGCGGTTTCATACTGGACCGGGAGTACCGCTTCGTCCCCGAGGGATCCGAAGTGCTGGTCTTCACCCCCCTCACCGACTTCACGCTCGAGTACTGGTTCGAGAGGAAGAAGCGCATGAAGACCCGGAAGGGTCAGACGGCCTCGGCGGACATCCCCGAAAAGGGGGTGAAGGCAAGGGGCGTAAGGCTCTGCGGCAGCCGGACCATCGCGAGCATCAAGCTGCTCGAGACGGTGTCGGAAGAGAAGCCCGAACCCGCACCCGAAGCCGAACCTGAAGCCGAACCTGAACCTGAACCCAGAGCCGAATCCGAACCCGAAACCGAACCTGAACCGGCAAAACCCCCCATGAGCCTCGAGGAGATCGAGGAGAAGGCAACCGAGCTTAACAGAAGGCTGAGAAGCATCGTGGAGAAGTACGAAATGCCAGACCTCTTCGAAGACACCGGGGAACGGGAGAAGTGAAGCCTTTCAGCCAGGGTCCCAGGCCAGTCAGGGTTTCCGTAAAGGCCGTCATCATGAGAAGGGGGCAGGTCCTTCTCGTGAGGAACCATGATGACCTGGGTGACTGGTACATGCTTCCCGGGGGCGGTCAGTCCCACGGCGAGACAATTGAACAGGCCCTGCAAAGGGAGTGCCTGGAAGAGGTCGGAACCGGTGTGGTGATGGGCCGGCTCCTCTTCGTAAGGGATTACATCGCAGCGCACCACGAGTTCGCAAAGACCGACGGCGAAGCCCACCAGATCGAACTGATGTTCAAGTGCAAGCTTCCCCGGGGCGCGACCCCGGGCATGGGGGAGAACCCCGACTCGTATCAGGACGGCGTGGCCTGGCTTCCCCTGGCCACCCTCGCGCAGTACAGGCTCTACCCTTCACCACTGAGAACATTGCTCGCAAAGCCTCTGCCCAAGGGAACTGTCTATCTGGGCGATGTGAACTGAGTCAGGGTCCCGTCACTCCCCGAACAGCAGAAGCGCCTCTTCGTAACCGTTCATGAACACGTACGCGCCCCGGAAGGTTTCGGGCGGGGAGGCGACCGGTTCGCGGATAAGCTCCGCGCACATTTCGCCCGCCCTTCTCCAGTTCGTGTTGGAACGGTGGAGGAAGGCTCCCTGAAGGAGCGCCAGGGCAGTCAGCACGACCAGGGCGGTCCGTTTCCCGAAGACCTGGACGACCCAGTTCACAAGGGCCATGACCGCAAAAACCCCGGGCAGGTAGAGAAACCGTTCCGAACGCGTGTCGAGCAACGACACCCTCATGAAGAGAACCGGCAGGAGTGACACGAAGAACCCCGCGGCCAGGACGGCGAACGTCCTTCGGTCGAAGCTCCTGCGAAGGGCGAAGAGCAGTGTGACCGCAGTCGTGACGAGCAGAAGAAGCGGCAGCGCAAGGGGGTTCCGGGCAAGGAAGGGCCGGGCTGCCTCGGAGAGCGGCGGAACGAACACCCTGAACATGTACCGCGCAATGCTTTCGGCCGCCACGGAGAATGAGACCTCGCCTGCACCGGAAGGCACTCCCCCGGACAGAACGATCCTGACAACGATGTAAACAAGGGCCAAAGCAAGGCCGGTCACAACGAGGCGTTTCGCCCGGGAATCCCAGTCCGGTGTTTTCACGACGAGAACGAGCCACAGAAGGGGTGTTACCAGAACACTTTCCTTCGCAAGCAGGCCGAAAGCATAAAGAACGGGCGCCCACGGGCTCTTCCGCAAAAAGGCAAGGATCGACCCCAGGCAGAACGCCGTTGCCAGAAGATCGGTCCTGCCCGACACCCAGGCCACCGATTCGGAGTGGCACGCAAGCAGGAGGAACAGGTAACCGGCGCTGAATGCCGCCGTGCCGTCCTTCAGCAAAACCCTGGCCAGCAGGAATACGAGCAACGAACACGCAAGGTGCCAGAGCACGTTGGTCAGGTGCCAGCCCAAAGGGTTGAGGCCGTAGATCATGTTGTCGGTGAAGTATGTGAGGACGGTGAGAGGTCTTACATACATGTCGGCGCCCTCTCCGCCCCACGCGCAGAAGAACCCCCCGCTCGAGACCCTGTGAACAAGATAGAAATCGTCGGACATGAAGCCGTACGAAAGGGTGTCGGCGAAGAGAAGCAGGGCGGGAGCAAGAAGGACGCACACAAGAAGCGGACGAAACCACTCAGTTCTCACTGAAGCTCCAGAGGAAGGCCGACTCTTCGTTGCCAGGCCAGCGGGCGACCTCGTCGGTGCCCTGAACAGTGATCGTGTTGTTGAATGCCGTGCACTGCGCCCCGTCCGGAATCGCGAGGGTCCAAAGATCGTAGGTATCAACCAGGTGAGGTCCCGTCCAGCTCAGGATGTAGTCGGTTCCCATCCGGTGAAGATAACGATGCAGTGTTCCCGACCTGACTGCGGAAACGAGTTGGGTACCGCCCGCCAGTCCCTCGGCCTGAACCACATGTCCGTGGAAGAAGTACGCGAAGCTGCCGGCCCTGTCTCCCATTGCAACAACAGTTGTGTCCGGGAGGGTTTCGTTCAGTTCGAGTGCAATCAGCATGTTCCTGTGCCGGAAGTCATCCGAACCAACATTACCATACCCCCCCCCCCATAAAATGCACGCGCCGCAAAGAACAACGAGAAGTACGGCCGTCAGGCCAGCCTCGATTCCGTCTGAATGCACGACCCTGCTGTAGATGCCTTGCAGTATATGGGGCAATCCAAACGCAGTGAAGAGAACAGCCGGGTAGGCGTACCAGTGCCAGAGTCGCCACTGGGACAGAAAGAGCTGACACATGGTGAATGATATGAGGAACACGCCTGAAACCCTGGCCGTGGAAGGCATGGTTCTCATGAATGACACCGGAAAGGCAAGCAGCAGGAAGAGAAGATAGAGCGCCCAGGGGTTCCGTACACCAAGGGGGTCTACTGGTTGAAAGAGCTGCGCCGCGAAGAGCCGGTTGAAGCCGAATCCCGACGCCTTCATCATTCCCGATACTGTAGCCGGCGTTCCCATGAAGGAATGGTTCAGAGCAGCGTATCCCAGAAGCAGGACAGCACCCGGCAGCAGAATGGGCAACAAAGCCCTTCTGCCGCATGTTGCAACTGCCGAAACGGCGAGAATTGCGCACAACAGTGCTGAATCAAGCCTTGATGCCGTCGTGAGGGCGACAAGAACGCCCAGGGTCCACAACCGCCCGCTGCCAGAATCCCCCTTCAGACGGTCGAACGAGATCAGAAGCAGGAACGCTGCGGGCAGCAGGACGGATGTCTCCATGCACATGAGCGAAAAATCCCTCAAGTAACGAAGGAGCAGCAGAAGGATGACAAGCTGCACTGGCGCTGAATACCTCCCACGCGCAAAAACAGCGAATCGTGCGCCGCAAAGACCCAGAAGCATGATGGAAAGAACAGCCGCAAGGGACAGGTAACCAAGAGGATCGGGACAAAGGTATCGAAGCGCTGCGAGAAGACCCATCCAGAGCGGGTGGAAACCGTTCGTCGGCGTCAGTCCGTCGAAGGAGAAGAAGCCTCTCTGCACGACGTTCCCGGCAATGCGGAAGTAGAAGAAGGCATCATCCTGCGCCCCAAGGAATGGTTCCTGCCCAAGGACCGACAAGCCAAGCAGGGCCGTGAGCAGAACGGGAAACACCCATGAGATGTGAACCATACTTTTCGTTGTCAAACTCGGATTACCTTTTCAGCAATGCTCCTGGCAAGGGCGCGGTTCGCGAAAGCCATCCGCACGTTATATGCAATGCAGCCCGTACGGGCAAGCAGTTCACTGCGGTTCCCTGCTTCGCCTGAATGTCTTGACCCCATTGCGCAAGGCGGCTATGGTAACGAGAGATAAGCGTATAATTGTTTGCACCATTCGTCCGACAGGGAGGTCATGGCCGTGTTCAGAGCAATTCTGCTGGTGGTCCTTCTCTCGGGTGCCGCTTTCCAGGCCAGGGCGGAGTGGTCTTTCCGCACGGTCAACACAAGTGGTGTCACACCATCCATTGCCATCGACAGCAATGGCGATCCCAGCGTTGTCTACGCAAGGGATCCCTACATCAAGTACGCAACCTTTGACGGTACTTCCTGGAGCGAGGAGAACATCTACCAGTCCCCTTACGGAGGTTGCGGCTATACCGGACTGGCGTTCGACCAGCAGGGTGTGCCGCACGTTTCCTTCGCGGGGGGTAGTGGAGTCATCTGCTACGCTGTCATGAACCCCGAAGAAAGAAGCTGGACAGTCGAGTACTTCTCGTACGCGTTTTACGGCAGTTGGACATCCATCGCCCTGACCCCCGAAGGGTACCCATGCATCGCATGGTATTCCAGCCAGGAGAAGCTTTACTTCGTCTCGTGGAACGGCTCTGCATGGACCCAGCAGATAGTGGACCAGTCCATCGATGCCGGAGCATGCAACTCAATGGCCATTGATCAGAGCGGCAACGTGCACATAGCGTACTGCGGTTTCGAACCGGACAATGCAGTCCGGTATGCACGCCGTGAAGGCGCCGGGTCCTGGGAGACATACACCATCGACTCTTCAATGAGTTCAGAACCCATCGGAACAAGCCTGGCAATTGACGGTAACGGTCACCCCAGAGTGTCTTACAGCGCCGACGGCGAGGTCAGGTACGCTGAATACGACGGCTCGGCCTGGACCATCCAGACCGTATACGCAACCGATACGGGAATACACACCTACGGAACATCACTGGCTCTCGACCAGTATGGATACCCTCACATAGCCCACTGCTGCGCCGGGGGTGACTCCCTGATGTATTCCGTGAACCAGGGCGGCGGCTGGCAGACCGAGTTCGTACACCCCGTCTCCTCGAGCTGGAACAGCGGTGATCCGGACCTGGCCATAGACCAGCAGACAACGCCTCACATCGTCTTCTGTTACGAAGGAGTGCAATACGCCCACAACGACCAGCCCTCGGGGGTTGGGTGGGGCGGTCCCTTCGCAGCCCCTTCGGCCCTCAGGGTCAGCCCGACGCCCTTCACGGGCAGCCTTGTCATTTCCTTCACGCTGCCCGGTGATTCGAACGCAGGGCTTACGGTGTTCGACATGTCGGGAAGGGTCGTGTCAGCAATCCGGCCGGGTCACCTCGCTGCAGGTGACCACACGCTTGTCTGGTGGCCCGAGTCTTCACTGCCCTCGGGCCAGTACATCGTCGTGCTGTCAGCCGGAGAGGTAAGGGCTTCGGAGAGGGTTGTCTTCCTCAGATAGTCTTCACGGCCTCTCCAAGGCTCTCGATAAGGTTCCCCTTCATGGGTTTGAACTCGTTGCCGGTTATCATCTCGAAGAGCTTGATGTACCGTGAGGAAAGCTCGACGACGAGTTCCTCGGGGGCTTCGGGGAGAACGGCGTCGTTGTAGGGGTCGCAGTTGTCGCGGAACCAGAGCCTGAGGAACTCCTTGTCGATGTTCTCGGGATCGAGCCCCTTCTCGAAGCGCTCTTCGTAGCCTTCGGCAAGCCAGTACCTTGAGCTGTCAGGCGTGTGGATCTCGTCGATGAGGACGATCTCGCCGCTTTCGGTCTTTCCCATCTCGTACTTGGTGTCGACCAGGATAAGGCCGTTCCTCCGTGCGGTTTCCATGCCGAAGCGGAAGAGGCTGAAGGCGATGCCCGAAGCCTTCTCCCAGTCCTCCCGGCTCATCAGGCCGGTTTCCAGTATCCCTTCGGGGGTGATGGACTCGTCGTGCACGTCGCTCTTCGTTGTGGGGGTGATTATGGGTTCGGGGAACCTCTGGTTCTTCCTCATGCCGTCGGGAAGGATGTTGCCTCCGAGGTTCCGTTCCCCGTTGTTGTAGAGGGTCCAGGCGCTGGTGCTCGTACTTCCCGTGAGGTAGCCCCTCATGACGAACTCCACCGGGAAGACATCGAGCTTTTTCGCCAGCGTGGCGTTGGGGTGGGGGATTTTGATGACATGGTTCTGGACGATGTGCCTGGTGCGCTCGAACCACCACGCGCTCACCATGTTCAGGACCTGTCCCTTGAAGGGTACGGCCGCCAGCACCCTGTCAAACGCGCTCTGCCTGTCCGTAGTTATCAGGAGGAGCCTGTCGCCAAGGTCGTAGATGTCACGGACCTTGCCCTTGCGGCCGTTGGGGAGTCCCAGAGCTGTGGTTTCCACCAGACAGTTCTTCAGTTCTTCCCTTATGTCGCTGC
Source organism: Candidatus Fermentibacteraceae bacterium (assembly GCA_041750285.1). Taxonomy (GTDB): domain Bacteria; phylum Fermentibacterota; class Fermentibacteria; order Fermentibacterales; family JCC-6; genus UBA6080. The sequence continues at coordinate 309,956 of JBGSZS010000004.1, read as the reverse complement.
GGTCGATCATTGCCTTTTCCTTTCATTTCCGGTTCGGGAATGCTTCCCGGCCTGTGAACTAACATATTACCGCCATTCAAAAATTCCACTTTTTCAGCCGCAACAGCATTTTTTCGCCATTTGGCGGTGTCGGGAGGTATCGGTGACCGGCGAATTGATACTCGTTATGAACACCGGCTCAACCACGACCAAGTGTTCGGTCTACCGGGATGAGGGTGCCCTCGAACCCTGTCACGTGGTGTCCAGCACCATCGAGCACCCCGATGACATGGTCCACCGGTTCAGCTCCATCAGCGCTCAGGTCGACTACCGCGAAGAGCTGGTCAGGCGCTTCTTCACCGAAAACCTTCCACCCGGAGCCGTCGTTTCGGCAGTCGGCGCCCTGGGGGGCATGCTTCCCCCGGTTCCAAGCGGTGTCATCGCCCTTAACGACGAGCTTGCGGACTTCAGCCTTCACACGCCGGTTTACCAGCACGCGTCCAACCTTGGCGCACCGCTTTCGTTCCGCCTGGCCGGAACCCTTGGTGTGCCGTCATTCGTCGTCGACCCAGTGGGTGTTGACGAGATGGCCCCCATCGCACGCATCTCGGGGGCGCCCGACTTCCCCCGGTTTTCCTTCGTTCACGCCCTGAACATCAGGGCCACGGTGCGCAAGCTGGCCAGGGAGCTTTCCCTTGATTTCGAAGAGATCAGGTGCGTGGCCTGCCATCTGGGCGGCGGCTATTCGATAGCCCCTGTCGTGGGCGGAAGGATCATCGACAGCGACAACAGGATGGAGGGAGCTCCGTTCACCCCGGAGAGGGCCGGCGGCATACCCCCCATTCCTCTGCTCGAGGCGTGCTTCTCGGGGCGGTACACCCGCGACCAGCTCTACAGGAAGCTCTACGGCGCAGGCGGCGTCTACGCCTACCTGGGAACCAAGAACATCAGGGAGATGGTTCGCCGCGCGGAATCGGGCGATTCCTTCGCCGCGTTCATCTACGACGCCATGATCTACCAGATCGTGAAGGAGATAGGGGCCATGGCCTCGGTGCTGGATTTCGACCTTCACGGGATAGTGGTCACCGGTGGCGTGGCGAATGCCGCGCACCTCTCCTCTGAGATCGTTCGCAAGTGCGGAAGGGTGGCGCCCGTTTACCTTTACCCGGGCGAGAACGAGAACGAGGCCATCGCCGCAAGCATCCAGAGGGTGCTGCGGGGAACCGAGGCTCCCCTCTCGTGGCCGGGGTGCATCCTGTCCGAACGGGAGATAGACCCGCTTCATCCGTTCAGGGACCCGCAGGGAATCTTCAGCCCGGTGACCGGGTGATTCTTTTGGAGGAAAGATGAGCATCAGCAGCTTTCAGGAGTTGATAGACGCCGTTTCGGGGCTTCCCCCGGTGCCCGTTGCCGTGGCCGGCGCCGCGGATGACCGCGTGATGGCAAGCCTTCGTGAGGGCCACGAACTGGGGTTCATCGGCAAGTGCTTCCTCACCGGTCCCGGTGACGCCGTTTCGAAGGCCGTTGCCCTCTCGGGTGACGACCCTTCGATGTACGAGATCATCCCCGCTGCAACCGACCAGCAGATGAGCGCCCTCGCGGTGAGGGCGGTTCGTGATGACGGAGCGCTCATCCTCGTGAAGGGCAGCGTGAAGTCCGAGGCGTACATCAAGGCCATCCTCGATTCGGAGAACGGCATCAGGGCTTCTTCCGTCCTCTCGAATCTCAGCCTTTTCGAGATGCCCTCGTACCCCAAGCTTCTGGCCATGACCGACAACGCCATCCTCATCCTTCCCACCCTTGCCGAGAAGGCGGCGGTCATCGAGAACACAAGACCCCTCTGGAACGCACTGGGTGTGAAACCCGTACTGGTGGCGGCACTGGCCGCCGTCGAGACGGTGAACCCCAAGATGCAGGCTACGGTCGACGCCGCAGCCCTTTCGGTGATGTCCCTCCGTGGGCAGCTCAAGGGCTTTACGGTCGAGGGTCCGCTCGGTTACGACGCCCTGATCTCCTCCGAGTGCGCCGCAACCAAGGGCATGTCCGGCTCAGCCGTCTGCGGGATGCCCGACATGATTCTGGCCCCCAACCTCGAGACCGCCAACTCGCTGGGCAAAAGCTACAAGTTCCACGGCGGGGCCTCATGGGGCGGGCTGGTTTTCGGGGCCAGGGTTCCTGCGGTTCTTAACTCACGTTCCGACGACGGCAGGAACCGCTTGAACTCAATGGCAATGGCAAGGGCCATTGCCGAAGGAAGAACACTTTCACGGAACTAATGTTCGTTTTTTAACACAGCAAGGCGGGGCAAATGAACATCTATGCCATGATCATCCTTGGCTATTTCGTCCTGGTGGTGGGCATGGGCCTTCTCACCCGGAAGGTTGCCAGCAAGTCCGCAAGCGATTACCTGGTTGCGGGAAGGAACCTCGGCACCATGGTCTGCGCCGTGGTGGTGGCTGCCGAATGGCTTGGGGGGATGAGCACCATCGGCGTCAGCGAGAGGGCGTTCAACACCCTTTCACTGCAGCCCATCTTCTACAACATCTCAACGGCCATAGGCATGGTGGTTATAGGGTTCACCGTGGCGGCCCACTACCGCCGGAAGGACGTCCACACCGTCAGCGAGATGATCGAGACCCTCTTCGGAAGCCAGGCGCGCTCGATCAGCGCAGTGGCCTTCCTCATCGCCTACATCACCCTCGCCTACGTTCAGCTCCAGACCTGCGCCAGTGTCATGGCGCCCCTTTTCGGGGTCAGCTGGAACTGGGCCGTGGTGATCTCGGCGGGCCTTATCATGATCTACACCTACATGGGCGGCATGCACGCACTCGCCATAACCGGCATCCTGTACCTGGTCACGATGTTCGTGGGGCTCGGGATAGCCTTCTTCATCGGACTGGGCAAGGTCGGGGGCTTCTCGGGGCTCTCCGATACGCTGATCTCCCTCGGCGCCCCCCACAACCTTTACAACCCCTTCAGCGCCGGCACCAACGCCGCAGTAGCGCTTCTGGTGGGCGGGCTTCTGGGCGGCATGGCTGCCCAGGCAAGCATACAGCCCGTGTTCGCCGCCAAGGACGTCAAGACGGCACGGAAGGCTTCCATGCTCGCGGGTCTCATCGTTGCGCCATTCGGCGTGATGACTGCATTCCTGGGCCTTTACGCCCGGACCGGGCTTTTCATCCCCGAGGGTGTTGAAGTGACTGCCAAGACTGCGCTTCCCACCCTTCTTCAGACCCCCGCCTTCATCCACCCCGTGCTTGGCGGGTTGGCCCTGGCGGGTGTCCTTGCTGCCATCCTCTCCACGGTTGGCCCGGTGAACTTCGCCGTGGTGACGATAGCCGCTAAGGACATCTACCACGGCATCATCAACAAGAAGGCCGATGACGCGAAGATCATCTCCACGGCCCGGAAGCTCGTCATCCTCGTGAGCGTCCTCACGGTTCCCATGGCCATCTTCCTCAAGGGCGCGGTGCTTGACACTGCGTACATCTCCTACGCCATCAGGGCCATAGGGGCCATCGTGATCGTAACGGGCCTCTATTCCCGCAAGCTGGTCACCCCGCTGGGCGTCAAGCTCTCGTTCATCATCGGAACGATTGCCATTTTCTTCACGATGCTCGCCCAGCAGCGGGGATGGTTCGAGATGGACAAGACCTACGGCGCCGTGATCACCACGCTTGTCGTCATCCTTCTCTCCTCGCTGGGTGACAGGCTGTTCAGGAGGAAGGCGTGACATGGGGAAGCAGACGGCCTTCATAGACGGCTCCAGGCTCATGATCGAAGCGGCGGTGCAGGCCGGCGCCGAGGTGTTCGTGGGGTACCCCATAACCCCGGCGAACCTTCTCTACGCCTACTCCAGCAGGCGTTTCCCCATTGTCCTTCCGGCGCCTGACGAGATCACCACGCTTCAGTGGATGAGCGGGTTCTCGGCCGCCGGCCGGTTCCCGGTCACCGCCACTTCCTACCCCGGCCTGGCACTGATGATCGAATCGATCGGGATGGCCTTCATGATGGAGCTTCCCATGGTCATCATGCTGGTTCAAAGGCTTGGCCCCGCCACCGGAACCGCCACCTGCGGCGCCCAGGGTGACCTGTCGCTGCTTCACGGCATCAACTCCGGCGGGCAGCCCGTGCCCACGCTGTGCCCCTCCGACCTCGACGACTGCTACAACCTCTCAGCCGAGGCAGTGAAGCTCGCCCTCAGGCTCCGGTGTCCCGTCTTCCTTCTCTCCTCCAAGGAGATGGTGATGACCCTTCAGAGCTACGACCTCTCCCGGGTCAGCCCGGTGGAGAGGGTTAAGCGCGAGTACTACAGCGGCCCGGAACCGTACCTGCCCTACGCTGCCGGTCCGGACGGTGTGCCGCCGTTCCTTCCGGTGGGGGGGATCGAACACCAGGTCAGGCTCACCGCAAGCACCCACGAGAGTAACGCCAGCCTCCAGCACTCGACCCCCGGGGCCCTGGAGAATACCAGGAGGCTGCGTTTCAAGACGGAACACAACCTTCACGAGTACACCCGATACGAGTACGACAAGCGCAACCCGGACACACTGATCTTCTCGTTCGGCATCACCGCCGCAGCCGCCCGTGAGGCGGCGGCGTCGCTTGCGAAGAAGGGGAAGCCCGTCTCGCTAATTATCGCGAAGACTTTGTTCCCGGTCCCGCCGGATTACCTGAAGATCATGGAAGGCTACTCCCGGGTGATAATCGCCGAGGAGAACCAGGGCGGCCAGTACAGGGAGATACTCTTCGGGAAGAACGGAAGGAAGGGCGTGTCAGGCGTGAACGGCATCGGAAGGCTCATATCGCCGACCGAGATAGAAGCGGAGGTGGAAAAATGAGCCAGGGCTTCCTTTCCACCGAGAACCTCCCGTTCTGCTCGGGCTGCGGCCACGGGCTTCTGGCGAGGAGCATCGAGAAGGCCCTTCAAAGGCTTGATCACCTGACGCCGCTTGATCTCGTGGTGGTCACCGACATCGGCTGCATTGGCATAATCGACAAACAGTTCAACGCACACACGGTGCACGGCCTCCACGGAAGGTCGGTGGCGCTCGCAACCGGCATATCCATGGGGCTCTCGAACCCGGAAAAGAAGATACTGGTGCTCCTGGGCGACGGCGGCGCCACCATCGGGCTTCACCACATCATCGAGGCAGCCCACCGCAACATCGACATGACGGTGATCGTTCACAACAACATGCTCTACGGGATGACGGGAGGGCAGCCCTCGGGTCTGACCCCCTGCGGTTTCAAGACATCAACGATGCCCGAAGGCAGACCCGACAGCGGCATGGACCTCGTGAAGATGGTCCACGGAATAGGTGCTTCCTACGCCCGCAGGATCATCGCAGCGGGTGATCTGACAGACGTTCTCGAAGAGGCTCTCAGGGTCAGGGGTTTTTCCCTCATCGAGGCCGTCGAGCTCTGTCCCAGCTACGGCGTCAAGTTCAACCCCGGCCGCAAGCTGGCAGAGATCACCGAGGGATCGGGGCTCGCCCCCGTACTGCTGCGAAACGAGTCCGCCGAACCCTTCCACCCCACGTTGAGGGGCAACACCGAGAGCCTTCTGAATGATGTCCCCGTCCCCGCGGTCGAGTTTGGCCACGAACTCTCCGGGAAGGTTTCGATCATCCTGGCGGGGTCGGCCGGCGAGGGGGTGCAGTCCACTGCCGAACTCCTTGCGCAGGCTGCGATCTCCTGCGGGCTTTACGTGACCAAGAAGGGCAGCTACCCCGTGACCGTCGGAGTGGGCTTCTCGCTTGCCGAGGTCATCATCTCCACCGAAGAGATTCACTACACCGGCATCACCGGCATCGACGCCGCGCTGGTGACCTCGGTCGAAGGGCGTGAGAAGGCCCTCGCACGGCTCGAGAAGATGGGAGCCGGCATGATATTCATCGATTCGGCACTGAATGTGCCCGCGTCCGGGGCGGAGCAGATCACAAGGGACTACCGGGCGCCCCTTGGCGCAAGGAGCGCTTCGCTCCTTTGCGCCGCGCACTTCGTGAAGAGGTCGGGCTTCATGCCCCTCGAGGCTCTTCTGAAGGCGCTTTCATCGTCAAGGGCCGGCAGGGCCGTCGACACGGGCAAACTCGAGCAGGCCGTGGAAGGTCTCGAGCGGGAAGGCGGAGCGAAGTGAAGGATTGTCCCGACCACAACGTCACCTGGAGGGAACTGACCATAGGCAGACCCGAGCGGGAAGCCCTCAACCGGCACAAAGGCGCTACCGTCTGGCTCACCGGTCTCTCGGGAAGCGGCAAGTCAACGGTGGCCGACCTTCTCGCTGCAAGACTGCACACGGACGGAGTTCACACAGCGGTTCTCGACGGCGACAACATCCGCCACGGGCTCAACTGCGACCTGGGCTTCAGCCCCGAGGCACGAACCGAGAACATCCGGAGGATCGCCGAGGTTGCAAAGCTTCTCACGAGTTTCGGCATTATAAACATGGTGGCCTTCATAAGCCCGTACTCCTCCGACAGGGACAGGGCGAGGAACATCCAGGGCAAGGGGGATTTCATAGAGGTCTTCGTCCACGCACCGCTTTCGGTGGCGGAGGAACGCGATCCCAAGGGGCTCTACAAAAAGGCCAGGCTCGGTCTGATAAGGGAGTTCACCGGGATCGACGCGCCCTACGAAGAGCCGGTCAACCCCGAGCTGGTGCTGCACACCCACCTCGAGACCCCTGAGGAATCCGTGGAGAAAGTCATGAAACACCTCAGGAAAGCGGGAATCCTGAAGGAGGAATAGGGCATGTTCCCCGAGCTCCAGGGCTTCGGGTCCCGCCTGGTCAGAATGCTGAAGGTATCGCTGGTTCCAGGCGAGAAGCGTGCCTTCAGGCTTCACATGGCAAGCCAGGCTCTCGGGGCCGTAGCCTCGGGCGTGGTGCTGAACCACGACTACATTGCCGGCAACGGCCTGGGCGCTTCGGTCACGCAGATCACGATACTCGCAATGATCTGGCCCGTCAGCAACCTGTTCAGCGTTCTTGCGAGCCACTGGCTGGACAGCACCAACAGCCATTTCAGGGCGATGCTCGTCGGAACGGCGATGAGGCTCTCAGTGGCCTTCATGCTCTTCTCATCCAGCGTGAACACCATGCTGCTTCTGCTGCTTCTCTTCTTCGGCTCCAACAGCGTCGTGATCCCCGGCATGAACGCCGCGTTCAGGCACCGGTACCGGACCGGCAACAGGGGAGTCCTCTTCGGCTGGGGCATGAGCCTGTTCAACCTGATAAGCCTTCCGGCAAGCATCCTCGCGGGGGCGCTTCTTGACGCCGACTTCTCGTTCTACCGCTGGCTCTTCCTCGCCGAGGGGATCTTCGGAGCCGGGCAGGCCCTCTTCATGGCCTTCATGGTGAGGGGGCTCAAGAACACCGGACCAGAGCAGTCGGCATCCATCAGGGAGATGCTGAAGGGGCTGAAGACCATCTTCAAGGCGGACCGCGAGTTCGTGCTGTTCGAGAGCTTCTTCATGCTCTACGGGTTCGGTTTCATGGGGATACAGCCCGCCATACCGTTCTTCGCCCGTGACGTCCTTCACCTTTCGTACGAGCAGTACGCCACCGCCAAGGGGGTTCTGGGACAGATCGGGCTCGTTTTCCTCGGCCCTCTCCTGGGTGCCGGACTCGAGAGGATAAGGCCGTTCCGGTTCACGGGGCACATGTGCCTGATACTGGCGGGTTACCCTCTGCTCCTGGTGGCGTCGAGCCTGTTTCCGGCGCAGGGCGTCGTGCTCTTCTACAGCGCATGGCTTTTCTATGCCGCGGGAATGGCCGGTGTCCAGGTCTCCTGGAACATGAGCAGCATGCACTTCGCCCCGGAAGGCAAGGCGGCCACCTACCAGGGCTTTCATGTGACCGCCACCTCGCTGAGGGGGTTCGTGGCCCCCGTCCTGGGAAGCGCCGTGATGCAGATCGCGAGCTACACGGCCAACTTCGCGATGTCCGCCGGGTTCTTCCTGGCTGCGGGAATCCTGTTCATCCGCCACAGCGCGAAGAGAAGGAAGGCCCTCGCCCCGGCTGCCCACTGAGCCATCCATTTTTCGGGGACAGACCGGAGCAACCTGTTCCCGGTTCAGGCTGTTGTCGTATCTTCCCCGACACGCCGGATTCCCCTCCCTCCCTTCGGGCGGTGCAGCTCGACGGCTGATGGATGCAGCGGCACGGAAACCGATTCGGATTGGGACGATGAAGGAAGAAAACAACATTGGTTTCCTCCTCTCCGTGTTGGATGACCTTGTGTCATTGCCGGTAGTGGTGTTCGGAGGATGGGCGGAGGAGATCCTCGGTCTCATCCCCCCGAAAACCCATTCGGATGTGGACCTGCTGCTTGCAGCCCGTGACTTCGCTGCGCTCGAGGGTTTGCTGGCCCCGGACGACCGCTATGCGGTGATACCGCAGAAGCGGTTCTCACACAAAAGGGCATTTGAAAGGAACGGTGTTCGGATCGAGGTCTTTCTAGTTGATCCAGACGCGCTCTGCACGAACTTCTTCGACAGTGTCATCTTCGAATGGCCATCCGACACGTTTGCGCATCGCTGGCGATTCGGTGGCCGACTTGTCCCTGTTGCCAGTCCTGCGGCGCTTAAGCTCTACCGGGAAGAGCACCCGCGGATCAGGAAAGCCGGGAACGCCTGACAAGGTGCCGTATCATGCTCGCACCTCATTGATGCTCGAGGGGGAAAGCTCAGCCGTTTTGAAGAGAGAAGCAATTGACTCCACACAATCCGATGTGTGATATTGTGTGTGGAGGTGATAGCCATGGCCACAAATCTGGAGCTTGATGATAGACTGATCAAAGAGGCGGTTGCCCTGGGCAACCACCGCACAAAGCGGGAAGCCGTAACCGAGGCTCTTGAGGAATACGTCCGTCACTTGCGTCAGGGGCGTGTCCTGTCGCTTTTCGGGAAAATCGATTTCCAGCCGGAATACGACTACAAGAAGCAGCGGGCCCGGAAGTGAGGGTTCTGGTCGATACGAGCGTCTGGTCTCTGGCGTTGAGACGCGGCGACACTTCTCTGAATGCGGAAGTGGATGAGCTCCGTCGCCTGATCGATGCCCACTTTGTCGAGATCATCGGGCCGATCAGACAGGAGATTCTCTCGGGAGTACGGGATCAGTCGCAGTTTGAACGACTCGAGGCCGATCTGGCAGCCTTCCCCGATCTGCCCCTGCTTACAGAGGATTACGTGACGGCAGCGAACTACGTAAATCTCTGCCGTTCACCGGGAATCCAGGGCTCAAACACGGATTTCCTGATCTGCGCCGTCGCCGTGCGGCAAGACCTTGCCATCTTCACTACGGACGGGGATTTCCATCAATTCGCGGGGTGTCTGCCGATCGTTCTTCACGGAACCCCATAAAACAGCGGAAAGCATGTACATGATGTGTGGAGAGTGTTGCCGTCAGATCCAACACGATACCCCGTATGAGACAACTGATGACCTGGTGTCATCGAAAGAGTGCCTGCTGAGGATGTTATGTGCATGAAACTGACAGTTGCATAAAACGCATGATTCGCCTATCATGCATTTGCTTTCGCTTCCACCGGCACAAGCCACGCCGGTCTCAGGATGTGGGAACCCATGTGACGAGCGGCTGAAATGCCGTGCGAACAGCCTTCTGCATGAGTTTCCAGCCGTGCTCGAAAGCATTAGACGGGTCGATTTGGTGAGGGGAGAAGCCGCATGGGTTCCGAGTACGGGGCACGATGCAGGAAATGTGGAAAGAAGTTCAGAGTGCAGGATGGTGGAGGGTTCACATTCTTCCAGGTCAGATGCGACAAGTGCGGCCATGGCAGGTTCATTGCCTTCAAGGACCTGGGAGAGCTGCACTGCAGATACATCAAGGGGTTGGGCGGACCGTACAGCATTGCCACGGCGGAGCATGACAAACGCGTTCAGGAGGACCATGCCGGTGAACCATTGACCGAGGATGAGTACCACAAGCTCATCGAGGGTCTTGCCGGCAGGCACCGTTGCGGGGGCCACTTTCGTTTTGATGCCCCTGTCCGTTGCATCAGGTGCGGGTCGACTGAAATCGAAGAGGACGAGGAATCCCGGTACACCTGTTGCTACGACTGACCCTGATCAGGCGTTGTGTTTCACTGAATGCCATTTCGCAACATGGGGGAAGACAACATGGAGTATATCCTGTTTATCCATGACAATACCGATACACCGACAAGAGCCGAAGAATGGGACAGTTTCCTCGAGCTGGCAAGGAGCAGCGGTCTGTTTCAGGGCGGCAGCGAGATAGGGAAGCGGATCCGGCTTGGCAGCAAGGAAGTGCCCGATACGACGAAGAGTGTTTCAGGATACATGCGTTTTGAGTCTGAGGATGTTGAAGCGCTGAAGAACCTGCTTCGCGAACACCCGGTTCTGAGAAACGGCGGCACGCTGGAATTGTGTGAGTTGCCCAGAACCTGACTCTTTCAGTTCATTGGGCTGGATGGCTTTGCCGGATATCAAAAGAGGGGCGGACCGAAGCCCGCCCCTTCCGGAACCTGACGGCTTAGAAGTTGATGCCGCCGCCGATGCTGATCATGAACTCGTCGAAATCCATCCAGTGGGCCCTGGCGCTGAGGTCGAGCTTGCCGAAGCCCATCCTGTTGACCATGCCCGCGCCGAAGTAGGCGCCGATCTCGCCGTCGGAGTCGCTGGTCTCGACGCCGCCGACCTCCACGCTGACGCTGGTGTTGTCGTACTCGAGACCGCCCGCGGCGTAGAGGGAGCCGCTGTAGCTGCGGATGCCGGCGGTGATGGGGATGAGGTGGGCGCTGACATCGGCGCCTTCGACCTCTTCAGGGGTGAGGAAGACGTAGCCGATGGAGCCTTCGATGGCAACGACCGGCATGTGGTAGAGCAGCTGATATCCGATGCCGAAGCTGGTGCCGTAGCCGTCGGCCATGTCGCCGGTGGGGATCCACACGCCCACCTGGGGGCCGTGGCTGACGTATCCGAAGGATACTGTGGCAAGTGCCAGGACGAGAACAAGGTACTTCATTTTTCACCCTCTCCGCTATGCCGGGCAACAAGCTCCGGCAGTTGAACCAGTTCGGTAATCTCCGCCACTCTTTTACCGGGGGAGTCGAAGCGGCCGTCCGGCCTGAACCAGATGAAATCCATGCCCAGAGCCTGTGCTGCAGCCATGTCGCTGGTCGCGCTGTCGCCCACGAAAACCGCCTGTTCCGGAAGAACGCCAAGCCTTTCCAGCGTGATCGAAAGTATGCGGGGGTCGGGCTTGGCCACCCCTTCATCCCGGCTGTACACCCTCACGGGAAAGTAATCAATAATCCCACCCGCTGCCAGTCTTGAGTCCTGAACCGCTCCTGCGCCGTTCGAGACAAGGGCGAACAGCGTTTTTCCCTGCAGCGACTTCAGGGCCTCACGCACGCCCGGCATGAGCGCGCCCTGTCCTGAGAGCCTTTGGAAGTAACCCGTGAGGAACTCTTTCAATTCGCCCTGCGGTTCTGGAACCCCCCTTGCCTCGTACGACTGCACCTCGGGCGAGTTCACGAGCTTGAGCAGCTTCGCGTCGTGCCCCACCGCCTCGCTCTGCGCCCTGCGGTAATCCAGCAGCGTGCCGTCCACGTCGAACAGCACCGCCTTGGGGACGGACTTAGATAACTTAGTTTGCTGCGGCAAAGTATTTGACTGCAATGGTTTGAGATTGGGTTGCATCAGTTGTCGCCTCAGTCCTCAAAGGCTTGCCGGGTGGCTTCTGCTACCAAGCTGTCATCGGCTGCGACCGGCATGGTGACCTTCATCAGAGGTTCGGACTTCATTGCCTGTTCAATCGCCCAGACCGCCCCCGGGTTCCTGGCCCAGCTTCTTCGGGCCAGGCCGTTGCCGACGTCCCAGCTCAACATCGAGCGGGCCCTTCGCGCGGCGTCTTCCGTGCCGTCGAGAAGAAGGCCGAAGCCCCCGTTCATGACCTCGCCCCAGCCAACGCCGCCGCCGTTGTGAAGGCTTACCCACGTCGCGCCGCGGAACGAGTCGCCTATGACGTTGTGTACCGCCATGTCCGCAGTGAACATCGAGCCGTCGCGTATGTTGGCGGTTTCGCGGTAGGGGCTGTCGGTGCCGGAAACGTCGTGATGGTCACGGCCCAGGACTATCGGGGCCGAAACGGCTCCGTCGGCTATCGCCCTGTTGAAGGCAAGGGCCAGTTCGATCCGGCCCTTCCAGTCAGCGTACAGGATCCTTGCCTGGCTGCCGACGACCAGTCTGTTGCCGGCGGCCTGCCTGATCCAGAGCAGGTTGTCGAGGAGCTGCCGGCGGTTTTCGGGGGGGGCGTCCTTTGCCATTGCCTCGAGGACGTCACCCGCTATGCGGTCGGTCGCGGCCAGGTCTTCGGGGTTCGCGGAGGTGCACACCCAGCGGAAAGGGCCGAAGCCGTAGTCGAAACAGACCGGGCCCATTATGTCCTCGACGTAGGAGGGGTACCCGAACGTGCCGTCGGGCCTGAGTATCCGTTCGGCCCCTGCCCTGCCCGCCTCGAGCAGGAAGGCGTTGCCGTAGTCCCAGAAGTACATGCCGCCATCGTGAAGGGTGTTGATGGCCCTGACCTGCCTTCTGAGGGATTCCTGGACCGCATCCCTGAAGCCTTGTGGGTCTTTCACCATCATGGCGTTGCTCTGTTCCAGGGTGAGCCCCACAGGGTAGTAGCCGCCCATGAAGGGGTTGTGAAGGCTTGTCTGGTCGCTGCCGAGGTCAACCGATACACCCCCGGAGGCAAGCTTTTCCCAAAGATCCACGACATTGCCCAGATAGCCGAGACTGAGGGGCTTTTTCTCACGCTTTGCGCGGTCGATCCTCAGAAGCACGCGGTCGAGGTCTTCCTCGACCTCCTGCAACCAGCCCTGACTGTGCCTTGTGTGAAGCGGTTTTGGATTGATCTCGGCGACAACACCAATGGCGCCCGCGATGACCGCCGCCTTTGCCTGCGCGCCGCTCATCCCGCCCAGGCCGCTTGTCACGAAAAGCCTTCCCGCAAGCGTGCCGTCGCCTTCGAGGAACATCCTGGCGGCGTTCATGAGCGTGATGGTCGTTCCGTGAACGATCCCCTGGGGGCCGATGTACATGAAGCTGCCTGCCGTCATCTGGCCGTAGCTGGTCACCCCGAGGGCTGCCATGCGGTTGTAGTCGGTCTGACTGGAGTGGTTGGGAATGACCATTCCGTTCGTGACGACAACCCGCGGAGCGTCGGCATGGCTCGGGAAAAGGCCGAGGGGGTGGCCGGAGTAGAGGACCAGGGTCTGCCTGTCGGTCATCTCGGAAAGGTATTTCATAGTGAGAAGGTATTGTGCCCAGTTCTGGAAAACGTTGCCATTGCCGCCGTAGGTCACCAGTTCTTCCGGATGCTGCGCCACCCTCGGGTCGAGGTTGTTCTGGATCATCAGCATCACCGCCGCCGCCTGGGGGGTGCGGCAGGGATAGTCGGTGATGGGCCGTGCCCGCATCTCGTATGACGGCCTGAAACGGCGCATCGTTATCCTGCCGTCGTTCTTGAGTTCCAGCGCAAACTCGGGGGCGAGGGCGGCGTGCCAATCCTTCGGGAAGTACCTGAGCGCGTTTTTCAGGGCGAGTTCCCTCTCGGAGGGGGTAAGAACGTCCGGTCTGGTCGGTGCGTGATTGACGCCCTGAACTGATGGCGGCATTGGGGGGATAGAGCCTGGAATACCCCCGCGCACCTCTTCTGCGAAGCTCTTCATGGAAACCTCCGGTGCAGTGACCTTTAAGCCTTTTGTTCCGTTCTTTCCGGAAGATACAAAAATCCTGACACCCATGCCCCCCATTTCTATATTTCCAGTTGAAAACACTTTGCACGGGAGGCAAGTTGTGCGTACAGCCGTTCTTTTCCTTGCGGTCGCGGCCTCGAGTCCCGTCTTCGCGGAAACATGGTCGCTGATGAGGTTCACGCCGGTGTGCGAGGGAGACATCCAGAGGTTCAGCGCGCTCGGGTTCGACCCTGTGGTAGTCTACGCCGATGCTTCCTGCGACTTCGTGGCGTCGGACCCGGAAAGGGCTCTCCTGCTGCGAAGCGGCCTTCAGGCCACCTGCCTCGTACCCGACATGACCGCGCTCTACACCTCCCAGTACCGTGAACCCATCACCATGGGGGGATTCCAGACCTGGACCGAGGTGCAGAGCTGGATGGACTCGCTGCACGCCGCGAATCCCGGCATAACCAGCGCCCCCACATCCATTGGCAACACCTACGAGGGCCGCCCGCAACTCGTCATGAAGCTCTCGTCGAACAACAGCTTCAGCGCCGACGACCCCTCGATGCCCAACGCCTGGTACGACGGCCTCATCCACTCCAGGGAAGGCGCCAGCCTTCGCAACATACAGTACTGGATGATGTGGCTCTGCTCGAACCACGGCCGCAACGGTTACTGCGGTTACCAGGCGGACTGGATACTCGACAACAGGGAGATCTGGTGCCTTCCCGTGAACAACATCGACGGCTGGGTATACAATCAGGCGCAGTCTCCAGGCGGCGGCGGCATGCACAGGAAGAACAGGAACCTGTCTGCGGGCGGTTCGGGGATAGACCTCAACAGGAACTGGGCGGTGGGTTGGGGCGGCGCAGGCTCGAGCGGAGACCCGTCAAGCGAGACCTACCGCGGAACCGCTCCCCTGAGCGAGCCCGAAACTTCGAACATCGATGCATTCTGGCAGACACATCCACCTGCCCAGATGCATTCGACCCATGCTTACGCGAACGCCCTGATCTACCCCTGGGGCTGGACCGACGACCCCACGACACACGCGGCCCAGTACACGACGCAGGGCGAGATAATGGTGACTTGGGCCACCGGTGAGGACCATTACCCCTCCACGCAGTTCTACTACGCATCGGGCAACACCAGGGACCATTCCTACGGGCTGTACGGGGCTATGAGTTGGAACCACGAAACGGGAGCCTCCTTCGCCGGTTTCTGGCCATCAGCGGACGAGGTCATCAGGCTGTCCCGCAGAAATCTCAGAAGCTACCTCGTTACAGCGTGCCTCGCCGGCCGCCCCTACGATCCCGAGGTGCCCGGCATTCCCGTTATGGATGAGATAGGCATGGTCTCGGGCAGCTTCACCGTGGACTGGAGCGACGCGTCCAACGCGTCTTCCTACGCCCTTCAGCGTCTTTCAGGGTATCAGGTCCCCCTGAACGACACGGGAGACTCGGGCCCCTTCAACAAGGTGAACTGGATAATGACAGGCACCCAGTACCACAGCCCGGGCCAGTGTTACCGGTCAAACGGAACCGGCGCCATGACCTGGCAGCAGACAGTCACCATCCCCCCGGGCGGAGGTGGGCGGATCAGCTTCTGGAGCATGCAGAACATCGTTCCGGAGAGCTACCAGGGAGCCTTCAGCTACAGCCCCGATGGCGGTGCGAACTGGTACTACCTCCAGACGTTCGGCCGCAACGACATGAACTGGCGCTTCAACATCCACGAGCTTGACGAGTGGCAGGGCAAGACCCTTTCCTTCCGGTGGGAGAGTTACGGCCCGGCGGGGAGCTGCGCCCTCTACATCGACGACATCAAGGTGGAAGTGTGGAATACGAACACCATCCAGGCCGACGGACTGGGTTCTTCCCAGCACACGGTCAGCGGTCTCCCCACGGGAGACTACTGGTTCAGGGCGTGGGCGGTCGACGACTCGTTCGGCCCGGGCTGGCCCGCCGAAGCGGTGCACGCCCAGGTGGTGGGAGTGGGGGTGGCGGATGGTTCCGAAACCCTTGTCGAAGACTCATTCCTTCTCGGCATGGTCACACCGAGCCCCGCAAGAGCCACCGCAATAGTACCTGTATGCCTTGGCTCAACGGATGGGGTTTCACTGGTCATGCTGGATGTGGCGGGAAGGGTGGTGAAAGACCTGACACCGGGACTTGCAGCGGGCAGCGTGAACATTCCGGTCGATGTTCGCACGATGAGCGCCGGCATCTACTTCGTCAGGCTCGCCGGACCTGCGGGCGTACAAACCGCGAGAATGACGGTGCTTCCATAAGAGGCCCCCTGAAGGAGGCGGAGAAGGCATCGAAGAGGCTTTTTTCGGCCCTTCTGCGGCTCCTTGTAAAAGCGGGACCCATGCCATCCGCCGACCTTTCAAAGGCCCGGTCGGTGCTGTTCCTTCGCTACGACAGGCTGGGCGACATGGTGATAAGCACCGGCCTCTTCAGGCTTGTCAAGGAGGAGTTTCCCGGCATCAGGGTTCATGTTCTGGCCTCGCCCTCCAACTGCGGCGTGATCCGGAACGACCCCAACGTTGACGGGATAAGTGTCTTCAGAAAGAAAAAGCCGCTCGAGTTTCCGGGGCTGATCCACTCACTGAGACGGCAGCGGTTCGATGCGGTCGTGAACCTTGTGTTCTACCCCTCCTTCACCGGGGCCGTCATAGCCCGGCTCAGTGCTCCAGGAAATGCGGTGAGGGTCCGTGTCGCCACCGAAACCGGCCTTGACCACTTCTACAACGTGAACATCAGACGCAGTATCTGGGGCGGTGCGACAAGGACCATGCTGGAGGAGACGGTATCGATCATCGAACCGCTGGGCGGGAGCCTCGAGGGCAGGGACATCTGCCCCCGGATCTACATCGGGCATGGCGATGCATCATCATCGACGGAATTCCGGGTCGGAGTGAACCTGGCTGCGGGAGACTCCCGCAGGGAATGGAGCCTCGGAAGATGGACCGAAGCCGTGGGGATGATTCTCCAGAGATTCCCCTCGCTTGCGGTTCACGTGTTCACACCGCCTTCCGACCCGAGGGGAGCGCAACTTGCGGAAACATTTGCCGGGGGAAGGGTGTCGGCCGTCTGTCCTTCAGCAGACATACTGGAAGTCTGTGCCGCGCTCTCGGGAATGGATGTCCTGCTGACGCCGGACACCGCCATGGTCCACATGGCGGACGCACTTGGTGTGCCGGTCGTGGCGATGTACATTTCACGCGAGAAGCAGACGCTGTGGAAGCCGTGCAGGGTGGCTTGCCGAGCCGTGGTCTCGCCTGACGGGACAATGGAGTCGGTAGCTGCCTTGACCGTGGTCGATGCCCTTGAGGACCTGATTAAGGAGAGAACCTGAAGAACATCCTCTTTTCCGCCACCAGGCAGTTCAATCCGGGTGACGAACTCATCCTGTTCGGAGTGCTGAACGTCCTCGATTCGCTTGGAGTGAGGTACAACCGCCTTCTTTACAACAGACATCCCATGATCACGCCCAACAGGCTTTCGAAGAGGCTTCTTTTCAGAAGAAGCTGGCATTCCGACAACTCCTTCTATCTCGATGATCCGGCAGCGGTCGACTACCTGATAATCGCAGGTTCACCGGAATGGCGCATCGGCGGCAGGATGGAAGCGCTTTTCCGGTTCGTCATCAGGAACAGGGTGCCCTGCGCCTTTCTTGCCGTGGGCGCCGGATCGGGGGGAGCATTCAGCGTTGAGGGCAGGGAACACGGCCTTCTGCGTTCCGTTCTTGGGGGCCCGTGCGAACTGGTCACCGTCAGGGACGAGGCTGCCGCAAGTGCCCTCAGGGCTTACGACCCCCACCTGCTGCCCTGCACTGCCCTTTTCGCCTCAAGGACCCAGAGGCTGAGAACGGCTCCAGGGGTCGTGGGACTGGTCTTTCAGAACTGCACCCAGAGGTTCAACAGCGTGAACCCAGCCACGTACGAATACCTGCTCGTGCAGTACCGCCGGATCATGGATGAGCATCCCTGCGTCGTTATCTGCCACACATGCGCCGATTTCCTTGCCGCGAGACGGGCGTTCCCCGATGCGGACACAAGGTACAGCGCCCTGGCGGAGGACTACGCAGCCATCTTCGACACCTGCGACCTCGTCGTGGGCCCCAGGGTACACGGTTCGGGCCTCGCTGCATCCCTGGGCATTCCGAACGTGCTTGTCCAGCACAGCGCCAGGGGGCTTACGGGATGGGGTTTCCTTTCCCGCATCGCCAGGCCCGGCGATGATCTTTCCGCCATTCTGGACCGGATGGATGTTAAAACCGAATCGGAAAGGCTTCTGGAGTGGAAACAGGGGTGGCTTGTGAAAACCATGGACCTTCTCCGCGATGGAACCTCCCTGTGCGAAGGTCGACCCTGATGAGGGTCGAGTGCACCCAGTGCGGAGGCGTTCTGGACATCAGGGGTCCCGGCTCGCTTGCACGCTGTTCCTGGTGCGGCGCTCTTTCAAGGTTTTCATGGGAGGGGGGCGTTTTCTTTCATGAACCAGCCCTGGACGGTGAGAAGGTGGCAAGGCTGTTCCCTCCCGGCGAGGTCCTTCAACCCTCCCTGATGTGGTTCCCCTACGTTCTTCACGGTTCCCGGCTCGGCAAGGCCTTCAGCCAGCCATACCCGGCCATGGATGACTACGTTCCCCCCTCGGGTGAGTTGCGACCGTGGCCGGAAGGAGGTGACCCCAGAGGTGAGACCGTTCCCTCCGAATGCCTCGAGGGAAGGCTGGTCTATCACCCGTTCTACTCGGTCACCATCACCGCTACCGGCGAGGGGATGCTTCTCGACGGTGTCTCGGGACGAGTGCCGGGCCACGGAGAACCTGTCGGATCGGGGGGGCCGGACTTCGAGGGGATTTTTTTCCGTTCGCTTCTGGCCGGGATCCTTCCTTCCATTGTCTTTTACCTGTTACTGCGTTCGATCTCTCCGGTGCTGGCCGTGATCGTTTCCGCCTGCGCCGGTTACTGGGCTGCAACGATCATCGGGCGCAGGAGGGCAGGGGAATGAGCGGGGCTCTTCTGACCCTCTCCTGCCCGAGCTGCGCAGGACTGCTTTCGGTGGCAGACGGCGACACCAACACGGTCTGCCGGCATTGCGGCAACAGACTGCTTCTTCCATGGGGAGTCAGACGGTACATATCGGAGGACCGCATAGGCAGGACGGGAGCGGTCAGAGCAGTGCGGGACGGACTGAGACAAGCGACCGGCACACTTCCCGAAGGGTCAATTGTAAACACGGCGGTTCTCTACTACGTTCCCTTCTGGAGCATTACATGCAGGGTGGACGGCTTTGTCCTGGGCACCAGGGGGGTGTATACGGAGAGGGAGGTGGAGACGGAGTTCGAACCTTCGGGCGACGGCTCCGCACCGGTCATCACAAGCAGACTGGTCAGACAGCGCACCGGCTCCGAGGCGGTGGAACAGAGGGTCAGCCTCGATCTCGACCTGACGGTCAGCGCCGCCAGGCTTGAACCCGTTGGAATCCCGTCGCTTGGCGAGAAGACCCAGATGGCGCTTGCCGGGATGGAACTTGGCAGGGGGCGTCTGCCCGACGGCCTTCAGGTGTTTGACTCTGCCCGGCTGCCGGAAGGGATCGTGGTCGATCCCGTGGTCGACCTTGGAGAAGCGAGGGAAGAGGCAGCCCGGATGGTCGACAGGTACTCCCGGGGGACGGGAACGGGCCTGGAACAGAGGACCCTTCATCTGTGCGTAACGGGGAGACGGGAAAGGCTGGTATACTACCCGCTCTGGATCGTGGGTTTTACCGCTTTCCAGAAGAGCTTCGGCACGGTTGTGGACGGCAGGACCGGAACCATCCTGAGCGGACGGTTTCCCTCGGATGTCAAAAGGAGCAGGATGGTTGTCACCGCTGCGGGTGTTTTGACTGCATCCATCCTCCCACCGCTTGTGCATGTCTGCTGCGTTGCCCCTCCCGTGCTGAGGGTGCTGATCGTTTTCGGAGTGCTGGCTGCCGCTTCGGCGGCGGGTAAGGCCTTCAGGTTCAACTGGGGAAGGTTCCCTGGCGGAAAACATGGCTGAACGGATGACAGTGCTTGCTTGTGGAAGATGTCATGCACCCCTGTCCGGTCTTTCCACCGACTCATCCTTCCTTTGCCAGGGTTGCGGAACGGCATGGGGCATAGGAGGGGATGGATTGTCAATGCTTCCGTCTTCGGTAAGGGTTTCGCGTGACGATCAGGCCCTCCCCCTTCCGTTCTGGTCGGTGGAAGCCGATGTGACCGTCGAGAGCCGGACGACCCGACGGGAGACTCATAAGGTGGGTATTCAGCGGGGCAGATGGTTCTCCCCGTCCACGGAGAGCGGCCTGAGGGAGACCGGAGGCTATTCGGGCGAAAGAAGTCTGGTGATCCCGGCCTTCTCCGTGAACGGGCTTTTCGACATCGCGGTAAGACTTAGCGCAGCAGCACCTTCACTGCCCCCTCAGGTCGATGCGGGATGGCCCAGGCTCGCTGGTGTCTTTTCCTCCCCTGATGAGGTTCCCGAACTGGCCAGGGGTGTCTGCACCGGGCAGGAGGCAGCTGCTCCCGACTGGCTTGCCGATGTGAGGCTGTCGGTGCGGGTTAGATCCATTGCTCTCATGGTCCTGCCGGCGCTGTTGCGGGAGGAGACGGTTTTCCTGCCCGGGCCTGATGTTTCCTTTTTCAGAAGGAACATGCCGGACCTGGAGAGGGTACTTGCGTTTCATAGTGATCCACCCCGTTGACCCGGGGTGTTTCAGACTCTAAAATCCATGCCATGAAGCAACGATTCACGAAGAGGAGAGAGAATGTCCGGTCACAATAAATGGAGCACCATAAAGCACAAGAAGGGCAAGGCCGACGCGGAGAGGGGCAAGATCTTCAGCCGTCTTGTGAAGGAGATTTCCGTTGCCGCCCGTGAGGGAGGCGGAGACGCAGACATGAACCCCCGTCTGCGTGTTGCCATCGATACGGCCAAAAGCCAGAACATGCCCAATGAAAACATCGACAGGGCGATCAAGAGGGGAACTGGCGAACTCGAGGGTATCACCTACGAGGAGATCACCTACGAAGCCTACGGTCCCGGTGGCGTGGCGATACTCATCGAAGTCCTTACCGACAATCGCAACCGTTCCGCCGCCGAAGTCAGACACACCCTGTCCAAGGGTGGCGGCAGCCTCGGGTCACGCAACAGCGTTGCGTACCTGTTCAGCAAACAGGGGCAGCTGACGGTCGACGCCTCGGCATTCACCGAGGAACAGGTGATGGAAGCAGGAATGGAAGCCGGACTCGAAGACGTGTACCTCGAGGAGGGTCTGCTCGTTCTCTCGAGCGCCCCAGAAGACGTCTTCAAGGTCAAGGAGGCACTCGAATCGGCCGGAGTGAAGGTCGACTCGGCCGAGATAGTGAAGGTTCCCGCCAACACCGTGGCCCTCTCCGGCCGCGAGGCCGAGCAGAACATAAGGCTGCTGAACGCACTGGAGGAGAACGAGGACATTCAGGCCGTTTACTCGAACTTCGAGCAGGCGGACTGATTGCCTGACAGCACGGTCGTTCTGGGTGTGGATCCGGGCCTCAACACCACGGGATACGGGGTTCTGGCGCTCTCGGGAGGAGTGATGAAACTCGTGGATGCAGGCATCATAAGGCCGGGATCCGGGGCGGCCCTTCCGGACAGGCTGCGCGAGCTGCATCACGACATGGGCGAGATCATGGACACGCACAAACCCATGGCCATGGCCATCGAAGAGATATACAGCCACTACAGGCACCCCCGGACATCCATCATAATGGCCCACGCCAGGGGCGTTCTGTGCCTTGCCGCGGCGCAGCGCGACATTCCTGTCAGGTCCATTCCCTCAACCCACATCAAGAGGGCGGTGACGGGACGGGGAAATGCGGGCAAGGAACAGGTGAACGGCATGGTTTGCCGGCTGCTGGGGATCACCGGCCCACTGAGCCCGCTTGACGTGAGCGACGCACTGGCGGCGGCCATAGCTTACTGCGAGGAGGCAGGCGATGCTTGACGCGGTGCGGGGAACGGTCGAGTCAGCCGAGGACGGCGTTCTTCTTCTTGACATGGGCTCTCTCACACTCGAGTTGCTGGTTCCGGGCTACTTTCTCCCAGACCTGCAGAGGGGCGAGAACGTCAGGGTGTTCACCCACTTTCAGATCTCGAGCGAGGGCAACCGCATGATCCCCCTGGCCGTGGCGTTCCCCTGTGTTTCCGACAGGTCCTTCTTCAGAAGCTTCATCTCCGTTTCCGGCGTTGGGGTCAGGGCAGCCGCCAGAGCGCTCTGCCACCCCCCCCGTGACGTGGCGGCAGCCATCTCAAGGGGAGATCTGGCTTTTTTGAAGGCGCTTCCGGGAATAGGCGCTGCCCGGGCGAAACAGATCGTCGCCAAACTTCAGGAGCTCATGGCTGCCACAGCCCAGGAATTCAGGGGCGATGAATCATGCAGCGGCAGCAGGACCGAGGTCATGCTTGTCCTGAAGCAGCTGGGCATTCCCGGTGACCAGGCCGCACTGCTTGTTTCCAGGGCCGTCGAGGAGACCGGAGACTCCGCCGGCACCCAGGACATTCTCAAGGCGTGCATGAGGATCAGGGCAAGGAACGGGAGCACGGGATGAGGGAATCCATAGTTACCGGGGATGCGGCACCCGGCGAGGAGAGGGAGTTCGCCAGCCTCAGACCCTTGAAGTTCTGCGACTACATCGGTCAGGGAATGGTCGTCGACAACCTGCGCGTCGCCGTGCAGGCCGCCAGGGAGAGGAACGAGCCGCTCGATCACATCCTGCTCCACGGCCCCCCGGGGCTTGGCAAGACCACCATGGCCCATGTGATAGCCGCGGAGATGAACTGCGAGATAGTCGTCACCTCCGGACCGGCACTGGAGAGGGCGGCCGATCTGGTAGGCATCCTGACCAATCTCCGCCAGGGAACGGTGCTTTTCATCGACGAGATCCACAGGCTTCCGAGGATAGTCGAGGAGTACCTCTACCCCGGTATGGAGGATTTCGGGATAGACTTCATCATCGAACCCGGTCCGCACGCACGTTCGGTGCGGCTGGAACTGGCCCGTTTCACGGTTGTCGGAGCCACGACGCGTGCGGGGCTTCTCACGGGCCCGCTGCGGGATCGCTTCGGGCTCTCGCTTCACCTCGAGTTCTATTCCGTTGACGACCTTTCGACGATCGTTGG
Organism: Candidatus Fermentibacteraceae bacterium; assembly: GCA_041750285.1. Classification (GTDB taxonomy): domain Bacteria; phylum Fermentibacterota; class Fermentibacteria; order Fermentibacterales; family JCC-6; genus UBA6080. The sequence continues at coordinate 287,064 of JBGSZS010000004.1, read as the reverse complement.
CAGGTCCGCGTCGATACTCGGCATTCCGCTCACACCGGAAGCATCGCGAGCCATCGCCATGAGGGCCAGGGGAACCCCGAGGATCGCCAACAGGCTTCTGCGGAGGATCCGTGATTATGCCCAGGTTGCCCGCAGGGAAAGCGTGGACGAGCTGACAAGCCTTGAGGCCATGGACCTGAACGGGGTTGACGAGGCCGGCCTCGATCCGCTTGACAGAAGGTATCTGCAGGCCGTGATCAGGCAGTACAACGGCGGTCCGGTAGGGGTCAGCGCCATTGCGGCAACACTGAACGAAGAGCGGGACACCCTCATCGACATGGTCGAACCCTTCCTTCTTGCCGAGGGTTTTCTGAACCGCACCAGCAGGGGGAGGGTTGCCACGGCAAAGGCCTGCAGGCATCTGGGATACCCGGGAACACCGGACGAGAGGCTTCCCCTGTGAAAGGCGGACTGCTGCTGCACGCCTGCTGCGCTCCGTGCGCGACTGTGACTGTGGAAGAGTACGACGCTGCGGGACATCAGCCGACGCTCTACTTCCACAACCCCAACGTTCATCCCTATATGGAGTTCCAGAGAAGGCTGCGCACACTGGAGGATTGGGCCGTGCTGCAGGGAATACCGCTCATCACCGATCCCGATTATCCCCTCGAGGAAAACGTGGCACTGCTGCTCTCGCAAAACCCGCGTTGTGCGGCCTGTTTCGCCGAGAGGCTGACCGCAGCCGCGCGGCTTGCTTCCCGGCAGGGTTTCAACGCTTTTGGAACCACCCTGTCCGTAAGCCCCTATCAGGATCAGGAACTGATACGGAGAGCGGGAATGGAGGCAGGGAACGCTTACGGAGTTGATTTCGTCTACATCGACTGTCGTCCCCGCTACAGGGATTCCGTGCACCTGTCGAGGTCGCTCGGGCTGTACAGGCAACCCTATTGCGGTTGTGTTTTCAGCGAGAGGGACAGGTACTGCAGCAGGCCCGGAATTACTGAGCCAAAGGGTATTGACAGAGTCCCCAAAAACGATTAGTTGTTTTCCGCAGTGGTATACCCAAAACTGGAGGGTTGGGGAATTATGAGGATATTCATTGTTCTGGCCATGCTTCTCTGCACCGCAGCAGTTTACGCCGAAAGCGCCACTCAGACGGACTGGAGCGGCGGCCCCGGAATCTACGGCCCCGTCTCCACCTGGGGTGACAGGTTCTACATCAGCGACGCAATGGACTGGGACACCGAACCAGGCCAGTTGAAGCTGATAGTCAACCGCAGCGAGAACACCATAGCAACACCGGTCACATCCCCCTACTACGTCATTGCGAACGACATGGACGTCGACGGCGACCTCGACGCGGCCTACTGCAGCTACGGCACCGGCGCCGTCTACTGGTCCCGCAACGTCAACGGTTTGGGCACCACCTGGTCCCACCAGACGGTCGGCACCCTCAGCCAGGCTCAGTTCGTTTCGGTGGGCGACATGAACGACGACGGTCTCCGCGACATAGTCGCATCCAGCGCGGATCAGAACAAGGTCGTCTGGTTCAGGAACAACGGCGGAGGCGGCGCATGGTCGATGCCCATCACCGTCGCCCAGAACTTCGACGCCCGGCAGATCAATTGCGCCGACGTTGACGGCGACGGCAATCAGGACGTCGTCGGCGTGTCGTACGAAAGCGGCGACGTTGTCTGGTGGAGGAACACCAACTCCGGCAACACCTGGGCCATAAACTACATCGACGGCGCCCTCCTCGGCGGTTACGCCTGCGATGTGGGCGACTTCAACAACGACGGCCATCCTGATATCGCCGCGGTGAGCTTCAGCACAGGAAGGGTCGTTGCCTACTTCTCCCAGAACCCATGGGGCTTCAGCTGGGCCCAGCACGAGGTCGGCACGTTCACGGGCGCCAGGGCCGTTGCGGTTGCCGATGTCAACGACGACGGCAAGCTCGACATCGTCGTTGGAAGCGGTTCGGGGAACGGCAGTCTCCGCTGGTACAACCACGTCAGCGGCACAACCTGGACAATGAACTCCATCGAAGGCACGGCACCCGGTCTTCGCTCAATCGATGCCGCCGACATGGACGGCGACGGCTCGCCCGACGTGATAGTGGCGTGCCGCGATGCCAACCGGATCTACTGGTTCAAGAACTTCCTGAAGCTCAGCCAGCCCTGGGTGCGCTACGACGTGTCAACGTATTTCGCCGGAGCCAGAGGCGTTTCGGTGGGCGACATGAACGGCGATGGCGTGCCCGACGTGATGGGGTGCGCCGAAACCGGCAACAAGATCAGCTGGTGGCGTATCGGCGGTTTCAACACGCCCGCCATCCTGACATCGTCCATCCTCGACGTGAACCCTCCCGTACCTGGCAACAACAGGTGGGACTACGTCGCCTGGAGCCAGGTCACACCCACGGGCACCAGCATCAAGGTCAGGCTGAGAACTTCATATTCCTCCAGCGACATGGGCCCCTGGAGCGCCTGGCTCACAACCGGCGGAAGCCTTGCCCAGGTCGTGGCACAGGGTGGCCGGTACATTCAGTACCAGACAGAGCTTTCAACTTCGAACCCCAACATCACGCCCTCTCTGAAAGACATCTCGATAGTCTGGGACCCCTACAGCGTTGGGGAGGGTTCGGTCGAACCCCTCGACGAAAGGCTGATCTGGCTGCCACAGGGCAACCCCGTAAGCGGAGCCTTCACGGTTTCCTGGAGCGTTCCTGCCGGCGGTTCGGTGAATGTGACGCTGTTCGACTCCGCCGGAAGGGCGGTAAGGGTCCTGCAGAGCGGCGAGATCCAGCAGGGAAGCTACTCCGCGATAGTCGGCGGCCTCCCCGCGGGCGTGTACGCCGTGGTCATGACCGGCCCTGACGGCATCGCCGCCCACAGGCTGACGGTCATCAACTGACCACCTAGACCACAACGTTCAAGGGGCGGGCATCTGCCCGCCCCTTCGCTTTTTTGTATTCCGGTGTCAGGCCCTTCGCGTCAGGCCTTTGTCATGGGAATGCCGAACCTGAGGGCGAGAAGGAACAGAAGGTTCCTGGCGCCGTCCCTCCAGAGGTTGAGTTTGGGTTTTCCCATCCTCTCGGAATAGCTGAATGGGATGTCGACCTCGCGGCAGCGGAGCCCCGGTTTTGTCCAGGCCCTGATCTTGAACTCCTCGGACAGCGCCATACCCCTGCTGGTAAGGGTTATGCCGTCGAGGATCTCCCTTCTGAAAATCCACATGCCGGACTGGCTGTCGAGGATCATCCTCTGGAAGAGCACCACTGTGGCTGCCGAGAGAATGAAGTTACCCGTGAAACGAAGTGTGCTGTTAACCGTTCCGGCGTGATCATCGGGACGCCTGCGGGCGCTTATGAAATGGAGGTCGTCTTCGAGAAGCACCTTCGCAAGGTCGGGTATCATGTTGACCGGATATGTCCCGTCGGCGTCGGCCGTTGTCACAAGATCTGTCCTGACCGCCGCAAACCCGGCCATGTACGCGCTTCCGTAACCTTTTTCAGGCTGGTACACAACGGTGCAGCCGAACCCCCTGGCAACCTCGGCGGTTTTGTCGGTGGAGCAGTTGTCAACCACCACGACTTCGTCGACGCAGCCGGGCACGGCCCCCAGAACGCAGGGCAACCCCTCCTCCTCGTTGTGGGCGGGGATCACAAGGGTTACGGATTTGCCTTGAATCATGCTTCGAAGCTACTTCAGACGCGATGGGGGGTCAACAGCGGAGGGGCGCAGGTGCAGATAGGCGAGGAACCTTCGTGTCATGAACGGCAGGACTCCCGGTCTCACGAGTTGACGAAGCACGCCCGCGAGCTGACGGCCCCGGAGGTAGAATCGCAGAAAGGCCTTTCTCTGAAGCCTGAGTACCTCGCGTGCGGAAAGACCTGAAGGGGGGGCGGGGCAGCTCGTATTGTGAAAAACGCTCCAGACCAGTTCGGGCTTCTCGCAGGCGTCGAACCAGTTCGCTCCCGCCTCGGAGCCCGGTATGGGAAGGAAGTTCGCGAACTGGGCCCAATCGAGTCCGGATGAGAGGGAGAAGGAAATGGTTCTTTCAATGTCTTCCCTGGTCTCCCCCGGAAGCCCGATGATGAAGTACCCCGCAACCGGCAGCCCATGCTTTTTTATCATGGCTATCTTCTCTGCGATGAGAGATGTGGAAAGAGCCTTCCGGACGGACCTGAGAACCCTGTCGGACCCTGACTCGATCCCGCAGTGGACAACGTACCATCCGGCACGCTTCATCAGGTCGAGCAGTTCGTCGTCGAGGCTGTCGAGCCTCACGCCGTTGGGTGTAGAAAAACACACCGGAAGGTTCCTGGCAAGGGCTTCCCGGCAGAACTGCTTCGCGTAGTCGGCTTCGAAGGTGAAGTTGTCGTCCTCGATGTGGATCTCGCGAACCCCGAACCGGTCCACGAGCAGCCCGATCTCGTCCCAGACCCTTGAAAGCGGCCTGTGCCTTATCTTTCTGCCTGTGATGCGGAATCCCGCGCAGAACGTGCAAAGGTACGGACATCCCCTTGTTGTGATAATGGGGGCGAAGGGCAGCCTTTTGAGCACCACGCCGTTCGGGAGCCCCCTGTACCTTTCCGGGGGTGCGTGATGCCATGCCGGGGTCGGGAGCAGGGAAAGATCATTGAGGTGGACCGGTTCGGTCTGCCAGGGATCGTTTCTGCTCACCACTCCGGGTATCCGAGAGGCTTCTCCGGACAGAAACCGGGGGAGGGTCTCTTCCGCCTCGCCAAGAAAGATGGCGTCAACCTCGGGAAGGTCGTCGAAGGAGGCGGTTCCGCGGCAGGACGCATGCGGCCCTCCCAGAAGGAAGGGGACCGGCCCGAGGGCAAGCCTGAGCTTCGGCAGTTCCACCCGCAGAACAGAGACATCGCTGGAGAAGGCAGTTATCAGAAGGGCTCCGGGCCCGGAATCCAGAACCTTGCGCACGAGGGAGGAGCCGGTGACCCCGGTGAGGGCGGCGTCCACCAGGGTAACCTCATGCCCGTGCTCTTCGAGTACCGCGGCGAGGATCAGCAGGCCGATGGGCGGAACGGTGTTGCTGGAACCGGGTCTTGGCGGGTGGAGAAGGGTGCACCTCACTGAGGACGGGCCTCGTGAGCCGTGACCGAGAGCCCTCCAAGCGCCCACCTGTAGTTCGTGTTGCCGGTGAAAACGTACCCCCGGGGCAGGAGATCCCGGCACAAGTGGTTGTCGGCGGTCAGGATTATCAGGTTGATCACGCCGGACTGCCCGGTTACCAGCGGCTCGTCAACATACCCGAGGGCCGGGTTGGTCACTATCCTGTCGTCGGGATGGACGGGGTTCTCCACCGATGCCAGCGCGGAACGCACCGCCCTTGCTTCGAGAAGACCGGCAACCGTTGCGTCGGGCTGCCAGGGGTGTCTGACCGCGGTGATGCACGTCGCCGAAGCAACGCAGAACAGGATCCATATGAACGATGAAACCGCTTTCCCGGCCTTCTGTAGAGCCGTTGCAAGAAGGGCCATCAGCGGAGGATAGGTTCCCAGTACGTAACGGAAAAGGTTGAGGAACGGATCGGGTCCCACGGCCACGAGCAGAATGTGGAATGCAACGATCAGGCCTATGAAGAGGATCTGGGCCGTCACTGCTGCCCTGGGCGGCCTTCTTTCGACAAGCAGCAGAACGCCGAGAAGCAGGAGGAACCCCGCTGTCACAGCGAGCCTGCTGGGGGGGTGCAGCAGGGCCGGCAGCGCCAGTGCGGCAATGAAGCCGATTCCCGGTCTTCGTCCCGCGCGATGGAAGGAATACGCCAGGGCAGCGGAGATGGGAAACCAGCGGAAGTCCTCGCCGAGGAGATGACCGGAGAACAGGCGAATCCTCTCGGTGAGCCAGTTCGGATGGAGTTCGGGAGAGCTCGCTCCCAGGTACTGCGGAAAAACGAAAAAGCCGTTCACCGAGAGGTGCATCAGGCCGTTGACCAGCGGCACCGCCAGGGGTAACAGCCATATCAGCAGCCCCGGCCGCAGCTTCCTTGTGGAAAGAAGGTCCGTAAGGAAAAATGCCGCCGCGAGTATCAGCCCGGGCTGGCGAAAGACAGCTGCAAGGGCAATCAGGAGGGCGGCCTTCAGGCGCCTGCCCCTGATATAGAAAACGGTTGCCCAGGCAATGGCCGCCATGTGGGCCGTGTCCGGCAGGGCTCGGAATGCCTGTGCGAGGAACAGGGGGCTCGCCAGAAGGCCGAGCGCGGCCATTGTACCGACTCTCGCCGAACCGGAGAGCTCCCTTCCCAATCCATATGTGCCCAGAAGGCCGAAACCCGCAGCGATTGTGGGAAGTATCCGCGCCGTCGCAAGCGTATCGCCGAAAACGCGCATCAACAGGGCCCAAAGCCAGAGGAACATGGCGGGATGCCCCTGGCCCATCTCACCCCTCCCGGTGCCGGCCGGAACCAGGGCAAGCGAGTTGCGTGCGATCCAGCTGGCGGCTGAGTAGCCGTATCCTATCTCATCGCCGAAAAGGGGCACCGACCCGAACCAGATCAGTGCAAGGGAAGCCGCCACCCCGAAGCACAAAAGCCACGGCAGGGCAGTTCTGGCGCTCATTTTTCCGGGCTGACCAGGTTTTCGCTCACTATGCCCGTAACCCGTTCACAGTACTGGCACCTGTACGTAACCTGGCTTCGGTTTTCGAGGCGGAACCTGCGCTGGGCGCCGAGCATGTTCGTGGCGCAGTTTGGATTGGGGCACAGCATGACCCCGGTGATGGATTCGGGGAGTGATATGCGCCTTTTCTCCTGAACCCTGCCCTCCCTGATGATGTTGATGGTTGCGTTCGGCGCGATGAGGGAGATTATGTCGGTCTCGTTTCTGGAGAGGACCCTGTTCTCGATCTTGAGGATGTCCTTTCCTCCCGGAAGCCTCTTGGACTGGAACCCGACTCCGATGGTGAAGACCCCGCCACTCCCTATGCCGAGTATCTCAACGACCTTCAGCGCCATGGGGGTGGGGATGTGGTCGATCACGGTTCCGTTTTCGATGGCGTAAACCTTGTAAACCCTGTCGCTCATGAGATTCCTCCGGTAACCAGCCCCAGCAGCGCCTGACGGGTGGGGATCCCGTTGTGGGCCTGGCGGAAGTAGATGGCGTTGGGAAGGGAATCGACCTCCTCGGCTATCTCGTCTACCCGTGGAAGCGGGTGCATGATCCTGATGGAGTCACCCAGGACGGCCACCGTTTCACGTGTGACCCTGTAGCTGTGGGCGACGCTCTCATACTCCTGAGGATCGCCGAAACGCTCCTTCTGTATCCTGGTGACGTAAAGGACATCCATCTCGGAGTCCTGCGCCTCTTCCGGTGAGGAGACTATCCTGAAAGATACTCCCGACTCGGCAAGTTCAGTGAGAACATGGGGAGGCATGGCCAGGGAAGAGGGGGAGATGAAAACCATCCTGGCGCCGAAAAGGGCCATTGCATGGGCGAGGGAGTGGACGGTGCGGCCGTACTTGAGATCACCCATCAGGCCCACGCAAAGACCTTCCAGCCTTCCGACGCTTTCGAAGATCGTGAAAAGGTCGAGGAATGTCTGGGTTGGGTGCTGATTGGAGCCGTCGCCTGCGTTGATGACCGGGACGGATGACAGCTCGGAAGCCAGTCTCGCGGCACCCTCGACAGGATGCCTTATGACCATGGCGTCGCAGTAACCTGTGACAGTCCTGACGCTGTCCGCGAAAGACTCGCCCTTCTTCTGCGATGATGAACCGGGATCGGCGAAGCCGAAAACGGTCCCGCCCCCCTTCAGTACTGCGGATTCAAAGCTGAGCCTGGTGCGTGTCGACGGCTCGAAGAACAGAGATGCAACCGCCAGTCCGGAGAGGAGACCGGGGTGCTTTCCCGATTTTACCTCCCCCGATACCTCCACGATCCGCCAGAGCTCTGAAACCGACATGTCCCTCAGGGAGATGATGCTTCTGCCTGAAAAGGAACTCAACGGGAATCCCCCTTCCTCAATGGTTCGCGAAGCTCCCGCTCGCGTTCCTTAACTATGTCAAGCATTTCCGCCGGCCCTCCGGCGGAAAGGAGGTTGTCAACGAAACCCGGCAGCCTGAGCATCCTGTTCAGCCTGGCAAGCATGTGAAGGTGCTCGTTCGCTGAAGGGAATACGAGGAGGAAGAAAAGCGAGGTCAGCCTTCCCGTCTCCTCCCCGAACGGCAGCGGATGAGGCGGCCGGAAGAGCATCAGAAGGCTGTGTTCGACGAAGAGCTTCCGGACATCGAGCGGGTGCACCAGCGCCGCGCCGCACCTGAGCGCCGTCGATGCGGCTTCCTCGCGCAGGATGATCTGCTCGAGCAGCGCCGATTCGTCATACAGGGCGCCGGTTCCGCATGCCTCGGAGGCCATGAGCCTGAGCATGCTGCTCCTTGTGCCGACCCTCTCAGGCACCACGATGTTCCCTGATAGCATTTCAGTCATCAGCAGGGCCCTTGAGTCGATGCCTGCTGTTTCGGCGTTTGACTGCTCGGCCAGGGCCAGACGGTCGGCGGCGAGGCTTCCGAACTCACGTGTGAGCCAGTCCAGTATGTCGGACCTGAGGTAGCATTTCCGGCCCTGGAACTGCACGGTTTCAAGGCCGGCCCTGCCGATCTCACGGGAGGCCTCCTGCAGGCTCATCCCGAGGCACTTGGCCGTGTCCGTCAGTGTGAGGAAGGTCTTCATTTTTCTCTCCCGTTGCGCAGGTCGTATTATAGTGATTGCACGGTCTGGAACGAATTGCGATCAATGGGAGGGCAGTGATGAACGACCTGGTCCGCCGTTTCCTCAGATACGCCGAGATCGACACCCGGAGCGATCCCTCGAGTTTTTCGGTTCCATCCACGCCGGGGCAGAACGATCTTCTCGCACTGCTTCGGGACGAGCTTGTCGAGATGGGGCTCATGGTGGTTCACGCCGAGGGGGAAGGAGTTGTGTACGGTTCCCTGCCGGGAGGTATGGGGGACGTAACCATTGGGCTCATGGCACATGTCGACACCGCTCCCGCCGTTTCGGGCCACGGGGTCAGGCCGGTGCTGCACGGCGACTGGGACGGCTCGCCTATCCGCATTGCCGGGGGGGTGGTCCTCGACCCCCGCGAGTGCCCCCGGATCGAGCAGTACAAGGGCGGGACCATCATCACCTCAGATGGAACCACCCTGCTTGGCGCCGACGACAAGGCGGGAATCGCCATAATCATGGAGGCCGTCCGCCGGATGATGGAGAACCCGCAGATGAAAAGACCCCGGATTTCGGTGGCCTTCACGGCCGACGAAGAGGTTGGCCGCGGAATGGACAATTTCAGCACCGAAAGGTTCGGCGCCGACTTCGCCTACACGATTGACGGCGAGCAGCCGGGTTCGGTCGACAGCGCGACCTTCAACGCCTGCAGGGCCGACTGGAGGATAACCGGGATCGAGGTTCACCCGGGCAGCGCCTGCGGCAGGCTGGTGAATCCCGTGAGGATTGCGGCCGAGCTCGTCTCGATGCTCAAACCGGAAGAGATGCCCGAGAACAGCTCGGGGGAGGAGGGTTTCGAGTACCCGATGGAGATCTCGGGGGATACCGGGGGCGCAGACGTGCAGATGATAATCAGGGATTTCACAGCCGAAGGGCTTTCGGCAAGGGTTCACAGGATGCACTCGCTGCACCGTTTTCTTTCGGAGAAGCATGAGAGGGCCGTCATCGAGCTTTCGATAAAGAACCAGTACTCGAACCCCCGGGAAACGCTAAGGGCCGACAGAAGACTTGTCGACTACGCCATGCTGGGAACGGAGAGGGCGGGTCTGATCCCGGACGAAACCAGCATCAGGGGAGGCACGGACGGGTCGAGGCTCAGTTTCATGGGGGTGCCCACGGTCAACCTTCCCACGGGCGGCGGCTTGTTCCACTCACGCAGGGAGTGGCTTGCGGTACAAGGGCTTGAAAAATCGCTGGAGATTCTTCTCAATACCATTGCCGTATGGGGTGAAAACACGGGTGGGTAGGGGTTGCCTCGATCCCTTCCACCGCCTATTATCCGGAAAGAAAGAAGCAACCCGGTGAGGGGGTGCCCCTTGAAGGCGGTACTGTTGTTCGTGCTTCTTACATCTTTCTCTGCGGTGTTCGGGCAATCCGAGGAGGAACTGGCCGTTCAGACGGCGGTCGAGTCATTTTTCGCCGCCCTGCGGGAAGCCAGGGGAGAAGACGCCGCAGCCCTTTACTCCGAAGCAGCCATGAATCAGGTCGATCTCACGTTCCAGTCGATCCGCGAAGGCATCAGGCGAAACGACGAATCGGTCCTGCTGAGGCTTGAGACCGCGGGTTACCAGGCGGAAGCGGGAGACATAAGAGGCTGGAGCACTGTCGAATACCTCACCGCGACCCTCGAGCTTCCCATCATGTATGGAAGGTACACGCCGTTCACCATGACTGTGGATTCCATCAGTGTCCAGGGAAGACGGGCCGATGTATTCCTCATGTTCGAGAACATGGCGGGAACCATGATGGCACAGCAGGCGGTTTTCGTCCGGGAGGACGATATGTGGCTGGCCGAGAGTTTCATGGGGATGACTTCGTTTCCCTGAACACCCCGTCAATGGTCCTTGGTGATCTCCCTGCGCCGCGAATTGACCTCGGGACAGTCCCTGCACGTGCTTTCCGTCAAGGCGTCGAACCTGCGCTTCCATACCGGGCCGAAGTCCTCCTTCGTGAGGTCGCCTATCGGGTTTCCCGTGTTCCAGTACGGGCACGGGAAAACAGCGCCGTCGGGGGCCAGATACACCGTTGAGGCAAGATAGGGGCACTGCGCCGCCGGTTCCCTGACATCTCCGCAGGACATCTCAAGGGAGATCCCGAGCCTTTTCGCCCTGATCCCGGCTTCTTCCAGGATGGCCATAACCGGCCCTGATCCGGGATCGACAACGCTGTCGAGCGTGGCGAGCCCCTTGTAGGGCACCAGTGGAACCAGCCCCAGCGTGCGCGCACCGACCCGGGCGGCCAGTTCCACGAGGTCGGGTATCTCGGCAAGGTTGTCCCTCTGGAGGGTAGTGCTGAATGCGAGCATCGGGAACCGTCTTTTCCCCCTGACCGCGATCAGGGTTTCAAGGTTCCCGACTATCCTTTCAAGGTCGGCTCCTCCCCGGATCGCAGCGTGGGTCCCGGGCCTGGCCCCGTCTATGGATACGAACAGCGTAGTCGGTGGGTACTTCACCAGAAGGGCGATCCTGTCGCGGTCGAGCAGGGTTCCGTTTGTCACCATCTCCCTGGCGGGAACTCCCGACTCGCAAAGCGCCCTGAGGTGAGCGCCAATGCGGGGATTGCAGAAAGGTTCGGCGCCGCACGAAATGCTGACCATCGAGGCGAGGGGGAACACCTGAAGCCTGATCTTCTCGAAGAGTCCCTCATCCATGTGGAGCCACTTCCGGTCGGGATCGGTGTCGGCGAAGCGCATCGGGCACATGGAGCACCTGAGATTGCAGTGGTTGGTCGTGTCCATCCGGACAACCAGATGACGGCGTCTGTCCCGGAGGGCGATTCCCGGAAACCTGTGGGTCCTTCTTAAAAAACGTGACAGGATGCTTTTCATGATCGCTATTATAGCCCGGTGTCCGCGTTGTATGTTAAGCCCATCACAGACGGGAGTTGCCTTGAAACCGGTTCTCATCGTGGATTATTCCGTGGACGGTCTGTCCGGCGCCACAATCGGCGAAAGGCTTGGCTTCCCCTCGCCGGTCGCCAGGGTAACCCCTTCAACTCCCTTCCCCGAAGTGGATCCGACCGCGTACTCCGGGGTCATCCACACCGGAAGCGCCCTGTCCATAACCGTCGAGCAGAGTTTCACCGGGCAAGCCTGCCGCCTTGTCGAGCGTTGCGTGGGCGCAGGGATTCCCCAGTTGGGTATCTGCTACGGCCATCAACTGATATGCCTTTCTCTGATGGGCACACGGTCTGTCGGAAGGGCCCCCCGCGGCCCCGAGATCGGGTGGCTGCCCGTCGAGATCATTCCCCCGGGGCTGCCCGGAACCAGGGACAGTGAAATCGTCTGGCAGTCCCACTACGACGAAGTCACCGCCACTCCCAAGGGGGCCGTGCTGCTTGCGCGAAGCCCGGTTTCGGGGATCCAGGCGTTCCTCGACCGGGAAAGGCGCATTCTGGGTACCCAGTTTCACCCCGAGTTCTCCGCACGAACAGGGAACGCGCAGTTCCTTCTCGACCGCGATCTGTTCGTGAAACACGGGATCGATATCGATCGCGTTCTCGCCTCCGCCCCGGAAAGGGATGCGGGAGCTCTGTTTCTTGGCTATTTTCTTCGCATGACCAGGGGGGAGTCGTTATGACAGGCACACTCACCGGGCTTGAGCCGGCATCGGTATGGAGGCATTTCGGTGCCCTTCTTGCCATTCCCAGGCCAAGCGGTTCTGAGGGAGCCGCGGCCGACTACATCGTTGGAGTCGCCCAGGCTCTCGGGCTCGAGTGGAAGCGCGACGGGGTGAACAACGTTCTGGTTCGGAGGCCGGGCCGGGGAAACGGGGTCGTGCTTCAGGCCCACACCGACATGGTGGCGGACCGGCTTCCCGACTGCCCGACAGACCCCGCTGTCGACGGCGTTACCGCCGAACTGCGGGACGGCTGGGTGACCGCCACCGGAACGACCCTTGGGGCCGACAACGGGATGGGCGTTGCGATAATGCTGGCCATGCTGGAATCTCCCCTGACAACCCTTCCCCCCCTGGAATGCCTGTTCACGGTTGACGAGGAAAGGGGTTTGCTGGGCGCAAGGGTGTTCCCTCCGGACTGGCTTGTCCACAGAAGGCTCATAAACCTCGACTCCGAGGAGGAGAACAACATTTGCATAGGTTGTGCCGGAGGACGGGACGTGGTCATCACCAAGGCCCTCGATTGGGAACCCGGAGTTGTTCCGGTCTCCGCACTGACCGTCAGGGGGCTTTCGGGAGGGCACTCGGGAATGGAGATCAACCGGGGCAGGGCCAACGCCATAAGCGTCGCCGCCAGGGTCTGCCGGCAACTGGGGCTCAGGGTTGCCGGGTTTTCAGGAGGCTCGAAGCACAACGCTATCCCGAGAGATGCACGGGTCCTTGTGGCGGGCGAGGTTTCACGCAAGGATCTGGCGCAGGCCGGCGATGAGATAAAACGCGAGTTCGCCGGCATCGAAACCGGCATTGTCATTGCCGCCACACCATCTTCCCCGCGTTCGGTCCTGACCGTTGGTTGTTCCACCGGGCTTCTCGACCTTCTTCTCGCCCTTCCTCACGGTGTTGCTGCCATGAGCGGAACGATCCCCGGACTTGTCCAGACGTCGTGCAACCTCGCTGTCGCGGAGACCGATGAACGAGCGGCCGAGGTGACCCTCAGCGTCAGGAGTTCCATCGATTCGTCACGTGACGCCCTGGTCGAAAGGATCGTCTCCATCGCCAGGCTCTCGGGTTGCGCTCATGCTGCCGGCGAAGGCTACCCGGGTTGGACGCCCGACCCTGATTCGCTGCTGCTGGCCCAAGCCAGGAAGGCGTGCAGGCAGTATTACGGCGCCGACCCCGAGGTTCTGGCGATACATGCCGGGCTGGAGTGCGGCATTATCGGCAGGAGGGTGGGTGGAATGGACATGATAAGCATGGGTCCTGACATCAGGGATGTGCACATTCCCGGTGAAAGGGTAAGCGTAGCATCAGTTCGGGCCTTCATGGAAATGCTCGTGAACCTTCTTGAAAGCCTTGCCTGAAGATGCTTCACGAACCAGCGGGTTTTTTCGGTTCTGTTCCCGTTTTCGACTGCTCGCCGGCAGACCCTGAAACAAGGAAACGCCTTTTGGATTCAGGCTGTTCGTCCCCGGACTGGGAAAGGGTTTTGTTCACCGGCGGCACGGACCCTTCCCTGATCACCGGCACCGTTTTCAGGGGGGATTGCCGGGTGCACCTGCCGGAAGGGGAGATCTTCGGCGCAGTTCTCGAGGACTGCACCATCAATGGTCCAGTCGAGATCAGGTCGTGCTCCCTGATAAGGGGCTATGCGATCCTGGAAGGCTCTGTGCTCGAGAACTGCGGGGTCCTTACCTGGGGCGGGAAGCCCGCCTTTCTGTTCTCCGAAATGGATCTGGGCGAGGAAACCGGCTTCAGAAGGGTGCCCATTGTCCCGACCATGGACCACTGCGTGGCCTTCCATCTCGCTTCCGGTGAGGGAAGACATGAAGTGGGGGACATTTCCCGCAGGATGAAGTCCCTGGAGGTCTGCGGGGTCATCGGTCCCCGTGCGACCGTCACCAACGCATCACTCGTGGAAGATTCCATTCTGATGCGGGGGGCGGTGCTGTCCTGCCCCGGACCCGTGAGGGGAAGCCTGGTCATGCCCGACGGCATGGTCATGAACCAGGCCCAGCTCCACGGAAGCGTTCTGCAGTGGCGGGCGCGTGCGGACACCATGGCCCTCGTGACCGACTCCATCGTCGGCGAGGGCTCCGTCGTCGAAAGACACGGAATGCTCGACAGGTCCTTTCTCGGTGCCGACAGCGTTCTGGGCGAAGGCGAGATGACCGCTTCCCTGACCGGCCCCCTGACCGGGATGCACCATCAGTCGCTGCTTATCGCAACACTGTGGCCCTCGGGCAAAGGCAACGTCGGTTACGGCGCCAACGCGGGCAGCAATCACACCTCGCGCCTTCCCGACCAGGAGCTTCGACTTGGTGAGGGTTTCTTCATCGGGCTGGGCACGAGCATCAAGTTTCCGGCCGATTACACTCGCAGCCCGCATTCGATCCTGGCCACCGGACTGACAGCCCTGCCCCAGAAGGTTTCTTTTCCGTTCTCCCTCATCGCCCAGCCGATCCTGCGTCCACACGGAGTTCCCGAGGGCTACAACCAGATCTTTCCGGGATGGATGCTCTACGACAACCTGTACGCCCTTGTCCGCAACGCCTGGAAACATGCGGGCCGGTCGACCGCCGTTCACACTCCGGTCGACACCGGACCCTTGTCGGACGAGGTCATCGCATTCACGAAGGACGCGCTGGAAAGGCTTTCGAGCTGTTCCTGCGATGAGATGCCGGGCATTGGCAGGAACTTCATGACGGAGGAATCCAGGATCAAGGGCATTCAGGCCTATGAAGCCCTTATCGAAGGTGCCGGGCTGTTCAGGCTGATGCAGACGGGAGGACTGGACCCTGGATCGGCACAGAGGCTGAAAGCCATCCTCCTCAGGATCATAGAAGGCTCCGCCGCCTCGAGGATGAAGGACAGGCTCCGGGGTGAATCGGTAATCGATGACTACACCGAAGTGAGGCAACGTCCGGATGATGATCCTTTCCTCGCCGTGCTTCAGCGTCTGCTGGACAGGATTGGCTGAGGACCCCTCAACCGGACTCTTTTTCCCCGGGTGGAACCTTCGGCATGGAAACCATTTTGGCAGGAGGTGTCGGATGAGAACTGAGACCAAGGTTGCTGCAATCGTGATGCTGTTCATCGCCATGGTCGCCTGTGGACAGAGTGAACCCGCGCCTGTGACGACCGAGGCGGCCGGGGTCCTGACGGCCGGGAGTCCGGTCGATGCGAACCACATGAATTTCCACTACGCCGTTCACACGTTTCACGGAGAAAGATGGGACAGGGTGAACGTCGAAATCGTGTCGGCGGAATTCCCGGTCCTTTTGAAACTGGTCGAGACATCGACCGGCGCGCCCCTTGCCGAGTGGGACCAGGAGTACTCGGAAGAGACCTCGCTCTCATACACCATCGCAGGTCCGGGAGAATACCAGGTCAGGGTCTACTCGATGGAGGGGTTCGGCGAGTACACCGCAACCATAACGGTGACACCGGGAGGATCACGATAGTGTCGGGTCCCATCCTTCTGCTTGTACTCGGGATCGGTGTTCTCTGGGGCGGTTCGGAGCTGATAATCCGAAGCATCGGACCCCTCGCGCGTCAACTCGGCGTCAAGGAACTTGTCGTCACCGTGCTTGGCGTGAGCGTGCTTTCGAGCCTTCCCGAACTCACGGTCTCCGCCTTCGCCATAGCCCGGGGGGCGGGCGACATCTCGCTGGGCAACGTCATCGGTTCGAACTTCGTCACCCTTACTTTCGTGACCGCCGTCTGCGCGCTGATAAGGCCCATCGAGATCCGCAGGGAGGTGCAGACCCGTGAATCGAGCTGGATGATCCTTTGCTCAGCCCTTGTGCTTTCACTTTCGATGGACGGTGTACTCAGCCGCTCCGACGGTCTCATACTCATTCTGACCTATGTGCCTTACATGATCAGCGTTCTCCGCTCGGCGGGGGAGGGTGTGGACCATGTTGACAGGGCTGACCGTGGCGGCGCGCGTGTGGTCGTTCGTTCCGGCGCGCTGATAGTCCTGGGGATAGCCGCCGTGATCGGTGGTTCCAAGGTCGCCCTTGATTCGGGGACCCGGCTGGGTGAGGCCGCCGGAATTCCCGCAGTCGCCCTGGGCGTGGTGGTGTTCGCCTTCGGCACCAGCCTGCCCGAACTCGCAATAAGCCTTTCAGCAACAGTGAAGCGCAAGGCTGACGTAACAATCGGAGAGGTCTACGCCTCAAACATCTTCACCCAGCTTGTCGTCCTGGGCATCTGCTGCCTGATCGCGCCCATACCTGTGGCCCCCGCGCTCAGCAGGTTCGCCATGCCTTTTCTGATACTTGCCGCCGTTGTCATCCAGCTTTTCGTCACAAGCGGCCTCAAGCTGAACAGGATCGAGGCGGTCGGGCTGCTGGCTTTTTACGGCGTGTTCGCCGCAAGCCAGTTCTCAGAGCTGCCCGCCCTGGAATCCCTTCTCGGATTCTGAGGCTTGCACTTTTCACCGGTTTTCCTATATTACATTTGAACGTTTGCTCAAGAATAGGATGTAAAAATGCTCACCACTTTCCTGCATTCCATGTGGTCGACCGCGGTCGAACTGTCCCCCTCGCTGTTTCTCGGGCTTCTCGTGGCGGGTGTTCTTCATGTTCTCATAAAAAGGGAAGCGATTTCGCGCCACCTTGGCAGACCGGGCCTTGCAAGCACGTTCAAGGCCGCTGCTCTTGGCGTTCCCCTGCCTCTGTGCTCCTGCGGCGTTCTTCCCGCTGCGCTGGCACTCAGGAAAGACGGGGCGAGCCGGGGGGCGACCGTTTCATTCCTCGCCAGCACACCACAGACAGGGGTGGACTCCATTGCCGCCACCTGGGGCATGCTGGGCTGGCCGGTGGCCCTTGCGAAGATGATCGCCGCCCTGGTTGCGGGAGTCGTGAGCGGCACGCTGGTGGACCACTCCCGCGATGACTCGGCTGAACAGGTGTTCCGGCCGGCATGCGTTCCGACCGAGAAGGGCCCCGCGCTGATGCGTGCCTTCAGGTACTCGTTCGGAACCATACTGGGGGACATCTGGGCATTCCTGCTCGCGGGTGTTGCGGTGAGTGCCCTGATCTTCACCTTCGTCCCTCCGGGAAGCCTCGCGGACCAGCCGGTCCTGAACGGCCCCCTCGGGCTTCTGGCAGCCCTTGCGGTGGGTATTCCCCTTTATGTCTGTTCAGTCTCTTCGGTGCCCGTTGCGGCCGCGATGGTGTACGCCGGGTTTCCCGTGGGCGCGGCGCTCGTTTTCCTGATGGCTGGTCCCGCGACCAATGCCGCCACCATGGGAGCCGTCAGGAAGGCACTGGGAAGGAACGCCTTTCTAAGCTATCTTTTGACACTGGTCGTCGTGAGCCTTGCGGCGGGGCTTCTGCTCAACAGCGTTTCCATCCCCGGCGTAAGGGTTTCAGGGGAACACCATGCTGGCGGTGTTCCACTTTGGAAGAACATCGCAGCCGGTGTGTTCTTCGTTGCTCTCGGGTTTCACGCCCTGAAGGGGCTGAAGGGACGGATCAAGACCATGACTGCCGGTACCGGGAACGAAACGGTCGTAATGAAGGTCACCGGGATGACCTGCGGCAACTGCGTGCGACATGTCGAGGAAGCCCTTCGAAAACTTGCCGGCGTAAGGGCGGTCAGGGTCGTCCTCGACCCCGGTAAAGCGCTGATCGAAACCGGTGAGGGCTTCAGTTCATGCGCAGCCCTCGCGGTCGTAAGGGCCGAGGGTTACGAGGCCAGCATCGACGGGGGTTCCTGTGGCTGCGACTCCTGAGGGCGTTACCTTCAGGGAGATAGAAGCCATGGGTGACCTGTTCTTCCAGGCCTCCGACCCCACCCGCCTTTCCATTCTTCTCCATCTCAATGCGGGAAGCCGGTGCGTCTGCGAACTTGCGGCAGAAATGGGGCTTTCCGTATCGGCGGTGTCACACCAGATGAAGAAGCTCAGGCTTGCGGGACTGGTCAGCAGACGCCGGGAGGGCCGGCACATCCACTACAGCCTGGCCGACCACCATGTGCGGAAGCTTCTGGACCTCGGGCTCGAGCATATAAGGGAATGAGCCCCCGCACACCGGATTCCGTTCTGCGGCGTCAGTTCCTTAACCTTCGTGCGACAAGGCGCCATGTCTACTCGCTGCTTCCCCTTAGAAGGGTTTCGGCCATAGTGGAACCAGGCTGCGGCAGCGGCCTTCTCTCACGCGAGCTTCTTCCACTAACACCGGCACGGATCACCTGCATCGACAAAGTGGAAAGGCCCGGGATGCCTGAGGGCTGCACCTTCGTAAGGGCCGACGCGACAAGGTACACACCCGCCGCCGATATCTACATCAGCTCGTTCTTCCTCTACCAGCTGGGTGACCCCGTGACCTATCTGAGAAGGGTGGGAAGGGCCCTGGGCCAAGACGGTCTGTACGCAGTCGCGGGTGAGTTCTCCTACCAGGACCCGGAAGGCTGCCCCCTGGTGTCCGAACTCTCCGCCTCGCTTGAAGCGGAAGGCTTTGACCCCATGTTCGGCTCGGTGATGGGGGAGGCTTTCAGAGCGGCGGGTTATGAAGCCGTGGAGACTGGGGAGGTCGGTCCGCTCCGGGAGGAACCGGACGGGGAGTTCCTGAGGCTGCAACTCGGCGCAAGCGGGGAATCCCTTCCGGAAGGTATCACCATACCGGTTTTCTGGGGTGTCTTCAGGGCGGCGGGGAACCGCGGGTGAGCCGTCGTACAAGTCCCGGAGCAACAGGCTCCGGACAAGGTCTCACAAAGGGTTCGTGCCGTTAATCCTCGAGAAACCGGCCGAAGGCCCTCCCGCGGCACTGTATCTACCTTGATCGCCGTGGCATTGTTCCCGGGGTTCAGTAGGATACCGGCATGAGGGAAACCGATCTCTACGGGCCTGTCCGCGACTTCCTGGAAGGCCAGGGGTACTCCGTGAGGGGCGAAGTGGGCCCCTGCGACGTTCTGGCCGTGCGGGACGGCATGGTTCTGGCCGTTGAGCTCAAGCTGCTTCTGAACCTGCGCCTCATCCTGCAGGCCGTTGACAGGCTGGCCGTGGCGGACGGGGTTTACATAGCGGTGCCCAGTTGGGCAGGCCTCTGGAAATCGGACCGGCGCGGCGTGTCCAAGCTGCTGCGCATGCTCGGTATTGGACTGCTGCTGGTCGATCCGTCCACGGGAGCGGTCCAGCCCGAACTCGATCCCTGCCGTTACGTACCCCGAAACAACAGGAAACAGAGGGGACGGCTCCTCCGTGAACATGCCGCCCTTTCCGGCGACCCCAACACCGGCGGCTGCAGCCGGCGCCGCGGCATAATGACGATGTATCGAAGAAAAGCCCTTTCAGCAGCCCTCTTCCTGAGGGAAAACGGGCCTTCCCGGGCTTCAGCAGTCTCCTGCGCCCTGTCCATGCCCGATGCACTTTCGATCCTGTACCGCAACGTGTACGGCTGGTTCGAAAGGCGGGAGAGGGGTGTGTACGGGCTTTCCCCCCGAGGTCTTTCCGAAATCCCAGCATGGGAGTGACTGCGCCGGGGTCCGGGACGGGTTGCGAGGAACCTTGACCGGGCTTCATACTATCCATGTTGACACGTTTCACGGAAAGGATCGCCATGGGAGAGACCTTTGCCCGTAAAATACTGGGAAGAGCCGCAGGTCATCCCGTATCCGAGGGGGATGAAGTCTCCATCGAGCCCGACCTCCTTGTGACCCGCAGCGATACCGGAAGGGTCCTCGAAGCTTTCAGGACAGGCAACCCCGAGGGAACGGTGAAACACCCGGAGAGGCTTTTCATAGTCCTGGACGGCGCCGTGCCTCCGGTGGGCGCAGATGCGTCCGAACACGGCGAGATACGCCGGTTTGCCTCGGCAACGGGAGTGAGAAACCTGTACGAACCCGGTTCGGGGGCATGCCAGCAGGTTCTGGCGGAGAGCTTCCTCGCGCTTCCGGGCAGCATCCTGGGCGGCACCGACCGACGCACCTGCACCCATGGCGCCTTCAACTGCGCCGCCTTTCGCATAACCGTCCAGGAAGCGGCAGAGGCATGGCACACCGGTACCATCAAGGCAAGGGTGCCCGAAACGGTTGACATACAGTTAACGGGAGGGCTGCGGGAAAGGGTGGGCGCCCGTGACCTTGCCCTGGCGGTGCTCGCGGGCACCCGCGGCGTGGCGGGCAAAGCCGTGGAGTTTCACGGAAGCGCCATCAGCGGCCTTCGGATCTACGAACGGATGATCCTGGCGGGAGCGGGTGCCGACCTGGGCGCATCGATCGCCGTCTTTCCGGCCGACGGCACCACCGAAGACTTCCTTTGTTCGCATTCCATCTGCCGCTGGGCGCTGTGGAGCGATTCCGACGCCGACTTCGCCTGTGTCGAGCGGTACGACCTGGATTCGATCCCCCCCATGATAGCCCCTGCCGGTTCCCGCACCGATCCACAGCCCGTCGGTGATCTCGCGGGCAGGCGCGTGGACGTGGTCCTGCTCGGATTCAGCGAAAACGGTGGGACCGAAGACCTCCAGGCGGCCGCGGACGTCATGAGGGGCAGGAAGACCGCACCGGGGGTGCGCCTCTTCGTGTGTCCTGCATCCCGGGACGTCTACCTGAAGGCTCTGCGCAACGGGCTGATCGAAGAGTTCGTCCTCGCGGGGGCATCGGTCCTTCCACCCGGATACGACATTCCGCAGCGTTCGGATGTCCTTGCTCCCGGGGAGACATGCATATCGACATCGGGGGAGGGCTCGCGGGATGTGCCGGACACCCCTGATACCCGGGTGTGCCTGGCAGGCCCCGAGACCGCGGCCGCGGCCGCAGTGACAGGTGTGATAACGGACCCGAGGGAAGTCTGACCGCTTCGGAAACGGGTTCACAACTACCGGGAGGATCTTTCAATGAGCTGCCTGGCGGCGCTTCTTCTGCTACTTTCATCCGGGCTTCCCGGCGGCCTTGAGGTCTCCTTCGGCCCTGCTGCGGGCAGCCTCGATCCCTCCGAGGGATTCTACCAGGAGAGGTTCAAGACCCCGGGGCTGTCCCTCGGGGGAGAGGCCACTCTGGCGTCCCCCCTTCCCGTTGACCTTTTCCTGGGCGGAGCCTGGTTCAGGAAGGAAGGCGTTCCGGGATGGGACGGAGAGATCGAAGCCGTTCTTCTGTGGGTGTTTCCCGTGGCAGTGGTCAACCCTCTCGAAGGGCTGTCGGTGTTTGCCGGCCCCGGAGTCTCGGGCTGCTGGGGGGACTACTCGGGAACCGATGATTTCGGAAGCTTCATGGAAGCTTCGGGGGGGAGCGTGGGGTACGGTTTCACCGCGGGAAGCGAGATCTCCCTGTGGGGTCCCCTCTCCTGCAGGCTTCAGTACCGTTCCGTATGGATGGACCTGAAGACCGACAATGTCATCCTCGACGGACAGACCAGCTACATCTTTCCGGCCGCCGAAACCGATCTGGGGTTCAAAGGGTACTTTCTCGGACTTTCCGTATCCCTGGCCGGAGGCGGAAACTCGGTCTGGCGTTGACCGGTCGGCTCCTCCGGCTTAGAATTACGAACCCTTTCGGGGCCGGCGTAGCTCAGTTGGCAGAGCAGCGCACTCGTAATGCGCAGGTCAACGGTTCGACTCCGTTCGCCGGCTCCATTCCCGCCCAGAAGGAAACGCATGCGTGAGAATCCCATAGTCAGCGGATCAGGTATCCGCGGTGTCTTTGGCCGCAGTTTCACCGTTTTTGACGCCATGGGCTACGCCGCAGCCTTCGGTGAGCTCGTGGGTCCCGGTCCCGTCGTCGTTGGCCGTGACACCCGCCGGAGCGGACCTGCAGTCGAAGCCGCCGTTTGCGCCGGCCTGATGTCGGTCGGATGCTCGCCGGTGCTTCTCGGTGTCGTTCCAACCCCGACGGTCCAGCTCGAGGCCATGGCATCCGGTGTCGCGGGGGGCATTGCCGTCACGAGCAGCCACAATCCCGGCTGCTGGAACGCCCTGAAGCTTGTCGGTCCCGACGGTGTGTTCCTCCGGGCCGCCTCCCGCGGGAGGCTCATGGCACTTCTCGGTGCGGAGAGGGAGTTCAGGGGATTCGACTCCTGCGGGATTCCGCAGGTCCTTCCCGGCTCGGTGGAAAGGCATGTGGGCAGGGTTGTCTCACTGCCTTTGGTGAGAACCGTGGGAAGGCCTCTCCGGGTCGTTCTCGACGTGACGGGGGGAACCGCCGCCTCGCTCGGTCCGGCCCTGATGGATGCCATGGGAGTGGAGTGGACGATGATCAACCCCACCATGACAACTGGGGGCGAGTTCCCCAGGGTGGCCGAACCCACTGTCGACAGCCTGTCCGACCTTGCGCGGGCTGTGGCGCAGTCCGGCGCCGACGCCGGTTTCGGGTTCGACCCCGACGGTGACAGGCTTGCCCTGGTGGCGGACCGGGGCGTTCCGATAGGCGAGGAGTACACCCTCGCACTGGCTTTCGATCACATCCTTCGCCACACCCCCGGACCGGTCGTCATCAACCTCTCCACCTCGATGCTATCGGAAGAGGCCGCGGCCCGTCACGGCTGCACAGTGCACCGATGCCCCGTGGGAGAGGTCAACGTGGTCGAGGAGATGGAAAGGCTGGGTTCCGGTCTTGGGGGCGAGGGCAACGGCGGGGTGATCTACCCGCTCTGCCATCCCGGAAGGGACAGCGCCGTAGCCATGGCAATGGTGGTGTCGTTCCTCAGGGAAAACCCGGGGATGACCCTTTCAGGCTGGGCGGAGACCTTTCCAAGGTTCTTTTCGATAAAGACCAAGGTTGCCCGTTCAGGTGACTTCGCATGCATCGCCAGACTTCTCGAAGAGGAGTTCGGCCCCCCCACCGACTGCCGGGATGGGTTATGGTACCGCAGGCAATGGGGCTGGTTTCATATAAGACCCAGCGGAACGGAGCCGGCGGTGCGCTTCATCGGCGAAAGCTCGACCCCCGGGCCGCTGGAAGCCTGTTCAGCCTTTTTCCGAAAGGTGTGCTCATGTGCGGAATAGTGGGATATGTTGGCACAAGGCCCGCGCTCGACATCCTTCTCTGCGGCCTGAGAAGGCTTGAGTACCGGGGGTACGATTCCGCCGGTTACGCCCTTCAGTACAACGATTCCCTGGTCATCAGGAAATGCGTGGGCAGGGTTTCCGAGCTGGCCGCGCTCGACCCGGGCGAAGGCGCCGCAGCGACCGCCGGTATAGCCCACACCCGGTGGGCGACACACGGCGAGCCCTCGACCGAGAACGCACATCCGCATACCGACTCCTCCGGCCGGATCGCGCTCGTCCACAACGGAATCATCGAGAACTACAAGAGCCTGAAGGTGAAGCTCGAAGCGCTGGGCGAGGTGTTCGAGTCCGAAACCGACACCGAGGTGCTGACCAAGCTGATCGGCCGCGAGATGAAGGCCTCGGGAGACCTTCTCACGGCCGTCAAGAAAGCCCTCACAATTGTCCGGGGAGCCTACGGGATAGCGGTGGTCAGCGCTGACCAGCCATCCACGCTCGTGGCTGCCAGGTACGGCAGCCCGCTCGTGGTGGGTATCGGCGACGGCGAGAACATCGTTGCAAGCGATGTGGCGGCCATAGTTGCCCACACGCGTGATGTCGTGTACCTTGAAGAGGGTGAACTCGTCGAGATAACGACAAGGGGGGTCCACAGCCACGGCAGTGATCCCAGGATGATCCGCGACCGCATGACCCATGTGGACTGGGACCTCTCCGAGATCGAGAAGGACGGGTTTCCCCACTACATGCTGAAAGAGATACACTCCCAGCCCGAATCCCTCAGGAACGCCTTCAGGGGAAGGCTGGACATGACCGAGGGCACCGCACACCTGGGCGGCCTCAACATGACCCCGGAAGACATGCAGGGCATCAGGCGCATCATTATCACTGCCTGCGGAACCTCATGGCACGCGGCACTTATCGGCAAGTACGTCCTCGAGTCGATGGCGCGGATTCCCGTCGACGTCGAGTACGCAAGCGAATTCCGTTACCGTGATCCCGTCATAGGCGAGGGAACGGTGGTTCTCGTCATAAGCCAGAGCGGGGAGACGGCCGACACCCTCGCAGCCCTCAAACTGGCAAGGGAGAAAGGTGCGGCCTGCTACGGCATCGTGAATGTGGTGGGTTCAACCATAGCCCGGGAGACAAGCGCGGGTGTTTACATACACGCCGGACCCGAGATAGGCGTGGCATCCACGAAGGCCTTCACCAGTCAGGTGATGATCCTGTCCCTGATCGGCCTGGCGCTGGGCAGGGCAAGGGGATGCATAAGCCTTGCGGAAGGGCTTTCACTGGCGAACAGCATCCGTGAGGTACCGGACAAGGTCGAGACCATTCTGGGGAGGGCGGGGGAGATCCAGAGCCTTGCCCGTGAGTTTACCTACGCCTCCAACTTCCTGTACCTGGGCAGGGGGGTCAACTATCCGGTGGCCCTCGAGGGTGCTCTCAAGCTCAAGGAGATAAGCTACATACACGCCGAGGGCTATCCCGCCGCGGAGATGAAGCATGGCCCCATAGCCCTCATCGACGACCTGATGCCCGTGGCTGTGATCGCCGCCCGCGATGCGGCGTACGACAAGATCATGAGCAACATTCAGGAAGTGAAGGCCAGAAGGGGCAGGATCCTGGTGGTCGCCACCGAGGGGGACACCGAGATCCGCAGTCACGCCCAGTGGGTGATCGAAGTCCCGGCAGTAGCCGACCAGCTAACACCCCTTCTCACCGTGATCCCGCTGCAACTTCTGGCCTACTATGTGGCTGTGGCCAGGGGATGTGATGTCGACAAACCGAGGAACCTTGCCAAAAGCGTCACGGTGGAGTGATCTGCGGGGCGGGTTGAGGGGATTTTCCACCGGATTCCGCTGGTTCTTCAGAACCCTTTACTACAGCTGGGACAATCACGGCATCTACTTCAGCGCCGCAGCGGTGGCGTTCAACATCATCGTTACCGCCATTCCCCTGGCCGTTCTCATCTTCGCGGTCAGCAGCGGCGTTGCCATGGGGGATTCCACCCTCAGGGAAGGCTTTCTGAACTGGCTGACCGAACTGAAGCCATTCATCGCGGAAAGCGTCATCCTCGACTTTCAGGATGCCGTGCAGCACCAGAGCACGGCTGTTGGCTTCATAGGGTTCTTCACACTCCTCTGGATGGTGAGCAGGCTGTTCGGGACCATACGCACCGCACTCGACCGGATCTTCAGCGCTCCCGGAAGGCACATGGTCCTCGGGAAGCTTTTCGATTTCGTGCTGGCCATGCTGGTCGCCATCTGCTTCATGCTCGCGGTCCTGTCAACTGTTGGCGCGAGGGTCGCCGTCGAATCGGGCGCGGGGAGGATCATTTCGGGAACACCCCTGGTAGGCCCGGCGCTTACCGGCTTTCTGGGAAGGGTGCTGAGCTTCACCTTCGCTTTTCTGGTCTTCTTCCTGCTGTACTGGGCCGGACCCAACAGGAGGATACCGCTCAAGCTTGCCATACCCACCGCGCTTGCGTGCACGGTATTCACCGCAGCGGGGACGAGCCTTTACATGTGGTCGATCTCAAGACCCAGCTGGGGGTTCGTCTACGGGTCGTTCATCGGGGTCATGGCGACGCTTCTCTGGGTTTACTGGCTCTGCGTGATCTTTCTGGCCGCCGCCGAGGTCGCCAGCATAATAAACAGGACCAACGAAGCTAGACCGAAAACCTGATCTCCAGTATGTCGCCATCCTTCACGACGTAGTCCTTTCCTTCCAGCCCCACCGCGCCCTTTTTCTTCAGGGCCGTCTCGTCCGGAGTCTCACGGAATACGGCGTAAGGGATCACCTGTGCCCTGATGAACCCCCGGGCAAGGTCGGAGTGGATCGTTCCGGCGGCTTCCAGCGCGGTGCTTCCCGCTGGGATCGGCCACGCCCTTACCTCGTCGGGCCCCATGGTGAGGAAGCTCACGAGGTCCAGAAGGGAATAGGCCGACCGGATTATCCGGGAAAGCCCCGAATCGCTGTAGCCCATGTCCGAGAGGAACTCGGAGCGCTCACTCTCGGGCAGCTCGCAGAGTTCGAGTTCCAGACCGGCATCGATCGTGAGGAAGGCGGCCCCCGCGGCCTCGGCGGCCTCCCTGGCGGCGGTTTCATCCCCGATTCCCGGGCCCGAGCGGTTGGAAACCACCATCAGGGGTTTAAGCGATGCGGGGGCGTAGGGGGAGAGTTCGGTCCGCTCCTGTTTTGAGAACCCGGCCTTCCTGAGGGGCACTTCCTCTGACAGGAGGGCAAGTGCCCTGTCGATCAGTACGAACTCCCTGGAGCCCGATTTGCTTTCCTTCCGCAGCCTGTCCCGGCGCTTCTCCAGTATCGCAAGGTCTCCCAGGATGAGCTCCGCCTCGGCTCCGCGAAGGCTTTCCTCAAGGTTTCCCGTTGAGTGGTTGTCAAGCACCAGCACCACTGCCGAGGCTTCCCGCAGAAGGGCCATGCCCTTGGCCCCGAACGCCGGGGAGGGCAGGTCACTGAAGGAAACCGTTGCATTCACAACGCTTTTCGGGCGCCAGTGACCGGCAAGGAAATCGACCCTCGGGTCGGGCACCCTTACCGTGAGGGGTTTTGCCGTGTCTGCCCTGGATGAACCCGCCAGGGCGTGAAACAGCGTCGAACGGCCGCACCGTGGAAAGCCGGCAAGGGCGATTTTCATCCCGACCCCGTTCTATTCCGTGAAGACCCTTACCTTGTCTCCGTCCGCGCTGTCCACGTCGACGGAGAGTTCACGGAGAGCCTCCACCAGTTCTTCGCCGTCAAGGTTCTTCAGGGCCGAAAGGTCGATGCCCTTTTCCAGAACGGCCTCGGCGGCATCAGCCGGCATGAGCGAGCTGAGCTTCAGGCCCGTGCGGATCAGGCTCATGGGAACCCTGACGTTGACCTTGTCGCCATCGGCGCTGTCCACCACCACCCTGAGGTACTTGGGCACTCCCTTTCTGACCGGAGCGCTTCCGTTCGTTTCACCGGCGGGTTCGGCCTCGGGCGCCTGCTCGCGTACTATAACCTTCTCGAGAAGTGCTGAAGCCTCTTCGACCGAGATCTTGCCCTTGCTGAGCATCTCGAGGATCTTCATTCTCGCTTCGTTCATGGCAAATCCTCCCTTTCTACAAACCTAAACGAACCTGAACTGCAGATTTTCACTCTTCGACCGCACGGATATTCCGAGCCCGTGCAAGCCCGGAAGAATGCTCCATGCGGCCATGGATACTTGCAGCACCCGGGCGGCGTGAGCCTTTATGCCGAGTGCCAGGGTCATCCAGCCCGCCAATTGCGCAAGGAGCGCGAAAGGCAGCAGCAGGGCCCATAGAAGGAACCATGGCAGGGGGACGGAGAACGGCATTCTGCCGAATCTCATCATCAGGAACATGGCGGGCATCACAGCGACCTCAGGGCTTCGTCGAACGAAATCTCGCCCTTTGCCAGTCTGTTCAGTGTCTGATCCGGATTGACATCGGCCTCCATCGTCCTGTTCAGTGAATTGACCAGCCTGTCCAGTCTGGCCCTTGCTGTGGGGTAGCTTACTCCCAGTATGTCCTGCAGTTGCTTGATCGACCCGTAGCTTCGGATGAAGGCCATGGCTATCGCCTGGTCTTCCGGCGGAAGCTGTGCAAGGGGAGAGGCCGTGAAGGATCCCGCCAATGAAATGGCACACTCGGCGCAGGTAAGTTTCACAGGGGTCATGAGCTTTTTGCAGGATGGGCACCTGACTTCACCAATATCCATATTTGCACCTCCAATCCTTAACAATACATAAGCTGGTATTGAACATTGTCAAGGTATCCCGGGCGATCCTTCAAGGCCGGTGTATTTTTTCGGGTTGACTTCCGCGGTGTTTGGGAAATAATCGTGGATGCGGCTCGAAACCTGAGGGGGAACCGTGATGAGGAATGTGGTTGCAGTGATCCTGGGTGGTGGCCGGGGAACAAGGCTGTTCCCCCTGACCAAGCTTCGATGCAAGCCCGCCGTTCCGATCGGCGGGAAGTACAGGCTCATAGACATACCCATATCCAACTGCGTCAACGACGGGATAAGGCAGATACTGGTCCTGAGCCAGTACAACAGCGAAAGCCTCAACAGGCACATCGCCCAGACCTACAGGTTCGACAGGTTCACCAACGGTTTCGTGTCCATCCTTGCTGCGGAACAGACCTACGAGAGCGCTTCGTGGTTCCAGGGAACCGCCGACGCGGTTCGCAAGAGCATGATACACATACAGTCGCTGCAGCCCGACCTGGTCCTGATCCTTTCCGGCGACCAGCTCTACAGGATGAATTTCCTGGATTTCATAGCCCACTTCACCGAAACCTCCTCCGACATCTGCATCGCCTCCAAGCCCGTGTCCCGTGATGAAGCGTCGGGGCTCGGCATAATACAGGTCGACTCACGCGGAGAGATCATGGGCTTTCACGAAAAACCATCCCCGGAAAGGCTTTCGGGCCTCGAAAGCTCATCGGAGTGGGTGCCCGATGACCAGCCCTTTCTGGGCAGCATGGGCATCTACCTTTTCAAGCCGAAGGTACTGAACGACCTTCTCACCCAGAACCCGGAGCACGACGATTTCGGGAAGGAGATCATTCCCTGCGCACTGGGCCGCTACCGCATGACATCTTTCCCTTTCAGGGGCTACTGGTCCGACATCGGGACCATCAAGAGCTTCTTCAAGGCGAACATCGACCTTGCGATGCCCGATCCGGCCTTCGACATGTACAGCCAGTTCTCGCCCCTCTACACCAGGGCAAGGGCGCTGCCGGGCGCCCGCCTGCGGAACTGCACCCTCAACAATGCCATAGTCTGCGACGCCTCAGACCTCAACGGCGCCGACGTGAGGAACTCGGTGGTGGGGATAAGAAGCTATCTGGGCAAGGGGTGCATACTGGAGGACACTGTACTGATGGGGGCTGACTTCTGGCGCGGCCACCCTCAGGACCCCGCGACGGTCGACCCATCCCTTCCGCCCATGGGAGTTGGCGAAGGATCGGTTATCCGCAGAGCAATCATCGACAAGAACGCAAGGATCGGTCTGAACGTGAGGCTGGTGAACGAAGCGGGTCTGGAAGAGGCCGACGGCGATTCCTGGTTCATCAGGGACGGGATCATTGTGATACCGAAGGGCGCCGTCATACCCGACGGAACAGTTGTGTAAGGATGTGCAACTATTTGCGGGAATTCTGTGATGTGTCTTGTCAGGTAATGGCCCGAGGTCGTTGATGCATAGCTTCAAGAAGCCTGTCGAGCAGGGTGGCTTCGTCTGGAATCTCCTCGAGGTCGATCGCCAGGGATGACAGGGCGTCGATGTAAGCCCTCATCAATGTTGCCTTTGTGATCCGCTGACTTCGGTTCTGCCGGGAACGGGTCTGGGAAATGGTGCGGACCATTCTGGACAGAACCTCTTCCTGGTCTGGTCTGACGGGAACCGTGAGCCTCACCGAAGGTTCGCTGTGGACCTCGATGTCGTTGAACCTCACAACAGGGCCGTTTCCGTTGCCGTTCTCGTTTGCCATTTCAGCCTCCCATGCGGGAAAGATACGGAATGGCGACCGAGTGTCAAGGGAAAATATGAAATTCGATACTTATGAAATTAGGGTATTGACGCAGGCTTTCCCATGTGCTAAACTCCGGATGGAGTTATGATAAATGCGTCGCAAACATCTTGCGGCCGTTAATTGATCCGGCAGGGTCCGGATCGGTTCCCGGGAGGGAGAAGATGCTGATCTTGGGAGGTTCGGGAAAAACCACCGTCGGCCTCGATATCGGTAGTCACTCCGTCAAGGTTGTTGAGCTTACAAGGGCCGGCAAGGCAATGAAGCTCAGCAGGTACGCGGTTGTGGAACTTGCTCCCGGCACCGTTGTCGACGGCGAAGTGGTCAACAGGGACCATCTTGTATCCACGATCGGAGACGCAGTCACCAAGGCGGGCATCAAGCCCAAGGCGGTGAACTCCGCGGTTTCCGGAAGAAGCGTGATCGTCAGGCGAATCCCGATGGAGAAGATGACCGAGGCCCAGGCCCGTCAGGCCATCCACTGGGAAGCCGAGCAGCACATCCCCTTCAGGGTGGACGAGGTCAGCATTGATTTCAAGATAATCAATGAAGAGGCCGGACCCGGTCAGATGGAAGTCCTTCTCGTCGCGGCCAAGAAGGAGGTCATCCATCTTCACAGGGGCATCATCCAGGGCGCCGGCCTTCGCACCGCCAGCGTGGACCTCGAGCAGTTCGCCCTGCTTCGGGCCTACCAGTTCGCCTACAACCCGTCCGAGGACGAGTGCGTGACCATCCTGAACATAGGCGCCGACAACACCAACCTCGTAATCGCGAAGAACGGCATCCCCAGCTTCAACCGCGACCTCGCCATCGGGG
Organism: Candidatus Fermentibacteraceae bacterium; assembly: GCA_041750285.1. Classification (GTDB taxonomy): domain Bacteria; phylum Fermentibacterota; class Fermentibacteria; order Fermentibacterales; family JCC-6; genus UBA6080. Next base: position 256,415 of record JBGSZS010000004.1, on the reverse strand, counting down.
GAACACGGTTCGTCGAGGCGGTGCAGAGGTTCCTGGGGTTCGACTACGAGACTGCTGAAGGGGTCCTTCGCGGCAACCTCCCCGAGGGCGTCAGCCTCGATGACGTCAAAAACGCAGTCAGCAGCGTGATACAGGAGCTGTCGACAAGCGTCAGACGGTCCTTCATCAGCTTCCAGGCATCCGGCGAAAGCACCAGGATCGACAAGATGTACATCAGCGGCGGCTGTTCGCTCATGCCCGATCTGGCTTCCATTCTCTCCGAGCAGCACGGGCTGCCCGTGGAACGGTTCAGCCCCTTCAGGAACATTCAGGTCGAACCCGGGCTCGTTTCGGAAGACGAGCAGTCAACGCTCGATGCCCTGCTTTCCGTGGCCACGGGCCTGGCCCTTCGGGGCTTCGTTCCCGGCGACATGGACATCAACATCCTGCCCGAGGAGGAGAAACAGAAGACCAAGGCCTCCGCTGCAGCCGCCGATGCCTCGCCCATGGCGGCAGTCATCAGCTGGCTGCCACTGGGGCTGGTGGTCGTGTGCGTCATCCTTCTTGGGCTTCACTACATGAGCATGCAGAAGAAGCGTGACGACATAAGGGCTGAAGTGGCTTCCGTCGACGCCGAGATCGCCAGGATGGAGGAACAGCTCTCCAGACAGCAGGAGGTCACCGCCCTCGAGCAGACCGTCAATCAGAAGCGTGCGGCCATCGCCAGCCTCTCACTTCAGCAGAAGAGCACTGTCTACGTTCTGGAATACCTGTGCAGGGCCCTTTATCCGCAGCAATCCGCACTGGCTGAAGAGTCGGGCAAGAACATCTACCTCACCGACCTTTCCCTGATGGGCACCGATCTTCAGATAACAGGCATCGCAAGGTCCTGGGGCGATGTGATCGAGTTCCAGCGACGGCTCTCCGAGATCACCCCCGACGGAACCCAGACACTTTTCCTCACCGGAGATTTCGGTCAGAGCTACGATGTTGCCCCTCTCGAAGAAGGGGCCGGGAATGAAACAAGGTATCGTTTTTCCATGAGTGTCGGAATAAACCTGTCGTCCCTTGAACCCCTGGTGGGCGACTACGCCGGAATGTGACGGAGGAGTCATGAAAAGAAAGTTGTTGTTCTTCGTCGTGGTCGCAGCGGTTCTGCTCGCAGCCGGCTGCGATCCCTTCGGCACCACGGAGACCAAGGCATACATCACGGGAAGGGTCTTTGAAGACTCCACGATGACGGTACCCTTCGAAGGCGCGATGATCGTTCTGGATGTTGACCCTGACAGCCTTTCGATGCCCACGGTCTCCACCCTCACGAATGCCAACGGGGTTTTCATGCTTGAGGTCCCCTTCTTCCCATCCATGGGTGAGGAGGGGATAGGCGGTTACGGCATGTCCGGATCGGGAACCTGCGGCCTCAAGGCATACGCTCTGGGCATGAGCTACACCTACAGGACCTACGACGAGTCCCCCTTCACTGTCACCGCGGGTGACACTCTGGTGGTCTGGGACATAGCCATCACCGATTTCCTTTAAGGGACGTGATCTCATGAAGGGAACGGACACCCCGGTTTCAAGAGGAAAGGATTCACCATGGCGATAGATTTTCGCGATGCGCGGGTCCTGAGGTTCATCATAGGTATTCTTCTTCTCGCTGCCATTGTCTTGGGTTACTTCATGTTCCTGGCCAAGGGCCTCACTGAGGAGATCGCGATCGAGGAGCAGAACCTCGAAATGCGCAGGATCGAACACCAGAGCCTCAGAAGCAGGACCTCCGAGGACCTTGCGGTGATGGCGCAGAGAATAGAGATGTACACTCAGGAGCTGAACACGCTCGACAGGCTTCTTCCAAGGGTCTACGACCAGGAGGAAGTGATGGAGATGCTCACCGGAGGGGCCGGCAGAAGCGGTCTTACGATCCTGTCCCTCACTCCCATGCAGTACGTCCCGGAAGGCGAGTATCTGGTCTACGACTGGCAGGTCAGGTTGACGGGGCGCTTTCACAGGCTGGGGGTCTTTCTCGACCAGCTCACGCAGGAGATGCTGATGAGCGCCGTCACCAACCTCGAAATTCACCAGCAGAAGGCAGCCGAGGGAAAGTTCGACAATATCGAGGCGTCGTTCACCTTCAGGGCCTTCGTGCAACCATGAGCGGGAAGGAGGTCAGGAAATCATGCTGAAGACCGTTAAAGTTCCTGCAGCCGCGGTCGCCCTCCTTCTTCTCGTGCCGGCATGCGGCCCCGGAGACGGGGAGGAGACAACCGGCTCGCAGGGGGGCACGGTTACCGTCGTGCAGCCGGAAGCGGTTGCGGGATGGCTGTCGGTTGACACACCGGGTCCGGTCACGGCGATGCAGGCCGATGAGAACGGCGCGCATCTGCTGGGCGCCTCCGGTCTGCTCCTTTCATGGTCCCGGGAAACGGGAGTGTGGAACCCCTCCTGGATCGAGGGAGCGGAAGAGGCCTTCGATCTCGCCCTGCTCGAGGGCGAGCCCGTCCTTCTCACACCGGGGGAAGCCATCCTGGTGTCCGGGGGTCAGGCGGAGGTCTTCCCCTTCCAGAAGACGGTGCCTTCCATCGATATCGCTTCGTCGGAAGGCGACCTTCTGGTTCTCTTCCAGGACGGATCGGTCCTGCTCAACCCCCATACCGATTCGCTCCAGAGTTTCGCGACGGGAAACGTTCCTCCGCTCGGAGGGCTCATCCGTGCTGACCAGGACTGGGCCTGGATAAACACCGACGGCACTCTGGCCCTTCTTGACTCGAGGGTCGGGCTGTACCGCACAGAAGACCTTCCCGACGGTGTGACGGTTCTCGCGAATGACGGGCGGGACATGTACGCCGGAGACGGCTCAGTGGTCTACCTCAGGACCGCTCCCGGCGAGTGGGCTTCCCACGGGCCCGGCAGCCTTCACCAGTCCGCACTCGTAATGAGCGAGTCAGGCATACGTTCGCTTTCCGGAGGCGCGGCGCTCGCTGACCACTCTTCGGAAAACCCCAGGCAGATCTGCGCCTGCGGCTCATCCCCGGTCTGGCTTCTGACCGATCAGGGGTTGTCCGTGTGGTCCGGGCTTGACCAGGTGGAAACCCGTCTTCCCGATTACGACCTTGCCCGGATCGAACTCAGCCTTGCGGGGCAGAGCGCCGGTCAGCCGCCATCAGGGGCAACCGGTGTTGCCGCATCGGGCGTGGCGGTGAGCGGCGTTTTCCGGATCTACGAATCAGTCTCCAGCAGGCCGGACCCCTTCACCGAGTTCCCGGCCGCCAGACGGGATCTCAGACGGCCCCTCGCCGATCTGAGCATAGAGGAACTTCATCTGGTCGGGATCACACTTGATCCGTCGGGTGGGGATCAGGCAATGGTGGAAGATGCCAACGGGGTCGCGTACATTCTCCAGGAGGGCACCGTTCTGGCGAACAACACCCACATTGCAGAGATTACAAGCAATGAGGTCATAGTGGTACAGGAAGTAACAGTCGGATCGGCGATGCAGGATGGATCCACAACCTCCATTCCAACCATCTACTCGATGCGGCTGCATGAAGAAGGTGGTATCTGATGCGAAGAATCAGCCCTTTGCTTCTTCTGCTCCTGTGGGTTCCTTTGATGGCCTACAGGGTGACAGACATCTCGGTTGTTCCCAGCGGTGACAGAACCCAGGTGACCATCGTCACCGACGGCGCCATCACCTACGAGAAGTTCCTCCTCACCGACCCGATGAGGGTGGTCATCGACCTGGGGGACGCGGTCCACGCCCTCCCGGCCACCGACTTCGCCGTTGACAGGGGCGGTGTTGGAGCAGTCCGCACGAGCCAATACAAGGCTCCCCCCGAGGGGATCGTCAGGGTGATCGTGGACGTGAACGGTGAACTGCTCAACTACAGCACCAGCCTTCAGGAAGACAACCGCCTCGTGCTGACCCTCTTTACGGATCCTTCGGGAACCCCCTTCACCTCATGGTCAGCCACTTCCCAGTCAACCGGGGCCGTTGTTGTCGGCGGAAGCGTTCCGCCGCTCTCCACTCCTGTTGGTGGATCCCCCGTTCCCACGATAGGCGACACCGTTTCCGGGGTAAGGGTCTCCGAATCCGGCAGACAGGTGGAGGACGGCTTCCCGGTGACCTGGAGCGGCACCGGCGGCCGCCGGATAACCATTGACGTTGTCGAGGCCGACATCAGGACCGTGATGCGCTCGATCAGCGACGTGAGCGGGATGAACATCATCATCCCCGAGACCTATCAGGGTACCGTGACGGCGAGGCTTCGCAACATAGGATGGTGCGACGCCCTCACTGCCATTCTCGCCAGCCAGGACCTGGTGGCCACGCAGAGCGGCCACAACACTCTCAGGGTTGCGAGACGAACCGACTTCTACTCCCAGGTCAACGAGATGGCAACGACCCAGGCCCAGAGGGAGAACCTTCAGGACCTTCACACCGAGGTCTTCATCATAAGGTACGCGAAGGCCGAGGACATCCAGGCAGCCACCCAGGGCGTTCTCTCGAACAGGGGTGAGATAAGCATCGATTCCCGCACCAACTCACTGATCGTCACCGACGTTCCCAGGAAGCTGAACGAGATCGGCCGCATGCTGCCCATCCTCGACAGCCCCACGGCCCAGGTGATGATCGAGGCGAAGCTCGTGGAGATCGACGCAACGGCCCGCCGCGAGTTCGGGATCGACTGGTCCATAGGCAACCTCAACCGTACGGACAACCTCACCAGGGCCGGCATGAACACCGACCTTTCGGTTGGCGACCCCGTAGGGAGCATAGCCTTCGGAACCATCACCGACATGTTCGACCTCGACGCAACGATCAGCTACCTCGAATCCGAGAACATGGCGCACATCCTCTCCGAACCGAGGATCGCGATCTGCGACAACATGACGGGATTCGTCATGAGCGGCAAGCAGGTTCCCCTCACCCTTCAGGACGAGTCGGGCAACTCCTACGTCCAGCTCTACAGTGTGGGAGTGAGCCTCGAGGTGACGCCGCACATCAACGCCAACAACAATGTCACGCTCGAACTCAGACCCGTGGTGAGCGACCTTTCCGGCGAGTCCACCTCGGCGGACCAGCCCATAATCCTCACACAGGAGGCCAACACCACACTGATGATCGACGATGGCGCCACGGCAGTCATCGGCGGCATCATGCGCAGCAAGACCACAACGGTGAGAAGAAGGGTTCCCATTCTCGGCCACATACCCTTCCTGGGCGACCTGCTCTTCAGCTACTCGTCCGACAACGTGGAGAGCACCGAGCTTGTGATATTCGTAACCCCGCACATCATCCGGCCCTACTAGGCGGGAGACATTGACAAGGATCGGCCGGGGGACATGGAAGGGCCATGTCCTCCGGCCCTGCGTTTCCGGTGTGAGGCCCACCTCATCAATGATGAGGGAGGCGGTGTTCAGCATCCTCGGGGGTGACCTCGGGGGGATGATCTTCTGGGACCTGTTCTGCGGGACGGGCGCCATGGGTCTTGAAGCCCTGAGCTGCGGCGCCCTGAAAAGTGTCTTCATCGACTCGAACCAGGCCAACCTCAACTCGATCATTCGGTTCCTTGAAAGGCACGAGGGCAGGCAGCTCGGGGAAACACTGCGCAGGACGCTGCCGGGTGACCTGACCGGCCTCGCCGGGCCGCCGGGTGCAGTGTACCTTGACCCACCGTACAGGGCTTCCGAAGTATATTCGTGGATCGGTTCGCTGCCATGGGAAGACCTGTGCGCCCCCGGCGCCGTGATCATGGCCGAAGCAGGCGGACCCGGCGCCCTGCCGGACTGGGAAAAGAGAAGGTATGGAAGCTCCTGGCTCTTCATCAGAAGGTTGTGAGGGAACGGGGATGAGAGTCGTCTACCCCGGCACCTTCGACCCCATCACACTGGGACACATCGACATCATCAAAAGGGCCGTGCCGATCTTCGGGAACCTGACCGTCGCCGTGGCCGACGCAACGCCCAAGCAGACCCTGTTCAGCACCGCCGAACGGGTTGAGCTGGTCAGGCGTTCAATCACCGAGGCCGAACTTGCGGGCGACATCTTCGTCGAGTCTTTCCAGGGCCTGCTCGTGAACCATATGCAGAGGATAGGCGCCTCGGTCTTCATCAGGGGGCTTCGGGCCATGTCCGATTTCGAGTACGAGTTCCAGCTTCAGCTCATGAACAGGCGCCTGGCGCCCGGGATCACCGGGATCTACATGATGCCTTCCGAAAGCAATATTTACCTCTCGTCCACCCTGGTGAAGGAGATCGCCAGGCACGACGGCGACGTTTCAAGCCTTGTTCTGCCCTGTGTCCGCAGGGCACTTGAGGAGCGTGGGAAGAATGGCTGACATCAGGTTTGCGCCAAGGGCGGAATCCCTTCTCGGTTCCGCGACCCTTCAGATAACCGCCAGGGCCGCCGAGTTGCGGGCTTCCGGCCGGGACATCGTCTCACTGTCCGCGGGTCAGCCCGACTTTCCATCGCCTCCCGCCGCCATCGAGGCCGCGGAAAAGGCCATGCGGGAAGGCAAAACCGGCTACACCGCCAACGCCGGGCTGCCCGAGCTCAGACAGGCCGTTGCCCGCAAGTGGGGAGCGCTTCACGGGGTCTTCAACGATCCCGCATGCGTGCTCGTATCCTGCGGCGCCAAGCACAGCATCGCCAACCTCATGGAAGCGGTCGTCCGCGAGGGCGACAGGGTCCTCATTCCCCGGCCCTGGTGGGTTAGTTATCCCGAGATGGTCAAACGCCTCGGCGGCGTTCCGGTGGCGGGCGGGAGCAACCACCTCACGGCTTCCGAGGTCAGAAGCGCTGCGGCCGAAGGGGCGAAGGGTTTGATCTTCAACTCTCCCAGCAACCCGACGGGAAGGGTTCACAGCGAAGAAGAGATATCAGCGATCGCCGACGCCATAGCCGAATCGGGGATGTGGGTCATCTCCGACGATATCTACGAGTTCCTTCACTACGGCGACAAACCCGTTCCGCACCTTCTGCACGCAAGGCCCGACCTGGCGCCCAGGCTTGCCGTGGTCACGGGTGTTTCCAAGACCTGGAGCATGACGGGCTGGAGGATAGGTTTCGCCCTTGCCGATCCGAAATGGATCGCAATGGCCGGCAGGATTCAGTCGCACACCACCTCGAACGCACCGACCATGTGCCAGTACGGTTCCCTCGCCGTGATCGAGGGCAGGGCGGAGAGGGAAAGGCTCGAAATGCTCAAAGCCTTCCATGCCCGCCGCGACCTCATGTGCTCGCTGCTGTCACAGGACGAAAGGCTGTCCTTTCCCGAACCGCTCGGGGCCTTCTACGTGTTCGTCGACCTTTCCAAAGCCTGCGGAAAACTTGACACCGCCGCCTTCTGTATTAGTCTACTGGAGGAGGAGGGGCTTGCCCTTATCCCGGGAAGCGCCTTCGGGGCCGAGGGGTGCGTAAGGCTTTCCTTCGCCGCTTCGAACAGCGATATTGAGAAGGGTGTGAAACGCCTCCGCGATTTCATCTCCGGGAGGGTGTGATATGGTCGTTACATGTCCCAGTTGCGGAAAGAGTTACCAGATTGCCGCCGAGAAGCTGGGGGGCAGGGCAAAACGGATCCGGTGCCGCAGCTGTACCGAGGTTTTCATCGTCCAGCCCGAAACTCCCGGGAAAGCCCCCGAACCCGCCCCCGAACCAGCGCCCGATCCCGGCCGCCGGACCGACGAGCGCGCCGCGAGGTTCGCCAGGGTTCTGGCCAGCGACATGCTGGTCTACAACCAGGACATGGTCGAAAAGGCAAGGATGGAGGGCAACCTGACTGCGGTCATGGCCGGCGACCTGAAAAGGTCGTGGGACCTTTGGAAATCGCGTTTCCCCGAAGCCGCCCAGGGCGACGGCATCGAGACTTTCCGCGACGCCCTCAGGAAGATACTGGCCGCGGGAGGGCCGGACTTCGACGGCTGGATCCCCGAAGACTAAGCCTTTGTCGAGATCTCCTGCTTCACGCACCTGAAGATGATGTGCGCGAGTATCAGGTGAACGTCCTCGATCTGCTGCATGTCCTCGGATGGGACCACCAGCGACTCCGAAGCCACCCTCACCGCCTCGCCGCCGGTGTAGCCCGACAGAAGCACTGAAGTTGCTCCCGCTTCATTTGCAACCCTGAAGGCGTTTATCACGTTGGGGCTCATTCCGCTTCCCGAAAGGCCTATGACGACGTCCCCGGGTTCGACGAGGTTGCGCAGCTGCTCGCCGAAGGTGTTCGTGTAGTCGGTGTCGTTGGCCCACGCTGTTATGAGCGGCATGTTCTCGGCAAGTGATATGGCCTTTAGCCTGGGTTTTCCGGGCATGGCCGTGCCTTTCGCAAGATCGCAGACGAAGTGCGCGCTGGTGGCGCTTCCGCCGCCGTTGCCGAAGATGAAAACGCGCTTTCCCGACCTGTAGGCACCAAGGATTATCCCGGTGATCCTTTCGATTCCGTCCGGCGGGATCTGAAGGACCAGGCTGCTCACCTGGTCGAGGTAGGTCCTGATGTTCTCAAGCATTGCATTCTCCCAGAAAGCTCGGGTATTTGTCTTCCATGACGGTGCCCGCGGGAACCCGTGTTCCGGCTTCCACGAGGGTGTTTCTCAGCCTGCACCCGGGACCCACCACGGCATTGTCAAGCACAACGCAGTTCTCAAGAAGGCACCCTTCGCCGACAGATGAACCGGCTGCGGTCCAGAGTGTGCCCGTGACCGAACATGTCGGATCGACGAAACCCTGAGTGAATACCCCGTCATCCGGAGAACAGCCCGCAAGGCCCGGCCTGAAATGCCCGGAAAGAACCGCGTGGCATGCACGGAGCTGCTCCTCCCCGGAACATACGATGAAAGCCTTTTGCGTGAAAAGCTCGGTTCCGATGACGGCGCCCTCATCCAGGGCGGCGGCGAGAGTTTCCTCCAGGGTGGCCCTCAGCGGGACGGGCTTTGAGAACCAGCACGCCCCGGCAAGGCATATGTTGGTGCGGGCATGCTCGGGGCCCGGGTTTCCGTCGAGTGCGGTCACGATGCCCGAAGGGTCGGTGAAAACGCAGGTGAAGTTCCACGGCCTGCCGGTGCAGGTGAGTGCGGCCACGCCGTCAACCCCGGCGCGGGGCAGCCGTTCGAGCGGCTGCCTTGTCAGCAGGTCCGCCCTGACCGCGAGGATCCCGTCCCTGTCATCCGTGCCACGGAGATGCGCCGAGAGGTCGTCCTCGGGAAGCACACCGCACACTTCACGCCCGGGGCCGGGCAATCGGAAGAAACGGATATCCGTCACCCACCCCCCGGTTCGAAGCGTGCGTAGCGGATGAGGCCGTTGCCCCATCCCACGCGACGGGCCGCGCCGTACAGCATGCCCTGAACTCCCAGCCTGAAGTACAGAAGACGGAAGAGCCTTTCGAGGGGAGAGCCGGTGCTGATGACGGGAGGGGTGACCTTTCGCCGGATGGCCCCGTAGTTGCCGCTCTCACTGCGCACCACCCTGAACCCGCCTGATGCGAGCATGGCTTCGAGCGTTCTGGGGCTGAAGAAGTAAAGGTGCGCCGGAACCGCGTCGGGATCCATCCGACCGGTCCTCCTGCCCCTCAGGAATGTCTCCATCACCTCTTCCCAATGCGTCAGCTCCCAGGGGCACTGAACAAGCAGGACTCCCCCGGGCTTCAGTATCCGTCCTATCTCCCGAAGCACCTGACCCGGCCTGTGAAGGTGTTCAAGTACATCCAGCATCAACACGATGTCGAGCCGCCCCCCGGGGAGACCGGCCGATTCGAGCGAGCCCGTGTGAACGTCGAGTTCGAGAACGTCCCTGGCGTAACCGGAGGCGACGGGGCTCACCTCGACGCCGGACACGCTGTAGCCATGCCTGCGGAGATGGTCGAGCAGGAAGCCGTGGGCACAGCCGAGTTCGAGAAGGCGGCCGGTGCCCCTGAACCGTTCGAGGCTTTTCATCCTTGCCCGGAAAAGTCCCTCGAAAATGCCCCTGTACTTCCCGAAGTTTTTGACGTACCCGCCGTACCCGACCTCGGCGCGGTCGTAGTACTCGTTCGAATACATCGATGCGAGCGAGGCTTCGGTGGGCCGTTCAGCGAGGTAAACAAGCCCGCAGACCGGGCATTTCGACACGGGCCAGCCCGCGGATAGCTTGAGAAGGATTGGTGAATCGCTGCCGCAGAGGGCGCAGACAGCCTTTTCACGGGGAAGGGCCGACCACTCCACGTCAACCCCTTGACAATCCGTCAAGACTTGACATCTTTGCCACCTATTCTTTTCTTCCCTGGAACAAGCCATACATTTTTCAAATATACGGTATCTGAAAGGCGGCGGAATGGCGACCAGAAGAACAGAGGGCCGGTCACTCGAGCTTTACCTTCGTGAGATCGGCACCCGCGACACACTCACCTCGGAAGAGGAGGCCTCCCTCGCAAGGCGCATCCGCGAGGGCGACCAGGAGGCCCTGAACGAGCTTACCGAGGCCAACCTCAGGTTCGTGGTCAGCATTGCCAAGCAGTACGCGAACCAGGGTGTCGCGCTCGAAGACCTCATCAACGAGGGCAACGTGGGCCTCATCAGGGCGGCCAAGGGTTTCGACGAGGGCAAGGGCTGCCGTTTCATCACCTACGCGGTCTGGTGGATCAGGCAGGCCATCCTCCAGGCCCTCGCCGAGCAGTCCCGAATTGTCAGGCTTCCCCTCAACAGGGTCGGCGAGCTCTACAAGATGGGCCGTGCGACTCGTGAGCTCGGCCATGCCCTGGGGCGCGACCCCTCGACCGAGGAGATCGCGAAGGAGCTCGACCTCAGCCGCGACGAGATCGAGGGCATGATGTCGATCCACAGCACACATCTCTCACTCGACAGCCCGGTCTACGAGGGCAGCGACAAGACCTTTCAGGAGATGATCGCCTCCGACGACGGCGTGGCCCCCAACGAGGCGGTTCTCCACGAGGCCCTGAAACGCAGCGTGGGCGACATGCTCGACATCCTCGACCATCGCGAACGCACCATCATCCAGCTCTTCTTCGGCATACACACCGACAGAAGGCACACTCTCGCTGAGATCGGCCGCACCATGGGCATCAGCCGTGAACGCGTGAGGCAGCTCAAGAACAGGGCCATAGTGAAACTGCACGAATGCGGCGAGAGCGGCTCGCTGCTTCATTTTCTGAAGTAACGGAAGCGGCGGGTCTTGCTCAGGGGCTCACTCGACTGGATACCGGAAGACCCTTCGGGCCGCCGCAGGCCCCTTCGTATAAATGCCCACCGGTTAAGGATATTCGTCTTTCTCGCTGCGGGCGTTCTTAGCCTTCTTCTCGGCGGTGCCTTCTCGCTGGGCCGAAGGGCGCGCGCTCTCTCGGGAGAAGGGCCCGGCCAGGATTACGCCATCCTCCAGGGCGAGCTGCTTCAGCTTGGCGCAAGGGTACAGAACCTTCAGGAACAGCTCAACCTCATGTCCCAGATGGAAGAGCGGGTCTTCATGGCCGCCGCCGACCTCAATCTCGATTTTTCGACCCTTCGCGAGGGGGGGCCTTCCAGGGAGCCCCTGAACATGTTCCAGTACATCGAAGATCTCGAGCTCAAGCTTCTTCTCTGCGAAAAGCTGGCCGACGCTGAACTGATGGCCTACGATTCACTTGCCGTGCTTCTTGTCGAGAAGGCGGATCTTCTCAGAAAGACGCCTTCGATCTGGCCGGTTCACGGCATTTTCGTCAGTGATTTCGGAGCACGCATCGACCCGTTCACCGGCGCTGTCCGGTACCATCAGGGCATCGACATCTCCGCCGACACCGGAACCCCCATTCACGCTCCCGCAGACGGCGTCGTTACCTTCTGCGGCTGGAGCGGCGGCTGGGGGCTGAACATGGTCATCAAGCACACCGACGAGCTGTCAACGAGGTACGCCCACTGTTCAAGGCTGGACGCGGCGGTGGGGCAGCACGTTCAAAGGGGCGATATAATTGCCAGGCTGGGAAGCACAGGCCGTTCGGTCGGGCCTCATCTTCATTACGAGGTCCTGAGGAACGGCGTGCAGATCGATCCCGAAAACTTCATAATCAGGGCCGGGCCGCGGGCCGCCGTGTTCTGATCCTTCCCCTTGCGAAAGGTATTCGCGGGATGACAGCGAGAAGCCTTCTGCAGCCCCCAATGCGCACCTCCCTCATGGGTGTCGTTGCCGGAGCATCCGATTACCACGGTTATCCGCACTCCGACCAGTTCCTTTTCGGGGGGTCGGGGATCGCCTTCCTGCTCAACGCCGACCGCGGGATCAGCCGCCAGTCCATTCACAACTGGCCTTTTGGAGCGTTCGACGGCCTTCTTGCCAACCTGGGCATCCTTCACGCCGATCTGGGCCATTTCGGTCCCGACATCACGGCGGAAGAGAGGAACAGACTTGAACGCGGCATACGGCGTCTGGCATCGAGGGGTGTGCCGTGTTCCGTCAAGGGTCTGGAACATCAGCTCATCACCGGCTTCGACGAGAACGGTTTTCTCCTTGCCGCACCCTCCGTTCCCGGGGGCGAGACCTTTCCCGACCGCCTCGACTACGGCTCATGGGAGCAGCTCGGGGAATGCCGGTCGGTTTCCTTCCATGGTTTTGGAACGACCGGCCCCGCCGCCTCCCGTGAGGATGTTGTCATAGGAAGCCTCCGCTACTTCGTTTCAAGCAGGTCCAACCCCGCCGGCCACTCCTGGTACGGCTGCGTCAGCGGCCCTCGGGTGTACGACCGCTGGATCGCTGTTCTGTCCAGGTCGGAAGGTCATGGTTTTCCCGGAACGCATCTTTCGCTGGTAATGGGGGAATGCAGACAGATGGCGGCAGGATTCATCCGGGAAGCCGCCTCAATGAAGCCTGGCTCCACCCGGGCCGCCCTCGACCTTGCACTGGCGTTCGATGAGGTGTCTTCGGCCCTGACCGGCCTGCATTCCCTTTCCGCATGCCATGCGAGAGCCGCCCTGGAAGACCTGAAGAAGAGGGAGAAGGAGTGTCTCGGGGGTGTTGAAAGATTCATTCGCGCCTTCATCGTCTGACGTCTGGGACGACTACGCTCCCTTTTTCAACGCCGAGGAGGGGACGGTCTTCACCCACGACCTCAGGGAGATGGAGTTCTACAGGAGCTTCCGTGCCAGCCATCCGGGCAGCTGCCTTGAGATCGGCGCCGGCTCCGGCAGGCTTGCGGCGAGCCTTTACGAAGGCAGCTTCATGGCGGCCCTCGAACCCAGCTCCGCCATGCTGGCCTCGTGGGCACCCGCTGACGTAAGGCTTGCTTCCAGGGTGAGGGGTCTCGGTCAGCTCATTCCCTTTCGTTCCCACAGCTTCATGTTCGTGTGCTTTCCATACAACGGGCTTCAATGCATTCTGGACAGGGAAGGCAGACGGGCGACCCTTTGCGAGGCATGCCGTGTCCTGAACCGGGGCGGTTCGCTCATCATCGAGGTCAGCCCCGCCTTCGCCCGAAGGTACCCCGAGGGCAGAACCCGCCGTTACCAGGTCATGCTGCCTGACGGGCGCCGTCTTTCCCTCGACGAGGAAGTTCTCCGCCCCGTGGGGCGTAGTTCGGTTGTGTACGACATGGTCTACACCACCGAACACCCCGGGGGGGGAGGGGATGTCCGCAGGGTAGTCCTCGAGCTTGCCGCCTTCGATGTGATGGAAGCAGTCGGGGATACTGAGCGTGCAGGCCTCAGGGTGTGCGACCTGTGGGGTGACTACGACGGCAGCCCCTTCGACCCGGACTGTTCGCCAAGGCTTCTCATACATGCGCAGAAGGAGAAGTGATGTTCTTTCTGATAATGCTTTTCGGAGTCATCTCCTCCCCACCGGTGACCGAAGCGAGGTATCCCGCCCCGTCCCCCGACGGGACCGGGCTGGCCTTCGTCTGGCGCGGCATGCTCTTCCTGGTGGACGCCGGGGGGGGAGACCCGAGGTGCGTGACACCCGGGGGAGGGGTCGTCTCCAACCCGGAGTGGAGCCCCGACGGCGCCTGGATTGCCTATACAAGCTCCGTCACCGGGGGAGGCGATGTCTACGTCATGCCTTCGTCCGGAGGTAGCGCCTCACGGCTGACCTTTCACAGCGGCGAGGACCTTGTGCTGGGCTGGGAGGCTGACCGCATCCTGTTCACGAGTTCGAGGGAAGGCGGAAGCGGGTGGGTTTACTCGGTGCCTGTCACGGGCGGAACACCCGAGCTGCTGATAGCCGCTCCTGTAAGGAGCATTGCCTGCGGACCCGAAGGTTTCATCATCGAGACGGGAAGCACCCCCTGGTGGGTAAGGCATTACAGGGGAAGCGCTTCTTCAGGGCTCTGGTCAGGTTCCGGCTCCGACTGGACGCCCCTTTGCCCGGACCCGAGGGATCAGCGCTGGCCAATGATGGTGAACGGTACCGTCCACTTCGTGATGGAGGATGAAGACGGGAACGACCGCTTCTGGGCCCTTTCTGAGACAGGCGCAGTGGCTGTGTCGGGGCCGTTCCCCGGGGGTGTCACCTTCCCGGGTCACGGCGGCGGAACCATCGCTTTCGAGAGCGCGGGCGAGCTTCTTACGGTGTCAACGGCCGACTGGTCGCCCGACACCGTTCACGTCAACGCCTCGACGGACTACCCCTTTCCCACCCTGAACGTCGAGCTGGCGGGTATTTACACCGATGACTATGCCGTCTCTCCGGACGGGCGGCTCATCGCCCTTGTGGCCTCGGGCGCCATCTACACGGGCATCATTGAGGAGGGCGGGATCAGGGAGGAGATGGAAAGGCTCACCGGGTCAGCCTCTCTCGAGGAAGGCCCCGAGTTCAGCCCCGACTGCGGGTCCCTCCTTTATCAGAGGGAGGACGGGACGGGGGTCAGGCTCGTTCTGGCCGAAGGCTCGCCGGAAAGCGGTTACGGGGTTCGAACACTTGAAACCGGGACCCTCGTCGCAAGGTCGGGCAGGTGGAGCCCCGACGGAAGCATGATCTCATTCCTCGACCAGAACGACAGGCTGTACATTCACGAGATCCGAACCGGAGTCTCCCGGCAGGTCTGCGACACACGGGGCCTGATCCACCACTCATGGTCACCCGACGGCCGATGGATCGCGTTCAGCGCTCCCTGGGAAGCACACCGCGAGGACGTTTTCATCGTTTCCTCAAGGGGAGGCGAACCGCTTAACGTCAGCCGCCACCCGAACGACGACTTCCAGCCGGTCTGGACTTCCGACGGACGGAGGCTGATATGGGCCAGCCGCACCGACGACGGGTACTACTCCATAAGGCAGGCGTGGCTCCGCAGCAGTGACTGGTACACCCCGGCCGACGACAGAGAGGAGATTCTCGACAGCGCTTCCTGTGACGTCGAGATCGATTTCACCGATTTCGTCCGCCGGGTGGAAACCCTCTGCACCGTCAGGGCATGGTACGAGTTCTACGGTGTCTCTTCCGACGGCAGGACAGTGTTCCTCCCCGGCCATGATCAGGATGATCAGATGGACCTCTGGTCGGTTTCCTGGCGGGGCGAGGACCTTTCGAGGCTCACCTTCGGAGGGCTACAGCCCACCCGGATACAGCCCGTCGAGTCCGGCGAGGTCTTCTTCCTCAGTTACGGGAATACCGTCAGATCCATTCCTCCCGAGGGGGGCGGCGGAACGGTGTACGGCTGGGCATGTCCATTCACTGTCGACATACCTGCGCTTCAGGCCGCCAAGTTCGATCACGCCTGGAGGCTCCTTCGCGACAACTTCTACGACGAGGGAATGCACGGGACTGATTGGGAAGCCCTTCGGGACGTGTACCGCCCGCGGGCGGTGCAGTGCGTTCTGAACACCGATTTCAACGACGTGGTGAGGCGCATGCTCGGTGAGCTGAGCGCATCGCATCTGGGCATCTGGGGACCGTGGAGCTACGAGCGCACCGCTTACACGGGGGAGCTCGGCATACTGCCCGGCACATTTCCGGCCGGAGGGGGGATCCGGGTCGACAGTGTGATCCCCGGCTCGCCGGCCCACATGGGAGCGGAAAGGCTTTACCCGGGCGACATCATACTCTCCATCGACGGCGTTCCCGTTGGCATGAATGAAAACCTCTACGCACCGCTGCAACTCACCGCAGGGAGGAAGGTGACGCTGCAGGTCGCGGGCTCCGGCGGAACAAGGGAAGTCGAACTGGAACCCACGTCGGCATGGAGGATCTGGCAGCTCGAGTATGAGGAGTGGGTTGCCCGTAACAGAAGGATGGTCAGCGAGTTTTCGGGAGACAGGGTGGGCTACCTGCACATACCCGCGATGAACCAGGAAGCGGTCGAAGAGTTCAGGCGGGACCTGTATGCCGAAGGACTGGACCGCGAAGCCATGATCGTAGACATAAGGGGCAACGGCGGCGGAAGCACCCATGACCAGATCCTCGAAAGCCTCGGGCGTCCCGCCTATGCCAGCAGCCGGGGCAGATCGGGAAGGGGCACCATCGAGCCGCTGGGAGTCTGGAGGGGCCCCCTGGTTCTTATCGTTGACCAGACCTGCTACTCCGACGCGGAGATATTCGCCGCTGCCTGGAAGGAGATGGGGCTGGGTCCCGTGGTTGGCACCGCCACGTACGGGGCCGTGATCGGCACGGTCGACGTGAACCTCGCCGACGGCACATCGTTCAGGCTTCCCGGAACGGGCTGGTACACGCTTTCGGGGTTGAACCTTGAGAACAACGGTGTCACTCCCGATCTCGAGGTCATTGCCCTTCCCTCCGATTACGGCATTGGTGTGGACAGACAGCTCGAGACAGCGGTCGCCCGGGCGCTCAGGGTCATCGAAACCGGGAGCGGCATGTAGAACCGTCTCTCCGCAAGGTTCCTGAAACTTCTTATTGACTTGCGGGTAAAAGAGATGTAATTTTGAAACATACCTGTTTGATGCGTTTTTGCAGCTGCTAACCCAATCGGAGGTAAACGGTGAAGTATCTTGTTATTACAGTATTGCTCATTGTGTTCTCGGCTTCGGCGGGAATCGTGTACCGCGCTCCCGAGCCCGTGGCATCGGCCGAATACCTGGGCACCGATTCCGGTCAGCTCGTCCGTTTCAATCTCACCGCACTCGAGGCCGGTGCCGCCAGTCTGGATGGTTACGGGCCGGGTGTGGTATTCAGGGTTCCCGGTGGCGGTTACGGAGCGGAGATCGGCACCCCCGACCTTCCCGTGATCCGCAGGATGGTCCAGATCCCCGCTACAGGCGGTATCGACATCGAGATCGTCAGCGCCGAAACGAGCGTTCTTGGAAACTACAACGTCCTTCCGGCCCAGCCCTTTCCGGAGAGAAGCGGCTTCCAGCCCCCCCTCCGGGTGAACGACGAAGTCTACGGCACAAGCGGTTTCTATCCATCTTCGCCTGTCACCCTGCAGAGCATCAGCATCCTCCGCGACATCAGGGTGGCGTGGGTTTGCTTCAACCCGGTCCAGGTCAACCCCGTCACGGGTGAAACCGTAATCACAACCAGCGTCACCGTAAGACTTGTGAACAACGGCGCACCCGGCGAGAACGAGCTTTTCCGGGCGTCTGCCGGTCTGACACGCAGCTTCCTTCCCTACTACCGCGAAGTCCTGGGCTTCCAGGAAACCGATGCCGTCATTGACGGTTCCTACCTTGTCATCGGTTCCTCCGCGGC
Organism: Candidatus Fermentibacteraceae bacterium; assembly: GCA_041750285.1. Classification (GTDB taxonomy): domain Bacteria; phylum Fermentibacterota; class Fermentibacteria; order Fermentibacterales; family JCC-6; genus UBA6080. The sequence continues at coordinate 238,840 of JBGSZS010000004.1, read as the reverse complement.
GGTCGACCTGTGCTCCGACCTCATCCAGTGGAAGAGGGAGAAGGGTCTCGACGTTCAGATCGGCCTGATGGAGAACATCGGCTTTTCATCCAGCGCCGTCGACGCCTACATAACCAACGCCTTCAATACCTGGGCGAACCCTCCCGAATACGTTCTTCTTCTGGGCGACGAAGTGGGCGTTCCGGCCTACTGGGTTGGCAGCATCGCCTCCGACAACCAGTACGGGGTCATCGGCAGCGGCGTCGACCCCAGCATCCACGTGGGAAGGCTCTGCGCCGATACCGCCACCCTCAACTACGTCTCCTGGAAGGTCTGGTCCTACGAGATCGACCCCTACGAACCCGCCGCAAGCTGGTTCCAGTATGCCATCAGCATAGGTTCTAACGACTTCCAGGACCCGCTCATGTCATGGCGCTACATGCAGATAATGGCTGGCGACGGCAACATGGACGTCACCCTCTACTGCCCCTCCGGCGCCTACGGCGGCATCAACCCCACGATCGGCCTCATTTCGGATGAGATCAACAGCGGTCTTTCGCTCATCAGCTACATCGGTCACGGTTCACGCACCACCTGGGTCACCACCGGTTTCAGCAACAGCAACGTGGCAGCGCTCACCAACGGCCGCAAGCTCCCCTGGATCAGCTCCATCGCCTGTGTGAACTGCCAGTTCGCCGACGGCGGCAGCGGTGACTGCTTCGGTGAAGCCTGGCTGAAGAGCGGCTCGATCGCAACTCCCCGGGGCGCTGTCGGCTTCATGGGCGCCAGCGTGAACAGCCCCGTCGGTCCCACCGATTCCCTGGCCCTTTACCAGTTCAAGGGCTATTTCCAGCTCGACATGCACCACATGGGCCAGGCCTTCGACTACGGCAAGATCAAGGCCTACGAGTACACGGGCAGCACAAGCAACAGCAACATGCACATGATCATGGGCGAGCCCGAGCACGACATCTTCACGACCACCGGTCCCCTGGTCCACCTCAGCGCAACGTACCCCTCCCAGGTGGCTGTGGGCAGCTTCGCCGTCAACGTCACCGCCGGCGGTTCACCCGTCGAGAACGCCCTGGTGGGCCTCTGTCAGGGCAGCACCGTGCTCGCCAGCGGCAGGACCAACTCATCCGGGGCCGTCACGCTCAACATTCCCGCAGTGCCGGGTTCCGACGAGGTCACACTCACGGTCACCGCGCACAACCTCTACCCCATGCAGGTCATGGTTCCGACCGGTGTCGGCACGGCAGCAGAATCCGGCGCCCCCATCCCCGGTTTCCACCTGGGCGCAGCTATCCCCAACCCGATAACCACTGGAGCTTCGCTTGGCTTCACGACCACTTCGGCCGGACACGTATCGCTTCAGGTCTTCGACCTTTCCGGCAGGGTCGTCAGAACCCTTCAGCAGGGTGACCTTCCCGCAGGCAACCACTCCGTTGTCTGGGACGGGGCCGATTCCCGCGGCGCGATGGTGCCCGGGGGCGTGTACTTCTACAGGCTCTCCTCCCCGGAAGGCACGGTTTCCCGTTCCTGCGTGGTGGTCCGCTAGCAAAACCCCTCAAAGGGGGCGGTCATCCTTGACCGCCCCCTTCTTTTGATGTAAGTTACGGCCTTGTTTCCAGTAAGCAGCCTGCGGCAGATGTGGGAGCTGATGCTGCCGCAACAAAACCTGAAAGAAGACGGGAGAACTCAATGGGCAGGTTCAGAAGCGCCAGACTGAAGAAGGTCAGGGCTCTCGGAACACCGCTTCCGGGCCTTGTGCGCAAGGAACCCCGGAATCAGAACACTCCGGGCGAACAGGGCGCCATGAAGAAGAGAAGACGGGTATCCACATTCCGTCTCCAGCTTCAGGAAAAACAGAAGATCCGGTTCAACTACGGCCTCAGCGAGAAACAGCTTCGCGCCTATTACACCGAAGCCAGCAGGATGGCCGGAGAGACCGGTGTCAACCTGCTTCAGCTCATCGAGCGCAGGCTTGACAACGTGGTGGCCAGGGGAGGCTTCAGCCCCACCATCGCAGCCGCAAGGCAGCTCGTGAACCATGGCCATATCCAGGTCAACGGCAAACGGGTGGACATCGCGAGCTTCCTGGTCCGCGTGGGTGACCAGATCACCCTTCAACAGAAGAGCCGCGACCTCAAGATAGTGGTGGACCACATCACCGCAGGCAGCGGGATCGGCGTGCCCTCTTTCCTCGACGCCGCCCCGCAGGACAGGAAGATCACGGTAAAGGCCATTCCCGCCCGTGAGGACGTGCCGATCGAAGTGCAGGAACGCGCCGTGGTGGAGTTCTACTCCAAGTAGTCATCTGAACGATAAAGAAGAGGGGCGGGTTTTCACCCGCCCCTCGCGCATTGTACGAAGCCCCTAGAAGGAGCTCTTGATGCCTGCCCAGGTGTCCCTGCTGAGGGAGACCACGTCGAACTCCATCTCGCTGATGGCGTATCCGCCGCTGATGGCGTAGGCGAAGAAGAGGCTCTCGCGGTCGTAGCTGTAGGTGAGGCCCAGACGGTTCGAGTTGCCCAGCCCGCTGGGGGTGGTTCCAGTTGCGACCTGGGTGAGGCTTGCGCCGTCATAGGAGCAGAGGATGAAGGTGTCGGTGTTGTAGGTGGTGACCATGACGTAGTCGTAAGAGGGGTTGTCACCGGGGACGCAGGCAACGCCCGAGATCTGGGTGGGGGCGACGCCCGAGAAAGTCTCGGCGCCCACTCCGGGCTGGAAGCGGACGAGGCTGGTCGAGTTGTTCTGCCAGTAGTCGGTACCGTTGTAGCTCATTCCGCGGCCACCGGTTGAAGCGGGGTTCGAGATGGTCTGCCAGGTGGAGAAGAGGTCTTCGGTGTACCAGAGGTTTGCGTTCTGCCAGCTGTTGATGTGCCAGACCGGGGTGGTCAGGTTGTCGTTGAAGGCGATGCCGAAACCCATCTGGGCGCCGGAGGGCTTGGACTGGGAACCTGCGCTGCCGCCGGTTGCGGGGTTGAGGCTGCCGATCTCCATGCCGGAGCTTTCGCAGTAGACGATGTTGACCGAGGAACCGTTTTCCCAGGTGGCAAGGCCCAGGACCTGGTCTGCCCAGGTGATGGTCCAGGTGTTGAGAACGTTGAAGGTGATGGATGCGTCGACCGGAGACCAGTCGGAGATGCCGCCGCTGTTGAGGTTGCCGTCTTCAGAGAAGCCGGTCAGGCAAAGTGCGATCATTAAAAACTGCATGAAACCCTCCTCACAAAAAAAGAACACAATTCGGAAGCGCGTTATTTATTGCGCAGAACTGCCTGCTTGTCAAGTTTACTGCTGTGGCGCAATGCGGAAACAGCTGACGCCCTTACATGTACAGGTGCGGAAGGGGTTTCCTTTTCCGGGTCATGATGATGGGTTAGATTACATTTGTGCTTACGTGACCACCCGTGACCAGTGATTTCACTTCCCGAAGGAGCAGCGCATGTTCATGTTGGCCCTCGTTCTGACAGCGAAAACGATACTCGTCATACCCCCCCCGCTGGTGACCCCGCAGGGGGTGGCCGGCATCACACGGGAAACAACCCGCGAATCACTCGGGGAATTGTTCTTTGGAGAGACCATCGAGCAGACCAGGGAAAACCTTGGAGAGGGCATGTTCATAGAGGGGACAGTCGTGGCCCCCGGCACCGACAGGGAACTGGCCGTTCTGTGGAATGACGGTGGTACGCCGCTTGAAGTCAGGATGCCGGGCCATTACTGGAGGACCGCCGAGGGTATAGGCATGGGCAGCACCCTGGTGGAGCTCGAGGCCGCCATCGGTGAGTTCGAGATCCTCGGTTACGCCTGGGACAACGAGGGATACGCCCTTCTCTGGGAAACACCCTACGAAGGCCTTTTCATAAGGCTTCTGCCCCGTGACGGGGAGAGCCCGGCCGAGTTCATGGGCGACAGCGCCTTTCCGTCTTCCCTTCTCAAGGACCTTAACCCGGTCGTGGCCGACTTCAGGGTGAGCTTCTTCTAAGAACCGTTCCAAACGGCAACGATCCCCGAGGCGGGCTCTGGAATAAGGGCCCGCCTTTTGCCGTATCAGTGTCGGTCCACGAAAGGAGTACACAAAATGTCGATACTGGTTCTGATGGTCCTGGCAGCCCTGAAGGGTCCGGCTGATTACGACGGTGTCGTGCAGCGTGTTTCGGAGATGACGTATGACAGTGAATTGAGCCGTGTCTGCGAGAGGTACGGTCTCAACGTGGTGAACGTGACCTGGGAGGACACCGGGAGGTACGCCGGTTCCTGCTGGGGCCCCAACATCTCGGACCTGACGATACAGGTCCAGCACGGCACCGCCCGCGAGAGGGTCTGCACACCCATGCCTGTCATAAGGTACCCGAACTTCCACGACCTTTCCGCCGACCTCGACCCCGAACACTTCTACCTTCTCGTAGGGAACGAGCAGGGTGACGAGGAACTCACTCCGGTGAGCCTCAGCGATTACGTGTGGGGCCTTCGTGACTACCTGCACGACCCTTCGGACTGGCCGGGCAGGAGGCAGGGGCTGTGGGCCCCGCGTGACAGCGTCGTCCTTGTCAGCGCGCAGGCGGTGTTCCTTCCCATTCCCGACAACGGCGAGGCCACATTCAACCCTGTTCTGTACAACTACCAGTCCTACGAGGGCGACCCCGCCGTACTGGCCATAGTTGCCACCCGCGAGGGGACGAGCGCCGCGATCATAGACAACTCGAGCGAGTACGCCCCCGAGGGTTCGTGGGGGTGGGGCCAGCAGCTCTTCTTCAACGCCGACGGCCAGCGTGCCAGCTTCACCGGGACCAGGCTGAGCGACTTCGTGGAGGACGGCGGATCGCAGGACGGCCAGTCCGTTGCCGCCGCGGGCGAGGAGGGGCTTAACATGGTCCTTCTCATCCAGATACCCCTGCGCCAGCGGGAAAGAAGGGATCTCTGGTTCGAGTCGGCATGCGCCGAGGAGTGCACCGCTTCCGGGATGGGGGGCGCCATGGCGCGGAGCACCGTCGAGGCCGCGGTCGTCGGTCACGGTGAGCTCGAGGGACCCTACCGCGAGATAGGGGGCTACAGGATGGTTCGTGACGACAGGTTCCCCATCCGCGTCACGGTTCAGTTCTACAAGGCCACCGACAACGGGATTGCCACTCCCGACGACATCCGCCAGATAGCCGAGCAGATCACCAGGGTCTACGAGGACGCCAGCTACGTGGGCAGCCTGGTGGTGCCGGAAGAGAAGTTCGACCGCCCCACGGGGTGGAACGATGAGGACGTCGAAGTGAGCCTCAGGAAAAGGATTCCCTGGCTGTACTGGTAGCGCGAACTATCACCCGGGGCGGCGTTCTGCCGCCCCTTTTTTTGGGTGCTTTACTCAGAAACCAAGCCCGAGACTGAGCCAAAGGGGCAGCGTCAGAAGCGCCGCCGCGTGAACCACGAGCTGCAGTTTCGAGACCAGCTCCCACTCCCCGTTGTACCTTCTTGCGATGAGCGCGTGGTTGGTTGCCGGGGGCGCCGCTGCGGCCAGAAGCAGGGCGGTGAGAGCAAGGGGTGGCAGGCCTGTATCGATCCGTGTGACAAGCAGGTAGACCGCACCTGGTATCAGCGCCAGCCTCACCGCGATGAGCGGGACTGAGAACCGCAGCCTTACGCGTCCGGCACCCCGTCCCGAGGCTATCATCCCACCCAGGATTATCATGGCAAGGGGGGAGAGGATGCGTCCCAGGTATTCCATGACCGAAAAGAGCGCCCGGGCGGGAACGAAGGCTCCGGGTTCACCCCTGGCCGCCTCCCGGACCCCCGGGATGAAACTGAGGAGTATTCCCGCAAAAAGTGAGAGTATGGGGGCGTTGAGAAGCAGCTTCAGCCGTTCCCGCGCCGTGGGGCGCCGGCCTCCGCTCAGAAGCGCCACCCCGGCTGTCCAGTTGGCGATTATCGAGGGAACGGCAACCATGGAGATGTAAACCACCGCCCTGTCGTGAAGGGCGGCCGGGGTGACCGCAAGCATCACCGGCAGCGGAAGGTAGAGGCTGTTGGAGACCATCATCATGGCGGTTACCGACCTGTCCATGGAAGGATGGCCGCTTGGAAGGAGGCGGAACCAGACCGTTCCGAACAGCCAGGCAGCGATTACCCAACCCGCGGACACCGCGGCAAGAACGGCTCCGCTGCCGAAGAACTCCGGCGTGAACGCACGGGCCATGGCCAGTATGAACGTGCAGGGGAGTACGAGGTCTATCAGCACCCTGGTGAGGTCGGAAAGGGTGCCGGAGCCTATCCACCCCCGCCTTGTCATCAGGTAGCCCAGAAGGACTAGGATGGCCATCTGGCCTATGATGTCGAGCGAAGACCCAAGCCCGGCAAGGTATTCGGCGGAGAACACAGGGTTACCGTTTTCCCTTCATCAGTAGAGGTCGTACCGGGCCAGACGGCCGTCGAGCCCCCCGGACACCAGTTCCTTCCGCCAGGTCGACCTTAGCCCGACCTTCTTAAGAAGCGCCGTGTCGCCGATGTAGATGAAGGCCCGGGTCCCCGCGCACCTCTGTTTCAGGAAGTCACCGAATTCGCCGAGAAGTGAACCGGCCGTGTCCTCGAATATCCTGATGCCGTGGGGAGGGTTGGTGAGGATCACGGAGGAGGTGATGCCGGGGCTGTTCCTCCAGTCACCGAGTGTGACGGCGACATTTACACCCCCCGGCAGGGTTGCAAGGTTCGCGCGGGCAGCGCTCACGGCAGCCCTTGAGATGTCGCTTCCCGAAATCAGTCCGGGAGGCAGGTTCGTGATGGCGGCGTCGGCTTCGCCCTTTACTTCCTGCCACTCTTTTTGCGTGAACCCCTCCATGTGGAAAAAACCCCACTTCTGCCTGAGGAAGCCTGCAGGAACCCTGCAATGCTTCATGAGAGCCTCGCACAGCATCGTGCCCGAACCGCACATGGGGTCGACCAGCGGCGTCTCGCCGTTCCACTCAGTCATCTCGAGGGCTGCGGCAGCCACGGTCTCGCGAATCGGTGCCGGAACGGTCTCCTTCCTGTAACCCCTGCGGTGAAGCGCTCCCCCCGAGAGGTCCAGCCTGACCTCGGCCTTGTTGTCCCTGATACGCAGATCGAGGTTCACGTCGGCGTCGTGCCTGTCGACCGAGGGTCTTTTGCCGCAGAGCTCCCTGAAATGGTCGGCGATGGCGTCCTTGAGCTTGAGCGCGGCCCACTGCGAGTGGCGTATACCCCCTCCCGAGACGGCTGAGGAGATGGCGAACGTTGACCCGACTCCGAAAGTATCCTCCCATGGGAACCTGACCGCCCTGGCGTAGAGCTGGTCGGACGTGTGGCCCGGGAAGGACGCGAGCTGGAGCAGGAAACGGTCGAAGAGCCGGGATGTGTAGTTGATGCGCATGGCGCCCGCGGCATCCGTCTCGAAGAAGACCCCCCTGAAGACGGGGACGACCGACGTCGCACCGAGCCGTGTGAGTTCCCCGGCGCCGAGTTCTTCAAGGCCCTTGGATATCTGGCCCAGTATCTTCACTGCAAAAGCTCCAGTACTTGTTCGCGGTTCACCCCGGAGAATCGAACGGGCCCGAGCCCTGGCCAATAATAACGAACGATTCCCTGCCGGGGGCGAAGTGACCGCACCGGAAGAAGGATCGCTTCCTTGGTGGATCAAACGGCAGGGATACCTGATTTGCCCTGCTGAAAACTGCTCTGAAGGCTTGCCATGATTTCCGTGACGGCCTTTTTCAGATCAGGGATCCTGTACTTACAGATCTGAAAAACAACCTCGGCGTCAAGATCGAAGCAGTGATGACTTAGGAAGTCCCTTGCTCCGATGGCACCTTTCCAATCGATCTCCGGATGCTCATTCGTAAATGGCACTCCACCATACTTCTCGAACCGCTTCTCGATCTTGTCGACACTCTCGATCACCTGTGAAATGATGCTTTTGAGAAGCGGAAGGTCAAACATAAACGGCATCCCGCTCAATCCGTTCCTTGAGCAGCGCGTTCATACCCGCCCTGTATCTGACAAGATCGACAGGTGTATTCAGAGCCTCTTCCAGCTTTTCCTTCAGATGAAACATGGCGTAAAGGTCGGGAGGCATTACGACAACAATGTCGATATCGCTGTCATTACCTGCTTCGTGCCTTGCCAGGGATCCGAACACCCCGTGTCTCTCAAATCCAAACATCTGTCTCAGGGTGGGCTGCAGGTTCCTTAGAACTGCCAGAGTATGTTCAAGGCTCATGATTCACCTCCCGTGAAGGAACAATCTGTTCCGTTCCTGCTTCGGTAAAGGCTTGGGGGTCGGAAAGAGGTCGCAAAGAGCCGAAGCGACCATGGCAATCATCTTTGTTGCCGTTCATCCTTTTTCGCTACTTGACAGGACTGCTTCCGGGGCTGAGTTTTGGGCATGGCTGTGAAAAGGGATGTTCTTGCGCTTGCGGGCCGTGCCCAGTGGCGTCTCTGGCTCCAGAGCAACCATCAGGAGTCACCGGGGGTGTGGCTGGAGTTCCGGAAGGCTCCGGCCGCAGTTTTCACCTACGAGGACGCGCTTGAGGAAGCCATCTGCTTCGGATGGATCGACAGCCTCATAGCAAGGGGTGACGACTCACGCTACCTTCGTCTTTTCACCCCGCGGCGAAGGGGCAGCGAATGGAGCGAGGCCAACCGAGAACGGGCCGTTGACCTCATGGCAAGGGGTCTGATGACCGAAGCCGGAATGGAGCAGGTGCGCATCGCCCGCGAAAGGGGGCTGTGGTACGGAAAACCCGCACGGGAGTTCACCATGCCCGCCGAACTTGAAGATGCGCTCGAGATCAACGAGAAGGCGGCCCTCTTTTTCGCCGAACTCGCACCCTCCTACCGGAAACGCTACATGGATTACGTGGCCGCTGCCCGGAAACCGGAAACGCGCACCGCCCGGGCTGTGAGAGTGGTGGCCCTTCTGGCTGAAGGCATCAAACAGGCGCTTCTTTAGGCGTCCGCGGTCAGATGAACAGGGTCGCCGCGCTCTTCTCCGCAAGTGAGGCGAAGGTCCCCACGCCGGCGGTCTCCACGCCGGGTATCAGTTCCTCCCTCGTTATGCCCATGACCCCCATGGACATCTCGCAGGCTTGAAAGACGACCCCCATCTGCTGGGCACGTGAGAGCATGTCAGGCAGGGAATCGACCCCCTTCGACCTCATCACGTGCTTCATCATGGCCGTGCCGGCGCCCATCATGTGCAGCTTCGAGAGCGCGAGCTTTCTGGGGCCCGTGGGCAGCATCGCGCCGAACATCCTGTCGAGGAAGCCCTTCTTCACCCGTGGCGGCCTTTCCCTGCGGAGTATGGAAAGCCCCCAGAAGGTGCAGAAAACGGTTACCTGGTGGCCGAGGCTGGCGAAGCCGGTTGCAATGATCAGCGCGGCAAGGTTCTTGTCCATGTCACCCGAGAAAAGGACCATGGTGGTTCTCTTTGATCCTTTCTGAGCCGATGCGGGGGATTCAGCCCCTCCCTTCCTGACGCGTGCGGTGAAAACGCCCTTTTCTTCGGTCATTCCCAACAGAGTATTGCCGGTCGAACCGCACCATGCAGGAAGGTCGCTCCTGAAGCCCCTGTCCGTGGCCCGGGCCAGCAGCACCTCGCCGGGAGCCAGGTCCTTCATTGCCCTTGAGACCTGGACGAGGGGGCCGGGGCACTGCAGCCCCGAGGCATCGACCACTGCGTCGGCCTCAGGGGCCTTCGCGGGGGCTGCTTCCGTGGTGGCGGCGACGCGGTGGGTTTCAGGGTGGAACATCCGCCAGGTCAGGTAGCCCCCCGAGAGGTTGGAGACTTCGTAACCCTTCTGCCTCAGCATCCGTTCAGCCGAGTAGGCCCTTTGGCCCTGGGCGCAGAAAACGACCACCGGCTTGTTCCGGGGTATCTCCCCAAGTCTCTGTCGAAGTGTGTCGAGCGGTATGTGAGTGCTGCCGGGGATCGTGCCGAGTTCCCATTCCTCGGGTTCCCTGACGTCGAGAAGGAAGGCGTCGGACGGGATGCCGTGGACGTGCACCTGCTTCGTCAGACCATCCAGAACGTTGCTGGCAACGTAACCTGCGTAGTTCACCGGATCCTTTGCGCTGCCGTAGGGCGGGGCGTAGCAGAGTTCGAGCATGGTGAGGTCACGGACCGTGAGACCTTTTCTTATCGCCGTTGCGAGAACGTCTATTCGCTTGTCCACACCGTCCTCGCCCACGGCCTGGGCTCCCAGGATGACGCCTTCGGGGCTGAAGAGCACCTTCATGCTTATCCTGGCCGAGCCCGGGTAGTAGGAGGCGTGGGAGGAGGGGTGCAGGTACACCTTCTCGTGGGGGATCCCCCGTCTTGCGAGCTGGGTTTCGGAGGCTCCCGCGGAGGCTGCCGTGATGTCGAAAACCTTGACCACCGAGGCACCCATGGTTCCAGGACAGCTTACGTTGCCTCCCATGGCGTTCTCCGCGGCCGTCCGTCCCTGCCTGTTCGCGGGTCCCGCCAGCGGGATGGACATGCGCTCGCCCAGGATGGGATGCACGGTCTGGACCGCATCGCCAACAGCATATATGTGCGGGGAGCTGGTGCGAAGGAATTCGTCCACGATGATCGCGCCGTTGGGGGCGGTGGTCAGACCGGCCGTCTTTGCCAGCTCTCCGTTGGGTTTGACGCCGGCTGCCATCACCACGAAATCGGTCTGTACGGGTGCGGCGCCCTGGATCATCACCCTGAGCCCCTTTTCGGCCTCTTCGATGCCTTCGACGGTCGAACCCGTGAGCAGGCGCACACCACCCCCGGAGAGAGCCCTGGTGAGGGGGGCGGTCATTTCCGGGTCAAGGAAAGGAAGGATCCAGGGTTCCTTTTCGACAAGGGTGGTTTCGAGACCTGCCGTCACGAGGTTCTCGGCCGTTTCCACGCCGATGAACCCGCCGCCGACTACGACCGCCCGCCGGGCGCCCGCCCTTATGCGGTCCATGATCGCGTCCATGTCGGGAACGGTCCAGAGGACAAGGACGTCCCTGTTGTCCTTTCCCGGGATCGGTGGGACAAGCGGGGTCGAACCCGTGGAGAGGATCAGGCTGTCATAACTCTCCCGATAGGTTTCGGCCTTTGCCAGGTCGCGAACCGTCACCGTACGGCCTTCGGGGTCGATGGAAGTCACAAGGTGACCCGTTCTGAAAGTCACGTCGAACCGCTTGAGGAACTTCTCGGGGGTCATCAGCAGAAGGCTCTCCCGGGAGGGGATGGCCCCGCCGATGTGATAGGGCAGCCCGCAGTTTGCGAAGCTGATGTAGTCGCCCCGCTCGAACACGATTATCTCGGCGTTTTCATCGAGCCTTCTGGCCCGGGCGGCGGCGCTGGCTCCACCGGCGACCCCACCTACTATGAGAAGCTTCATCCAACGATCCTTCCGACTAGAACCAGAACCTTGCTCCCGCGCCTCCCGCAACATCGAACTCAGTGTCCGGTGCGATGTCCATCACCGGCACTATCTCCAGAAATGCATCGAACGGGGCTTCGTCGAAGACCCACGACATGCCCACAGGGATCCTGATGCCGGCGATGGGATCATCCCTGAAGATCGCCCTGCCACCCACTCCGGCGTAGAAGGGCGACCGGCCCCCATCCCACGTGGCCAGTTCGGAAATGTGAAACAGGTAGTCGCCGTAGATGTGGAGCGCCTTCTCGTCGCCGGAGAGGCTCCATGCGGCGGCCCCTGCAACCGCACCCGTGGGGGACGTGAAGTACTTGACGCAGATGCCCGTGGGTTCACCGATGATGATGCCCAGCCCGAGGTCGCTTCCCTGCCCCCCATAGATGGAGCAGGCGAGGATCAGCGCCATGATCGTCATGGTTTCACCTTCCTTTTGCGAACCTTGAAAGGTTCTCTGCGAAAAGGGACGAATACTCCGAAGTCGGGAAAGAGGTCGCCATTGCTGAGGCGGCCAGGTCGATGCTTTCCCTGAGGGGCAGGGTGTAGCGCATCGAAGTGAAGCGGCTCCTTAAGTCCTTAACCTTCTGCCGAACATCCTCTCCCCGGATTATCACGGCGGCCATCAGCCCGGCCAGTGGGGCGAAGTCGGCCTCGTTCATCCCGAATCGGGTCATCTCGCTGACGCCAGTGCGGATGCCCGACGGGGTGAGGAAGGTCTCGTCATCGGGCAGCGCCTGATAGTTCACGATGATGTTGTTCTCCTGAAGCCTGTCCGCTATCGCTGCGCCGTCGCCGTGCTCCTTCACCCTCAGCACTACCTGGTGGGTCATGGTGTAGCCGTCGGCGGGGTCGCCCTCGATCCGAAGCCCGCTGTCTGCCAGATGCCGCGCGAAGGCCCTGGCGTTCCTCAGGACCTGGTTCTGGTATTCGTCCTTGAAGGCATTCATCTCCACCGTTGCCACGAGAAGCCCGAGAAGCGTTGCGAGGTGGTGATTCGAGGTGCTGCCCGGGAATGCCCTGCTGTTGATGTCGAGCCAGAGTTTTCTAAGCGGGTGCTTCTTGTTCATGTTTGAGGCAATGACGCCCCTCTGGGGTCCGAAGAACGTCTTGTGGGTCGAGCCGGTCACCACGTCGGCGCCGTCGGCCAGAGGGGCCTGGAACGCACCGTAGAGCCCGAGCACATGGGCCATGTCGTACATTATCACCGGGCGGTCCGTCCAGTCCGCGACATGGTCGGCCAGGACCTTCACCGGTTCGGGGTAGAGGAACATGCTCTTGCCGAAAACAACCAGTTCGGGCCTGTGTTCGTCCAGAAGCTCGAGCATCCGCTTCACGTCGATCTTGTAGGGGTTGTCGGGCTGGACCGGGAAATTCACGCAGTTCTCCTGCCCCGTGGCTGGATTGTGGTCGACGAAGTTGAAAAGGGCGCCCATGGGCTGGCTGGAAAGGTGCCCGCCCATGCCGAGGTCGTTGTTCATAACGGCCCTGAGGCGCCTCCAGCTGCCGCCTTCACGGTTCACCATCTTCGTGACGGCCTTGAAGACGACCTCGTTGGCCATCTGGCCGCTGACTGGTCTAAGCTCGGTCTCGGTGCAGCCGAAGTATTCGCAAAGTGCTGCGGAGGCCTCCTGTTCGATGTCCCTGATGAAGTCGGTCCCGTGGTAGAAGTAGACCTCGCGTCCCTTCATGGAGCGGTGTTCCGCATACCTGCCGGCGGGGTCGCACAGCTCGCAGACCTTCACAAGGGGGGATGGCGTGTTCTCGGAAGGTATGAGGTTGATGCACTCGGTCTGGCGCCAGCGGTTGTTCGTCTCAATCCTTGTGAAGAGCTCCCTCATCCTTGCCTCAAGGTTATCCATGACAGGTGTCCTTTCAGAGTGTTTCAAGGCTTCCGCGTATTATCAACGGGTCCGAAACGATTATGCATGCTCCGCGATGGGTGTCCAGATCACCCGTGATGGCCTCGATCTCCGAGACCATTTCGTCCACCCTGTCCTCCGCGAGCAGGGTAAGCACGACCCTGGGTTCGGGGCGGCTGCGCCCCAGGACATCCATGAAACCGGCGAAAAGGGGAACGTTGGAGAGAACCGTTCCCATCATGCTTGCGTTTATGGTCACCGAGCCCTCGATGCCTCCCTCGAGGAATAGCTCCATGACCCTGTTGTAGGTCTCCTCCTCCTGCAGGACCATTATCACAAGCTTCCGCTTGTCCCGCCGGCCCTCTTCCAGCCGTGAAGTAACGGGGACGAGGTGGTAGAGGAAGGCCTCCCTCATGGCGAAGGTCGTGTCGCTGTTGAGTATCTCGTGACGGGCCTTGCCCTTGCCGAGAACACGGGCCGCACCCGCGAGTATCCTGAGGTGTTCGTCGGTTGCGTCCCCCGGACCGGCAATTGCGCAGATGATGTGAACGCTTCGCCCGTCAATGGAATTCCAGCCGACACCCCTGCGGCATACGGCGAGTGCCAGCGAGAAATCCTTCATTGAATCGATCCTGCAGTGCGGTATTGCAACGCCGTCGCCCACACCGGTCGATCCCAGTTTCTCCCTCTCCAGAAGACCCCTGACGATCTCATCGGGAGGGACACCCCCGGCCGCCGGGTTGGCCGCCAGAAGACCGGCCATAAGGATTACGGCATCGTCCCTGTTCCTGGCCTCAAGGCTGGTGCTGCAGCTTCCGGGGTCGAGAATCTCCTTGAGTTTCACAGTGCCTCCTAGAGGGTCGCGCCGCGGACAAGGGCGAACCTTGAGATCGGCGGCCCCAGCAGTTCATTGACGAAGACCGAAAGAAGAGTGACGCTTACTATGATGGAACTGAGCTGCTCGTGACCGATGAGGATGGGCGAGGACTGAACGAACAGGGCAAGGCCGATTGCAACTCCCGCCTGCGGCAGCATGGCGAAGCCAAGGTATTTTCGCAGCAGCGGATCGCAACCCGCCAGTCCCGCGCCCAGACGCACTCCGAAGTATTTGCCCACCGCCCTTGAGGCAACGAACAGAACACCCATCAGGAGAATGCTTCCCGTTCCGAACGAACCAAGGTTCAGTTCGGTCCCCGCTATCGCGAAGAATGCGGCGTACATGGGAGGGGAGATCTGTTCCAGCGAGGCGACGACCTTCCAGCTTCCGTGCCGTGAATTGGCCAGAACGGTTCCGGCCGCCATGCCCGCGAGCAGGGGCGAAAGACCGCAGGTTGTCGCCAGGGCGGTCATGATGCACAGCAGACCGAGGCTGATGATGTAGATCTCGTTCGACCTCCTGTTCCTGGCGGTGGTCAGGCTGAGTATCCAGCCCGTCGCGGCGCCCAGGAGCAGCGAACCTGCTATTTCTCTAAGGCCGTGCATGATGGAGCCGGCCAGGCCCGTGCCTCCCCCGAGGGATCCCCCCGCGACGGCCATTGCCAGCGAGAATATCAGAACGCATCCCGCGTCATCGAGGGCCACTATTCCGTAGAGGTGGTCGATGAAGGGTCCCCTGGCCTTCAGTTCCCTGACAATTGCCACGGTTGCGGCGGGAGCGGTGGCGGTGGCTATCGCGCCGAGAACCGCCGCAAGTGAAAGCCCGGCAAGCCCGGTAAGGTAAAGGGTCAGGGTGACCGCAAGGAAGGTCAGCAGCAGCTGAACGGTCGTAATAATGATGACCGGTCTGCCTGTTCGCTTCAGCTTGGCTGCGCTGAACTCGCTGCCTATGACCAGCGCTATCACCGCCAGGGCAGTTTCGGTGATTATGCCCAGCTCATCGTGAAGGTCGGAGTGGACAAGACCCAGCACCCAGGGGCCGAGGAGCATGCCGGCGATGATGAAGCCGGTTATGGAAGGAAGCCGCAGCGCCGCCGCGAGCCTTCCCAGAAACCAGCTTCCCACCAGAAGGATGCCTATCCCGAATACAGGATGTGCGCTGACCGTGTCCCTGAAGGTCACGATCGCTGATGCAATGTTGACAAGCATTGGGGTAATATACAGCTCTGTATCACTTACCGGCCCACCCGGCCCGGGCTGGCTTCGAGGCCCTCAGAATGGCGAACCTTGTAAGAAGCGGCCCTGCCAGCTCATTCACGAAAACCGCCATGAGAACGATGTTCACCATGACCGGCGGGAAGTCTGCCGCCCCGGGATGGATCGCCTGGGCCTGTATGTAGAGCAGCAGGCCGATGGTCACTCCGGAGTGGGGCATCATGGCGAGCCCCAGATAGTTTCGCACGCCGCGCCCGCTTCCTGAAAGCGCACCCCCAAGCCACACGCCGCCGTACTTGCCCGCGGCCCGGGCAAGTATGTAGGTGATTCCCAGCAGGAGCACCGATCCCTGCCCGAAAACGGCGAAGTCCAGCTCACTTCCGGCGATGGCGAAGAAAACTGCGTAAAGCGGGGGCGACAGCCTGTCCAGCGAGTCGATGACGTTCCTGCCCTTTCCGGGGCTGTTTGCTATCACAGCGCCCGCCGCCATTCCGGAAAGAAGTGGCGAAAGCTCGAAGGATGAGGCAAACGCCGTCATCAGGCAGATCAGGCCAAGGCTGACGATGTAGACCGAATTCGATCCCTCGGCCGCCGCCGTGCTCCTTCTGATCGCCGCGCCGGTAGCCAGGCCGAGAACCAGCGAGCCTGCGGCCTCTCTCAGGAAGAACAGGACGGACTGGGGAACCGATGAGTCCACCGGCATCAGGAACCCCCCGGAAAAGGCAGCCACGATCGCGAACAGGAACAGACAGCCCGCATCGTCGAGGGGAATGGCGCCGTAAAGGTGATCGATGAAGGATCCCCCGGCCTTCAGGTCGCGTGCGATCGCAACCGTTGATGCCGGCGAGGTGGATGTGGCGATGGCTCCGAGCAGCAGGGCCACCGGAAGCGGCATCAGACCGGTTGCGAGCAGGGCGAGCGAAACGAGAAGGAACGTCACGCCGAGCTGCATCACCGTAATGATGGCCATGGCCCGGCGTATCCTGCCCATCCGGGCCAGATTGAACTCGCTGCCTATCACCACCGCGATCATCGAGACCGCGATCTGGGTCACGGTTTGCGTCTTCATGTAAAGGTCGCTGCGAACCATGCCCGAAACCCCTGGTCCAAGGAGCATTCCGGCGATGATGAACCCCGTGACCGACGGCACCCCGAATCGTTCGGCCATCCTGCCGAGTAACCAGCTTCCCGCAAGAAGAATCCCGAGGCCGAAAACGGGATGGGCGCCGACGGTGTCTCTGAACATCGGAAGGAACTGCAGTGGATGGTCCAACATGGGGGGAATATGCGATGAGTCATCCCGCGGCACGATGGAGTATATTGTACGGGTTGATGAACTGTTTACGGAGGTTTTCGCATGACAACCGAAGAACTTGCCGCTGGTTTCCGCGAAACCGGGAAAAGGCTTCAACTCCTCAAGGAGCGTCTTTGACTACCCCGGATTGCTGAAATCCGAGGAAACGATCAATGGTCTCATGGCAGCGTCGGATTTCTGGGAGGATCGCAACACCGCCCTTGAAACCATCTCCAAACTGAGGCACATTCAGAACTGGACGGCTCCCCTGGGCGAGATGACCCGCAGGCTCGAAGACGGCTCCACCGCCCTCGAACTCCTCGAAGCCGAAAGCGACACCGGCATGCAGGCCGACGCGGAAAGGGCTCTGGAGTGGCTTCAGAAGACGCTGAACAGCCTCGAGTTCAGGCAGATGCTGAGCGGTCCCCACGACCAGTGCGACACCATCCTCACGATCCGGAGCGGAGCGGGCGGGGTGGACAGCCAGGACTGGGCCGAGATGCTGCTGCGAATGTACGTTTACTGGGCGGAGAGGCAGGGCTTCGAAGTCGAGATACTGAGCACCTCCGAAGGTGAGGAGGGCGGCATCAGGGAGGGGGTTGTCTCCATCAGGGGCGCCTACGCCTTCGGCTACCTCAACGCGGAGAGGGGCATTCACAGGCTGGTCCGCCGCAGCCCCTTCGATCAGAACAACAGAAGGCACACCAGCTTCGCAAGTGTTCTTCCCCTGCCCGACCTCGAGGATTCGGTGAGTGTGGAGATCGACGAAGAGGACGTCAGGACCGACGTCTTCCGGGCCAGCGGTGCCGGGGGGCAGCACGTGAACAAAACCTCGAGCGCCATACGGCTCACTCACATACCGACCGGCATAGCCGTCTCGTGTCAGAACGAGAGGAGCCAGCACCGCAACAGGGAGCTGGCCTGGCGCATACTCAGGGCGCGGATCTTCGAACTTGAGGAGGAGAAGCGCCGCAAGGAGCGGGAAAAGCTGGAGGGGATAAAACAGGACGTTTCCTGGGGCAACCAGATCAGGAGTTACGTGCTGCATCCCTATCAGATGGTGAAAGACCACAGAACCGGAATGGAAACCTCCAATGTCGAGGGTTTCCTAGCGGGTGACATACAGGAATTCATCGAGGCGTTCCTGAGAGAGAACGGCGGGCAGTGATGACGCTATACACCAATCCGATAATCGAGGGACGGCTCTCGAAGCTCTCCGACCTGAGGGCTTCGGGGGTCGATCCGTACCCACCCCGGACGCCCGGGAGGGTACCCATTGCCGAAGTGAGGGAGATGAACCCTGAAACCTGCGACGCGGTGCAGACCACCGGCAGGATAAGGGCCCGCAGGGAACACGGCAGGACCATCTTCATGGACATCTCCGATCCCTCGGCGAGAATCCAGCTCTACTTCAACAGCAGGGAGCTTCCGCCGGAAACCTGGGAAATCCTTTCGCACACCGATCTCGGCGACATCATATGGGTTGCCGGAACCCTTTTTGTCACCAGGATGGGCGAGCTGACGGTGAAGGTCACGGGAATGAAGGTCCTGGTCAAGGCCGTGCGTCCGCTGCCCGTGGTGAAGGTGGACTCGGGGGGCGAGGTCCACGACGCTGTGAGCGACCCAGACCTTCTTTACAGGCACCGTTGCATCGATCTCCTTTTGAACCCGGGCAGCAGGGAGAGGTTCGTTTCGAGAAGCCGGATGATCAAGGCCATGAGGGATCACCTCGATCAAAACGGGTTCATCGAGGTGGAGACCCCGGTCCTCCAGCAGCTTTACGGGGGCGCCAACGCCGAGCCATTCATCACGACCTACAACTTCCTCGACCAGCAGTGCTTCCTCCGCATAGCCACCGAGCTGTACCTGAAAAGGCTCATGGTAGGCGGATTTCACAAGGTTTACGAGATCGGGAAGGACTTCCGGAACGAGGGTGTGGACAGAACCCACAGCCCCGAGTTCACCCAGCTCGAGCTGTACGAGGCCTGGACCGACTACGAGGGGATGATGCGGCGTTTCGAGGAGCTTGTTGCCGCTGCGGCGGGCGCCCTGGGAAAGGGCGGGGAGATCACTTTCCAGGGGCTCTCCATCGACCTGTCCACGCCGTTTGCGCGGGTTCCCTTCGTCTCTGCGCTGCACCAACACAGCGGTGAGGCCCTGTTCGAAATGGACCACGCCGGTCTTGCGCGCTTTGCGGGACGGCTGGGCATAGCCACCGGGGGGGTGGACCGCGCCGACCTGCTCGACAAGCTGTTCGACCATTTCGTGACGCCCACCCTTGTTCAGCCCACCTTCGTCATCGACTATCCGGTCGAGCTCTCCCCCCTGGCAAAGGGAAAGCCCGACGACCCCAGGCTTACCGAGCGGTTCGAGGCCTTCATTGCGGGGATCGAACTCGCCAATGCGTTCAGCGAGCAGAACGATCCGCTTCTCCAGCGCCGGATCCTTCTGGAACAGGCAGCTTTGAGCGGTCACCGCGAGGGCGCGGTGGATGAGGAGTTCCTGTACGCCCTCGAGGTCGGCATGCCCCCCGCGGGCGGGCTTGGCGTGGGCGTCGACCGTCTCGTGATGATACTGACCGATGCCGGTTCCATCCGTGACACCATCCTGTTTCCACACCTCAGAAGGGAAAAATGAACCTCTGGCTTCTCGGCTCCCTTTCGGGCAGACAGGTGGTGAGCAGGTCCCACTCGGGCTTCGTGCGTTTCGTGGGAGTGCTCTCAGTGGCGGGGATAGCCATAGGAGTGGCCGCCCTTATCATCCTCAGGTCCTTCATGGACGGATTCACCGGGGCGATAAGGAGCAGTCTCGAGGCAGTCAATCCCGCGGTGCACGTCTTCGCTCCGGGAGGGGGCAGTCTGGGCCCTTCCGACTACGGGCTCGTTCGGGATCTCGCCGGGACGATACCCGGAACGACCGGGGTCGAAGCAGTTCTGGAGAGGCCTGCCGTTGCTTCGGGAGCCGTGGGTACGGTTGCCGGGGTCATGGTCAGGGGCATGTCAGGAAGCAGCGAAGGCGCTGTTCTCGGGAGGCGCCTCGCCCAATCCCTCGGGATAACCCCTGGCGATACGGTCAGGCTTGCTTCCACTGCGAACGTAAGCATCAGCGGAATGGGAAGGGTCCTTGTCGACACCATCATGCCGGTGGTGGTCATCGGTGTGACTGACTTCGGAATAGACGAGTACAACCGGTCCCTTGTGTCCACATCGCTGGGAAGTGCGCGAAGTCTTTTCGGCGACGCGACGGGAATCAGTTCAATGGGAGTGGGGGTCACTCCGGAAACCGACCCGGTAGCCGTTTCCTTGACACTCGACTCCCTTCTTCGGGAAAGGTACGTGGAGGGCGGGTGGCCCGCCTACATGACGGCGGTACCATTCATGTCCTTCCACACCAACCTCTTTCAGGCTCTCGGGCTCGAGACTCTCGCCATGACCATCGTTCTGGCACTCATCACGGTCGTGGCGCTTCTAAACCTCTCCAGTGCGCTGACCATGATCGCGCTCGAGCACCGGTGGGACATGGGCGTGCTTCGGGCCATGGGCGCCACGCCACGCATGGTTTTCATCACCAGCATCACCAGGGGGCTCTCCATCGGAGCCGCCGGTGTCGCTGCCGGTGTCCTGACGGCGTGGGCGGCGGTGCGGGTCGTCAACGGCTTCTTTCCCATCAGGCTCGATTCCAGCGTTTACTGGGTCGAAACCCTCACGGGAAGCTTTTCCACACAGACCGCCCTCGCAGCGTCCATGATCACGCTGCTTGTGTGCCTTGTGGTTTCGGTGGCACCCGCTCTTTCCGCCCTGTCCGACTCACCATCGGAGGCATTGCGGTATGAGTGAAGCCGGACCCGTCCTTTCAGGGCGCGACATACACTTCACCTACGGCCGTGGCGCCGACACGCTCCACGTTCTGAGGGGTGCGTCCATCGATCTCTTCCCGGGAGGGCTGACGGCAGTCATGGGCCCAAGCGGTTCCGGCAAGAGCACGCTTCTCCATGTGCTGGGCCTTTTGGCAAGGCCCAGCAGCGGAACGGTGCTCATCGACGGCCGTGACCCCTGGAAGGCGGGCGAGGCGAAGCGTTCGCGGATGAGGAACCAGAACCTGGGATTCGTCTTTCAGTTCCATCATCTGCTCGAGGAGTTCACGATCCATGAGAACGTGGCGATGCCCTGCATGATCTCGGGCAAGTCCCGGAGCCGCTCCATGGACATTGCGGGCGGGCTTCTCCGTGAAGTGGGCATCGGGGCAAGGGGGAACCACTTCCCCTCCGAGGTATCCGGCGGAGAGAGACAGCGGGCCGCCCTTGCCAGGGCCCTGGCGATGGAACCCGCGGTGGTCCTTGCCGATGAGCCCACCGGAAACCTCGACGACGAGGCCACTGCTGTGGTGGAGAACCTGATGCTCGACCTTGCGCACGGAAGGAACCAGGCTTTCCTCATCGCAACCCACAGCCGCGAGCTGGCCCAGAGGTGCGACAGGCTCCTGATTCTGGACAGGGGCGTTCTCCGGGAGGGTTGAAGCTGGTGAAACCCGGCGGGAACCTTATATTTACTCGCTGGTAAACCCGGGAAACGGGTTCCACGAAAGGGGAGAAATTGCGGGAGAGGTTCAGCGAAAGAGCCAGGGCCGCACTCAATGAAGCAAGGCTCGAGGCCGGCCGTTCCGGCCGGCCCAGCGTCACATCCGAACACATTCTCTACGGAATACTCACGGTCGACGGTTCCACTGCGTCAATGGTTCTAACCCGTCTCGGCGTGAACACCGCCGAACTCAGGCTCAGGGTGCAGAACCGCATCAGGGGGGGCAGGCTTCCTGTCCCTGTGGACCGGCACGAGCTGGAGTGGACCGAAAGGGCAAGGCGCATCCTGCAGGAGGCCGGAAGGCTCGCCCAGAGCCTCGACTCACCCACCGTCGGCACCGAGCACCTGCTGCTTGCGGTCACTTCAGTCGAGACGACCGTGGCGGGGGAGATCCTGTGGGAAGCCGGGGTGACCTACGAGAAGGCCGACCGCATCATCCGGTCGCTTCCCGGAAGCGCCAAAGGCGAATCTCCGCAGGAAAAGCCGGTTTCCGCCATGGAGTACTTCTGCCGTGACCTGACGGCAATGGCCAGAAAGGGTCTTCTCGACCCCGTGATCGGCCGCGATCAGGAGATCAACAGGCTGATAAGGGTCCTCTGCAGAAGGAAGAAGTCCAACCCCGTACTCATCGGCGAACCCGGAGTCGGCAAGACCGCCATCGTGGAGGGGCTGGCAAGGCGCGTCACCGAGGCTTCGGTTCCCATGATGCTCCACGGCAAGAGGATACTCGCACTGGACATGGCGGGGGTGATCGCAGGCACCAAGTACCGCGGCCAATTCGAGGAGAGGCTGAAGATCCTTCTCAAGGAGATACTCGAATCGGGCAACGTGATACTCTTCATCGACGAGATCCATACGATAGTGGGGGCCGGCGGAGCCGAGGGCGCAATGGACGCGGCCAACCTCCTGAAGCCATCGCTTGCCAGGGGGGAGATCCAGTGCATAGGCGCCACGACGCTCGATGAGTACAGAAGGCGCATCGAGAAGGACGGCGCCCTCGAGAGGCGCTTTCAACCGATTCCGGTCGATCCCCCAAGCGTCGATCTCACCGTGAGGATACTCGAAGGCCTCGAACCCAGGTACGCAAGGCACCACAACTCGATCTACACGCCCGAAGCGGTGAGGAGCTGTGCCGTTCTCGCGGACCGCTACATAAGCGGACGTTTCCTGCCCGACAAAGCCATCGACGTACTCGACGAGAGCGGGGCCCGGGCCAACTCCGACAGCTCCAGGTCGCCCGAGAGCCTTCTTTCGATGCACAGGACCCTGTCTTCACTCGAGTCGCAGCTCGAGACCGAGATAGAAAAACGCAATCTCATCCAGGTCAACAATCTGAAGAGCGAGATACAGCGCTTGTCCGAAGCCATCGAAGCTGACAGGAAACGATGGATCGAGACCCTCGCCCCGGTCACGATCACACCCGACGACGTGGCCGCCGTGGTCTCTTCCATGACGGGCATCCCGATAAGCAGAATGGGCGAGAACGACCTGGCAAGGCTCGCAGACCTCGAAAAAAGGCTCTCATCCAGGATAGTGGGTCAGGAGCCTGCCATCGGCGTCATTGCACGGGCAATCCGGAGGAGCCAGGTCGGGCTCCGTCCGCCTGACCGGCCTGCCGGCTGCTTCCTTTTCCTCGGGCCCTCGGGTGTGGGCAAGACCGCAACGGCCGCCGCGCTCGCCGAGTTGATCTTCGGCGACAGCCTCTCCCTGATCCGCATCGACATGAGCGAATACCAGGAGAGTTTTTCGGGATCGAGGCTCGTGGGCGCCCCTCCCGGGTATGTGGGTTACGACGACGGCGGCCAGCTCACCGAAAAGGTGCGCAGACGCCCCTATTCGGTGGTCCTGCTCGACGAGATGGAAAAGGCCCACTCAGACATGTTCAACATGCTGCTTCAGGTCATGGACTACGGGACCATGACGGACAACATCGGCCGCCGGATCGATTTCCGGAACACCATCATCATCATGACCGGCAACGTGAAGGGCTCATCCTCGCCCAGGGTCGGGTTCTCTCCTTCCGGCGCTTCAGAACTCTCCACGGTGGAGGATGCGAAGCGCATCTTCCCCCCCGAGTTCATAAACAGGCTGGATGAGGTGGTGGTGTTCAACCACCTCGAGCTTTCCCACGTGCGGGACATCGTCGACCTTCAGCTCAGCGGCGTCAGGTCGAGGCTTTCGGCTCTCAGGGTTTCGATCTCCGTCGACGATTCCGCGACCGATTTCCTCGCCCGGAAGGGCTGCAGCCCCGACGCCGGGGTGAGGCACCTCCAGCGAACGATACAGCAATACCTCGAAGACCCCCTCACCGACGCCCTGGTAAGGGGTGACATCTTCCCCGGCGCATTTGTCACGGTTTCCTGCGGCGGCGAGTCCCTTGTCCTTCGCACCGAGGAAGCACGAATTCCGGAAGGCGTGAAGAGTTGAAATACCTGCTTCCTCTCATTCTTTTAGCTGCGCTCTCTTCCAGGGCTGCGGTGGTGGAACGGATCGACATCGAGGGCAACAGCTATGTGAGCGATTCCCTGATCGTCAGGGCCCTCGGTCTGAGGATCGGCGACGAACTGAATCCGGTGGTCATCGGCACCGGGATCAGGTCGCTCTACGCACTCGAGTACTTCCAGGAAGTGGCGGTGTACTCCGACAGCATCTCCCCCGAAACGGTGGGAGTTCTCGTACACATCCTCGAGAACCCGATAGTGGGGCAGGTGATCTTCGAGAACCCGGGCGAACTGGACGAAGACAAGGCCCGTGACAGTCTGATGATCTTCCCCGGGCAGACCCTCTCCATGGCGAGGGTGGCAGCCGCCGAAACCCTCATAAGGCAGCTCTACGCGGAGAAGAACAGGCATCTGGCAACGGTCCAGGCCCGCTGGGGCGAACCCGATTCACAGGGCAGACGGGACATCATCTTCGCCTGCGAAGGCGGACCCGACATCAGGGTGGGCGAGATCGTCTTCAACGGCAACATGGCCTTCACCGACCGCGAACTCAGGGGCGAGATGAAGACGCGCCAGGACAGCTTCTGGCGAAGCGGCAAGCTCAAGGAGGACGAGTTCGCCCTCGATGCCGGCAGGATCGAGGATCACTACCACCGCAACGGATACCCGGACGCCCGTGTTCTGGGCAGTTCCCGCGAGATGATGGACGACGGACGCCATCTCAGGATAACGATCGACGTTTTCGAGGGCGCCTTCCGAACGTTCGGCCAGGTCGCTTTTTCCGGTGGCGCCTCGGTTCCCGATTCCCTTCTTCAAAGGGCAAGCAGGATAACCGCCGGTGAGCACTACGATGTGAGAGACCTTGAGAGAACGCTCGAGAACGTGTACACGCTCTACCAGGACAAGGGGTACTTCTACGCCGTCGTGGAACCTTCGGTCACCTCCGGGGCGGGTGACGCCCTCGACATCTCCTTCGTCATAACCGAGGGCGAGAGGGCGCACATCCGCAGGATCGACATTACCGGAAACACAAGAACCTGCGACAACGTCATCAGACGGGAGCTCACGGTCTACCCCGGCGACCTTTTCCAGCGCACCGCCCTCATGCGCAGCATGAGGAACATCTACTACCTCAACTACTTCAACGATGTGGTGCCCGATTTCCGTCCGGTTCCCGAATCGCAGGATGTAGACCTTGTCATGCAGGTGGACGAAAAAACCACCGGCAGGGCCGGGCTGGGGGCCGGTTACAGCGGTTCCGACGGCATGAGCGGCTACGTCGAGTACGGCGAGGAGAACTTCCGCGGCATGGGCCAGAGCATCAGCGCAGCCTACCAGTTTTCGAAGAGCACCCAGAACGTTCAGCTCGGTTTCACCGAACCATGGTTCATGGACACCCCCCTGACCCTGGGCGCCCAGCTCTACCGCACCGCCAGCAATTACTCCGAGTACGACAGGCTGAAGACGGGTGGATCGATACTTGTGGGAAGACCCATACCCGGCCTCGACTACGTCAGGGCGTCGGTGCGCTACTCTCTCGAGAAGGTTGATGTCTACAACGTGACCACCGATTCCACGAGCTACTACTACGACCTCCGCGACACGGACTGGCCCCGCTGGGAGAGTTCGGTGCGCTACTCATTGTCCCGCGACAGCCGTGACAGACAGAACTTCCCCGGCGAAGGCTCGCTGAACAGCCTGACCATGCAGTACGCGGGAGGCCCTCTGGGAGGCGACATAGGCTATCAGAAGTACCTGCTGGATTCGCAATGGTTCGTGCCCCTGTGGTGGAAGTTCTTCCTCACCCTCCGCGCCAGGGCCGGATACGTTGCGGGTTTTGGCGGCGAGGAACCGCCTGCGTACGAGTTCTTCCAACTGGGAGGGACCGGTTTCTACGGGGTCCGGGGCTACGGCGAGAACACGATCGCAGCAACCGAGGGTTACGAAACGGTTGGCGGGAGAAGCATGCTGATCCTCACCGCCGAGTACAGGTTCAGGATCATCGACCAGCTTCAGCTTGCCCTGTTCGCCGATGCCGGGAACACCTGGAACCGGTGGGCGACGATCGACCTCAGCGACATGAACCGGGGCGCGGGAATGGGTGTGAGGGTCGAAGTGCCGATGCTTGGAATACTGGGTCTTGACTACGCCTACGGGTTCGACGGCCCTGACAGGGGTTGGGAACCCCATTTTCAGATAGGTACGAGCTTCTGATCGGGAGGTCGCTTTGAGAATGGCTTTACTGATTGTTGCGCTGTGCTCCGCGGCGGTCTTCGCCGAGACGATGGCCGTGGTTGATTCAGCAAGGATCTTCGACACTCTGGGATCGGTCAGGGATGCCCGTGAACTGCTCGAGGAGGAACTCGAGAACTGGCAGGCCTACGCCGATTCACTGCAGCTCGAGGTTGACGAGATAAGGGCCGACCTCGACCGCACGCTGGTGATGAGCCCCGAGAGACGCATGGAACGCGAGAACCTCCTGCTTCAGAAGGAGCAGGAACTCGAGGAGTTCCTCACCGACGTGTTCGGCCCCGGGGGCCAGCTGGAGCGGCGCAACGAACAGCTCGTGGCGCCGATCGTGGCCGCCATAAACGAAGCCGTTACGGAAATAGCGACTGAGGAGGGGCTTTCGATAGTTTTCGACTCATCAGCCGGACAGGTCGTCTTTGCCGATCCGACCCTGGATATAACCGATCTGGTGATGGACAGGGTGGCTTCCGGTGGACGACGCTGAGATAACTCTCGCAAGGCTCGCGGAACTTCTGGGCGCCGTCCTTCTTGGTGAGGGGGGGGAGCGGGTCGTGGCCGGTGTCAGCACCCTCGAGGAGGCCGACGGCCGGCATGTCTGCTACTACGGAAACCCGAGATACGAAAGACACCTCGGGTCAACCCGCGCCCTTGCGGTTATCACCGCCTCGGAGGTTGACACGTCGGCTTCGAACCAGCTCATCGTCAAAAACCCTTACCTTGCCTTCCGGGACGCACTCGAGCTTTTTTCCCCGGATCGCGCGAGCGGTTTCGAAGGCGTTCATCCTTCGGCCGTCATACACCCCACGGCGGTCGTGGCCCGGGATGTGACACTGGGCCCCTGCTCGGTGGTGGACAGGAACGCCCGGATCGAAGGGGGAACCCGGATCGGGGCATCGTGCGTCATAGGCCCGAACGCGGTCGTCGGCCGCAACTGCCTGATTCATCCCCTCGTTGCCGTTGCTGCGGAGTGCATTATCGGCCACAGGGTGGTCCTGCACACGGGGGTGGTGATAGGCGGTGACGGATTCGGTTTCGTTCCCGACCCGGGGGGGATGCACAGGAAGATCCCCCAGAACGGCAACGTGGTTATCGGTGACGACGTGGAGATAGGCGCAGGGACCACCGTCGACAGGGCAGTGGCCGGAAGCACGATCGTGGGCGCCGGAACCAAGCTCGACAACCTCGTTCAGGTGGCGCATAATGTCAGAATTGGCAAGGGGTGTTTCGTGGCGGCGCAGACCGGAATCGCGGGAAGCACCGTTCTCGAGGATATGGTCACCTGCGGTGGCCAGGTCGGGATCGGAGGGCATCTGCGGATCGGGCGCGGTGCGATTCTCACCGCCAAGAGCGGAGTATCGAAGGATGTTCCCCCCGGCGGGATCGTCAGTGGTATTCCCGCCCGGAACCACATGGAGAACATGAAAATCATGGCCGCCGCGTCGAGACTCCCCGGGCTTCTTCGCGGATTGACCAGAAAGAAGGAAGAACGGGGTTGATCGATGAACCGGTTTCAGACCACTCTTGATACAGTTATTTCCTTTACCGGCGTGGGTCTTCACCTCGGCAAGGAGACCACGATCACGTTCAAACCGGCTCCTCCGGACACCGGCTACGTATTCGTGAGGACCGATGTTGAGAGCAGACCCATGATAAAGGTCTGCGTCGAAAACGTCAGGATGATCGAGGAGCAGGCCAGACGCACGACCCTGGGCGAGAACTATTTCGAGGTCCACACCGTCGAACACGTTCTCAGCGCGCTTTACGGCCTCGAGATCGACAACGCGATCATAGAGATAGATTCCGACGAGCCGCCCGAACCGGCAGGCGGCTCGGTGAGCTCGTTCGCCGCCCTGCTCAAGAACGCCGGGGTGGCAACCCTCAACAGGCACCCCCGGAAGATATTCAAGATAACCGAACCGGTCAGTCTCGAGTATTTCGGGGCCACTCTCACCGTCGTTCCCTACAGCGGGCTTCGGGTCAGCTTCACCATCGACTACGACATTGCGACCATAGGCACGCAATACCTCAGCCTCGACATCACCCCCGAGACCTTCGCCCAGGAGATCGCCCCCGCCCGTACGTTCTGCCTGTACCGCGATGTGAAGGCCCTTCAGGAGAAGGGGCTCATAAAGGGCGGAACGCTCGACAACGCCGTCGTCATTGGCGACGACGGCATAATGAACGACAAACCCCTTCGCTTCCCCGACGAGTTCGTAAGACACAAGATACTCGACCTCATCGGAGACCTGTCACTTCTCGGTTTCAGGCTCGAGGGCCATGTCATAAGCGCAAAGAGCGGCCACGCCTCAAATGTTCAGTTCGTGAAGAAGATCAAGAGCGTTTACAAGGGAAGCATGACCAAGACCGAAAAGCACCTCTCCGACCGCAAATGGGACATCCAGGACGTGATGAGGCTCCTTCCCCACCGCTACCCCTTCCTACTTGTCGACAAGGTCCTCGAGATCGACCCCGGAAAAAGGATAGTCGGGCTCAAGAACGTCACGATAAACGAACCCTATTTCCAGGGCCATTTTCCGGGCAGTCCCATCATGCCCGGCGTTCTGGTCGTCGAGGCCATGGCACAGGTTGGGGGTCTGATGCTGTTCGACAACGTGGACGATCCGTCCAAGTGGCTGGTCTATTTCGGAGGCATCGACAAGGTCAGGTTCAGAAAACCCATCCTGCCTGGTGACCAGGTCAAGTTCGAGCTTGAAATGCTCAGCAGCAGGGGCAGGCTCTGCCGGATGCGGGGGGTTGCCCGGGTGGATGAGCGGGTCGCCGCCGAAGCCGAACTCACTGCAATGCTCGTGGAGAGAACATGATACACCCATCAGCCGTTGTATCCTGCACTGTACCCGAATCTTCCCGGGTGGCCGCGGGAGCCGTTCTCGGACCCCGTGTCGTGGTGGGCGAGAATGTCGTCATCGGCGCGAACGCCGTAATTGATGGTTCCACTACGCTTTCGGACGGCGTGAAGGTCGGCCCCTGCGCGGTTCTGGGCACCGTGCCCCAGGACCTTAAATTCAGCGGCGAAGACACCACCCTCTTCATCGGCCCGCGCACCGTGATAAGGGAGATGGCCAACATCAACGTCGGCACCAGCGCTTCCGGCAGCACGATAGTGGGGGCGGACTGCTTCATAATGGCCTACGTTCACATCGCCCACGACTGCCGTGTTTCAGACGGCGTGATACTGGCCAACGCCGTGAACCTTGCCGGTCATGTCAGCGTCGGCCGGAATGCCGTTGTAGGGGGAGTTGTGCCGGTTCACCAGTTCACCCGCATCGGTGACCACGCCATGGTGGGCGGCGGTTACAGGGTTCCCAAGGATGTGCCGCCATTCGTGCTTGCCGGTGGCGAACCTCTACGGGCAGTGGGCATCAACGTTCTGGGATTGAAGCGCCGGGGGTGGTCAGCCCAGCAGATCGACCAGGCGCTGGAAGCATTCAGGTTCCTCTTCCGTTCCCCTGGCTCGATGAGGGACAAGGTGGAAAAAGCCCTTGCCGGGAACCCCGAAGGCTCTCCCGGCCACCGGATGGCTTCTTTCATCGCAGCCTCCGAGCGGGGGGTGATCATCTGAGGTGGGCCCTGCTTCCGGTGACCACCGCAGCCCTTCTGCTGGCCGACAGCACTGCGGTGACCGCGATACCGCACAGGAATCCCACCGGGGCACTCCTCAGAAGCGCAGTGGTTCCCGGTTGGGGGCAGTTCTACAACGACGAGCCTCTGAAGGGGGTGGCCTACGGGACACTGCAGGCCGGGCTGCTTGGCTGGACCCTCTACGAGAACCACCAGGCAATCCATTCCCGGGAGATGTTCGAACTCACGGGAGACCCGGCATGGGACGAATCGGGAGACGATCACCGCGACAGGTGCCGAAGCCTGATCTGGTACACGGCGGGCGCCTGGGTTGTCAGCATGCTTGATGCCTACGTCGACGCCTGGCTCTTCGGGTTCGATGCCGAGAACAGCGCCTTCGACAGGGACGCCGGTCTTGCACTCATGGTCGGGACGGGTTTCTGAGGGAATGCAATGATTCTTTTTCTTGTACTACTTGCAGCCGTGTTCGATGACGAGGAAGAGGCCCTGATACTCCGCAGGGCCATCGAGGGTGACCGGGAAGCTTACGGACTGCTGGTTTCGAAGTACCAGAAAAGGGTGTTCAGAGTGGCAAGAAGACTGTGCGGATCCGATGACGACGCCTGGGACATCACCCAGGAATCCTTCATCAGGGCCATGAACGCCATGGGAAGCTTCGATCCCGGTTTCCGTTTCTTCACATGGATCTACAGGATAGTCACCAACGTCGCCATAAACTCCCACCGTAAGACCGGCCGCAGGGCTGAAGTGGAGTACCAGGACGAGCACGGCTATCAGGGCCAGACCGTCACGCTCGACAGGGCGCCCCTCAACGCAGCGGCGGATGAGCTTGCGCTGCTCGTGGGCAGGGCCGTCGAAACCCTTTCCGACCCCCTCAGAACGGTTTTCGTTCTCAGGGTCGACCAGGAGCTCAGTTACATCGAGATAGCCCAGACCCTCGGCATAGCCGTGGGCACCGTGATGTCGCGGCTGAACAGGGCCCGCAATCAGGTCAGGGCCATGGTAAGCCGTGAACTGGAGGGCGCGTGATCATGAGACCGGACTGTCCCGACGCGCTTTTACTCATGGCCTACATGGACGGCGAACTCAGCCCCGAAGAGAGGGCTCCGATCGAGTCGCACCTTTCCATCTGCCCCGAATGCAAATCGTTCCTCGAAACCCAGGGCACTCTCGAGACCAGCTGGCGGGAATCCTGGCAGGACCCGCCCGACTTCCGTTTCAACGCCATGCGGAAGAAGCTGGTTCCCCGCCGCGCACGCCATGGCCTGCCCGGTTGGGCCGTGGGCATCGCCGCAGGAGCGGCAGCGGTTTTCCTGGGCATCAGGGTCTTTCAGCCCGCGGACCGGTCGGAGCTTGAAAACAGGATGCGCCTGGAAGCCGGCGCCCAGGAGATTCCGTCAGGTCCTGTCGCACCCGATTCAC
Organism: Candidatus Fermentibacteraceae bacterium; assembly: GCA_041750285.1. Taxonomy (GTDB): domain Bacteria; phylum Fermentibacterota; class Fermentibacteria; order Fermentibacterales; family JCC-6; genus UBA6080. Next base: position 207,934 of record JBGSZS010000004.1, on the reverse strand, counting down.
AGGCGCTAATCGACTCTGTCGTCACGCTCTCAGGTGAGGTCCCGGAGACCGAGGCCGAGGAACAGACCGAAGAGGTCGCGGCGGTGCCGACCATTGCTCAGGATGGGGATACCCTGGGCGGAACCGGGGGGATCGGTGGAACCGTGCCCGGGGAGGTGACCCTTGCCACGGGGGAGGATGCCCTGCAGCAGACCCTGCAGTACGATGAGATCACGCGGGATCTCGAGGGCGTGGCGTTTGCAGAGAGCACGGACGACTCGTACCAGACTCAGGAGGGACTGGTCACCGGAGCGTTCAGTGTGCAGTCGGCGGGAGGGGGCGGATACGCCCCGATGGAGGAGGAGTCCGACGCATCGGAGGTTGCCGCAACCAGCTCCACGTCGGCACTGGGCTGCAGCGGAAGGGCGGCGAGCGAGATCAGCTGCGACCAGCCCGCGGGTCATGTTTCGGACATCGCGATACTCGTATGCGAAAGACCCGACGGCTCCGCCGTTTCACCCTGGAAGGAACTGCTCGCCTTCGTGGACAGTCTGTTCCAGAGCGGGACGGACCTTCCCGACGTGTTCCACATCGATCCTCTGGGATACACCGTCGAACAGGACGGGATACCCAGGGTTCATCTCGGGGTCGTGGATTCCGCCGTCGTTCCAATGACGGTGAGAGTGATGCTGCGCTGACCACCCCACCGCGTTCATGCCCTTTTCCATTGCCCCGATTCCGTGTTCCTGTTACATTCCGCTGAGTGGGGGGATGAAACAAGGAAGGACGGCTCATGATATTCTGCCTCATCATGCTTTCCGCCATGCCGGCAGAGAACCTGCCGTCGATGGGCGTGATTCCCCTTTTCGCACCCGGGCAGTACGATGCCGATGCGATCGTTGCCAGGGCCGGAGAGCTTTACGAAGCGGCCGGAAGGTTCCGGATCATCGACCTTTCAGGGCAGGAAGGTTTCACGGGAGACCCCGAGACACTTGCCTACAGGCTCAGGGAGATGGCGGCAGCCTCAGGCGTCGACGCCTTCATGGTGCTCGATGTCGGCGCTCCGGGCTACGATACGGGTTTTTTGCCCGATGCCGACTCGATCGTCACCACACGAACCACTTCGGTCGAGGTCTCGGCGCGGTTCTACACGTCCGACGCCGCACTGATGGGCACGATGAGGGAAGTGGTAAGGGGTGAGGGTTACGCCCCGTCCCAGCAGCTCCTGGCCCTTCGCGGGCTTGAGACGATAGTCGCAAGAAGCCTTCTCGAGATGTTTGCGCTCGAACTCACGTTCACCGTTGAGGGCGGTCCAATCTACACACTGCCTGCGGGAACCGACTCCGGGATCCGAAGGGGAATGGTCTTCTCACTGGTAGCGAGATCCGATGGCATCCCCCAGTCCAGAGCCGAGTACGAAGGCCTTCACAGCCGGGGCATCCTGCAGATATCACAGGCCACCCCCTCCTCCAGCGCGGGTCGGCTGCTGACCGGTTCGCTCGTTGACGGCTCTATGGTGACCGCCATAGAGAGTTCCTCGCCGGCCAACGTCTTCCTGCAGTTCAACGCCATACCGGTCGACATAGTTCCGGGAGAGGGTCTCACGGGCGATGAAGCCAGGGATGGAAGGCTCATGAATCAGGTCGAGCTCGGTGGCTGGACCTCCCGCTGGGGGTTTGCCTTCGGCGGCAGCCTGGTGAGCGGGGTGCTTCCCAGAATGAGCACCATCGGCGTCAGGGGCAGTGTCGGCGTGAAGATCCCACTCTCATCTCCTGCGCTTGCCCTCCGTCTGGAGACCGGCCTCGAAACCGATTTCCTGATCCAGGACACAAGGGCCGACACAGTCTCGGCTTCGGCGAACACGGTCATCTTCTCGGCCGGTGTCGCAGCCGGCCTGGAATGGCTGTTCAGCCATCATGTGGGTGTTCAGGGCGCGGTTGCCGCGTGTTACTCCCCTGGTGCCGACAGCTGGTCGGTGCAGGACTGGCGCGGCTACAACCGCGACGCCCTTCCCGGTGAGTTGTACTACACCGAGGTCAATCCCGGAGTGGTGAACGGCAGGCTGGGTCTGTTCTATATGATCTTCTGAAGAAGGTCCGTCAGCATTTTTCCCGGTTCCTGCCCTGGCTCTTCTGTTTCCAGGGTCCCTGGGCCATTTCCTGTTCCCAGATGACCTCCAGCAGTGACCAGACAGTCACGGCGAATGCAAGGCCCGCGCTCGTGCCGCTGAAGGGGGTTCCGTACACGGCCCCCAGCACCACGGCGCCACCCGCGAGCATTCCAAGCACGATGATGAGCAGCGTGGTGGCAAGCGATACCGCTCCCCAGCGGCAGATCACCCGCGTCCGTGCCTGGTGGAGCCCCCATACCCAGGCGATGTACGCAACACAACCGGTTACGGCCATGGGCACGCCGGGAATGATGAATGCGATCAGCAGCCATGCGGCAAAGAAGCACATGAACACCTGAAGGGCCCTTCTGCTGGAATGGGAGTACCAGCCGGCCTGTTCTGGTATCTCGCCAAGGGCCGTCCACAGGAGGGCTCCGCACGTCATGCCCAGAAAGAGCTGCAGATCGTTGTCGGGCATGAAGCTGAATACGACCGTACCCGCCACGCCAAGGGCACCCAGGATAACAAGGAAGGTTATCGGCGTGCGGGGATTGCGGGACTGGCTGAACGAGTAGTACCGGGCTCCGGCGAACTGGATGACAAGAAAACTGGCCGCAGCGGCGCCCGACCAGAAAAGCGCCGTCAGGGAACTGGTCTTCTCTGCCGCAGTGGTAGCCAGAACAAGCAGGGTATGAAGCATGGGAACCTCCGGGATCGTTTGGAAGGTAAACCTACGAAAAGAATGGCCTCCCTGTCCAGACTTGCGGACAAAGTGCTTTGGTGATACACTATGAGCATGCTCAAGGCCCTTTCTTTCGCAGTAGTTCTGGTGATGGCCCTTCTGTCCGGGTGCGGCCAGGGTGCCGACCCGGCATCTGATCAATACCCCGAAGACCGGATAGTTGCGCTGCAGGCCGGCGGCAACACTGTCAGCGTGACCGTTCCCGGCAGCGCGGGCGCACACGCACCGGGTGATTTCACCGTCGAGATCCGAAGGGACATCGCCATCCCTTTCGGAATGCCCGCCGTTCATTCCGGCGACTCCCTGGTCTGGTCGAGGCATTTCCCGCTGGGCGGCGGGTCGGTTCTGGTTCTCACAGGCGTGGCGGGTGACATGAGCCGCATCCCGACACTCATCTCGATGCTCGAGGAGAGCACCATCGAAAGATGGGACGGCCTTCGGTCCGTATACCTTTCAGACCTGTCCGAAGACTCCCTGGACAGGCTCAGGAACGACCCTCCAAGAGAGGCTCCGCTGTTTGTCAACCACCGGGTCTCGATCGTCTTTCATCCTTCCGTATCCGAATCATCACTGGTGGTGGTCGACACCCTCTCTTTCTCGGGCACCGGCGGGGTTGTGCTCGAGGTCAATCCCGGCGTGCACGGACAACTCGAGGCGACCACGGGCACGGCCGTCACTTTTCCGCAGGACAGCTGCAGCTGGCAGTGCACCCCCGACACCTCCGGGACAGGCGTCTTCTCGGCGGTATTCACGGCAACCCTTCCCCGCAACTGGTACATCAACGACCCCGAGAGCCGTGAGCTGCTGGGCCGCAGCAGGATGAACTCCGCCCTCCTTGGCGGCAGGTACCTTCCCGTGGGAGGGGAACACCCCAACAGGTACTGGATCAGCGTCTCAGTTCCCGAGGGGATGCGGATCTACACACCTGTCCCGACTGTTTCCATTGAAAACCGGAATGGGGCGACAGGGGCCTTCTTTTCCACGGGCAGCGGTCTTGTCAGGGGTGTCGTCCCGGTCTTCATTGGCGATTTTGAATCGTCCACCCTTTCTGACGGAAGAACAAGGCTTCTTGTCCAGTCGGGTCTCGACCCGGTGTTGACCGCCACCGATTCCCTCTGGGCCGACAACCTCGGCTCGCTACTCCAGTCCATGCTCGGCTTCCCGGGAAGCACCTTCGCCATAATCGTGACCGAGGGCGCCAGCGAGAGCTTCATGGTGCCCTACCATGGCTGTCTCGTGGTCTCTCCCGGGGTTCTGGGAACCCTGTCCGGCGTGTTTTCATGGGGCGACAGCCTGGCTGCGGGGTCGCCGGCCACCGGGGCCGGTGTGGTGGCAGCGGGAGCCCGCTGTTTCACCCTTCAGTCCATCTTCATTGACCCTGTCCTGTCCGAGGCCGTGGAAACCTGGATGCCGCTGAGGTTTCTCGATCACATGAGCACCGATGAAGACCTGTTCAGGATGCGCAGGGCCTACAGGAACTACTATCTGTATCAGACGGGCGTCACGGGCGGTACCGAGCCGGCCCTGGCCGACCCCGGCCTCGCGTCAAGTCCCCTGCGGGGCCCTGTCGTGAGGGGCAAGGGGCCGTGCGTTCTCGAATACCTTTACCTTCAGGGGTGCCTCGACTACCTTCCGAACCTTCTCGACAACTTCAGGCACAGCGGCAGTTACTGGAACAAGATATGGGCCAACCTGGGGCTCTACGAGGGCGGCAGGCAATACCGTCTCCTCAGGCAGTTCCTTTACCAGCCGGGCATTCCCCAGATACTGGTCGAGTGGTCGACCGTGGACGGGCTCGTAAGGCTTACGGCAACTCAGATGCAGCCCTCCGCAGAGTTCGGCGTGACTTTCAGGACCTGCAAGCTCTTCCTCGAGGGCGACCTCCAGCGTCAGGTCATCCTCAACCCCGGTGACGAAGGGGTTCTGTACGCCGTGCTTCCCCCCGAGGCATCGGAAGGAGTTCTTGCCATTGATCTGAACCCCGAGGAACTCATTCCTGCCGACATCGTCTACAGAAGGCTTGCTCTTTGACGGTGAACGACCCCTCGCGGGAAGCCGCCGGGCTTCGTGAGCTTCTCAGACGGCACAGTCGTCTCTACTACACGGAAGACCGCTCCGAGATAACTGACCAGCAGTACGATTCACTCATGGAGAGGCTGAGAAGCCTCGAGTCGCAATACCCCTGGCTTGTCACACCCGATTCACCCACGAACAGGGTGGGGTCCGAACCCCGGACCGCGTTCAGCCCCGTTCTTCACGATCCTCCCATGCTGAGCCTCGACAACGTCTTCGACCGGTCCGGGTTTCTGGCATTCCACAACCGTCTTGTCCGAGAGCTCTCCGAGACCTCTCCGGATTACGCCGTCGAACCCAAGCTCGACGGTGTTTCCCTCAGCCTGATCTACCGGGACGGAGTTCTCGCCCAGGCCGGAACGAGGGGCGACGGCGTGAACGGCGAGGACGTGACCGCGAACGTCAGGACGATAATGAGCATTCCCCTTGCGCTGCCCTCGTCCGCTCCGGCACTTGTCACAGTCCGTGGAGAGGTCTTTTTCATGCTGGACGATTTCGCCGGGCTCAATTCCCTCAGGGAGAAGCGGGGCGAGGCGCCCTTCAAGAACCCCAGGAACGCCGCCAGCGGATCCCTCCGTCAGCTTGACAGCCGGGTGACCGCGGAGAGGCCGCTTTCCTTCTGCGGTTACGCACTCGGGGGAAGCCTGCCAGGCGTGAAAACCCAGCGCGAACTTCTCGAACGGCTCTCGGAATGGGGCTTTCCCGTAAGGGAAGAAACGGTGTTCACAGGCGACCCCGAAGGAGTTTTCGAAGCCTGTGCACGGCTTGAGGGGATGCGTGACCGGCTGCCCATGGAGATCGACGGCGCCGTCATAAAGCTCGATTCGATGGACATGCGGAGTATTGCTGGAGAGCTGTCCAGGTCGCCCCGCTGGGCGGTCGCCTGGAAGTTCCATGCCCATGAGGTTGCGGCTTCCGTGCTCGGCATACGGGTGCAGGTCGGCAGGACCGGAAAGCTCACACCGGTGGCCGAACTCTCCCCCGTCACCGTGGGGGGGGTGACCGTGACCAGCGCCACGCTTCACAACCTCGATGAGGTAAGACGGAAGGACGTGCGGGTGGGTGACATGGTTTCTGTCAGGCGCGCGGGGGACGTCATTCCCGAGATCACGTCAAGCCTCTCGTCGGGAGACGCCGAAAGGGGTGCTCCGTTCGAGATGCCCCGGAGCTGCCCGGTGTGCGGCGGCCCTGTCTCAAGGCCCGAAGGCGAGGCCGCGCACCGGTGCATAAACCCGGACTGCCCAGCAAGGCTCAGGGAAAGCATCAGGCACTGGGCGTCCCGGAAGGCGATGGACATACAGGGGCTTGGGGATTCCCTCGCGGAGAGGCTCGTGGGCGAGGGTTACGTCAGGACGCTGGCCGACCTCTACGGGCTCACCCCCGATGTCCTGGCCTCGTTGGAGCGCATGGGGGAGAAAAGCGCGGGGAACCTCATGGAGCAGCTCGAGCAGAGCAAGGGATCGGAACTTTCCCGTTTCATTCACGGCCTTGGCATCCCCGGGGTGGGGGCGGTTACCGCCAGGGCGGTCGCCCTTCGCTTTCGCAACCTCGACTCGCTTGAGGGAAGCACGTTCGAAGAGCTGCTTTCGGTCGGGGGAATCGGCCCCGTAACGGCTTCGGCGGTACGGGCGTTCTTCGACGACCCCGTGACAGCCCGGGTGATCCGGGGCCTCAGGGAAGCCGGGTTCGACCCGGTGGAGGATGCCGGCCCCGCAGACACACGCCTCGCGGGGCAGATCATCGTTTTCACCGGAGCGCTCACAATGCCGAGGGAAGACGCCCAGACGCTGGCGGTGGCATCAGGGGCCAGGACCGCCAGCTCGGTCTCATCCAGGACCACTCTGGTGGTTGCCGGCCCCGGTGCCGGTTCAAAGCTCCAGAAGGCCCGGGACCTCGGAATACCGGTGATCAGCGAGGACGAGTTCCTCGAACTCCTCAGGTAGAAAAAAGGGCGCCGTGAGACCACGGCGCCCACTGCATCCTGCCGGTGTCAGCCGTTCCGGCTCATGAAGGCGGCCATGAACCCTGCAAGCGTCTCGGCGCCTTCGATGGTCATGGCGTTGTAGGTGGAAGCGCGGCATCCGCCCACGCTCCTGTGACCCTTCAGACCCACCATGTCCAGCTTCTTCGCCTCGTCCACGAACCTGTTCTCGAGTTCCTCGGAGGGAAGGGTGAACGTGATGTTCATCAGGCTGCGGTCTTTGGGGTTCTTGACATGGGGCTTGTAGAAGCCGCCGCTCTTGTCGATCGCGTCGTAGATGAACGCCGCCTTGCGCCTGTTGCGCTTCTCGATCCCCGACAGTCCGCCGTTCTCCATGATCCAGTCCATCACGAGGTCGACAACGAAGACGGGGAAGCACGGAGGAGTGTTGTAGAGGCTTTCCTTCTCCACATGGACCTTGTACTTCATCATGGTTGGGATGTCGGTCTTTGCGATCTCGAGCCAGCTCTTTCTGATGACCACCGCCGTGACGCCCGAGGGGCCGATGTTCTTCTGGGCGCCGGCATATATCAGGCTGAAGCGGCTGTAGTCGAGTTCCCTGCTCAGAAAATCGCTTGACATGTCGCATACCATCGGCACCGCGCCGGTCTCGGGGAAGTTCCAGATCTGGGTGCCGTAGAGGGTGTTGTTGCTGGTGGTGTGGACGTAGGCGGCGCCGGGAGTCAGTTTTATGTCGGTGGGGATCCTGTCGAATTTGGTGTCTTCACTTGTGGCGGCCGTATTCACCGTTCCGAAGAGCTTGGCCTCCTTGATGGCGCCGGTCGACCATCCGCCGGTGTTTATGTAGTCAGCGGTCTCGTTGCTGCGAAGGAAATTGAAGGGAACCATGCAGAACTGCATGCTGGCGCCGCCGCCGAGGAAGAGCACGTAGTAGTCGTCGGGCGAGAGGCCCATGATGGAGAGCATCTTGGACTGGGCGTTCTTGAACATCGCCTCGAAAGGTTTGGACCTGTGCGAAATCTCCATGATGGACATGCCCTGCCCGGCAAAGTCATCAAGACCCTTCTGCGCTTTCTGCACCACTTCCAGTGGAAGGGTCGCCGGCCCTGCGTAGAAGTTGTGTACGCGCTTTGACATAGAAAAGCCTCCAGCTTCGTTTGATGAGACACGGTGAAATGCACGGTACAAGCATATCCAAAGATCGATGGTCCGTGCAACCCTTGACTGTGTTTTCCCCCTCCTTTCTAATAGTGCGTCAGGAAACGTGGGGATCGGGAGCCCCGGGGCTCCGCAACGACAGGAGAGAACATGAACGTGGCCATTTTCGTTCACTCCCGGACCGGCAACACCCGGTCTGTAGCCGTGAGGATAAGGCAGACACTTGAAAGCTCCGGGCACACCGCGCGCATCATCGACGTGGGGACCGCCGGCGGTGCAGGGGGGGAACCCGGCGTGACAACCGCGGATGGTGTGGAAGCCCTGAACGGCTGCGAAGGGGTCATCTTCGGTTCACCGGTTCACGGCTTCTCGCCTGCGCCGGACATTGATGCCTTCATCAGGACCATTCCGTCGCTCAGGGGCAGGACCGTGGCGTGTTTCGTCACCCAGGCCTTTCCCTTCCCCTGGATGGGAGGGTCCAGGTCAGTCAGGCAGATGGCGAAGCTTTGCACGGCCCTGGGTGCAACCGTGGCCGCGACATCCGTTGTCAACTGGGGCCGCACATGCAGGGAAAAACTGATCGACCGCACCGTGGAGAGGATCGCATCGGTTTTCAGGTGAAGCCTGATCCGCGGGAGACTGCCTTCGGTTGAGCCGTTTCAGGACTTGATGGTTCTCGAGAACATCACGATCCCGATGATCACGAAGATGGCGTTCGCGAGCCCGGCGCTCAGGACCGGTTCGAGGGCTCCCTTGTTGCCGAGGGTCTGCCCGAACCTGGTCAGCGAGAAGAAGATGAAGGCCAGCAGGATCGCCGCGGCAACGCTCGTGGATCGGCCGCTTCTGGGGTTCCGGGTGGCCAGGGGTGCTCCCACGAGGACCATTATGAGGCTGGAGAACGGGAAGAAGATGGTCATGTAGAACTCCACCAGGCTTTCCCTGGGGTTTCCGCCTGCGATGCGTATCCTCCCGATCTGGCGGCCCAGTTCGAACAGGTTCATCTCCTGGGGGGTCTTTGCCCTGCTTCCAAGATCTTCCGGGGTGTCGGTTATCTCGGGGACCGCCAGGGTGTCTTGCGAAGTGTAGCCCATCTCGCCTTCGGGGCCGAAGACCCGCTCCTCGACCTCATGGGCGGTCCACAGCGAGTCCGCCCACACCATCCTTGCCGCGTCTATCCTTCGGACCACCCGTGACTGGTCGTCGAACCATTCGAGAACGATCCCGGTTATGGTTTCCTGCCGGCCGTCGAAGAAGCCTATCTCCATGATGGCTCCGGAAAGTGAGCGGTGGGCGAACGAGTGCCGCATTCCGTAGTCAATGGGGTCTTTTCTGTCGATCTCGACCCTTTTGACGAGGGTCTGCCTGTAGTTGGCCTCGGCCACCACGAAGTCGCCCACCATCAGCACAAACACGCTGATCAGAAAGCCGACTGCCAGAAGTGGTGCGAAGACCCGCGGAACGCTGACCCCCGATGCCCTCAGGGCCGTCAGTTCGTTGTTCCGCGCCAGTGAGGTCACCAGGAAGAGGCTGCAGAGAAGCACTGCCACCGGCATGACGAGAACGATGATGTAGGGCAGCCCGTACAGGTAATACCTGAGGAAGGCCTCCCATCCGGGGCTCTTCTCCATCCACCGGTTGATGTTGTCGAAGGCGTCGACCACCACGAACAGCACCGTGAAGGCCGCGACCGCCATCAAAATCATCCTGAGGAACCTGCCCGCTATGTACCTGTCGAGTATGCCGGCGTTCACTTCGGCCCCTTTCCCCTCATCCTGTCCCGGAGTTCCCTGAGGTCGGGCAACGAAATGGGATGCCCCTCCCTCAGGCTTCGGAAGATCAGGTGAACGCCAAGGGCGCCCATTACGATGTTTGGGGCCCACATGGCGACCCATGCGGGGGTCTGCCCCTTGTCCGCCATGTTCTCCCCCGTTATCAGGAAGAAGTAGTAGACAAGGATGAAAAGAAGGCTCACCGCGAGTGATATCCCCGTGTTGGCCCTGCGGGACGACAGCCCCAGAGGCACTCCCAGAAGCACGAAGACCAGGCAGGCGAACGGTATCGAGTACTTCTTCTGTATCTCCACCTCGAACCTGTTCTGCTCCAGCCTCAGGTAGCCTATGCGGTCAGCCGTGAGCGCGGCGGATGTGCCGGTCCTCATCAGCCACTCCCTTGCGGCCCTGAGCAGGGAGAGGGAGTCGGTGTCCTCCCCGGTCCCGTACGGCCTCTCCCCCTGAACCACCCGCAGGAAAGGCCCGGCGGCGATGATCTCAAGGCTGTCCACCAGTACCTGCTCGAGGGCGTTGAGGCTGTCGATCCTGAACTGCATCTGGAGGGTCGACATCTCCCTGTCCCCCCTGTTGTCGCGGTCCCGCCTCACAAGGTCCTCCGACCTGGCCATGTCGAGTGTGTACGTCGTGAAGTCGCTGAACCTGTACCTGCCGTTCTGGTCGAGCTCGTGCATCTGGCCGTTCTCGAGGGTCATCCTCAGGTGGTTGGCCCCCACGGGTCTCATCGTGCCGGTCATGGCGCTGATCGTCCGGAGGGGTTTTCCCGGGATGCTCTGGTGGATGACCACACCCCTGAGCCGGCCCGTCAGGTCGTCCTTGCTCTCGACAAGGATCCTGTAGTTGTCGAGGTCCTCCACGAACATTCCCGAGACGATCCGGGCCGTGGGCCGCATCGTGCCGACGTCGAGAAGCAGGTTTTTCGCGTGGTGGTTGGCGTTTGGGAGGATGGAGTCGTTGAACACGACGAGGACCCCCCCCAGAAGCACGGCCACTGCGGAAAGCGGAAGCAGAAGGCGCAACACGCCAATCCCGGAGGCCTTCATTGCCGTTACCTCCATGTCCCCGGAAAGCCTGCCAATGGCGATGAGGATCCCGGAGAGCACCGCCATGGGGACGACCACCGCAACCATCGAAGGCAGCAGCAGGATGAAGATCTCGCCAACAATGACCAGGGGAACGCCCTTGCTCACTATCATGTCCAGAAGGTCCAGAAGCTTGTCGAGAAGCATGACAAAGGTGAACACCCCGATGGAGATGAGAAACGGGGCGATGAACTCGGCGATCACGTACCTGTGAAGTATCTTCATGGCGTGCCAATATAGTCCAGCGCCGCACCCGCCCGTGACCCCGCTTGCATGAACGGGGTTTTAAGGGAATGTTATACAGTCCTTTCGGCACAGAATCTGGAACAAGCCCATGGGGCGGGAGTACAGTTACCTGCACGTATGAAGTACCCATCCTTGCTTCTTCTTCTGCTCTTCGCAACGGTGTTCGGCGCCGGGGTAACCTTCCCATGGCTTCCGGCCGGCCCCCCCAACGCGTTCTACCAGGATTCGATACCCTCGCTTGTCACGCTTCCCGATGCGAGGGTGATGATCACACCCGCGCTCTCCGGAACCGCCCTGTCATACCGGCTCTACTACATGGGCCGCCCGGTGTCGCCGTCACGGGTCTGGCTTCTTCCCGACTCCAAGACACGCCTCACCGAGTGGTCGCTCTGGAAGCGGTGGCTGCTCACCAACAGCACCAGCGCGGTAAGGTCGTCCCACGAGTCGGGAAGGCTCGTGCCCACGATCTACCTTCCCTTCGCAATGCCTCCGGGCATCGCCGGGGTCATAGGCGAGGGCGGCCAGCTCGACATAACGGGCCACCAGAAGATCACCATCTCCGGGATCAGCCACATAAGGCCCAACATGGTCAGCACCGAGGGGGTCACCCCCTCCTACTTCCCCGACCTCAAGATGGAGCAGGAACTTGTCATCAACCTCGACGGCACGATCGGCGAGAAGATCAACGTCCAGGTCGACCACGACACCCGCAGGACCCTCGAACCCGACTACAACGTCAGGCTCAGGTACACGGGCTTCGACGACGAGGTCATCCGGTCCATCGAGATGGGGGATGTGAACCTGTCCATAACCGGCCCCGAGTTCGTGAGCTACAGCATCCCCGGGCAGGGTCTGTTCGGCGCCAAGGTGGAAGCCCAGGTGGGTCCTCTCGAGATAACGACGATAGCCAGCAAGCAGGCCAGCTCCACCGAATCCGCCGAATTCGTGGGACAGGCCACGATGGTGACCGACTCCATCCTCGACATCCGCCCCGCCGACAACTACTTTTTCGGAGTGGTGCCCGACACGGTTCAGGCGCCTGTCCTCACGGCCCTCCGGGTGTTCCGCGACGACGGCTCACAGAACCCTCTTTTCCTCCAGGGCAACGCCAGCGTGCCCACTCCGGGAGGGGGCACCCTGACGGTGCCCGGCTACTGGGAGGAACTGCAGGCGGGCCTCGACCTCGACTACGTGCTCCTCGAGGACGCATCGACGATAAGGTTCATCACTCCCGTCAGCACCAATCACATGATTGCCGTGTGGGCGGTCACCGCATCCGGTGACACCCTGGGCACCCTTGCCGAGGGCGCAGTCAACCTTTTCCTGATCAAGAACGAAAACCCGACGACCAGCGACCCCACGTGGCAGTACATGTTCAGGAACCGCTACTACCTGGGTGCCAACAACATAGTGAGAGAGAGCTTCAACTGCGACATATTCCTCGACATCCCGGGACAGGAGCCCACCTCCAGCCAGGACGGCGTCCCCTTCCTGGCGCTTCTCGGGCTGGACACCAACGCCGACGGCTCGATGATCGACGAAACCGCCACGATGGACTGGGACAACGGCTTCATAGTCTTCCCCGACAACAGGCCGTTCACCAGCGACGTCCTTGACGTCAAGAACCCCGAGGTCTACACGGAGAAGAACCCCCCCACCAACCTCAGCAAGTACTACATGCGGGTGAGCTTCAGGGCGGCGAGCACCACGTATTCGCTCGGCAGGATGGGCCTGGTCCCCGGAAGCGAAAGGGTCACCCTCACCGTGGCCGGGCAGTCCCGGGAACTCGTGCGTGACACCGACTACACGATCATCTACGAGATCGGCCTGCTCTCCCTGATGGGTGAGGCGGCCGAACTCGCCCAGGACCCTGCGAACACCCTCAGGGTGACCTTCGAGTACCTGCCGTTCTTCGCGCAGATGTCCAAGACGCTTTTCGGCACACGGATGAAGTATCAGATGGGAAGGCTTTCCTGGGTGGGCGCAACCGTCATGTACGAAAGCGCATCCAATCCGGAGGACAGGCCCTCGCCCGGCGAGGAGGCCTACAACACACTGGTGATGGACCTCGATGCCCGTTACGAGGTCAGACCCGAATTCCTCACCGATGCCGTGAACGCCCTTCCGCTGGTCCGCACCGAAGCCGAGAGCAGCGTTCTGGTCTCGGGCGAGGTTGCCATGAGCATGCCCGGTGGCGGCAGGGTGGCCTACATAGACGACATGGAGGGCAGCCAGTCAGTCTTCCCCCTTGGGCAGTCCAGGGAGGCCTGGTCTTTCGCGTCACTTCCATTTGCCGGAGGCGAGTCACTGGCGGGACGCATGCGCTGGTGGTCGTGGCCCAACCGCTGGCACGTGGGGGACATCGTACCCGGGTTGACCGGAACCAACGCCTCCGAGGAAGCCAATGTCATGCAGCTCTTCTTCCAGCCCGAGGGCGGCACCGATTCATGGGCCGGCGTCATGCGGTGCCTGGACAGGTACGGTGTGGACTTCTCGACCCGCACCCACATCTCGCTTTACGTAAGGGCAACCGGTTCGGCCCAGCAGGCATCGCTCTACATCGATCTCGGTGAGCGGATGAGCGAGGACTCGTACTGGCCCGAGCGGGTGGGAAGCGGAACGGTCATGCGGGCCAACGGCCAGCTCGACACCGAAGACAAGAACGAGGACGGCATCCTCTCCAACGATGAGAACACCGGATACGACGGCCTGATGAACCCCGAGGAACCGGACTATTCTGCCGGCAATCCCGATCCCAACCAGGACGATTACGAACTCGAATACGGATCAGGCGTTCCCCGGGAAGACTGGTTCAAGAAGATCAACGGCACCGAGGGCAACACCAAACTCGACACCGAAGACCTCAACCGCAACGGCGTTCTGGACACGGCCGACACCTTCTTCAGGGTGCGGATACCCCTCGACGACCCCGACTACATCGTCCACGGACCCAACGAGTACGGGTGGATGCTCATCAGCGTTCCCCTGAACGACTCCCTTCTCATAACGGTTCCCGATTTCGTCACGGGCGAGCCTACATGGAGCAAGATCGTCTTCGCCAGGGTCTGGACGGAAGGGTTCGCCCAGTCCGACACGCTCGAGGTGTACGAGATGGGCATAGTGGGGAACCGGTGGGAGAGAAGGAACATCGGGGCCACCGACTCGATAGTGCCCCCTGTCCAGCCCGGCGAGCAGTTCACCGTTTCCGTGGTGAACAACAGGGAAAACCAGGACTACATCGACGACCCCCCGCCCGGGGTCAACCCCGGCAGGGACGACTACGGCAACATCAAGCTCGAGCAGTCCCTGAGCCTTGTCTGCGCCAACCTTCTGTGGGGGCATCAGGGCGTGGCCAGGCAGAACTTCTACTCGGGGGCCGACTACACGGCGTACCAGAGCTACCGGATACTGGTCAGGGGCAACACCACCCAGGGGCTGGCCTTCTTCCAGATCGGCCGTGACAGCCTCAACTACTACGAGCTGGAGGTGCCCCTGCAGCAGGGGTGGCAGGTCATCGACATCCCCATCCAGGATCTGGTTGACCTGAAAACCCTCATGGAGCAGCAGGGGCTGGACTACATAAGCTCGGGCAACCTGTCGGTGCGGGGAAGCCCCACCTTCGCCAACGTGCTCACCCTGGCCCTGGGCCTTCGCAACAACGCGACCACGCCCCTTTCCACCGAGGTCTGGATCAACGACATCACACTGCGGAACCGTTACCAGGACGATGGCTACGCCCACAGACTGACCGGCCAGGTGGACTTTGCCGACCTCCTCACCCTGAAGGGTGACTACAGGATGGTGGACGCCGACTTCCACAGCCTGGGGACCAACACCGGCACCGGCAAGACGACCACCCGTTACTCGGCCAACACCACGTTCAATCTCGACCGTTTCACACCTCCAAGGTGGGGATGGTCGCTGCCGGCCACCTACGCATGGAGCCGCACCCTTTCCGAACCGCGCTTTCAGACCAACAGCGACGTTCGCATCGAGGGCGCGGACTCGTGGTTCCAGCGCACCGACAACAACACGTGGGACACTTCGGTTCAGTGGCGCCGCAACATCCGGGCCGAAGGCCTCGTTGGAAGGTACTTCCTTGACCCGTGGACCTTCAGGCACACCATGGGCGAGCAGACCGGTCTTTCCCCGTCGGGTACCGACTCGCTCTCAAGCGAGAGGTTCACAGTGGGCTACGACATATCCCTGGGGAGGATGAGGCTCTTCCGCCTGCCGGTCCTCGAAGACTTCAGGATAAGGCCCACAAGGTTCGGTTTCGGCGTGAAGTTCGAACGGAGCCGCGACGTGAGGTGGGACGTTGCCTCGGAAGACACCGTCCAGACCCGGAACAACACCCAGAGGGAGCTGACCACCGACGGCTCGGTCGGTTTCAACTTCTGGAAGGGTAACTCACTTTCGTACTCCCTGGCCGTCGGGAGGGACATGTACTACCCGTGGAACCCCGAAGGGAGTTCCGTGAACGTGGGCAGGGAGGTTTCCCGCAACCAGAGCCTCTCCGCCGCGCAGGACATCAACCTCTGGAGCTACGTGATACCCAGGGTGAGTTTCGACTCGAACTATTCCATGGGAAGGCTCAGCCCCCATACACAGGGGGCCGACACACTGGGACTGCCCGATGTAGGGCTGTCGACGAACCTCCGCTACACACTCAGGCTGGGCCTTTCCCACACAATGAGAAGGATCTCCCGGCTCAGGGACGAGAGGCTGGACGAAACCGCGACCCGGGGAAGCCCCAGGTGGATGCTGATGCAGCTGGAGAAGTGGGCGGACAACATAACCGACCCGACTCTGAACCTTTCATTCACCAACGCCACGACCTACAAGTCCCTCGAAAGCCTTCCGCCCTGGCGTTACCAGTTCGGCATCGAGAACACGCTGGACAGCCTTTCGCCCTACAGCCGGACCGAGGGCGAATCGATGCAGCTCGGAGGCGGAGTGAGGCCGATCAGCACGCTCTCCCTCAGGGCCGAGTACGGCAACTCCCTCACCAGAAGCTACTACAGCGGTTACCTGAACAGACAGCAGACCACCACATGGCCCTCGCTGACCCTTTCCTGGAGCGGCCTGGAGAGGCTCGCCCCGCTGGATTTCCTTCGCACCGGCACGGTCAGTTCAGGCTACCGGATCGAGACAACCACGGCATCCAGGGTGGAGGATGGCGAGGAGGTCCCGGTCAGCGAGACCGTGTCACGCAGGTTCGCCCCCCTCGCCTCGATCACGGCCAACCTCAAGAACAAACTTCAGATAACGATCTCGGACAACATCACCCTCACCGAGACCAGGAACTTCACGGGAACCAGCGCCGTAACTGAAGGCACCAGCCACTCCACCCAGATCGGCCTGTCCTATGCCTTCAGGGCTCCCCAGGGCATCTCCATCCCGCTTCCCCTTCTCAACAGGATCAGGCTGCGCTTCCAGAGCGACCTCACCACGGGGCTCAAGCTCACGCGAAGCCTCACAAGAAGCGAGATATTCCGTGACTTCGGCGACGACATCCTCCAGACTGACCGCACGGAATGGCGGATAGAACCCTACGCCAACTACGATTTCGGCACCGTTCAGGCAGGACTGACAGCCATTTACGGGTGGAAGACCGACAAGGTCAACTCCCAGTACGACCAGATCGATGTCGGCCTCGACCTCTGGGTCATGATCAACTTCTGACGGGAAGCCTTTTCCAGTGGCGCAGGGGCATTGACTTGACGGGGAATTGTTGCAGAATAACACGGCAATTCTCTTCTCGAAAGTCCATGTAAACACTCAGCCCGTCTGAGAGGAGAACGAATCGATGAAACTGGGCCAAATGCTGGTGAAAGCCGGTGTCATCACCCGTGATCAGCTCGAGGGCGCGTTGAATGCCCAGAGGGACCAGGGCGGAAGGCTCGGCCTGAACCTGGTCCGCATGAAACTCATCAACGAGGAAGACCTAAACAGCTACCTTTCCAGACAGATACGCATCGAGGCCATCAACATCGAAAAGATGCGCATCGAACCGGAGGTGCTGCAGCTCATCCCGGCCAAGCTCGCCATACGCTACGAGGTCATCCCCGTGGAGAGGGTGGGCAAAACCCTCGTCGTGGCAATGGCCGATCCGCACAACCTCTTCACGATAGACGACCTGCGCTTTTCACTGGGCATGGAGATCGAACCCCACATCTGCGCCTCCAGCATGATACAGCGCGCACTCGACCGCATCTACCGCCAGGAGGACGCCATCATTGCGGTCTCCGAAGAGAAGCTCAGAAAGAACGGCCACACGACCGTTGAAGAGGTCATGAAAGGCCCCGATGACGAGCTCCTTGTTGGTGACGAGGCCTTCTTCTCCCTTATCGAGGAGGAGGAGGGGGAGGAGGAGCTCGACGAAGACCTCGCGGTCTCCACCAGCGATTCCCCCGTCGTAAAGCTCGTGAACCGCGTGGTGGCCGACGCAGTGAAGCGCGGCGCCAGCGACATTCATTTCGAACCGTTCGAGAAGTACGTCAGGATACGCTACCGCATCGACGGCGTGCTGCACGAGATAATGAGGCCCAGCAGGAAGTACCGCCTCGCCATGGTCAGCCGTTTGAAGATCCTCGGCGGCATGAACATCGCCGAGCACCACCTCCCGCAGGACGGCAGGACCAAGATCAGGGTCGGCGACAGGTTCGTCGACATGCGAGTTTCCACGCTGCCCACCCTGTTCGGTGAAAAGGTCGAGCTGAGGCTTCTCGACAGGTCACAGGTGTCGCTCGATCTCGAAACCCTGGGTTTCGAACCCGAGGCCCTCAAGGCCTTCCGCCGGGCGATAAAAAGGCCGTACGGCATTGCCCTTGTCACCGGCCCTTCGGGCAGCGGCAAGACCACCACGCTTTATAGCGCCATCAGCGAGCTCAACGAGGTCGGCGTGAACATCATGACCGCCGAGAACCCCGTCGAGTTCAACCTCAAGGGCATCAACCAGGTCCAGATGAACGAGGATGTTGGTCTAAATTTCGCGATGGCCCTCAGGGCGTACCTCAGGCAGGACCCCGACATCATCATGGTGGGCGAGATCCGCGACAAGGAGACAAGCGAGATAGCCATCAGGGCAGCCCTCACGGGGCACCTGGTGCTCTCCACCGTTCACACCAACGACGCCCCCAGCACGATCAACCGCCTCGTCGACATGGGAACCGAGCCCTACATGCTCAGCACCTCGCTGATCTGCGTGTGCAGCCAGCGGCTCATCCGCAAGATCTGCAAGAACTGCAAGACACCGGTCTCCATCTCGCGGGAAGCGCTCGAAGACGCCGGGGTCGACCCCGACAGGTTCAGTTCCACCACGTTCTACGAGGGCACGGGCTGCCCCCAGTGCAACAACACGGGCTACAAGGGCCGGATAGGCATATACGAGGTCATGACGGTCGACGAGGAGATGCGCGCCCTCATCGAAAACGACGCCAACAGCATCGAACTCGAGAAGACCGCACTGGCCCGGGGCATGATAAACCTTCGCGAAGCGGCCCTGCGCAAGCTTGAGATGGGTCTCACAACCTTTCAGGAGGTCGTGAGGGAAACAGTGGCCAACTTCTAGGAAGAGCAATGCAGACAAGGCTTTCCATGATGCTTGTTCAGGCGGGCCTGGCCACGCAGGACGAGATCGACACCATAGCGGGGGAGTGGGGTCCCGGCGAGGTGGAACTCGCCGAGGCAATGGTCCTCCGGGGGCAGGTCACCGAAGAGCTCATCACCGAGTTTCTGGCCGACATCTACAGCGTCGATCCCGTTTACCTCAACGAAACCGCCTTTCCCGACGACGCCGCCAAGATCATACCCGAGAGCACCGCGAGGGAACACATGGTCGTTCCCCTCGAGCGCGAGGGCAGCACCGTCATGGTTGCCATGGCCCAGCCCGCCAACATGTACGCAGTCGACGAGGTCAAGTTCGCCACGGGCTGCGAGATCGTCGTCTACGCCTCGTCCCCCTCGGCCCTGCGCCGTGCTCTCGACGAGATCTACGGCCGCCGCGATTCCCTTGTCAGCGTCGAATCCACCCTCAACCAGTACGACGAGGACGAAGACGGCATAGTCGAGGTGGCGAGCCTCGACCCCGGTATCGACGACGACGAGCGTACCGACGACAGCCTTTTGACGGACAAGGACGAGCCCATCGTCAGGTTCGTGGACAAGATGATAGCCGAGGCGGTAAAGACCGAATCGAGCGACATCCACATCGAACCGTACGAGAAGTTCCTCAGGATAAGGTATCGGAGGGATGGGACCTGCCACGAGGTCATAAGGCTTCCCAAGACGGTTCAGCCCTCCATTCTATCAAGGCTCAAGATCATGTCGGGCATGAACATAGCTGAACGAAGGCGCACACAGGACGGCCGCATCAAGGCAAAGGTGGACAACCGCATAATCGACTTCAGGGTGAACGCGGTCCCGACGGTGAACGGCGAGAAGATCGTGCTCCGGATCCTCGACCGCGGCAACCTCGAGTTCGATCTCAGGCAGCTCGGCTTTCCTGAAGACGCGCTCAAGAAGTTCATGGCAGGCGTGAGTTCACCGTTCGGCATCGTCCTCGTCACGGGTCCGACGGGAAGCGGCAAGACCACCACGCTCTACTCGGCGCTGAGCAGCCTGAACACGCCGGCCGTGAACATCCACACCGCGGAGGATCCCGTCGAGTACAACATCGACGGCATCGTCCAGACGCAGATAGACCACGGCATGGGCTACACCTTCGCAACTGCCCTCAGAAGCATTCTGCGGCAGGACCCCAACATCATCATGGTGGGGGAGATCCGTGACCTCGAGACCGCGTCCATAGCCATCAAGGCTTCCCTCACGGGCCACCTGGTCTTCTCGACCATCCACACCAACGATGCCCCAAGCACGATCAACCGTCTCGTCGACATCGGCATAAAGCCGTTCCTTGTGGCCAGCGCCGTCAGGACCATAATGGCCCAGAGGCTGGTCAAGAAGATATGCAAATACTGCCGCGAACCTTTCACATTTGCGACGGATGATTATATTGAAGCGGGCATCGACCCGGCTGAAATGGCCGGCGCCAAGACCCAGAGGGGCAAGGGGTGCGCAAGGTGCAACGGTTCAGGCTACAAGGGCAGGATCGGTCTCTACGAAGTCCTCACGCTGGACAAGGCGATGAAACAGGCGATTATCGACAGGGAGACCGCGGCACAGCTCAGGCTGCTCGCGGTACGCAGCGGCATGAGAACCCTGCGCATGGACGCCGTCGAGAAGCTCAAGCACGGTGTCACCACTCTCGAGGAAGTGGTCAGGGTCACTGCAGACGATGACGAGGAAGTGAAGGTGGCAGCCATGAATTACAGGCTCGAGTCCCAGGTCCGGGCGGTTTCGTCCTGATGGCCGCGGAAGTCGTACACGGGCTCAACATCAGAACCCTCCTCAAGGAGATGATGGAGCGCCGCGCCACAGACCTTCATATAACCGTCGGAGCCCCGCCGACGATACGCATCGACGGCGACCTCATCCGGATGGAGTACGACCCCCTTACTCCGAAGGAAACCCAGAGCATCATCTACAGCCTTCTGAAGGACGAACAGAAGAAGAGGTTCGAACTCGACAAGGAACTCGACTTCGCGTTCGGCATCAAGGGCCTTTCAAGGTTCAGGGCCAACGTCTACCTGCAAAGGGGAGCCGTTGCCGCGGCAATTAGGGTCATCCCCTACGAGATACTCGGCTTCGAGGAACTCGGGCTTCCACCGGTCGTCGCGACCCTGGCCGACAAAAGGCAGGGTCTCATACTGGTGACCGGCCCGACGGGCTGCGGCAAGACGACAACCCTTGCCTCCATAATCAACAGGGTGAACGGGCTCAGAAGGGCGCACATCATCACCATCGAAGACCCCATCGAGTACGTGCACCACCACAACAAGTGCATAGTGAACCAGAGGGAGATAGGGTCCGACACCGACGGTTTCGCCGACGCCCTCCGCTACATCCTCCGGCAGGACCCCGACGTCGTCCTCATCGGCGAGATGCGTGACCGCGAGACCATGCAGGTAGGCCTCAACATCGCCGAGACGGGCCACCTCACCCTGGCCACCCTGCACACCAACTCCACCTACGAATCCATCAACCGAATCATCGACACCTTCCCCTCCGCAAGCCAGGAACAGGTCAGAAGCCAGCTCTCGTTCGTTCTTCTCGGCGTGATGACCCAGCAGCTCATCCCCAGACAGCGGGGCACCGGCAGGGCCCTTGCCGCCGAGGTGCTCGTGTGCACCCCCGCGGTCAAGTCCTGCATAAGGGAGGACAAGCTTCACCAGGTCTACGGCATGATGCAGGCCGGGCACAAGTTCGGCATGCAGACCATGAACCAGGCCCTATTCAAGCTGGTGAGCAACAGGGAAGTGGCAAAGGACGTTGCCCTCGAACGCTCACCCAACCCGACCGAGCTTGAACAGATGATCGTAACAGGTCGCGACACGACTCTTTAGGGGGGTGCACATGGCCGAGTTTCACTGGCAGGGTACCAACAGGCAGGGCAGAACGCTCTCCGGAACCATAGCCGGCAAGAACAAGAAGGAAGCCCAGGAACTTCTCGAGCGCAGGGGCATCACGGTCACCGTGATAAAGGGCGGCTTCGACATGGCCAAGTTCGGAGTCATCGGCTCCGGCGTGAAGAACAAGGAACTGGCCACCTTCACCAGGCAGTTCTCGGTCATGATCAACGCGGGTCTTCCACTGGTCAACTGCCTCCAGATCCTCGCAAGGCAGCAGGACAACAGCATCTTCAAGGACATCATCGCCGACATCACCAACGAGGTCGAAAAGGGCGGCACCCTCGCCGAAGCCCTGGCCAAGCACCCCAAGGTATTCAACGAACTCTACTGCAACATGGTCTCAGCTGGTGAGCAGGGCGGTATCCTCGACACCATCCTCGGCAGGCTCGCCGAATACCTCGAAAGCAGCGCGGCACTGAACGCCAAGATAAAAAGCGCCATGATGTACCCCATGGTGGTCCTCATCGTGGTCATCCTCGCAACCCTTGCAATGCTCCTGTTCGTCATCCCCATCTTTCAGCAGATGTTCGAGGATCTCGGCGGCCAGCTTCCCGCCATGACGCAGGCCGTGGTGGATCTTTCCGAGTTCGTTCAGAACAACATTCTGTACATAATCATCGGGGTGGTAGGGTTTTCAATCCTCTACAACATCTTCGCAAAAACCCCTGGCGGCCGGAAGTTCATCGACACACTGAAGATTTCCCTGCCCATATTCGGTATCCTCAACCGCAAAATGTCCATCGCCAGGTTCACAAGAACCCTGGGCACCCTCATCTCAAGCGGTGTTGCGATACTCGACGGTCTTGCAATAACGGCGAAGACGTCGGGCAACGTGGTGATATCCGAGGCCATCCAGAACGCCCGCATAAGCATCTCGGGGGGTGAGAACATATCGGGCCCGCTCGAGGCATCAGGTGTGTTCCCCACAATGGTCACGCAGATGATCTCGGTGGGAGAGGAGACGGGCGGTCTCGACGAAATGCTCGTGAAGATAGCCGATTTCTACGACGAGGAAGTGAACACAGCCGTTGCGGGCCTCGCAAGCACTC
Organism: Candidatus Fermentibacteraceae bacterium; assembly: GCA_041750285.1. Lineage (GTDB taxonomy): Bacteria > Fermentibacterota > Fermentibacteria > Fermentibacterales > JCC-6 > UBA6080. Next base: position 185,234 of record JBGSZS010000004.1, on the reverse strand, counting down.
TCGAACCGGTGATGATAGTGTTCCTGGGCGGTTTCGTGGGCGCCCTGGTCATAGCCATGTACCTTCCCATCTTCGACATGATCCAGGCCGTGGGGAACTGAGACGCCGAAGGAAATCCTCAGCATAAGCCCGAGGCGCCGCACCTGGCTTCAGGTGGGGCGCCTCGCGGTTCTCGGAATGCTCTCCGTAGCCGGGGCATTCCTCCTTCAGCGCGACAACCTGGGCCCGGTCTTCATCTCCGTGGGTATGCTTGTGGTCCTGGCCACCATCGCCACAACACCCGTCATGCGCAGAAAGCCCGAAGCCCGGTGGCCCTACTACCTGCTCTGCGTTCTCGACGCTCTGGCCCTGGGAACCATAATGGCGGTATCACGCGGCATTGAAAGCCCCTTCATCGCATTCATGGCGGCCCACGCCTTCGCCTACGGTTTCTACCTGGGCACCAGGGGAGGTTTTACGGCGGCGGCCACAACCACAGTCGTTCTGGCGGGAAGCGTCGCATTCACCATCTACGGTCCCCCCTCGGCGAAAAGCGAAATGGTCGGCACGCTCATCGCGGCCGGCCAGTACAAGCTCACCACGAACTACCTTCTGGCCCAGACCGCCCTTAATGCCGCGCTCGTCTTCGCGGCCGGAATCACGGGCGGCATTCTGGGCAGGATGTTCTACTCCGAGACAGGCAGGCTCCAGAACCTTCTGAACAACCTTGCCGAACTCAGGGCCAGGTCCCGAAAGGTGCTCGAAAACCTCAGGGACGGAGTCATCGTGGTTGACTCGCGCGGCAACCTCCTGCAGGCGAACCCTGCTGCGGTCGACATACTGGGCCTTCCCAGCCGGGAGATCGGCGTGCTTCAGGGAACGCCGATCGAGAGCGCCATCGCGCAGTTCCTTGCCGACGACAGGGCGCCCGAGACCATGGAAATGGTCATGGACGAGCGCATAATCAACTGCCGCTTCAACCGCTCCGAAGCGGGCAACGGTGTCATCGTGGTGCTCAGCGACATCACCGAGGCCGCCAATCTCAGGGCCGCGCTTGAGGAGCGCAAGCGCCTCGCGATAGTCGGCAGACTGAGCGCCACGCTTGCCCATGAGATAAGGAACCCCCTCGCGTCCATAAGCGGCGCAGCCGAAATGCTAAGTTCGGGCAGTCTTCCCGAAGACAAGACGGAAAGGATGACGGGAATCATCGTCAGCCAGTCCCGCAGGGTTTCGGAGCTCATTGACGGTTACCTAAGCATTGCCCGTGATACCGACGACTTTCAGCGCGAAGAAATGGACTTTGCCGATTTTGCAGATGAAGCCGTGGAATCCGCGGTTCACGGTTTCGCGGGCGGGGTGACCATTTCATTCCCCGGGCATGACCAGCCCGTGATGGTTCTGGGCAACCCCATGCGCCTTGGTCAGGCTCTGGGCAACATGCTCAGGAACGCGGTCGAAGCCCTGGCTGAACAACCCGGGGGGCTGGTGGAGGTTGAGCTGGCAAGTGATGGTGCTGAAGTCAGGTTCAGTGTTGCCGACAACGGCCCCGGCATTCCCGGGGGCAGGCTGGACAGGGTCTGGGAACCTTTCTATACAACCAAGGCCGAGGGAACGGGGCTCGGGCTCTACCTCTGCAGAAAGATAGCGCAGGAACACGGGGGACGCATGGAACTTCAGAACCGGCCACATGGTGGGCTTTTGGCATCGCTTATCCTGCCGGTTCTCGGGGAGGGCAATGGAGGATAGACCGGGCATCCTTCTCGTGGACGATGAAAAGCCAATGCTGGAGTGGCTGGGGCTGCTTCTCGAAGAGAACGGATACGAGGTAGCGTGCTTCCCGAACCCCGTCGACGCTCTCAAGTGGGCTCAGGCAAATCATCCCAGGGTGCTGATAACCGACATCAGGATGCCGGGGATGACCGGTCTCGAGCTTTTTGGCACAATGAGAAGACAGAACCCGGAACTTGCGGGCATTCTCATCACTGCCTACTCCAGCGTTGAAACAGCGGTCAAAGCCATCAGGGAAGGCGTGGAGGACTACCTTGTAAAGCCATTCAGGGCCGAACAGCTCCTGCTCGCAATAGAGAAGGCGCTCAACCAGCGCCAGGTCAAGACAGAGAACGCAAGGCTCCGCACCGAGGTCCGCAGGGAGTTCGACTTCTCCGGCATTGTAGGTAAATCAGAACCCATGCTGGCGCTTCTGGAAAGCGTAAGGAAGGTCGCCGACCAGCCAAGCACCGTCCTCATCACGGGCGAGAGCGGAACGGGCAAGGAGCTTATTGCCAAAGCCCTTCACTACAACAGCCACAGGGCGGACAAGCCCTTTTTGGGCGTGAACTGCGGAAGCCTTTCCAAAAACCTTCTTGAAAGCGAGCTCTTCGGCCACATGAAGGGCAGTTTCACCGGGGCGCACCGTGACAAGGAGGGGCTCATGACCGCCGCGGGCGAGGGCACCTTCTTCCTCGACGAGGTCAGCGAGATGGACCGCGAGCTTCAGGTCAAGCTTCTCCGGGCCCTTCAGGAGAGGCAGATCCGCCCCGTCGGGGGCAACGCCACACTGCCGTTCAGGGCAAGGCTGGTGTGCGCCACCAACCGCGACCTCGAACGAATGGTGGCCAACAACGACTTCAGGGAAGACCTTTTCTACAGGCTCAACGTCATACCCCTAAGGGTTCCGGCCCTGCGGGAGAGAAGGGACGACATCCGGCCCCTGGTGGACCACTTCATAAGAAGGGGGGGCTTCAGCAAAAACTTTTCCGAGGAGACCCTCCAGATACTCGAGGACCGTAGCTGGCCCGGCAACGTGAGGGAACTCGAAAACCTCGTGGAACGCCTGTGTGTTATGACCACAGAAGAGACTGTAAGGCCCGAGCACCACCCGGCCCACTTCAGGGGCGCCGACAGGGCCGAAGACCCCGAAGAACGCCGCGAGGAGCAAAAAGCCGTTCTGCCATCGAACCTCGACGAAGTGGAAAAGGCGTGGATCCTCTACACGCTCGAGCACAGGGCCGGGGGCAACAAGACAAAGGCTGCCGAGCTCCTGGGCATCAACGCAAGCACGCTTCACAGGAAGCTTGGCAGGTACGGATTGCAGTAGCACAGTTGCAGAATGCAACACAGGCATGACGAAAGCCATATCTAACAAAGAAAGGAGATGTATAATAAAGCTTGACGCGTTGGCAATCGGTTTGCATAAACAACAGCGCAGTTGTCCGTCCGGACATAACCGTAGAGAAGGAGCATGAAATGAAGAAAAAGGGCTTCACCCTGATTGAGCTCATGATCGTGGTGGTCATCATCGGCATCCTCGCCGCCATCGCCATTCCCAAGTTCAATGATGTTTCCGAGGCCGCCAAGAGGAACGCCTGCCGCGCCAACATGCGCACAATCGCCAGCCAGGAAGTGATTTACTTCGCAGGTGAGGGTGTATACACTGACAGTCAGGATGATCTTGGTCTTTCTGGTGTTGTCTGCCCCGGGACCCAGGGCGCTCATGTCCTTACAGTGGCAGACCTTGGCCTTGATCCGTCTGCCAGCTTCACGATCGAATGTCCTCAGGCCGACCCGTTCCATGGCGAAATTGTGAACGGTATCGCCTCCTGGACTGATTTCAACGAATAGTCGCTTTTAATAAAAAGGGGGAGCTTCGGCTCCCCCTTTTTTTACTTCCACTCCAATGCTGTTGGCAACAGAATTGCTTTTACTAGTTCTGTGCTCTTTTTTAAGGAGGGGATGTGAGAAAATCGCGGTTTCTGATAGGTTTCACCCTGATAGAGCTGATGATAGTCGTGGTCATAATCGGGATTCTGGCCGCCATTGCCATTCCGAAGTTCAATGACGTTTCCGAGGCTGCCAAGAGGAACGCATGCAGGGCAAACATGCGCACCATAGCAAGCCAGGAGGTGATTCACTTCTCGAGTCAAGGGATGTACACAGACCAGCTCAGTGTTCTCAACCTCGAGGGAGTTGTCTGTCCGGGATGTAACACTCCGCACACAATAACAGTGAACGCGCTCTATCTGGACCCTTCCGCCAGTTTCACCATCACGTGCCCCAACACGCCCAGTCATGGCCAGATAGACAACGGCGTGGCATCATGGCAGAATTTTGAATAACATCATTCAGGATTGAACCTGCAGAGAAGGTATCCTCCGTCTACGATCATCACAGGCTCCAACAGCTCTCCGGTTCCTATATGGTCGAGAATCTGAAGACTTCGCTCCTGGTCAAGCACTGCGGGGTTCTCTCTGTGGATTCCCACATAGTCTACCCGTAGATACTTGAGAATTTCGAGTTCTTCTTCCAGAGAGTTTTCTTGGTACAACCTCTGGGCAATTGGATGCCGCCAACCAACGATCACGGTTCCATCGAAGAAATACCTTTTTTCCTCGTGCAGCGAGAGTATTACCGTCTCCGGTGGAAGGGCTGTGTTGGCCCACATATGGGTCATTCCCTCCGGAGTGGACAGCCACATCCCGTAACCGGATTCTGATTTCCATCCTCCCCTGAGCACTGATTCTGCGACGGTCGTTCTATACGAGAAGGGCTTGGGGTCTCCCGCAACCGCGATGAAACCGGGAATGATAAATGAGGGGATCACAAGGAAAGCTGCTATCCAGACCCCGGCCCTGCTTCTGGAGAGGAGCTTTGCCCCAAGCAATGCGATGAATGGGTAGAGGGGGATGGAGTACTTCGCCCCCCACCAGGGCGGCCAAAAGGCGATGATAGCCAGGGCTGAGTATGCCAGAACGGGAAGAACAAGATACAGGTCGCCCCAGCGCTTTAAGATCAGGGCCGTCGCGATCCCTGCGATGAGAAGCAGGACGTTTCCCTCCATGTAGGCGAAGAAGATCCCCACATGCTTCGCCATTGGAAAATTCTTGTGTTCGTACAGGTACGACGACCTGGTGTTGACAATGGTGTTCTCGGGAGGGCGGTTCAGTTCCCACCCTTCCCTTACCATTGATGTTACCGGATAGAATGGATAGGTGGGGCTGCCCGTCTTCAACATGGTCCTTACGGCGAATGCTCCCGGGGCGGTGGCCAGGGCAAGCAGGGCGAGCAGTTTCCATTTCAGCGAATACCGGAGGAAAGCTCCCCAGGAGTAAAGCAGAAAGGGTGCCAGGATGAGCACGGCGGTCTGCTTGGTGGCCAGTGTCAGCCCCATGAAGAGCCACGATGAAAGGGGTGACCCCTGAAAGTCATTCTCCCTCTGGCGAACCGCGGCAGCGAGCGCCATTGTTCCAAAGAGAAGTGCCATGGTATCGGTTTTTGCCATGGAGCACCACGTGTAAATGGAGGTAGTCAGGAATACGATGACCGCAGCCGGCAGTCTTAGCTTCCTTCCCACTCGCATCAGTGAAACTCCCCTGAATACGGCAAGCACCAGCATGCTCATCTGAAAAACCTGGAGTACACTCAGTTGATTGATCCTGTCGGACGAAATGGCCGCCGGCCATACAGCTGTCATCTCATAGAGCAGAGGGAAACCGGAGAACGTTGTCTCTTCCAGCCAGAACACCCGGCCGGCATTCAGCCAGCGGTCAGGCTGAACGGCATAGGTTACCAGAGGGTCGTCAAAGGCCAGGTTCGGCATGAAAGCATTGGTAAAGTTGAGCAGGAGAACGAACAGCATGAAAGCCCCGAAGACGATGGTCAGAAGTTTTGGCTTTGGAAGCGGGAATCGGTCCCTCAGTGCCCCGTAGGTGAAAAGCGTTCCGGGAATAGCCATGAGCACCAGGATCATGGGGCAGACCGTGCGGTTCATTATGCCCAGAAGGGAGAGGGGAACCGCCAGGATGACAAATGCGAGAAGACCGAGCAATTCCGACGGGAGCAGCGGAAACACCGCGTCGATTCTGAGAGGCTTTCTGAGAACCTTTCCCGCGCCGTAGAAAGCAAGCCAGACCACGGCCACACGCGCAAGTGTCTGAACGAAAACCAGCGGACTGAGCCAGTCGAACATCACCTTCTCCTGTCCGGGAAGGAGAAATCGAAATCGAGGTGCCACCAGTCTACAATGAAGGCATCGGTTTCAGGGTCCGTGGTGTCAATCGAAAACGACCTGTTCATACTGTCATAGCAGATCAGGTATTCGACTTCCCCAGGGCATCGTATCGTTAGTTGATCCCAGAGCATCAGCGGATCCTGCTCGAGGTTCAAGTAGAAGGGTTCATCAACGACCGGGTACACTTCGATACCCGTTATCTCGCCGCCGTTCAACCCGCTGATAACCCTTATCTCACCTGCCCGGACGGGCTCTGCTGGTTCCACAAAATCGCTTATCCTGAAGGAGTTTGCTCCGTACTCCCGAGACTTTTGGATCGGGAGTGTCGCTGAGCTGTTGCCCTCGATGTCAACCGCCCTCACCCATGCGCTGTCGGCGTCCATCCAGAGGAAGATGCTCTCGTTTGTAAGAAGGGGGTTGCTGCCAAGGATGTTCCGCTCGGCGAGAGTGTCCGCCCTCAAATACACGGCGGTGATGGGAACCGTGGTGACATTCCTTATGAAGTAGAGCTCGGACCCCAGTATCACGTCGAAGAATCCGCCGAACTCCTTGTCGGCACGGGAGAAGGAGAGGGTGTCGCCTTGTGGGTTGAATGCGATGAGCGCCCTTCTGTAATTGCCCATGCGGTCCGTACCGATCACGACCCTGCTGATGTAACGGAAGGGGAGAGTTACATGTGCGGAATCTCCGACAGGGATCGGATGGTCGATGAATGCTTCTTCTATCGTTGTGCTTTCCGGAAGGAGGAAATGCAGGGATTCGATGGTGGCGCCATCGATCCGGTTGATCACCGTTACCTCAACGGAATCGGGGAGAAGGAGCAGGGGGTTGAGCGGCACTGAGCCCAGCAGCGACAATGAGAGGATCAAAACCATTTGTGTCTCCCGGTTTGATGCATGCCTTTGATGTAATATTGCCTGCGTCCGCTTCCCGCACAAACATCAGGAATCAGCACTTCCCGCTGCCTTGTTGCGCCTTTTGAGCGAGAACAATCCCGCAAGCACCAGCTCTCCCGAGGTGGCTACCAGGCGTATCAGAACAGTCGAAACGATTGCGACCGGGCGCGGTACCATCGAGGGCAGGATAAGCATGAGAACGCCCTCCCTCACGCCGATGCCGCTGGGTGCGAAGACAATGGCAAGCCCTATGAGTCCCGCGGCGTAGTAGGCACCCGTTATGGCGAGGTAGTTGTCAAAACTAGTCGGGTGGAGCGCATTCAGCACGACGAACATGGCCATTCCCTGAAGAAGGCCTACAAGAATGAATGCAAGCACGAACCGGACCTGCATCGACCAGGACGGGAAACTCCGGACCGGTTTTCTCTTTGCCAGGCTGAGCACCCTGTTGATCAGCCCGAGGAGGAAACGCTGGTGAAGGGAAATGAGAAGAACGACGGCCAGCGCGCCAGCGCCAAGCCTGATGCCCGGCGGAACGGAAAAGGGCGCCGCCGCAAGCCCAATCACCACCAGAAGACATGATGATGCGATCGTGGCCACATACTCGACGATCGCGGCAACCGCCACCCTGCTTCGGGAATACCCCCTGTACGCCTCGACCCTGGCGAGGAAAAGGCCCACATTTCCCGGGATGTACTTGCCGAGGGTGGAGAGGAAGTAACCTCTTGCAGCGGCGAGTTTTGACGTCTTCAGATCGAGTTCGTCGGTTATCCCAAGCCATATCCTGAACCTGCAGAGGTATGCCAGGACCTCCAGGAAGAACGCGACGACAAGCATCGGCCAGTTGTAGGTGAACCGGAACCGGCTGATCTCGTTGTAGCTGTTCACTACCAGGTATGCCACCCCACCGGTTGCCAGCAGGGAAAGCACCAGACGGTAGACGTTCTTCCTTGTCATTCTTCAGCTGTTCAGGAAGAACTTCTGGACCAGCATGACAAGCTTCAGAAGCGGCCCGGGGGTTCGGAACAGAAGAGGGCGCATCCGCGATCCGGACCACCTGACGAAAAGAAGGATGATGAAGGCGGCGGGGTAGTCCCTTATCCGGGGTTTCAAACCGGGAATGCCGGCCAGCCGCAGTCCGAAAAGCGGCGCGATTGCTGAACGGGCCGCGGCGTTGTGGGTATGCCAGATCACCGCTCTTTTCTGGGCTTTCAGGGGCAGAAGAAGGTCGCAATCAAAGAGCTTCAGCATGCTTCCTCCCTTTGCCTCGTTCATCAGGTCTTTTCCCTTGTCGGTGTGCGCAAGGGCCATCGAGTACTTGATTCGCCCCTTTTTCAGTTCCGAAAGCCACGCGTCCCCGAAGCTGATGTCCGAACGGCTTCCGAAGTGGTCCGGACAGGACAGGCACCTGCGGCAGCAGTCTACGTAGAGGTTCTGGTAAAGGCCGTAACCGGAGCTGAAGGGGAATGAAACGGTTTCTCCGGTTTTCATGAGCACTTCAGTCCTGCCCCGCCACAAGCCTCTTCTATAGAAAAGCTTTTCAGCCTTGTTCAGGTCGATGCCCTTGATGGCAAGAAAGTCATCGATGAGCTTCCTTTCAGTGGCGTGCCCGCACCACAGCGCTACTTTGCAGAACACCTTTTCCCTGTGATCGGGGTTGTTTTCGAGGAAGGATTCCAGGGCGGAGATCTGGCAGGGCAGGCCCACCACTGCAAGTTTCCCCGTACTTTGCCTTACCAGGCCGATCATTTCCGAGGTGTGGTTGAAATCGCTGTAGATGCTGGTCATCGAGGAAAGGATGTCCCGTTCCGTGGTGGCAGGGAAAGTTTCGAACCCGAGGCTTCCATCCTTCACGACGCTTCTTGCCACTATGGCGCCCTGTATCCTGCCGCTTTCGATCATGCTGATCAGAAGGGAGCTAACCGCCCCACCCGACGCGGCGCCCTCCCTTATGTCAGGTCTGGCGGAGTAGCCCAGCCACGCGCCTTTCCATACGCCTTCGAAGAACTTCCGGTACAGCCTTGCGGCGGTCTTTCCCGTTCCCGCACTTATCCCGGGGCATGCAAGGCGCTCCGCCGCGAAGTCGATGTTCCTCCCGGCGGAGTTCACGACCGATGGAAGCGCTTCCAGAATTGAGGCTCGTACGGTGTCCTTCTCGTGGAGCAGGCGGTGGACCATTCCGGAAAGACCGCCGGGATTCAGAGTGGTGTGGTCGATCACATACCTTTCCAGGCCGAAACGCCCCATCACCTCATGGTACTTGTGGGACCATCCCACAACTATCACAGGTGTACCGGCGCACAGGGCGGAAACCATGCTGTGGAAGCGGCAGGCGATGAAAGCCTCACAACACCCGATGACAGCCCGCAGTTCAACCGCTGAAAGGTCATCGAGGATCACCGACACCCGCGGGTTGGGACCCATTGCGGCCCCCAGTTCAACGGCGATGTGATAGTCGTTGTTCTTCGACTTTTTTTCGGGTGCCAGCATGCTGTGAGCCAGGATCACCACCCTGACGCACGGGTCGGTCAGAAGATCCGTGAGGACCGGAACGAGCTGCTCAGTCAAGCTCCGTCCACCGGCCCTCATGTAGTTGTCCACGACCTGACTCGGAGAAATTCCCACAATCCTGATACCCGGTTCGTCGAGGAAAGAAAGGCTTGAGAAACTCTGCAGTCGAACTTCGCGCGCGTCTCCGAGAAGGAAGGCAAGATCATCCGCTTCCTCCCAGTTGTTCAGGCCGGCCTCCTCCAGAAAACGGGCGGTCTGCGCGCCCCTGGCGAAGATTCGACTGATCCTTGGAAGGACAAGCCTTGCCGCAAGCCTGTTGAGAGGTGTTCTGAATGGACCGAGAGCCTGGGAAAGCTTTATCTGTGGAGTTCCCGCGAAAAGGGCGGGCAAGTTGCAGGCGAGATTGTAAAGGAGTGTGAGACCACGGTCATCGGCGTATGAGATGCCGCTGACGTCCAGTACCAGATCCGCCCGGGCAATGGCTTTGAGCGGTTTGAACTTCAGCATGAACTTCCGGGGAAGATGCAAGCGCTTCAGAACCCCGTAGAGCAGCGCAAGGGGAGGCAGCACAAAGACCAGGACCGGAGGCGTAACTCCGATCAGGTTGACATCGTCCGCCAGAGTTTTGCCGCGGTCTGCCTTTGGGTATATGGAAAGAACGTTGTACAGGGCAGGTTCCGGCAGACGTTCTCCGAGGGAACCGATGGCCGCCTCGAGCATTCCTGCGGCGCCCTTGTTCCCCGAGAAGGTTCCCCCGATGATGGTGACTTCACGATGGTATACGTGACCGGGCATTCAGCGCCTCCGTTGCGGACCTGCGTTCTTTGCTGTTCTGCAGACGCATTATGATTATCTTTGAAAACCGGCAGAAAAGCCAATTTGCAGAAACCAGTCATCCCTGTGCCCGTCAGGAAGGATGTGAATGAAAGCCGACCCCTGGAAGCTTCTCGAGGAAGCACGCACGCTTCTTGAAAGCGCTCTTCTGGACGGGCAGTGCGGTGAGACGGTCCGTTCGGAGATAGTGCGTGTGAAGGAGCTTCTCGACGGTGTTCTGGATTCGGAGGAGCCAACCGCGGGCGAGGTGCTCCGTATTCTGGGGCACGAGCTGAAGAGTCCCATTACGGCCCTTTCCTCACTTTTGCGCACTGTGGAGGAGGGGTACGCTTCTGATCACGTGAAGGCGCTCGACCTTGTGGGGCGTGCCCGCCGCAGGGCGGATGAGCTGGTTCCTTTGGTGAACGACATTCTCGAGCTTGGAAGCCTTGCTTCGCACCCTTTTCTGTGCTTCGTGCCGGTTGACCTGCAGGTCGTGGTGGAGGGGGTCCACCATCTTCTGTTCCCGATGATGGTCGAGGGCGGGGTGGGGTTCTCCCTCTCGGTGCCTTCGGGGAAGGTTCCTGTCGCGGGGGTGGAGAGCCACCTCCGCCGCGTCTTTCAGAACCTGTGCGTGAACGCCTTCAAGTACAACAGACCCGGTGGTTCGGTTCACATGGCGCTTGCCGTAGATCCGGGCTTTGCCGTGGTGACCGTTTCGGATACAGGGGTGGGCATACCGGCCGAAGACCTGCCACACGTGTTCGGGCTTCTTTTCAGGGGGAAGCAGGCCCGCCGCAACCCCGACGGGGGGCTGGGGCTCGGGCTTTCTCTGGTGCAGCAGATAGTGGAGGTGCACGGGGGCACCATCGATGTTTCGAGCGTCGAGGGGCAGGGAACCGTCATGACGGTCCGTCTGCCGCTGTCGGGGGCGCCGCCCCCGGTATCAGCCCCCTCAACCCCCTGAGGCGTCCAAGTCCTCCAGGGTGGGGCTCCATGTGAAGCCCGATCCTGTTATCCCGACTTCCCACCTTGTGTAGGTGTCGCCGTCGTTGTCCTCCACCCTCAAGTCGTAGGTGCCGGGCTTCACGTTGATGGTCACCGATCCCGACGGGGGGATGGGTGAGCTTATCCAGTTGTCGCCCCATTCGCTTGCGTCGGAGGGTGAACACAGGACCCGTGTGATCGTCCATGCCCCCAGGTCGTTGGTTATGGTTACAGCGCAGTCGCCCGCCCATGGGCTGTTTACTGCCGCCCTGGTGTCGGGGGTTACCTCCCAGACGATGCCCTCTTCCGAAAGGGTCGCGTCTCCGAGGGTGTAGGTCTTTCCAAGGTTGTCGGTGGCCATGATCTCGATGCTGCCCGGAGAGGCCATGAAGCTCCGGGATTCACCGGGTCTGAGTGAGCCTGCTATCTGGTTGGCGCTCCACTCACCGCCGGGGGTCCTTGTCTGAACAGCGATTATGAACTCGACATCGAGCCTGTTCACGATGCCAACCGGCGCTTTTTGCGCTCCGCAGCAGGCAAGGAGGAGAAGGGCCGCGATCAGGGGTATCCCGGGATGTCTCATTGCTCCTCCTTTTTCAGTCCATGTGGGCGAGTGTGACGTTCCAGACGTAGCCCTCGCCGCCGATGACGACCTCGCGCCTTGTATAGGTGTCGCCGTCCTCATCGACGCAGCGGATGTCGAAGGTGCCGGGTTGGATGCTCAGGGTCACGCTGTCGCCGGGCACTACCGTGGCGGTGATGAGGTTTTCAGTCCAGGGCTGGCCGGTGGGGTCGATGTACAGCTCGGTGATGTCCCAGGCTCCAAGATCGTTGGCGATGGTTACGGGCACCTTCCGCGCCGTGCATCCAGCGACGGCCGTCAGGGCCAGTGCGACGAGCAATGCCTGCCTTTTCATCTCTGCCTTTCCAGATAGTCTTCCGTGATCTCCCAGAAGAACCCGCTCTCAGTGACACGGCAATTATACACGGCATAAGAGTTGCCCATTCCATCGGAGGCCATCATGTCGTACCCGCCCGGGGCGACCCACACCACCAGTTCCCCGCCGGGTTGGAGGCTCTGCCCTCCCGTGTGGCTCGTGCCCCAGTAGCCGTAGTCGGAGGGGGAGATCCAGATGGAGTCGGCCTGTGTGTCAAGCGAGTTCAGGAATGTCACGGGGCAGTTCCCGGTAATGTCGGGAAACCCCGAATCGATGTCGTTCAGGGTGACCTCCCAGGTGTATCCCTCAGCGGGGATGACGATGTCCCTCCTTGTGTAGGTGTCGCCCTCGTCGTCGGTGATCCGTATGTCCCAGGTTCCGGGGGGGAGGGAGAACACCCTGTTCGCCCCCGGGCGGATGATCTCGCTCGGGCCGAGAAGGTCGTCGCCCCAGCCCTTGGTGTCGGCGCGGCTCGTGTGGACGTAGTGGATGGTCCAGCCGCCAAGCCCGTTGATGACCGTGAGCGGGGCAAGGTTGCCGACCGATATGCGGCATGCTGCGATCAGGGGAACGCACATGAGCAGGAGCTGTTTTTTCATGGGTTCTCCTTCGGTGAAACGAAAAAGGGGGGGCTTTCGCCCCCCCTTCGCGGAAAAGACTAGTCCATGTCGCCCAGTGTGACGTTCCAGGTGTAGCCGGTCTCGGGGATCTCTACGCCCCAGAGGGTGTAGGTGTCGCCGTCGACGTCTTCGCACTTGATGTCATACATGCCGGGGTTGACGTAGAACGTGTAGGAGTCGCCTGCTGCGAGGATCTCGGAACCCAGGACGTCATCGCCCCAGGGCTCGGAGGAGAGGTCGCAGTAGATGTACCAGATGTCGTAGCTGCCGAGGTCGTTGATGATGGTGACGGGGGCGGTGCCCTCGCCCATGGGCGTGGCTACGTCCATGTCTTCGAGGGAGACTTCCCAGACGTAGGGCTCGCGGGAGATCTCGACCGCGTAGCGGGTGTAGGTGTCGCCGTCGACATCTTCGATCTGGATGTCGTAGGTGCCCGGCTCGAGAAGGATGTTGAGCTCTTCGCCTTCGTAGACGATTATGCTCTGGCAGTACTCGGTGGAATCCCAGTAGATGTCGCCGCCGGCCTCGACAATGTTCACCCAGTAGATCGCGTAGTCGCCGAGGGTGTTCACGATCTTGATGTGGCCGTCGCCCATGCCGCTCCAGTAGACGCCGTCGGCAACGGTTGTGGTCTCTTCGAAGCTGAGGCAGTTGTTGTAGCCGACCTGTACGGTCATGGGTGCTTCGGCAACGGTGAAGGCTACGCTGTACTCGTAGCCCTCGGAGTCGGTCGCGCTGAGGGTGTAGGCGCCGGCTGCAAGCTGCAGGATTACGGTGCCTTCGGCAGCCAGGGGCTCAAGGACGGTCTCGACGCCCGCTGCGTCCTTCAGGGCCAGTTCCTTGATGTCCCACTCGCCGAGAGCGTTCTCGATGGTGACAGCGGTTTTCTTAACACCGCAGCCAACGGCCATGAAAACGACAAGCGCCGCAGCTGCCCAGAGTTTCCAGTTCACGGTAACCTCCTTTTTCATTGTTGAACCAGGTCGGACCGGTTGATGTCCCAGTCGTACCCACTTTCATTCACGACAGCACCCCACCTTGTATAGGTGTTGTCTTCAGCATCGATCGCCATCATGTCGTACGTGTCGGGGTATACGCGGAGTGTGCAGGCTTCCCCGGGAAGCAGAACCATGTCTCCCAGGACATCGGGTCCCCAGTCTTCGCTGACGGCAGGGGAAACATACAGATAGTAGACGTCATCGTCTTCGATTGAATTACTGACGATCAGCATGCAGCTTCCCGCGTCAGGTTGAATGCTTTCAGCGGCTGCCGGGCTGAGGAACTGCGCCAGGGTGGTTCCGGTGCCCTGCAGCGCCCTGTTGAGGATGCCCGTAAGCTGGGGTGTGAGGTCCATACGCCACCGGCCGTTCTCGCGGACGAACCTGATGGAGGTGGGGGTTTCTCCGCCGGAAGGCTCGAGAAAGGCCTCGTCGCCCCTTATGGAGATGTCGAGAACGTTCCTGCCGGTGTCGAAGAGATGGTGCCCGGCGGCGATCTCAGCAAGGAGGAGGTCGCCGCGGTTGTCTATCGGCATTCCGACCTGCGTGAAGGCTTTTGCTGCAAGGTCGAGGAGTTCACGCGTTTCAAGGGAGAGGCCCTGGTGAAGGTCTTCCCAACGGCATTCATCGAGGGCGGCCGACATGAGGGTGTAGCTGTCGTACACCTCCTGCTGGCTGCCTGTCCAGCGGCATGAGACGGAAAGCGCCAGAAAAAGCGCGACCCCGATGACCTTGTTCAAACGCCCCCCCTGAGTGACTTCGTATACACCGGGAAAACTAAGCGAGACGAGGCTTCAGGTCAATGCTTGTTCCCGCCCGCAAGGAGATTATCTTAACCAGAACCGGAGGGGCATGACATGGGAGATGAAAAGGCGGTTTTCAAGTTTCCCAGGACGGAAGATCTCGATGCTGTGACCGGACTTCCACAGCGGGGACACCTCGACAGGGACCTTCCGGAGATCCTTCGCCGTCTCGGCCCCGACGGCCTGCCCCTTTCCGTCATCATGGTGGACATCGACAACTTCAAGATATTCAACGACAAGCACGGTCATGACGTCGGGGACAAGGTGCTTCGGCACGTTGCCTCGCTCATCCGCTCGTCGGTGAGGCACCGTGGCGACGCCTACCGCTACGGGGGGGAGGAGATAACCGTGCTGCTTCCCAACACCATCTCGAGCGAGGGCCTCTGCACTGCCGAAAGGCTCTGTGACAAGGTCGCCAGGACCCCTCTTGTCATTGCGGGGGGCGATCCCCTGCATGTCACGGTCTCACTCGGGGTGGCATCCACCGAGGTCGTTTCCGGCGAGGAGATCCTCGTCAGCGCCGACATGGCTCTCCTGCAGGCCAAAAAAGACGGCAAGAACCGGGCCGGGATATTCGACTCCAAGAAAAAGCGGGACGGCGACAACGTCAAGATAGACGTATTCTACCCGGGCCAATCCAGCATCTCCGTCGGGGGTTTCGTGAACCTTTCCCGGTGGTTCGCCCACCGGAACGATCCTTTGGACATAGAGGCCCGCGAGATGTTCATTCCCGGTTCGGGTATCCGTGAGATCACCGACGGCGGAACGCCGAGGCTCGCGATGGTCGAAAGCGAGATAAGGGGCAGGGTGGTGGGCGAGGTCCAGCGTCACACCTACGCGACCTGGTTCGTTCTCGAGGTTGAAGGCGACATGTTCGATCTGATGGTCAAGGCCCTGGCGGAAATAGGGGAATGAAGGCGCTCGAGTGCCGCAGTTTCTGGCCCGGCGCGGGACCCGTCCTGTCAGGTGTGAGGCTGCTTTTCGACCAGGGAAGGGTCGTTTCGGTCGGGAGCTGTTCGGGCGGCATCGAAGGCTTCGTGATGCCTTCATTCATCGACGGGCACATGCATTTTTCGTGGAAGGCTTCCTCCGTTTCCGCGATCGATCTGTCCGGCGTTTCGTGTTTCGGGCATCTGCTGTCCCTTGTGGAAGCCGCACCCGCAAGCCCCGATCCGATCCTTCGCGGGACCGGATTCGACGAATCCTCCTGGAGCGACCCGGCTCTGCCTTCGCTTGCCGCGCTCGATGCCGTCTCGGGTGAACGCCCCGTTGTGCTCGCCCGCGTCTGCGGGCATCTCTCCCTTGTGAACTCGGCCCTGCTTCGACTCATTCCTCCCGGAACCCCAGATGTCGACAGGGCAAACGGGCGACTGACCGAGGGCGCTTCGCTGGGATTCAGCAGGATGTTCCCGGTTCCCGTAGATGTGCTCGCAGGCAGTATGAAGACGTATCAGGACACCGTGTTCTCGAACGGCGTCACCGGCATGGGCACTATGGAGCACCTTCGCGAAGCCGACCTGATCGGTGAATGGGACCCGCTTCTCAGAACGGCCGTCGGAATCTTCTCCAACGACGCAATGACCCTTCTCGACCGCGAGCCTGCAAGGTACGCCAGGTGGATAAAGCTTTTCCTCGACGGCACTTTCGGAGCGGGCAGCGCGGCGGTGGAAGGAACATACCCCGATGGATCACAGATCCTTCCCATAATGGACGATGAAGAGGTTGAGGAACTGGCAGCCGTCGCGGACAGCTGCGGACTGGGCATCTGCGCCCACGCCATTGGCGCGAGGGCGATAAGGCAGGTTCTGGGTATTTCGGTTTCCGAAACTGGTCCCGGGGTCAGGGTGGAGCATGCGGAAGAGCTTCTGCCCGTTCTGGATGACCTTCCGGATCCTTTTCCGGGAAGGGTATCGTTCTGCATGCAGCCCAATTTCGTCTCCCGGTGGCAGATGCCGGGCGGCATGTACGAGAAGAGGTTGTATGCCGGCGGGTCCCGCGGGTTGAACCCTTTCGGTTCGGTGCTCTCGCGCGGCTTCAGACTGGGTTTCGGAAGCGACGGAATGCCCTTCGGTCCACTGAACGGCATTTCAGGCGCCACCGAACACCCTTTGCCCGAACAGCGGCTCACGGTCGGACAGGCCCTGCATGCCTACACACTGGGAGCCGCAGACGTGTGCGGCTTTTCCGATCTGGCACGGGTGGTCGCGCCCGGCAGACCAGCGCATCTTTGCGTCCTGTCCGCCGACCCGTTCCGGGGAGTCCCATGGGACGAGGTTTCGGTGGTGGCAACGATACTCGACGGCGAAGCGGTCTTCGGCGACCCCGCAATTCTGGGGGAAGCATGACCGATGCCCTGATCCTCTCCGAAGCCCGCAGGGTTGCCGAACTGTCCCTTCTCGAAGACGCCGCCCGTTTCGACGCGGCGGTCTATGCACTCGGGCCGGCCGCCGCGCTTCCGGCGGTGTGCGAGTTCCGGGCAAGGCAGTCCCTTGTGGTTGCGGGATGGTTCGCAGCAGAGGCGGTTTACCGGGCACTCGATGACCGCGTGAAGATCGAGCGGGTGATGGAGGACGGCGAGAAGGCCGGGCCTGGGAGTGTCATCGGCGTCGTGGCGGGCGGGACGGGCACCGTGCTTCGGGGAGAGAGAAGCGCCCTGAACATCCTTTGCAGGATGTGCGGGATAGCAACGCTCACGAGAAGGTTTGCCGATGCCGCTCCCGGCGTTGAGATCCTCGACACCAGGAAGACCACGCCCGGTCTCAGGGCCCTGGAGAAGTACGCCGTGCGAGCGGGCGGGGGGGTCAACCACAGGATGAGCCTCTCCGACATGGCCATGTTCAAGGACAACCACATAGCAGCCCTGGGAGGCATCGGGGGGCTTTCGGCGGCAGTCGCCGCCCTGCGCTCACGGGGTGTCCCGATAGAGATCGAAGTTGATTCATTGGATCAGCTTCCCGCGGTTTTTTCACTGGGACCAGACCGGATACTGCTCGACAACATGACCGTCGCGATGCTTCGTGAGGCGGTTGCGATGGCTGGGGGGCGTTTCTACCTCGAGGCATCGGGAGGGGTCACGCTCGAAACCGTCGCTGATATTGCGGCTTCAGGGGTCGACGGGGTGTCGGTCGGCGCCCTGACCCACTCCGCGCCCGCGGCGGACATAGGCCTTGACTGGAGGGAGGGGCCCGGTGTACCAGCTGGCCGTTGATGTGGGAAACACCAAGACCGCCCTTGGCCTTTTCGAGAAGGGGCGCCTGGTTTTCCAGTGGAGGGTTCGGACGGTCCACTGGACACCCGACGAACTCTGGGTCCTCGTTCATTCCCTGTTCGGCGCGTCAGGCGCCCCATTGCCCTCCGTGGTGGCCTATGCTTGCGTGGTTCCCCAGGTTACGCACGCCCTCGTCGGTTTTTCGAGACGCTGGATACACACCGAGCCCATCGAGGTGAACCCCGGGACCGCCGACGTGCCGCTCGACTACCCCAACCCCGCCGAACTCGGTCCCGACAGGCTGGCAAACGCCGTGGGCGCCCTGCTGCTCGTGAAGCCTCCGGTCATAGTGGCTGATTTCGGCACTGCAACCACTTTCGACGTGATCGACTCGAGGGGGATGTACGTGGGCGGCGCGATCCTTCCCGGTGTGGGAACCGCGGCATCGGAGCTCTTCAAGAAGGCCGAGCGGATAAGCCCCGTCGACCTCGAGTTCCCCGAAAGCCCCCTGGGTCGTTCCACGGTCGAAGCAGTGAGGTCGGGGGTGCTTTTCGGAGCGGTTGGAAGCGCGGACAGGATGGCCGAACTCCTGTCCGGGAACGTGGGCGGTGATCCCGCGCTGCTTGCCACGGGCGGCTGGGCCGAAGCAATCTGTCCGAGGTGCAGGGCGTCCTTCAGGGTCTGCCCGGAGCTCACACTTTCGGGCATTGACGCCATCGGAAGGAAGAGGAGGTTGGATAATGGCTGAGATCCTTCTGGGAGTCACGGGAGGCGCCGCCACTTTCAAGGCGTGCAGTCTGGCTTCCCTTTTCCGCAAGGCCGGGCACAAGGTGAACTGCGTGATGACCCGCGGCGCCACCAGGTTCATAACCCCCACCCAGTTAGCCTGCGTTACGGGCGAGCCGGTCTACACCTCGCTCTTTCCAGAGCAGCCCGCCGAATCAGTGCCGCACATAACCCTTACCGATAACCTCGACCTGATGGTGGTGGCTCCGGCCACTGCGCACTTTCTGGCGAGGGCTGCCCACGGTTTCGCCGACCAGCTCCTGACGGCTGCATTCCTTGCATGCGAGGCCCCCGTGGTGATGTGTCCCGCCATGAACTCGCGGATGTGGAACCACCCCGCGGTGCGCGAAAACGTGACGATACTGAAGGACATGGGCGTCGTCATGGCCGGGCCGGTCGAGGGCCACCTCGCCTGCGGAACCGTGGGGGCGGGCAGGATGATGGAGCCCGAAGACATTTTCGAGGTCTGCTTCAGGCTTCTGGGAAGGGGCTGAGACGGCTTGAACCCCGTTCCCACGCTCGAATGGACCGGAGACTGCCTGAGGCTCATCGACCAGCGGCTTTTGCCGGGAACCGAATCCTTCATCGAGTGCCGTGACGTCGAGACCCTTGCCTGCGCGATCAGGACCCTGGCCGTCAGGGGGGCGCCGGCGATAGGCCTTGCGGCCGCCTACGGGGCGGTCATAGCCGCCATCGAGACACCCCCCGGCTCAGGCTTCAAGGAGGGGTGCCGAAGGCTCATGAAGGCCCTGGAGGACACCCGCCCCACGGCGGTGAACCTCTTTCATTGTCTGGCCCTGCAGGAGAGGGTGCTGTCCGCCGCCGAGAACCGCAGGAAAGCTGTCGGCGCCCTGCTTGAAAACGCCCGGCGCCTGCACGAGCAGGACCTGGCGGCAAGTGTCGCGATCGGCCGGCACGGTGCCGGCCTTCTCCCGCGGGACTGCGCGGTGCTCACGCACTGCAACGCCGGGGGGCTCGCGACCGGCGGGCTGGGAACCGCCCTCGCCGTGATTTACGAGGCCCACGGCAGGGGGATCCTTCGCGAAGTATTCGCGGACGAGACAAGACCGCTGCTTCAGGGCGCCAGGCTGACGGCCTGGGAGATGGTGAGGGCCGGCATTCCCGTCACGGTGATACCCGATTCGGCTGCAGCCTCCCTCCTGGCCTCGGGGCGGGTGAACGCCGTTATCGTGGGGGCCGACCGTATCGCCCTCAACGGCGACACCGCCAACAAGATAGGCACGTTCCCGGTCGCCCTCGCGGCCAGGGAGGCGGGTGTTCCCTTCTATGTCGCCGCCCCCGTCTCCACATTCGATTTCGCCACCCCCGACGGATCGGGGATCGTCATCGAGAACAGGTCATCCGAAGAGCTGGCCTGCCTGGGCGGTACGGTCACGCTGGCTTCGGGCGCCCGTGTGTGGAACCCCGCCTTCGATGTGACCCCGGCCGGGCTGATCACCGGAATCATCTGTGAACTCGGGGTCGTGTCTTCCCCGGCCGATATACCGGGTGCACAGGTTGACAGCGGCCCATGAACATCATACTGTCAGTCCGGACGATTTTTCGAGTGATGTACTTATGGAAGTCTTTAATTTGAACCAAGGAGAGAACCCGTGAGAACAAGCCTTTTCCTTCTTTGCTGCCTTTCGGCCCTTGTCCTTGCCTCCCCGGGAGAGATAATCAGCCAGATCCCCGCTCCGGGCGGCAACCCTGACGGTCTCACCTGGGTGGACGGATACCTCTGGATAACCAGCGACACCGACCACATGTACTACAAGATCGACCCAGCAAGCGGAGCAGTGGTTGACGAGATGACCCCTCCCGGCGACGGGACCGGCGCCCTCACCGGTCTCACCTGGGACGGCACCCACCTGGTGGTGACCGTTCAACCCTGGATGATCTATTTCATGGACATGTCCACCGGGCTGGCGGTCGACTCCATCCCCGCGCCAAGCAGCAGCAACAACGAGGGCCTGTGCTGGGACGGCACAAATCTCTGGAGCACCAACCCCAACAACAATGCCATCTACAAGCTCGACCCCGGCACGGGCACGATCCTCGACTTCTTCCAGCCCTACAGCCCGGCGGGCTGCACGGGGCTGGCCTACGACGGCTTCAACATCTACGTCAGCATGCAGAACACACCGCTCATGTACGTGCATCTCCCCATGGTTCCGCAGCCCGTGGCATATTACATGCTTCCCTGCGAGACCCCGCAGGATCTGGCATGGGACGGAACGTACGTGTGGCTTACCGAGTACGAGGAAACCGGCGCGCAGGTCTACCAGCTCGACCCCGGAACCCAGCACCTTGCTCCCGCCACCTGGGCCATGGTCAAGTCTGTGTTCACTGAATAGGAGACAATTTTCCCACTCAGGAGGTATGAGCTTTGGGGAAAACCATCGGCATTGATCTGGGCACCACGAACTCCTGCATCGCCTTTGTGGACAACGGGAATCCCACCGTTATCCAGACCAAGGCCGGAGCCAGGGTCATGGCGTCCGTCGTCGCCTTCACGGCGAAGGGCGAAAGGCTTGTGGGCCTGGTAGCCAAGCGCCAGGCAATAACCAATCCAAAAAACACCATAAGCAGCATAAAAAGGCTCATGGGAAGGAAGTTCTCGGAAGTCACCGATCTGGTCGGCCGGGCCTCCTACGCCATCGAGGAGAACTCGAACGGTGACGCCGCCGTCCGCATAATGGACAGGCTCTACACCCCTCCCGAGATCAGCGCCATCATCCTTCAGCGCCTCAGGCAGACCGCCGAGGAGTTCCTCGGCGAGGAGATCACCGATGCCGTGGTGACGGTTCCGGCCTATTTCAACGAAGTCCAGAGGGAGGCCACCAAGGCGGCCGGGGTCATTGCCGGTCTCAACGTGAAAAGGGTCCTGAACGAGCCCACCGCGGCGGCCCTTGCCTTCATGGAACCGCGCGAGAGCAGGAAGATTGCGGTCTACGACTTCGGTGGCGGCACCTTCGACATAAGCGTCCTTCAGGTCGTGAACGGCGTCTTCGAGGTGAAGTCCACGTGCGGTGACACCAATCTCGGAGGCGACGACCTCGACAGCCGCCTTGTCGAGTGGATCATGGACCAGTTCCGCACCGAGACGGGCATCGACCTCAACCGCGACCAGATCGCCCCGCAGCGTGTCCGGGAAGCCGCCGAACGGGCCAAGTGCGAGCTTTCCATGACTCTCGAGACCAGCATAAACCTGCCCTTCATCGCATCGGGTGACTCGGGTCCGGTCCACATGGAGATCAGCATCTCCCGGAAGCTCTTCCAGAGCCTGGTGTCGGACCTTGTCGGAAAGACGAAAGACCTTTGCCTCAAGGCCGTCGAAGATGCCGGCTTCAGGATGGAAGAACTCGACCACGTTGTTCTCGTGGGCGGTTCTACCCGGATCCCCATGGTGAAGGAGCTGGTGGAGGAAACCTTCGGCCGCAAACCCGCCCAGAGCGTGAACCCCGACGAGGTCGTGGCGATGGGTGCGGCTCTCGAGGGCGCGGTGCTTTCCGGCCAGAAGAAGGACCTTGTGCTGATCGATGTAACGCCGCTCTCCCTGGGCGTCGAAACCCTCGGCGGCGTGATGGCGCCCATCATTAAGCGGAACAGCCCCATCCCGATGAGAAGGGGAAGGGTGTTCACCACAGCGGTCGACAACCAGAGCGTGGTCAGCGTTCATGTCCTGCAGGGAGAGCGTGACCTCGCCGAGGGCAACCGGAGCCTGGGCACGTTCGAACTCCGCGGCATTCCACCCGCCAAGAGGGGAGACCCGAGGGTGGAGGTGGTTTTCGAGATAGACTCAAACGGCATCCTGAACGTCTCCGCGAAGGACATGAACACCGGAAATGCCCACAGCATAAAGGTCAATCCCAGCGGTGGCCTGACCAGCGAAGAGATCAAGAGGCTCAAGAAGGAAGCCGAGGCCAACGCCGAGGCCGACCGCGCCAGGATCGTGCTGGCCGGCCACAGGAATCAGGCCGACGAGCTTCTCTACGAAGCCGTGAAGGTCGTGAAGGCCGCCCGGGAGCAGATCGACCGCGAATCGTGGCAGGGCCTCGAGGAGGAGATCGCCAAGCTCAAGGAGCTTCGCGAGAGCAGCAACCCGGATGCCATAGTCCGTCAGATAGCCAGCACCAGGGTTCAGATGGAGGCCGTCTCGAAGCTCGTGGAGGTTCTCGAGACACGTTTGGAAGGAGAGGCCGGAGGTCTCATCGACGACATTGAGATCACCGATGAACCCATCGAGGGCATGACGGGCATGTGATGCCCCGGTTCCCGTGCCCATTTCCAGTTCAGGTATTCCGCCCATGGCTTTCCGTGACTTGCGGAAAGCCTCACCGGAGGTCTGCTGATGCGCTTTGATCCCTACGAGATTCTGGAGTTGTCCCGTGATGCCGGCGAAGACGAAGTGAAGCGGGCTTACAGGCAGCAGGCCATGAAGTATCACCCGGACAGGAACCCCGGCGACCATGCCGCTGAGGAGAAGTTCAAGGAGGTGGGCCGGGCCTACGACATCCTCGCAGACCCCGAAAAGCGCTCACGGTTCGACAGGTACGGCACGGTTGACGACCATCCGGGCAACCACGGGGGGAACCCTTTCTCCGGGTTCGACATGGAGGACGCACTCAGGTCCTTCATGAAGAATTTCGGGTTCGGCGGTTTTCAGCAGGACTCGCCGGGACGTGGTGACGACCTTACGGTAACCATCGAGCTGACCCTTCCCGAGGCCGTTCTGGGGGGTGAGAGACTTCTGCGGACCGAACGCATGGAGGCTTGCGAAACCTGCGGCGGAAGCGGGGCCGACCCCGAAGAGGGAATGCAGACGTGCCTTCAGTGCCAGGGGTCGGGACGCATCGTCAACGACCGCCGGACACTGCTCGGAACATTCAGGTCGGTATCACAGTGCCAGATCTGTCGCGGTTCGGGAAAGGTCCCCCGCAAGCCGTGCGGCAAGTGCCGTGGCAGGGGGGTCTACCGAAAGGCCAGATCCATTTCCGTTACGCTTCCCGCCGGTCTTTCCGAAGGACACTGCCTTACACTGAGGGGGCAGGGCCACCATCCCGGCGAGGGCGGTTCGCCGGGCAACCTGAGGGTTCTGATAAGATCGGTCGACTACGGCAGGTTCACGAGGGAGGGAGACAACCTCGTCTTCGCCCTGCCGGTTTCCTACCCCGAGGCCGTGATGGGTGCCGTCCTTTCCGTTCCTGACCCCTGCAATGATGATCCCCTGCAGGTGAGGGTTCCCGAGGGGGCCATGTCGGGAGACCGGATAACCATCAAGGGCAGGGGGTTGGGAAGGCTGGACAGGCGCGGACGCGGCGACCTTCTTGTTCAGGTCGGGATCCATGTTCCAAAAAAACACGGCCGGCGTGAGCGAAAGCTTCTGGAGGAGATGGCTTCGATGGAAGCCTTCACTCCGTCGAAACGCTGACGATGTCCGGCATCCCCGAGCAGCTCGAGTTCACACGAATACTTCGGGAGGTGGCCGCAGGCTGCCTTTCTGAACAGGGAGCCATCGCGGTTCTCGGCCTTCAGCCGACACCCGTTCCCGAAAGGGCTCTGGAACTCCAGACCGAGACTGCTGAAGCGGAGATGCTTTCCGCCATGGGGCTCAGGCCGCCGGTCGAAAACACCCGCCTGCTCGGGGAGAGCCTTGCACTGCTGGAAAGGGGGGCCATCTACCTCGAGCCCGTCCAGCTCCGTGAGGTGGGGCTTGCCGCTTCGGGTTTCGCCCGTTTCAGAAGCGCCGCCGTTGCTGCCGGACCGCGGGAAACACGTACTCCCCTTGCCTCACAAGTTTCCGGGCTGCCCGTTCTGGAAGGCCTCTTTTCTCATCTCCTGCGGATAACCACTCCCGAGGGGGAGCTTTCGCCCGGGGCTTCACCCAAGTTCGCCAGGCTTTTCTCGCAGGTCGAACGCATGCGAAGGGAGATGTCCGCCAGGGTGGCTGAACTGGCCTCCAGATACTCCGCCTCGGGTGTGCTTCGTGATTCCCCGCCATCCCTGCGGAACGGCAGGTTCGTCCTGCCGGTCGCTTCTGGAAAGAGGGGTTCGGTTTCGGGGATCATCCACGACAGGTCGGAAAGCGGCTCAACCCTGTTCATCGAACCCTCGGAGATGGTCGAGCAGGGCAACGCCATGCAGGAGGCCGAAGTGGAGCTTCAAAGGGAGAAGAGGCGCATTCTCCGCGACGCCACCGCCATGGTCCGCGCGGAAAGGGAAGCCCTTGAAAAAGGCCTCGAGGCTTCGGTGGAAATCGACGCGATCTTCGCAAGGGCGGTCTATCGGGCCAGGGAGAACACGGTGTTTCCCGGTTCGGGCCCCTTGAACCTTCTCGGGCTCAGACATCCCCTCATTCCCCGGAACAGGGTTGTCAGAAGCGACCTGACTCTGCCCGACTCATGGAGGGTGCTTGTGATCTCGGGGCCGAACGCGGGAGGGAAGAGCGTTCTGATGAAGGCCGCCGCCCTCGCTTCGGTGATGTCCCGCTCGGGGCTGGGGGCATGCGTCGAGCCGGGCTCGACGATGCCATTCTTCAGAAGCGTGATGGTGAGCATGGGCGACAACCAGTCGATCGCCGAGCAGCTCAGCACTTATTCCGCAAGGCTTGCCGAACAGAAGGGCATGCTGGAGGAAGCCGACGGGACCACTCTTGCCGTCATCGACGAACCCGCCGCCGGAACGGACCCGTCCACCGGTGCCGCCCTTGCCGCCGCGGTGCTTGCCGAACTCGCCTCCCGCGGTGTCAGGGTCCTTGTCAGTACCCACATGGGACAACTGAAGAAAATGGCTTCGGAAACCCCGGGCTTTTTGAACGGCTCGCTTGCCTTCGACAGGGAGACGCTCACTCCATCCTATTCATTCATCTACGGCGTACCGGGGGCGTCATTCACGCTCGAGGTGGCGGGCGCCGCGGGCATCGATGCAGGCGTTCTGGAGAGGGCGAGGGTCCTCGCCGGCGATTCGTTCAGGCTTGACAACCTGCTTCAGGAACTGACCATGACCAATGAAGCCCGGACCCGCGAGACCGAGGCACTGGCGGCGGAAAGGCGGCGCGAAGCCGAAGCCTCCCGGGAGAGGGATATCGAGCACCGGAACGCTCAGGAAGAGCTTTCTCTACTCATCGAGCTAAACCGTGAGGAACACTCGCGGAAGCTGCAGGATATCTCATCCAGGGCGGATTCTCTTCTGGCGGTGATCTCGCGGGGCGGAGCTGACCCCGGCGAAGCCAGGGAGGCCCGCAGGAAGATAAGGGAACTCGTTGAGAAGGAAACCGCGAAAACCCCCGGTGGTGAAGCGGGGAAACGGTCCGCGCTGGCACCGGCGTCCCGTACCCCGGGAGAGCTTTCACCCGGCGACTGGGTCGACATCGAGGGCTGGAACCAGCCCGGCAGGGTTGAGAGCATAGACGGCGCAACTGCAAGGGTCAGGTCCGGCAGCTTTCTTCTCACCCGTCCCGCCGGCTCTCTCAGCCGCAGGAGCGATCCCGCGCCGGCGCCAGTTCCTTCTTCGGAGTGGGCTCCGGTTCAGGGCAGCCATGAGGTCAACCTTCTGGGGAAGACGGTTGACGAGGCCATCGGTGAACTGGACGAGAGGATAGACAGCGCTGTGGCCTGCGGGCTTTTCAGGTTGAGGGTGGTCCACGGCAAGGGAACCCTGATGTCGTTCGTAACGGGATGGCTGAAGAAGGACCGCCGTGTGAAGACCCTTGGCCAGGCTTCACCCGCCGAGGGAGGCACAGGCGCATCCATCGTCATACTGAAGGACGGCTCATGATGCCCGGCGACGTCGACAGGATCAAACAGCTTTCCGACATCATGTCGGTGATAGGCAGACACATAGACCTGAAGCAGTCCGGCTCGTCGCTTAAGGGGCTGTGCCCGTTCCACAACGAGAAGACACCCAGTTTCCACGTCTTTCCCGGCACCGGCACCTGGCACTGCTTCGGCTGCGGGGCCGGCGGCGACGTGATAACCTTCGTGATGAGGTACGGCAACCTGACATTCAGGGAGGCCCTTGAGGAACTCGCTGACCAGTGCGGCATCACCCTTGAGGGCAGGGGCACCTGGACCGGACCCGAGACAGGCCTGCTCGACGCCCTTCGGGAAGCCCAGAAGTGGTTCGTAGAGAGGTACCTTTCGCACGAGGGCGCCACGGCGAGGAGCTACGTCGAGGGAAGGGGCCTTTCCGCAGCGGCTGAGGCACTGGGTATCGGCTACTCCTCCGAGGGGTTGTCGGCATACATGCGGGAGAGGGGCTACAGTGACTCGCAGCTCGAGCAGGCAGGGCTTCTGGTGCCGGGCACGGAAAGCCGGCGAGACCGCTTCAGGAACAGGCTCACCTTTCCGATCCGTGACAGGCGGGGCCGAACCGTCAGTTTCGGCGGCAGGACCCTTACCGACTCGGGACCGAAGTACCTGAACGGACCCGACACCGGGGTCTATCACAAGGGAAGCATTCTGTACGGCTACTCCGGGGCCGCGCCCGCGGCCCGTGAAGCCGGCATGGTGATCCTGGTCGAGGGGTACTTCGACCACGCCAGGATATACTCCTCGGGCTTCCAGGGAGTCGTTGCCACGTGCGGAACCGCGCTGACCGAGATCCAGGCCCGTACCCTGCGCTCCATGGCCGACGACACTCTGATCTGCTACGACGGAGACGAAGCCGGAACGAAGGCCGCGGTGAAGGCGGCCGTTTCAGTGCTCACCGTGGGGGGGCTTCCCCGGATAGTAAGGCTTCCCGGCGGGATGGACCCTGATGACTTCATCGTCTCCAGGGGCATGGGCGCCTTCATGGAACTCGTGGAGAGGGCTCCGGGACCGGTCGGTTTCTGCGTTTCCCTGCTGCCGGGGGGTTTCCCCGGGGGCGTTGCCGGTGTCAGAGCCGCAAAGAGGCTGATGGAGATAGTTTCTGCGGCGTCCGACCCGCTCGCCAGGGAGCAGCTGCTGATGGAGGTCGAGAAGACGTCGGGTTTCTCCAGGTCATCACTCGAGAACCACCTGAAAATGAAGTACGGCCAGGAGCAGAAGAAGCCTGCCGACGGCGCCGACGGGCTGGACCGCGGTGACCGCGACATCATATCGGCGGTTGTGGGTGGCGGAGCGCTCGACAGCAGCCTTCTCAGGTGGCTCGAACCCGGCGATTTCAGATCCGAACCGGGGCGCAGCCTTTTCCTCGCCCTCCAGGGCCAGATGGACGAAGGCTGCACCACCGTCAATTTCGGAATGCTCTCACCGGAACAGGGTTCCATCTGTTCACGACTGGCATCCTCAGTGACAGGGATGAAACCCGGAGACCGGGAGAAGATCGTGAAAAGGGTGAAGGACGACAGGCTGAAGTCCCTCCGGACACTGATCAGGCAAAGGCTTTCCGGCGCTTCTCCCGAGGAGATGCGCGAGCTGGCCGGGGAGATCGGCGATATCGACAGGCGGAGGCATGCGGGGAAAGAGTGACAGGGGGAAAGGCGCTCTCTGCGTTTACGAGCGCTGCGTGAACAGGGCGGGGTACCGCTGCACCGAACATTGGGAAAAGCTGCTGGAAAGGATGCGGGACTGCCGCGAAGCCCTCGAGGGTCTGCTGGGCCAGGGAAGCGCCGGTGAGGGCGAGTGGCAGGAGAGGGCCAACCTCGAAATCGAACAAGCGTCACCCGAGGCGGCCGCTGCCATCTCGAAGCTGCGGGAAGCACTCCTCGACATGGAGGCCGAACTGGTCGAGGGGCACCTGCGGCTCGTGCTTCATGTCGCCCGAAGGTACTTCGAGGGGGGGATAGGCTCCCTCGAGGACATGGACATTGTGCAGGAGGGGTGCAGGGGGCTTCTCATGGCCGCCAGGAAGCACGACCTGAGAGGTTACTCGGGATTCAGCACCTACGCCGTGTTCGTCATAAGAAGGTGTATCATCGAGGAGGTCAGCCGCCAGTCCAAACTGGTCAGGGTCCCGAGGAGCGCACTTCGCAGGGGCAGAGAGGCAAGGAGCCTTCTGGACGGCTTCGTGGCCGAGTACGGGCGCCTTCCATCCCTCGACGAGATGAGCCGGTGCGCCGAGATGGAGATGGACTGGCTGCTCGCCCTCTCGCTTCTCGACATGCAGCATGTCTCGATCGACTGCCAGGGCTCCGGCGGCCTCCCGCCCGCGCCCGACCAGCCCCATCTCGAGGTCGCCAGGGAGATGGAGGCCAGGCGGATCGCGGAAGCTCTCCACAGGCTGCCCGAGAGAAGCAAGACGGTGCTCGTGCTTCGC
Organism: Candidatus Fermentibacteraceae bacterium; assembly: GCA_041750285.1. Taxonomy (GTDB): domain Bacteria; phylum Fermentibacterota; class Fermentibacteria; order Fermentibacterales; family JCC-6; genus UBA6080. The sequence continues at coordinate 156,446 of JBGSZS010000004.1, read as the reverse complement.
CTGGGCCTTCTGGACGACCGTGTCGAAACATTGAAACGTGTTGCGGAGATCGTTGGGGTTTCCGTGGAAAGGGTCAGGCAGATCGAGCATGACGCGCTCGGCAAACTCAGGAATTGCCTCTATCCCGATTCTTCACCTGCTTCCGGCACTGCTTGCGGTCCTGACACCGGCCTGCTCCCCTGAGGGGGACGCCGGACCATCCGTTGGGGACGTCAGGGCGGTGGTGATCGGGCCTTCCCTCGTCGAGCTTTTTCACGAGGGGGGGATGATGGACCGGGTTGCCGCGGTGGACGACTACACGCTCTGGCCTCCCGAAGCGTGCAGCCTCCCCCGGATAGGTGGCTACCTCGATCCATCCCCCGAGGCCGTCGCCTCACTTTCCGCCACGAGCATCCATTCGGTCGGGAACAGCCCGAGGCTGGCGGAACTCTCCCGGAACCTGGGTATCCCATACCACCACTACAGCTTCGATACGCTCGACGATGTCATGGCCTCATGCGAGAGCCTCGAGGCCCTTTACCCCGAGGCATCTTTCGATCCCTTCCGGGAGAGGCTGCGGAGCGCCTTTGAGGAAAGTACGGTGGAGGGAGGCGGGACGGCTTCCGTGGTGGTGTTCCACAGCGATGACGGAAGGTTCACGCTGGCGGGACACGGCACATTCTATGAGGACCTTCTGCGTGGAATCGGATGCTCGCTCTCAGCCCCCTCCGCGGGAACCTACCCGGATGTTTCCGTTGAGGGCATACTACGGCTGGATCCCGGCGCGCTGATCTTCCTGGCCCCTGACGAAGCCGATCCCCTTGGGCTTCTGGAGGCCCGGCGGGACTTCTGGGAAGACAGGGGGTTCCCGCGGGAGAGGGTGTTCGTTCTCGAGGGCGGCTTCATGCTCATTCCGGGTGCGAGGCTTCCCGAGATCGCTGAAAGGCTGTCCGATTGCCTGAACTCACTCTGAAGGGTTTCTCCGCCGGCTACCCCGGACGCGCGGCGGCGGTGTCCGACGTTGACTTCACGCTGCGTTCCGGAGAGATATGGGGTCTTCTGGGCCCGAACGGCGCCGGGAAAAGCACGCTTCTCAAGGGAATAATGGGTTTTCCATGGCTTTGGAGCAGCGGCGCCGTCCTTGTGGACGGTATGCCAATGAAGAGGCTCACGGGGCTGGAAAGGGCCTCACTGGTGGGATACCTTCCCCAGGAACCGCCCGTCCCCCAGGGCATGAACGTCAGGGAAACCGTGCTGCTCGGCCGGCACCCCTTCAGGTCGCCCTGGTCCACCGACTCCGCGCAGGACAGGGAGGTTTCGCTGAAGGTGATGGAGCAGTGTGAGATACTCCATCTTGCCGACAGGCTTGTATCAAACCTCTCCGGTGGCGAGAAGAGGTTGGTGTTCCTCGCCTCGGTCCTCACACAGAAACCCTCGGTACTCCTGCTCGACGAACCGGGGGGCGGCCTTGACTACAGACACACCGCAATGCTGTGGGAGATACTCGAAGGCCTTGCAGGCGAAGGCGTTTCGGTCTTCGCCTCGACCCACGGTCTGAGCATGTCGGGAGAACACTTCAGCGGAGCGCTGCTTCTCAGTGGCGGAAGGTGCATCGCCTCCGGAACTCCAGGGGAGGTTTTCTCCCCCGAACTCATGAGCAGGGTCTACGGCATCCCCCTTTCCGTAACGCATGACGGCGGGACGGGCGGCTGGCTCGTGACCGCCGGGAGGCCGCGGTGAACGTTCTGCGCCGGCTTCTTCTTCTGCTTCTTCTGGGCGTTCTGGTTTCGGCCGTGACGGGGCCCATGGGTCCCGACGCCCCCCTCGGCGTCGTTTTATCACTTCGTCTTTCCAGGACCGCCCTTGCCGTGCTTGCGGGGGCAAGCCTGGCGGTGGCCGGTGCCGTGTTGCAGTCGGTCCTGAGGAACGTGCTGGCCACGCCCTACACGCTGGGCGTCAGTGCCGGGGCGGGAGTGACGGCGGGTGCCGTCATCCTGTTCAGCGCGGGGCTTTCGGGGTACTGGGCAGGGCTTGCCGGAACCGCGGGAGCGCTTGTGGCAACGGCGCTTGTGGCCTCACTGGCGGGAAGGGGGAGAAGCGACGGCTCCACCCTCATCCTGGCCGGCGTGACCGTGAACGTTCTGGGCGCGTCGCTGCTTCTGCTGATGGAATACCTGAGCCCGGCCTCGAGGCTCATGGAGATAGTCCGCTGGATGATGGGGGACCTTGCCGCCGCAGGTTACTCAAGGGTCTTCTTCCTGCTTCCCTTTTCCGTCCTGGGCATGCTGCTGATCCTCACCCGCACCGGTACGCTCAATCAGATGCTCGCCGGTGAAGAGCTTGCGGAGACCAGGGGTGTGAACACCCGGCGCGAGAGGGCGGTCATGCTCACCGCCTCGGCCATCCTGGCGGGAGGCACGGTCGGCGCCGTCGGTCCGGTCGGTTTCGTCGGGCTGGTGGTGCCCCACATACTCAGGAGGATCGCCGGGGGTGACTGCAGGAAGCTCGTGCCCCTGTCGGCCCTGGGAGGGGCGGTCCTTCTGGTGTGGTCAGACATATTGAGCCGTGTGGCGGTGAGTCCCGGTGAACTTCCGATCGGGATCATCACCGCCCTTGTCGGTGGCCCCTACTTCCTGCGGCTGCTTGCGGGAAGCAGAAGCGGCACCGACCTTACGGACTGAACAGGCGCTACAGGGTGTCGCTGTCGGCTGCGCGCAGTGAGTCCACGGTGGCGTAGAACCGGTCCCGCAGGTCCTCGATGTCCGCCGATTCCCTCAGTATGCCAAGGAATGACCGGTTGAAGTCCTGGCTGCGGCCCTGTTCAAGCGACAGGTAGATCGAGGCCAGCATGCCGGGGTCGGCATCGAGGCTCGGCTCGGTCCTTCCCGTGATCTCGGCAAGGTATACCACGCCGCTGTTGCTGAAGGGGCCTGTGACCGAGAACTCGGGCGCCAGCGCGGCGACGTCGGCGAAACCGGCGCAGCCGAGAAGACCACGGTAGGCGGCCTCTTCCGAACCTGACCAGAGCCTGACGGACATCGGTGCGAACGGCGGTGTGGTGTAAAGCTCCAGAGAGTCTGATTCAGCGAGCATGGCGAGGTCGAAGCCGGTGGCACTGCACCTTGCGAGCGCCTGGCTGGCCAGTTCGAAAGCCTCGGCGGTCTGAAGGCTGGTGTAGGCCTCGACAAGAAGCCGGCCGCTGTCGAGTGCCTCCTGCAGCGTGAGCTGGCCGCCGGGGCTCTGGGAAAGCTTTCTTACGACGGTGAGTGCCGGGTAGCTTCCGTCGTAGCTGGGGCTGTAGAAGACCGGTCCGAGCGAGTCGGTCCAGACCGTGTCGAGCGCGAACGAAACCACGGCGCGGCTGAGGCCGGGAGTGAGGGGCGTGTCCTCGGTGATCTCCATCTCGCCCCAGTCGATTATCGGAAGGTCTTCCGCCACGAATGGATTGCTGGACTGCAGAAGGCTTTCGCGAAGGTCCTGGATGCGCCACAGGGTGGTCCTTATGGTCTCGCGGCTGGGATATGCCGGAAGCTCCCAGTGAACTATCAGCAGCGTGTCTTCCATTCCGTCCGCTTCGGGACCCGGTGAAAGCTGAAGCAGCTCGACGGAGTGGCAGGACGAAATGGAACTCTGCGGGTTCTGAAGCGACCGGCCGATGAAGGGCGCCGAGAGGTTCCCGGGTGTCAGGTCGAGGTTCCACTGGAGGTTCTCGAGCATCTGGCGCCGGGTCAGACTGAGTGTGTCGGGAGCCCCCCCCCCTGCCATGGCGAGCGAATCGAGGAGGTTGAGGGAATACGCCTCGTCTTCGGGGGTGGGCGGGATGAGGATGGTCGCGTACCTGAGGACGGCGTTGGGGGCGAGAGTGAAGAGCTCGGGGTTTTCCTCGTAGAAGGCCGCGAGCTGGTCGTTGTCGGGCAGGGGAGGAGTGGCCCTGAACGGAATGTACCTGGCCTGAACCTGGGTGTAGGCGTCGAGCGCCATGAATACGGCTTCGGCCCGGGAGTTCATCCTGAACAGGTTCATGGCGGAGTCGAAGCGGCTGCGCTCGGCCTGGACAAGAAGCTGATACGCCGCCGAGCCGTAGTTGGGGTCGTTCTTGAACTGCTCGAGGTAGGTGTCGGGGTCGGGGATGCCGGCAAGCCTGATCTGCGCGCGCACCAGGGGCTCGGCCAGCCCCATGTCGACGGGTTTCCAGCCCAGCGTTTCGATGAACTCGCGCTGGATGGTCCTTTCAACGACAAGGTCGAACGCCGCGTCGTTGATCTCGCTGTAGAGGATCATCAGTTCATTCTCGGGGTCGGGATTGCCCGACTGCTCCATCTGGGTTTTCAGTGAGGCGTAGACCTCGTTCCGGGCGGCGTCGTACGCTGCGGGGAGAATGCTCTCGCCGTTGATGGAGCCGATGACCATCCGTTCGGCGCCGGAGGTCCGGTTCCGGCCGGAGCCCCAGTCCACGAAAATCATTACGACAAAGATGACAATGATGGCTACAAGGAATATCTTCGCGTTATCCCGAAACCAGGAAAGCATGTTATCAACCCTTCGATGTGTGTGCGTGACTGGCCGGGAAAATACACCTGAAACCCGTCTTCCGTAAAGCCCCGAAGGATTTGCCATGCTCGTGAAGGATTTCGACAAGGCTGTTGAACTGGCAGGGGGAGCCGGCCCCGGGTGTGTGTTCCTCGTTTTGGGCGAGGAGCCCTTTCAGGCACTGAGGCTCGAGACTGTACTGGAGGCCAGGGCACGGGCGCTGGGCCTCGAAACCGCCAGGATTCCCGGCGACGAGGTCCAGCCCGGAGACATCCGCAGACTTGCCAGTGAAGGCTCGCTTTTCAGCAGCGGCAGGTTCATTCTGGTGCGAAACACCGATGCGATCCCGGCAAAGGCTCAGCCCGAAGCCCTCGAGGCAGTGTCCGCACCCGGCTCGAACCACCTCTTCCTTTTCCTCACGGAGAGAACGAGCCTCAACACCGTCTTCCTGAAGAAGCTCGGGGCGGCGGCGGCAGTTTCCTTCGCCTGCTGGGAACCGTTTGCGGGCAGGATGTGGCCCTGGACCAGAAGGCTTTCGGGTGAGCTGGGGCTCAAGCTTGACCGGCAGGCTTCCGAGACCGCTGAAGCGCTCTCCTACGGAAGGCTTCTGAACCTCTGGAGCATCCTTGAAAGAGCCTCGATCAGGTACGGGTCGAAAACGGTGGTCGACCATGCCATGATCGTCGCCCTGTCGGGCGTTCTCCCCGAGTGCAGCGCGCTGGACATGTCGCAGGAGGCGGTTGCGGGGAACAGCCGCAAGGCACTGGAGAAGCTCTCGCTCCTTCTGGCTTCGGGGGAGGAGCCCATACGGCTTCTCGCCCTGATCCATTCGCAGTGGGCCCTGGCAGCCACTGCGGCATCGATGCTTTCGGGTGGCAGGTCCGAACCGGCCACGATCTCGGCACTGGGCATCAGTCAGTACAGGTCCGGGTGGGTGCTCGAGGCGGCGTCCCGCTGGAGGGGGAGACGGTACGCGCCAATCGCCGAAGCCTTCTCGGAAGCGGATTTCAGATTGAAGAGGGGGTGGGACTCGATGGCGGCCATGACTCCCGTTGTTGTCGCCTTGACATTGCCCCGGGAATGACAGACAATTATCTTTCATTGCGGTTTTGCTTTTGTCCGCCCGTTTGTTCGTGCTCTCTATAAGGAGGGGAAATGGCCGAAGTGCTTGAAGCAAGAATCCAGAAGCTGCTCGATCAGCGACTGGAGTTGGTGGATCGTCTTTCCAACCTCGACTCGCTGAAGGACGAAACTAACAGCCGTGTCTATGTGCGTATCAAGAAGGACTATGAAGCCCAGCTCGATACCGTTCTGGGAAGCATAGGAGAGGAGAAGGGCGCCCTTGTATCCAAGGTCGACGACCTTTCCTCCAAGATCGACAAGCTCGAGAAGAACCACCAGGAACAATCCGATGCGGTCGACGAGCTTCAGATTCGTGCCAGGCTTCGTGAGCACGACGAGAACGATCCCGATTTCCAGAAAAAACTGGACACTGTAAAGAACGAACGCAACAAGACCGCAAACGAACTCGACCTTCTCCGCTCCGAACTCGGCGAACTCCGCAAGGTCCTTCGTGATGTGGACGATGCCACTGCCGGCCGCGCAGCCGCCGCCGCCGGGGCCGCATTCAGAACCGCTGCCGAAGAGCCCACCGACTCCATTGACGAGCTGGACCTCGAGGACGAGGAAGAACTTGAGGAACCCGCAGCCTCCGATGGCATCAAGTGCCCTTCCTGCGGTCATCCCAACCCCGCGCAGAACCCCTTCTGTGAAGAGTGCGGGGCCGCCCTGGGTGCCGAAGACGACGATTTCGCCGACGACTTCGACCTCATCGACGACGACGAACTGGACCTGTAGGCTAAGGCAGGATTTTTGCCGGGGGCGGCCTGCGGGCCGCCCCCTACCTTTTCAGCAGAACCTCGAGGATCTGGACGGCGTTGAGGGCAGCGCCCTTCCGGACGTTGTCGGCCGTCACCCAGAACTGGAGGACCCTTGGATCCGACGGGTGGTTTCTGATCCTTCCCACCCAGACGGGATCGGTACCCTCGACTGCCACGGGCTGAACACCGGCGTGTGCAACCCGTATCCCTCCCGACCCGCGAAGGGCATGCTCGGCTTCGCCGCTTGAAACCCCTTTACGGAAGCGCACCGTCACGCTCTCGGTATGGCCGACGCCGACGGGAACCCTGGCGGCGGCCGGGAAGACGGGGAAGTCCATCTCCATGATCTTCACCGTTTCCCTCACGAGCTTCGTCTCTTCGGTCGTGTAGCCCGATTCCCCGGTGTCGCCTATCTCGCAGACAACGTTCCTGTGAAACCGGTCGACCGCCGGTGGCAGCCCTTCACCGGCCTCCAGGGCGGCCACGCCCCTGGCGCCGGCGCCGGAAACGGACTGGTAGGTCGACACCGAGACCCATTCGATAGGTGAGAGGCGGGCGAGCGGAGCAAGGGCCATGACGAGCTGAATGGTCGAGCAGTTGGGGTTTGCGATCAGCCCCGGGTCGTCCGGTATCGCGTGGGGGTTGACCTCGGGCACGACGAGGGGCACCCCGGGAGACATGCGGAAAGCCGAAGAGTTGTCTATGATAACCACTTTCCTGAGAAGGCACGGGGGAACCCATTGCACTGCCACCCCCGAGTTGGTGGCTCCGAAGAGCACGGTGCCCTTTTCCAGAGCCCCGGGGTTTATTATTTCAACGGGTATGGATTCGCCGTGAAAGGAGACCGTTCTGTCGGGACCGCCACGCGAGGCAAAGGCGAGAAGCCTTTTAACGGGAAGGGAACGCTCCTGAAGGATTTCGATCATTTTCGACCCGACAAGGCCGGTGGCGCCGACCACTCCCACCGTAAGCACCGGTTTGTCCTCCCTCCTGCAGTTCTGGCCTTCCCTCTCGCAGCTGCAATGATAATGAACGCGGGATGCTCCGGCATCAGAACGGCTCAACCCCCGCTGAGGAACGGGCAGGGCGGCTCACCCCGTTCGCTGATGCAACAGACCCCCGTGATCCCCCTCATTGCCCGCACCAGCGGCGGTCACCCCTCTCCGATACGGATCCCCCCGGGTCTCGCTGAAACCAGCGATGTCCGGTACAACCCCGCGAACTGCCAGGCCGACGCGGACCTCAGGGGTCTGCTGGAGCGGGTTCTCAGAAGCGAGGGCGTTCCCGTCGAGCTCACGGCGCTGATATGGGTTGAATCCAGTTATTCGATAGGGAGCTACTCAACGGCGGGCGCCGCGGGTCCGTGGCAGTTCATGGGAGGCACCGCCCGTTCGTGCGATCTGCACATGGCCGACCGCGTCGACGAAAGGTACTCGTGGGTGGCTTCCACCCGAGCCGCTTCCAGATACCTCGACTACCTGCACGGGATGTTCGGGGACTGGCAGCTCGCCATTGCCGCCTACAACTGCGGCGAGGGCACCATGCAGCGGGCGCTTTCCGGCGGCCAGGGAACCCTTTCCGAACTCGGGCTCCCCCGTGAGACCTCGACGTTCGTACCCAGGTTCGCAAGCGCCCTTGAAGCCTACAGGCAGCTCGGGGAAACCGGGGGAGGGCTTTCCGTCGTCATCGTGCCCCCGGGTCTCGACCTGCGCGTCCTTGCGGCCGAAACCGGCATCGACCCTGACGTCCTGTCAGGCCTCAACAGGGGCTACCTCGCCGAGACGGTCCCCGGAAGGCGCGAGGGCTGGGAGGTGGTGGTTCCCACTGACAAGGCCGCCGAAGCATTCCGGACCGCCTGGGCCATCGAGCCGTCACGCTATCTGGTAAGGGAGGGCGACGACTGGGACCACATCGCAACCGCCACGGGGGTTGAGCTTCAGGACCTTTCACAGGCCAACGGAACGGTTGAACCCGTTCCAGGAACCTATGTGAGCCTTCCCGAGAGCGAACGCACTCCCGTCAACACAAGGGCGGCCGAAGCATCGGGCTTCTACCGGTACACCGTTAGAAGCGGCGACACCCTTGGCGGGATTGGCGCCCAGGTGGGAGTCTCGTCCAGGGAGGTTGCCCAGTGGAACGACATCTCCGCTGGTGCAACGATTTTTCCCGGGCAGGTCCTGATGCTCAGGGGAACACCGTCCGCGGGTTCCGCGCCTTCCCCCGAAACCGTAACGGGAGGCGGCCGCATCACCCACACCGTTGTGCCGGGAGACACCATGTGGGACCTTTCGAGAAGGTACGGTGTCCCGGTCGAGCAGATTCAGAGTCTCAACGATAAAACTGGTTCATCACTGAGCATAGGCGAGGTTCTCATAATAAGACCGGAGTAGGGGATCATGGCGCTGTTCAAATCCAAATCGCAGAGGATACTGAAGAAAGCCCGGGACATGGCTGCCGACGATATGGTCGACCAGGCGGCAGTCCTCATTGAGGAGGAGATAGAAGGCATTCTTGAAGAGAAGGAATCGGCCCGGCAGGTCGTTCCCTTCCTGATGGACATAGGCCATCCCGACCTGGCCGCCAGGCTCTCCGAGCGGATCATCAAGGCCCACTCCGATCTCCGGCCCGGCGTTGTCAAGATGCTCGAGGAGAAGCTATCCCAGTTCTCCCGCTCAACGGAACTCCTCAAGGTCCTTTGGAGGCTCAGGCTCCGAAGCAAGGACTACAACGGGATGCTCGAGCTGCTCTCCACTGTAGACCGCCTGACGGAATCAAGGTTCACCGATTCGATCGAAAGCGCCTATCAGGCCCAGGCCAGGTTTCCCGGAGAAGAGCTGAAGAACATCGAACCATGCATTGCCATGGCCGTTGTTCTTCACAGGAAGGGAAGGCCGTCCGAGGCGGTTGACGTCCTTGTCAACGCGGCGGAGAGGTCGTCGTTCCCCGACGAGAGCCTTGCCAGGCTGAGCGGCTGGATAGCAAACCGCACCGGGGGCACCGACATGGACGTGAACCTCGGGCGGATCAGGATCCTCGTGGCCCTTTCCGACACCGAAAGGGCGCTTTCAGAGCTTTCCACCCTGCTTATGGCCGACCGGGAGATAATAGAGAAGGCCATAGCCATAACCGAGAAGAGCCTGGTTCCCACCGACGGCACGGGCAAGGCTTCGATCGCACTGGCCAGGCTAATGTCGGCCGCAGGCAGGACGAACGACTCGTGCAACGTTCTCGAGGCGCTGCTCGATCGGGAAGTGGATCACAACTCGCTCGAACAGGCCGTGGCAGGGGTGGTCATGGGCGCCCCGGGAAGCGCCAGGGCGCACCTGCTCCAGGCCAGGCTCAGGATTTCGAGAGGCGAGACGACCCAGGGCATGGAGTCCCTGGCGAAGGTCTTCGAGTGTGCCGACCTCGACCAGACCCCTGTGACGGAAGTCTGCCGAAGCGTTATCGAGAAGGGGATGGACAAGGACGGCAGGGTCTCGCGCAAGCTGGGCGAATTCCTGGTGGAAAAGGGATCGGTCGAGGACGCCGTTCAGATCATTCTCTACCTGATCGAACAGGACCCGGACTGGGTGTTCAACCAGATACAGAAGCTTCTCCAGAAGGACAAAAGCAACGCGTCCGTACTCATCCTGCTCGCGGTCCACAGACTCCTTGGGGGCAGGGAGGGCGAGGCCGGCGCCGCACTGCAGCACCTCGCAACGAGAAAGGACCTCAAGTCCCGGTCGGACATGACTGTGATCCTCTCCCGGCTTTCCCATCTAATGGGGAAGTTTCCCAGACTGAGGCGCTTCAGGGCCTCGATCTCGGGAGGGATAGGCGATTCACGGGAATCGGCGTCGGACTGGCTGGCCCTGCTGCTTTCGGGCGAGAAGGTCAGCGACGCCGGACTGCTCGAGATCGTCGACAACGGGCTTGCCCGGGGCAGCGCACGGGAAATACTGGAAAGCGGGTTCACACCCTCGACCCCGGCCGGACACCTCGTGCAGGCCACGGCTGCGGTCGCCCTCGAAGACGCGGCAACCGCTTCCCCTGCCATGGCCGAGGCCGTGAGGGAACCCTCCCTTGCAGCCAGGGTTGCCGACCTGGTGTCGGACATGCGGCTCAGCCTTCTCCACAGGACATCGGCTGAGAACTTCCTGCCCGCACTTAACGAGAACGGCCAGGGAAGCGTGGTCGCAAAACTGCTGCCTCTGCTTGCCGAGCCCGGAACAAGGGCGGACTGGATGGATTCCCTGGCCACCAGGGTTGACACCGGCGACCCTCTTTCCACGGCCTTCTTCAGGCTCGAGTACTTCATCGAGGAGGGTCATTTCGGAACCGCGGCGGTTTCGGTCGAACACATTGACATTCCCGAGGGACCCGTGGCATCACTAGCCGCGGGCTGCCGCGCGACCGCCACCGGGAACCGAACCCAGGCGGTCGGTCTTCTTTCCGCCGCGGCCGCCGACACCGGAACGGCTTCCCTTGCCAGGAAGGTCCTCGAGTCCATGGCCGGCGAGGAGACATCGGGGCTGACGACCCTTGCCCTCGCCAATTCCCTTGTCAACACCGGAGACCTCTCGGGCGCAGCGGGCGTTCTTTCAAAATGCATCGATTCCCCCGAGGTGAAGGCCTTTCTTGAGGAGAAAGCCCCCGCCCATGTCGAGTCATGGGAACTCTGGAAGCTCCTTGCCCTTTCCAGGCTTCTTTTCAAGGATGCGAAGGGTTTCCGCAGCGCCGCCTCGACAGCCCTGGAGAGAGACTCCTCTCCAGCGGGCGAGCTGTCCTCCGCAGCCATCCGATACGGAAGCGAGAAGCGCGACGCCGAACTCCTTCTTTTCGGGGCATCCACAGCCGTGAGGCACTCCACGGGGCAGGATGTTTCCGCCGCGGTATGCGACGCCCTCCGGATCGATCCCGGCCTTTTCGAACAGGCGGCGGTCCTGGAACTTGCGGATCCGCGGGTCAGGGCCCTGCTCGGGATCGTCTCGGCGGATTCGCAGCTCTTCCATGAAGCCGCAGCTCCCCCTGACATCGACCCCCCGGTCGAATCCGTCGAGCAATGCATCGAACAGTGGACCACCGAGGGGTTGTACCAGCCTCTCCACACGCTCATGCAGACCTGCGCCGGGTCGGGTCTTACGGCCCAGGCCCACGCGATCAGGGTCGTCCTTGCGGGCAAGGGGTACCCCGGGATCGATGAGGAGCTTTTCGACGACGCCCGTTCCGATGATTCCCTGAGGCTCGACTTCTGGACCTCGGTGGCATCCGACGGCTTGGTGGCGAAGGGGCTTGCCGAGTTCCTTCCCCCCGGTGCCGTGCTGAAGCCCGATGAGGCAGGTGCCGCAGCGGCCGCACTCGCCCGTTCAGGGCTCGACGGCGAGACCGTGATGGAGTTCGCCATGAGACTCGCCGATTCCGGTGACAGCGAACTTTCGGAAAAATCCGCACTTCTCGTGGACAGGGCGCTTTCGATGAAGGACGCCAGGGTGACTGCCGGCATGATAAGGCTTCTCGTGGCAGCCGGGAGAACCGGGGAGGCCTTCGAGGCGGCCCGGGGCGACGACGCGCTTCTGTCACAGCTCAGGGATTCCGTGGCCCTGGCAGCCCGATCCGCACCGTGCGATGAGGACAAGCTATGGGCTTCGGGCAGGAGGGAGGCGGCCTGCGCAGGCTGGCTTGCACGTTACAGGAGCACCGGCGATCCGGTCCACCTGGAAAGGCTGCACTGGGCCTTTTCCCAGATGGGGCTGCCAATGGAGAAGGCCGCACTCGAGAGACTGATGCAGGAAAGGCATCCCGGCCTTTTTGCCGCGCGGAGCGTGGATCACGGCCGGAGCCATGCGATAAGCGATCTTGACATGGACAAATGGAACAGGGGACGGGGGATGACCAATGGCGGATAACCAGATGACCGTTGAGCAGCTTCTCGTGGCGCTCGGGCAGGCCATGCTTCAGATGTCCGGGAAGATGGATGTGCTTGCGGAAAAACTTGATGCCGTGAAGAGCGAGATCGCCGCGACAAAGCCTGCCGGGCTGCCGGGAGAGGGGTTCTTCGAAGCGCAGTTCGGAAGGATGGAGGAAGCCGTGTCCCGGCTCACCCCGGGTTCCGGACCCTCCGCCGGACCGTTCGATCCGGCTCCGATAACTGAGGGGCTCGCAAGGCTCGACACCTCCATCGGGAATCTTGCGGCAGGCCTGGGAGAGAAGCTCGACTCGGTACGTGAACAGGTGGCGAAGGCCGAGTACCCGGCGCAGCCCGGCGAGAGCTTCTTCGAAGCCCAGTTCAAAAGGCTCGAAGAAGCCGTCTCTGCCCTGGCGTCACAGGGCGGCGGGTCATCAGGCTCACCGGAGGAAGGCTCGCCGGCGCCCGGTCTTTCCGAACTCGGGGACAGGCTCGAAAGGCTTCTCGCCGAACTCAACTCATCCGTTCAGGAAGCGGCACTGAACAGCGCCAGGGGTTTGACCGAGGCTTCGGGCTTCATAATCGACGCCATCGGTTCGATCCCCGATTCCGTGCGCGCGATGCAGGATGCGCTTTCCGAAAAGGCGGAGAGCATGAGGGCCGAGACCGCGGCGAACCTCGAGAAGGCCGGGGAGACCCTCAGGAATACCGAACAGGTCCTGACAGACGTGACGAAGGCCGGTGAGAAGACGGGCAAGGCCATCGAAGCCGTGAAGAAGGAGCTTTCCGAAGGGCTCGGGAAGAACGCAGCCATACTCGCCGAGATGCAGGAAGTCACCGAAAGGTTCGCGGGAAAGGCCATGGAGGAAGGCATCAGCTCGTTGAACCGCAGCGCGATACACCATTACAACACCGGTGAGTACGAGGCCGCCGCCCTCGACCTGAAGGAGGCGATAGGCCTCGACGCCGGAAGAGCGGAAGTATGGTGCAACCTGGCCCACGTCCAGGCAGCCGGGGGAGAGGAGAGCGAGGCCGAGGCCTCATTCAGGAAGGCTCTCGAGCTGAAGCCCGACCTCGACCAGGCCGTTTCGGGACTTGGAGTGCTTCTCCTTGCCGGCGGCAGAGCCGGGGAATCGATCTCCTTCCTCGAGAGGTTCATGGCGGATGAGTCACCCTCGGTAAGGACAATGATCGCATACAGCAGGGCTCTGGCCGCCTCGGGCCGCCATGCCGACGCCGTGGCAACGCTTGAACGGGCGGTTTCCATCGCGCCGGGCAACCCCGATGTCAGGGCGGAACTTGCTGCCTACACGGGTGACGGGGCGAATTGAGGAGGAACAGGGGGCTGCTACTGCTCTGCCTTCTCGCGGGGTGCGGCAGCGTTTCCGTCGAAACCGTGCCCGAAAGCCCGGATGCCCGCTGCGCAAGGCTCAGGGCCCAAGCCGACAGCCTCTGCGCCCTGGGTTCCTTCGACGCCGCGGCACAGGCCTATGTTGACGCCGCCATGGCTCTCGAACCCGGGAATCCCGGGAGGATCGAACTTGCATATGCAGCCGCCGCAGTCTGCCCCGGGCAGAACCCGGAAGCGGCGGCCCTGCTGCTTGACTCCCCCGATTCAGTTGCGGTGTTTCACGCCCTGCGCCTGGGCGGCGCCTTCGCCGCTCTGGAACTCCGCAGCCTGATACTTTCCCAAGGCACCCCCCACTCCGGGTACGCCGCCCTGGCGGCTGCCGAAGCCCTTGTCGAAGCCGGTCTGCCCGATGAAGCGGCGGCCTTTCTCTCACATGCGGGAGACAGCCTTCCGGGGGCTGCCGGAAACGATCACCTGGTCCTCTCTTACAGGGCGGCTCTGGGCACGGGCGACACTGCGGCGCAGGAAGCCCTCTGGCGAAGGGCGGAAGCCCTCGATGGCGATGAGGTTTCGTCTGCGATCCTTCATTACCGGGGAATGCACAGGCACGCCGCCGGCCTTGCGGGCTGGCAGGACGACCTGGTCGAATCCCTCGCGCTCTGGCCCGCCGGCGACATCCACGGAGCGGCCTACGAGGTTCTGAGGGAGACCCTGCTGTCCGACCCCGCGATCGCATCGAGGGTTGCCGGGCACTACTACGACGGCGGCATGTGGAACCAGCTCACCGAGATCGCCCTGCAGAGCCCGAACCCGCCCGCGCACCTCTACTACCTTGCCGCCCGGACACGTGACAGGCTTGGCCGTTACGATGAAGCGGTGCGAATGCTGTCCGAATACATCCGGCGCTGGCCCCGGGGCGACGATGCCCCCGACGCCGTGATCAACCTCGCAAGAAGCAGGGCCGCGCTGGGCGAGGTGGAGGGGGCGCTTGACCTCTTCGACCTCTATGAACGCACATGGCCTTCCCACACGCGCATCAGCAACCTTCCCTGGTACAGGGGAAGCCTTCTATTCGAAAACGGCCTTTTCGAGCTGTCGATTCCGCATTTCCGAATGACCCTGGAGCAGTACCCCGGGAACACCACCGCTGATGACGCCCATTTCTATCTTTGCCTTGCCCTGCTCGAGACTGGTGATCCATCGGCCCCCGACGAACTGGCAAGGTTCATCGCGAGGTGGACCGAAAGCGTCTATTCGCCACCGGCCAGGTTCTACTACGGCAGGCTTCTCGACCGTGCGGGAGATCCAGGGGGACGGGTCATTCTCGAGACACTGATCAATGACAAGCCCGAGAACCTTCCGGCCTTCTTTGCCAGGGAATACCTTGGTCTGCCCCCCTGGCAGCCCGGTTACACCACGGAACCCCTCGATATCTGGATGACCCGCAACGGACGCGCTCCGGCACTCCCTCCGCAGTCGGCAGTCACGGGAGCATTCCTCGTCGCCGCGGGAAGGAGGGAATGGGCCATCGACCTCTTCCGCGCCGCCGAGGCCGAGGTGGGAGGGGCTTTCCGCCTTGGCCCGTTCTACGCTGAACACGGAGTCTGGGAGAGGGGCCCCTGGGCCGCCTACACCATGTGGAGCCTTGAGGGGACCAACAGGCCCCTGGAACTGTGGAGGCTCAGATACCCGATGGCATGGGGGGAACAGGTCGAATCTGCAAGCGCAAGGTACGGCCTCGACCCTCTGCTTATCTTCAGCATCATGAAACAGGAGAGCGGATTCTCGCCCGGGGTCTACTCCACAGCGGGGGCGAGGGGACTTCTTCAGATGATCCCGAGCACCTCCGAGTACGTGGCGGACCAGAGGGGCTGGGAGCACTTCACCCCTGACGCACTCTACGACCCGCGGGTCTCGATCGAGTACGGGACTGCCTGCATTTCAGGCTACTCCGAAGAGATGGGCGGAGGGGTGTTCGAAACACTGGCGGCCTACAACGGCGGCCCCCACAACGCGGTCCGCTGGGGCGCAGGTACGGCGTCCCCGGAAGAGTTCTTCTCGAGGATCACGTTCAACGAAACCAAGAAGTACGTGGAGATTGTCTTTCACAACTACGAGATCTACAGGGCGATATGGCCCTGAAATGCCTGTGGACACGAAGCGGGTCTCTGGTTAGGGTTCCCGGGGAGGGTTCCCGGCGGCGGGCGTTCCGCCCGGCGGGAAGAGGTGCGTCTTGATCGTGGCGGTGGGAATACACATCGTTGATCTGGCGGACTTCAGGAGAAACCTCACCGATGAGTTCATAAGCGGTGTCTTTCTGCCTGACGAGACCAGTTACGCGGTGAGCAGGGCCAGAAGACATGAGAGCTTCGCGGGCAGGTTTGCCGCGAAGAAAGCCGTGCTGACCGCTCTGGGCGTTGATGAGAGCGATCCGGACCCCGGCTTCAGAGAGGTGGAGGTCCAAAGGAACAGCGGGTCCGGCGAAGTGGGCATCCGTCTGCACGGAAGGCTCGCCGCGCTCGCAGCCCGGCGGCATGTCGGAGATGTAAGGGTTTCCATAAGCCATTGCGGAACGAACGCAGTGGCGATAGTGGTTCTTTCAGCGGTACAGAACGGAAGGGGCAGCCTTGAGCAACATCGGAAGCTATGAACAGAGACTGAAGGATTTCGACTGGAGCATCGCGAAAAAGGTCCTGGACTGGAAGGACGGCGAGCTTCTCAACATCGGCGCCATCTGCTCCGACAGGGTCTGCGCCCGCGGCGGCGCCTCGAAGACAGCCATGATATGGGAAGGGTTCGGAGGGAAGAAGAAGACGTTCACCTTCGACGACATAAGGGTCTACTCCAACGGATTCGCGAAAATGCTCGAGTCGCTCGGCATCAAGCCCGGCGACCGCGTATGCGTCTTCATGGACAAGATACCCGCCCTCTACATCTCCTTCCTGGGTGTCCTGAAGATGGGCGGCATCGTTCAGCCCCTTTTCAGCGCCTTTGGCGACGAGTCTCTCGAGGTGAGGCTCGCAGGCGCGGGGACAGCGGCCATCCTTACAACACAGAAGCATGTGAAGAAGGTCAGGGCCATCCAGGACAGGCTGCCAAACCTGAAGCACGTCATCGTCGTCGAGGGAGACCAGGGCAGACTGAAGGAGGGCGAACACTTCTACGACTTCGAGACAGCCCCCAGGGTAGAGACCTTCGACGTTTTCAGGTCCGACTCCGAGACCCCGTCGGTGCTCCACTACACGTCCGGAACGACGGGACAGCCCAAGGGCGCCCAGCACGTACACGGTTCGGTAATGGGCCAGGCCCTCACCAGCCACTGGGTCCTCGACCTCAGGGAGGATGACGTATACTGGTGCACCGCCGACCCGGGATGGGTGACGGGGACCAGCTACGGCATAATCGGCCCCTGGAGCCTCGGCATAACCCAGTGCGTCCTCGATTCGGGCTTCACATCGGCCAGATGGTACCAGTTCGTGCAGGACAACAGGGTGACCGTATGGTACTCGGCGCCCACGGCCATCCGTTCCCTGATGCGCGACGGCGACGAGGCCGTTGCGAAGTTCGACCTCTCGAGGCTCCGCCACCTCGCCTCGGTTGGCGAACCCCTTAACTCCGAGGCCGTGATCTGGAGCGAGAAGGTGTTCGGCCTTCCCTTCCACGACACGTTCTGGCAGACCGAGACCGGCGCGATGATGATAACCAACTACCCCGGAATGAAGATCAAGCCCGGATCGATGGGCAAGCCCTTCCCGGGGATCACTGCCACGGTGCTCGACCTCAAGACACACAAGCCTGTCACCGAACCCGGTGTGGTCGGGCTCATCGCCTTCAGGCCCGGGTGGCCCTCGATGTTCAGGGAGTACTGGCAGAGGCCCGACCTTTACCGCAGCAAGTTCCCGGGCGCTCCCGCGAACGCCACTCCCGCCGAGCTCAGGGCGAACCGGGACCTATGGTACGTCTCCGGCGACAGGGCAAGCATCGACAAGGACGGCTACTACTGGTTCGTCGGGCGCGATGACGATGTGATCAACACGGGTGGGCACCTGGTGGGGCCCTTCGAGGTGGAATCGGCCCTCATCGAGCACGAGGCAATCGCCGAGGCTGCAGCGGTTGGCAAGCCGGACGAGGTCAACATGGAGGTGGTCAAGGCGTTCGTAACCCTCAACCCGGGTTTCGAACCAAGCGACGACCTCGAGCTCTCCATCATGAACTTCATCAGGAAGAGGCTTTCGCCTCTGGCCATGCCGCAGGAGATCGAATACCTCGAAAAGCTTCCCAAGACCCGTTCAGGCAAGATACTCAGGCGTTACCTGCGCGCCCTGGAGTGGGGTGAGGACACCGGCGACCTTTCGACCCTCGAAGAAGACTGAGAACAACCTGCCATAAAGGAAAGGAAACATGAAATGGACGAAATGAAGGACGTGATCCTGCAGTACGTGATAGGCGAATACGTTGACGAGGACGACGAGCAGGATGTCGGATACGACACTCCGCTAATCTCCTCCGGTCTTGTGGACAGCTTCTCGATGGTCTCGCTCAAGGTCTTCCTCGAGAAGAAGTACAGCATCAAGCTCCCCGACGACGAAGCCACCCCCGAGGCTTTCGACACCGTCACATCGATCTGCCGCCTGGTGAAAAAGCACCAGGGCTGACGGGAGGCGCCGAATGGCTTACAGCGAAAAGACAAGGGCCGCCTTCAGCTCCGAGATCGATTCCATAAGGGAGAAGGGGCTGTACAAGGAGAAGCGGTTCATCTGCTCTCCGCAGGACGCGGAGATACTGGTCGAGTTCCCCGAGGGCGCGGAGAAGAAAAAGGTTCTCAATTTCTGCGCCAACAACTACCTCGGGCTCTCCAGCCATCCCGACGTGGTGGCGGCCGCCCACAGGGGCCTTGATGAGCGCGGCTACGGGATGAGCTCGGTGCGCTTCATCTGCGGTACGCAGGACATCCACCGCGAGCTGCAGGACAAGGTCTCGAAGTTCCTGGGCATGGAGTCGACACTGCTCTTTCCCTCGTGCATGGACGCCAACTCCGGGGTGTTCGAGGCGATCCTCGGCCAGCAGGACGTCATCATAGCGGACCGTCTGATCCACGCTTCACTCGTCGACGGCATCAGGCTGTGCTCAGCCGAGTACGACACCTTCAAGCACATGGACATGAAGCACCTCGAGAACAAGCTGATCCTCCACCAGGACAAGCGCAACAGGCTCGTGGTGACCGACGGCGTGTTCTCGATGGACGGCGACCTGGCTCCCCTCGACGAGATGTGCGCCCTCTGCGACAAGTACGACGCCATGATACTCGTGGACGAGTCCCACGCCTCGGGCTTCATCGGGAAAACGGGCCGTGGAACCCACGAGCATTTCGGCGTGATGGACAGGGTGGACATCATCACCACCACGTTCGGCAAGGGCCTTGGAGGCGCCTCCGGCGGCTGCGTTTCGGGGAGGAGGGAACTGGTCGAGCTCTGCCGTCAGAAGGCAAGGCCCTACCTGTTCTCCAACTCCATGGCCCCGTCCATCGTGGCGGCATCGATCAAGGTCATCGACCTCGTTTCGTCGAGCACCGAGCGCCGCGACAAGCTCGAGCGCAACACCGAAAGGTTCCGCAAGGGCATAACCGAGGCCGGGCTCTGCATCCGCGAGGGCGCGACCCCGATCGTTCCCGTGATGCTCTTCAACGCCAAACTGGCCAACGACATGTCCCGCGACATGTACGCCGAGGGCATCTACGTGATTGGCTTCTTCTTCCCTGTGGTCCCAGCCGGGGCCGCACGGATAAGGGTTCAGCTCTCCGCCGCCCACGAATTCCACCACATCGACAAGTGCGTGGAAGCGTTCCGCAGGGTGGGGGAGAAGTACGGCATCCTGGGGCTGGACAAGAACGGCATCATCGCCAAGTACGGCATGTAGCCCCGACAGGAGAAAACCGGGGGCGCACCCGCGCCCCCGGTTTCACTATATTCCCGGCGCCGGCGAACACCGGCATCACTTTTTCCTTACAAAATTCACGTTTGCCGTACTCCGGCGCGGGAAGAGGAACGGATGTCCAGCAGAATCCTGGTCGACCTTGCGAAACTCATGAAAGTCAGGGATGACGAAGGCCTCATGAAGCGGGAGCGGGTCATAAGTTCCGCACAGGGAGCCGAGATAATCGTGGCCGGCGGCAAAAAGGTCCTCAACTTCTGCGCCAACAACTACCTTGGCCTGGCCAACCATCCCGAGGTCGTCAAAGCCGCTGCGCAGACCCTCAGGACCAGGGGCTTCGGCCTGTCGAGCGTCCGGTTCATCTGCGGCACGCAGGACATACACCGCGAACTGGAGAGAAGGACTGCGGAGTTCCTGGGAACCGACGACGCCATCCTCTACTCATCCTGCTTCGACGCCAACGGCGGGGTCTTTCAGCCCTTCCTCGACGAGGAGTGCGCCATCATAGCGGACCAGCTCAACCACGCCTCGATAATCGACGGCGTAAGGCTTTGCAAGGCGCAGCGCCACGTCTACAGCCACTGCCACACCGGCACGGGCCTTCGGAACTTCGACGGCAGGGAACTTCCCGGCCTCGAGGACATTCTCACGCTCGACAGCGTGCGCAACGCCAGGTACAGGCTGGTGGCAACCGACGGCGTCTTCAGCATGAACGGCGACATCGCCCCCCTCGACGCCATAGTCGAAATGTGTGACAAACACGACGCCCTGCTCATGGTGGACGACAGCCACGGAACGGGCTACATCGGCAGGACGGGAAGGGGCTCGCTCGAGCACCACGGCGTTCTGGGCAGGGCCGACCTCGTCACCACGACCTTCGGCAAGGCGTGCGGCGGCGCAAGCGGCGGCGTCACGGCAGGCAGAAAGGTGCTGGTCGAGTGGCTCAGGCAGACGTCGCGCCCCTACGTATTCAGCAACACCATGGCCCCGCCGGTGGTTGGAGGCACGCTCAAGGTGCTCGACATCATCCAGCGCAGCACCGAACTGCGCGACAGGGTCCACGATAACGCCGCATACTTCCGAAGCGGCATCAAGAAGGCCGGCTTCTCGATAATCGACGGCGAAACAGCCATAGTCCCCATCCTGTTCGGCATGTACCCGAACGACGCCGTTCTGGTGCAGCAGTTCGCCGACGACCTTCTGGAAGAGGGGATATACGCCATCGGTTTCTTCTATCCCGTGGTTGCCCGCGGGCAGTCCCGCATCAGGGTTCAGCTCTCGGCCGCCCACACCCGCGAGCACCTCGACATGGCCATCGCGGCCTTCAAAAAGGTCGGGAAAAAGCACGGGATAACGGGATAGCCGATAGTATCGTCCCCTAAGTCGCCACGTTCCGAAGGCACCACATGGCCAGGAACCGGTCGGAAAGATGGTAGCCCCCCTTTTCGTCCTGTGAGGCATGGTCGTGCTTCAGAAGGTAAAGCAGGGCACTCTTTGCAGTGGAAGGCGATGAGAACCCGTACTTCCTCACCATGACCCCCGATGTCGGCTTCAGAAGTGCGCCTTCGAGGGCAATGGCCCGAAGCATCTTCCTGGGCTGGTCGGGAAGCGAGTTCCACAGGGTTGCATAGGTGCCGCTCTCCCTGTCCAGAAGAAGTGAAACGGCGGCTTCGAGATCATTCCCGGAGGCCGTGTGGCCGGAGATGTCCCAGAGGGCGGAGCAGAGCATCTGGGTGTAGAAGGGGTGGCCCCCCGTTGCCATAACGAGCGCCCTTACAGTTTCAGGTGATATCTTCTTGCCGCTCCGGTCGAACTCCCCCGTGATGAAGGGGCGCCAGTGGGCAGGGCCGATGGCGCCGACGGGGTAGTGCCCCGAACTCCTGAAGAGGGGGCTGCCCTTCTTCAGGAACATCTCGCGGAGAAGCGTGGCCCGGCTGCCGCAGAAGAACCAGGCCACGCCGGTCTCCTCCTGTATCACGCTTCTGATGACCTTTTCGAGCCTCAGGCCCGATATCTCCCTGATCTGCTGGAACTCGTCGAACACTACAAGAACGGGTTTTCCCGGCTCCATGGCACTTACCCTGCCCGGCGCCCGAAGTATCTCCTCGACATCGGGCCCCTCGGGCCGGCTTCGGTCGCGCACCAGGGTGACTGTGGGCTTTCCCGCCTCGTCGATGCCGAATGAGGGCGCCACACCCGAGAAAAGCCCGGCAAGTTTTTCAAGGGCGCCCTTTCCCTTCTCCAGAGCGTAACCCGAGAGGGCCGAGGCGCACACCCTGCGAAAGTCCGCCTCGTCGACGCACTTCCATACGTCGATGTAGAAGCAGATGCCTCCGGCTTCCCTGATCCTGCCCATCACTGATTTCAAAAGCGAGGTCTTGCCGACCCTCCGCTCCCCGTGGATGAAGAGCCTCTCGCTGTTCTTCGCCGCCCTCACAAGCTCCCGCAGCTCGGTGACCCTGTTGCAGAACTGCCTGTCGCTTACGATGCCGCCGTATGAGAAGGGGTTTGCCATTTCATTCCCTTCGTTACGAGAAAGATGTTACGAAAGAAATGTAGTACATAATTCACCAACTGTCAATGAAATGATGCGGGAAATCACCATGCTGCAGGTGAGTGATATGCTGGGCCGTTCTCCATCAGCCCGCAGATCCATGGCAGCAACGTAACAGAAACGTTAAGTTGCTGCAACGAAAATTGCCCCCCGGCTTCCCTCACTGCATCTACATGTGGACCAGAAACAGCGCAAGCATAAGCACGGTGGGAATTGCGGCCCTTCTTACGATCCTCTCCGACAGGACCTTCTCCGGTGTGCTCTGCCACTGGCGGAAAAGGGGCATCAGCGCAAGAAGGGAGAGCAGCGGGGGAAGAAGGGCGCCGATGGTGAAAGAGATGGCCCGGGCAGCATGTACGCCTCCCAGGCTCATCCCTTCCCCGTACCGCCTCAGGAACGCGCCAAAAAGCGAGTGGGCAACATCCTGGCCCGGGAAAAAGATGTAGAGAACCGGTATCAGAAGCATCAGCGCAGAGAGGGCGCCCTTCCTGCCTGAAACCCCGTACAGGAATCCACCTGTTAAAAGAAGCGCAGGCGGAAGGAAGAACAGCAGGAACAACTCCCAGCCCGTCAATCCGGTTCTCATCAGGCTGAACAGGCCGCCGAAGAAGACTTTTACGAAAAGCCACACAAGGACCCAGGATACGGCAAGACGGGGAAGGACCTTCACGAACAGAACCCGCGCCGGGGTCAGGGGCAGTGTCTTCAGGTACTCCATCGCACCGTCACGGCACTCCCTTTCGAACATGAAGCGCGCAAGCACCAGAAGTGTGGCGGCAAGCACGAAACAGCAACCGTAAAAGAAGTGATGGGAAAGGCTCATCGTGCCACCGAAGCGTGCGTTGTTGAAAGCATACACCAGGGGTATCAGAAGCAGGAACAAAAGCATCGCTCCGGTCTGCCGCAGTGTGTCCCTTGTCTCCCTTCGAAGCAGCGAGGATGTTCTCATCGATAGTCCTTCCCTTCTTCACGGGCTTTTTCCATCAGCCCGGTCAGTATCCCGGGCAGGCCGCTTTCGGAGCTTCGTTCGCCAAGTTTTTCCACGGGTTCGTCAAGCAGTATCCCATCCCTGCCCAGGAACACCACGCGCTCGGCAAGGGGTGCCGTCTCACGGTAGTTGAGGTTCACCATAACGACGGTCGGGTTGCTCTCCGCCATAGCCGCAACGATTGCTTCGAGGGCAAGGCTTCGAAGGTACGGGTCAACGGAGTGAAGGACCTCGTCCAGGAGGATGAATCTTGGCCGGGTGGAGAGCAGAAGGGCGAGCTGAAAAAGCACCCTTTGACCCATGGAAAGCTCACTTATCACAGTTCTTTCGGAGATCGATGCCTTCCCTGGAAGGGGGAGGGGAGAGGGGTCCACGCCGAAAGCTTCCTGGTGTATGCGCGTTGCCTCGGCAACGCTCAGGGAAGCGTACATGCCAAGGCTGTCCGGCAGGAAACCTATGAACCGCCGGGGGTCCCTTTCGCCGGGCCAGCCGTAATCGACCGTTCCCCTTGTCGGGGCGAGAGTTCCGGCGAGAACGCGCAAAAGGGTGGATTTGCCGGCTCCGTTCGGCCCCGTGAGCATAGTTGTCGTGCCCTCTTCGATGTCGAGGGATACTCCCGAAAGGACAGGCTTTCCACCGTAGCCGCAGGTAATGTCACTCATCCGTATCAAGGTCGGGTCTCCTTTCCAGCTCTTCGCAAAGCGCTGCCCGGATCTCATTCGGGGTCAGGCCAAGTTCAACCGACCGGGCCACGAACTCGGCCGCAAGTTCGGCAAGCAGCTCGTGCCTTGTTTCAAGAACACTTTCCTTGCAGTCCTTCACATAGAAACCTGAACCCGCCCTGGAGACCAGGAAGCCCTCGGTTTCCAGCTGGCCGTACACCTTTGCAACGGTGTTGGGGTTCACCGTAAGCTCTGATGCAAGCTCACGGATCGACGCCATCCTGTACCCGGGGGGAAAGGCCCCCGATACGATACCGAGCCTGATCTGCCTTTTCAGCTGTTCATAGACGGGTACCGGGGAATCCGGATCTACACGGAACATGCCCTGACCTCCTTACTGTACTACAATACTATAACAGTAGTACAGTTGTGTCAAGGCGCTGCCGGCTAGAACCGGAGCGTGACCATCCCCCCGGACGGGAGAGGCGTGACCGAAAGTCCTTCGGCCGAGCCTTCAGTCTCGTGCAGCCAGGGGATAAGAAAGCCAGACAGACCACCAATAGCCGCTCCCGCAAGCACATCCGAAAGGAAGTGGTTCCCGCTTTCGATCCTGAGAACGGCGGTGGTTACTGCCAGGCCCATCGAACCCGCAATGACCGGTGTTTTCCATGGGGAATCGGGGAAGCATCGCGTGAAAACGAGAGAGGTGAAGACCGCCCCGTTGAAGGCGTAGGCTGTGTGACCCGAGGGGAATGAATTGAGGCGGTCGCCGCTTTCCAGCCCTTCTTCGCTGGGATCATCGAAGTACATGTAAGGGCGGTTCCGGTCGACGAGACCCTTCAGGGTGTTCTTCAGACCGCACGTGAGCATGACGGACTGGGCGTACATCACTCCCACGGTCAGCCAGTTGCCCGGGTCGGTGGCGGCAAGGACAGTCGGAGACGCCATTGTCAGGAGCTGTGCAGCTGTTCCGGCATCGTCCAGACCCTGTGAGTAGGGTCTCATTGCCCAGCGGTCGAAACCGTTCACACCCGTATCATCCAGCGGAACACCGTTCCAGGGTGTCTCTTCCCCATCGCTTTCGAGCAGAAACCCGGTTGCCAGAACGGAAGCGAATGCAGCGCTTGCCGGGCCGTCAACACCGGGCTGGAGTCTGTATGGAAAACCGGCTGCCCGACATGTACCGGCTGCCGTCACTCCCAGAACAACTGTAATGAGTATTCTCATGATCCGACCCCCCGATTCCGGTGAATATGCCGGTTGGAGCTTTTGGAAGCACTTCGCACTCTCTTCCTTCTGTTTTATCTTAGGGAGCGGTGAAGGAAAAAAAAGGTTCACAGAGGGGGATGGAACATGGCTGTCTGGGGGGTAAACTGGAGCGTTTTCAAGTTCTTCATTCTCATAGGTGTGGCAATGATAGTGGCGGGGTTCCTGGTGAGCCCCGAGGCAGAGACCGACGACGGTCACCCGTTGAAAGTTTTTCTGTGGATTTTCGGCGGTTTCTGGTTGGTCTCGGACCTTTCGCTTATCCTGGTCCTCCGCTTCATGGCGGCACGCCGGAGGAATGCACTGGAGACGTGGCTTCCGGCGACGGCGAAGGTGCTCTCCGTTTCCGAGACCGGCACCTACATCAACAACATGCCGAAGATCAAGTTCGCGCTCGAAGTCACGAGCGACTCCAACGGGGTGTACCAGGTGGAGCACAGGGAAGTCGTCTCAATGGTGAACATAGCTTCCTACGCGGTGGGAAGCGTTCATCAGATACGGGTCAACCCCGGCAATCCCCGGAAGATAATGTTCACGGACTGACCGTCTACCTGGTGAGCACCACCCTGGCCGTACTGAAACCGCCTTCGGTGGCGGCCCTTACGAGGTAAACGCCGGGGGCCAGCCCCGAAACGTCAAGCGTCGCTCCGCTTCCCGAGAGGACCATTCGCCCGGTTATGTCGAAGAGCGACACACCCTCCGGGGCTTCTCCACCCAGTGAAAGCCCGAGGATGGTGGAGGCTGGGTTGGGGAAGACCGTCAGGGCCACGGATGCCGGGGCGGTGCCTTCGATGCCGAGCCAGTCCGTCAGGGCGGCCTGGGCGGTGAATGCGAGCGCGGCCTTCGCGCACTCGGTACCGAAGGGCCAGAACTCCTCATAGTTCTCGAGAATGTCGCTGTCCTGGTGGTAGTGAGGGTTGTCGTCGATGGCTGCCTCGATGCCCAGCAGCGCCGCGTAGCCGTTCTGCCAGAACGGGGCGTGATCGCTGTAGGTGGTGCCCGGTGAGTACATCACGTTCAGTTCGAGCTCGGGGACGTACGTGCCTGCCACTTCGCCGAACATGCCGGCGATGAACTCGGAGGTCGAGTTGTATGGCACGAAGAGGGCCCTGTTGGATTCGGGGCCGTAGAGGATCATGTCGAGGTTCATGACCGCGACGATGTTCTCACCCAGGTTGTACGAGTTCTCGGCGTAGTACTCGCTGCCGATGAGCCCGAGCTCCTCGGCGCCGAAGCAGACGAAGCGCAGGGTGTTGGGGAACTCGTACTGGCTGAGTATGCGGGCAGCCTCGAGCACCGTGGCGCACCCGCTGGCGTTGTCGTCGGCTCCCGGCGCGAATTCGTAGGGCGAGGTGTACGTAATGGCGTCGAGGTGACCGGTGATGAGCACGATGCCGGGCTCCTCGAGGGTTCCGGGAAGTTCGGCCTGTACGTTGGCGGACTGGTAGGGGTTGCCGTAGAAGGTGAAGTCGAACGTGTCGACCGCCACGGACTCGAGGCCGTACGACTCGTATTTGGCGGCCACCCAGAACGCGCTTTCAAAGAACTGGGGCGTTATGCAGAGCCTGGTCTGGAAGTCCTGCAGGTTCTGGATGTGGCTTTTCAGACTGTCCTCGCTGAGCTGCCCTACGATCTCCGACACCATGTCGCGGCTTCCGCCGAAGGGGAGCTGGACGGGCTGGCGAAAGGCGGCTTCGTTGTAGGGCCTGAGGGGGGTTATCTGCCTGATGCCCGGGTGGGCGGTGAGCGGAAGGGGAGAGAGGGGCTCGAAAACGGTCATTCCGTCACGGGAGAAGACGGCGCGGCCCGGAACCTGAGCGTTCTCATCGGAAAGATGGGCGATGTAAAGGCCTTCGGCGCTTTCCGCAACGGTCTCGCCCCAGGAGGCCGGCGCTTCGGCCAGGAACCAGTTCTCGGCCACGTGGTAGACGGTCACGCCATCGCTCAGGGGGAGGACGTCGCGAATGTCCCGCTCGACGATGACCAGCCCGCTTGCGAAAGAAACCTGGGCCAGTGCGATCAGGAGGAATGCGATCATTGTTTTCATGGATCTTCCCTTCGGGTGTTCGTTGATCCTAGTATACCATTTTTGTCCGATTTGTTGCAGCCAGTATTGACTTACCCATAAAAAGTATGAATGTACCCTGTATGAGTACGAACCCCAACGAGCTGCTTGGAGAGTGCCTTTTCGGCAAGGTTCGAAGGCAGATACTCTCCACCCTGATGCTCCACAGTGACCGCTCTTTCTACGTGCTCGAACTGATACGTCTGCTGCAGTGCGGCAGGGGGGCGGTTCAACGCGAACTTGGAAGGCTGGCACGGGCCGGCATCGTCGTCAGGCTTCGCAGGGGCAACCAGGTGCACTTCAAGGTGAACCGTGACTGCCTGATCTACAGGGAGCTGCGTTCCATCTTCTCCAAGACCACCGGATTGGTGGAAGCCCTGGAATCACTTCTTGAACCGGTCAGCTCCGAACTTGGCATAGCTTTCATTCATGGCGAGTATGCCGCGGGCAACGCAAGCGACGACACTCCCATAAGGCTTGCAGTCATCGGAGAGTCACGGTGCGGCAGGCTTTCTGAGTGCTCGAAGGCTTTTTTTGAACAGACCGGCAGGAAGCTGCTCATCTCATCGTGGACCACCCGCGAGTTCAGAAGGGGTTTCACCATCGGTGAACCTTCAGTGAACAAGGTCCTGGGCGAGGACAAGATATTCATCCAGGGCAACCGAAGCGATCTGGACGTGGTCACAACAAGGCAGGAAGACCTTTTCAGCGGTCTTCTCAAGGAAAGCCCCTGAGCACTTCGCGGAAGTCCCTGATTCTATAATCACTTCCAATACCGTTCGGAATCGTTATATTATCACTTTCAAACCATTTGCGCTGTTTAACTGCAGGGGGATGCAATGAACTGCTTTACGGGGTGCTTCGAAGACGACGTCAGAAAAACCGTGCTCGAGGTCAAGAGGCGCATCGGTGCCCTGATGGATGCCCTGCCCGCGTACATCGAGAACCCCCACGACGTCTACCAGGTCCTCAATCTCGATAAAAAGCTGGGATGGCGTATCTTCCGCATCGTTCACGAAGACGACATCTTCTTCGCCGCCCAGTTCATTCCCGGCAAGCAGAGTTTCAGCCGCTTCCTGAAGAGCTGCAGGGGAAAGGGAGTTCCCCAGGAGCTTCTCGACGACGCGATGAAGGCGGTCGAGGAGTTCTACGGCCTTGTGGACGTTCACTCGGGTGACAGGCAGTCACTCGACCTGATGCTTATGACCAGCAGCGACAACGGCAGGCAGCAGGCCTTCAAGACGCTTCAGAAAAACCTCTATCAGAACCAGAGCCACATGCTGGGCCTTCAGGCCGAAACCCAGCTCAACACCTGGATTTTCGGCCCCGGCCGGGAAGGCGCGTTCAGCATAGCGATCCTGAAGGGCCTGTACAAAATAAGGCGGAACCGCAGGTCGACCCGCTGGATAGTTCACAGCGAATGCCTCAACGCCCCGACCGGCGAACCGCTTCCCGCCGAGCCCATCGACCCCGAAGCCGGGTCGAACCTCGAAAAGAACGTCCCGTTCCTGCTGAACTACTGCAGCGACCCCCTGCCCGAGGTGAAGGCAATAACCCGCAGCGCCTGCGGCCCCACGTACGAGCTTGTCGAGGGGCCTGTCGGCAACACAACGCTGATGAACTCGGTAACGGGCACGGTGACCCGGAACGTTTTCCGCCTATCCGACATTCCGGCCGGCGACAGGACCCACGAGGTCTTCATAAGCGTCTATACGCCCGTTCAGAACCTCGTCTTCGACCAGTTCGTACACGAGAGCCTTCTTCTCGCGCAGGAGCCCAGGGTCGAGGTGATGGGGGATTTCAACGGGAGAAGCGGCCCGCTGTCCAGGCGTTTCAAGTGCGACAGGCTGCCCATCGAAACCACCATTTCGATCAGGGGCAGCGGCCTTGACGGCACCTACACCCCCCTGGTGCCTGATTACGGCGAGATGCTTGCCGAGGTTTTCAGGAACCTGGGCTGGGAACCCGACGAGTTCTACCTCTACAGGGTCAGGCAGGAGCTGCCGGTGGTCCCTTCCACCATCTTCATGCTGGACAGGTACTCGTTCTAGGCGGGATCAGGCTTTCCCGAGGGTTCGTCTGCTTGTCTTCAGGGCGCACAGGTGGCCGCACATCGAGCACACATCGCCGTCCTCGGGAAGGGCTTCGCCCCTCATCCTCCTTGCGGTCTGGGGATCCATGCACAGTTCGAACTGCTTCTCCCAGTCGAAGGATGCCCTGGCATCGGCCATGGCGTTGTCCCAATCCACCGCCCCGGGGATCCCCCTTGCCATGTCGGCGGCATGGGCGGCTATCCGGGCGGAGATGACGCCCATCCTGACGTCGTTGACGTCGGGGAGCCTGAGGTGTTCGGCGGGGGTCACGTAGCACAGGAAATCCGCGCCGTTAACCGCGGCAATGGCGCCGCCGATGGCGCTCGTTATGTGGTCGTACCCGGGAGCCACATCGGTCACGATGGGGCCCAGAACGTAGAACGGGGCTCCGTTGCAGACGGTCTTCTGGATGCGGATGTTCTCGGCTATGCGGTTGATGGGAACATGCCCGGGACCCTCGATCATCACCTGAACACCGGCGGCCAGTGAACGCTGCTGCAGCTCGCCCAGCGTCACCAGTTCCTCCATCTGCGCCGTGTCGCCGGCGTCGGAGACGCACCCGGGCCGCAGGCCGTCACCCAGCGAGAAAACGGCGTCGTACCGGCGAAGAATCTCGATCAGCCTGTCGAAACCGGAGTAGAGGGGGTTTTCCTCGCCCCTTTTCTCCATCCATTCCGCCATGAGCGAGCCGCCCCGTGAAACGATGCCCATCCTCCGGCCCCTGCTCTTCAGCAGGGCAACCGAACGCCTTGTCACCCCGCAGTGGAGGGTGAGGTAGTCGACCCCGGCGCTGCAGTGCTCCTCGACGGCACGGAAGATGTCTTCGGGCGAGACATCGGACACGTCACCCCCCTTTTCAAGCACCTCACCGAAAACCTGATAGAGGGGGACGGTGCCGATCGGAACCGGGCTGTGCGAAAGGATGTGCGAGAGGATCCCGCGCCATGCCGGGCCGGTGGAAAGGTCCATCACGGTGTCCGCGCCGCAGGCGACGGCAGTCTTCAGCTTGAGGAGTTCCTGTTCCATTGATTCGAGGTCGCGCGAGCTTCCAATGTTGGCGTTCACCTTCACCCGGGAACCGCCCCCGATGGCGCAGGGTTTCACGATGTTGCGCAGCAGGTTCGCGGGGACTATCCCGTGGCCCAGGCCGATGGAGCGGGACAGCTCTTCGGGCGACAAATGCTCGGTCTCGCAGGCTTTCCTTACCGTATCGGGCGTTCCGCCGTTCCGTATCTCTTCGAGTATGGTCAAATCAGAAGTCCTTTCATGATGTCGGCCAAAGATTATACTTCACCCGCCGTGAACTCAGTAAGGGGGCACCATGTCACTGGACGAAGAGAAGCTCGTGAGGGTCTTCGAGGCCGGAAGCGAGATCGAGGCAATAAGCATAAGCTCAATCCTTCGGGGTGAAGGCATCGAGGCCGCTGTACAGAGCAGACAGATCCCGGCATACGGCACCATAGCGATGGCCTTCAGGAAGGTTTGGGGTTACGTGCTGGTTCTGGAGAGCGACGAGGAAAAGGCCAGGGAGATAATAGACACCCTCAGCGAGGAGTTTCACGAGGACATTGAAGAGATCGCCGAAACCGAAGACGTGGAGGAGGGGGAGGAGTGATACCCATCATGCTGTTGCTGACATTCATGCCGGGGGTCTCGGGCTACTCCCGCGGGAACGCCTTCGCCGCCCGGATAGGCGGAGAACCCCTGCCGGCCGATCCAGCCTCGCCAGCCCTTCTGGAGTTCGGTGAGCCGACCCTCCTGCCTTCGCCGGAAGGCGTGAGGCACAACCCGGCACTGCTGCACGCCGCCCTCAGAAGACAACTTCTTCTGATGAGCGAAGGCAGGGAGCCCGAAATGCTTCCGGAGCTGATGGAACTCGCGCTGATGTTCGCGGGGGTCGTTCCCGACTCGACGGGCGCGCTGGCCCTTGAGGTGTTCGGCAGGACGGGCATGGTCGTTCCCGACCCTTCCGCCTTCTCCCGCAGTCCCGAGGCGCTTCTTCGATACGGATCCGAGACGGGTGTTCAGGTTGCCGTGACCGGCGACCTCCCGCCTCTTGCCAGGGTTTACGCGGCCAGGATCAATCCAGGGCCATTCCTCGATGACCCGTGCTGGGCCGTGCGCTTCGCAGCGGTCGAACGGGCGGACAGCGCCATGGCCGCTGCACTCGTGGGCGACCCGGTGCCAGCGGTCGCCCTCAAGGCCGCCGAGGTATCGGGGAACACCGAAGCCATCCTGAGGCTTTCCGGTACGGAAGGTCCGGTCGGCAACATGGCGATCGGCCTTTTGAGTGACATCCCGGTCCTTGAAGAGATCCTTCTCACCTCGACCGACCCGGGACGCCGGGGAGCGGCGCTCATTGCCCTGGCCGGGATGGAATGGCGGCCCGACCCGGGGCAGCTCTCCATACTCAGGAGGGACACGTACCCCCTGGTGGGGGCGGTCGTCATGGAGATGCTCCAGATCGCGCCCGTCGGGGAAGAGCGTGACTCGGTCTTCACCGGCGGAAGCGGGGCCGTCGTGCCGGACATGCTTGAGATAGTAACCACCGAGGGGACATTCACGATCGAGCTGTTCCCGGAACTGGCGCCCATCGCCTGTGAGAGCTTCGTGCATCTGGCCGGGAGCGGTTTCTACGACGGGATGAGGTTTCACAGGGTGATACCGGGTTTCGTCGCGCAGGCGGGCTGCCCCGAGGGGAACGGTTTCGGCGGCCCGGGATACGTTCTTCCTGCGGAAAGAAGCATCTACCCGTACGTCAGGGGAACCGTGGGCATGGCCGACGCCGGGCTCGACACCGGCGGCAGCCAGTTCTTCATCACCCTCGACAGGCACGGCAGGCTCGAGGGACGCTACACGGTCTTCGGCAGGGTGCTGGACACCGGGAAGCTCGACGACATTGCACCCGGAACCGTAATACTTGAAATCCGGGGCGTTTCTTAGTAGCATGCCGCTTTCCCCGGAACGATCCCGCAAACTTTGCATACAGGAGCCCTGATGACCAAGACCACCCCCAAAGTCCTTGTCACCGGCGCCATGGGTCAGATCGGCAGCGAACTCACCCTTGCGCTTCGTGAGCGTTACGGCCACGACAACGTGCTGGCCACCGATGTAAGAACCATTGAAGGCCCTCTGGCCGAAACCGGCCCCTGCGACAGACTCGATGTGACCGATCCCGGGATGCTGAAGGGCATCATCGTCAGGCACGGCATAAACACGGTCTACCACCTCGCCGCCATACTCTCGGCCACCGGCGAGAAGAACCCCGCCCTCTGCTGGAAGGTGAACATGGACGGCACCCTGAACGTGCTGAACATGGCGGTTGAGATGAAGCTCGGCACCGTGATCGTCCCAAGCAGCATTGCCGTCTTCGGACCGGAGACCCCGCGCATGAACACCCCGCAGGAAACGGTCCTGAAGCCCAGGACGATGTACGGGGTCACCAAGGTGTGCGGCGAACTCCTTGGCGACTATTACGCAAGGCGCTTCGGAGCGGACGTTCGCGGGTTGCGCTACCCCGGCATCATCAGCTCCGAGACCCCTCCCGGCGGGGGCACCACCGACTTCGCGGTCGACATCTTCTACAAGGCCGTTCAGAACGGCGAGTACACATGCTTCGTGAAGGAGGACACCTCGCTTCCCATGATGTACATGCCGGACTGCATCAAGGCCACCATCGACCTGGCCGAGGCCGATCCGTCCAGACTCAAGCACCGCGCCGACTTCAACGTGGGCGCCCTTTCCTTCACGGCCGGTGAGCTGGCGGCGGAGATACGGAAGCACATCCCCGCCTTCCGGGTCAGCTACGAGCCCGACTTCAGGCAGGCCATAGCCGATTCGTGGCCATGCAGCATCGACGACAGCGCCGCCAGGGAGGAGTGGGGCTGGAAACCGGCCTGGGACCTTCCCTCGATGACGGCGGACATGCTCGAAAGGCTTTCGGCAAGGTTCGGGAAGAGCCGCTGATCAGCAGGGGCGACTTCGTAAGAGATCATCCCATGCACAGTCATTGTCGTTGATGATTGTTCGTTATACACACAGGTTTGCCGTGTGATACATGAACGATTGTCAAGCGAACTTCTTAATCCTGTGTCCAGAAGACATGCTGAAGGATCTATGAGATCGTCAGGATGAGGTGGAGTACTCCGCGTTCATTTCGAGAACCGCGTCCTCTTTGGCTTCCCTGGAACTCCTGATGCTTCTCACCCTGTTGTCGAGGATCAGCGAGCTCTTCTCGTCGGAGAGGCAGAGCCTGTTCGCTTTCTTCAGAAGGGATTCGACAGCGTCCAAGACGAGGGCGACAGGCTGACTGTCCCCGTTGAAATTGGCACTGCCGGTGCCTGCAACCGAAACCGTGCAAAGGGGTGTTCTGAGGGAGATTCCCGAGCCGGTCATGAGCTCCATGCTGCCGGTCTCCTGCTCCTTCCAGGTGTAGAAGAGGCTGCTGCTTCTGCGGTCGAACTCACTGCAAATCCCCGCCAGGCACTCGAGAGGGACAGGCATGAAACTCACCACCGCGAATCGATCCGCACCCATGTGGCCGATGAAGGCATCCCGTACGAACGTTTTCACCTGTCTGGCCATGATCTCCGCGAGAAGGAGGATCATCCTGTCGCCCTGGTCGAAGCCGTGGACATGGTTGAACGCCCGAAACCCGTTGATGTTGGTGGCGACAAGGTAGAAAGACTTCAGCGCAATGGCTTCCATGAGCTTGCGCTGCAGGGGCACCCCTCCCGGCAGGGACGTGAGGGGATCAAGAACACCGCTGTTGCGGCGTTCCGAGTCTATTGCGGCATTGAGCAGCTGCATCACTGTCACGGTTCCAACAAGGGCTCCCGACCAGTCCACCACAAGGACCGGATCGTATACATCATCGCTCTGCCTGTTCATTGCGGCTTCTGCCACCTCGGCTATCCTGACTCCGTCACCCACCACCATGGGGTCATTGTCGGCCACGGCATCAAGCGTCTCCCTCTGGAAAACAGAGAATCCGAACCTTCCTCCGGTCTTCAGGTAGAAACCTTTTCTGGTCACGAGGCCGTGGGGGTTTCCCAGGTGAGTGGTCACCACATGGTCAAGAGCAGGGTCGTTCCGGAACATCGAGTCAAGTTCGTCGCAGTTCCTTGAGGCGGCTTCGATGACCACGGGCATGGTGCACACGGTGCTTACTTCCCTTCCCGGTGCCGAGCCGCCGGAGCAGATGATTCCCGAAAGGGCTCTCAGTGCTCCGCCGTGGAAGTCCTCCTGTATCTGCGGCGGCCTGCTTTCGGGTCTAGCAACAAGATAACCCTGCACCACCCTCACACCGAGCGTCAGAAGTGTCTCCAGCTCTGTCCAATCCTCAACGCCCTTGGCGACGAGTGTGGAGCCGTGATCCGAAAGTGTTCCAATGGCTCTGCGGATGTTCTGCTGGCCCATGTTGTAGCGTCCCAGGTTGTGAACGATCCCCCCCGGCAGTTTGACGTACTCCGGAGAGGGCGTGTCCAGAAGCTTTTGATGAGCATGGTTTGATGGGTCGAAGTCGTCCAGTGAGAAGCTGATGCCTGCCGTGCCCAGCTCCTCAAGCTTCATGAGCAGGATTTTCGTGCCCTTGACTTCGGGAACCGGGATCTCGAAACCCAGGTGCTCCGGTCCCAGCGAGAACGAGTCAAGTGACTGCAGAATGTATTCGAGGGTCATCCTCGGGTCACATATCGTCGAGGGGGATGTGTTGATGAAGAACCTGGTCTTGAACGAGAGATCCCTCAGCGATGCTATTCTCCTGAGGGCTGAGTTCCTTGCGGCTTCCTCTGCCTCCCACAGAATTCCGGCGGACGCTGCAGCGCGGAAGAGCTCCACCGGGGATTCCAGGGGGTGAACCCCTCTTGAGAACACTTCGAAGCACACAATCCTTCGTTCCATTGCGTCTGCCACGGGTTGGAAGAGCGGGGTGATCCTATCATTCCTCAGAATTCGATGCAGTTCCGAAACCCGGTTTTCCCCGGCCAGTGCAACGCTGTCCATTCCCCCTCCAGTTCGCTCTCGTGTGAAATGGTAGCATAGGCCCGAAGGGTTAAGAATCGGTTAACCGTGTCATGTTTCGGGAACAGCCAGCCGGTTCAGAGCGGCCGGGCCAGTATCCTGACCAGCACGCCCTCCAGAACGGAGCTTCCCTTTCCTGCCCGCGCGAAAACGATGTAGCGCCCGACCGGCATGCCCGAGCCTTCCCAGGCGAGTGTGAGTGTTTCGCCCGGGACCGGGCCGTTCCAGAGCTCCGCCGCCACCCTGCCCGTCACGTCGTACACCCGCAGCTCCGCCTGGTATCCCTGTTCGGGAACCCTGAGAGTTATCAGGAGCACGTCGTTCTCCCTGTCGGAATCGGGCGAGAAGACTTCCGGTTCAGCGGTGAGGAACGGTCCGCCCTGCTGAACTCCTATGCTGTTCGCCCTGCCGGGGGTTGAACCAGTCGCGCTGCCGCCCCAGTTTGAGGCGGGCCAACCCATTTCCGCGGGGGAGCGGCGCTCGAGGCTTGTGTTCGTCCCCCCGCCCCAGGCCGCGTCGTAGGGAACCCAGTCCGCCCCGTTCCCGCCCAGCAGGGAGAGGGTGTCCCCCGTGTTGTTCAGCACGGGCCATGGGGATATCTGGAGCAGGGGACAGGGAGGCTGTCCCCAGACGCTCTCGAAACCCTGTGGGTCGGGGCAGAGCAGGGCATACCCGCCTGGCTCGATTACCTGCCCCGGAAGGGTGGCTTGCGTGGAGGGGTCTTCGAACGTGAAGCCCTCAAGGTCGAGAGGTGTCCCGGCGCCGTTGTACAGCTCCACCCATTCCGGCCCGGGGGGTCCGGGGGAGTACATGATCTCGTTCATCACGAGCCCCGGTGGCGGATTCCACAGGGCTTTGCCGGTGTTGTTGCGTTGGTTCACATCGGGTTCGCACACTATGAAGGCTTTCAGTGCCGCCTGCGGGGCGGTGGCCACCCAGACCGCCTCCACAAGCACCGAGTCACCAGGCGCCGGGGGTGCGGGGGAGGCGGAAGCCACCTGCTCACCCTCCACCGTGAAGACCACCTGGAAGCCGCAGCCCTGTGTGCCCATCGCCTCGACGGTTGCCCTCATCGTGGTCTGCGAACCCTCCGCTCCGGCGGGAGGGGCCAGGCTGAAGCGTCTGATCCCGTAATCCACGCCCTCGGAGATTCCCAGCGGGGGAGCGCCCGGGGAAGGCCCCAGGGGGTTTGTGAACCAGTTGCCCGGAAGGTCGGGAAGGTTGGGGGTGACAAGTTCGACGCTCATGCCGGTGCCCGGGTCGTAGGGCACGCCATCGTCAGGGATTCCGGGCGTACCGTACGTTGAGACCACGCTTCCTTCGCAGAGAAGCGACACCGGATCGCCTGAGCCCAGCCCGTCGCCTATGGTGGTGTTGCCGGGAAAGATGAGCGGTGTGCCGGGCGGGATGTCGTAGGGCATCGAGCCCGAGAAGTAGTCGGGGTCGAGGATGACGGCGTATGCGAGGGCGGGCACGAAGCCGCCCTGAAGGGCGTCGGTCGCGTCGCCGTCGGAGATGGACAGCACCGAGGGGTCGAACACTCCCGGTCCGGAGTAGAAGACCTCGACGAACTCGTCGCGGGACTGGTCGGAAGGATTGCATAGCACCTCGGTGATGGCCGGGTAGGAACCTTCGCCGCACTTCACGCAAAGGTTTGAGCAGTTGTTCTCAAGGGTGCTGTCGCCCGGGCACTGGACCATCGCCCTCAGCAGGAAGAAGCCGTGGGCGGGCAGAACGGCGGTGCCCGAAACGCTTCTGGATTCGCCGGGCTCAAGGCTCTCAGCCCACTCCTGGCACACCACTTCGCCGGGACCGGGAACCGAATCCGCGTCGAGGTCGTTGAACACCGTGAAGGTGACACCCTCCGCGGCGGAAAACCCCACAGACGAGAAAAGCGCCTCGAGAAGGAAGGGAACACCGGGCGTGACCTCATTGTGAACGATGATGGTGTCGGCCCGCATGTCCGGCCCCGAGCCGCAGTCTCCCGGCCGGCCCGGTGACCCGCCCGGTTCGGAAGCCGTCCAGTTGTACTCGGCGTCGGGTCCCGCGGGGTTCAACCTCTCCATGCTGCGGCCCTGGCCGGGGTCGAATGGTATCGAATCCAGGCCGTCGTCATCGCACTGAAGCGGGTCGTCGGAAAGAACCGGGGTTCCCGCTGTGGAAAGGATGTTTTCGATCAGGGTTCCGTCGCGGTCATAGAGGACTATGGGGTCGGACGGGGTCAGTCCGTTGCCCAGGGATGAGTTGCCCACGGTGAAGACCCTTGCGTCCTCCGGGACCGGAAGCCCTCCGGTATAGCCGGGGTCAAGGATTATGCCGCAGGAGTTCGGGGTGAGGAGGGCCGTTCCCGACCAGGGGATGACCATGTCGACCGCGTCACCGTCGGTGAAGCTGCACCCGTCGAGCATGAACACCCCGGGGCCGGGGTAGTAGACTTCGATGTACTCCTGCGTGGTCTGGTCGGGTGGGTTGGCCATGACTTCGGTGAGCACCGGTGGTACCCCGCCGCCCGAAGGCATGGGAACGGCCAGATACGAGTCGCAGGCGGTGGCGCTCGCAAGGTACCAGCCCTGTTCGGGTGCCGTGAAGGTTATTGAAAGGGTATCGGTGATTCCGGGACTGAGGATGGATGCGGGCCACACGCTGGACGGCTCTCCGGCTCCCGCAAGTGAATCGCCGTCGGTGTCGAGGAACAGGGTGATGAAGCCCTGGTCGGGCGGGACCGTTCCAAAACAGTGTATTGCGGCGTGGAGATGGCAGGCGGTGCCGGGCTGGGGGTCTGCCGGCGTGAACCACAGCCCCTGGATGAACACTGCAAACGTATCGGGCGGCGCGTCGGGAGGGGCGCCCGGCGTGGGTGTGCCTCCCAGCCAGTTGCCTTCCGAGTCGGGGGAGACAGCAGGGAACCGGTGGGTGGAAAGGCCGTTCCCGGGATCGAAGGGTATGCCGTCGAGGCCGTCGTCGTCCCTGTCCTGCCATGTGTCGGTCTCCACCGGTGTGCCATAGGTGGAGAGCACATCGGTCATTGTCGTCCCCCCGGGCCCGAAGAGGGTGAGGGGGTCGGAGGAAGCCGCGAGCCCGTTGCAGACGGCGTTGTCTCCCGTGGTGAGTATCACCGTTCCCGGGGCGAACTCGAAGCAGGGGTCGAGCAGGTAGCCCAGCTCGAGAATGACGGCCCAGCCCCCCGGGGGAATGGAGTCGGTCTCAATGATCACGCCCGAATGGGGGAAGACGCCGTATGTCTGCTCGTTCCAGGGCAGCAGCTGATCGAGTGCGTCGCCGTCGGTGATAGTGAACCCCAGTATGGAAACCGCTTCCGGCCCCGGGTTGAAAAGCTCGACGAACTCGCATGAGGCTTCGTTCAGGGGGTTGGCGCACACCTCGGAGATCGTGGGGGAACCGGCCAGAAAGAGCAGGACGAGGGTTTCCATGCAATGAAGTACGGCCCGTCGGAAAGCCGTTTCAAGGTGAACGGACGTTTATCGGTCGTTATGACCCCGAAGCACAAGAACATGGCACACGTCCTCGGGGTTCAGCTCGAAGGCTATGAACCCTCCGGACCCCATGACAACCTTTGGTATGGATTCGGGTGTGAAGGCCTCGACAACAACCACGCGCAGCCATTCCCCTTCGGGTGAGAGCACATCCCACAGGTTCTCTTCCACACCGCCACGTCTGGCCCAGATGTTTCCGTCGGTATCCACTCCCAGGTCACTGATGAAGGGGTGAAGTTCAGGGGCATTGGTGCTCTGCATGCCCGAGGAACCTGTTTCATCCTGGTACGCGTATGAGACCATCCATGTGCCGGGAACGAATCCCTCTTCCATGTCGACGGGAAGCCCGTTCTGGACAACCGGGGGCTGTGGGTTTTTGCAGGAGGAAATGAGCACCGATACCGCTGTTGCGAGAAGGATCTTTTTTATTTGCCATTCCCTTCCGAAAGCACTTTCAGTTCCATTTTGAATTGACCGTTGGGCAATATGTATGAATATTACACATATAACAAAATCCTTGAGCAGGCGGAGAGTTTCATGCTTTTGGGCAGGGTGCAGCACGATTCATGAAGAAGCATTCTCTTTCTCTCTCTCGGAATGCGTTCCTGGTCTGGGTACTGCTGTTGGGAGCTCTTGTAACGGCATACCGCGCCAAGGGATGCGTCCCGTATTACCCCCAGGACCTTGCGAGTTATCTTGGCGGATACTATGCGGCCCTTGATGGCAGCAATCCCTACGATGTGCGGCAGGCATGGCAGAGCCTTGAGAAGAGGGGTATTCTCGTAACACCCTTTCTTTTTGTCTACCCTCCGCCGTTCCTTCTGGCCATGACACCCCTCGAGATTATGCCGTACCGGCTTTTCAGGCTTTCCTGGATCGCAGCAAGCGTTCTTGCGGCTTGGTTTTCGGTGTTTCTGCTTTCCAGGGGCACCGACAGACAGAGGCCACTGTTCATGGCGGGTGCTTTCGTGTTTCTCACCATTTCCGAGCCCCTGCACGATAATCTTTTATGTGGCCAGGTCACCTCTTTCATGCTGCTGGCCATGGCCCTGATGGTTTACAGGGGGTTCAAGGGCGCGGTTGTGGGTGCCGCCGCAACGTTTCTGCTTCTTTTAAAAGTGGGCTTCATGCCACTGGTGCTCTTTCTGAAGGGCAGGAGAGCACTGCTTTCTGCGGTCATTCTCCTTTTTAGCCTCTCACTCTCGTCAGTGCTGCTCGCAGGGTCTCACTCTTTTCATCAATGGCTGCTCTCCCTCGGGCGGGTCAACGAATCCTGGGGATTCATTCATGGCAACAATGTGAGTGTTACCCATGCTGTCAGCCTGTTTGGGGAAACAGCTCTGGTCCGCGGCGACATCGAGAGGGCAGTACAAGAAGATGAGTACAGGTTGCGAATTGCAGAAAGACAGAGGAGCGTATTCCAGTGGATCTATCTTTGTATCACTACCGTAACACTAATTATTATTATACACAGATGGTATAAAAGATGTTATAATGGCGTTGGATGTTCCTGGGGAAACATCTTTTCGCAGACCATTCTTTTTCTTCTTGTTTTCATTCCCTTCGTCTGGATTCACTACGGGTTGTTTTTCCTCATTCCTTTCAGGCAGCTTCTGCTGAAAGGGCGCTCAGTTCCTGCAATCCTCTTCATACTTGGCGCCATGGTATGGGGATTGCCCCTTGCCCTTGTTCCAGCCTGGACAAAGTTCTTAATACCAATGATCTGGCTGTTTTCAACGGCGTTTTGAACGATGCATCCGAATCGTACGCTCTTGAGTTCTGAACAGGGAAGTGGAATATCGTTGGAAGCCGTCTTTCAGTGAAGTGTTTCCTTCTCCGAAAGCAGCAGGTGCAGCGGCAGCCCGTTCAGGAAGACCTTTGTGCTGTCTTCGGAGCGGGCCGGCAAAGGACCCTCCCCGAAAACGACAATGACCTCCACGAAGTCTGCCATCTCCCAGTTGAAGACCTCATCGGGAGCGGCTTCGAGGCCGATTTCCGCGAAGAACAGCCCCCTTTGCTGGATTGTTGCCGCTTGAAGCAGGGTCTGAAGGGAATCCGCCCCCGCCATTAGCGACGGGGGCGGGAGGAAGGGCATCACTGCTCTATGGTGTATGCGACGTTCACGTTGAGGGTGATGGACTGGCTGCCGCCGTCCACGGGGGGATAGGCGCCGTCGCCGGCGTAGGATTCCGCGTACCCGTAGGCGTAGTTGTCCACCCATTCGCTCACGCTCTGGACGCCGCTGATCCTGACGTTGAGGGTGGAGGCGAGCTGACCCGCGCACTGGGCCGCGTCGTTCAGGGCGATCTCCCGGGCTTTGGCGTAGAGCGCGGCCCTGTCTTCCACTGTGAACTGGACCGAGTAGACAGTGTTGGCGCCCCCGCCGACAAGGGCTGCCAGGACGGCACCGACCTCTTCGGTATCGGAGGTCTTCACCTGCATGCTGTGGTCGAGGTGGTAGAGCGTGTTGCCCGTGTATTCGTAGGTGACGTAGTCGTACTCCTCCTCGATCCACAGGGAATAGCCGGTGGTGGTGATGCTTTCCCTGGGAACACCGGCTTCGACGGCGGCCTCGATGGCGGTTTCCGCAAGCTCAGCCGCGGTCTCCACTGCGGTCTCGGGGTCGTTCTCGGTCACGTTGAAACCGAAGCTGATGATGGCCATCTCCGGTTCGGCGTAGGCGGTGCCGATCCCGTTGACACTGATGGTGGGGGGGTAGGGAGGGTAGGCCTGGCTTCCGCACCCCGCCGCTGCCAGAAGTCCTGCCGCAAGCAGGATGACAAGTTTTCGCATGGTTCTCTCCTATTCTCCGATGATCTTTACCAGCACCCTTTTGCGCCGGCGCCCGTCGAACTCTCCGTAGAAGATCCTCTCCCAGGTACCAAGGTCGAGTTTTCCCGCAGTCACCGCAACGACGACCTCCCTTCCCATCACCTGTCTCCTGTGATGGGCATCGGCGTTGTCCTCGCCGGTCAGGTTGTGCCGGTAAAGGCCGGGTTCGTGCGGTGCAAGCCTTTCCAGCCACTTCCCGTAGTCGTCGAGCAGCCCCTGCTCATCGTCGTTGATGAATACACTGGCCGTGATGTGCATGGGGTTCACAAGACACAGCCCCTCCCTGATACCGCTTTTTGCCAGTTCTTCTTCCACCTGGCCGGTGATGTTCAGAAACTCCATCCTCCGGTCGGTCCGGAACCAGAGGTATGCCGTGTGGGATTTCATCCGCCCTCCCGTCCCTTTGCCGAAGTATACGAAAAGCGCTGTTGTTCAGCCCCTGTGCAGTAGAACGAGGCATGAGAGGGGCGGGAGGCTGAGTTCCAGGCTCCACCCGAACCCGTGCGCGGGAAGGGGGTTTGCTGCGAAGGAGCCGGGGATGGTGGCTCCCGCGCCGCCGAACAGCCCGGCATCGCTGTTGTGGATGACTTCCCAGTTCCCCGGGAAAGGTGCGCCGATGCGGTAAGGCGCCCTGGGAACCGGGGTCATGTTGAACACGCACAGCAGGGGGGAGTACCCTTCGGCTTGGCGGAGGAAGGAGATGACCGAGGAATCCTCGTCGGAAAAATCCACCCACCTGAAGCCCGAATAACGGCAATCCTCGAGGTGAAGCTGCCTGTGATCCATCTGAAGGGTGTTCAGGGCGGCCACGAACCTTTCCATCCCGGTGTCGCCCATGGGAAGGGGCTCGTCCGGGTTCCACTCGTGCTGCTGCACCCTCTCGCCACCCATGAACAGAAGCTGCTTGCCCGGAAAAAGCCACTGATACGAGAAGAGAAGCCTGAGGTTGGCCCTTTTCCGGAAATCGTCGCCGGGCATCTTGCCGTACAGCGATCCCTTGCCGTGAACCACCTCGTCGTGTGAGAGAGGCAGTATGAAGTTCTCGCTCCAGGCGTATACGGCGCTGAACGTGATCCCCCCCGAGTGGCCTTTCCGGAAAAGGGGATCCCGGCTGAAGTATTCGAGCGTGTCGTTCATCCAGCCCATGTTCCATTTGAAATGAAAACCCAGCCCCCCGGCTTCGGGCGGACGGGTCACCCCGGGCCACGCGGTGCTCTCCTCGGCTATCATCAGTGCGCCGGGGAATCGGCAGCCTGCTTCGTGGCATATCTCCCTGAGCAGGGACGCGGCTTCGATGTTCTCCCTTCCGCCGTAGCGGTTGGGGATCCACTGTCCCTCCTTCCTGGAGTAGTCGAGGTAGAGCATGGATGCCACCGCATCGACCCTCAGGCCGTCGATGTGGAAGGTGTCCAGCCAGTGGATCGCGCTTGAGAGCAGGAAGTTCCTGACCTCGCGCCGTCCGTAGTTGAAGATCAGGGTTCCCCAGTCCGGGTGCAGGCCCAGACGGGGGTCTTCGTGTTCGTAGAGGTGGGTGCCGTCAAACCGGGCCAGAGCCCAGTCATCCATGGGGAAGTGGGCGGGAGTCCAGTCCAGTATCACGCCGATCCCGTTCTGGTGGCACCGGTCGACGAACCTGCAGAACTCCACGGGGGTTCCCATCCTGCTGGTGGGGGCGAAGAAGCCCGTGACCTGGTAACCCCACGAACCGTCGTAGGGGTGCTCCATCACCGGCATGAGCTCGACATGGGTGAACCCCATGCTGCAAAGGTACGGGATCAGCCAGTCCCCAAGCTTCTCCCAGCCGGGGTACCTTTCCTCACCGGCCGCCCACGACATCGCGTGCGCTTCGTAGATGGAGATCCTTGCGGAGAAAGGGTTTTCCCGTTTCCTTCCCTCCATCCATGCGGTGTCACCCCACTCGTACGATCCGGGGTCGGCCACGATCGAGGCCGTTCCGGGTCTCGCCTCGCTCCGAAGGGCGTAGGGATCGGCCTTTGAAAGCTCGAAACCGTTAGCGTCGATGATGCTGAACTTGTAAAGGTCGCCCGTGGCCACGCCTGGCACGAAGAGCTCCCAGACGCCGCTTACACCCCTGCTGCGCATGGGGTGGCGCCTGCGGTCCCAGTCGTTGAAGCTGCCCGTCACGCTCACGGCCCTGGCGTTAGGCGCCCACACGGCGAAAAGGACGCCGGTGGCATCCCCGATGGTCCTGACCCGGGCGCCCATCACCCTGTGAAGGTTGAGGTGGCGGCCCTCGCTGAAGAGGTGCAGGTCGATCTCCCCCAGTTGGGGAAGGTAGCAGTAGGGGTCGCGCGTGGTCCATGAGACCCTGTCACGGGTCACGGTGAGCCTG
The DNA here is from genome assembly GCA_041750285.1 of Candidatus Fermentibacteraceae bacterium. Taxonomy (GTDB): domain Bacteria; phylum Fermentibacterota; class Fermentibacteria; order Fermentibacterales; family JCC-6; genus UBA6080. The sequence goes on along the minus strand of JBGSZS010000004.1, from coordinate 112,560 downwards.
TAGGCGAAGGGATCGGCACGCTTGTGGGTCCGGAAAACGAAGAGCCCGTCGTCGTGGACCCTGGTCATGGGCTGTGGAGAACCCTCGTCCGGCACCATTATCATGGACGAGGCGCCGGGGCAGAAGGCACGCACCTCTATGAACCCGTCTGCAGTCGGGTGCATTCCCAGCAGCTGGAACGGGTCGGCAAGGGCGGCACCGACTATCGCTTCTGTCTCCCGTTTGCGGAGTACCGTTGTTCTCTTCGCCATTTGCGGAATATACCCGGACCGGCCGCCCCATGCATTTTGGTTGACCCCTTACCCCCCCCGGCTTATCATGCGGCCAGAGTTCGGAGGTCAATGGGAAATCTGCGGCTTTGTGTTAACCCCGTGCCCTGCACGGGATGCATGAACTGTGCCGTCGTTTGCGCCCAGGGCAGGGCGGGTGACCATGTTCCCGGAGCATCAGCCATTGCTGTACTGCTCGATCCTTTCGGGGGCGAACACGGGCATGTCTACTGCAGGCAGTGCGACAGCCCTGCCTGTGCAGCGGCGTGCGCTTCGGGCGCCATTTCCAGAGACCCGCTCACGGGAGCCATGGTGATCGGCTACGATCTTTGCGTGCGCTGCGGCGCATGTGTTTCTGCGTGCCCTTTCGGGGCCATGTTCTGGCGGGACGACCCCGGCCTTCCGGTGAAGTGCGACCTGTGCTCGGGAGCACCGCGCTGCGTTGCGGCATGCCGGTTCGGCGTGATACGGTTCCTTTCACCGGGCGATCCGGAGTTTGCCTTCAGGGGCATGCCCGACTCGGAACAGGACGCCCTGCCTGGAAGGGGGGAGGGATGACCGCTTTCGGTGGCTACGCCGGACGCATCCTGCGGATCGACCTGACCAGGAACACGGTCGACATCCAGGACACCGCAGACCTTCTTCCGGACTGGTACGGCGGACGGGCAATGGCTGCCAGGATAGCCTTCGACATCATTCGACCAGGCACCGGCGCGTTCAGCCCGGAGAATCCACTGATGATCTTCACCGGCCCACTCACGGGCACATCGGCTCCGTTCTCGGGGAGGACCACGGTTTGCGGGCTCTCCGCCCAGGGCCATCCGCACGAATGGTACACCCGGTCGTCTTTCGGGGGGCACTGGGGTCCCGCTCTGAAGCATTCGGGTTTCGACGGGCTGGTGATAACCGGCAGGGCCCCGCGCCCCGTCTCGATAAGGATCGATCAGGGCAGGTGCACCGTCGAGGATGCGTCGGGGCTCTGGGGGCTGGGGATGTACGAGACCCAGAAGCGCCTCATGGACGGCCCGGGGTGGCGGGTTCTGGCCATCGGCCCCGCGGGGGAGAACCTTTGCAGGATCGCCATCATCGCCACCGAGACCGAAAGCGCTTCGGGGCAGGGCGGATTCGGCGCTGTCATGGGCTCGAAGAATCTGAAGGCGATCGCGGTCAGGGGCACCCTGCCCCTTCCGGTGTACGACCCGGAGAGGTTCCGGCTCGTCTGCGACCTTGTCAGGGCAGAAGCCCACGGTTCGCACGGCTGGCCACACGAACCGAAGCTCGATCCCCACAGGGTGCGTATGTTCGGCCAGAAGTTCCAGGCGTGCACGCAGGGCTGCGCCGTGAGGTGCTACGATGCCCGGTTCTACACCAGCGTTCCCGCGGTGCTCAGCCCCGGCAGGAAGCTCTCGGGCCAGATGGATTGCGTCGCGGGTCTGTTCCCGGGGATCCCGAACAGCTTCTACGACTGGAAACTTGGTTTCGAGGCGGGCTTCGAGGTTGGTCAGATCGCCAACGACGAGGGGCTGAACCACTGGGAGATCCTGATAGGAATGGTGCCGTGGCTTCGAAGCCTCAAGGACGAGGGCTCTTTGAAGGAAGTCGACGGCGTTCCGATTGACGTGGATGACCCGGTGTTCTGGCAGCACCTGCTCATGGGGATATCACGCAGGGAGGGGCGGGTCCGGAACGCCCTGGCCGAGGGGACCGTCAGGGCCAGTCACGAACTCGGTGTTGGCGGGGAAAGCATGGACAGGCTGTTCACCGCATGGGGTTACGCGGGTCACTGGGACGGCCACGGCGACCACATCAACTACGTCTTCCATCCGTACTGGATCGTGAGCGCCCTGCAGTGGGCCATCGACACCCGCGATCCCATCTCGAGCGCCCACGGCTATGCACAGAACATCATGGGCTGGAGCAGGATCTGCTCGCCTGTGCACGGCCTTTCCTGGGAGAGGATAAAGGAGGTTTCCGCAAGGGTGTACGGCACGACCGATGCCGCCGACCCCCGGAGCGGTTACGGGGCAAAGGCCATAGCAGCGGCATGGCACGGCAACCGGTCCGTGATGAAGGATTCTCTCACCGTTGGGGACCAGGTGTTCCCGAGGATCTACTCGAACAGGACCGAAGACAATTTCGCAAGGGCGGGGGACATGGAGGGTCCCACCTTCGAGAGGCACATGTTCAACGCCCTGACGGGCATCGGGTGGACCGACGCGGAGATGGACGCTGCCAGCGCCAGGGTGCTGAGCCTCGAGCGAAGGCTTCTGATCAGGAATTTCGGCAGGTGCAGGGCCGATGACGAATCGGTGATACCGTACTTCCAAAGGCCCGAGAACCTCGTAAACCCCTTCATCGGCCACCCAATGAGCCTCGATCCTCAGGCTTTCCGGGAGCAGTTGTCCGAGCTCTACGCCCTCCGCGGATGGGACGATCAGGGGAAACCGCTTTCGTGAACGGCTTGAATCGTGAACAACGGCAGTTTTGACCTTTTCGTTCCCGGAAGGCTCTGCCTTTTCGGGGAGCATTCGGACTGGGCGGGCACGCACAGGCTCACCGACCCCTCCGTCGAGCCCGGGAGGTGCCTGATGGCAGGCACCGATCAGGGACTTTTCGCCAGAGCCCGGGGTGCCGGGGACTTCTTCGAGCTGACTCAGGTTTCCCCTTCCGGTGACGAGCGCCTGTTCAACACATACAGGGCGGAGTACCAGGTTCTGCAGGGCGTTGCGTTGAGCCGTTCGTTCGATTCCTACGCTGCCGGAACCGCCGCCCTCATGGTTCGGGAACTCGGTGTCGGCGGCCTCAGGCTGGATGTTTTGCGCCGCACCCTTCCGCTCGGGAAGGGATTGTCCTCATCCGCAGCCATCTGCGTTCTCACGGCCCGTGCATACAACCTCGTCTACGGCCTGGGATTGTCCGTGGAGGAGGAGATGGACCTTGCATACAGGGGCGAACTGATGACGGGAAGCGAGTGCGGAAGGATGGACCAGGCCTGCGCCCTGGGAAAGGGGCGTCCGGTGCTTCTCACGTTCGACGGCGACGGTTTCGGTTTCGAAGGGCTTCCTTCGGGCGGGGAGTTCCACTACCTGATCGTCGACCTCAAGGGAAGAAAGGATACCCGCAGGATTCTCAGGGACCTGAACGAAGCCTTCCTCAGGGGTGACCGGGGGCTGAGGAACGCGCTCGGGCCTGTGAACAGGGTCATCCTTGAAGAAGCATGCAAAGCCTTTTCGGAAGGGGATGCCCGGACGCTTGGCCTGCTCATGGGCCGCGCACAGAAGGTCTTCGACGAACATGTGGCTCCGTGCTGTCCGGGTGAGCTCTCTTCTCCCGCACTTCACGCCCTGCTTTGTCATCCCGCGCTTCGCGGGCTTGCGTGGGGCGCCAAGGGGGTGGGATCGCAGGGCGACGGGACCGCCCAGGTCCTCTGTCGCGGGAGGGAGGAGAGGTCGGAACTCGCCGGGATCCTGTTGAAGGATGCCGGGGTTGGTCTTTACGAACTCACCATAGGAAGAACCATGAGAAAGGGGGCGGCCGAAACCGCCCCCATCGATCTCTGAAGGGAAAAGCTATTCGACGTCGGGAGTGCCGGCGCTCTGGGTGGGTGCGGCCGCAGGCTTAACGAGGTTGAACTTGTAGCCGATGGTGCCGATGACGGGAACAGGCTGGACCTTGCCGCCGAAGCCGTTGAGAAGGCCGATTATTGCGAAAACAAGGCAGCCGAGGCCGATGATCCAGCCGAGCACCGGGATGGGGGTGAGCAGGGCGAAGAGAAGAACGATGAGAGCCTGCTGGACATGGTACATGACGTAACGGTTCTCTTTCCCGGTGATGAAAGCTATGAGCAGGCCGATCCAGGTTATGTAGGCCACGCCGCCCATGGTCTTGCCCTCTTCGATCTCCTTGGGGCTGATATTGAACTCGTTCATTTTCCCCTCTTTCATTGGTGTTGAGAAGCCGGACCCCGGCATACAGCGGTATACTTTGACAAAAACCCCCCACTGTCAAGATTGACCTTGCGGAACATACGGGAATGGGTATCTTTCCGCAATGATGCCCGGGAGCGTCTGTTTCGGCAGGGTCTGTGCGGGCGGTCCCGCACTTCGCTTCCCTGGTCGCTTGTCTTATATTTCTGCCGTGCTTTGCGGGATCAGCCGGGGAACCATTTACCAAGCACCGAGGTAGGACCTTATATGAACGAGGATGCGCTGATTCAATCCGAGAGGCGATCTGAGAAACGCAGTGCGGGAGAGGTCGCGGTCTTTCTGAGCACTCCGGGAATGCCTTCGCTTCCCGTGACCGCGCTCAATGTCAGCGCCTCGGGCCTTTACTGCATATGCAACACTCCGCTGGGTGATCTCACGAGGGTGGATGTTCTGATGAAACTCGCCGAGTTCGAGATCGAAGCAAGGGCAGTTGTCATTCGCGAGGAAGAACAGCCCGACGGATCCTGGGGTGTCGGCCTTTTCTACACCCGGATCAGCCTCGAGGACAGAAGGATCATCAGTGACCTGGTCGACGGGAGCAAGTTGTGAAAACACCTCTGGTGGCCATTTTTGCTGTGCTGACCCTCGGCTCCGCGCACGCCGCGAAGTATGCGGGTGAGTTCATGTACGTGGGCGCCGGCGCACGTGCGCTGGCAATGGGCGGGGCATTCTCCGCCATAAGCAACGACGGGACGGCCGGATACTGGAATCCCGCCGGCCTCACGGCCACAACTGGTCAGACCGCTTCCTTCATGCATTCCGAGAGGTTCGGGGGGCTCATAGCCTACGATTACCTCGCCTACACCAGGAAACTCGGAACAGACGCCCTCGGGGCATCGCTTTTCAGAACCGATCTTGGCAGCATAGCCAACACCGGCAATCTGCAGTGGTACGATACTGGCGCCGACGGCGTCTTCGGCCAGGACGGCCAGGGCGAACCGGGAGACTCGGGCAACGACGACTACGACCCCGACACCAATCCCGGTGGAACCGAGGGCAACAACGAATGGGATCCCGGGGAAGAGATCATCTACGACGAGGGCCGCATAACCTGGCAGAGCGCATCCGACAACGCCCTCTACCTTTCCTGGGCCAGACCCCTTTCGGAAGACTTCTCCATCGGGGCCAACGTGAAAATGGTCTACCGCGACCTCATGGACTACAGCGCCTGGGGGCTGGGGCTCGACGCCGCACTTCTCTGGAAGCCCACCACGGCTTTTTCAGTGGGGTTGAACCTGCAGGACATCACCGGAACCCACCTTTTCTGGAACAACGGCCACACCGAGGTCGTTAACCCCACGGCCAAGGTGGGCACAGCCTTCTCGATACCTTTGAGCAAGTTCTCATCCGTGCTCACCGTTGGTCTCGACGGTGATTTCAGGTTCGAGGGCCGCAAGTACTCCGCACAATACAGCAGGGGCGAGGTCAGCCTCGATACCAGGGCCGGTATCGAACTGCTTATCCGGGACACGGTCGGGATCAGGCTTGGGTCGAGCGAAGGCAACATGACTGCGGGCATCGGCCTGAAGATTGGCCTGTTCGGAATGCCGGTCACCCTCGACTACGCCTGGCTGGGTCACGACGAGCTGGAGAACACTCACAGGTTCAGCGTCGGCATCGGTTTCTGAAGGAAATGCCCCTCTTCGAAGAGATACTCAGGAAAGCCGTTCATGCGGCTTCAGTCGTCATTCCCGTGGCCGCGGTGTTCATCCAGCGCACCGACATGGTGCTTTTTCTCTGCGCGGCGGCACTTTTCCTCCTTCTCCTCGACCTGCTCCGGGCGAGGAACGAAGTATTCAGGAGGTTCTTCCTTGCCATGTTCGGAAGGATGCTTCGCCCCAAGGAGCAGGAGGGGGGGATGACGGCATCCACGGTTGTCATTGCCAGCGCTGCGCTGACTATCATGGTGTTCAGAACCGAGATCGCCGTGGCATCCCTTGTCTTCCTGAGCCTCGGAGACAGCGCCGCCGCCCTCGTGGGAAGGCATTTCGGCGTGACGCACCTCTTCGGCGGCAGGACCCTTGAAGGCACACTTTCAGCCCTTGTAGCCTGTCTGGGGGCCTCCTGGCTGCTTCTGTCCCTCTCGGCCGGTCTGGGATGGGTTCTCACACCCGCTGGCCTCCTCGCGGGAAGCATCGTGGCAGCCCTGGCGGAACTCGTCGACCTTCCGCTCGACGACAACCTTCGCATCCCGATCTTTGCCGGATTGGTCATGGAACTGACCATTCCGGGATGATGCTCTGATGCCTGCATACCACATGGAAGTCTATGGCTGCCAGATGAACGTGAGGGATTCCCAGCAGCTTGAGGGCATCCTTCTCTCGTCCGGTCACGAAAGATCGGAAAGCCCGGAAAAAGCCGACGTGATCATTGTTGTCACTTGTGCCGTCCGCGAGCGTGCCGAGGTCAGGGCCCTCGGCAGGGCCACCCAGCTCGCCGGGGGCTCCCGCGGCAGGAAGCCGCTTGTCGTGATATGCGGATGCGTGGCCCAGGAGCACGGCGACAGCCTCCTCGAGCGGTTTCCGCAGATCGACCTGGTCGTTGGCCCCGACGCCTACCATCGGCTTCCCGAACTGATTGCGTCCGGTTCCAGGACGGCCATGGTCGAACAGGGATCGGACGACTACGAAACCCTGCCATCGGTTCGTGACACGTTTCCAAGGGCTTTCGTGACCATCACAAGGGGGTGCGACAATTTCTGCAGCTACTGCATCGTTCCCTTCGTGAGGGGCAGGGAGCGAAGCAGAACGCCGGAAGCCATCCTCGGGGAGGTCAGGAGCCTCGTGGAATCGGGCTACCGGGAGATCACACTGCTCGGTCAGAACGTCAATTCATACAGAAGCGGACAGGTTGCGTTCCCGGGCCTTCTCGACAGTGTGGCCAGGGCCGCTGCGCCGGCATGGATAAGGTTCGTCACCAGCCATCCCAGGGACCTCGACGAGGTCCTGGCCGATGTCATGGCCAGCCATCCGAACATCTGCCGGGCCGTTCACCTGCCTGCCCAGTCAGGCAGTGACGCCGTTCTCAGGGGCATGAACAGGGGCTATACAAGGTCTGAATACCTTGAAAAGATTGCCATGCTCCGCGACAGAATGCCCGGGATAGTGCTCTCCACCGACATGATCGCCGGTTTTCCCGGAGAATCCGAGGCTGATTTTCAGGATAGCCTCTCCCTGCTCTCCGGGGTTCGCTTCGATTACGGCTTCCTCTTCCGCTACAGCGAGAGAAAGGGAACCAGGGCCGCCGGGATGCCCGGCTCCATTCCCGTTCCCGAAAGGCTTGCAAGGCTTCACAGGCTGCAGGAGCTTCAGAATGCCGTTACGCGCGAGAGATCGTCCCTGCTTGTCGGGCGCTGCCTTCCCGTGCTTGTCACGGGCCCCGGGACCCGGAAGGGCCAGCTCATCGGCAGGACTCCCGGGAACAGGGTGGTAGTCGTTCCCGATGACGGAACCCGCGCGGGGAGCTTCCTTGATGTAAGCATAACAAGGGCTGACGGCTGGACCCATTACGGGGAGAGAGCTTGAACCTGAAGGGTTTCGAGCGATGGGGGCGTCGCGTTCTCCAGACACCCCTGAAAAGGCTTCTTCTGTCCGGTGGACCGGGCAGGCCCCCATCCAGTCCCGAGAGGATACTCGTTGTCAGGGTGGACAACCGCCTCGGAAACCTGGTGATGCTCACTTCCCTGCTGAACGCGCTGCGCGAGAAGTTTCCCTCGGCGGTAGTGAGCGTGCTCGTCAGCAACGTCTTCCATCACATCCTCGAAGGCCAGGGGTGGAAGCTGATACCCGTGGCCAAGAAAACCATGGCGAAAAGGCCCTGGTTGCTTATCGGACTTGTCCACCGGCTCAGGCAGCAGGAGTTCGATGTTGTGATCGACGCCTCGCATCCCCATGGTTTCTCCCTCTCCTCGGCGGTCATCACCGCCCTTGCGGGTTGTCCGCACCGTGTGGGATCGCCTCTGGGTGCCGAACCGGGCTGGTACACGTGCTCACCCTCGTCCATGCCGGGGACCGATCAGCACGAGAGCCGTGCCCTCCATGCGGTTGGTGCCGTCTGGCCGGGCTGGCCGAGATGGAGGCCTCCCAGGCTGGCGCTTCCCAGGGAACCCAGAAGCAGGCTGATAGGCATTCATCCGGGAGCCAAGGGAGACAAGGCCCTCCCGTCCGGGTTTTTGCAGGAACTGGTCGGGCGCCTTTCCGGGCTGGCACCGGTCGGGGTCTTCTGGGGAAACACGCAGGAAGAGGGCATCGCCGATGCTCTCGTTCAGTACGGGGCAGTGAAGATGCCGCCCATGAATCTCCCTGAGTTCGCGCAGAAGGTGTCTGGACTTGGCGTGTTCGTTTGCCCCGACAGCGGACCCATGCACGTGGCATCGGCCATGGGGGTGCCGGTCGTCGCAGTGTTTCAGAAGGACGATGCCCGCAGGTTCGGACCGCTGTCGCCGTGGTCGGTCTCCCTCATCAGGCCTGAACCCGATCAGGTCGTTCGATGCGTGAAGGCCCTATTCGGCTGAATCCAGGCCGGACAGAACGTTCTTTACGGCGGTTTCGGTGGCCTTCAGCTTCTCCCTCAAAAGACCTATGAGCTCGGCAGCCCGGGCAACACGGCTTTCAAGTCCGTCAACCGGGCAGTCCTCCCGGCCAACCTCGTCAACGAGCCTTGTGAGTTCGTCCATCATCTCGGCGTATGACCGGTTCTTGGCTTTCAAGTACTTTCCACCCTTTCGACTCGTGTCTTCAGTTTTCCGTCGGAAAGCTTCAGATGGACGGTGTCACGGGGTTTGACCGAAGACACCGATGAAATGGTTCTGCCAGTGGAATCGAGGGCCAGCGACCAGCCCAGGGCGAGCATTTTCGCCGGGTCACGCCTGGAAACGGCGGCTTCCATCCGGTCGAGCGATGAAAGCCTTGCGGACAATCCCGCCGAGACCAGGTTCAGGATCCTGGACTGCAGATGGTCGAGGGTTCTGTGATGACCCGATACCCTTGGCAGAACCCTTCCCTGGATCATCGCGGTCGCTCTGGAAATGATCCCGATGAAATGGACCGATGGTCTTTCCGCCTTTTTCGCAAGCGTTGAGGTCAACTGGGAAAGCTTCAGCCTTTCCAGTGTGAGCCTGGGCGAGGCCGCCCTGCCAAGGCTTACGGCACAGTCCTCGATGGCATCAATGAAACCGGCAACGCTGTCAACGAGCAGCATTGCGGCGTGCGTGGGGGTCTTTGCCCGGGTGTGGGAAGCGAAATCGGGCAGTGTCATGTCGGTCTCGTGGCCTATTCCCGAAATGACGGGGAAGGGAAGCTGCGCAATCGTGCGGGCAATGCTTTCGTCGTTGAACCAGGCAAGGTCGGTGGTGCTGCCTCCACCCCTTGTGATGACAGCCACGTCCAGACCAGCCACGGTGATCAGCCTGACAAGGGCCGCATTCACTCCGGCTGCGGTTTCCACTCCCTGCATGGGCGCCCACGACGTGTATACCTCGAATGGGTATCCACTTTCCCTGAGGGTTTGTAGGAAGTCTTCCGCGGCGGCGGAGTTCTCGGCGGTGACCAGCCCCACCTTCAGGGGTACCCGCGGAAAGGGGAGCGTTCCGTTCTCGCCAAGTATCCCTTCTCTCCCGAGTTTTTCGACCAGCCTCTTCAGATGGATGGCCGAAGCCGAGCCGGTGTACTCTGGATCGAAGCCCCGCACTATGTACGAGAACCTGCCGTTTCGCTCATAGATGCTCGGGCTGACCTGAAACCTGGCCTCCATGCCGTCTTCGATGGTGAAAAGCAGACCCAGCCTGCCCACCTCCCTCGATATCCTCATCCTTTCTCCCGCGAACAGGGCGCAATCGGCGGCGGCGGGGGTCTGACCTCCCTCGGGACAGGGATCGGTGATCTGGAAGTATTGATGGCCTGCGGGGCTGCCCTTTTTGGCCAGGGCAACTACACCCCTTACCCAGACGGGTTCGGGGAACGCCATTGAAAGCATTTCTCCCGCCGCCCTGTTGAGTTCTAGAACGGTGAAATCCCTGGACATGCCCCGGTCACTGAAGCTTCAGCCGGAATGTGCCGCCGGTCTGACCGGCATCGTGGACCACGATGTAGTAGACCCCCGTGTATTGGGCGGAAAGGGTGAAGCTTTCGCCTCCCTGTTCACACCCCGTGGCGCAGGCATGACTGCGGGCGTACTCGAAGTCCTCCCTGTACGGAAGGTTCATGAACTGCTCGAGGTTCATTTCCCTGCCGGCCACGATCACGTCGAAGTCGGTTTCGGAAGACCCGCTTCCAGCCTCGAGCATGATCCAGTATTCGGTTCCCTCCTGAAGGGAAACCGTGTAGAGGGCCGTAGCCCCCCGATCCAGGGAGTCCTCCACATCCAGAAGGGGAGGGGAGGAGGAGAAGAAAAGGAAGAGCACTAAAACACAGATCATACGATCACCTCCAACTTGAACATGGATAATGGGAACAAAGGCTGCCCAGGTCAACGGCTCCCGGAAAGGCCGGTTTCGGTGGGATTGGGATTAACGGTTCATCGTAAGAGGAGATGTGTGTATTGTTGTCACACCTTTCAGCCCGCCGCCCCACCTTGGGGACCGTAGTTGTGGGATTCCGGTATAGGTTATTTTACACATACAATAAAATCAGAATTAAGACAAAATCGGCCATGTCGCCTTGTTTTGCCCCTGAATGGACACCGCCCCGGGAGGAAATCCCCCCCATTTTTCAGTGAAACCCTGTCATGTTCGGGGGAAAGTAGTCTTAACTCCTCTTACCATGAACTTATGACAAGGCCGTCATCATCACGGGGGCCATGAAAAACCCTTCCCCGGCGCATTCGGACGGGTGCCGCCAGGCTCTCCCTTCCTCACGGGTGCCCCCTCCTTTATGATTGGTTCGAAGGATGCCTGCCGGGAAAGGATGCCTGATGACAAAGCACTCAAAACTCCTGACTCTCCCCGCGATCGCCCGGGTTGACTCAACGGGGCAGATCCAGCCGCTTGAACCCGGTTCAAGGGGCGAAAGCATTGCACCGGATTCTGACGAGGGCCGCGAGGTATACAGAAGAGGGCTGATCCTCGCCCTCGAGCTCGCATGCCGGGAGGCTTTCCCCGGGGCAAGGCTGTGGGTGGAGCACGCCATTTCCCTGGGCTACCGGTGCCGTCTCGAGGGCGGCTCGGTGTCCAGCGCGGCCGATGCCGTGGAAAGGATTGGCCGGTGCCTTCAAGGGATCGTCGACCGGGCCCTTCCGTTCGAGTACCGCGTGCTTTCATCCGACGAGGCGCTTTCCCTCGAAGGAGAGCCGGGTCTGCTGGCCAGATGGCACAAGGGGACTGGCGACTACCATCTGAACACCCTTGAAGGGTGCTCGGCCTTTGCCATGGGGCCCACCGTTCCCGATACGTCATGGCTTTCCCTGTGGGAGCTCCGCCCCCTTGGAGGCAGTTTCCTTCTCAGATTCCCGGGCTCCGGCTCATGGCCCTCGATCTCCCCCTGGCACGAGAGGAGAAAACTGGGGCATGAGCTTGACCTCGAGGAAAGGCATCTGAACGTGATGAACACCCAGACCATCGACGCGCTCAACCGAAGGATCCGTCAGGATGGGGGACGCGAGCTTGTGATGATGTGCCACTTCTATCAGAACAGCAAGATGGTCCAGATAGTCAATCAGGTGTCGGACCAGTTTCCGTCCAAGCGGATCGTCATGATCGCCGGGCCCTCATCCAGCGGGAAAACGACCTTCACGAGGATGCTCGCCGCCTATCTGGGCGCCCAGGGGTTGCGGGCAAGGATGATAAGTGTCGACAACTACTTCAGGAATCGGGTCGAGACACCCAAGAACCCGGACGGGTCCTTCGACTTCGAGTGCCTCGAAGCCCTGGAGACCGGGTTGTTCGGAAAGCACCTGAAACTCCTGCTCGAGGGTGCCGAGGTAAGGCTTCCCAGGTTCGACTTCCACAGCGGGGTCCGGGAGGATGACGTTGAGCCCATGCGCCTGAAGGACAACGATATACTGTTGATCGAGGGGATCCATGGCCTCAATCCGGGGATGACTCCCGGTCTGGATCACGATTCCAAGTTCCTGGTCTACATCTCTGCCCTCACGACCCTGAACATCGACAGGCTTACCAGGATGTCCACCTCCGACGGCCGGCTTCTGCGAAGGATAGTAAGGGACAGCTTCTCACGGGGGTACACCGCATCCCAGACGATCAAGGGATGGTCAAGCGTCCGCAGGGGGGAGAGGACCCATATCTTTCCCTTTCAGGAGGAGGCCGACCTCATGTTCAACTCCTCGCTTCCATACGAACTGGCGGCATTGAAACCGTATGCCGAGTCGCTCCTTTCCGACGTGCAGCCCGGCAGCACCGATTACCACACGGCCAGGCGGCTTCTCAGGCTTCTGGCATGCGTCGAGCCGATCCGGGAAAGCATGATCCCAAGGCTGAGCATCATTCGTGAGTTCATAGACGGGCTTCTTCTGGACTGGGAGGAACAGTAAATGTATCTCTGCCTTATTCTTGCTGCAGCACCTATGCCGGATCACGCGGCCTGGACAAGACCGCTTTCCCCTCCATTCCAGTATACCCTGAATGAGTATACGGCAAGGCCTTTCGATGTTCTCCAGTACGATCTGGATCTCGACATAGACCGTGTGAACGGGATACTTTCAGGTGTGGCCACGGTCACCCTGGTGCCGACCGAAGGCACTCTGGAAGAGGTCCTTCTTGACCTGAAGCAGCTCGAGGTATCCGCCGTGACCATGGAAGGCTCGCCGATGGCCTTCGGTCAGTCCGGAGATTCCCTTCTCATAACGTTGTCACCTCCCGCGGGTCCCTCTGACGTTGTCGAGCTGGTCATAACCTACTCCGGAACGCCTTTCCACGAGTCCTGGGGCGGTTTCTGGTTCCACCAGTACGTCACCTACCAGATGGGCGTCGGTGTCTACCAGGATGATCCATCCATGGGGAAATGCATGTTCCCCTGCGTTGACCATCCCTCGGACAAGGCAGGATTCAGCTTCAGCGTGACAGTGCCTGACACCCTGTACGCCGTTGCAAACGGTGATTCGGCAGGTGTTACCCAGAATGGGGACGGCACTCTCACCTACCATTGGGAGCAGCCTCTCCCCATGGCCACCTATCTCGCTGCCATCAGTGTGGCCGACTACGAGGTCCTCCACGACGACGATGATCCAAGGCTTTATTACTACGTCTACTCATGGGACGTCGAGGATGCCGTGGGAAGCTTCCAGAACGTCGACCTGATGATGGCAAGGCTCGAATCCCTCTACGGCGCGTACCCCTGGGATTGCAAGTTCAGCTACGTCCAGACGCCTAAAGGCGACATGGAGCACCAGTCCGCGGTCTTTCACATAGCGAGCGCCATTAACGGCTCGACCAACTATGACTGGCTCCTTGCGCATGAAATGACCCATCAGTGGTGGGGCGACTGCGTGACCGAGGCGGAGTGGTCCGACGTCTGGCTCAGCGAGGGGTTTGCCACGTTCGGAGAGCCCCTGTGGATGGAGACCTACGGCTGGGGTTCATACATGGACTACATGGTGTCGGACATAATGATACCCTATCTGAACAGCGGGGAGGTGTTTCCCCTGGCATCACCATCGACACCCCAGCAGTACTGGAGCTACACAACCTACCAGAAGGGTGCTGCGGTGCTTCACATGCTGCGGCGCCTAATGGGCGACGAACCGTTCTTCCAGGCCCTCAGCGAGTACTTCGACGAGTTCCAGTTCGGGCTTGCCACCAGCGATGACCTGAGGGAGCATCTTTCGAACCACTACGGTGACCTGACGTGGTTTTTCGACGAATGGGTCTACGGTTACGGATACCCGGTCTACGACATCAGCTACCAGTTCTCGCTGGGTCAGGTCCAGGTCACGGTCCATCAGTCCCAGGATTTCGGAACGTTCTTCGAGATGCCCCTCGAATTCCTTGTGGAGGGGGAGGGCCAGGACACCCTTGTGACCATGTGGAACGACACCCAGGACCAGACCGTGATCTTCCAGACCCCGTTCGATCCTTCCTCCGCGACATTTGACCCTTCCGTGAAGATACTCTGCAACATGGTTCTCGGTGTCGACGAGAGACCGTCTCCGCCGCCGGGAGGAACATCAACCCTGTGGGTGTATCCCAATCCGTCAGCCGGAACCGCCTCCATCGACTGGCAGGGCACCGAGAGCCTTCCCCTGAGCATGGCGCTGTACGATGTGAGCGGAAGGCTGGTTCTATCACAGGTTCTGGCTCCGGGCAACAGGGCGTTCACATTGGCAGCCCTTCCCTCCGGCACGTATTTCCTTGAAGCCAGGGCACCGGGAAACCTGCGTCAGGTTTCCAGGCTGCTTCTTCTGGACTGACATGAAGGAACTCGGGAAAAGCATAAGGAACTTCGCCGAGGAAAGGGGATGGGAGCAGTATCACACGCCCAAGAACCTTTCCATGGCCCTCGCGGTGGAAGCTGCGGAACTCATGGAGATCTTCCAGTGGATGACCCCGGGTGAATGCATGAACCTCACGGCTCAGCAGAAGGTTCACGCCGGGGAGGAACTGGCCGACATCACGATCTACGCACTCAGGCTCTTCGATGTTCTCGGCATCGATCCTGAGAGCGCCGTTATCGACAAGATCGGCAAGAACGGCAGGAAGTATCCCTCGCGGAAGGGCTCCGACGTGGAATAGAACCGGGTTCCCCATCGTACCTCGGTCAGAGAGAGGAGGTGCGAAGATGAGTTACACGACACGACGGAGCTACTCACCGGGTTACGATATCGGTCTTCTGGCAGGACTTGTCATTCTCAACGCATTCTTCCAGTTCATGCCGGCATCCGAGCTCGGAAGGCTGTCGGTGAGGACCACTGACGATGCCCTGGAAGCGGTTGACACCTTTCTTCCGTTCGACACCACCGTGGAGGACCAGCAGGAGCGGGTGGAGGATCAGCAGCAGGTGATGGAGAACCAGATCGAGGATGTGATAAGGGATATCACCCCGGACGTCACCATCAGCCTGAGTTCCGACACTTTGGGTCTCTCCACCGTCGGGACGATCGAGACCAATCCCGACCAGCTTCCCGACGGCGCCGAGGCCGGCCCTCCCAGGTTCATGCCTGCCGAAGTGTTTCCGGTCTGCACGTTCATGCCGGCGCCCACATACCCCGAAATGGCCCGTATGGCGGGGATCGAAGGCACCGTTACGCTCTGGGTGTTCGTCAATGCAGGCGGAAGCGTCGAGCAGGTCCAGCTCTACGCATCGAGCGGGGTATCGTCACTTGATGAAGCCGCGATGAACGCCGCATGGAACACACGGTGGACACCCGCACGGAACAACAACATTCCTGCGGCGGTCTGGACGACCCTTCAGTACAGGTTCCAGCTGCAGTAACTGCGGACCCCCGGAGACATCAATCTTCGGGGGTCTTTCTTTCCCTTGCGTCGCGCATCATCCGGTCGGTCGTCCCCACACTCCTGTGCCAGTCCAGCGCAACCGACGGGTTTAGCGCGTAAAGGTAGTTGTACTCAGGGTAGCAACTTGCCGTGCATGCCTGGCACGGCAGCTCCGAAGCGGCGCGGAACGCCTTTTCGAAGCCCACCTCCAGGGCGTTGAGGGCGCCCGGGTACTCGCCGATGAGAAGGGAGCACGGGTAGACCCTTCCGTCGACATCGATGTTGCAGAACATCCTCCCCGCGCGGCACCGTGGGCCGTAGAACTTTCCCGGAAGCCTTGTTGCGGTGAAGTCGGGCCACTGGGCGATCTTCTTCAGAAAACCGGCGCTGAGGGCGATGGGTGCGCCTTTTTTCTTCAGCTCGAGAAGCCGCACGAAGGCCTGCCTGTACTCGTCGTTGGATGGCCTCATTGCCGAGGTGTCGCCGCCCAGGGAATCGTTGTGGTGAAGGGTCTGAAAAGTGGTCATGAAGCCGTACTCCCTGGCGGTGTCCATTATCCAGTCCAGCTCGTTGATGTTGTTCGAGGTGAGCACGGTGATGGTCCAGAGGCGCACCCTGCCCGAGCAAAGCCTTACGGCCTCCATGGTGCGAAGCCAGCTGCCGAGTTCCCTGTTGGCGTCGTGTGCGTGGGGCGGGCCGTCCAGGGAGATCACTACATGGTCGACCGCATCGAGTATCTCCGGCCTCGACGGGATCAGATAGCCGTTGGAGTCGATGCTCACATACATGCCAAGTTCCCTGGCGTACGAACAGAGCTCGACTATGTCCCTGCGTGTCATGGGTTCCCCGCCCCAGACGCCGATCCTCATCGTTCCCGCGGCGCGCATCTCCTCAAGCAGTCTTTTCCATTCAGCCGTGGAAAGATCGGGGCGGCAGCGCGACGGGATGCTGCAGTAGCTGCAGCGGCTCGGGCAGTTGTCGGTTACCGAGATCATTACGTTCAGCGGGATCCTGTGACCGAATCGTCCCTTGATGGCTCCGATGCCCATCCGGACCTGGGATTTGAAGTTCATGGCAGCTCCTCGGATAGAAACGTGGTTCCTTGTGAAATATAGCTCAGCGGTGTCCCGAATGGAATGTACCGGTCGTATACGTTGTAGCAGTGGTGTCCCGCGTGTTGACACGGGGACGGTATCTTCTCATTATGCACTGTCCCTCCGGGCGGAGGAAAAATCGAAAAAAGGGAGGAAAGCCTTGAAAAGCGTTGCGATAATTCTCCTGGCTCTGGGAATGCTTGTTCCGGCATTTGCGGGCCGCCTTCAGATTACCAACTCAACAGGCGGATATTCGATCTATTACGTGTACATCTCCGAAACCTCCAGCGACAGCTGGGGTAACGACTGGCTGGGCTCCAGCGAAGTCATCAGCTCCGGCGCCAGCAAAACCTTCACCGTCACGAACGGCACCTACGACGTGAAGCTGATCGACGAGGACGGCGACGAGTACATCGTCTGGAACGTTCCCATCAACGGCACCGTGAACTGGAACGTCACTCTCAGCGACCTCGGCGAGAGAAACTGGAGCGGCTCGACTCCCTCCAACAGCGGCAGTGCCCGCGTGACCATCTACAACGACCTTGGCAACTACGACATCTACTACATCTACTGCGACCCCAGCGACAGCCCCTGGGGCGACGACAGGCTCGGCAGCGAGATCCTCACCCCCGGTTACTCCTTCTCCTTCAACGTTCCCGCCGAGGACTACTACGACATCAAATGCGTTGACGTCGACGGCGACACCTATACGCTCTGGCAGGTCTACATAGGCAGCGATGGCTACCGCTGGGACGTCAACCTCAGCGACATCGACTAGGGGGACGGACTTAGATAGATTAGTTTACTGAGGTAAACTAAAGGGGGGCAGTCAGTAATGGTTGCCCCCCGCTTTATTGTGCCCCTGGAACCAACCGTGGAGCGCGTCGAGGGTGGCTGCATGCAAGAGACTGCAGCAGTGTTGTTTACCTCAGTAAACTAATCTATCTAAGTCCGTCCCCTGCAGAAAACGAAGGGGCAGAGGGGGCAGAGTGGGGAACGGGCCTTGCAGAGGGCGCGGCCGTGGAAACCGAGCTGGTGGCTGAAGGAGGTCTGGAGGTTTTCGGGGATCTGCTTCCTGAGGTCGAGTTCGATCCTGTCGGGGTCCGTTTCGTCAGTCAGGTCGAGTCTGCCGGACAGGCGTTTCACGTGCGTGTCTACTATTATGGCGGGGACATGAAAGCATTCTCCGAGTACAACGTTCGCGGTCTTCCTTCCCACGCCAGGGACCTTAAGCAGCTCTTCCATCGTCGAAGGGAAGTGTTCAAGAGCGGTCAGGTGCCTTGCCGCGCCTATGATCGACCTGGCCTTGTTCCTGAAGAAACCCAGGGGGTGGACTATCCTCTCGACTTCGGTCTGCCCGGCCGCGGCAAGCTCCCGAAGCGTGGGATAGGCCTGCCACAACACCGGTGTCACCCGGTTCACCGCTTCGTCGGTTGTCTGGGCGGACAGAACAGTTGCCACGAGAAGCTGCCAGGGGTTCCGGAATTCAAGCATGCACCTGGCATCGGGATACATTTCGGGAAGCTTACCTAGTATGATTCCGAGGACTTCGCTTCTTTTCAAAACGGCTCCCTTCGTGAAGCTTGAACCTGGACTTTGCAGAATATGGGGGTTTTGATGGATCCGGTCAGCAGGGGATCAATTGACGGGATGGCCGGGGTCGAACTTGTACGGTTTGCAGTGCGGCCCGACTGCAGGGGATGTTTCGGGGAGGTTTTCCGGTCGGAGTGGCTGCCTGAGCAGTTCACGGGCGACATCCAGCTCAACCTCAGCGAAACCAGGGCAGGCAGCCTGAGGGGGCTTCACTTCCACCGGACCCAGTCCGACTGGTGGGTTCCCGTGTCCGGATCGATGCGAGCCGTGGTGGCAGACCTCAGGCCCGGATCAGCCTCGTTCCTCAAAACAGCGGTGCTTGACCTTTCCGCGGACGATCACACATGCCTTTTCATTCCCCCGATGGTTGCCCACGGTTTCCTGGCCCTGACCGATGCCAGGCTGGTCTACGCCGTCAACAGGTTCTATGACGGAACCGACGAGCAGGGTGTCGCATGGGATGACCCGACGCTCGCCGTGCACTGGGGGACCCTGAATCCCATTCTTTCAGAGAGGGACAGGAACAACCCCGGCGTGAAGGACCTCTTTCCA
This sequence comes from Candidatus Fermentibacteraceae bacterium, assembly GCA_041750285.1. Classification (GTDB taxonomy): domain Bacteria; phylum Fermentibacterota; class Fermentibacteria; order Fermentibacterales; family JCC-6; genus UBA6080. Next base: position 93,683 of record JBGSZS010000004.1, on the reverse strand, counting down.
GGGCTGGAACTCAGAAATCGCAGTTGAAGCGTGGTTCAGGCAGCCTCAGCAGTTCGTCCAAGCTCTGAAGGAGCGTGCCGGGAGCCTCGATCTCATCGGTGAGCGCCAGTACTGAAGGCTGTCTGACTCCAAGCCACAGCCTCGTGAAAGCACCGATGCCCGCATTCATTCTCTCAAGGCCCCTGGCATGCCCCGGCTCTGCTCTGCACTCCGGTCCGAGAACAACGGTGTAGTCTCCCGTACATCCCTTCCAGCCGCTCTCCCCGGAGATGATGCCGGAGATGGGGTCATTGATCGAAAGGTTGAACATGACCTCGCCCCGGGGAAGGGATGTTTTACGGAGAACTCCGGGAAGGTCGAGTATCCTGGCCTGGGTGTAGGAAAATGCTCTGATACCGACCCTCTTGCCCTCACCCGAAAGCATTCTCATGCTCCGCATGGGAGTTCTCATGAGGTCCTGGAACTGAATGTGGGGGGGTTCCTCCATGATCATCAGGTCGACCTGATCACCGAGGCTTCGTATCAGACCAAGTAGTTCCATGAGCTCTTGGCCGTTCCGGTAGCAAAGCCACGAGACCCTGTGCGGACCCCTTTCCCCGGATGGGCTGTACCACATGTGGTGCGTTAGATGTCCTTCGGCGTTTCGGCAGCCCAGACCTATGAACTTGCTCTCCCATTGAAGTTCCGCGTCGTAGAAGCTTCTGCCGAGCAGAGCCTGTCCGTGACAGGGCATACGGTTGCAGATGTTGCTGTACACCTCGTCGAGGTTCTCAGACCCAAGTCTGCAGACCCGCTCCGGGTACGGAAGATCGCGGGGGAGGTCGGAGGGGCAGAACGTGACGATCCTGTTGTAGGGGCCGTTGCCGTAACCGAGCCGATTGTAGTAGCCCTGCTCGAATATCCCCAGGCCCGCCACCAGGCATCCCTCCGAAGCTCCCCTTGCAGTTGCCTCCCCGGTGACAAGTGTGCCCAGGCCGCGCTTCCTTCCGGCGTTTCCGACCGTAACGCTGGTCACCGCCAGAAAGGGAATGCTGTTCCCCAAATGGCGCATCGTTCCAGGCACGGCAACCGACATGCCCTCCGGCTGTCCGTCGAGATCGACCACCAGGCACTGGTTGTCACTGAAATACCTCTCCATGGCAGCCACACCTGGGGCCCAGTCGGGAAGCCAGGACACCTCCCGCCAGATACGCGTACACGACTCAAGATGCAGTTGCGCGTCGTAGTTTTTTGCCTGCATCACCGACCTCCTCTCCATGGTGATTATATTCGCGCATCCCGGGGGAGGGCACGGCATGTCAACTGGTATTCTCGCGGCGCTTGGTACGGCTCTCTGCTGGGCAGCCTGCTCGTTCACCTTCGAGGTCGCCGGCAAGCGGATAGGATCCTACAGCGTTACGGTGATAAGGCTGCTGCTGGGCTTCCTGATTCTTATCCCGCCGTCCCGGGTGCTCAACGGCACTTTCTTTCCCGCAGGCGTTTCGGCCCGCAACCTCATGCTCCTCTCGGTTTCCGGCCTGGTTGGCTTCGTCTTTGCCGACCTCTGCCTTTTCAGCGCATTCGTTCGCATCAGCGCCAGAATAACCATGGTGATCTATACCACGGTTCCATTGATGACGGGTCTTCTGGGCTGGGCCTTTCTTGGCGAAACCCTCTCCGGGAAGCAGTGGGGCGGCATAGTACTCACTTCGGTCGGCGTGGCTTTCGTTCTGGCCAGGGGCTCCGGGAGGGACAGGGGATGGGTTCTCACGGGAACGGGGTTTTCACTGGCCCTTCTTGGTTCCCTGGGACAGGCGGCTGGTCTTGTTGTCGGCAAGGCAGGCCTTGAAGGGGTGAGCAGCATCGGAGCGACCCAGATAAGGGTTGCCGCAGCCTCGCTGGCCTTCATACCTATCACGCTTATCATGCGCCGGACCGCGGGGGTGATCAGGGCAGTCGGGCACAGAAGCGCGATGAAGTACCTGACCCTGGGAACGGTTGCCGGCCCGGTGATAGGCGTCACGCTTTCCATGACGGCCGTCAGGTTGATTCCCGCAGGTGTTGCGGCGACACTTATCTCAATGACCCCGATATTTCTGATGATCCCATCCGCCCTGTTCGCCGGACACAGGCTTACGATCAGGGACGCGGTCGGAACGGCCGTGGCTGTCCTGGGCGGTATTCTGGCCACAGGATAGCGAAAGGGGTGGCCGAAGCCACCCCTGTGTCTGGTACCGAGGAGGGGAGTTGAACCCCTACGAGGTTGCCCTCACCAGGTCCTGAACCTGGCGCGTCTGCCTATTCCGCCACCTCGGCGCTGAGGCGGTATTATGGATGAAATCGTGGACATGTCAATGGACAGGGCTATATTCAGTGCCTTGGAAAGGCATCATCATGAGCGTTGAACAGCGGATCGCCGCCAGGAACAGAAAAGCAAGGCACGACTTCCATGTCATGGATACACTCGAGGTGGGGCTGGTGCTTGCGGGCAGCGAGATCAAGTCGATAAGGGCCGGAAAGGTCAGCCTTTCGGGAAGCCACGCCGGATTCAACGAAAGCGGAGAGCTGTTCGTTCACGGAATGACCATCGCAGAGTATCCCGAGGCCAGGGAGAACCATGACCCGGAGCGCCCGAGAAAGCTCCTCGCACACGCAAGGGAACTCCACAGGCTCACCCGTCAGGTGGAGGAGAAGGGGATGACCCTGATTCCCCTGGACGTGCACTTCAGCGACAGGGGGCACGCGAAGATGCTTTTGGGTGTCTGCAGGGGGAAAAGGCAGTTCGACAAGAGGGCCGACCTTGCGGAAAGGGATTCGCAGCGGCGCCTTCAGGCAGCCATGAAGCACGACCTGAGAGAACAATGACCATTCTTCTGCTCTCGCTTCTTGCCGGAGTCCTGAGCATCTTCCCCCGGTTCGACGGGGTGATCCTCGAAGTTGCAGCGCCCGAAGGGCTCGATGCTTCCGCCACAGAGGTCTCGGTCAGCGGGTTCCGGGTCACGGTGACAACGGGATCGCCCGTCACTGCTCTCTGTACGAAAATGCCGATCTGGCTGAAATCCCTTGAGTGCGATTCGCTGGGTTTCCGGGCCCTGCTGGACAGCTCCATCACCGCCGTGGATTACGGTTTCAATGCAGACAGCACAGTGCTTCTGCTCTTTGCCCGAACTTCGGAACCCGTCACCATTCCCATGCTGGCATGGCGGGAGCCTCCACCCATGCCCGACACCAGCCGGGTGTGGACCGATTCGCTCCTGTACGCCGCGCTGGAGCGCGGACTCGAAAGCCCGTGGCTCGAGAACTTCGACTGCGTGGTGATAGATCCCGGTCACGGAGGGCGTGATCCCGGGGCGGTGGGTCCGGCGGGAACCTTCGAAAAGAACCGCACCCTCGAGATCGCCCTGATGGTCAGGGACCTTGTTCGCGTGAGGCTTCCAAACGTAAGGGTGGTCATGACCCGCACGACCGACGAGTACGTCTCACTGGGCGCCAGGACCCGCATCGCCAACCAGAACCGGGCCGACCTTTTCGTGAGCATTCACTGCAACGCCAGCACCAACAGGGAAGCATACGGATCCGAAACATTCTTCCTCTCCAGGGCGAGGACCAGCGACGCCCGCACCGTCGAACTCCTGGAAAACCAGGTCGTCGAGATGGATGAGGAGGCCGTTTCACCGGAGGACCCCCTTTCATTCATCCTCGCGGACATGGCCCAGAGCATATTCCTCTACAACAGCAGCTCCCTGGCATCAGCGATACAGGAGAGGCTCGCCGTTTCCTTTCCGGAGAGCAGGAACAGGGGCGTGAAGCAGGCGGGTTTCCATGTTCTCAGGGGAGCCTACATGCCTTCCGTCCTTGTGGAGGTCGCGTTCATCTCCAACCCCGGACAGGAGCGGAGCCTTCTGTCGCTGGACTTCCGTTTCAGGGCCGCGCAGGCTATTGTTGACGCGATAGTGGCATATGCAGAAGGAGTCGACCAGTGACCCGAAAACCAACCCGGACCCGCACCTCATCGGCACGTTCTGAGAAGGTCAGTTCTCCCGTGATGATACGTTCGGTGCTTGTCGTTCTGGGGATCGCCCTTCTGATGGGGCTGCTGTCATCCGTAGCCATGCGGATGATAAACAGGAAGATGAACATAAGTGACGTGACGCTTGAGGAGTCGGCCCTCGACACGGAAAACCCCGGCGAAGGCCAGGGCCAGGATTCCCTGCGAATAGTGGAGTTCACGCCGGGGGAGTACGACCTCTCCCTTCAGGAGGCGGCTCCATGGGATCCCCGGTGGCCGGTCTCCCCCTGCTCGGTATACGTGACGGCAGGTTCGGCCCCGGTGGTTGACACGATACCATCCGCCGAAACCACTGACCTCATCCCCCTTGAAACTCAGTTCCTCATCGAAAGCTGGGGCAGGGCATCGGGTCTTGACGAGACCGAGCTCGAGAGGCTCTGGGCGTTCAACAGCTACGATACGCTGTATGTCGACATGCCCCGCCCGCTCGACCTCGACGGGCTCAAGAAAACCATCGAGAGCAGGTTCGTCTGCTACACCCTTCTGATACCGGTGGTGAACGGTGTCCTGTCGGAAGGCTCGGGCACGGGAATCCCTCTTTCCGGGGTGCCCGGGGTTTTCCCCAGACGATGAACCCTTCTCCCATTGGGGTCTTTGATTCGGGAGTCGGCGGTCTGACCGTCGTAAGGGCCCTGAACAGGCTTCTGCCATCCGAATCGGTCCTTTACTTCGGAGACACGGCCCGTCTTCCCTACGGCTCGAAATCCCCCGACACCGTGATCCGGTTTTCCCTTGAAGACGCCACGTTCCTCACGGGCAAGAACGTGAAGATGGTGGTCGTCGCATGCAACACCGCAAGTTCGGTGAGCCTGCCCTCCCTTCGGGAAACCCTGGACGTTCCCGTTGTAGGTGTCATCCTCCCCGGCGCGGAGATGGCGAGCCGGCGGACCGGAAACGGCAGGGTCGGTGTTATCGGAACCCATGGCACCATCGCAAGCGGCGCATATCAGAGAGCGCTCCTCGAACTGGGGGTGAAGGCGGTTTCCGCCCAGCCCAGCCCCCTGCTCGTTCCCCTGGTGGAGGAGGGATGGCTGGACCATCCCATTACCGAAGCGATAATCAGGGAGTACACCGCGCCCCTTGTGCTCGAGGGCATTGATACCCTTGTGCTTGGCTGCACGCACTACCCCCTTCTGAAAACCCTTTTCACGAAAGTGCTCGGAGAAGGCGTGACACTGGTGGATTCCGCCGAGGCAACTGCGCTGAAGGTGTGCGAGATCATCGGGGAAAGCGGGATTGCACGAACCGGTGGCCGTGGCAGGAACAGCTTCTACGTAAGCGACATTCCCCTGAAATTCCAGGAGATCGCCCAGAGATTCCTCGGCAGGTCGGTTTCCCTGGTAACACAGATACAGGTTGGTGAACATGCAGGATGAGAAGCGCGTGGACGGGAGGACCCCCCTCCAGCTCAGGGATATAGGGTTCGAGATCGGTTACCAGCCCCAGCCCCATGGCAGTGTGCTCATATCATGGGGCGAGACCAGGGTTCTCTGCTCCGCCACCGTCGAGCCCAGGGTGCCCTATTTCATGCAGGGCAAGGGCTGCGGCTGGATCACCGCCGAGTACGACATGCTTCCCGGGAGCGGGAACAGGCGCATCAGAAGGGACAGGGGACAGGTCCTGAAGGGCAGGACGCAGGAGATCCAAAGGCTCATCGGGCGCAGCCTGAGGCAGTGCGTCAACCTCGACAGGCTCGGTGAGAAACAGATCACCATCGACTGCGACGTGCTTGCCGCCGACGGCGGAACAAGGGTCGCGTCGGTCACGGGGGGAGCCGTCGCCCTCAGACTGGCCATACTCCGCCTTCTGACCGACCGGGTCATCCAGAACGATCCATGGCGCTGCTGGGTGGGTGGTGTGAGCCTGGGAATGACCCCTGGCGGGGTTCTGCTCGACCTCTGCTACGAGGAGGACTCGGTTGCCGACCTCGACATGAACATAGTCGCAACCGGCGACGGCCGTATCATCGAGATGCAGGCCACCGCAGAAAAGGAACCCGCCGAGCTTCAGGCGCTCACCGCGATGGCTGAACTGGCCAGGAAGGCCGTCATGGAAGAGGTGGTTCCGCTTCAGATGGAGGCCGTGGGAGAGTGACCGCCGGCCGCATCGTCCTTGCAAGCGGCAATCCCGACAAGTTCCGGGAGATCAGGCTGATACTGCCGGGAATCGTTCTCGAATCGATACTCGACTGGCGTGCGGACTGGGATGTCGAGGAGACCGGTCTGACCATAAGGGAGAACGCCCTGATCAAGGCCCGGGCCGCCGCGGTTGAAACTGGCATGGCTGCAGTGGCGGAAGACACCGGTCTTTTCGCGTGGGCACTCGGGGGCGCCCCCGGAGTCTACTCGGCGCGTTACGCAGGCCCGGGATGCACTTACGCCGACAACGTGCGGAAGATCCTCAACGCTCTTCTCGGAGAGACCGGAGACTCCAGAAGGGCCGAGTTCCGGACCGCCGCGGCCCTTGTCACCCCTGACGGGGCCGAGATCGCAGTCGAGGGGGTGGTGAGGGGAATGATAACACTCGCCCCCGAGGGCATCGGGGGGTTCGGATACGACCCGGTGTTCTACTGCCCCGAACTGAAGGGGACGTTCGCCTCGGCGTCAGAGGCCGAGAAGAACAGGGTAAGCCACAGGGCCAGGGCTTTCACCGCCCTGCGTCCGCATCTGGAAAGTCTTCCGGGCTGAAAGAAGCTGCAGATGCCCCGCACCCCTGACAAAAAGACACGGGGTGCATTCCCTGACGCCTCAATCGAAGCGGTTGACCCTGGTGTGACAGAAGGAGCGGCCGCCATTCTTACTGTAATAGTCCTGATGGTACTCCTCGGCAGGCCAGAAGACATCCAGGGGTCTGACCTCGGTAACGACATCGAAGCCACGGTCCCCAAGGATGCCGATCAACCGTTCGACCGTCTCCCTCTGCTGTTCCGAGGTGTAAAACACAGCGGAACGGTACTGGTTGCCAACATCGACGCCCTGCCGGTTCGGCGTTGTGGGATCGTGTATCTCGAAGAAATGCCTGGCAAGCTCATCGAAGGGGATGACGGATGGGTCGAAGACCACTTCGACGGCCTCGGCGTGCCCGGTTTCACCTGAGCAGACCTCGCGGTAGGTGGGGCTTTCCATATAACCGCCGGAATAGCCTGAAGTTGCCCTAACGACGCCTTCGAGGTTGCTGAAATAGTTCTCGATGCCCCAGAAGCACCCTCCGGCGAAAACGGCCGTCTCGGTCTGCACCCTGGGCTTGAAGACCAGTGAGATGGAGTTTACGCAGTGCCTGACATTTGCAGGGGTGAGTTCCTCGCCCTCGAAGACATGCCCGAGATGGGCGCCGCAGGCCGCACAGAGGATCTCGGTGCGAATCCCGTCAGGGTCCGGCCTTCTTGTGACCGCGCCGGGTATCTCGCCGTCGAAGGAAGGCCATCCGCACGTGGTGGGGAATTTGTCCACGGATTCGTACAGGGCGGCGTCACACCTTTTGCAGTGATAGGTTCCAGGTTCGAAATGGTTCACGTACTCACCCGAGAAAGGGCGCTCGGTTCCACCCTGAACGATCACGAACTCTTCCTCGGGATCAAGCGGTCTGTAACCCATGTCGTCTCCGTTCCCGCTGAAGGCCAGGAGCCCAAGAACTCCGAGAATCACCGTCAGGGAAGCTGCGTTGGTTCCGTTGCGCATCCTTGTTCCCTTCTTCCCTCCACGGATGATACCGCGTGCCGGCCTTCCCGGTTCCAGCCCACTGCGGGTTATCTGAGCACGACCACCCTTCTGGTGGAGTCCACGGGTCCCGAAAGCCTGACGAGATAAACGCCCGACGCAAACCCTTCGGTGGATGCGAAGACTCCTCCCCTGAAGGGTCCCGTCCCGTTGAGCGTAAGCACGAGCCTGCCAGCGAGGTCGTAGATGCCAAGTGTGAACTCGCATGCTTCATCGATGTTCACGGGAATCGTGAAGCCGCCTGCGGAAGGGTTGGGTGAGGGGAGGCCCAGGACGGGCTGGACCGTCTCGGGGCCGGACGCCCCGAGGTTGCCCTGGTAGCCGCCTGCCACAGTGATATCGTCGATGAAGAAACCGTTCCCCGTAACCCCGTCCATGTCTGACCTGAAGCGGAACTCGATGCGGTAAAGGTCTTCGGGATCAGCGAACGAGAGGTCGTAGCTGAATGAAACCCATCCCGTGCCCATGCCGCGCCCGGGGCCGTAGAGGGCCCCTCCGGAACCTATGAAGTCCAGTGTGTCGGCTGTGCCGGCCGTCAGGTTCAGAAGCACGGGGTAGAGGCCGTCCGAGCCGTAGAGGGCAACGTCGAACGTTGTCCAGAAGCTGAGGCTCGAGTTCGGGGCAAGGTACATACCGGGGCTCTGGAGCCAGCAGTCCATTCCGTTCTGGTAGCCCTGATCATTCCCGCACTGCCAGCTGTGCGAAGGGGAGTGGCTCTGTAGTTCGGTCATCCGCCACATGTCGCCGGTCCCCCCGTGGTCCCATCCCTGCGGACCGGCCTCGGCGTCGTGCATGATGCCTGTCTCTCCGATGGTGAGACGCAGCGAGTCGGCCCTGCCGTAGCCTGTCGAGGGTGTTTCCAGCAGGAGATGAAGCCAGGGGAACGAAGGTGAGGGTGCGTCGGGGTTCAGCGTGCACTGGAACTGGAAACTGCCGGTGGAACCCGCCGGAACCATTGCGCAGTACGCGGTGTCGGGGGTGAACGAAACCCATGACGGGCAGGATGTCATGGTTGCGGTGGCATCGGGGGCGTCGAGCAGGCCGGTGTTCGCGATGGAGAGAATGAGCGAGAAGGTCTCACCCGGCTCGGGTATCATGTCCCCGCCGTCATCGACCGCGTAGGTGGCGAAGTAGAGGCCCGGCGCGTGTACGAGGAGGGTGAGCGGGAGTTCCCATGTCCCCTGCTGGGACGTCACGGTCAAAAGGAAGCTCACGGACTGGTTGTTCAGGGCGGACGGGTCGATCGAGCAGGCGATGGGTTCCGAACCGGCCGAGGATGCTCCGGGCGCAAGGTCGGGAAATGTCATCCCACCCGACAGAAGCGATGCCGGGCCTGAGACAAGCTCTGCCTGAAGGGAGATTCCGGAAAGGGGTTCGTTGCCCTGGTTGGCGAGGGTGAGGGTGAGCTCGACCATGTCGCCCGGAGATGCGAAACCGTCGCCCCCCGTGTCCTCAATTGAGAAACCGGAGACCACCGGCACGGGGCCGTCCGCCTGGGGGGAAGTGAGCGAGGTGCGCCTTATCCCGCTTCCGGTGACGGTTACCGACACATCGCCCTGGGGGGGGGTCGTGAACGTGAAGGAGTGGTAACCCGAAGCGTCGAGCGTGTCGGTGAAGTGGTTGTCGCCCTGATCATGAACGCAGAGGAGGAGCCCTTCGGCAGCGCACCCCGACACCTGCACGGGGAAGCTGGACGTATTCACGGTGACGAACTCCGGGAAGCCAAGCAGCGGGGTTGCGGGGATCTTGCGGTAGGGCCGGAACGAGGGGTCTCCCAGCAGGTTCACCTGGTACAGATGCCAGCGGTAGACGTTCTCCCATCTGCCGTAGGGTATGTAGAAGTCCTTGGACATGGCCAGGACCTGGCCGATCCGGGCGTTCCTGTCCTGGTAGAGCATCTGGAAGAAGTACCTGTCAAGTATGTCGGAGTAGCCGTAGGCAGGGTTGCCCGGAGAACCCCATCCATAGCTGGAGTTGCCGATGAACGAGACCCCGCAGCCCTGGGGGCTGGTAAGGAAGTACTCGGCCACCGCATCGAAGTCGAAGGCCGCGCTCCAGCAGCCGATGGAGTAGAAGAGGGCCGAGAACCTGCCGTCGGAGTCGACGGAGTTGAGGAACGACGCGCTTATCGAGCCGCCGTTGCCGATGCTCATGCCGTTGTACCAGGCATGTCCGTTGTGGTTGAGCAGGTTGGTCCCGGCGTTCATGGCGTTCATTACGGTCGCGGAGTTCAGGTTTCCAAGCGTCTGATAAAGCTTCGTGACGTTCATGAACCCGGGCAGACAGAGCTGCTGTATCATGTTCTTGCTCACCCCGCCGTCGGTGAAGGGGTTGTTCCAGAGCACCTCGGCAAGGAACAGGACGTCCTGAAGGTGGCCGGCCTGCAGGCAGTCTTCGTATGACACGAGCTTGTCGTACCACGCCTGGGCCTCGGATGCGTCTTCGACCGTGACACGCCCCACCCAGACATCGGGGTAGAGGTCGACGTCGTCCTCGATCTCGCCGAACAGGTCGTTCTGGTTGGCGTCCCAGTCACCGTCGAGATCGGAGAAGTAAAGGTCGCACGGGAGGCTGTCCTCCCTGGGGTGGAACCCGGCCTGGCATTCCATGGCAAAGGCGTACCTGAAGGGAACCAGATCGGTGTCGCCCCCGAGCAGCACGTAGTCGAGCCCGTGAAGCTGCCTGTAGGCTATGATGTAGTTCCTGAGGGCCTCGGCATCATCCCTGCCGTCAGCGGCGGCGAGAACCTGGTCCATGGTAACTACTTCGGTAAGGATGCCCTCACTGTGGCGGCGCTGGGCAAGCTGGCCGAAGATCCCCTGCAGGGAGGGGACTGTCACGATCAGCATTCGAAGGGATCCTTCATCGCGGGGTGCCGACGGTGCGCGGCCGGACCTTTCGGTGACAACCGAGAGTTCAAGCCCCACAAGTCTTTGCAGCTCTCCTGTCGCCGGATCGTAGCGGTGGGGAAAGACAAGCACCTCTGCCGTGTATTCACCGTCCCGGATCGAAGTGCCGGCAAGCCTCACGGGGGAGCCGGGCCAGAAGCCCGACATGCCGTAGACTGCGGGATCGGGGACGGGGGAGTCGGAAGCGGGTGAGATGAGCGGGGTCGGCGCAGCCATCGGACGGACCGGCCGGCCCATGGACACCGTGATCCACTCAGCCCTGCCGACGCCGACCGAAACCGCGGATTCGCCGTCCGGCAGTGAAAACGTCCAGGGGACCGCGGGAAGGTCGGGGACCCCGGGGATGCACCCGGGAAGACCATCTGAAACCCTGACCGAAACCCCGTCCGGGGTGTCGGCCAGAACCTCGTCATGCACCAGCGACTCGACGGGGACGGTTACGCTCACTGAACCGGCCGCAAGGCAGAAGACCAGCAGTGCGATCATGGGATTGTACTCCTTGTTGGTTGCATATTAATCTCCCGCAGAACTTTGTGTATTGATAATGCAGAAAAAGGTTGGAGAAGGAAAGAGTGAGACGCACGGACAGGGAGATCACCGATCCCGAAGAGATCATCAGGGCGCTTGGAAGGTTCAGGACCTGCACGCTGGCGATAAGCGCCGAAGGCAGGATGAGGCTGGTTCCAATGTGTTACGGCTATTCCGGGGGCTGCCTTTACTTCCACAGCGCGCTCGAGGGGGAAAAGATCGACATGATGCGAGGGAGCCCCTCCGTGGTGTTCGGCATGAGCCGGATCATATCGGTGGTTGGCACTGATGACATCCACTACGAGAGCGTGATCGGCGAAGGCGGGGTGGAGTTCCTTGAGACGGTGGAGGAGAAGAGGCAGGGAATGGCAATCCTTCTTAAAAGCTTCTCCGGCTCCACTCAGGAGGTGTCCGACAGGTCCCTGGAGATGACGTGCGTGTTCCGGGTGAGGATAACAGGGATGACGATGAAGAGGAACCCCGCGTGCCGGGAAAAGCCTGTCCTGGAGACCCCGAGGCTCATTCTAAGGGGGCTTTCGAAGGGTGATGAAGCCATGCTCAGGGAGGCCGCAGACCACGAGCAGGTAGCCAGGGGCACTGCGGGCATTCCCAGCCCGTACACCATGGAAGACGCGATCTCCTTCGTAAACGGAAGGTCCGACGACTTCCTGGGGGAAGCGGGTGGCGTCTTCGCGGTGGTGGAGAAGGAGACCGGTCTCATCGTGGGCTGCGCCGGTATCTCCCCGAGCCGAAAAGGGTCAGCCGAGATCGGTTACTGGATCACGCCGTCCCGCTGGAACAGGGGTTACTGTACCGAGGCAGTGAAAAGGCTGATAGCCTTTGCCAGGGAAGTGATGGGGATGCATCGGGTGTTCGCATTGCACTTCCCTGACAATCCCGCGAGCGGAAGGGTGCTGGAAAAGGCGGGCATGACCAGGGAAGGCCTCTTGAAGGGTTACCACGAAAAGAACGGCGAGTTCCTCGACGTCGCGGTCTGGGCCGTTACCGGCTAGTCCCCCCGCTTCGCGCGCTTTACGATCTCTTCTGCGACGCTCATGGGGACGGGTTCGTAATGCTCGAACTGCATTGAGAACGATGCCCTGCCCTGCGTGGCGTTCCTGAGGTCGGTGGCGTAGCCGAACATCTCGCTGAGCGGGACCATCGCCCTGATCTCCTTTGAGGTGCCGCGGGTGTCCATGCCCGTGATCATGCCCCTCTTCTCGTAGATTCCCCCGCTGACTCCGCCGGCGTAATCCTCGGGGGTCGTGACCGTGACCCCCATCACAGGCTCGAGTATCTGGGGGGCGCACTTGAGGAAGGCTTTCGTGAAAGCCATGGAAGCGCAGGTCCTGAAAGCCATTTCCGATGAGTCGACGGTGTGGAAGGTTCCGTCAATGAGGGTGAACTTGACGTCGACAACCGGGCAGCGCGCGTAGACACCCCTTTTCATGGCGTCTATCACACCCTTCTCGACGGCCGGGATGTATTCTCTGGGGATGTTGCCGCCAACGACCCTGTTCTCGAACTCGAAACCGCTTCCCGCCGGGAGCGGGGCGAGTTTGAAGATGATGTGGGCGTACTGGCCCTTGCCGCCGGTCTGTTTCACGAACTTCTCGTTCCAGTCGGTGCTGCCGGTGATGGTCTCCCGGTAGGCCACCCTGGGTGGGGAGGTTACCGTCTCGACGCTGAACTCCCTCTTCAGACGGTCGATGATGATCTCGAGGTGAAGCTCGCCCATGCCGCTCACAAGGGTTTCCCCGGTTTCCTCCTGTGTCTCGACGACGAAGGTCGGGTCCTCTTCGGACAGCTTGGACAAAGCCTCGGTCAGTCTGTCACGGTCCTGCCTCTTTTCGGTCGCAAGTGCCACACTGAGGACGGGCGCCGGGAACTCAATGGCCTCGAGTACGATGGGATCGTCGGAGCATGAAAGGGTGTCGCCCGTCACGGTCTCGGAGAGACCTATCACAGCGCCGATCTCGCCCGAGTAAAGGCAGTCGACGACTTCACGGCGGTTGGCGTGCATCCTCAGGATGCGGCCGACACGCTGCTTTACCTTCCGTGTGGAGTTGTACACGTAGCTTCCCGATTCGAGCGTGCCGCTGTAGACCCGCACGAACACCAGCTTTCCGGTGTGTTTGTCCGTTGCCACCTTGAAGGCCAGGGCGGCAAGACGTCCGGAATCCTTCGGCACCCTGGTGATCTCGGTGCCGTCAACCGGGGCGGTCCCTATCACGGGGGGCAGGTCGAGCGGGCTGGGAAGGTAGGCGATCACGGCGTCCAGAAGCCGCTGTATGCCCTTGTTCTTGTAGGCGCTTCCGCAGAGCACAGGGCAGACCAGCTGGGCGTGGGTGGCTTTCCTGATCGCTAGTGAAAGCTCCTCACGGCCTATGGGTAAACCTTCGCAGTACTTGTCGAGCAGGCTTTCGTCAACTTCGCTGACTTTCTCCACCAGGATCAGCCGCTGCCTCTCAGCGGACTCCCGCATGTTTTCCGGTATCGGCGCCTCGCGCCATTTCATGCCGCTGGAAAGCTCGTCGTAGAACACGGCCACATTGTCGACGAGGTCGACCACCCCTTCGAGGCCCGTTTCGCCGATTATCGGAATTGTCACGGGTATCGCGTTGGCGCCAAGCCTTGCATGAAGCGAGCGCAGGACCCCGTAGAAGTCGGCACCCGACCTGTCCATCTTGTTTACGAAGGCTATGCGGGGCACGCCGTACCTGTCGGCCTGCCGCCAGACCGTCTCGCTCTGGGGTTCCACTCCGCCCACGCCGCAGAACAGTGCGATGGCTCCGTCAAGCACCCTCAGGCTGCGCTCGACCTCCACGGTGAAGTCCACGTGTCCCGGTGTGTCGATCAGGTTTATCTGGTGGTCCTTCCATACCGTGGTGGTGGCGGCGCTGGTTATCGTTATTCCCCTCTCCTGCTCCTGTTCCATCCAGTCCATCGTGGCCGCGCCGTCGTGAACCTCTCCGATCCTGCTGGACCTTCCGGTGTAGAAGAGGATGCGCTCGGAGACGGTTGTCTTGCCTGCGTCGATGTGGGCCATGATGCCTATGTTTCGAAGCCTTTCCAGGGGGAACTGCCTGCTCATTTGGTCTCCAAAGCGTGGGGGAATACAGCAAATGTCAAACGGCCCGTAATATACACCCCCCGCAAGCCCCTTTGCCCGGCGCATCATATATTGCCGCCATGTACGCCAGTCTCGCCAAAACGCTTCATCTGCCCGAGAAGGCAGTCAGGGCAGTGGTCGACCTTCTCGACCAGGGCGCCACGGTGCCTTTCATCGCAAGGTACCGCAAGGAGGTGTCGGGCGGCCTGGACGAAGTCGAAGTCGCCGCGGTGAGGGATCAGGCAGGCGCCTACCGGGCCCTTGCCGCGAGGCGCGAAGCCATTCTCAGATCACTTGCCGAGAGGGAGCTTCTCACACCGGAACTGAAGGAAGCGGTCGAGCAGGCCGAAACCATCACCCGTCTCGAGGATGTCTACCTGCCGTTCCGCCCCAAACGGCGGAACAGGGCCACCATCGCCGAGGAGAAGGGGCTCCGGCCCCTTGCCGAACGCATCCTCGAACAGCGCGGGGGCGACCCTGTTGAGTACGCCCGGGAATTCGTCGATCCCGAAAAGGGCGTGAACGGTCCCGGGGAAGCTCTGGAGGGCGCCCGGGACATAATCGCGCAGGTCTCCTGTGAAGACCTCGAGACCCGTGAGGCAGTCAGAAGGCTCTTCTCACGCGAGGGCGCCTTTTCGTGCAGGGTGATCCCGGGAAAGGAAGCCGCGGGCAGCAAGTACCGGGACTGGTTCGCCTGGAGCGAGCCGGTGGCCAAGGCACCATCCCACAGGGTCCTCGCCATGCGCCGCGGCGAGAAGGAGCTCTTCCTCAACCTGTCCGTGACGGTTCCGGAGGAGAAGGCGCTGGGAATACTCCGTAAAAGGTTCATCCGGTCGGAGGGAACACCTGAAGCCCTGCAGATACTCGACGCCCTGCTCGACGGCTTCCGCAGGCTTCTCGGCCCCCAGATGGAAACCGAGGCCAGGGCGGCATCGAAGGAGCGCGCCGACCTCGAGGCCGTAAGGGTGTTCTCGGCGAACCTCGAGAACCTTCTGATGTCGCCTCCGCTTGGCAGAAGGAGCGTGATGGGCGTCGATCCCGGCCTCCGGACCGGGTGCAAGGTCGCGGTCCTCGACGCCCAGGGAGCCCTGCTTCACCATGACGTGTTCATGCTCCACCGCAAACCCGAGGCCGAAACAAGGCTGAGGAGGATGCAGGAGGTCTACGGTCCCGAGTTCATTGCCGTCGGCAACGGAACGGGCGGCCGCGAGACCGAAGCCTTCATCCGGGGTCTGGATCTCGGTTCTACGGTGGTGATGGTGAGCGAGAGCGGCGCGTCGGTTTACTCGGCCTCGAAGGAGGCCCGTGACGAGTTTCCCGACCTCGACCTCACTGTAAGGGGGGCGGTCTCCATTGGCAGAAGGCTTCAGGATCCCCTGGCGGAACTGGTAAAGATCGACCCCGAAAGCATAGGGGTGGGGCAGTACCAGCACGATGTGGATCCGGCTCTTCTGAAACGGAACCTGGACGACACGGTGATGCGGTGCGTGAATTCCGTCGGGGTCGAACTGAACACGGCGAGCACCAGACTTCTGACCTACGTCTCCGGTCTTGGCCCGAAAACTGCCAGAGCGGTTGTCGATGCACGTACTGCGAACGGTCCGTTCACATCCAGGAAACAGCTCCTCTCGGTGCAAGGCCTGGGTCCGAAGGCATTTCAGCAGTGCGCCGGCTTCCTGCGGATAAGCGACGGACCGGAACCGCTCGATGCCAGCGCCGTCCATCCCGAGCGGTACGCCCTGGTAAACAGGATGGCGGCTGACCTCGGCACCGATGTCAGGGGGCTGATGACCCGCAGTGAGCTGAGGGCTTCGCTCAGGCTTGAAGACTACATGACCGGGGATGCGGGTCTTCCCACACTGACGGACATCATGCGGGAACTGGAGAAACCGGGAAGGGATCCCAGACGGCAGTTCGAGGCCCGCTGCTTCGCCGATGTCCACGATCTTCCCGACATCACAGAGGGAATGGTCCTTCCGGGCATCGTCACCAATGTTACGGGATTCGGGGCGTTCGTCGACGTGGGAGTGCACACCGACGGGCTCGTGCACATCAGCAGGATGAGCTCATCGTTCGTGAGGAACCCGTCCGATGTGGTGACGGTGGGTCAGTGGGTCGAGGTCAAGGTGATCGGTGTCGACCTCGAGCGGCGCCGGCTCAGCCTGTCAATGGATGGAACATAAAGGGTTATAGCGGGTAAAGCCCCGTGAGGTAACAATGAAGCAAGCAGTCCTGATGATCCTTGTCCTGTCCCTCGGGGTGACGGCGGCCACCGTTGAGATAAAGAACGGCACCGACCTCGAGCTCTATTTCATCTGGATAACCGAGGCGGGGCGGGAAAAGTGGGTCGACATGCTGAGCATGTCGGTGCTTCTTCCCGACAGCTCACTGATCTTCCAGGTCACCAGGGGATGGTACGATCTCCGAATACAGGACAGTGAATGGCGGAACTACACGCTCGAGAGAATCCCGCTGTCCGAATGCAATCACTTCATCTGGGTTGTGGAACCCATCCATCGGGACGAACCGTAGGAAAGGTCACTCGTCCGAGAGTTCGACCTTCACGGAATGGTGCATGGCGCGGATCGTGTCAAGCAGTTCCTGTTCCTCTTCGGGCGACATGGGACCGCTGCTGAAGGCAACTCCCGCCAGGGCATCGTTCATCACCCTGAGCCTTCTGCAGACTATTCCCGAAAGAGCCCTGAGGAACTTCACGGAAGTCTCGGGGGCCTTGATGGTCATCCTGTTGAATTCCTGCTCACCCAGCCGCAGAAGGCTTCCCGCCGTGCAAGCCTCTATGGTGGCCGAACGGGGAAGCCCGTCAAGGAATGCCATTTCGCCGAACACGCTGCCCCGTTCAAGCATGGCGAGCAGGAAATCCTCGTTGCGTGAATCGTCATAGACCCTGAATTTTCCCCTGGTGATGATGTAGAGGTCGGTCGAGGTGTCCCCCCGCCTGAGGATCACATCCCCCTCTTCCACATCCACCGGAGTGCAGTACCAGATGATCTTGGCCGTGAGATCCATCGGCATCGTGTAAGTCATTGATCGCCTCCGTTCGAATGCTCCGGTGACTCGCTCATGTATCCCGGGTAGTATAGCCCTGACCGGAGGGCCATGGACAGGAACCCGGCCCTCCTTGCATACAGCTCGCTGAAATCAGGCATTGTAGTGGAAAGGGCCTCGGAAGCGATGCGGGAGGCCGACGATTCCCTGAACGGGCCGGACCTGTCGCCGTTGCCCAACCTGAGAAGCTCGTGGTAATGCATCACCGCCAGAACGGTTTCACGACTGCTTCCCGCGCCCGTCTCGAAGAGGAGGAAGGCGTATTCAAAGGCAATGTCGAGGCTGTCGGGGTTGTGCCTGATACCCTCCCTGGCCAGTTCCAGCCCCTCTTCCACCATGCCCAGATTTACGGCCAGATGGTTCGCGGCGTCCACGAAGACCACGGAGAAGCCCGGGTCGAGCCTGGAGACCAGCCAGGCCTGGGGCAGGTAGTCGGTAATGGTGGCCCATGATTGCCCCTGGTACATCCCTATATGGTGGTAGTCGTCCATCTGAAGGTAGAGTGCTGACGCGGCAACGCGCCTCAGTCTGTCGATCCCCGAGCCGATCGTTCTCAGGTTCCCGGAGATGTCGGCCCTGTGCTCATCCCTCACGGCATTGCCGCTCGTGAAGGCAAGGGCCAGGAAGACCGCAGCGGCACCCAGGGGAACGAGGCGCTCTCCGTGCCTCATGAGCCCCTCCTGCGGGAAAGCAGCGTAACAGCCGCCGCGAGTGCCAGAAGAACGAAGCCATCCCTCAGCAGCTTGTCCCAGTACCATCTGGCGGCCCAGGGCTGCGTGAAGAACCAGCGGGTTTCACTGCATGCGTGTCCGGCCTCGTGCTGCCGGTGTTCGTGGTCAAGGTCGCATTCCTCCCCAAGGACTTCGTGGGGGGCGTTGTCGACGGGGTCGGAGTTCAGGCTGCAGCCGCAGAGAAGCACGAGGACAAGCAGGGGAAGGGCCCTCACTTCAGGTCCCTTCCCCGGAAGACGGCCAGGGCCAGACTGAGCATGAACGCCGTGTAGCAGAGCCCGTAGAAAACAGCCAGAGCGAAGAACTGCGGGGCCACGTCGAAACCGTGGGCCAGGGGGTCCTTTATGTGGAACACATCGGCGTGGGGAAGAAGAAGCCTCAGGCCGCGCATGAGGTCGGGGCTCGACGGGGCGAGGCCCACGAAGTCCCGCACGCTCATCTGGCTGAGCACGAACAGGATCGTCGTGAGGGGCCAGTTCAGCGGTGGGCTTGTGAAGAAGCTGAAGAAGAACACCGTTGCCAGGAGGAACCATCCCTCGGACACGATCAGGACCGTGGCGGGGAGTATGTCTCCCGGGACCCGAATCCCCCGGATCAGGAGGATCACGACAAGTCCCGCGCAGCTGACGAGAAGAGCGGATGCCTGAACCATCGCAGCGCCCAGGAAACGTCCCAGCAGGTACTGCCAGCGGGAGAGCGGGACCGCCACGAGGGGCATCACGGTGCGCTGTTCACGGTCCTGCGGGAACAGGTTCGCAGCAAGACCCAGGGCAAGGACAAGGGCGCCCAGCTCTATTCCGAAAAGGCCGAAATCCAGTATGAACCTGCCCTGGTTCCCGACGGAGAAGCTTGGAACCTGGGCGATGGCGAAAAGTGCCAGAAGAACGCCTATCAGTATCCCCCAGGGCGTCCTCTTCCGGAAGAGCATCCGGAGGGTCATGACGCTGAAAACGAGAACACCCTTCATGACCGTGCCCCCGTCGCGGACAGGAAAACCTCTTCGAGGCTCTTCCATGATCTCTCGACGCCCGTTACCGGGAACCCCTTGGCGCGCAGCATGTCGATCGTGTTCTGCAGTGCGTCCGAAGGAACTGTGACCTCTCTGGCCGTCCGGTCCTCGAGGTAGGAGACCCTGTGGGTTTCCTCTCCGCCCAGAAGTTCCTCGAGGGTTCCGGTGCGAACCACCGTTCCACGGTTGAGGATGATCACCCGGTTGCAGACGCTTTCAACCTCACTGAGAAGGTGCGATGAGAGGAAGATCGAAGCTCCCCTTGCGTTCTCCTCGAGGATGATGTCGCGGAACTCCTTCCTTGCGATGGGGTCGAGGCCTCCCGTGGGCTCGTCGAGTACGAGGAGCCCCGGTTTCGACTGCAGCGCAAGGGCAAGGCTGAGCCGCTGGCGCATTCCCTTGGAGTAGTTCTTGAGCCTCATGGTCTCCCAGCCGCGAAGTCCGACCCGTTCGAGCAGTTTTCTCCAGTCGGCTTCGGTTCCCCCGAGGCCGCGCATTCCCGCGAAAGCCCGAAGCAGTTCGAGGCTCGAGAAGCTCTGATCGTAGTCGGGGTTTTCGGGCACGTACCCGAGCCTTGCCCTGGCGCCTGCGCTTCCGGGGGGCAACCCCCATACCCTCGCCCTGCCGGAAGTGGGGTGGAGAAGCCCCAGGACGCATTTCATGGTTGTCGTCTTCCCGGCGCCGTTGTGTCCCAGAAAGCCAAGTATCTCACCGGGTTCGAGATTGAAGCTGACGTCCTTCACCGCCTCGACCCTGGCGAGCCCCGCCTTTACCTGAAAGGTTCGCACAAGGTGTTCGACAACGATCGGTGGCCCTTCGGTCATGAACCCTCCCCGGGTTTGTAACGGTCGACTCCGCGGTTCGCTTCCGAATGTATGAAAGTTGGCCATGGAACGGGAGTCATGTTCATGTTCATGTCAGTCGTTGACCAGGAGCTTGGTGAGTTCCACCCTTCCAGGTGTTGCGAGACGGACGAGGTAAAGCCCGCATGCAAGGTCGGGGGAGTAGGAAACGGTGTGTTCGCCCTCCCGCATCTCTCCGCCCAGGATACGGGCAACCCGCCTTCCCGCAAGGTCGAATACGCTCAGGTCCACGTGTCCCTGTTCGGGAAGGAAGAACCCGAAAATGACGGAACCGGAAGCGGAACACGGGTTGGGGATTCCCGAAAGGGATCCGGCGACCGGCACTCCCTCCGAAATCCCCGTTGTCGTCACCTCGGCCATGCAGACGTCGGTGCCCGACCCGAAGACATTGGCGTGAACATGCTTGCCTGCAGCACTGACAAGGCTTCCATCCGCCGAGATGTCCACATGGAACATGGACCCGGGCGTGTCGATAGTGAATGCGGGAGCGGAAGGTTCCTCATCGTCAAGAACCGTCACCTCAGGACCGCCGCCGCTCTGGCAGCCCCAGGAGGAGACTGCAAGCCACCTTCCGTCAGAGGAGCAGTCCATCCAGCTCACGATGTCCTGGTGGGCTCCTGATCCGGTCGGGTAATCGTAGGTCCAGACCGGCGTCGAGCTGGCCGCGTCGAACCTGTAGATCCTGTTGGACATGTAGTTGTTCTTGTAGAAGCCGAAGTAGACGGTGCCGTTGTCATCCGAAACTGCTGCGGCGCCGGCGTAGTACCCGCTGACGCCCCTCGACCAGACCTGTTCGTAAGCCGAACCGTTCCACTGCGCCAGCCTGGCTGCCGTGAAGCCGAAAGCGACAAGTGAGCCGTCGGCGGAGACGCCGAAGCAGTCGGTGGATGCCCCCAGGTTGAAAGTGCCCTCGAGCGCGCCTGTCGCCACGTCGACACGAAGAAGGGTCGCGCCAACGCTGAAGATCATCTTCGACCCGTCCGCCGTGAGGCGGAGCTGTCTTGGCGAGTATGCGTAGTCGCCGTTCTCGTAGAGAAGCACGGGCTCGGGTGACCCATGCCCGAAGACGACCAGGGCCAGGTGACCGTCCTTCAAGCCACCAAGCGCAAAGATCGACCCGTCGTCCGAGCAGTCGTAAGTGCCGGCCTGGTCGACCATTCCCGGTTCGAAGGACCCCGACCCGTCCCAGACCCACAAAGGATCGGACGAGGCTCCACTGAAAAGGCAGACCTCCACGTTGTCGTCCGACACGAGGATGTCGTCAGGTGTGTAACCCGGTGTTCCGTTGTCGTCCCAGACCGCGAAAGTGCGTGCAAGCCAGTACCTGTCGGCGGTGTCGGCGGCCGAGGTACCGGTGCCGAGCGATGTCCAGTACTGGCCCGATTCGAGTTCGGGCTCGCTCTGCCAGAACACCGTGCCGTCGCCTGAAACACCTTCGAACATCCTGCCGCCGCCGTACCAGCCGCCGGTGAACACGAACTCTCCGGAGTTGCCCATCGGGCATGTCTTCTGGGTGAGGCCTTCGGCCTGGCTGTAATGCCAAAGGAGGGAGGAACCGACCAATGGAGTCGATGGCGCCGGCAGAACAGTGGAGGGAGGAGCCGGGACGTAGAACACACCGTCCCCGGTGACTTCGACCAGCACCGATGTGTCGGACGCCGCAGAGACGGCTCCGGCACAGACAAGAAGAAGCGTTAGAACCCTCATTCCGAATCCTCCCTTCCTGTTCCCGCCCCGGACCCGCGGGTCCTGCGGGCGAAAACGATGAGACCGAAGAAACCCCTGGATGCGAGCGCCACGGCCCACAAGGCATTCAACCAGAAGTCATGCAACCATTTGCCGGCAACCGTGAGAACGGCGAGGGTGGCTAGACTGGAGAGGGAGAACACCCTCAGCATGTTCTGCATGTCGGTTTCGGTGGCCCTGTGTTCCCACCTGTACAGGAGCTTGTAGATGACGATCACCAGCAGCGATGCCCCGAGGGTGGGCAGGAAGGGAACGGAAAGCAGTGTCAGCCCGGCGCAGACGGCCCCTGAAACGATCTGGGCCACCGACCATTGGACGTAGTTCCCTCCCGGGCTCTTCACGGCGGGTTTTCCTTTCCCGTGGAACGAAGCCGAAGTGGTTATATGTCCAGCCCCGTCAACCCCGACAATCCCTCTGTTTGACTTTTCAGGGGCGCTTTGTTAGCATCGTCGCTCAATGCAAACGAAGGCCGCGAACCGGCTTTCACCACTGAAACATCGGCAGGAACCGGTTTTCCGGAAGGAACCCCGGCATGCCGTCCGCACGGGAGCGTGAGTGATGACTGCAGAGAAGATGACCTCGAAGCTGGCGATGGAGCTCGAAGACAGGTACGGGGCCCACAACTACCACCCCCTTCCCGTGGTGCTGGCCCGGGGGCAGGGCGTCCACGTCTGGGACGTCGAGGGAAAACGTTACTACGATTTCCTTTCCTCGTACTCGGCGGTCAACCAGGGGCATTGCCACCCGAAGATCGTCAAGGCGCTCACCGACCAGGCCCAGGTTCTGGCCCTCACCTCCAGGGCATTCTACAACGACGTCCTGGGTGTCTTCGAGAAGTACGTCACCGGGTACTTCGGTTACGAAAAGGTGCTTCCCATGAACACCGGCGCCGAAGCGGTCGAAACCGCCATCAAGCTCTGCCGGAAGTGGGCCTACTCGAAGAAGGGCATATCCGGGAACAACGCCAAGATCATCGTGTGCGAGAACAACTTCCACGGGCGCACAACGACCATCGTCTCGTTCTCAAGCGACCCCGACGCCTTCAGCGATTACGGCCCCTTCACTCCGGGTTTCGTGAGAATCCCCTACAACAACCTTCCGGCGCTGGAAAAGGCGCTTGAAGACCCCGATGTCGCCGGGTTCCTTGTGGAGCCCATCCAGGGCGAGGCGGGGGTTTACGTTCCCGACCAGGGTTACCTCAGCAGTGCCGCCGAGCTCTGCAGGAGAAAGAACGTCCTTTTCATTGCAGACGAGGTCCAGACCGGTATCGCCCGCACAGGACGGCTGCTGGCGTGTGACCATGAAGGGGTAAGGCCCGACATCCTCATCCTGGGCAAGGCCATCAGCGGAGGCCTCTATCCGGTCTCAGCGGTTCTGGCCGACGACGACATCATGCTCGTGATAAAGCCGGGCCAGCACGGCTCGACCTTCGGGGGCAACCCGATCGGCGCCAGGGTTGCCATAGCCGCCCTGGAGGTCGTACGGGAGGAGAAGCTCGCCGAACGTTCCGAGAAACTCGGCGCGATTCTGCGCAAAGAGCTTTCGGCGATAGATTCTCCCATGATCTCGAAGGTCAGGGGGAAGGGGCTCCTGAACGCGGTCGTCATCAAGCCCACCGGCGGGATGGAAGCGTGGGACGTCTGCCTCAAGATGGCCGAGAACGGCCTTCTGGCAAAACCCACCCACGGCGACATAATCAGGTTCGCGCCGCCTCTGGTAATCACCGAGGAACAGATCCTCGACTGCGTGGGGATAATCCGCAGTTCCATACTGTCCTTCAACTGATGCCCCGATCCCGGCGGGTCCTTTTTCCGGAGGGACCCGCCGGAAGCCTCCGGCATCCATTCCGTAGGGGCCGTTCTGCCACAGGCTTCCCGGACGCCTGGAAAGCACATTCCCTTTCTACGGGCGATGCCGCATAATCGATCCAAACAGGGGAAAGGTGACATGGGCAGGTTGCTGCTTCTTGGCGACAGTCTCACCGCCGGCCGTCCCGGCGTGGGCTATCCCTCCATGATGGCCAGGCTTGGCTGCACGCATGAAATGGTCGTCGAGGGCAGGGGCGGGGCCACGGTAACCGAGGTCAGGTGGCGGCTGAACCCCCTCATCGCCTCATGCAACCCCGACATCCTGCTTCTTGAAGTGGGTGCCAACGACATCCTGATCCCCATGTTCCACCGCAGGGGCGGCCCCTGGAAAAAACTCGCAAGGGACCTTCAGTTCAGGGGCAGCGTTCCAATGGTGACCCCGGAGGCTTTCCGGCAGACCTACGGGGAGATGCTCTCCACCATCCCCCGGAGAGTCAGGGTCATCCTCGCCACCGTGGCGTGTCTGGGTGAAAACCCCGAAAGCGAGATCAACCAGACAAGGAACCGCTACAACGCCGTGATAAGGACGCTGGGGGAGGGGCATGGCGCGGGGATTGCCGATGTGGCAAAGGCTTTCGACACCGAGATGCGGAAGGTGGCCGAGCCTTCACCCTACTTATTGGACAGGCATTCCTCGGTTTTCATCGATTCACTTGTCACGGCGCCCGACGCCGGCGCTGACTATCTGGCCCGCCGGCGGGGCCTTCACCTCACCATGGACGGTGCCCATCTCAACAGCCTGGGGGCCCGTGTCTACGCTGAAACGGTCCTTTCAGCCATCGCAACCTGAAGTGCGCAGACAAGTTCTGTGCCTTGTTGAAACGATCCATGGGTGATATAATGTTGAAACGCACTCTGCGGGGGTTTTTATTACAGGGGGTGATTGAATGAGAGGGTTGCGTATTCCAACACTCGTATTCGTCTGTCTTCTTCTTTCGATTGCCTGCGATGACACGAGCTATCCCTTCATGGTGGTCGAGGAGAGCGTGGAAGTCTTCTTCACCACCCAGAACCCGGGCACAGTGGATGTGGTGGTGCGTAACAGCCTGATGGCAACGGTCCGAACCCTTCTCGATTCACAGGAACTCGAAGCCGGCGAACACAGCGTGGTCTGGGACCTGTTCGACGACGGCGGAGAGTATCCCGGCGACGGCCTTTACACGCTCGAGGTCTGGCTCGACGGCGAGAGGGTTTCGGTGACGATTCTGGAGGTGAACAGACAATGACGGCCATTGTGTCCGCCGCGATGCTTCTCATTCTCCAGGGAAGCTCTTTCAGGATAGGTTTCACGTTTGACGGCGCCTTCCCCCGGATGGCTGACGAGAATGATTACGCCGAGCTGCTCTCCGAGGGCGGTCTTCCCCTGAAGCTGGACGATGTGGCCTGGGCGGGCGGTCTCGAGGCCATCGGCGACGCTTCCGAGAGGCTTCGTCTGCGCGGGGGCTTTTCTGTCAGCAGGTACAACGGCGTCTACGAGGAGAACTACAACCCGGGAGGCTACATTCTCCTGGGAATCCTGACCGGAGGCATAGCCTTCCTGTTCGGGTCACCCGACGATGAGGTCGTGGCCCTCGAGAACAGCTCGGTGAACTTCGACCTCTCGGCTTACTACAAACTCACTGACAACCCCGCCTTTTCGGTCGGCGGAGGGCCTTCCCTCGCCCTGGTTACAAGAAGCATCGACACTCCCAACACAACCTCATCGCACGAAGGTTCAGGGCTTGGTTTCACGGCTGGAGTGAGGTTGGACCAGGAATCGGGGAACTTTCTGGGCATTCCGCTCGTATTCGGTGCAGAGGGCGGTTACAGGCAGTGCGACGTGAAGCTCGACGATGACACCACCGATGATTTCACTGTCGATTTCTCGGGCCCCTACGTCAGAATTGGAAGCTACCTCAAGTTCTGAAGCACGGCCCCCAACACTTTTCCGGAGGCAACAATGCTGATTGGCGTATCATTGTTCATGGCGCTGGTTTCGGGGTTGAACGACGCGGCCATCACCGAGATCATGTACAACCCCGATGGCCCCACACTTGGCCCTGACAGTCTTTACGAATGGGTCGAGCTCTGCAACCTCACCGCCGAGCCCCTTCAGCTCCAGGGAATGGTGTTCAGCGACCGCGGCAACGGGCTTGTACTGGATGAGTACGAACTTGCTCCCGGTGCCAGGGTGGTGGTTCCCGCAGACATGGAGTCATTTGTCGATGCCTACGGCGAAAGGGTTCTCGTCGTTTCATGGACCGGCGAGTGGCCGGGGCTCTCGAACGCGTCGGACATGATAACCCTCAGCGACCGCTACGGAATGATGATCGACATGCTCTCATACACCGACCACTGGGGGATAGGGGAAGGGCAGCAGCGAAGCGCCGCCGACGGAACGGGTGCCTCGCTTGAGAAGATAAACATCAGGGGACCCAACAATGCTGCGAACTGGGCGGCATCGGTCGACTTCGACTGCCCGCTTCCGGATCCCGAGACAGGCGACGACAAGTGCTGGGGAACTCCGGGAGCCGTCAACAGCGTGGAGTGACCGCCGCCTTCACGCTCTCCTTCATCCGTCTGATGTGACCGCGGCCCAGCCCCTTGACCTCGCAACCGAGCTCGAGGTACCGGCGGATCCTGTTGTCGTCCAGCATGCAGAAGCAGTCGATGACTGCGAAGGGTTTTCCCACCGCTTCGAAGACGGCGTCGGGCTCGAGGGCCATGTACTCCGAGTGCCTGACCGCCAGTACAAGAGCGTCGGCCCCCTTCATGGCCTCCCACAGGTCCTTTTCCATCCTCAGGTTCGCAAGCGGGGTCTGCCTGTGGAAGAACCGTGACCAGCTGAAGCCCGGCTTCGGGTAGGTCTCCTGCGCCTCGAACTCCCACCAGTGCTCCATGTAGGGGTCGTGCACCTTCACGTCGGCGCCCATTTCACTGAGCTTCCTGACGATCACCTCGGAACCGCTGTACCGTGAGTCGCCCACATCCTCGCGGTAGGAAGCGCCAAGAACGAGAACGTCGGCCGAGGAGATGCCCCGGTTCATGTTCCTGAGTGCGTCGCGCACCATCTGCGGAACCCTGAGCGAGCGCGTGTCGTTGATGTCGACCGCCATCGGCGTGATTTTGAAGATGTCGTCCTCGAAGCCCATTATGTGACGATATGCCCAAACCCCGAGCCCGCCGTCCTTGGGAAGGCAGTAACCCCCTATCCCCGGCCCCGGGAAGATCATGTTGGAGTGGGTGGGTCTGACCTTTATCGCACCGATGACCTTGTTCAGGTCCACACCGTTGCGTTCCGCGAACACCGACCATTCGTCCAGGAACGCCAGGATCGTTGCCCTGTAGCTGTTCTCGACGATCTTTGCGGTCTCGGATTCGATGGGGCGGTCGAGCACCGTCAGGGGGAAGTCCCTCGTGTTGAGGACCTCGTTCAGGAACTTCGTCACCCTTTCCCTGGCCTCGGTGTTCACGCCGCTGCAGACCCGCCAGAAGTCGCGTATCGAGGCGACGTAGTTGCGCCCGGGCATTACCCTCTCGTAGCTGTGCGCCAGAAGGGGTTCGCTTTCGATGCCGCGCTTCCCGAACACCTTTTTCATTATGGGGTGGGCTATCTGCTCGGTGGTTCCCGGCGGAACCGTGGTTTCGATCAGTACCAGGGCATGAGGCTGAATGTGCTGTGCGATCACCCCAAGTGATTCCTCGAGCGCAGCCATGTCCGCCGAGCCGTCCCGGCAGTTCCCGAACCTGTTCTTCAGGTAGTCGCACTGCACATCGACGACCACTGCGTCCACAAGAGAAAGCGCCTCTTCAGTATAGGTTGCCACGAGCGTCTTCTTGTCGAGCACGCAGCGCGCGATCATCGGGGCAACTTCGGGATCCTCCGCGGTGACCGGGGAGATGCCCCGGTTCAGGAGCGGGGTCTTCCAGTAGCTTCGGGTGCTTGGCCTTTGCATACCTATGACGAACTTGCCGGGCTTCCCGTCCGCCCGGACCGAATCTGCCACGACCGCCGCCATGACCGCCCCCACAAAACCAAGGCCAACCACCGCAACGATCTCCCTGCCCATGGAGCGGTTGAGCTCCACGAGCCCTCGAAGCCTGTCAAGCTCAACGGGGTAGTCTTCGGGAACGGGAAGGGCGAATCTCTCCCCCCCGGGGCTTACGGACCAGCGGACCTCGCTCATGTCATCCTCCCGGTTAGTACGTCAGCGACAATGCCGGAACATACGGCAAACCCGTGAGCGGTGGCAGCCCCGGGAGGGAACGACCGGTACGAAAGCGGGTGAAAACCGTTCAGTGAACTTCTTGCCGATTGTTACAGCTTTCGCTACACTAAGAATTCCGAGATGCTGCGGAACAAAAATGCCGTGCGGGAAGGATGAAATGAACAGAAGTGTCGCAACAGCCGTGATCCTGACCGTCCTTGGCTGCGGCACCACCGGACCCTCGGAGTATGTCAGGGACGATCTGATCGTTATCGATTGCGTCTCGGGAAGCATTGCATCCACTCATGATGCTTCCATCGGTTACTTCAGTTCCGACATGGAGATAAGCTCTGACGGGAGCTTCCTTTACATCCTTTCTCCATGGAAGGTTGTCAGGTTTGACACTGCGGAAATGACCCCGTATGCGGAATTGGACCTGCCGGCACAACCGGTGATGTCAACGTCAAGCTCAGCCATCTCAGGGAACGACTCCCTGCTTTTCGTGGTCACGTTCAGTTTGAACCCGATGGTTTACAGGATCACAACCGCAGACATGAGCATTGCCGACTCGATCCCCGCTGGTAGCGCTCCCGCCTTCTACAGGATTGAAACACGGCCCGGCACCGATCTTCTCTACCTTGTTCCCGATGGCGAGCCGATGAGGATACTGGACACCCGCCTGATGGAATTCACCGATACACTGCAGGTCTACAGCGACAATGGCGTTCTCTTCCCGGATTCGGGCGACGAGATGTACATCTGTTCGGGAGCTTCCGTTTACGCCTGCGATCCCGATACCGGTGAGCTTCTTCGGAGCCGCTCCTTTCCGGGGGAGATCCGGCTGATGCAGGCACCCCGGGGGGGCAGCAGCATCTTCATCCGTTGGAGCACCGGATACGGAGGATCTCCTGGACACACGCTCGTTGAACTTGACAGAACCAGCTTCGATGTGCTCGATACTCAGGAGAACTCCTGCGAAGCTGAGCTGCTGTGCTTCGCGGAACAGCTTTCAAGGCTGTTCATCTATCCGGACCGGGAGTGGGAGTACAGCATCATGGCGATGGACATGCCCGGATTCCAGCCCGTGGGCGAGATCGACATCGGCCATGATGTGAGCACCATGATACTCTCTCCCGCATCCGACAGGTTGTTCTGTCATGTATTCTTCGACAGCGATCCGGATTTTGACTGACCCCTTGCCATTGGTGTTTCCGGGCAGTCTGTCGCAGACCTGACATATTCGGGGTCGCTTCCGCCATCCGGAGAGCGATGCCTGCGAAGTGTGCGATGTTGTCTTTGTCCCCGGGACCTCGGAATGCGGGAGGAAAACCGATGAACCTTGAGATCCGCCACGAAAAGGAAGACGAGTATTTCAAAGTCGAACAACTCACCCGGGAAGCGTTCTGGAACCTCTATGTCCCGGGATGCGACGAGCACTACCTGGTTCACAGGATGCGCTCTCATGAGGACTACATCCCGGAATTGTCGTTCATCGCCCTGAAGGATGGAGACATCGCAGGGTGCATCATGTACACGGGGTCATTCATCGAAGACCGCGAAGGGGAACGGATACGGACCGTTTCGTTCGGTCCGCTGTGCGTTCACCCCGACCATCAGAGGCGTGGCATCGGCAGTGCACTGATACGGCACACCGGGAAGATCGCTGAAGAGATGGGCTTTCCTGCCATTATCATACTTGGCGACCCTCACAACTACTGCAGGCACGGTTTCAGGAACGGTGTCGATTGCGGGGTCAGCATGCAGGGGGGCAGACAGCCGCTGGGGCTGCTTGTACTCGAGTTGAACGGAGGCATCAGCGGGAAGGGAGGCTACGAATACACAGGCAGTGAAGTCTACGATCTGGATCACGATGAAGCGATCGAGTTCGACAGGCGTTTCCCCTTCAGGGAGAAGAAGCGCCAGCACAGCCAGGAGCTGTTTTCGATGCTTCTGAGATCATATGTTGAGAAGGGCGTTTGAAGTGGTCCTGCATTCACGCTCTTCCCGTGGTGCAGACATCAAAAAGGCTTGCCTGGTGCCATTCACCAGAAAAGAACCCGGTTTCGCCCTCTGCGGGCTGAACTGCTGTCTCTGTCCCAGGTTCCACACCGACGGGGCATCAAGATGCCCCGGTTGCGGGGGTGAGGGCTTTCAAGAGAAGCATCCCTCGTGCGCGGTCGTCACCTGCAGCAGGAAGCACGGCAGCATCGAGTACTGCTTCGAGTGCGACGGGTATCCGTGCGGAAGGTACGAGAACATCGGGCAGACGGATTCGTTCATCACCTACAGGAATGTCAGGGCGAACCTTGAGGATGCCGGAAAAGACCTTTCGACATACCTGACAACCTTGAACAGGAAGCAGAAGTGTCTGAAACTGCTGATCGAGAAGTACAATGACGGAAGATCGAAGTCACTGTACTGCATAGCAATGGAGCTTTTGCCGATTGGGGCGGTCGAGGAGCTTGCTGAGTTCATCGGAAGTGAAGTTGAAGCCTTGGAAAGCGGAGAAAGGGAGAAGGCGGCAAAAGTGGTGGAGAAAGTCAGGGAGAAGGCGCGAGAACTGGGGATTGAACTTGCCCTCAGGAAATGAAACCACCGGCAGCCCTCACCACGAAGGTTGCAGTACCCCGACCTGCCGCCTGTGCGGCCACGGCCCGCTGAGACCCTTCTACAATCAGGGCAACCGGGACGAGTTCACCTTCCATCGCTGCCCGAACTGCGGCCTGGTCAACTACGACCTTGGCGGCGGGCTGGATCAGCTTAAGTACGCCTCGGAGTTCGTAGACCCATTCGACGAGCGCCACCGGAGGAACGTCGCGCAGACCGTCACCCACCGTTTCCTCAGGCGACGGGTGCCCACTCCCGGGCGACTGCTCGAGATAGGGTGCGGAAACGGCAGGCTGCTGCACCTTGCACGGAGTGGGGGGTGGGAAGTTCGTGGGCTCGAGCTGTCACCCTTCCTTGCGGCCTCGGTGAAGGCCAGGCTTGGCATCGACGTTGTCGTGGCCGATTACATGGAGTATTCCCACGGAACGGGTGAAGCGTTCGACCTTGTCCTTCTGCGGCATGTGCTGGAACACCTGATGGATCCGAAGCGCGCCATGATGGGGATCTCAGCCCTGCTGAAGGAAGGCGGATACGCCCTTCTGGAGTTCCCGAACATCGACGGGCTGGACACCCGCCTCAAACGGTGGCTGAGAAGAGCAGGCATTTACCGGAAGAAGTACCCGGAAACGTGGCGTCCCGGGCACTGCAACGAGTACTGCAGGCGCTCGTTCGAATTCCTCCTCAGAGAGACCGGGTTCGAGCTGGTCATCTGGGAAACCTACTCATACAGGCCTTTTTCCAACTTCGTGTTCAATCACTGGCACATCGGCAACAAGGCCAGGGCAATCGTCAGGAAGCGTTGATAACGAGGGCTTCAAACACCTGCGGTTCGCTTCCGGTATCGCCCTGACGAATGGCCCTGATCGGGAAGACGCCCGGGGCAGCAGATCGGCTATGGGAGGCCCAACGGGATTCGAACCCGTTGGCTTGTGCAGATCGCTGAAAAGCTGTCGCCTCCCTTTAGGAGATGTAACCGAGGCCTTCGAGCTTCTTCCTGATCGACTCTTCGGATTCACCCCTGGCGGGGTCCAGTTTTTCCATCTCCCGTTCCAGGACGTGGATGACGAACTCGTCCACCGATGAGTATCCGCCCGTTGCCGCCACCTTCTTCATTCGTTCCATGAATCCGTCGTCGAGTTTCATCTTCAGTTTGGCCATTGTTCTACACCTTTACCTTGAATGCGGCAGCACCCGCAATGGCAGCGAGGCTGCTGTAAACCAGGAACACCGTGAGCCAGCTCCACCTGCCGCCAAGTATCCGGTAGCGGGCTTCGGGGATGAAGACGTTTGCCTCGATCACCGGGCCATCAGGCGGAAGGGGCGCAAGGAACGGCTTGAGGAGCCTTTCCACCGGGTTCATACGGGCGGCGCCCCTGTAGATGACCGAGCCGGACCCTCCCGCCGAAGCGCCGAGCGGGAATGTGACGCCGGCGGCTGTGACCATGGCTCCGGGAGTTGCGTTCCGCACCCTGAAACTGGTCTGCCTGAGGGTGTCCACGAAGACAACGGGTTCGATCACGGTGATGCCCGTGCCGGTAACCGTGAAGCCCTCCCGTGCGGGGAGTTCTTCCCATGTGAGGGTTACCGTCGTTGGTACGCCCCGGGGTACGGGCATGCTGCCGTAACGGGCATCGAGCGCTGCCGCGGTGAGGATGAAGGGGACTGCGATGAAAAGCATGGGAGTGACTATCCGCCACAGGTAGGCGAAGTTGTCGGCCATGAGGGCTGCTGCCGCTTTTATCACGGTGATGGGGGAGTGGAGGTGAAGAAGCATTCCCAGCGCCCGGGCGCCCATCCTGCTTCTGATCGCGCCGATGGCCCTCTGGTTCGATGTGAACTTGAAGATGAGTATCATGATGACCCCGAAGAGAAGCGAGACCGTGAGAAGCCCGGTGAAGGGAGGGCAGTTCCTGAAGGGGGAAAGGAGCGCCGTCACGGGTCTCCGGTCAGGGCGCGGGTTATCACGGCGCCCATATCCTGCAGGGCAAGGCCTTCCGGCATGGGTGAACTCGTGATCAGGCTGCCGGGGCAGAGCATGGGCGCGACGCAGTGGTCACCGCTCCAGGGGTCGGTGTTGTCGGTTATGACCTCCTCGGGGAAGGCACCCAGGGCGGTCTCCCAGCTGCTCCTGTAGCCCCGTGCGTAGCCCACTATCATGTCCGGCGCGAAGGGGGGGAGATCCTTCCCGGGGAACATGTCGGCGACGATGTAGGCCTTTTCCACCGGGCGGCGGCCTGTAAGGGGGTCGATGACGCTCTCGAGGTCGCGGGCAAGGCGCTCGAGGAGGGGGTACTTCTCAGCGGTCGTGATGATCCCGTCAGGCTCCCTCCCTGCCTGATTCACGTACAGGCTGTTGAGCCCCAGGCCGTAGGCTGAGGTCCGGCTCCAGTCGATGCAGGCGAACATGTCCCTGTTGCGGTCCTCGGGTCTGGCGACATGGGCGTAACCTTCGGCCCCAAGCCAGCTGTTGAGCCCGAAGCCCCGGTTGAAGGGGGCGAAGCCGTGGTCGGAGAACACCATCAGCTCGGTGTTCCCATCAAGGAGTTCCATGGCCTGGCCGATGGCCCTGTCGGCCTTGGCGTAGAGCTCACCCATGATGTTCCTGAACCTGGGCGCCACGGATGAGTGGAGGGGGCTTTCGGGGTCGATGGTGCGGTAGAACATGTGCTGGTTGAGGTCGGTGCTCGAAAAGTAGAAGAACAGCAGCCCGTCCTTCCAGCTGCCGAGCGCGTGGGTGAACATCCGCAGGCGTTCGTCGAAGACGTTCGTCGCCTGGGAGAAGTAGTCGTCGTCGTTGAATATGCCCCGGGAGAGGGCTTTTGTGTCTTCAGGGAAACCCTTGGTGTAATAGGGTCCGATAGCTTCAGCGATGCTTCGTGCGAACCAGTCCGGTCCCGAGATGGGGAGCGCGGGGTTCTCGGGGTCTATGTTGAGGGGGGAGAGGTAGAGCCTGAGCTTCGGGGAGAGCT
This sequence comes from Candidatus Fermentibacteraceae bacterium, assembly GCA_041750285.1. Classification (GTDB taxonomy): domain Bacteria; phylum Fermentibacterota; class Fermentibacteria; order Fermentibacterales; family JCC-6; genus UBA6080. The sequence continues at coordinate 60,324 of JBGSZS010000004.1, read as the reverse complement.
CCTTCAGGTAGAACCTGCCGATGGCGTGCACCGTGGAGATTCCGGCGATGGCCGGGAAGGAGAACCTCACCCAGGGTGACCACTGCCCGACGCCGACAACGAATGACCGTCCATGGAGATCGATCCTCACGGCTTCCGCGGTGCGGTCCGCCCAGACCTCGGCCGTGGCCTCCATCACGGGTGCGCCCTCGATCAGAGAGTTCTGCGGGCCCGTCACCCGGCATCTGTAGCAGTTGTCGCCATTGTCCCTGACGGGCACGATGATGCCTCCCGAAGTGTCGTCGCTCAGTGATCGGGCATCGTCGGTGAAGAACGTGAAGCTGCCCTGGCTGCCCCTTATGTCGGGCGTTCCCATGCCGGAGAGGAACCGGCCTCCCCGGTCCCGGGGGGCCGGGAAATCAATGGGAAGCTTGATCATTGTGACCGGGATGCCGTTCTGCAGAAGGGGCTTCCAGAAGGGTTCACCCTTCCTGAGGAGTTCGACGCCGCCACCCGAGAGGGGAAGCCTGAGGTCTCCCACGTCGAGGGTGCGTGTCGGGGGATTCACCCTTGAAGTGGATAGATAGGGCACTCTGTCAGCGGGGTTGCGGTGAATGAAATCGAAGATCCCGTGAACATCCGGGCCGCCGCCGGTTATGAACCCCGACCAGGCCACCGGACTCTGCGGCGGGTTGGACGTCGCCAGGTTCCTGAGTGAACCCATCTGCATCAGCCTTTTCGCGTTGGGCATGAGGCCCAGGGCCGAATACCTTCTCACAAGACCCGGGTCGAGTCCGTCGAAGGCCAGGGCCAGGACCTTTCTCCTCGTGCGCAAAACCCCTCCGCATCCCGCGCTCAGGGCAAGGAGAGCGGAAGCCGCCGCGGTTCTCTTCAGAAACTCCCTGCGGTTCAAAGCGGCCTCCCGTCCATGTGGGGCGGGGCGGCAACCCCGAGAATCCCAAGGGCCGTCGGGGCGATGTCGATTATGGATGGCTCGGGTGTGTCGTGCTTCCAGCTCGTGAAGAGAACGCCCTTCACGAGGTCGGGATCGCAGCTGTGGTCGCCGTTCCAGTGTTGCCCGTTTTTGTAGAGGACCTTTTCGCCCACTCCGCCGGTTACGCAGTTCCACCCCGCCCTGAAACCCCTTGAAGTTCCCGGGATGATGTCCGGACCGTCCGCCGCGTAGGGGCCTTTGTACTCTTCCGCCCCAAGCCTTGCCCTTCTTATCACCCTGTCGCCTTCGGGAGTGGTCAACTGCTCGAGCCCTGCAGCGATCTCAGCGGCCAGGGTGGGTGCCTCACCGGGCTCCACGATGCCCATGCCTTCGCGTCCACGGATGTTGATGCTTATCCCTGCCAGCCCGAGGGCGTAGGCCCTGGTCTTCTCCCAGTCCACCCCCTGGTAGGAGGTCTCGACGGTCTTCACGCCCTCCTTCAGCACCATGTACCCGTTCTCGACCAGCCACCTGTTGAAATCAACACAGGTGTGGAACGAGGTGAAGCCATGGTCGCTCAGGACCATGAGAAGGTCGCCCTTTTTCATCGCTGCCATTGTCCTGCCAACCAGGGCGTCCATTTGAGCGTAGGCTGTTCTTATGGGAGACCCCTCCCTGAAACCGCTTCCCCAGAACATGTGCTGAACACGGTCCGGCGTGTCGAAAACGCAGACCACCAGCCCCGAAGGGTTCTTCGAGAGGGCGTCGGAGAACATTTTCTCGCGTTCACTGAAGATGCCGGCGCATTGCTCCATGAAGGTGCCGTCGTCGATGTGGCCGTTTGAGAGTGCCCAGGTGTCCTCGGCGAGTCCCAGTGTGGCGAAAGGTCCCTGCATCCCCGCAAGGTAGCGCGAATAATGCACGGGATGCCCGAGGGGGACGGCGGGTTTCGAGGGATCGACGTGCAGTGCGGTGCAGTAGAGTTCCGGGCCTTCGGTAAGCCTGAACCTCGCAATGCCGCTCACCTTTTTGCCCGAGATCCTGAACTCGAGGGTGACCCAGGGGCTGAGAGCGTTCCAGGGCAGGTTGATGCGGCCGCCTGAGTGCGATAGCTTCGGCGTCTTTCCCCCGGTGTCGAGGCGGACCCGGCAGGGGAGCGCGCCTTCGGGCCCGGGGATTTCGCCCCTGAAGCGGTGGTCGCCGTCGGGTGTGAGCCTTGCCTGCACACCGCCAGTCATCGGTTCGGGGTCACCGGTTGTCAACACTGTGTATGAGCCCTGACTTCCCCTGAGGTCGGGAACGCACATTCCCGACAGAAGGTGGCCGTCGAGGGGTTCGGGTGGGTACGTGATGGGTACCCTGAGAACGGTCGACCTTACGCCGTACTTCCCAAGGTAGCTCCAGAAGGGGGCGCTTTTTCTCATAAGGGTCTGGACGGTGCGTGTTCTTTTGCGTCCCGTGATGCCCCTCACCGTCTTCGAACCGGTGCGGACGGAAGAGAGGACAGCAAGGTATCGCTTCCGGTCCGGCGCCAGGAAATCGAAAATGCCGTGCTTTCCGGGGTTGACCCCGGTCTGGAAACTCGACCAGGCAACCGGTGAGACCCCCGGAGTCGTTGTGCGCAGGTGGCGGAAGCTTCCCTTTTCTGAGAGCGCTCGCAGATTGGGGAGTTCGCCCTTTTCCCACATCTTTTCGACGAGGAGCGGGGAGAGGCCGTCGAGGCCCAGGATGACCAGCCGCTTTGCCCCGGGTTTCAGGGGTCTTCTGTTCCTCCTGACCCTTCTTATCAGTGCAAGGACGGGCCAGAAAAGAAACGACAGCAACGAGACCGCCAGGGCGTTAACGAACACCAGGAAGCTGGTGAGTATGCCGAACCCCGCGCCGGGGCCGACGTAGGCCCCGGCGGGAAGAGCGAAGAAGAGAAGCAGAAGCAAAAATGCCAATGGAATCCTTTCCGGAAATGCCTCATTTGAATTATACTTCCAATGTAGCTTCATGGGAAAAAATCGTTCCTGAAGGGAGCAGTCGTGAAAACAAGGTTCGTTCCCATTGCTCTTTGCACATTGCTTCTCGCCGTTTCATGCGGCGGCGCGGGCAAGATCTCCCTTAACAACGGCACAGGCCGGGCCCTCGACGAGGTTACGCTCACCATAGGCGGGGAATCCCAGAGCTGGAGCGACATCGAAGCCGACGAGTCGTTCCCTTCCCGGCTCGAACTGCCGCCGGGCGAGGTTCAGTGCAACCTTTCCTGGGTGGCGGACGGCGTTGAGGAAAGCTTCGATTTTCAATCGATCGCACGGGCCCCCGAGGCCAAGATCGTGTCCATCTTCTTCTCAAAAGATGAATTGAGCGTTGGTTACGAGTTCTGATCAACACGGCTGTAACAAAATGAAACGAGGCCTTTAGAGCTTGGCATAACAGCTGTGAATTGACAGACACTTCCCGGCCGAAGTCTTTTTTCGTAGATTTGTGGTGCTCTGTATCCTTACCGCACAAACATTCTCAATTGATCAGTAACGGCATGTTGGGTAAAGTATTACAGGGTTTGTAAACAGGCCTGTCCAACGGGCGGTCCGTTGGGGGGCATTCACACAGAGAGGAGTTTCTGATGTCAACCGGAACCTTCAACGCGTTCCAAATGGCACAGGAGCAGTTTGACAAGGTGGCGGATTACCTCAAACTGGACCAGGGCGCCCGGGATTTCCTGAGATTTCCCATGAGGGAGTACCACTTCAGTGTCCCGGTGCGCATGGATGACGGTACCGTCAAGACATTCAAGGCCTTCAGATGCCAGCACAACGACGCCCGCGGCCCCGCCAAGGGCGGCATCCGCTTTCACCCCATGGAAACGGTTGACACGGTGAGGGCCCTTTCGATGTGGATGACCTGGAAATGCTCCGTGGTGGACATTCCCCTCGGCGGCGGCAAGGGCGGCGTCATATGCGACCCGCACGACCTCAGCCAGAGGGAACAGGAGCGGATCTGCCGCGGCTACATCCGTCAGATCGCCCGCAACGTGGGTCCCCTGCAGGACGTTCCCGCCCCCGACGTTATGACCAACGCCCAGCACATGCTTTGGATGATGGACGAGTACGAGGCCATCACGGGCGCCAAGTACCCGGGCATGATCACCGGCAAGCCGGTCGGCATGGGTGGTTCACTGGGCCGCACCGAGGCCACGGGCTACGGCGTGGTATTCACGGTTCGCGAAGCCCTCAAGGAACTGGGCATCCGCCCCTCCGACACGATCGCCAGCGTACAGGGCTTCGGCAACGTCGCCCAGTACGCCATAAGGCTCTACAACCAGCTCGGTGGTACCGTCATCTGCGTCAGCAGCTGGGACCAGGCCGACCAGACCAGCTACTCGTTCAGGAAGATGGACGGAGTCGACATCGACGCCCTCATGGGGATCACCGACAAGTTCGGCGGCATAAACAAGGACAAGGCCAGGGGCCTTGGCTACGAGGTCCTTCCGGGTGACGAGTGGATCAACCAGGACGTCGACATCCTCTTCCCCTGCGCCCTCGAGAACCAGATCCACAAGGACAACGTCGAAAGCATCTCCCGCAGGGTGAAGCTTATCGCCGAGGGCGCCAACGGCCCCACGACCCCCGAAGCCGACAAGGTCATCCAGGAGAGGGGCATCTTCATGATCCCCGACTTCCTTGCCAACGCCGGCGGGGTCACCTGCAGCTACTTCGAGCAGGTGCAGTGCAACATGAACTATTTCTGGCCCAAGGACGAGGTCCTGGGCAAGCTGGACGTCAAGATGACCGACGCCTTCCTCGCGGTCAGCGAGCTTGCCAGGAAACAGAAGCTCTACATGCGCGACGCCGCCTACATCATCAGCGTCAACCGCGTTGTGGAGGCCTGCAGGGTGAGGGGCTGGATCTGAGCCCCATGTGTCCAGGGGGGGGTCTTCGGGCCCCCCTTTTCTTATCTTCGCCGGCATGAACTGTTTTTTCGTGACAGACCTTCACGGCAGCACGAGCCGTTACGAGAAGCTTTTCGGGATGATCGAGGCCCGCCGTCCTTCAGCGCTCTTCATGGGCGGTGACCTGCTTCCCGGCCCCGTCCGTCTGATGTCTTTCGAGAACGAGCACCGTGATTTCGTGAACGACTACCTTTCCCGTCGTTTTCATGAGCTTCGCGCAAGGATGGGAGAGAGTTATCCCAGGGTCTTTCTGATCCTTGGGAACGACGACGGCAGGTTTGAGGAGGCCTCAGTCCTCGACGCCGCCTCGACTGGCATCTGGGAGTACGTTCACGGCCGGAGGGCCGAGTTAGACGGCTTTCAGGTCTACGGTTACTCCTATGTGCCGCCTACTCCGTTCCGGCTCAAGGACTGGGAAAGGTACGACGTCTCCAGGTTCGTCGACCCCGGCTGTTCCCACCCGTCGGACGGCATGCGCACCGTGCCGGTATCCGAGTATGAGCTGCTTTACGCCACCATTTCGGAGGACCTGGCCTCGATGACCGGTAGCGAAGATCTCTCCAGGGCGATCTTCCTTTTCCACTCGCCGCCCTACAGGACCGGCCTCGACAGGGCCGCGCTGGATGGCAGAACGGTTGACTTCGTCCCGCTGGACGTTCATGTGGGCAGCATCGCCATAAGGCGCTTCATCACCCGGAGGTGCCCGCTTCTCACGCTGCACGGGCACATCCACGAATCCGCCAGGCTCACCGGTGTGTGGAAGGAAGCCATCGGATCCACCACGGTGCTGGGAGCAGCCCATGACGGACCGGAGCTCTCGCTTGTCAGCTTCGACCCTTGCGACCCGTCCGGAGCGGACAGGGAACTCATTTGACGCCGGTGGCCCGGCCGGTCGTCCTCCTGCTTTTCATCATGTCCAGCGGTCTTGCCGGATCGGTCACGGCGCCTATCCTGGACGCGTAAGAGCTCCTGTTCCCGATGTCGGCATCGGTTATCATGTGAACGTCAAGGATGCCTTTGGTCTTGATGCCCGTCCTGATGTAGTTCATCTCGCTCAGGCAAAGGTCCCACCCGTTGAGGTAGGCTATCAGAAGCTTCTTCTGCTGATCGGTTCCCGTGATGTGCAGCAGAAGGTCGATGTCGCTGCACGGGCTGGCGGTGGCGTTCTTGGTGCTTCCGAAAAGGTAGGCGCCCTTCACACCGTACTGCTCGGGGTCGATCGCCAGGGCGAGCTTCTCCGCCATCCTCTGGCGCCATATCCAGTGTTCATCCTCGCTCATGCGGTCGGCCTCGCGGCTGGCGATCTTCCTTATGCCCTCCGGCGCTGATACCGTCTCCTCGGAGACAAGGAACGCCATCGCCCTTCCCTCGTCGCCGCTCATGGCTATCCGGAGGAAACGGCCGCCGGTCACTGCCGGAATGTCTATCACCTTTATCACGTCGGAGTAACCCGCGGCGTCCGGCAGGACCGCCTCGAGGCAGTTCTCGCTCTTCTCGAAGAAAGCCTTGTTGAAGGCTATGCCGTCATCATCGGGGTAGAGCGGGAGGTAGCGTATCGAAGCCTCGACGAGGTCCTGGAAGAAGTGGGTTCCGAAGGAGAGATCGGGGACGTAATTTCCCTTCCGGAAAGCCATCTCGATGAGGGCGGCGGTGTTGTTGATGTCGGAGTAGGTCACCCTGACACCCAGCTTCACGTCACCCCTGCTTCCCCAGCGACCGGGACCCATCAGGACGAACCTGCCCTTGGGAAGGATGCCGTTCAGCTTTCCCACGATCCTTCCCACGTTGATCAGCGAGTTCATGTCCTTGAGGTTGTCGTATGCCTCGGGGACCACGTAGACCACATGGGTCACGGCAGGTACAAGCCCGTCGGAGACGAATTTCTCCGCCGTGAAGAGCAGGTTCTCGGGTGAGGGCCGCTCGGGGAGCTGTATGTTCTCCTCCTTCTGCCAGGAACTCTGGGCCCTGCACTGCAGAAGGTAGACATTGCTGCCGTCGACCGCGAACTCGATGTCGACCGGGAAGCCGCACCTCTGTTCAAGAAGCGTCAGGAGGCGGCGCATCATTGGAACGAAGTCGCTTCCGCTCATGAGCCCTTCGAAAGTGGGGATGACGAATTCGTTCTCGTAGTCGGTCACGGGGTTGACCTGGTGCAGCATTCCGTCACGGAAGACCGAGAATACCTTTTCAAGCTGCGGGTAGTTGTTGCCGTTGGCCTTGATCATGTCCTCGACGAGGACTGTCTCAATCCGGCGCTTTTTCAGGTTGATGACATCCATGTACTTGGGAGCGTAGCGGATGGTCTCGTCGATGGAGGTGTTCACCCTGAGACCGGGCTGTCCCGGAGCCAGTAGAACGGGGTAGTCGTCGCCAAGCCTGTCCACGGCCCGGGTGCCCAGGCCCGGCACTATCCTCACCAGCCCGTCGTTGGTCTTGATGCGGCTTGACCAGCGGAACTCGTTCCTGCTGAACGCAACGCCTCCGAAGGCCGGTGCGAAGTAGTCGCCCATGTGGGCTCCGACCACCTCCTGGATCAGTATGCCCATCTCCTCCTGGAAATCGAGGAGCTTCCGTTCCCCCCTGTACTCGATGGGGTCGGGGCCGAACATCGATGCGTAGACTTCGCTGATGGCGTCGGTAAGGGCTTCGAGCCTCTCCTTCTTGGTGCCCTGGTTGGCAAGGAAAAGGCTTTTGTACTTGCCGCTGAATGCCGCCTCGCTGCTGTCCTCCAGAAGGCTCGAGCTGCGGACGATCAGGGGCTTTTCCCCCAGATCGTCCAGCGCCATGGAGAGGCCCTGCATGAGTTCGGGGCTGAACGCGCAGTTCTTGAAGAGCTGGATCAGGTTGGGGTACTCCATCCTTATCTCCTCGATGTACCTGTAACGGTACTCGAGAAGCTCCTCGAGCCTGTTGTGGTGAACGAAGTCGAGGATGCCGTCGGAACAGATGTACCAGGTCTTGGGGGTCTTTATGTTGCTGAGCACCGGATCGTTCTGCGTCACGTGCTTAAGGATCTGCCCGGCCAGGAAGATGCCGGCGCCCTTCCCGCCGAGCTGGCCGTGGCTCCTCGCGGGGAACACGAGGTATTTGCTGAGCTCGTAGAAGTCGTTCAGCGTCACGTAGTCCTTGAGGGTGCTGATGTAGTCGAGCCTCCTGCTGACGAACCTTCTTATGAGCGAGACCTTCACGGCGTTGAGCACCGGTGGCGAGAGGGCCAGTTCCTCCGTCACTATGGTCTTGTGGGAATCCATGGCCTGGATGATCTCGCTGATGGCGCTGGCGTGGTCGTCCAGCACGTTAATGAAATGCTCGATACGGTTCTCTCCCACCCATCGCTGAAGAAGCTTCATCAACTGGTCGTCGGAGAGGACCGAGCTCGTGATCTCCAGTATCTCTTCCACGATCAGCGGGTTGATGTCGATCATGTGCTTTGGAATGGGCTGGTTGATGCCCTCGTGGTCGGGCTCGGAGCCGTCGGTCGTCTGCCCGACCCACTTGTTGAGAAGCACCTGGGCCTGCGGGACGCCTATGAAGTTCAGATGGTTCAGAAGCCTTCTGCAAAGTGTTTTGTAGAGCTTCCTGTCGGTGATGAAGAGCATTTCGAGTATCGAACGCCACGATTCGGTGCCGGCGCGCCATGTCTTGCTCTTGTGGCTCTCCTCCTGGAAGACCTGGGCAAGGTTTTCGTGCAGGATAGTGTGGGAGATCCGCTGACTGAGGGTTCTGACAAGTTTCTTCTCTTCCGGGAGGAAGGGTCCGTGTTCGTTCTTCGGCGCCTCGCCCGGGTATGAGACCGTAAGGGTGCCCACGGTGTTCCCCTGAACGTTCAGGTCTTCGGTGAGGCTCACGCCGCCCTCCCTGAACCCTGTGGACTGGTAGTTCGTTCCCATGTAAAGGATCCTGGCCTCGCAGAGATCGGGGCTGTACCACCCGCTGGGGATGGCCTCGGCGGCGAGGCGGAGTTTCGTTTCGAGGGTTTCCGGTGAAAGAAGGATCTCGTCAACCCTGTAAAGGCAGTTCAGTTCCTTTGCCCTTTCCCGGAGGGAAACTATGAGGCTCTGGGAGCGGGAGGCTTCGTCAGTCATTTCAGGATTACGCCCTTTCCTTTTCGTCCATCCACCTTGACAAGAAGGGGTTCTTCCAGCTCAACGCATTTCAGGTAAGCCGTTTCAGCGATCGTCCTCCCGCTGTTCTCAAGCCAGTTCCAGTCGATGCTGCCGTCGAATGCCTCGCTGACGGAGAAGTATGACACACCGAAACTTGTGAGGTTGTGAAAGAAGTGTGAGCCCTGGCTGAGGTCGACCTTCATCTTCCCTCCGCTGATCTCAACCATCACCTTTGCGCCAGAGATCTGCCCCCAGGTCACACCGACACCCAGCCATGGATCGGAGCTTCCCCATCGGCCGAAACCCATGAGAACGTATGGTTTTCCTTCCCTGGAAAGGTCCCGGTTCATCTCGGAGATCTCCCTTGCAATCTGGGGGGTACGTGCCGCATCGAAGGCGCCGGGCTTCATGTAGAGAACGCAGGAGATGTCGTTCCTTTCTCCGTTCCCCATGGCCTTCGAGCTTTTCAGCAGCAGTCTCCGGCCCTGTTCCTCCTGAGGGGAGATCTCCACGATGCTGTCTGTGGCGACGATGGGGCGAACCTGGAGAAAGCCGAGCCTCGAGGGTGCGCCGGGCTCGTACCCTTCGAGGGCGAACTCGATCTCGACGGGGGAGCCGGACTTTTCCTCGAAGAGGGTCATGAGGTGCCTGAGGATTCCGTTCAACGGGATCATCCCGTCCTTCAGTACGGGATCGAAGGTGACCACCCTGGGACCCTGCGCCTGGACGCCGTGCACGAGACGGTCCGACGGGGCGTCGTATGTGGAGGCAACCGGCCGCAGGGTGTTGTCGTAATCGGCATCGGACAGCTGGCACTTCACCATGTACTCGGTTTCGAGCAGGGGGTCGTAGGCGGGAGGCCTGCCCATGTTCACGGCCCAGAACTCAGTCTGGGTCAACTTCATCAGGTCCCGAAGGTTCCCGTACGGGGGGTGCACCCTGGGATATGCCGGGCTGTAGCTCCAGGTCGGATCGCCCTCGACGATGGACTTGCCCAGCCCCAGGGCGAGATTGACCACCCCGTCGGCCGGTCTGGCCCTTCCGAACGCGTAGTAGTTGAACGAACGGCAGACGCCCGATATCACGGGATAGAACCTCTCGTCGAACCGGCGGCCCACGACGTCCTGAAGGATCACGGCCATCTTTTCGTCGTTGGGGGTGTGGCCGGTGGCGCCCAGATAGTCCCTTGCGGCCTGGAAGAAGGTGGACGCCCAGACGAACTTGATGGCTTCCACCAGTTTCTTGAACCTGTCGGCGTCAGAGGGCTGGTTGTTGGGTATCATCTTCGTCTGGTAGATGCCTGCAAAAGGCTCGTTCCTTGCGTCTTCGAGAAGGCTCGAGGAGCGTACCGCCAGCGGGGTGTGCGTATCCTTGATGAAGTTCATCAGGTCACCAAGAAGGACCGGCGAGATGTCGCCCTTCATGAAAGCCGACGCTATCCGCTCATCGGGCTCGGCAGCTGTTCCGTAACCGTGAAGGCCGTTGCGCTCGATGAAGTCATCGAAGTAATCGGTCGAGATGACCCGGAACGAAGGCACGAAGACGGGGATCGGGGCGAACTCCTCGCCGGGCCTGGATTCCTCCAGTGTTCTGATGGCGAAAAAAAGGCCCGAGGCTTTTCCCCCGACGCCGCCGGAACCGTAGACAACCGGTTTGCAGTTCCCTTCCCCTGAGCTCATCTTGGCCGCCCTTTCAGGTTAAGCTTGCTGAACTATATGATGAAAAAGGTCGGGCGGTGATGGGCCCGGGAGCGCTTCCGGCTTTTCGCGGGAAAAGTAGCGGGGGGAGAGCTTTCCTGGGTATATTCAAGCCTCGCATCTTCCCTTGGAGGCATGATGGACGGCCGGGTCATCGGTATCGACCTCGGCTCGGTGAGCGCCAAGTTCGCCGTGCTCGAAGGCGGTTTGATAATACAGGAAGGTTACGTGAGGCACAGGGGAGACCCCCTTGCCGCACTCATTTCCCTTCTGCGCAATGCTCCCGTCGAAGGGTGGGAAACCATGCCCGCGGCCCTGACGGGCAGCGGAGCCCAGCGTCTCGCACGTGAGCTGGGCGTGCAGCCCGTTAACGAAGTCGTTGCCCTGGCCGCCGCGGTCAGGCAGTTCGTACCGGGCGCTGGAAGCGTAGTGGAGATGGGCGGACAGGATTCCAAACTTCTCCAGTTCCGGCATGACGGCGAGGCCCGGCCCGTGTTCGACGATTTTGCGACGAACACGATCTGTGCGGCCGGCACCGGCAGCTTTCTCGACCAGCAGGCGGCCAGGCTGGGGCTGACACCCGAGGAGATGGGCGCTCTTGCCGAAAACTGCGCAAAACCCCCAAGGATTGCGGGACGGTGCAGCGTCTTCGCCAAGAGCGACATGATCCACCTTCAACAGATCGGGGCCACCGTAACCGAGATCGCCTCCGGTCTCTGCTTCGCCGTGGCGCGCAACTTCAGGAGCACAATCGCAGCGGGCAGGGAGTTCCGCGGGCCCGTGGCATTCGTTGGGGGAGTGGCGGCCAACCCCGCAATGGTAAGGGCTTTTCAGGAAGCGGTAGACGGGCTGCGCCTTTTCGTTCCCGGGCATTTCAGGGTCCTTGTGGCCGCGGGAGCCGCGCTCGTCACCAGGGAGACCGCATTCCTGTCCGCAGCTGCCCTGAGCGGCGCCGGTGCCCTGTCAGCCCGGCATGACGATGAACCCATCCCCCCGCTGGCCCCCCATGCGATCCAGCCCGTCCCCTCCGTCTGCGCGGGTTCTTCCCGCAACGGCGTCTACCTGGGGATCGACGTGGGCTCCATCAGCACAAACCTTGCTGCCGTCGACCCCGATGGGAACGTTGTGGCAAGGGTTTACCTCCGCACTGCGGGAAGGCCTCTCGAAGCGGTTCGGGACGGGCTCGTTCGCATCCTGGCCGACTTTCCCGAAACACCCGAAGTTCTCGGAGTGGCGACCACCGGAAGCGGAAGGTACATGACCGGCGATTTCGTGGGTGCTGACACCGTGAGGAACGAGATAACCGCACAGGCAAGGGCCGCAGTCCACATCGACCCCGGGGTGGACACGATCTTCGAGATAGGGGGCCAGGATTCGAAGTTCATCTCACTGAAGGACGGAAGGGTCGTCGATTTTGAGATGAACAAGGTCTGTGCAGCGGGTACCGGAAGCTTTCTTGAGGAACAGGCGGAGAAGCTGGGGATCCCCATAACGGGGTTCGGCCCCCTGGCCCTCGAGTCGCCCGCACCGGCCAGGCTGGGAGAGCGCTGCACGGTGTTCATGGAAACCGACGTCGTGAGCCACCAGTCCGACGGAACGCCGCTTCGTGACATCGTGGCAGGCCTTTGCGTTTCGGTGGTGAGGAACTACCTCCACCGTGTCGTGGGAAGACGGACCATAGGCAAACGCATCTTCTTCCAGGGCGGAACCGCCTTCAACCAGGGCGTCGTGGCGGCTTTCAACCACGTGCTGGGCAAAAGGACGGTGACGGTCCCGCCCCATCACGACGTCACCGGGGCCATTGGAGCCGCGCTTCTCGCCCGTGACATGAAACCGTCGAAATCCTCCTTCAGGGGTTTTTCCCTCACGGGTGAGACCTGGCATCAGGACAGCTTCGTGTGCAAGACGTGCGCCAACCACTGCGAGATCCACAGGGTAACGCTGCAGGACGGCCGGAAGCTCTACTACGGCGGCAGGTGCGAGAAGTACGAAACCGGAAGCCTCCAGATCAGGACAGGCGGGGAGAGCCTTTTCGGGATTCGCGGGGAGCTTCTGCGGAAGTTCGCCGAGGAATCCGACCTCGAGCCAAACGGTCCCGTGGTGGGAATTCCCGAAGCCCTCTGGTTCTGGGAGCTTTACCCCTTCTTCGGAACGTTTTTCAGGGAGCTCGGTTGCCGGGTGGTGACCAGCGGTCCCTCCGATTCGGAAACGGTTCACAGAGGGGTCGAAAGCACGGCCGCCGACACCTGCTTTCCCGTGAAGATAGCCCATGGCCACACCGCGAGACTCCTCGAGATGGGTATCGATTACCTCTTCATCCCCAGCATCCTGAGAAACTCGAAAGCCGCCGGGGAATTCACCGAAAGCTACAACTGTCCCTTCGTCGAGGCGGCGCCCTACCTTCTCGATGCCGGTCTTTCCCTGAAGGAGAGAAGGACGCCCGCAACACTGAAGCCGGTTCTGGATTTCAGCCTGCCGGGCAGGCAGTGGATGAAGCCCCTCATAGAGATGGCGTCTTCACTCGGCTTTGACGCGGAAACGTCGGCCAGGGCCGCCAGAAAGGCTTCATCCTCGCAGGAGAGGTTCAGAAAGGCGCTTCTGAAGGAGGGCGAGAAGGCCCTTTCATCCATAGGCGGCCGGCGCGCGTTCGTCGTCGTCAGCAGACCCTACAACGGGAACGATCCCATGGTGAACACCGACCTTCCACAAAAGCTTGCGAGGCTGGGGGCGCTCGTCATCCCCATGGACTTCCTCGACCTCCCGCTTGAAGAGGTGTGGAAGGAACACGGGAACATGTACTGGGCGTACGGCCAGAAGATCCTTGCAGCAGCGGTCGCGGTCCGGAGGGACCCCCGTCTGAACGCCGTGTACATATCCAACTTCGGCTGCGGCCCCGACAGTTTCATCGAGCACATCTTCACCGAACTGATGGGGGACAAGCCTTACCTGGGCATAGAGATAGACGAACACGCCGCCGATGCCGGGCTGATAACCCGCTGCGAGGCTTTCCTCGATTCCCTTGACGCAAGGGCACCCACCGGCGCCAAGCCAAAGGCGCAAGACCCCGTCCACGAAGCCTCACTCGGGGGAAGGACCCTCTGGATCCCGTACATGAGCGACGCCAGTCATGTGGCGGCTGCCGTTGCCAGAAGCGCGGGCCACGACGCTAAAGTGTCGCCGCTCACGTCGGCGTCCACAGTGGCTCTCGGAAGAAGCGTCACCAGCGGAAGGGAGTGCTACCCGGCCATCATCACCTCGGGCAGCATGATGGAGATACTTCGTGACAATCCGCCGGAGAATACGGCATTCTTCATGGGAACCGCCAGCGGTCCCTGCAGGTTCGGCCAGTACTGCCAGTACCACGGGATGATCCTGAAGCGGCTCGGCTACGAGGGTGTTCCAATTGTCACGTCGAGCAGCAGTGACAGTTATTCGAGTGTCGAGGGCTTTTCAAGTTTCAACAGGCAGAAAGCGCTCTACCAGGGGATCAGCCTTGTTGACAACCTTTACAGGGCGCGCTTCAGGGTTCGCCCCTACGAACGGGTACGCGGCGAGACGGACAGGGTCTACGGCGAGCAGCTCGAGAAGGTCTGCGCGAGGGCGGAGAAGGGGCTGAGCCTGGGCAGGGCCGCCCAGGATGCCGCCAGGGCCTTCAGCGCCATAGCTGTGGACGACTCCGTCCGCAGGCCGAGAGTGGCGGTCTTCGGCGAGATCTACATAAGGAACGATCCATACGCCAACGACAACACCCTGGACAGGATAGAGGAGCTGGGGGGGGAGGTCGTATACAGCCCCATCGCAGAATGGATGGAGTTCGTGAACCTCAGCTTCATCGAGAAATCGAAAAGGCTTGGAAGACAGGGCGGCGTGATGACGGGAAAGATCAAGGCTGGTGTCATGGCCATGATGAAAAGACCCGTCGAAAAGCCCTTTGAGAAACTCCTTGCCGACACCCCCCACGCGAACGCCGAAGCCATCCTGAGGGCGGCGGAGCCCTACATGCCCGAGAACATCGGTGGCGAGGCCATACTCTGCATTGGCGCGCCCCTTGCCCTGATGGGCCACGGCGGCATACAGGGCGCTGTGAACGTCCTGCCCTTCGGCTGCCTTCCCGGTACCGTCGTGACGGCGGTCTCCCGCCGGATACGCCGGGACAGGCCCGACCTTCCATGGCTGAACCTTGCGTTCGACGGCCAGGAAGACACCGACAACACCTCAAGGTTGGAAGCTTTCATGTTTCAGGTGAAGAGATACGCGGACAGGAACGGAGACTGAGATGGAACCCATTCTCGAATCGCTTCTTGAATACCTCGACGGAAGCCCCACATCTTCCCACACCGGCTCTCTGAGCGCGGATTTCCTCGCAGGGAACGGTTTTGAGAGGGTGAACCCCGAAGATGCATGGAATCTGCAGCCCGGGGGAAGGTACTTCACCATGTACTCATCCTCGACGCTGGCCGCATTCGTGATGGGGACGGCGAAACCGTCCGAAACGGGATTCAGGATAACAGGCGCCCACACGGACGCCCCCGGGCTTCAGCTCAAGAGCGCCCCGTATTCCTTCAGGGAGGGCCTTGCGACACTGGGAATCGAGGTCTACGGTGGGCCTCTCTTCAGCACATGGTTCGACAGGGACCTCGGAGTGGCGGGAAAAGCCGTCACCCGGGAGGGGAGAGTGGTGCTTTACGGCATACGGGAACCCCTTCTGAGGATCGCCTCCCCTGCGATCCATCTCAACAGGGAAGTGAACAAGAAGGGTTTCAGGGCCAATCCGGAGAGCGAGATGCACCCGATCTTCGCAACCGTCGATGACTATCCCGCCTTCAGGAAGGCGGTTGCCGATTCCGCGGGGCTTTGCCTTGACGACCTGGCGTTCTTCTCAGCGGAGCTCGTCAGCACCGAGAGGGCTGTTCTGGCAGGGGTCAACCGCGAGTTCCTGGTGTCTTCCCGGATCGACGACATCGCGAGCTGCCACGCCGCACTGAACGCCATTGCGCAGGTCACTCAGCCTGAATCCACCGCTGTCGCCATCCTCTTCGACAACGAGGAGGTGGGCAGCCGGACCACGGCGGGAGCCGCGGGTCCCTTCCTCGAAACACTTCTCGAGCGCATGAGCGGAAATCGCGAGGAGTTCTTCAGGGCCGTCACCAAAAGCGTGATGGTGAGCGCAGACTGCGCGCACGCGGTGCACCCCGACTGGGCGGGCAAGCACAGCCAGCAGTCCAGACCACGGCTGAACGGCGGCCCGGCGGTGAAGTACAGCGTGATGCAGAATTACGCCACCTGTGTGGAAACCGGGGCGTACTTTTCCCGCTGCGCCGGGAAGGCTGGCGTTACTCTCCAGGAGTTCACGGGCCGCACCGATGCCCTCGCGGGAAGCACCATCGGTCCGATCACAGCCTCCCGGACCGGCATTCCAACCGTAGACGTGGGCAACCCCATGCTCGCCATGCACTCAATAAGGGAGACAAGCGGCGCCCATGACCACCGGAAGATGATGGACTGCATGAGGGTGCACATGTCGTCGGAGGTTCCGATCAAGGGCTGACCACCGCTTGACTCCGAACCATGGGCCGGTCATAATGTTATCAAAGTTTCAGGAAACGTTATCGAAAGGGCAGGCATGAGCAAGCCGGTTCTTGCGTTGATCGTCTTCACCGCACTTGCCTCCGCGCAGTTCGACGCCCCGTTCATAATCCAGGCCAACGGTGTGAACCTGGTTGCAGACATAATCTGCGACCCGGTTTTCACCGACTGGAACGGCGACGGTCTGAATGACCTCGTCATCGGGCAGTTCAGCCAGGGGAAGATCAGGTTCTACCCCAATTCCGGCACCATCCAGAACCCCGTGTTCACGACATTCAGCTACCTCCAGGCCGACGGAGCCGACATCACCTGTTCCTACGGCTGATGCACGGGCTGCACGAATCCACAGGTTGTGGATTGGAACAACGACGGCACGCCCGACCTTGTCCACGGGGAGCGCAACGGCAACCTGAGGCTTTACACCGGTAACGGAGACGGCACCCTTCACTTCGTGGGCAACGTTTTTGACAACCAGGGCATCGAGATCAAGACAAACTACAATTCGTCACCGCACCTCGTGGACTGGAACGAGGACGGCAGGCTGGATCTCCTTCTCACGGGCTACCTCACCGAAACCACCAACGGCGGCATACTGAGGGTGTACCCGAACGTCGGCGACGAACCCGACTCGCCGGTGTTCAGCGCCGCGTATCTCGACTACACTGGTCTTTACAACAAGTGGCGCACAACGTCTGAAACGTTCGACCTGAACGCCGACGGCAAAAAGGACCTCATCCTGGGTTACGAGATGGGGGAGGTTTACTTCGCCCCGAACACCGGAACCAACGCCGATCCCCAGTTCTCAGGCTACTCGGTCCTGCAGTGCACGGCCGGTCCGATAAACGTCTACACCAACTTCTCCGGGGGCGGGCGGGCCAGGGAACACGTCTGCGACTACGATGCCGACGGCGTTCCCGACCTGATGGTGGGCTGCAACAACGGCTGGATCTACGTTTTCACCGGGAACACCGAAGGCATCGGGGAGGAGGCCGTTCAGACCGGCGGATTCTCGCTCTCCCTGCTTCGAAGCCCCTGCACCGGGAGCGTTCCCTTCAGGCTTGAGCTTCCCGATGGTCTTTCCGCTTGCATCGAGGTGTTCGACATCTCGGGACGGAGGGTTGCCGGTTTGCGGGAGGTTTTCGGGGGGGATGGCGTTCTCGACATGGGGAACAGCCCCGCCGGGGTGTACATTGTCACCGCTTCACATGCCGATGAGAGGGTTGCAACGAAACTGACGCTGCTTTAGTCATTTACGGAGTACTGCAGAAGGGAGGACAGATGAAGGGTTTTATAGCGCTGACGCTTCTGAGCGCTGGTCTGGCAATGGCCTGGACACCGGTCTGGCAGCCGTCCTACCAGCTCATGTGCGCGGGGACGTTCATCGACGTGGGATACTACGCGGCCCCGTGCGTTGTGGACTGGGACGGCGACGGCCTGAAGGACCTGGTGCTGGGGCAGTTCGCAAGCGGGAACATCCGTTTCTACAAGAACGAGGGCACCAATTCGGCCCCGATCTTCAACTCCTACACGCTCATAAACGCCGACGGAAGCCCCATCACGCTGCCATACGGTTGATGCACGGGGGCAACGAATCCACAGGTCGTGGATTGGAACAACGACGGAATGCTGGACATCATAGTAGGCGACAGGAACGGATACGTCAACTACTTCCGCAGAACCTCCGACAACCCCATCACGCTTACGCAGATGCCCAAGATCAACTGCGCCGGGGTCATGATCAACGTGGGCTCAAACTCGGCTCCCGTGATCGTGGACTGGAACGAGGACGGTTATCCCGATATGCTCCTGGGCAACGAGAGCCCCGGGAACGTAAGGGTCTACATCAATGACGGAGGCGACTCCGCGCCGGTCTTCAGCACCTACAGCCTGGTTCAGAACGGGTCGGCCGCCGTCACCCACTACAGGAACTGTCCCCAGGTCTACGACATGAACGGCGACGGCCTGAAGGACCTTCTCTGCGGCGCCAACGACAACAACGTTTACTACTACGAGAACATCGGCACGAACGACGCGCCCGTGTTCAACGGTTACGCTTCCATCGCAGTCAAGTACTCGGGTATGCGCCTCTGGATCGACGACTGGAACGAGGACGGCCTTCCCGACATGCTGACCAGCGACTACAACGGTTACGTCTGGATGTGGATACAGAACGCGACCGGCACCGAAGCGGGCGCGGAAGCCATTCCGGGGAGAAGCCTCCATGCCGGCGAAAACCCGTTCCGGGGCTCGGTGGTCATCACAGGCACCGGGTACGATTCCGCGGCCATTCAGATCTTCGACATCTCGGGCAGGACGGTCCTCAGCGGACCTTTCAACGGAAGCCTCGTCTGGAACGCCGCGGAGGTTCCCCAGGGAGCCTACCTGGTCAGAGTGACGGACGCTTCGGGATCATCCACCCTCAGGATGGTGAAGCTGTAGTTTTCTTCAGGGTGCCCCGCCATTCCCGGTAGTGGAGGCGGGGCGCCCTCCCTGTCCCACAGGTTCAGCCTTGACTTGCCCGGCCTTTCTTCGCAGAAAACACTCCAGCGAAGGAGGCTTTGTTGAGCATCAGCCCCGGTCTGCTGACCAGGTACGGAATACCGGCGCACAGGTCATCGTCATGGATGGACGATCTCACGGGGTTGCCCAACCGCCGGTACCTTCTTCACGCCCTCGATTCCCTGATCGCGCTGGAGCAGGAATTCTCACTGCTCTTTCTGGACATGGACGGCTTCAAGCGTGTGAATGACTCGATGGGCCACGCCGAGGGCGATGCCGTCCTCGAGCGGGTGGGGGAGCTGCTGGTGGGCCGCGTCCGGTTCGACGACCGTGCCGTGAGGTTCGGCGGTGACGAGTTCGTGGTTCTGGTTCCCGGCGCGGATTCGGGGAACAGGGTTGGCGAGAGGCTTCTCGAAGCGTTCAACACCACGCTCAAGCCGCGCTGGGGGGTCACCGCGAGCATTGGAGAGGCACTCTTTCCCATGCACGGGCCCCTGGCGGGCGACGTTCTCAGGGCTGCCGACCGCGCGATGTACAGGGCGAAGAGCGCCGGCGGAAACTGCATTAGGAGGGCGCACGAAACGGGTGAGACCCTGTTCTGGCACGATGACGTCTTCGTGGGGCGAGCCGGAGAACTCGAGATGATCCTCGATGCGCCGGCGTCTTCAGAGAATGCTGGAGTGCTTCTGACCGGCGACGCTGGTTCAGGAAAGACCCTTCTTCTTGAGAAGGCCGCCGCGCGCCTCAAGCATGCTGCGGTGTGCCGTATCGAGGGAAGGCCCGAGCTGTCCGGAATATCCTGGGCTCCGCTTCTGCCATGGATCAGGGGTCTCGTGCCGGCTTCCGGCGCCATTCCCGAAACCCCCTGGACACGGGTGCTCTGCGGTATCTTCCCGGGGCTCTTTCCCGGGTCGCCTCCTCCGCAGGTCCGTCCGGATACCCTGGCCGTTCTCGAAGCCCTTTCGGCACTGTTTTCAACCCGGCTTCCCGCTGTCTTCATTGTCGACAACGCACAATGGCTCGATCCCGGGACTGCCTCTTTTCTCGGTTATGCCCTCCGGGTCGGGATCCCGTCCGGTTTCTCCCTCGTAGTCGCGGCACGCTCGGATGCTCTCGAGGCCCTGTCCGCGCTTTTTCCCGGGTTGGATCAGTTCCGGAGGCTTCACCTCATGCCCTTCGACCGCGATCAGGTGGGCGAGCTGGTCCGGGCAAGGCTCGGCTCGTCAAAACCGCTGCCCGGGATATCCGACAAGGCTTTCCGGTTCTCGGGGGGCAATCCCCTTTTTGCCTGCGAGTTCCTCAGGGCGGGTTGTACCCAGGACGGAGAGTTCTCGGACATTGGATTGCCAGGGGAAGGACCGCTCTCGTCCATCCCCGAGAGGGTGGAGGGCATTGTAAGAAGCAGGCTCATGGCTCTTTCCGGCGAGTGCCTCACGGTGCTGCAGCACGCTTCGGCGGAGCGGAGGGGCAACCCCGACCCCGGCTTCCTCGTTGCCGGCACGGGCCTTACCGAGGGAGAGGTCCTTGGGTTTCTTGACGACGCGGTAAAGGCGGGAGTCCTGGCGCCCGGCCGCGAGGCCCTTCTGAGCTACCGTTTCCCGAACGATGCCGTGAGGCTGGCCGTGTATTCCTCGGCTCCGCAGAGCGTGCTGGTCGCCGCCCATTCCGCCCTGGCGGAGACACTGAGGCACGGCGGCGACTTCCTCGAAGCCGGGTATCACCTTGAAAAGATCGGCAACGCCCTGCAGGCGTACATGAACTACAGGGAAGGTTCCGACGTCAACCGGAAGACCTGGATGCCGGGACTGGGGATCGCCTGCCTGGAAAGGGCAAGAACGCAGGCCGCCGTGCTGGTCGCTGCGGGACAGCTGGTGCCGGAAGAGGTGTTCGACCTCGATGAGGAACTCATCCGCACCCTGGTGAACTGCGGCTACTGGGAGAAGGTTCGTGAAAGCGCCCTTGAAGCGGCGGATTTCGCAGTCGCCCACGGCGCTCCGGAGAGGGTCTCAGCTCACAGGCTTCTTGCGGCGGACAGTCTTCGAGTTCAGGGAAGAAGCCCCGAGGCGGTTCATGAGCTTGAAGGGATCCTTCCCACGGCCGCGGGGATCGACAGGATCGACACCCTCATAAGGCTCTCGGATTCCCTGAGCAGGGCCTGCAGGGCACCCGAGGCACTGGAACGGCTGACCGAGGCCGAATCGCTTCTGGACCGGTCCATGCACCGTCACGGTGAGTACCTCGTGCAGATCGCACACAAGAAGCTTTTCTGCGCGATCGCCATGAACATGCCCGGGGTGGGGTATCAGGCGTGCCGTGAGATGCTCAGTCACCGTGCCGGTGACTACACTTTCCACTGGTACTTCCTCCACGACATCGGCGAGTTCCATCTTCTTGCGGGTCAGCCCGTCACCGCTCTGAAACATCTCAGGGAAGCTGAAAGGGCCGCCATTGAGCAGGCCTCGTTCTATGGCAGGACCTGCTGCCGCGCGCTCGGGGTGGATGCCGAGTACCATGCCTTTCAAAACCGGAGGGTCGAAGCCGGGACGAGGGAAGTGATGAACAGCGCGGAGCGGCTCGACGACCCGGAGTTCATGAGGGAAATGGAACTGATAAGGTGCAGGATGCTCCTCGAAAACGGGCATGTCGAGCTGGCTGCCGAAGCCATCAAGGAGCCGCTTCACAAGAGGCCCGATTGTCCTGCGGCCCTTTACACGAATTCATTGATACTCGAGCGTACCGGCGACCCCGGGGCTTCATTGAACTCCGTCGAGCGGGCTTTGAGGGCGGTGGGGAGCACCTGTCTGGCGCCGATAAGCATAAACAGCATAAGCATCACCCGGGAGGAGCTGGAGCTTCAGCGGATCTGGATCGGGATCATGCTCACGAACCCGTCCGACGCGGTCGGGACCCTTCGGGAAAGGATGCTCGGCGGATCACCGAGGGCATCGTTCCGTGCCGCGGGACTGCTCGCGCAAAAGCTCCACGGGATGGGCCGCACACAGGAGGCCGATGCCGTCCTTACAGAAGCCAACGCGAGGGAGGACTGGTTCGAACTGCTTCGCCAGCGCCATGAAAACCTCGTGATCGGGGCCGCCTGGAACGACGGCTTTTCCCGGGAGGCGAAACTCATGGAGGGCGAGACCGTCCCGGAATAGCACCCGTCCCGCAGCGGGAGCCGCCCCTGGTTCAGTCTGCTTTGGACTCCTGCGTTCTCGGGCCGTGGGGGAGGGAACACATGGAGCATGCCGGCGCCAGCGAGGCGGCCTGGAAACCCCTCATGCCACCCGCCACGCACGAGACATCGGTGAAACCCCTTGAAAGCAGAATGGACCCGGCAAGGGCCGACCTTTGCCCGGTGCTGCAGAAGATCAGGAAAGCCTCCCGGGGGTCGAGTTCGCCGTAACGGCTTCGGAGATCGGGGGCCGGGATGTTGATCGAGCCGGGGAGGTGGAAGTCGTTGAACTCCGAGGGGGCGCGAACGTCAAGGATGCGCTTCGTACCCGCGGATGCCGCGGCATTTGCCTGACGTACCGACACCAGCCCCATTCCAGCTGTCTCCAGACCGTTTGCCGCCCACGAGGACATGCCGCCCCTGAGGTAACCCGTTACCCTGTCCAGGCCGACCCTTCGAAGCCAGACCGTTGCCTCCCGGGCCTCTTCGGGGTCGGTGGCCACCAGAAGGACGTCACGGCCGGGCGGTGTGACCCAGCCTGCAAAGGTCGGAAGGTTGCCCGTGAAGTCTATGCTCCACGCTCCGGGAACGTGCTGTGCCGAGAAGGCATCGTACCTTCTCACGTCGAGGACGAAGCCGTTCCCCTCTGAAACGGCCCTGAGAAAGGCTGCGGGTTCCAGCGGGACGGGGCGGGCCAGCGTCGAAAGAAGCGCGGGCCCGAGGCGGTTTACCTCGCTGCACCGGGAGAAGTGATCGGGGGCGGGGGGCATTCCCGTCGTGAGGGACTCCGTGAAACTCTTCTCATCGCCGATAAGCAGGGCGGGGTTGAACCTCTTTTCATACCCGACGGTGCTCGTGTACTTGGATGCCATTGACCGTCCGCAGAGCGAACCGGCGCCGTGTGCGGGGTAGACCTCGCAATGGTCAGGAAGCTCCATTAGTTTTCGCAGGCTGTGGTAGAGGCGTGACGCGAGGCTCGAAGCCATTCCGGGGAAAAGGTCCGGTCTGCCCACATCGCCCACGAAAAGGGTGTCTCCGCAGAAAACTCCGGCAGGCGAGGCACCCCTCGCCGTATCCGTGACCACGTAGCTGACGTGCGCGGGGGTGTGGCCCGGCGTTTCAAGGACATCCACGCGAACGCTTCCCAGATTGAAGCTGTCGCCACTGCCCACGCCACGGTGCGGGAAGGCGCATCCTGCGGCCGCCGGTGCGATGATCTCGGCGCCCGTGAGGGCCGCGAGGTCTGCGTGGCCCGACACGAAATCCGCATGAAGATGGGTTGCGAGAACACGGGTGATCCTGACGCCAAGCTCGTCCGCGGCGCGAATGTAGGCACGGGTGTCACGGGAGGGATCCACCACCGCGCAAGAGGCGCTTCCCGCCAGGATGTACGAGCTGTGGGCTATCTTCGGTGTGAAAAAATGCTTGACAAGCACGACAACCTCCTCATTCCTCCGGGCCGGAGCGGGTCATTTCCTTCTCGCCCTGATGCGGCCGGAAAGCAGCTGGTGCTTCGAATTGAAAAGGCGCCTGTACGAGAGCAGCACCATTCCCATGGAACCCATGGATGCCCCGGCGGCGATCATGAACATTATCATGATCTGGTACTTCACAGCCACGGCAGGATCGGTGCCGGCAAGGATCTGGCCCGTCATCATCCCCGGCAGTGAAACCACTCCCACGACCATCATGCTGTTTATGATGGGTATCATGCCCCGGCGCACCGAATCGGATATGGGCCTTCTCGCCGCCTCCCATCTGGTTGCGCCCATTGCAAGCTCCATCTCGACCTCGTGACGGCGCTCGGAAAGGGTCTCGAGGAAATGATCGGTGGCCAGGGACACACCGTTCATGGTGTTCCCCAACACCATACCCAGAAGGGGTATGAGATAGGCCGGCCTGAACCACGGATCCACCCCGATGATCAGCCCCGTTGCGGTGATGGTCACGGCAAGGCTGGTGACTGCCATCGTACAGAACGCTAGGGGACCAAGTCCCGCGTAGGTGCGGGCGGGTCTTCCCACAGCCGTGTGGGCGGCCGTGAGCAGCATGAACAGCACCACCGGGATAAGGGCGGGAAGTGTGCTTATCTCGAACACCTTCTGCAGCACGAAACCTATGAGAAGAAGCTGGGCAACGGTTCTGAACGAGGCCAGGGCCAGCTTCCCCTCCATTTTGAGCTTCAGCGCCACGCTTATTCCGCCGGAGATCAGGACCAGGGCTGCGGCGATCATCACATCGGTGGTGGAAAGGTCGATGACGCTGTTCTCAACCGGCATTCTGCACCGCCCCGAAATCGGAAAGATCAACCGCTCGGTCGCAAAGCCTCCGTGCCTGCTCCCTGTCATGCGTGACTATCAGCGCCGACAGCCCCCTCCTGAGGGTCTCGGTTCTGAGCGTGTTCTCAACCGAGGACACCGCCTCGGGGTCGAGGGCGCTGGTGGGCTCATCGAGCAGGAGGACATCCGGTTTCAGAAGGAAGGCCCTGGCGAGGCAGACCCTCTGCTGTTGCCCCTGGGAGAGGGTTCTCGCCTCCTGCGTGAACCTTTCAGGGTTGACACCAAAGGTTTCCAGCAGGGTACGGGCCTCTTCTTCGGGGAAACGCGCGCCCATGGAAGCTGCATAGGCAAAGGGGAGTGCCAGGTTATCCCTGACGCTTCCCGGGAGAAGCACGGGTCTCTGGTCTACAAGGACGACCCTGCGCCTGAAACGGGGCCAGCCGATCCCGCATGGGGTGAGGCCGTTCAGAAGTACATGGCCACCCGCCGGATCATCGAGCCCGGCCACGGCCCTCAGAAGGCTGGTCTTGCCGCACCCGGAGGGTCCGCACAGGGCAACCATCTCGCCCTTTTCAAGAGTGATGCTTATACCGGAAACGAGAACCCTGCCGCCCGCCGCTACCGACAGCCCCCTGAGATCGAGCATATCCTGACCTCCCTGACGTACCCGTGGAATATGCACGTTGAACACCGGTCCGTCCCCCCGGTTGACGGCCCCTGCCTGTTTGCATCAATTTACACAATGGAAAGTTGATACAAGTATCTCTTGCAGGGGGAGTGACCCCTGGCGGTCAGTCCTGCCATGTATTCTTATGGGTGTGAATGAAGTTTTAACTTGACACAGCTCCCGGAACTCATTATCATTGGGGGCTGAACAACTATGTTCAGTTGAATCAGCCCGTAGTGGGCGTCTTTTTAGGAGTGAAATGAATATCTATGTGGGAAACCTGTCGTACGACACAACCGAAAAACAGCTTGAAGCCCTCTTCGCAGAGTTCGGAGAGGTCACAAGCGCACGTCTCATAACCGACAGGGACACCGGAAGACCCAAGGGCTTCGGGTTCGTTGAAATGGCTGACAAGTCAGCAGCCGAAGCTGCCATCAGTTCTCTCGACGGCAGGGAAGTAGGCGGTCGTGACCTCAGGGTCAACGAAGCCACCCCCAGGGAAGACCGTCCCCGGAGCAACAGCAGCAGCGGTCCCAGAAGGCCCCGTTTCTAAAGAACGGTTCCAGAAGACCCCGAAGGCTCACGCCTTCGGGGTTTTTTCTTGCCTATGCTCCCTGTCGGCATATACTTGACGGGCTTTTTCCCTTCAATTAGTTTTGCGTGCTGAACAACGATGTTCAGTATGGCCAGGCCCTTGGATAGGGTGTTTTGCACTTAGGAGAGAAATGAACATCTACGTTGGAAACCTGTCGTACGACATGACCGAGAAACAGCTTGAAGAACTCTTCGCCGAGTTCGGAGAGGTAACGAGCGCAAGGATCATCACCGACAGGGACACCGGGAGGCCCAAGGGCTTCGGTTTCGTCGAGATGGCCGACAAGGCCGCCGCAGAGTCCGCCATCAGCGCCCTTGACGGCAGGGAAGTTGGAGGCCGCGACATCAGGGTGAACGAGGCCCGTCCGCGGGAGGATCGCCCCAGGAACGCCGGCCCCAGAAGACCGCCCCGCTACTAGAAGCCAGCATGAACGGCCCCGGAAGCTTCCGCTTCCGGGGCTTTTTTGTTCTGCGGCCGCAAGCTCCAGCGGTTTGACGGGCATGACCGCCGGGCGTATCGTTTATAGCTTCCTTCGCGTACTGTTTTCACTGGGAATGGGGTTTCCACCGAATGAGCGAGAGAAGGGACCTGTTGCGTCCATTACGCCGGAAGATCTTCCTGCTTCCGCTTCTCGCTCTTGCCTTCTTCCTTTTGGCCGCGGTCTTCTTCCATCCACACAAAGGCGCCGGTCCGACCGTTCTGACCCCCGAGGAAAGGGCATGGCTCGACGCCAACGCCGACAGCCTCTTCCTCTTCTACAACACAGACTTCCCGCCCATCGAGTTCATGTCTTCAGAGGGGCAGTTCATCGGTCTGGGCGCCGACGTGATGGCGGCAGTCGAGGAAAGGCTTGGCGTGACCTTTCCAAGGGTACCCTGCCCGGACTGGAACCGTCACCTTGAGGCGCTCGCTTCCGGTGAGTGCGCCATTGCGCCAACGATAGTCCGCACTCCGGAGAGGGAGGAATTCGCCTTCTTCTCGCCCCCGTACGCCACGGTGCCGGTTGTGATCATAACGACCAGGTCGAAACAGGGTGCTTTGAGCCTCGACGACCTTGCCGGGCTCGATGTGGCTGTCGTATCGGGCTACGCATCGGAGCAGTACGTTCGAAGCCTCAATCAGGGAAGGTACGAGGTCATACCCCTCTGGAACGTTCCCGAGGGTCTGAGGGCGGTTTCTTTCGGGGAGGTGGACGCCTTTGTCGAGAACCTGGCGGTGGCCGCGTACTACACAGACCTCGAGGGCCTCTCGAACCTGCGTGTTTCCGGCACAACCGGCTTCTTCTTCGAATGGAGCATAGGTGTCAGCCGGGAGTACCCGCTTCTTTACAGCGCGCTTCGCAAGGCTCTCGCAGACATTCCCCCGAGCGAGCTCGAAGCCATGCAGAGGGGCTGGATCTCCATGGAGGCCCATCAGGGGCTGAGCCCCGGGGCCAAGAGAACCCTCGGGCTGATCGCGCTGTTCGCCGGCGCCATGCTCATCTGCCTTACAGTGATTACGCTCTATCTGAAACGCAGGTTGAACGAAAAGGTACAAAGCCTTCAGATTGCTCAGCAGGAGCTGCTTGCGCAGTCGCTCAGGCTGCAGCAGGCGGAGAAGATGGAGGCGCTTGGCACCCTGGCAGGCGGAATAGCACACGATTTCAACAACATACTCCAGATAATCAGCGGGTACGCCCAGCTCCTGATCGCCCGAAAGACCGTCAAAGAGCCCGGTTCGGCCGAGCTTGCCCAGATCCTCGGAGCAAGCAGGCGGGCGGCGGCCCTGATAAACCAGCTTCTGGCCTTCAGCAGGAACATGGAGAGCAGGAAGGTCCCGCTCGACCTCAACAGGGAGATCACCAACGCCGCGCGCATCCTCGGGCAGACAATCCCCAAGATGATCGGGATAAGGCTTGCGCTCGAGCCCGCCCTGCGGATGGTGGAGGCGGACCCCGTGCAGATCGAGCAGATCATCCTCAATCTGGCCTCCAACGCAGTCGACGCGATGCCCGATGGCGGAAGCCTCGAATTCTCTACGGCGAACGTGCGGCTGGACGAAGGGATGTGCCGTGATCACGGTGATGTGAAACCGGGTGAATTCGTGGTGTTCTCGGTGACCGACTCCGGTCAGGGCATCCCGGACGGGATCATCGACAAGGTGTTCAACCCGTTCTTCACAACGAAGGAGCCCGGAAAGGGCACCGGTCTCGGCCTTTCTTCGGCCTACGGCATAGTGAAGAACCATGACGGGTGCATCAGGTGCCGAAGCGCGGCGGGGAAGGGCACCACCTTCGAAGTGTTCCTTCCCGCATCTTCTGAGCGCAGGAAACCCGATTCGGGGGATGAGGGCCATGCCGGGCCCGTTCCCGGCACCGGCGAGACGATCCTGGTCGTCGACGATGAAACCCTGATCCTCGAGCAGACCCGGGAATTCCTGACCATGTCGGGATACAGGGTGCTCACGGCCGGGAGTGGCGAAGAGGCGCTCGAGGTGTTCGGGGAAAGCGGAGGCACCGACCTTGTCCTTCTCGACCTCAACATGCCCGGCATGGGAGGGTACCGTTGCCTCTCCGAGCTGCTGAAGATCAGCCCGGGCCTGAAGGTTCTCATCGTAAGCGGCCACTCCGCCTACGGACAGTACGGCGAGAACCTCACGAGCGGAGCGAGGGGCTTTCTGAGCAAGCCATACAGGATGGTCGATCTTGCCGCCCGGGTCAGAGAGGTGCTCGACGGGGCGTAGTTTCACGAACGGGGGCGAAGGGAAATGAAGGTCCGGCACGATTCTTATTGCGGCCTGAACTGCGGGGCGTGCCCCGTCGGGCTGGCCAACGAAAGGGACGACACCGTGGCCCTGGCCCGCATGGCCCGGGAGTGGGGAACGGAACCTTCCCTGCTTGTCTGCGGCGGTTGCCGCGGGGATGCTACAATTGCCTTCTGCGCAAGGTGTGGGATGCGGAAGTGCGCCATGTCCAGGGGGTACGACTTCTGTTCTCAGTGCCCCGAGTTCCCGTGCGAAACACTGGCCGGCTTTCGCAACGATGACATGCCCCACCATTCGGTGGTGATCCGGAACCTGAAGAGGATCGGTGAGCTTGGTGTAAAAAGGTGGCTGGAGGGGGAGAATGACAGGTGGTCATGCCCATCCTGTTCCCGGCGCTTCAGCTGGTATGAATCGAAGTGTGCTTCATGCGGCGGCCCCCTCGTCGATGCAGTGGCTGAGGAGAAGCAGGTCACGGACTGAGCCCAAAGGGCATTGACCGTGAAACCGCGAGTTCGCATGTTGTTTGCGGACACGGATAAACCAACGACGCTCCACTCGATCCAACCGAACCGGGAAGAAGGGTAGACATGGCACTGAACAGGCTGATTGCCCGGTATCGCGACGGGCGCGTACTGAAGGGGAGCGCCAGCGATTTCGCTCCCGGGAAGGCTTCATTCCACATGTCCTCCATGGACGATCCGAAGGTCATCACCGAGGTCGTCATCGCCGACCTGAAGGCCCTTTTCTTCGTGAAGGACTTTTTCGGCGACCCCAATCACGTGTACCGGAACGATTTCGATCCCGAAGCGCCCACGGTGGGACGCAAGCTCCTCGTGGAGTTCGAGGACGGCGAGAAGATGGCTGGATACACCCTCGTGTTCAACCCGGCGCATGGCGGCTTTTTCCTGACACCGGCCGACCCTCACTGCAACACCATCAGGGTCTTCATAGCCAACGCCGCGGTGGTTTCAGTGACCTGATCCGTCCCTGCCGGTTCCATCCCACAAGGGGGAGCGTTGCATTCAAGGTACGCGTGTATCGAGATAAGCACGACCTGCGACTCCTGCGGTCAGCCCGTCCCGTTGAACGGCCCCTGCAGGGTTTTTACATGTCCCGCCTGCCATGAAGAAAAGAATGTTCCCCCGGACATCATCGGCGGGCTGATCAACGACTTCGAGGACGAGTACGAGGGGCTTCCCGACGGTCAGGGCAGCGGCGGTACCCTCATGTGCGGAAGCGGCACCTACAAGTACGGCCTGTGGAGGCTGCCGCCCCGGTGCACCAGATGCAAGAAGGTCCTTCCCCTTCCGGGGTCTTCCGGACGGGCACGGATCGCCTGCGACAAGTGCGGCGAACCGTACCACTTCTTTCCGGCGCCGGACTGGCTCATGCTTGTGGTCCCGTCCGCCGTCTTCTGCATCACATCGCAGGAACCGCCCGATGACGCGGGCAGGGAACCTCTCGTGCTGGACGATTCATCCACCGCGCCTGTCGTCATGTCATGCCCGAAGTGCGCGGGCGCACTTTCCGTGTCGACGGGCAGTGAGCGCATCATGAAGTGCGTCTACTGCGGTTCGGAGGTTTACATTCCCGACGCGGTCTGGCAAAGGCTTCATCCGGTCAGAAAGACCCTCGAGTGGTTCATGGGGCTCGGAGGACCGACACAAAGTCAGCTCCAGGCGCAGCAGCGTGCGATTGACGAGCAGGACGAGAAAAGGGAGCTCGATTCCTGGAAAGTGCGGACCGCCCCCCGGAAGGCCGCCCGAAACCTCAGGCCCGTGCTGCCTTTCCTTGCGATCATCGCAGCCATCGCTGCGATCATGGCCCTGCTGTTCAGTTTTGGGGGCGACAGCGCGGGGTTCGTTGCAAAGGCCGCTCCCATCGTCCTGTTCGCCCTTTTTGCAGCGATACCCGTCTGGATAGCCCTCAGCTCGGTTCTTTCCGGGCGGATGGGACCTTCCAAGGGGTGCAAACATGCTCTTGCGGCGTTGGCGGCAAAGCACGGCTGGAAGCATGAGGGCGCCGAATACAGGAACTGCACCGGCACCATAAATGACAAGTACAGGGGAAGGGACATCGGGATCGACCCGGCCGACGAGTACGCCATCGAGGTCGAGGTGGACGATCCGGTCTTCTACCTTCGCTCGGAACCGCCGGGCTACCCACCCGGGAACATGCAGCGCTTCACCACCGACAACCCCGGCTTCAACGACTTCTTCCCGATACGCTACGCGAAGAGGGAGACAGTCGAGCGCATGAAATCGTCGGGGCAGGAGCAGGAGAAGCTCCTTCTTCCACTGGTCTGGTTCATGCGGCGCTGGGAGGGGAAGCTCGCAAGAATGCTTGTGGACTGGTCGAGCGTTCAGGCGCACGTTGCGCCCGGCCACCTGTCGGTGATGGACAGCCCCAGATACCTCCCTCCCGAAGACATCGAACCCCTTCTGGAGGACATGGTAACCCTGGCAGCAGCCATCGAGGCGGTGGGGACGGGCCGGGAACCGAAGCTGCCAGGTCAGCCGGTTGCCGGGTCGACTCCTGGATCAATTGAAAACTGAAAGGGAAGTTCATGAACAAGGCGATACCGGTGGTCGGGGTTCTTCTTCTGGCCCTGGCGGGCTGCGGTGACAATGCGGACCCCGCTGACGACCCGGCGGAGGGGGACGGGGAGGAAACCACGGAAACCGGAACGGTTGACCTTTCCGACCCGCAGGTCCTGGGCGACCGGGTCGCTGCCGACTACGTGAACGCGATGGAGGAAGTCGTTGCCCTTTGCGGACCCCGACCGTCGGCCGAAGTGCTCAAGCCACAGGTCGAGGCACTTTTCGACAGGTATGTGGACATCTTCGTCGGATACGGCAGTTACTATCAGGCCATGGATGCCGGGCAGAGGGCGGCCGTCGACTCGAAGATGACGAATGCTTTCCTCACGATGGGAGAGGACCTTTTTGAAAGCTTCTCACAGGCAGCGAACCATTACTCGGCGCTTGACGCCGAGCTTGGCGAGCGGCTCAGGGCGTTCAACATCATCACCCAGTATTACAACTACGACCTTCTGAGGGAACAGGAACCTGAAGAGGCGGCCAGGCTCGGGCTTTGACCGGCCCTACTGAACCTCCATCCTCCTGAAGAGCACGAAACCCAAAAAGATGACCAGCATCGACCAGATCAGGGGGTAGAGGAGTTCCGCCGGTGACACCGTGCCGGAGTAACCCATGAGGGCGAGGAACTCGTCTATGGTTGTCCGGGCGGGGAGAAGACCCGCCAGGATCGCCCGGTAGCCCCTGTCTATCGGGAAAACCATCGTGACCGTGTTGGCCACCTTGTAGATCCCCGACTCGCCAACTTCGGGTATCGTTTTTCCAAGTTCGACGATGCTGCCCATAGTGGCGCTGAAGCCCCCCAGGATGAACGTGACGAGCATGGCGGGGATCTTTCCCATCATGAGTGAGAGGGTTGTGACGGCCGCCCATGTCACGGCGATCCAGACCGGCATCGCAACCAGGGCAAGCGGCAGGTTCGCAGGGGTGAATGGAAAGTATGCCCTTATGAGCAGGGCGGCTGTGATGAAGAACAGGTATCCCATGGCAGTGGAAAGAGCCAGAGGCGCCAGTGTGGTGCTTGTGTAGAGCCTTCTTCGGGACTGGGGCAGGCTTGCCCACAGTGAAAGCCTGCCCGAGGCGATCTCATCGGGGAGGACGCTTGAGCCAAGGATGATCGTGAGTCCGATGAGGATCGTGGCAAGCATCGGACCGGCCGTTGCCATGGCCATCCAGGCCTTGTCATCGGGGGTCATCAGGCCGTTCATCCCCTCTCCGGACTCGTCGTGAAAGCCGCCGGCAGCCTTCGCCGAACTCGAAAGACCCCACCAGAAAAGAAGCATGAACACGGCGAAGACGATTAGGGCCACTGTGAGAAGCCTTCTTCGGAGCAGATGCTCGAACGCGTTAAGGAACAACCTGTTCACCCCGTTCCGTGACCCTCATGAAAACATCTTCGAGGGTTTCGCGCTTCATCTGTATCCCGGTGAAGGGAACACCCGAATTCGCAGCGGCCGACGCGAGCCCGGCTATCGTTCCGTCTTCGGAGAGCACCGCGATGACGGAACCCTGCTCGGTTCTGCACGAGAAACCGGCCCTGCCTAGTTCTTCGGTCATCCTGCCAGGCTCCTGAGTCTGGATCTCGGCGGCCCCCGTGAACCTGGAAAGGTTCTCGAGGCTGTCGTTGGCAACCAGACGGCCCTTGTTGAGGAAGGCGGCGTGCGTGCATACCTGTTCGACCTCACCAAGGAGATGCGAGCAGAGAAGTATGGTGGTCCCCCCCGAAGCCAGTTTGGCCACCGTTTTACGAACTAGGATGCGGCCCATGGGGTCGAGCCCCGAGGATGGCTCGTCGAGTATCGCAATATCGGGCTTCCCTGCCGTGGCAAGGGCAAGGGCGAGCCTTTGACGCTGCCCTTTCGACATCTTCCCGAACTTCCTGCCAAGGAGGTCGCCGCACTGGAGCTCGTTCGCCCGCTCGATGAAATCCCCGGGGCTCGACTCGTGCCTTACCCTCTCGATGTGCCTGAAGACATCGCGGGGTGTGGCCCATTCGGGGAACTGCACCCGTTCGGGAAGGTAGCGGACCCTCCGTCTGGCAAGATGGTCCCTGCTGTCGGTGTCGCGGATGGCTGCCCATCCCGAATCACGCGATGCAAGCCCGAGGACGATCCTGATAAGTGTGGTCTTGCCGGCGCCGTTCTCGCCCAGTACGGCCATGGCCGATCCTTCGGGGATCTCAAGGTCGAGATCGGCAAGTGCCCTGACGCTTCCGTAGCTCTTGGAAACACCCCTCAGGGTGATGGCGTTTGCGGTGCCCATCAGTACGTGAGGATCACCAGGCGGTCGCCCGCCATTATCATGTCCACCGGTGTGCCCGGCAGGTCGACGCTGTTCACCAGGGCGGACTGGGTAAGGTGGTAGGAGTAGAGGGTGCAGCCGCCGGAGTCGCCCGTGGAGAGGATGAGAAGGTGCAGGCCGTCGCCGTGGGTGGTGACGAAGGCCGGGTTCCCCGGTACGGTCACCGTGTTCCTTACGCTGAAGGCCGGGAAGAGCGAGTCGATGACCGAGACCGTTCCCGTTGAATAACCGTACCTCGGGTGAGCCGCGAACATTAGGTTGAGGAAGTCTGAGCGGGCCATGTCCGACGCAGGGGGAAGGCTGACCTTCCTGCCTGGGCTTGAGAAATCACCGGGCTGGACGTAGGCAACCCCTCTCGGGTCGTTGGTGGAAATCAGCAGGGTGTCGTTTCCCATCGTGTTGTCGAGCATGACGGTGGGGGTGTGCGCGAACAGCCAGGTCTTCTGAACCGTGTTGCTGGTGGTTCTGACCGCGTGGACCTTGTTGTTCAAAGGATCGGTGACGAAGACGAAGTCGAAACTCCTCGAAGGTGTGATGAAGGAAGGGGAGGAGCCCACTGTGAACTCGTCGGCAACTGAACGGGCTTCGATGTCCACCTCGAGGATGGTGCCCAGGGCGCCAATGATGTAGACCGAGTTCTTCATGGGAACGAAGGCCATGCTGCCGTAACCCGCGCTTGAGCCGGGACCGATCACGAAGGATGTGTCTTGCGCTGCGGTTGAGGCATTGAAGACGTGAAGCTCTCCCGAGGAGCTCGATACGAAGAACTCGCTATCAAAACCGGCGCACAGGGCCCTGCCGCCTTCGATCCCGTCGAGGGTCCCGAGTAGCACGAGGTTGTCGGGGTCGATGATGAGAAGGCCCGCGGAAGGGGTGCCCGAGTACTCGGTGAAGTTGCTGCATGCCGTCATGAGAACTGCCGCTGCGCATGTCAGTAGCGATCGGTTCAATACGGCCTCCCGTTCCGCCTGTGAGTTTGTCACGTTGCTTCGCTCAAGTATAATACCAAAAGTTCATGCACAGCTACAGCTCATTCCCTGTTCCAACGCCATACCGGGGGGAGAGACCATGTTGAGGATACTTGCGGCGCTTTTCGCTGCTGCCGTTGTTTTCGCACTCGCGGCTTCCGCTTCCTGCAGCGCTTCCTCGCCGTATTCCGTGGGAACCCCCGATTCCCTCTACTCCGAGTTCGTTCTCGCATGGGACCTTGCCAATGCCAATCACGCATCATTCGTCACCAATCCCGGCACCGACTGGGACGAGGTCTTTTCCCGGTGGAGGGGGGAGGCCCTTGCGCTCACCGATCATGAAGAGCTGCTGGAGGTCGTTTCCGGGATGCTTGCCGAGCTTCAGAACGGCCAGGTCATGCTCGGAACGTCCGGGGTTCTGACAAGGCCGTACGACCCCGGCTTCTTCGAGAACTTCGATCCGGTGGTCTGGCAGGGTTACGCAGACCAGTGGGGCTTCGAGTACTGGCAGGAGCTCTTTGATTTCGGCTGGGCCTTCGTAACCCCGGACAGCACGATGGGGTACCTGTTACTCCCCGACATGGGCGACAGGTACAGCTGGGCCGATTTCCTCTACATGACCGTTTCCGTCAGGGAATGCTCGGGAGTCATTCTCGATCTCAGGGCCAGCGGCGGCACGGGCGACTTCATGAGCGCGTACAACACGGTGGGCCGGTTCGTGTCCGACGGCGGCATACTGGCTTTTTACAGGCAGTTCCGCACCGGACCCGGAAGGTTCGACATGGAGGAACCAAGCGCCGTCACCGTGACGAAGAACGGGAGCTGGCAGTTCGATATACCGGTGGTCGTGCTTGTCGGCCGTGGAACCGCCGGGGCGGCGGAGCTCCTGACCCTGATGCTTTTGACGCAGGACAATGTTGTCCTCATGGGCGACAGCACATTCGGAGCGCCCGACGTAGGCAGCCCATACCTTCTCAACGAGGCATCCGGACAGGGATCGACCTGGCTCTACCTTCCGGGGTTCGTGGTGTACGACACTGAAATGAACGTTCAGAACGGCGTCGGCATCGCACCCGACATTGCCGTTCCCGTCTCACCCGCCGACTTTGCCGCCGGGGTCGACCCCGTTCTCGACGCCGCGGTCGAGTACCTGACCCTTCAGATCTCCGGTCAGTAGGTAAGTACCACCAGACGGTCGCCGTTGCCGGTTATCTCTGAGCGGTGACGGCTGTTTCACGGCTGCTGAAGGGAAAAGGCGCATCGTCCACAGTGCCGGGCGCCGGAGTACTGAGTTGCATCATGGATGGTCTGGATGACAATTGCAGCACTTCCTTCCTGTATGTTGCCCTCCCATGCGCAAAGGATTGTTTTCGTTGCTTGAATGGCTATACTATTGCGACATTATGCAGTACTGAACGGAAACCGGAGACGCAATCATGAAGAAGCTGATCGGTTGTCTGCTGTTCCTGGCGCTTTTTGGGGGCATCATGCTTTCGGCCCCGGGCTGTCTTCCTTCACCGTACTCGGTGGGCAACCCCGATTCGCTCTTCTCGGGTTTCTCGCTGGCCTGGTACCTGGCCGACCACCATTACTCATCCTTCATCGTTCACCAGGACGTGAACTGGGATATGGTCTTCGAACAGAGAAGGGACGCGGCCCATTCCCTGTCCGACGGTGAGGAGCTCTTCGACCTCACCTGCGACATGTTCTCCACCCTTTCGGACGGTCAGATCTTTTTCTACCGCGACAGCACCTTTTTCCCAACCTGCGATCCGGGGCGCTTCGTCAACTTCGACAGGGGGGTCTGGGAGGACTACATGACCGGGTGGGCAGCCCAGACCGACTCCTCATTCTGGATAACCACGGCGCTGACAGGGCCGGACAGCACGGTAGGCTATGTCTTCATCGGGTCCCATCCCGGCATGCTGGGCCGGTACCAGGCTCCGTTCTATGAAATGTTCTTTGAAATGACATACGGTATGGAAGAATGTTCGGCCATGATAGTCGACCTCAGGGGAGGGTACGGCTGCTGGTCCTTCTACGACGCCCTGCAGTGTTCGGGCAGGTTCATGGACCAGCCTTATCCCGCGCTCTACAGGCAGTACAGGAACGGCTTCGGAAGGCTGGACATGGAAACGCCGACCCTCGTCTCGACTTCAAGGCAGGGCGGCTGGCAGTTCACCAAACCGGTGGTCGTTCTCACTGGCAGCAACACCTCGGGCTTCCTGGAAGTGCTGGCGATGCTCATGGCCCCTCCCGAACACGTTGTGTTCATGGGTGACCGGACCGCCGGCGCTCCCGACATTTCACGGCCCTTCAGGCTGTGCAATCCAATGAACATCGGAGAGCGCTGGTATCTCTACCTGCCCGGCATTGTCATCTACGATCTTGCGATGAACCCCGTTGCCGGGGTGGGGTTGGAACCCGACATTGCCATTCCCGTCTCACCCGCCGACTTTGCCGCCGGGGTCGACCCCGTTCTCGACGCCGCGGTCGAGTACCTGACCCTTCAGATCTCCGGTCAGTAGGTAAGAATTACCAGACGGTCACCTGCGCTGGTCATGTCCACGGGGTAACCCGGCAGGTCGGCGCTGTTCACTATCTCCCCGAAATCCTGATGGTAGCAGTGTATTCTGTAGCTTCCGTTCTGAACGACGCTCAGTATGAAAAGACGGAGCCCGTCCGTGTGGTTGTGGAGCGCACGGGGTGCACCCTGGAAGGATGCCGTGGTGTAACTGCTGAAGGGGAAGAGCGAATCGACGACGGCCAGCTCGCCTCCGCCCGTGTCCCCGTTGCGGACTGCGTAGATGAGCCTGTAGTGGTCAATGCTTCTCTCCATGTCCACCACGGGGGCGAACTGCTCAATCCTGGGGAACGCGTAATCCACGGGCTGGACGTACGCTATGCACTGGGGGTCGCTGGTCGCTACCAGCAGGGTGTCATCGCCGGCTGTGCCGCATATCACACCGGACGGCGTCCTGTCGAATTCATACACCCTGTACACACCGTTGCTCGTGGTGCTTATCCTGAAAACGCTGTTCGCGTTCGGGTTTTCGACGTACATGAAGGACTGCGAGCGGTTGGTGACAAGGCGGGAGGGCGCGTTGACGCTGGTCAGCACATCCCTGATCTCACCGCCAGGCAGGCCCACCTCGATTATGCTGCCCGGGGTTCCGATTACATATAGCGAAGACTTCCAGGGGACGTACACCATCGAACCGTACCCGGCGCTGCTTTGACCGCCTATCGTGAAGGATGTGTCGAGAGCCATCTCAACGGCGTCGTACAGGTACAGGACTCCTTCCGAACTTGCCACGCAGAAGTTGTTCATGCCTGTCGCGCAGATCGAGACTGCTCCCGGTACTCCCGGCAGGGTGCCCTCGACCTCGAGGGTGAGCGGGTTCAGGAAAGTGAGCCCCGCTTCGGGAGTGCCGGAGTATTCGGTGACATCGTGGCAGGCCGGGAGGACACTGACAAGTACTGCAACCACGTTGACGGCGTTCCTTTTGAACATCTTGCCCCCCCATGCGCAAAGGATTGTTTTCGCTGTGGTAAAAACTATACTTTCACGACATTATACAATAGTGAACAGTGACAGGAGATACCAAGGTGAAAAAGCTGATCGCTTTCCTTCTGTTCACGGCGTTGCTCGGGGGCATCATGGTTTCGGCCCCGGGCTGCCTTCCGTCACCCTATTCGGTGGGCACTGCCGATTCGCTCTTTACGGGTTTCTCGCTGGCCTGGTACCTGGCCGACCACAATTACTCATCCTTCGTTGTGCACCAGGATGTGAACTGGGACCAGGTCTTCTCGGAGAGAAGGGACGCGGGCCTTGCCCTGTCCGGCTGGGATGAGCTCTTCGACCTCACCCGCGACATGTTCTCGACCCTCTCCGACGGGCAGATCTTCTTCTACCGGGACTCAACCTTTTTTCCCACCTACGATGCGGGACGCTTCGCCAATTTCGACCTTGAGGTCTGGGAAAACTACATGATCAGGTGGGGTGCCAGTCCCGGCAGTTCGATGCTGACCACTGCACTCACCGGGCCTGACGGCACGATAGCCTACGTCTTCTTCGCCTCCAATCCCGGAGCTGCGGGCGCTTCCTTGTGGCAGAGTTTCTACTGGGCAACGGGCGGTATGGAGGATTGTTCGGCCATGATAGTCGACCTCAGGGGAGGGTACAGCTGCTGGCCATTCTACGACGCCCTGCAGTGTTCCGGGAGATTCATGGACAAGTCGTACCCGGCGCTTTACAGGCAGTACAGGAACGGCTTCGGAAGGCTTGAAATGGAAGAGCCTGATCTTGTCTCTACCTTCAGGCAGGGTGCCTGGCAGTTCACCAAACCGGTGGTCGTACTGACGGGCAGCAACACCTCCGGCTTTCTGGAAGTGCTTGCCATGCTGATGTCTCCGCCGGAACACGTCGTGCTCATGGGTGACCGGACCGCCGGCGCGCCCGACATCTCCCGGCCCTTCCTGATAAAGAACTCTGCAGACCCGCTTGCCCGGTTGTATCTGTACCTGCCCGGCGTGGTCATCTACGATCTTGACATGAACCCGGTTGTGGGGGTGGGGTTGGAACCCGACATTGCGGTCCCGGCATCACCCGGCGACTTCGCGGCCGGGGTCGATCCCGTTCTTGATGCCGCTGTAGAGTACCTGTCTAGATAGCCACCGAAGCGGAAAGCATGAACAGCCGCGAGGGCGACCATGCCCTGGGGTTCCCCATCTCGCCGGTGGGGTC
Organism: Candidatus Fermentibacteraceae bacterium; assembly: GCA_041750285.1. Taxonomy (GTDB): domain Bacteria; phylum Fermentibacterota; class Fermentibacteria; order Fermentibacterales; family JCC-6; genus UBA6080. Next base: position 21,521 of record JBGSZS010000004.1, on the reverse strand, counting down.
GCCTGTCGTCCTGAATAGCGCCGTGTCGTAGATCCTGAACACATTGCGCCTGTTGAACAGGTTCTGCACCGTGAGTTGGAACTCGGTATCGAGGCCTGCAAGGGGAACCCTTCTGGCGCACCGGAGGTCGGTCTGCATGGTGTAGGGGTAGCGTTCGGTGTTCAGGGCGATGATCTCCTCACCGTTCGGGGGGAGCGTGTAGGGGAACCCGCTGCCGTAGTTCCAGTTGACCTCGAGGCTCGAGTTCTCGAAGGGACGGAAGCCGCCGATGGAAGGCCCGTCCCCCTGAAAACCGGTGAGTTGGACCGAGGCCCCGGCGGTGTGCAACTGGTCCCAGTCCAGGTAGTTGTCCTCGCGTGAGAAGAGGGCCACGCCCCCGATGCCATAGTTGTAGGGATCGAAGGCTGTTGAGAACCTGCCCTTTGCAATGCCCATGCTGTAGGTGACGTATCCGGAAAGGGTCCCGCCCGATTCCCGGCCCAGGGTGAGCTCGAAGCCCCGGGCCATCCCGTGGCTGTCGTCGTTCTCGAAGTAGTAGTAGGCCCCCTCGAGATGCTGCTCGGTGCTGACGAGCCCGGTTATGTCCTTGTAGTAGACGGCCATGGACAGCTCGGTGCGGTCGGCGAGCATGTAGCGCGTGCCAACCTCGAATGCGCTGGTGCGCTCGGCGTCGAGATCGGGGTTGCCCGTAATGGCCCTTCCCTGTGAGAAGTTGTAGGAACTCTCGAGGAAGAGGTAGCTCAGGGGGGGCATCTGGAAATAGTGCCCGTAAGTGGTGAAGAAGACCGACCGTTCTCCGAAGGGAACGGAAAGCCCCACCCTGGGGCTGAGCTGCAGCTTGGGGTCGACCTCGACCTCGGCAAGCTCCTCCTGTGAGAACATCGTTGTGTTCGGGTCGAACCAGTCCAGCCTGAGGCCGCCGGTGGCGACGACCCCGCCGGAGAGGCGCAGGTTGCCCTGGAAGAAGCCGGCCATGGAGCGGGGTTCTGCATCCCACTGGGCAACGTAGACCCCGCCGTACTGAAGGGCGTAGACGTTGAACTCGTAAAGGTCGTAAAGGTTCGCCGACACCCCCGACTTGTACCAGAACCTGCCCGTGGGATGACTGTCGAGGTCGAACTTAACGGTGTTCACGTCGGCCCTGCTGTCGAGCCAGACGTTGGGGTGCGTGCCGGTGTGGTAGTATCCCAGGGAGTCCGCCAGCCTCGCCTCGGGGACGAACTGGGTAAGCCAGTAGCTTGGTGGAAGCCCCTCCCCGAGGTATCCGCCATCTTCGACACGGATGCGCTGCCAGTCCATGAAACGTCTTGAGCTCAGTGTGAGGCGGATGCTCGAGAGGTCGGTGACCAGCCGGTTGATCGTTCCGTTGATGCCGTAGTTCTCGGAGAATCTTACGGGAAGGGCGTAGTCCTGGCTGCGGCCGAAGTAGGGGACGCCGCCGATGTAACCCGGGCGATGGTATCGGGACCATCCCCACTCGTTCCATCCCCGTTCGGAATAGGAATAAAGGCCCGAGACGGAGACGCTGGTGCGGGCGGTGGGCCTGAACGTTACCTTCATCACCCCCGAGGCGTCGGAGTTCCAGTTGTTCTCCCAGTACCCCCTGCTGTCGAGGGTATCGCGGCCGCTGACGTTCGCCCTGCCCGAAAAGCTCAAGGTTGTCGTGCCCGGAAGCCTGATGCCCATGGCTGGAAGAACGGTGTTCGAAAGGGGTTCGGGGCCCGAGAGCTTAACTTCCGCGATGCGGCAGCCCAGCCTGCTTAAGTCGGTGTCGGTCTGCTCCATGTAGACGCGCTGGCCGTCGTCGGATGAAGTCGAGATCATCCCGCCGTAAGAGCCGGTCAGCGAGGCGTGGTACTCACCCGAGCCCTCGTCGCCCACGAGGTTGACAATGCCCGACATTGCGTTGCCGTACTCGGCGCTGAGGCCGCCCGTCATGATGGAGGCCCCGGAGATGGCGCCCAGGGGTATCCCGGCGCTGAATGTGTTGCTCATCGGCGACCGCATCGAGACGCCGTCGAGAAGGTAGTCGACCTCGCCGGTCCGGCCGCCGCGCACGTGCACGCCGCCGCCGCTCGACACGACACCGGGCTTTGATGCCAGAATGTCTATTATGCGGCCAGTGGGTGTGGTGTGAAGCTCATCCGGGTCGATTATGTGAAGGGTCGCGGGAAGGTCGTGAAGGATGCTCGAGCGGCTCTGCGTGACCCTGATCACGGTGTTTCCCGCCGGGTCTATGCCCAGCCTGAAATCCACCCTCGTTACCTGGTCGGCGACGATGTTCACGCCGTCGGTCATCCGTGTCTCCATGCCCACCATTCTCGCCGTCACTGTGTATTCCGCGGGATCGAGGGCGATGATGGTATATCCGCCGTCGGAGTCGGTCATGGCGCCGAACTGAGTTCCCTCGATCAAGACGGTGGCTCCCACCACCGGGGATCCGCCGGTGTCGGTCACCCTGCCGGTGAGAGTGCCGGTCACGCCGGCGAGGGAGACGGAGACGAGTGTCAGAAGCACGACCATGGATAAGCATGTCCCACGGATGTTCATGAATGACCCCTTACGCGGTGTGATGATCCTTTTACGAATAATGGTGATAATAGAATAGAGAAGGTGGACAGGGTCAACGAACACGGCTCCTGGTTTTCGTCCCGGAGGATTGAGTATTTTCAGGGCTGCCGTCCGGTGGGGAACGCTTCCAGCCGCAAGAGGGATGATGTTCGATCTCAAAGGCCTCTACAACTCCCGCAGCAGCATTCTGAAACTCGGCGCCCCGGCCCTTGTCAGCCGGGCCACGATGTTCGTGTGGGGCATCCTGCATATCTTCATCATCAGGACCATTCCCGAGGACGCTTTCGCATCCTACACACTGGCACGGACCTTTGAGACCTTCGGGGTTCTCATAGGCGGCGGCTTCATACAGCAGGCAATAATGAAGATGGCTTCGGAAGGCGACGGCCGCCGGGAGCGGGAACTCGCCAATGCCGGCATTCTGCTCACCCTTCTTCTCGCCGTTCTGTCGGGCCTCCTCCTCGTGGGCACCGAGGGCATCGTCGGGCGCTTCTACAACGAACTGGACATTGCCGGTCTTCCAGCCATGCTGGCGCTTGTCGTGGTGACCGGCGCGGTCGCGGGGATTCCCAGGGTCCTTCTCATAACGAGGCACAGGACCCGCGACGTGATGTATGTCGACCTGCTTCAGTTCACCCTGAGGGGGGGGATCATCGGTGCGCTGATCCTCGGGGGAACGCTGCGGACAGGGCACCAGATCTTCCTTGCCACCGCCATTGCCAACATCTGCTCATTCCTGCTCAGCCTTGCCCTGGCAAAAACATTCTTCTTCACCGATGCTCCCGTCACCCGCAGGAACCTGACGACCGTGATGAACTTTTCACTGGTCTGCCTCGGCACGGCCACTGCCAACTACATCTACACAAGCACCGACATCATCATGCTGGGCAAGATAGCCCCGGGGGACGTTGCGGCCTACGGCGCGGCACGGTCCCTCTCCGGCGTGTTCGCAATGGTGAACGCAGCGGCGAACATGGTTCTGCTGCCGCTTTTCTCACGAATGTGGAGGCAGGGTCAGCGGGGGCTCATCATATCCAGGGCATGGAGCAGCGTGCTCATAGCCGAGGCCATCCTTCTGCCCGCAGTGGCGGCGCTTGTCTTCTTCCCCGCCCAGATACTCGACCTGGTATACAACGGGCGTTACGTGGGGAGCTGGCCCGTGACCATGATCCTTGGCGCCCTGATCATTGTGCGTCCGGTGGGAAGCTATTTCTCCACGGCGGCCCTGGCGGCCGGAAAGCCCCAGTACTCACTCTACAGCGTGCTCATCTCGTCCGGCGTCAACGTGGGGCTCAACTTCCTTCTCATAAGGGATTACGGCGGGGTCGGGGCTGCGGTGGCAACCGCGGTGGCCCTCTCCCTCAGCACGGTATGGATAGTGAGGAAGACCACAAGGTTCATCAGGCCGGGCCGGGAGGAAACCGCGTGACGCCCCTGAAGGTCTGCATGATCGTGAAGAACCAGCTCTGGAACGACGCCAGGGTGAAGAAGGAGGCCCTGACGCTCGCCGGCGCCGGGCACGAAGTCACCATAATCAGCCTGCCCGAACCCGGAGCCCCCGAAAGGGAAGACTGGAACGGTATCCGCATCGTCCGGGTTCCCAGGTCGGGGAGACTGAAAGAATCGGTCCGCAGGGCGCTGGATTCGGCGGAGGGGAAGCGGGGCTTCCTGGGCAGGGTCAGGAGCAACCCGGTCAAGCAGACCCTGGGCAACCTTTTCCACTCGATCCTCTACCAGCGCCGGCTTCTCGGTGAGGCCCTCGCGACCGGGGCACGGGTTTTTCACGCCCATGATCTCGACACACTCGCGGTCTGCGCAACGGCGGCAGTCATGCGCAGGGCGAAGCTGGTGTACGACTCGCACGAACTCTGGCTCGGCAGCACAAGGCACCTCGAGGAGACCGGGTGGCTGTTCAGGACCCTGGAAAGGACCGCCGAGCGGCTCATCGCCCCCAGAGCCCACGCAGTCATCTCGGTGACTCCCGGCAGGGAGAAGGCCATGAAGGAGATGTACCCTGGGCTCAGGTCATGGGTGGTCCCGAACTATCCGCCCGTCATCGCCCCGGCCGGCAGGGACGCCGGTATCCGGGCCCTTCTGGGGGCGCCGTCGGAGGAGTTCTTCCTGTTTCTTTACCAGGGCGTTCTCTGTTCCCACAGGGGGCTGGAGCAGCTCATCGAGGCGTCGGCCCTTCTCGGTGAAACCAGGGTTCACATTGCGGTGGTCGGCCACGACGCAAGCCGGGGCGCCATCGGGGCGTACGCCCGGGAGAAGGGAGGGGCCGGCAGGATCACGTTCCATCCCCCAGTCCCGTCCGAAGAGCTGCACCGCTACACAGCCGCTGCCGACGCTGGTCTTCTGCTCTTCCAGGGCAGCTGCCCGAACCATGTCCTGTCCCTTCCGAACAAGCTTTTCGAATACATGATGGGGTCGCTTCCCATACTCGCCTGCGACCTTCCCGAGATCACCGCCGTGGTCTCCCGGCACTCGTGCGGCATCACGATCGACGCCTCCTCCCCCGAAGCCATTGCCCGGGGAATGATCGCCATGGCATCCGACGCCGCCGCGGCAAGGGCGATGGGTGAGCGTGGCCGCGGGGCCGCGCTGCGGCATTACACGTGGGACAGCTCTTCAGAGGTCCTCCTGTCCCTGTACGGCAGGCTGGGACCGGGGGAACGCGTGTGATGAAAAACCTCGTCTACATTGCATACACCTTTCCTCCGGTGTCCACGGGTTCGGCCCCCATGAACCTGAAGGTCACAAGTCTCCTCGTGAAGCACGGATGGATTCCCACGGTGGTGACTCCCCGGCACGCCGGCGGTCTCCCGATGGACGAGTCACTTCTCGACCTTCTTCCGGAAGAGGTGAGGGTCATCCGGGACGGGAGGGTGCGGGTCGGAAGCCTGAAGGCATCCGGAGGCAGCATCACGCAGGAGAAACGATTCAGGATCCCGGGATGGCTCCGCCACTTCATTCTGAACGTTCTCCTGCAGCCCGACAGGTACGTTGCCTGGGCTCCCCGTGCCATCCGGACCTCGCTGAAGGCCATAAGGGAAAGCAATGCCGACCTGATAGTCACACTGGGTCCGCCGCACTCCGTCCATCTCGTTGGGCTGGTGTGCTCCGCGCTTACCGGCAGGCCCTGGGTGGCATACTTCGGAGACCTCTGGGTTTACGACGGCTATGTGAACCGTGACGGCGAGCCACGTGCAAGGCGTTTCTGGACCGGGACGATGGAGAGGTGGGTGGTTCGTGCGGCCGACGGGATCGTCACCACGACCGACGGCTCGTCGGAATACTTCAGAAAAACCTACGGCACGCTCTGTCCGCCCGTTCAGACCCTCTGGAACGGGGCGACCCGGGAAGAGACCGAAACCCTCTGGAGCACACAACCACCTCCCGCGCTGGGGGATGAGATGGTCGTGACCTATGCGGGATACCTCATGGGCAACCAGACCCCTCTTTACTTCATGCAGGGCATGAAGCTCTTCATGCAGAGGCACCCGGAGAGAAGGATCAGGTTCAGGGTTGTCGGCGACCCCGGCGGGCACACCGGGCTTCCTGGAGAGCTGGGCATTTCAGAGCATGTCGAATGGATCGGCAGGGTTCCCTTCACTTCGGTCAGGGAGTGGCAGGACCTTTCCCACCTGCTTCTGATCCTCATGCCCCCCCAGCCGGGCAACGAACTGAAGAACGCCTCGAAGACGGTGGAGTGCCTTCTGGCAAGAAGGCCGATACTCGCCCTTTCCCGCGAGGGGGACATGACCGCCCTCATCCGCCGGATGAACGCCGGATACGTGTCGGGTCACGATGCCGAAGGCATTTGTCAGGCGCTCGAGACCGCATGGGAGGAGATGAGCCGTGGAGAGCTGAGGGTTCTTCCCTCCCCCGACGTCCTTCTGGGAACAGAGATGGACATGGAGGCCGGCGCCTTCGGGCTAGTTCAGTTCCTCGAAGGGCTGTGCAGGCGGGAAAGAACCTCCTGAACGATCCTCTCCATCGATTCCTCCCATGACGGGAAACCGGCAGCGCTTTTCAGCGCTTCAGCAGCAAGCCTTTCCCTGAGCCGGGCATCGGTGAGGAGAAGCCGGAGGTTTTCGCCGGCGGCCTTCCAGTCGCCGGGTGCGACAAGGATCCCCGACACTCCGTTTGAAACGATCCCAGGAATGGCCCCCGCGGTTGTCGACAGAACGGGCAGGCCCGAGGCCATAGCTTCGGCTATCGCCATGCCGTAACCCTCCCAGCGGGAGAGGAGCATGAAGATGTCCGCACTGCGGTACAAAGCTTCGAGCTCCCCATCGGAGAGCCTGCCGGTTATCCTCACCCTGCCGCCCAGCCCGGCGCTCTCGATGAGGGACCTGACCTTCCCCGCGTATTCGGTTTCGAGCTCTTCCGATCCGGCCAGCACAAGTTCCGCCGTTTTCAGGCCTGAATGCTCAAAAGCCCTCACTGCGTCGATGACGCCCTTTCTCTGTTCGATGTTGCCGACGGCAAGGATGAGGGCCGGTTTCTCATTTACGCGGGGAGCTCCGGCCAGGGGCACGTTCAGACCGGGCGGAGCCAGGATGATGTCGCGCGGTGAACGCCCCATCCCCTCAAGCACTGACCGGGTGTGGGAGCTGTTGGCGACAAGGATGTCGGCCCCGGCGACGATCCGCCTCTCGCAGTATCTGTGAAGAAGCCTGCGCAGGACCGGTTTGTCCAGATGTCCCCTGAAGTGATGGCAGATCAGCACTGTCAGAACACCCGCCCCTGCAGCCCTTTTCTGAACCCCCAGGGTGAGGGGGCTTGTTCCGAGGTCGGTGACAAGAACATGAAAGGGTTCTTTCTGTGAGGCTTTCCAGAGGAGTGCAGCCGCTGGGAACCTGAGACTCCTTGCGTATCTTGGAAGGGTTTCGAGGTCGGGCGTGTTCGTGCTGAAGCCCCGTGACCTGAAGGCCTCGGCGACCTCGAAGTCGTACCTGATGCCGCCCGTAAGTCGTCTGAGGTCGGCCGTGGAGCTTGAACTGACGTAAGTGGGCATGAAAAGCCCGAACGCTGTTTTCATCGGGCGAAAATACAAGGGTGTGCCGGGCTTGACAACCATGTAAATAAGAAATATTCTTAACAAGCTTTGCCATGAACCTTTGTCACACGGAGAGCAATGGACGACCGCACACGGATGACGCAGTGCTACGAAGACGCCCTCAGGGAAGCGGGTGTCAAGGTCACGAGGCAGCGCCTCGAGATCATCCGCGAGGTCGTTCTCGCAAAGGGCCATCCGAGCATCGGCGAGGTCTACGAGGCCGTGAGGGTCCGGATGCCGTCCATCTCCCTCGATACGGTCTACCGCACGATGAGGACGCTTTCCGCCATGGGCATGATCCATCCGGTGGGCTCATCGGGCGAGAGGGTTCGCTTCGACGCTGACAGCACGCCCCATCACCACTTCCTGTGCTCGATCTGCGGCGAAGCCTACGATTTCGTGTGTCCCGAACTCGACGCCATTCCCGTACCCGTGCAGGCGCAGGCCCTTGGGCTTGTGCGCGGCTCGCGCATCGAGGTGAGGGGAGTGTGCAAAAAGTGTCTCGAGAAGGAAGGGGAGGAGTGAAGTGAAGAAAGGCAGAAACCTCACCACCAACTTCGGAAAACCGGTCGACAGCGACCTCACATCAATGACCACAGGCCCCAGGGGGCCCGTTCTCCTTGAAGACATACACCTCATCGAAAAGCTCGCACACTTCAACAGGGAGAGGATCCCCGAAAGAGTGGTGCACGCCAAGGGTGCGGGGGCCTTCGGTTTCTTCGAGGTCACCCACGACGTTTCCCGCTACACCTGTGCGGCGTTCCTTTCGGAAGTGGGGAAGAAGACGGAAGTCTTCGCCAGGTTCTCCACGGTGGGGGGGGAGAAGGGCTCGGCCGATTCCGAGCGCGACCCCAGGGGCTTCGCGGTCAAGTTCTACACCGAAGAGGGCAACTTCGACATGGTCGGGAACAACACGCCGGTGTTCTTCATACGCGACGCCATAAAGTTCCCCGACTTCATACACACCCAGAAGCGCAACCCCGGAACCAACCTGAAAGACCCCGACGCTTTCTGGGATTTCCTCAGTCTCACGCCCGAGTCCATCCACCAGGTGACGATCCTGTTCTCGGACAGGGGCACACCAAGGAACTACCGCTCGATGAACGGCTACGGCGGCCACGCCTTCATGTGGTACAACGCCGGGGGCGAGTATTGCTGGGTCAAGCTTCACTTCAAGACCGAGGGCGGCATCAGGAACTTCACCGGTGAAGAGGCCGACAGAATGAGGGGGGTCGACCCCGACACCGCCACGCGTGACCTTTTCGACGCGATAGCGGAGGAGGTTTTCCCGTCCTGGCTGGTCGAGGCCCAGATCATGACCGACGATCAGGCCCGGACCTTCAGGTACGACCCGTTCGATGTCACCAAGGTCTGGCCCCATGGCGAGTTCCCGCCGGTCCCGGTGGGCAGGCTCGTACTCAACCGCAACCCGGAGAACTACTTCGCCGACGTTGAGCTTGCCGCCTTCTCCCCGGGGAACATGGTGCCGGGAATCGGCCCCTCGCCGGACAAAATGATGCAGGCCAGGCTGTTCGGCTATCACGACGCCCACAGGCACAGGCTCGGCCCCAACTACCACCTCATCCCCGTGAACGCCCCGAAGGCCTCAGGATTCGTGAACTACCAGAGGGACGGCGCCATGAGGGTGGACGGCAACGCGGGCAATGCCCCCAACTACTGGCCCAACAGCCTTGGAACACCCTCACCCGACCCCGCCCGGGCACTGCCTCCCATCGATGTCTTCGGCATGGCGTACAGGCACCACGTTGCGCTGACCGATGCTGATTTCATCCAGCCCGGCGAGCTTTACCGCAGGGTGATGACCGAGGATGACCGCAAGCACCTCGTGGCAAACATCACGGGCCACCTGGGCAACGCAAGGAAGCACATACAGAAAAGGCAGACCGCCCTGTTTTTCAAGGTTGACCGCGATTACGGCTCGAGGGTTGCGGAAGGGCTCGGACTCAACGTGAAGGAGATCGAGAACCTCGCCCGAATGAGCCAGGAGGAAAGGGTGAGGGCGACCTCACCGGGAAAGGAGTGAAAAATGTGTGAAGACCACGATCACGACATGGAATGCTGCTGCGAGGACGAAGGGTTTCCATCGATCCCGCTCATTGGCGACCTTGCGCCCTCTTTCACCGCCCTCACGACAAAAGGCACGCTGAACTTCCCCGAGGACTATGAGGGCAAATGGGTCATCCTCTTCAGCCACCCCGCCGATTTCACGCCGGTCTGCACCACCGAGTTCATGACCTTCGCCAGGATGCAGAACGAGTTCCGTGACCTCAACTGCGAGCTGGTGGGGCTCTCCATCGACAGCCACTACAGCCACATCGCCTGGCTGCGCACCATCGAGGAGAAGATAGTCTGGAACGGCATGAAGAACATGAAGGTCGACTTCCCCGTCATCGCCGACCTCACCATGGACGTGGCCTACAAGTACGGCATGGTCCAGCCGGGTGCCAGCGACACGCAGGCAGTCAGGGCAGTGTTCTTCATCGACCCCGACTCGAAGGTCAGGGCCCTGATCTACTACCCGCTGGCCAACGGCAGGAACTTCGACGAGCTGAAGCGCCTTCTGGTGGCCATGCAGACGTCGGACAAGTACAAGGTGGCCACACCGGCGGACTGGCGTCCCGGCGACAGGGTGATCATCCCGCCGCCTCCAACCACCGATGCCGCGGCCGAGAGGGTGAAGGGCGCGGGCGCCGACTACGAGTGCCTGGACTGGTTCCTCTGCCTCAGGAACCTTCCGAAGTAACCCGCCACAGGGCGGACGAGGGAAGGCCCCGGGAGTTTCCCGGGGCCTTCACCGTTACTTGCGTTCGGGGGCCGAACGCCGCATAATGCACGGTAAAAGGTGTTACGGAACGTACGTGAGGGGGGAGGGCCGCTATGCACAACGCAGTGAAGGGGATGCTCTCGGATTACTCCTGCGGGAGCACTGAGGAATATACAAAGGCGCTTGTCGAGATACTTCAGGAGGTTCTGCTCCTGGGCCTTCAGCAGAGCGGCTTTCTCGAGAAGGCGGCGTTTTTCGGCGGAACCGCCCTCAGGGTGCTGCACGGGCTTGACCGGCGCTGCGAAAGCCTTGATTTCTGCCTCCTGAAACACGATCCCGGCTTCTCGATAATGGAGTACGCCGATCCCGTGAAGGAGCAGCTCAAAAGGTTCGGGTTCACAGGCGAGCTCCGCAAGGGCCAGGACGGCGGGGCGGTGCTCAGCGGCGTGACCCGCGTCCTGATGCAGGAGATCGAGGCCCCCAGAGAAGTCCTCTCGGGCCTTCATCCCCGGAAGCTCCTGAAGGTACCGGTGAACATCGACGCAACGTCGGGCGCCGGTTTCATCACCGAGGAGAAGTTCCTTCAAAGGCCGGTTCCATTCCCCGTGACCGCCGTTTCCCTGCCCGACGCATTCGCGTGGAACATCCATGCCCTCCTTTCGGAAAAGACCACGGCACACGGACCGGACTGGTTCGACTTCGCGTGGTTCGTAGTAACGTTCCCCGAGCTGCGTCTTTCCCAGCTCGAGGCCAAACTCCGCCTCACCGGCGACTACTGCGACCTGAGTGCCCTGACGCTCGACAGCGTTCAGATGGGGCTTCTCGAAAAGGTGAAGGCGCTGGACGTCGAAGGGGCGAAGCGGGAGGCGCTGGCGCTCTCCGGCAACCGCTCCATACTTGAGGACTGGTCCCGCGAGTACCTGATCGAACTGATAAAGGACATCGAACCGGTCTGACCCGCGCGCCTCAGCCGGCCCCGTCTATATTACCGCTTCTCAACCCTGGAGGATTCGTGCGGATTACGGGCAGAACACTTCGAACGCTTGCCGCCGTGGCCGCGGGAGGCGCCGTTACGGTCCTTCTACTCGGCAGCGGCGGTGACCTCGGGGAAACGGTTCGCAGGATCCTTGCCGCCGTTTCGACCGCCGACACGAGGCACCTGGGAATCGCCCTGCTGCTGTTCATCGCGAGCCAGCTCCTCAGGGCGTGGCGCTGGAAGCTCCTGAGCTGGGAGCAGCCCATCACCATGGGAAGGGCCCTTCCCATCAACGCGATACACGTTGGTCTTGGGCACCTTCTGCCCCTTCGCCTGGCCGACCCCGCTCTTGTGGGGCTTTTCCGCTTCTACGGCAGGCTTTCACTCGGCAGGGGAACTGCAACGGTCGTGCTCTCGAAGCTTCTCGACATGGCCGCCATGGGCACGCTTGTGAGCTGCGCCGTGGCTGGCGGCCTCAGCGGTTCGGCGGGCCTTGCCGCGGCTTTGGTGGGGGTTGCCTCACTGGCGGCCGTGTTCTTTCTGCCGCGACTGCTGGCGGTTCTTCAGAAGCCGCTCCTGAAGCTTTTCGGGGGGCGTTTCAGCAGGGGTTACGAAAACCTCGCCCAGGCGGTGACGGTGGGTTCGGGGCGAAGGGGAAGGTTCACCGCGTCGTACATTGTCAGCCTTCTGGCATGGAGCGTGAAGCTCTTCATGTTCGTGTTCCTGCTCAGGTCCATCGGGGTGGACTTCCAGCCCGTCTGGAAGGTACTGGTCGCGGGAGCGGTTACCGACGCGACGCTTGCCATGCCCGTTCACGGCCTTCTGGGGCTGGGAACCCTCGAAGCCGGCTGGATCGCGGGCTTCGCCGCAGTCGGCGTCACCGGGGAGCTCGCCCCGGGACTCGGCATCGTCGAGGCCGGTTTCTCCATGCACCTGCTCTGGATGTTCCTTGCGATTCTTCTCATGATCGTGGGCGGTTTGTATCTTCTGGTGTCGGGAAGGGAAGGGAAATGACGCGAAGGACTGTTATCGTCGGTGCCGGCGTGGCCGGTCTCACGCTCGCGGAAAGGCTGCTTTCCGGGGGCTGCGATGACGAGATAGTCCTGGTGGAGAGGGAGGAGAGCCCCGGCGGACTCGCCCGGACATTCACAAACGGCGGCTTCCACTTCGACATCGGCCCGCACAGGTTCCACACGGCCGACCCCGTCGTCGACACCTACCTGAAAAACATCCTCGGCAAAAGGTACATCACCATCCCGCGCAAAAGCAGCGTCTTCATGGCGGGCCGCTACAGGAACTGGCCGCTCTCCCTGGCCTCGCTCGCGGGTCTTCCCCCGGGTGTTCTACTGGGAAGCCTCGCCGACATGCTCAAAAGGAAGAGAAGCGCTGGAGTGAGTTCCTTCGCCGACTTCATACGCAGCCGTTACGGCGACACCCTTTACCGCTTCTTCTTCAGGGGCTACACGAAGAAGTTCTCGGGCATGGACCCCGAGGAAATGCACCCGGACTGGGCCGAGGCCGGCGTGAACCGCGCCGTGATAGACAAGCGGGTGAAGGCCGATTCACTCTTCTCACTGTTCATCGGCATGCTTGCCCCCAAGCCTGTTCACACAAGCTTTTACTACCCTTCCGAAGGTGGGATACAGAGTTTCTGCGACATGCAGTCGAGCATGGTTCAGAGGGCGGGGGGTGCCCTCATGACTGGAATACCCGCAGAGGGTATTGTACAGGACGGGGGAGCAGTCAAGGGAGTGACAATGGGCGGCGGCGGTGTCCTCGAGGCCGACCGCGTCTTCTGGAGCGCTCCGGTGAGCCTGATCTTTCCCGGCGCTGGTTTTTCGTTCATACACACCCTGGTCGCCAACATCGGGCTCATGTCGGAAAACGCGGCCAACGATTACCAGTGGTGCTACTTCGGCCAGGAGGACCTCTGCTTCAGCAGGACCACGGTGCCTCGCCACTTCAGACGTGACACCGTTCCCAAGGGCGCCGATTCCATCTGCGCCGAGATAACTGTTACCGACGAAGACCTGCAAAAGGGCGTCGAGGGCATCCAGACCGGCCTGATCCCCCAGCTTGAGAGCGTGGGCGCGCTCAGGGAGAGCCAGATCGAGTTCGTTGACTGGAAGCTCGTCCGCGAGACCTACCCCATCTACGACAGGAGCTACCGGGAAAGGCTCTCGACCCTCGAGATACCGAAGAACCTCACCCTGCTCGGCAGGTGCGGCTCCTTCTGGTACAACAACATGGATCATTCAATAAGCCAGGCCCTGGCATTCTCGAAGGGGGAGAGGTTTGAGCGGGATTTCTGGTCCCGGTGACACCCCCATGGTGGGGGTGAGCTCCTGTCTGCTCGGAAGCAACGTTCGCTACGACGGCGGCCACAAGCTCGACCGCTTCCTGAGGGACCGTCTGGGCGGTTTCGTCAGGTTCGTCCCGGTCTGCCCCGAGGTCGAGTGCGGCCTTCCCATCCCCCGCGAGGCCATGCGGCTTGTGAACACCGGGGATGAGGTAAGGCTCCTCACACAGAAGACACAGGTTGACATCACGCCCCGGATGACGGCATGGGCCGAACGGAAACTCACCGAGCTCAGGGAACTCCCCCTCTGCGGGTTCATCTTCAAGAGCAAGTCGCCAAGTTCCGGCATGAAGGGCGTGAAGGTCTACACCGAAAAGGGCGGCGTCACGAAGACCGGCGTGGGCATTTTCGCGAAGGCGTTCATGGAGGCCTTTCCCTGCCTTCCGGTCGAGGACGAGGGCAGGCTCAACGACGACGGCATAAGGGAGAACTTCATCGAGAGGCTCTTCGTCATGCACCGCTGGCAGACAATGCTTCACGAAGGTTTCACCAGGGGAAAGCTGGTCGAGTTCCACGCCCGGCACAAGCTGATGCTCATGGCCCACAGCCCCGCGGGGCAGACCGAACTGGGCCGCATCGTGGCCTCCACCCTTGAAACCCCCGCACTCATAAGTGACTACCAAGAAAAACTCATGCAGACACTTGCACTGAAGGCAACGGTGAAGAAGAACACGAACGTCATACAGCACATCGCGGGGTACTTCAAAAAAGTGCTCAACCCCAAAGAGAAGGCCGAACTCGTGAGCGTAACTGAAGATTACTACAACGGCCTTGTCCCCCTAATCGTTCCGGTAACCCTCCTCAAGCATTACGTGATGCTGCACGGACCCGCCTACCTCGGGAACCAGTACTACCTGAACCCCCACCCGATGGAACTCATGCTCAGGAACCATGCCTGAACCCATCCTCGGCGCCGCCGCTGAAACCCTCCTGAAAGCCCTTGGCGAGGGCGTCTACCTCGTCGACCCCGACCGCAGGATAGTCTTCTGGAACGAGGCGGCGGAAAGGATAACGGGCTTCAGCGCAGCCGAGGTCCTTGGCAGGAAGTGCTCGGACAGTGTCCTCATTTCTGTCGATGCCGCGGGCAGGAATCTCTGCGCCGACTGCTGCCCTTTGATGGCAACGCTGGGCGACGACATCTCAAGGCACATGGCTGTGTTCATGCACCACAGGGAGGGGTACAGGATTGCCGTCGATATTCGCACTCTCAAGCTGACACTCGAAAATGGAAGTATCATGGGCGCCGAGGTCTTCACCGAGACCGGCTCGCGCGAAGCCCTTCTGGAACAGATCGGGGAACTTCAAAGGCTTTCTCTGGCCGACCCCCTGACGGGCCTACCCAACCGCAGGCAGATGGAGTCTGTGCTGGCCGCAAGGTCAGCCGCCATGAAAAGGAACGGCATTTCCTTCGGCGTTCTTTTCGTTGACATTGACGGATTTAAAATAGTTAACGACCGCTGTGGCCATGTTACTGGCGATAAGGTTCTTGTCACGGTTGGCAAAACCCTTCTGGCTTCGGTGAGGCCCTTCGACACGGTGGGAAGGTGGGGAGGCGATGAGTTCATCGCAGTGTTCCCGGGCATTTCCACGGGTAACCTGCACGACATCGCCGAGAGGCTCAGGAACCTCGTTGCCGTTTCACAGACGGAATGTCACGACTCGCCGGTATCCGTAACCGTATCCATCGGTGCCACCATGGCCCTTCCCGAAGACGACGAGGCATCGGTGACAGCCAGGGCGGACGCCCTGATGTACCAGGGCAAGAACGCCGGCAGGAACAGGGTCGTCCAGGGCTGACGTTGACCGAATACCGAACCTGCCGTATACTCATATTCTGCCGCGGGTGCAGGAAGACGGTGTGAATCCGTCACGGTAGCGCCACTGTAACCGGGTACCGAACTCCACATGCCACTGGCCGGAAAAGGGCTGGGAAGGCGGAGGAAGGGCCGATCCGGAAGTCAGGATACTCACCCCGGGCTGCGCGGTGTGAAGGAGCCCCGCTTCAGGGTTCCCGCCGGCCGTCCCGCATTCGCGGCTGCGAATGAAGGGCGGTTTTTTTGTACCTTGTCATCGCGATCGCGGCCTCGCTGCTTGTGACCGACCCCGGGGGCAACCCCATACCGGGCGCATGGGTCGGCTGGGATTCCAACTGGTACGCTCAGACCGACACGAACGGCCTGTACGAGCCGACAGGCGAAGAGCCCGACAGGATAACCATTCACGCCACGGGCTTTCGGGACTGGACGGGCAGCCCAAAAGACAACACGGCCATCCTCCAGCCCTTCCCGGTCTCATCGGGCGGCGTGATTCTCGTGGCGGCAAGGACTTCATCATTCAGGGCATCGGTCCCATCCGTGGTGATGCTGGGCTCATCCGAGCTTCAGGACCTTGCAAGAACGGGCTCAAGAGCCCTCTCAAAGCTCACCCCCGGCATTGCCGCAAGGGAGTACGGGGGCGCCATGCCCATAATCTCACTCTCATCCCGCGGGGCCGACCCCGGGCATTCAAGCTGGATGATAGACGGCCACCCCGTCGGGACAGCGCGCGACGGCCTTCCCGCAGGGCTGGCGGACCCGGCGGTGTTCGGGGCGCTGGAAGTGGGAAGGGGGGGGTCAACGGCCGTTGGCGGCGGCATGGCGGGCTTTTACAACTACAGGACCGAAGCCACGGGCAGCCCCTGGCGGCTCTTCGCCGAAGCAGACAACAGGGGCGGGGCCAGGCTCGGTTACAACGGTAACACAGCACCGGGCCGCCTCGGCATCTCGCTGAAGAGGTCGGTTGGCGCCGGAGGCAGCACAGCCTGCGCACTGACATCCATCCTCTCCAACACCAGCTGGGGCGTACTGGCAACCGGCGCCGACGGCGAGACCGAATCGCCGGACTGGACCCTTCCAACCGACGCCACGAGGCGCCAGGGCCAGCTCGAGGCATGGGCGGGCGCCGGCCCCCTCATGCTCAGGGCGGGGGCCGGAGGCATGGCCTACCAAAGCACCGTTCCCCAGGTTCAGGATGACAAACACACCGACTTCGGGGCCGACGCTGAGGCCGCCTTCGAACTGGGACCGCTGGCATCACGCACGGGGCTCCAGTGGCGCGGCCTGGAAAGCTCCGCCTCGGGCAGCCACTATAGAACGACGCCATGGAGCGCGCTGGGCTGGGAGAACCGCGCCGCTTCACTGTGGCTCAGGGGCGGAGTGACCGGCGGGAAAGCATGGTGGAACGCAAGGGCCGCACTGAGCGGCTCGGGAACCGTCACACCCTGGGCGGCGATCTCCCGTGACGCAACGGTACCCACCTTCAACGACCTCTACTGGCCCGCAGACGCATTCGCACGAGGCAACCCGGACCTCCTTCCCCAGACGTCCATCGGGGCCGAGGCAGGCATCAGATTCGTCACAGGGGGCAGCACTCTCCTGAGCGCAACCGGCTTCATCACTAGAACGGAGCAGTTGATTCTCTGGCTTCCCGGCGAAGACGGCATCTGGGTTCCGGAAAACACAGCAAAAAGCCTTTCGAGGGGAATAGAGCTCGAAGCCTCGGCAACGCTAGGACCAGTCAAGGCGGGGGGCAACGTGACCTTCGCAACCGCAACCGACGAGACCCCGGGAACGGCAAGGGAGGGCATGCTCATTCCGTACCGCCCCCAAATCACTGGCGGAGGGCATTTATCCTTTTTTACTGAAAAATTCGAGTTCGGGCTCTCTCTCTCGGGCCAGGGCAGGAGGTTCACCAACAGGACCGAGTCGGAAAGCCTCGCACCGTATCTGTTACTCGACGCCAGTGCCGCGTTCCCACTGGGGGCGACAAGGCTCACGGCGTGGATCACCAATGCCGCCGGGACCGGCTACGAGGAATCCGGCGGGTACCACGGCAGGCCGAGAACTTTCGGCATAACCATCGGGACCGGAGAACGAAGATGAGAATAATCGCGCTGATCCTTGCCACCCTTGCAGTAACCCTCGCCACGGGCTGCCGTGACAACACAGGGCCGTCACAGAACGAGAACCCCGCGGGCGACATCGTCGTGTGGTTCAACGGACTCTCCAACACCGCCGACGCATGGTTCCCCAAATCCGACAGCCTCGTTCAGACCTGCTGGCAGACCGGCGGCACGCCCAATGTCATACTCGACCTTGGAGAGGGTGACTTCGCCATCCTCTGCTCTTTGGACGCCGAACTGAGGCTTTACGACTCGGAGCAGGGCGGCACCACCGACGCCTGCATCTACCTCCCCGTGGGAAGCAACCCCTACGGGGTGGCGGTCAACGACGACACCGCATACATCACGCTTCTTCTCACCTCGCAGGTGGCTGTGGCAAGCCTCTCGGATCAAGCCGTCACAACGCTCTGGGATGTTCCCGCCAACCCCTCGGGCATCGCCTTCAGCAACGGAAAGCTCTTCGTCACCCACGGAAACTGGCCCGAGAACACGAGCCCCGGCGGCGTGACCGTTCTCGACGCGGCCACCGGCGGAAGCCTGGCATGGCTGGACACGGGAGTCAACACCATCTGGGCCAGGGCGTTCGAAACCGGAATGGTCCACGCGGGGGCGACCACCTACGCCAACGACGGGTCCATCAGCATCATCGACCCGGTGGCGATGGAGATCACGCAGAAGATCAGCACGACAGGCGCCCCCAACGAGTCCGTCAGGATCGAGGATGACTTCATCAGCCCCAACGGCTGGGGCACCAACCTCCTTGTCTACCACGAGGACGGGAACTTCAACTGGGTCGAGACGACCTTCAGCGCGACCTGCCTCGCGTATCTCGAGAACAGCATCTACGCCACCGACTTCGGGGGCAACTGCGTCAGGGTGCTCGACTCCTCCGACTTCAGCGTACAGGACACCCTGATGGCGGGGGGAGAGGGCCCGCAGGGCATCATTGCGCTGGATCGCTGACGGGTTGTATCTTCACGAATAAAGCGGAAGGTGCGCAGTGACTTCAAAGAAATGTGACATGCATGTTCATTCCAGCGCCTCAACCACTTCGGCGCGCTGGATACTCCGGGCCCTCAAGGCTCCCGAGAGCTTCACGCCCCCCGAACTCGTATACGAGCAGGCCCGCAGCCGCGGCATGGACTTCGTCACCATAACCGACATGAACACGATCGACGGCGTCATGAAGATAGCGGGCCTCCCGGGCGTGTTCATGAGCGAAGAGGTGGCCATGGTAATGCCCGAGAGCAAGAGCATGGTTCACATCCTTGTCTACGGCATCGGCCAGGATCAGCACGACAGGATATCAACCCTCAGGGACCGGGGCTTCGAGCTCCTCGAATACCTCAGGGACCAGCAGATAGCCCACTCACTGGCGCATCCGTTCTACTCACCCGGGGGGCACCTTCCCCCCGGTGAATGGACCGACCTTGTGAAGGCGATGGAACTCGTCGAGGTCAGGAACGGCACCCGCGCCTCGTGGGAGAACACCGCAGCCCTCGAGACCGCAGCGGCCATCAAGGGGCAGGGCTTCACGGGCTACACCGCGGGAAGCGACGACCACTGCGGAAGGTTCATCGGCCTCACCTGGACCATGGTCCCGAAAGCAAAGACAATTGAGGACTTCCTGAAGGCAGTCAAAAACGGCGAGGGCGTCCCCGGCGGAGAACACGGCACCGCCACCAGGTCGGCCTACGCCGTCTACTCCATCGCCTACAGTTTCTACCGCCACTCCCTGAACGCGAAAAAGGTTCCGTCAGTCGCCACCATGGCCGCCGACAGCTTTTTCAGCCCGAAAACAAACACCGAGGAAGAGGAACCCACGCTCTGGCACAAGGCCGACTTCCTCTTCCACCAGCTCCTCAAGAAGGCCAGGAAGTCGGGCGAACCAGACTTCGAGACCTTCCTCGGCGACGAACTGGTAGAGATAGGCAGAGACCTCAATCTCAGAAGGGGCAGCCCCGAGCTTCTCCAGGAGGGGATAGAGGAGCGCACCTTCCAGATCCTAAACCGCCTCACCAACCGCCTTCTCCAAAGGTTCATAGGCCTCATGGTAACAAGGTTCGGCGAGGGCCGCATGCTCGACGCCGTGGGCAGCCTCAATGCCATGCTCCCGGTCTTCCTCATCAACGCCCCGTTCCCCATAGCCTACCTCGACAGGAAGAGGGGCAGGGAATCGGTCAACACCATCACAAAACACCTCAACATCGGTTCCCCCGCCGCCCACAACCTGGAGAAGAGGGCCTGGGTCACCGACACCATAGACGACCTCAACGGAGTCTCCAGAACCCTTCAAAGGTTCGCAAGGCTCGCCATGGACAACGGCAAGGAACTTGCCCTCGTCACAAGCCAGAGCCGTCAGGTCTCCTTCCCGGGCTGGCTCGTGAACTTCCAGCCCGTGACCGAGTTCCCCGTGCCCGACTACGCCTCGAAAACACTCGCCATCCCACCCATACTCGAACTCCTCAGGTTCCTCGAAGAGAACGAGTTCGGGATGATCTACATCTCCACCCCCGGCCCCATGGGCTTTGCCGTAATCGCCGCAGCGAAGATCCTCGGCATCCCCACCATAGGCATCTACCACACCGACTTCCCCAGGCACATAAGGGAGATAGTGGCCGACGCCTGGATGGGCGAGTTCGCAGCAGGCGGCATGACATGGTTCTACAGCATGGTGGACCGCGTCATGGTTCCCAGCACCTACTACATGGACGACCTCGCATCACTCGGTGTGGACAGAAAGAAAATGGAACTCTTCCCCAGGGGCACCGACCCCGACACCTTCTCACCCAGGTGGAGAAAGGAAGACTTCCTCACGAAGTTCGGAGGAACCAAAGAGGCAACGAAGCTCCTCTACACCGGCAGGGTCAGCCGGGAAAAGGACCTCGACGTCCTCGCCGAGGCATTCAACATCGTCAGGCAGACCAGGCAGGACATTGAGCTCTTCGTAGTCGGCGACGGCCCCTGGATGGGTGAGCTTGGCAGCATGATACTCGGCAACGGCGGCTACCTCGCCGGCCGCATGTCGGGTGAAGACCTCTCCAAAGCATACGCATCAGCAGACATCTTCGTCTTCCCATCCACCACCGACACATACGGCAACAGCGTCCTCGAAGCGCAAGCCTCGGGCCTTCCAGCAATCGTAACAGACATGGGCGGCCCCCAGGAGATCATCAGACCCGGCGAAACAGGCCTTACCTACCACGGAAGGGACGCCGCTGACCTCGCCCAGAAGATCATTGAGCTCACCGACAACGAACCGGCAAGAAAAGCCATGGCCCAGAAAGCCAGGCAACTCGGTGAATCAAAGAGCTGGCAGGCCGCCTTCGACCAGATCTGGAGGAGTGTGCCGGAGAGGTGGTAGGGGGAGCGGGGGAAGAAAGAAGCGACGCCGAACCCTTCCAGTAGCAAGGTGAAGAACTGGTCGCAAAATGCGACCACGACCATAACTGCATGTAAGGTCATCAGACGACAGTAGATAGATTCACCCAGGAAACGGGCAAATCTCGATTTCCCCTGAACAAAGGCGTTTGACAATCTTTGAAGCCAATCAGGGGATTATCCAAATCACATCACCCGTCATATGCAGACGTATGTACAACACCCTTCCAGCAGTTGTTATGCAGATGCACTCCTTGCGTCATGGGCGTTTTATGCCCTTGACACGTTAGAGAAGGAACATCATTCTCAGTGCTGTCCAAAACAGGACAGGTTTTGCCTCGGCCTTGTGACAGGCCAATAACTTAGAGCTCCGGTTTTCATCTTTTCGAGATCAGGCCTCCTTTTCGGAGGTTTTCTTTTTCCCCTCCTGCCGCAAGCTGTCCAATA
>JBGSZS010000003.1:0-40475 GCA_041750285.1 Candidatus Fermentibacteraceae bacterium | reverse complement strand
CTTGCAGCGCGTGCCATATTAACCTTGCCCTTTTTTGTTTTGAGTGTTTGGGTTTTTGGTTGGCGCTGAAATTCTAACCACTCAGGCAAAAAAGGGCTCTTCCTTTTCTCTCCTCAAAAATCTATCTTGGACAGGCTTGATCTTGTTTCGAGATGCAGTGAAACGATGAGACAAACAACTCCAATGGTCAAGCCCCGACTTTTCTGTGAATTGTCATAGGACCATCTCCTCGTCCCTGGTCTGATATGCATTCTCCTTTCTCTCCTCCCATTCTTTCAGGGTTTCCATGTTCAGATAGACTCTTCCGGTGATCCAACTCTCATGGATGTCTTCCCACAGGGCTGTCAGCATTCTCAAGACGGCCTCTCGGCTGGGGAAGATCCGGATGGGTTCGGTTCTCCGGCGGATCTCCTCATTCATCCGTTCGATACTGTTCGTGGTGCGAAGCCTTCTCCGATGTGTTGGCGGTTGATCGAAGACGGCGAGGCAATCCTCAACGTTCTCTTCGAACCATTCAACAAAACCCTTGTGGCCGTGGTAATCATCAAGCAGCTTGGAGATCGGAACCTCGCTTGTGGCTCGATCGGAGGCTTCCCAGATCGACTTCAGGCGCCCGCTGATCTCCCCATGAAGACGCATGGGAAGATGGCTCCTTACGTTCTTGCCGAAGTGGTACTGACAACGCTGCCAGGTACTGCCCTGGAAGCACATCCCGGCAGCGGTCACGAGGCCCGCATGATCGTCGCTGACAATCATCCTGACACCCTTTAGACCACGCTTCTTCAACGACAGGAAGAAGTCCCGCCAGGAGTGTTCGTTCTCGCTGTGTTGCCCATTGTTAACCCGAGCACCTCACGGTAGCCGCTGGAAGAGACTCCCACGGCCGCAAGCGCCGCCTCAGTTACGATGAATTTGTTTCGGCGAAGCTTGTGTACCTGTGCATCCACGATCACAAATGGGTATTCCCCTTCCAGTGGCCTCTCTCTGAACTCAGCGAGCTCTTGGCTCAATGAGTTATTCCAGAACTCCTCAACTCGATTTCACAGAAAATACGGATACACCCACGAGCTGTCTACATCAGTGGGGCCACTTCAAGCGCAATGCTTCGGGCTTGACCATATTCCAGTGTGTTGAGCAGACAATCAAAGCTTTGGATTGAGCAGATAGTTATCTATTTGTATGAGAAGTGGTTAACAACACGAGCCATGAAGAAACACATTTGTTATAGCATCACCTTTGTCGGGATTTTGCTGCTGGGTGCCTTTCTAACGACATACCGTGCCCACGGAAGCATTCCGTACCATCCCATGGACCTTGTGAGTTACCTTGGCGGGTACCATGCGGCCCGTGATGGCGGCAATCCCTACGATGTGCGGCAGGCAGGGCAGAGCCTTGAGCAGAGGGGCGTTCTCGTAACACCCTTCCCTTTTGTGTACCCTCCGCCGTTCCTTCTGGCCATGACCCCCCTCGAGATTATGCCCTACCGGCTTTTCAGGCTTTCCTGGATTGCAGCAAGCGTTCTTGCGGCTTGGCTTTCGTTGTTTCTGCTTTCCGGGGGCACTGGTCGGCTTAAAACCCTCTTCGTTGCCGGCAGTTTTCTTCTTCTTATGGTATCAGAGCCTCTTCACGACAACGTTGTCTGCGGTCAGGTCACCTCGTTCATGCTGCTGGCCATGGCCCTGATGGTTTACAGGGGGTTCAAGGGCGCAGTTGCCGGCCTCGCCGCAACGTTTCTGCTTCTTTCAAAAGTGGGCTTCATGCCACTGGCGCTCTTTCTGAAGGGCAGGAGAGCACTGCTTTCTGCGGTCGTTCTCCTTTTTTGCCTCTCACTCTCGTCAGTACTGCTCGCAGGATCTCACTCTTTTCATTATTGGCTGCTCTCTCTCGGGCAGATCAACGAATCCTGGGGATTCATTCATGGCAACAATTTGAGTGTCACCCATGCGGTCAGTCTTCTATCGGAAGCAGTACTGCTCCAAGGTGACGTTGCGAGGGCGGGAAAGGATGACGGGTACAGGTTTGAACTTGCAGAAAGGCAGGCGGACATCTCCAAAGCCATCCATCTGGGTTTTGCCCTCGTTTCTCTTTCCATGGTTTTCTACAGGTCGCTAAAAAGAAGGAAAAGCAGCTCTGTGTGTTCCAGGGAGAACATCCTTTCTCAAGCCATCCTTTTTCTGCTGATCTTTGTTCCCTTCGTCTGGATCCACTACGGGATGTTTCTCCTCATACCCTTCCGGCAGCTTGTAGTGAAGGGACGCCCCTTTACGGCAGTTCTCTTCATTGTAAGCGCGGTAGTCTGGGGGATGCCACATGACCCTGTTCCGGTCTGGTCAAAGTTTCTGATACCACTGGTCTGGCTGTTTTCCACGGCTTTTACAAACGCTTCATCTGAATCTGACGATTTACAGGTCGGGTCCTTGTGTGCTACCCCCTCGAAATCCAATGCCTGAGTTTACATGGGGTGCTCTATGTCTTTGGTTCAACCACCGTGAACGTCATCTTCTCGAGGACTCAACGAATCCGCTATTCAAAACCACATTCAAACAGCTGACCGGGATCCGCTGACTGTAAGGATGCCTGGATCGACGCTCGATGACTTCAGTCATTGTCCTGTTCTGCTCCGCCGCGTAGATTTTCAGGGAACGATACAGCTCTTCCGGGTGTCATCGCTGGTTATACATACAACACAAACGCCGGTTTCGATGCGACACTTTCGTTGTCCCTCAGCCCCCTCTCGGTCACCAGCCTCCTCTCCCAGTAGTCCCCTATCGCCAGAACCCTTTCGATCTCAAGCCTTGGTCGGTCCAACAGGGACAACCATTGAGTAACCCTGGCCCGGGACATCCCATGCCTTCTGGACAGTTCAGCTTTGGAGATGCCGTCTCGCTTCAGTTCATCAGCGAGTTCGAGGGCGAGAACCATGGGATTGCGATGGAGACGTGTTTTTCTGTGAATCACTCGGGATGAAGGAGCCGTGTATACGAAAGGGTAAAACTTGCTCAATTGGGTTCGCCCTGATACAGAACTGAGGCGCCAGCATTTTTCGAGCGTGTCTCCCAGCGAACTTTCGGTTCCTTTTGTGCTCTTGAGAAATTCCAAGTGATTGTCTATCATCATTAATGACGCGCAGTCAAATTTTGCGCCATTCCAAGCATTCTCATCAGAATTATTCTTGGCTTATAGGTGCTTCATTCCGGCTGGATGACTCAAACCTTACAGAGTCATCCTTTCGGGAGCAAGGTAAACAATCCTCCGCTTAGAAACCGCCCTGTCAACGCAAGACTGCGAAGTCCGCAGTCTGCGACCATCCGCCTCCCGAGAGACGGAGATGGTAAGCGCCGGATGGCAACCCATCAACGACCACAGTGCAACCACCGGCTTCGAACTCTTTGTCTTCAGTGAAAACAGCTCTTCCCGCCGTGTCGAACACCTCGACCGTTACACGTTCTCCTCCCGCGAGCGTGAACATGACATCCACAGCACCCGTGGAGGGGTTGGGACTGATAATGAGCTTATGGTCAAGCGGGATAACCGTGCCCTCCCCGATCGCGCCCATATCCATGCAGTAGCGATGGATGGCTCCCAGAACGGGATCGCTGAAGTAGAAGCGGTTGTGCTCGCTCGCAGCCGCAACCCCAACTGCGCCTGCATAACTGCCATAGCCGAGAACCTCGTATTCATCGGGTCCAGAGTACATCCTTACCGGCGATACCGGATCGTTGCAGGCCCCCGGATAGTAACAGTCTCCGTAGCTTGGCGCGGAGATGTCGCGTACTTCGGGGCAGTTCAGAAGAGCGAGACGCTCGACCGGCACGTTCGTAATCAGTGGCAGGTCGATGCTGTAGATGATCCTGGTCGCCGAGTCGATTAAGTAAAGTCGTGGATCTCCGTAATCGAGCGCATCCAGTCCGGTTTTGCTCGAAATTCCCGAACCGGCGAAGTCCCACGTTCCCGCCGGCTCGCCGCCTGTTGTCATGGCATGCACAATGGCCGTACCACTCTCGGCGAAGTAAAGGGTGTCCCCCAGGAGCGCAAGCCCGACAGCCTTACCCTCCATCGACGGCAGTTGAACCGCATCCTGAAGCGCTCCGGTTGAGTAATGAAGGGCGTAGACCATGCAATCAAGAGAATCAAGAGCGTAGACCGTTACGTAATCGCACGCCAGACCGGTTATGTGATCGCTGGGTGCTGGAAAGCTCCATTCGATACCCTGGCAGAACGCAGTGCACACAAAAAGGCCTAGGAGAAAACTGAACATCTCATTATCATACCTCCTAATGTATAGTGTGACATCAATTAAGTATGCCACTACTGACACTCGAACGCAAGCGAAGGGCTTCACTGTCAACCCCGGATTTGATGCGACAGACTTGCCGGTTTGGATGCGACACTTGTGTGGTTCCTCAACCCCCGCTCCGTCACCACCCGCCGGTCCCAGTGGTCCCCCAGTGCTTCGATTTCCCTCTGCTTTTCTTCGGGGAGTTTCAGCAGGTGAAGCATCTGGCTGACCCGGGACAGGGAGCAGCCGAGTTTCCTTGCCATCTGCCCCTGGGTGAGTTCTTTCAACTGAATCTCAAGGGCGATTTCCCGGGCTTGGATGATGGGATTCCTGAAGGTCTTCTTTGGCTTACGCCGTATTATTGGCGAATCATGCTCTTTTGTGTACCATAGAATGGTGCGTTGGGCCACACGGTTGGTGTACCAAATACACCAATCGAACGTGAAACAGAGAAGGGGAGCCTTTCAACTCCCCTTCCTTCGTCCATGGATCCTTCTACCTGATCAGCACCACCCGAGTGGAAGCTTCGAGTTCAGTGCTGGTGATTCGAATGAAATACACACCGGAGGCCAGGAGCGAACCTCTTTCCTCACGCCCGTCCCAGTAATGGGAATGGGAACCGGCCGGCAGGGTTCCCAGATCCTGCCTTCTGACGAGTCTTCCCGCGGTGTCGTAGACACTCAGGGTCAGGGGAGAAAGGCCGCTGCTTTGGAACGACAGGTTCGCGCCTGTTGCTATGGGATTGGGAATAGCAAGAATGCCTGGTGTTTCTTCATCTTCGGTTGGGTCGATCGCTGTTCCCTGCTCAACCCAGCAAGCAATATTGGAGGCAGGAAGTCCTCCTGCCTGGGTAAAAGACCCGCCCACATACACATTCGAATCGCTCACCGCAATGGCTCTGACCTCCCTGATACTACTTCCGCCGCTAACACCAATCCCCAGCGGGTGCCAGGAACTGCCGTCCCAACGGGCAATGTAGCTGGCGGGGTTCCCTCCGGCCTGCGTGAAGTGACCTCCCACGTACACATCCGAGCCATTCAACGCAATGGCTTTGACACTGCTGTTCACACCACTTCCCAGGGCCGACCAGGAGGCATACCAGCTTGCGATGTTGTTGGCGGGATTGCCCCCGGCTGTCTGGAAAAAGCCCCCCACATAGACAGTCGATCCATTCATCGCGATGGCGTGGGAAGCATGGGCATAAGGGTATCCCGTGCCAACTCCGCTTCCAAGGGAATACCAGTCACTGCCGTTCCACCTGGCAATGCGATTGGCGTTTGTCCACCCGGCAATAGTAAAACTGCCACCCGCATACACCCAGGAACTGTTTGAGGCAATGTCGTAAACATAGGCGTTCATTCCATTCCCCAAAGCCGACCAGGAACTGCCGTCCCAACGGGCGATGTATTTCGCGGGATTCCCCCCGGCCTGAGTGAAATTACCGCCTACATACACATCCGGGCCGTTCACTTCGATGGCATAGACCGTACCGCTCACACCACTTCCCAGGATCGACCAGGAGCTGCCGTCCCAACGGGCGATGCGGTTGACGGGAATCTCCCCGGCATAGGTGAATTCACCACCCACATAGATATCCGAACCGCTCACTGCGATGGCATTAACCGTGCCGTCCACACCACTCCCCAGGGCCGACCAAGTGACGCCATCCCAACGGGCGATCCGGTTAACGGCAAGTAATCCGGCATGGGTGAATTCACCGCCCACATAAACATCCGAGCCGTTCACTGCGATGGCTTGTACAGGACCGTTCAGACCACTCCCCAAGGTTGACCAGGAATCGCCGTCAAACCTGGCGACGTAATTGGCGGTAACTCCTCCGGCCTTGGTGAAAGTACCCCCCACGTGTGCATACGCACCGCTCACTGCAATTGCATGAACCGATGGTGCATAATAATATGCGCCATAAACACCTTCTCCCATTGCTGACCAGGCACTGCCGTCCCATCGGGCGATACAGCTGGCTGAACTACCCCCGGCATGGGCAAAATCGCCACCCGCATACACACCGGAGGGGTTTACGGCAATGGCAAACACAGTGTCGTCCACCCCGCTTCCCAGAGCCGACCAGGTGCCGCCGTACCATCGGGCGATGCGGCTGGCGGGGTTTCCTCCGGCTTGCGTGAAACTGCCTCCCACATAAACACCCGAACCATCAACGGCAATGGCACGGACATAACCGGTCACACCACTCCCGAGAGATGACCATGCATTACCGTCCCAGCGAGCGATACGGTTGGCTGAGTTTCCTCCGGCCTGGTTGAACGTACCGCCCACGTACACATTCGAACCGCTCAAAGCTATAGCGAGAACAGCATTGTTCAAACCACTTCCCAGAGCAGTCCATGAACTGCCGTCCCATCGGGCGATGCGATTCGCGGGAACCCCTCCGGCCTCTGTGAACTCGCCGCCCACATACACATCCGTGCCGTTCACGGCGACTGCACGGACCTTGTAGTTCACCCCACTTCCCAAAGCCGACCAGGAGCTGCCATTCCAACGGGCGATATACTCAGCGGAAACTCCCCCGGCCTGGGTGAAATCGCCTCCCACATACACACCTGAGGAGGTTACAGCTACTGCATAGACAGTGCTGTCCACACCACTGCCCAGGGCCGACCAAGAACTG
Organism: Candidatus Fermentibacteraceae bacterium; assembly: GCA_041750285.1. Lineage (GTDB taxonomy): Bacteria > Fermentibacterota > Fermentibacteria > Fermentibacterales > JCC-6 > UBA6080. The sequence goes on along the minus strand of JBGSZS010000003.1, from coordinate 33,549 downwards.
CCGTCCCATCGGGCGATGCGATTCGCGGGAACCCCTCCGGCCTCTGTGAACTCGCCGCCCACATACACATCCGTGCCACTTACGGCGATGGCGTGAACAACCCCGTTCAGACCCGGCTGCACACCAAAAGGGTTTTCCCAGTAACCTTCCGCACTATGCTCATCGAAGGAAGCAATCGGTTCATCCATGAGCGGGTCATCGGGAATGAACACAGGTTCTCCCCCAGGAGCGTAACTCATTCGTAACCCCGTGGGATCGAAACTGCCCGATACCCCCTCCGTGATCGCTCCTTCGGGGGTCAGCACTGTTGCCAGTGAGGGATTGGTTTCAGCCAGCGCAAGCGAGCTGCCAACAAGAAGACCCAATGCAAGCAAAGTCTTCATGTGCACCCCTTCCAGGGTTATTCACCTTGTCAGGCTCAACCATTACAAAAAGTAAATACTGATGGACAGGAGATACGTCAATGGACACCTTGTCCGTACCTATAACGAGACCCGGATTCGCCGATTTCAAATGCGCACTACAGCCGCCTTCTCGTTGGCTTCCCCGTTTAGGGGACATTTGTTAGAGTGAGACTTCCTGCCAACCCAGGAGGTCGAGATGAAACAATCCAGGTTCACGGAAACGCAGATCGTGGCGATCCTGCGGGAAGCCGATGCCGGAGTCGCCGTCACCGAGGTTTGTCGCAAGTACGGCATCAGCGGCAACACATTCTACAACTGGAAGAAGAAGTACAGCGGGATGGGCGTCCCGGAGCTTAAGCGGATGAAGGAGCTCGAGACTGAGAACACCCGATTGAAGCGGATGTACTCGGAGTTGAGCCTCGAGAATCACGCGTTGAAGGAGCTTATCTCAAAAAAGCTCTGACGCCACCGGAACGCCGGGAAGCAGCGGCGTTCCTGGTGGCGGAACAGGGGATGGCGGTGAGAACCTCATGCGAGCTTGTTGGCCTGTCGAGATCGGCATGGTACAAGCCTGTCCGGGACTGGCTGGAGTACGACAGGGAGCTTATCGAGGCTCTGCAGGAGTTGGTTGTGCTTTATAACCGCTGGGGCTTCTGGAAGTACTACGGCCGGCTTCGTCTCGACGGCCGTCAGTGGAATCACAAGCGGGTTCACCGGGTGTACCGGGAACTCGGCCTGAACATGAGACGGAAGACGAAGAAGAGGATACCCACCAGGGATCCGTTGCCCATGGAAGCGCCGGCAGAGCCCAACGTGATCTGGTCACTGGACTTTATGCACGATGCTCTTTACATAGGACGGCGGTTCAGAACGCTGAACGTGCTTGATGAGGGGGTAAGGGAGATATTGGACATCGAGATTGACACGTCTCTTCCGGGAGAACGGATCGTGCGGTATTGGAACGTTTGACGTACTGGCGTGGTCTTCCGCAGACGATTCGTTGCGACAACGGTCCCGAGCTTCTGAGCCAGGTGTTCGTTGACTGGTGCGAGGAGAACGGGGTGGAGCTGAGGCACATCGAGCCCGGCAAGCCGAATCAGAACGCCTTCATCGAGAGATTCAACAAGACCTACAGGGACGAGGTTCTTGACGCATACCTGTTCGAGAGCCTGGATGATGTTCGGGAGATCACGGAGGGGTGGATCAATGAGTACAACGAGCAACGCCCTCATGACTCTCTAAAAGGCTCGCCGCCAACGATGTATCGTGAAATGATAGCCCGGGAAGTGTCCCTCTATGAAGTGTCTACCTAATGGGGAAGCCTACGGGTTCCGGTGTTTCTTCTGCCCATATTGGAAATATCCTGGCTGGAACACGGGGAAAGGGCGACCATTCGGACTAGTCCATCAATCCTGTCCGGAGCTTAACAGATATATCTTGGGATAATCGGGTGGACCGTAGTCAAAGGCCAGCATACCGCCTTTGAAGCAGTATCGCAGCTGCTTCACCCCTTCCAGCGAGGGGATGGTCACATGGCTTAGAAGCACTCCTGAAGTTGAAAAAACATCGAATGAGGGAACCAGGGTGTATCCCAGTTCGATCCATATACGGTCTTCATCATCCATGTACAGCCCAGCAATGGCATTGTGATAAGGGTATACATCGGCGATCTCGCCCCTGTTAACGGTTGATTCACCCTCATTGGTTCTGGAGAGACCCTCGGTGTACCTTTCCTCCTCCAGTTCCTCATCGGTTTTGGAAACCCTTTCCCATTCCTTTTCAAAGGAAAGGAATTCTTCTCCATCGGAAGTCATTCCATGGAAGGCGTAACTGCTGTCATCGGAAACAGCCCAGAAAAGATTGCCCCGACTGTCCGAATCCCATACCACATCGACATTGTTCACATTCACACTGCCGTCATCACCGATGTTGATCATCAGTGGAAATGAAACGGGCACATAATCCGGTTCCGTTCCGCCTGAGTAAAGTCCTATGAAGCTGTTTCCCGTGGGCATACCCCCTTCAATGGACATGTCCATCGACATGTTTCCGGCATAGTATGAACCATCGGGTCCGGCGACAGGGTACATGGGGGGCACAAGTGGAAAGCCATCCAACCGGTCAATGAAGTTATGATCCTGATCCAGTATGGTCAGGGAGGAACCCGAGAAATCAGAAACGAGGATCCGCCCGTCTGCCGTTTGTCCAAAAGAATTGGGATACTGGTACTCCCCGGGGCCGGAACCATGTCTGCCTATGAATCCGGCGAATTCCAGGGAGGGACCGAACACTGTGATCCGGCCCTTCATTGCATCCAGGACAAGAATGTTCCCGAAATGGTCGAACTCAACATCGGCAAGGCTTCCAAACTCTCTCAGGGAATCGCCGAGAAGAACACCGATGGTATCGGTTACGGTCAGGGCCAGTGAATCAATATCCGGCTCTGACTGTCTTTGCGGCGGTTCATGGTCGCCGCATCCTGAAAGGGAAAGGAACAGAATAATTGTCGCCAGATACTTCATTTAAATTTCCTTTCATTCTTCAATTCCATTTTTCATTTACAAATATACACTAGTGTCCCATCATAAGTCGAACGATTTGGGCTCATCACCGCTAAGGAGGGCACCCCTGCCCTGAACGAAGATCTCAATCTTGAGCTGTTCCCTAAAGCAAGAATCAACGCTTTTCAGCATTGCATGGAACTCTGACGGGGTTTGCACCCTGACTCCGTATCGGAGACCGGGCGGAAAATGTCTCGTGTTTCCTGTGATCAGGCAATCGGCATGGGCGGCAATGGCCACTTCAAGGAAGCAGCAGTCATCCGAATCGGGGAGTGCTTCGCTCAGTGGTTTGCATGAGTGAAACTCCGTCGTTTTTCTGATGTAATCCATCAGAATCGTCACAAATCTTCGATCAGGACGGAAGCGTTCTCTTCCCAGCACTTCCTCATACTCAAGCAGGATACGGGAATCGACGCAGAGGGTTACCTCATCGGATGCAAAAAGCCTTACCAGATCGGCACACATGCCGAACGGGGTCAACAACCCTGACACCGGTACACTGGTATCAACGACAATTCTCATCATCGGGGGCGTGCTTTTCTTGATTCCCTGATTTCCTGCTCAATGGCTTCCATGGAGAGCGTATCCGTACCCTGGGCAATCGAAGCCCTCTGAAGATCGGCTATCGCCCGTTCCGCCCTTGCCCGTCTGAAGGCTGCAAGGGATTCCTCAACGTCACTTTCATCCACCGCTGCAAGCAGGGCAACCGGTCGTCCGTTGCTTGTGATTACAAACTCACCCTCATCGGGAAGTTCACGCCAAATGGCAGCGGAGTTTCCCCGCAGGTCTCGAACGCTTATGAATCTCATTTGTACCTCCATCGTCACGCATTTGTATACACATATGTGTCAACTGCCAAAGCGCTGTGTCGACCATGATGGATCTCGGCGGAGCGTCCCTCATGGAGTCCGGCATGTGAGAATGGCCTGAAAGCCGATAGGGAAATGCGTTTGCAGGTGGCTCAGCATCCGACCGATTCTGGTTGACAGAAGCGGGATTTGGGGATAGCGTTGGCATCGGGTTGCAGGGAACAACCAGCATCAGGTGAGTGGATGATCACAGCAATGCATTCTTGTTATGATGCCGTATACTCCTCTCATCTTGATGCCGTTCAATGGATTGCGGGTGAAAGACTGTGAAGGAGCCGGCCACCCCTGAGAGAAGGGTGCGCGTTGTCTCGGGTATGGCCTGTGCCGGACTTCTCATGGTTCTTCATTCCCTCGGCACTTCGCGCAGCGAAGACGGCGTGATACTGGGAGTCTGGTCCAAAGCCATCGCTGCTGCAATCGTCCTCACCCTCGCCATCCTGGTCTTCTTCGTTCTGTCGGCCTCGGGTTGGAAAAGGATCAGCGCGAAGCTGGCAAGGGGCGCTGGCAGAACGCCAGGATTTGCGGGACCCGTGCTTCTTTTCGCAGTTCCGTCGGTCGTCTTCCTCGCGTGGTTCCTCTCACTCTCGCTTCTTTTCCTGCGCTTTTCGTTCACTGCCGGTTCGTTCCTTCTGGCGCTGGTGCCGGGAAGCCTGCTTATTCTGGCCAGGGACAATTCCGATCTCAGGCATGTTTTTGCCGGAACGGCTGTTATTGCTGCTTCCCTTCTGCTTACCCTCGCTGCGGGGGAACTCGTCCTTCGAAGGGTACTGCCTGATCAGATATTCAATCCAAGATTCGGTCTTCGGCCCTACTGCCGGTGGGATCTTCAGATCGATCTGCCCGGCATTGATCCCGGAGGGGTTCTGTCAACAAACAGGTGGGGATTGAGGGGAGAGGATCCCCCTGCGGACTGGAACGAGTATCTGACAGTGGTGACTGTGGGGGGAAGCACAACGGCAGACTATTACCTGGATGATTCAAAGACCTGGTCGAATATCGTTCAGAACGAACTGCGGGCCGTGAATCCCATGGTATGGGTCGGTAACGCTGGCATACCGAGGCACACCGCGGATACCCATGCCCTTTTCGTCAAGGAGGTTCTTTCCCATATCAAACCCGATGTTGCGCTGTTCCTTGTGGGCGTGAACGACATGGGGCCATTCCTCCGTGGCGGAGACGGCGGTGAGGGCAGGCTCGAGGATTCAGGGCCAAGATCATGGTTGTTTAGCAGAAGCATGATATTGCAACAAATATATAAGATAAAAAAGGTATACATCGATGGGGTTCAGGTCATCAACACCGTGTCCGACCCGCCCTTCCGGCCTGAACCCCTTACCACCGCTGAAATGCCGTTACCCGATGACCTGCACGATCTGCTCACGGATCCGGATTTCTACAGGGACCGCATTATCCGTCTCATAGCGCAATGCAGGGAACAGGGCATAACTCCCGTTTTTCTCACGCAACCATTGCTGTACGAGGACAACAGCCACTGGAGGACCCTCAGGGAATCCGCGGCCTTCTTCCAGGGAACCGAAAGGCCGATCTCCGCTGCCACTTTTGCCCTGATGCTGGGAACCCTCAACAGTGACCTCCTCGACGTATGCCGTGAACAGGGGGTCGCGGTGTACGATCTCGCTTCCAACGTCCCGCACAGTGAGATCTATTTCTATGATTCAATGCACATGACCGAGGCGGGTGCAGCCCTGACAGGAAGCCTGGTGGGCCGTTTCATGGCTGATTACCTTGTTGAGGCGGGTCTGCTGAAACCCTCAGAGTGAGGGAACTCTCAATGTTTCGGGGTTGTGGGAACGGGCTTCAGAACAGTGCTTTGATTCCGCCCCACGAGTTGCGCTCAAGGGCCGGGGTGTACCTGTTCAGGATCATGAACTGCTCGTAAGGGGTTCCCCACACCGCCTGGGAACTGCTCCAGATGCCACCGTTGCTGTCGCTGAAGTAGGACATGTCGGCCCACTGCTGGTCGGCGGCCAGCCAGTAGGTGTTGCCGGTACCGATCGTCTGCAGCGCGAGCCAGTTCTTTCCGATTGGAACACCAATGTAGGAAACAGAAATATCTGTGTACCACAACGGGTAGCCCCATTGAGAGTAGCCGGTGTCCTGATGGTTCAGGCTGTTTGAGATGCCGCTTTCAATGATGGAACCCGGTCCGGAATTGTCACTGCGTATCTGAATCAGAATGCTCTGGGGATTGGATTCGGCGTAGATTGCCCATATCTCGATACGGAACAAATCCCATACGTATAGGTTGTAGAAGTCATCGGCCATCATCCAGTCATGGTTCTGTGAGAAACCAAGACCGTTCTGAACGCTTTCAAAACTGAAGGGCTGTGAGCAAAGCCAGTCTTCGGATTCAAGGCGAAGGGACGGGCTGCCTGAAACCGGAGAGGCAAGTGGAGTGGCGAGAGCAGAAGGCTGAGTTTCCTGCAGTACGATCATAAACATGATGAACATGCCCATCCTGTTCCCTCCATGAGGCTTCTTCTCACGCTATTGTCTGATAGCCATCTTGTCGTTTTGTGTCAATGGACTCGCGGCAACCCGTTACGTGTCTTTGCGGCGGATGTGGAGCAAAACCGGCAACCATTTGCTCTTCAAGCGCATTGTGACCTCCTGGTGCCCGGAAATGCCTCGCGGGTGATTGACAACGACAGGGTGAGTACATTCTAGTTTCAGTGAATTGCAGTCGGACGATGTTCCGGTGATTCGGACGGTATTGGAAGGAGTTCCTCCCATGGGTCGACAGGTAAAGGGCAATGTAACTTGGGTCGGAAAGGTCGACTGGGAGCTCCGGAAGTTCCACGGCAACGAATACTCGACACACAAGGGCTCTACATACAACTCCTACCTGATAAGGGAGGAGAAGGTCGTTCTTGTAGATACGGTATGGAAACCCTTTGCTAAGGAATACGTCGAGAGTCTGAAAAAGGAGATCGAACTCTCCCGGATTGACCATGTGATAGCCAATCACGGCGAGGTCGACCACAGCGGCGCCCTTCCCGAACTGATGAAGCACATCCCGGCCACGCCCGTGTACTGCACTGCGAACGCCGTGAAGTCCCTGAAGGGCCAGTACCATCAGGACTGGAACTTTGTGGTGGTGAAAACCGGGGACACCCTGGACATAGGCAACGGAAAGTCTCTGGTATTCGTGGAAATGCCCATGCTCCACTGGCCGGACAGCATGGCCACCTACATGACGGGCGACAACATCCTTTTCAGCAACGACGCATTCGGCCAGCATTACGCCACCGAGCTGCTCTTCAACGATCTTGTGGACCAGGCCGAACTCATGGGCGAGTGCATCAAGTACTACGCCAACATCCTCACACCCTTCAGCCCCCTGGTCTTGAAGAAGATCAGGGAGGTGCTGGCCCTGGGCGTGCCCATAGACATGATCGCCACGAGCCACGGCGTCATCTGGAGGGACAATCCCGTACAGGTCGTTGAGAAGTACATGACCTGGGCCGACAACTACAGCGAGAACCAGGTAACGATCCTCTACGACACAATGTGGGACGGAACCCGGACAATGGCGGAAAGCATCGCCGAGGGTATTCACGGGCAGGACCCCGGCGTGACGATCAAGCTTCACAACATATCCAAGTCAGACAAGAACGACGTGATCACCGAGGTTTTCAGGTCGAAGGCCATCCTGGTGGGCTCACCCACCATTGGAAAGGGCATCACAAGCGGAACCGCAGGCATTCTCGAGGAGATCGAGGGGCTGCGCTTCAAGGGGAAGAAGGCGGCGGCCTTCGGCTGCCACGGCTGGAGTGGGGAAGGGGTTCCCAGAATAACCGAATGGCTTTCAAGGGCCGGCTTCGAGGTGCTGAACGACGGCATAAAAAGCCTCTGGAACCCTGATGAAGCGGGCGTTGAGAACTGTGTTTCGTTCGGGCGGGACGTGGCGCGGACCCTGTCTTGACCGGTCGATATCCGGCCCTGATCACACCCTGTCGAGTTTCCCTGAACGAATCCCCCGGGTGATTCCATGTCCATCATCCCTGCTATATTCATCCCTGCAGCAACATGCGCTCCAAGGTGTTTCGGGTGGATGAAACCTGACGTGTTCCTCCATAGTGAAAGGATGCACCATGGCACTGTTCGTGATTCTGGCCCTTTTCACAGCCGATCCCGAGGTTTACCTCGACTTCACGGCCCTTGCGCGACCCATCTCTTCAGCCGCTTTCATCCAGGAGTTCGATCATCCCCAGAATCCGGTTGACATCCTTCACTACGACATTGAGCTGGAAGTATTCGAGGACATCCAGGAGATTGCCGGTATCACCACCATTCTGATGGCGGCCAAGAGCTCGCCGGTGGAATCGGTGAGGCTTGATCTGCGGCAGCTGGAGGCCGATTCGGTCTGGGACGCCACGGGACCCCTGCCATTCTACCATGAAGCGGACTCGATCTTCATCACCCTGGGCGAAACACTCGACCCGGGAGACACAACCGAGGTTTTCATCTCCTACGGCGGAACTCCCTACCATGAGAGCTGGGGCGGCTTCTGGTTCGCAAACGTGCTCACCTATCACATCGGGGTGGGCATCTACACCCCTGGGCAGTGCATGGGCAAGTGCATGTTCCCCTGCTGGGACCACCAGAACGACAAGGCTTCCTTCGATTTTCACATAACCTGCGACGAAGCCGATTACGCTGTGGCCAACGGTGATTCCACGGGGGTCGAGTTCTCGGGGGGCAAGGCCACCTATCACTGGGCCGTCGAACAGCAGATGCCCACCTACCTCGTGGCCCTCAACGTGGGTGACTACGTGGTCCTTCACGACTCCACAGACGCACGGATCTACTACTACGTCTATTCGTGGGACGTGGAGGATGCCCTTGGGAGCTTCGTGAACGTCGACCAGATGATGGCAAACCTCGAGGAGCTCTTCGGTGATTACCCCTGGGACTGCCGCTTCAGTCTGGTGGAAACCCCGAAGGGTGACATGGAGCACGTGTCCCACGTGACCCACGTGGCCCAGGCGGTGAACGGCAACACCAACTACGACTGGCTGATCGCCCACGAGATGACTCACCACTGGTGGGGGTGCTGCGTCACACCGGCTGAATGGCAGCACATCTGGCTGAAGGAGGGTTTCGCGACCCTCGGGGAAGCCCTGTGGATGGAAACCTACGGCCAGGAAGCCTATGACGACTACATGGTGAACCAGATCATGAAGCCCTACCTCAACAGCGGAGAGCTTTTCCCGATCTCACAGCCCTCGACCCCGGCCGAGATATTCAGCGCCACCACCTACGACAAGGCCGGGGCCGTCCTCCACATGCTCCGCTACGTGCTGGGCGACGAGGTTTTCTACAGCACCCTGGACTATTACTTCCAGAACCACATGTTCGGCCTGGTCTGGACCGATGATTTCCGGAACGACATCGAGGCCCATACCGGATCTGACATCGACTGGTTCTTCGACACCTGGATCCATGGTTGGGGGTACCCCGTTTACGACGTGAGCCATTCCGCCCAGCCTTCCGGCTCAGGCTGGGAGCTGACAATCGACATCGAGCAGACCCAGAGCACGACGACGATTTTCGAGATGCCTCTGGAGTTCCTGGTACAGGGCGCTTCGGAAGACACGGTGGTGGTGATGTGGAACGACCAGCAGGCGCAGGGCGAAACCTGGCAGCTTTCGTTCGAACCCGTCGGGGTGGTATTCGATCCCTACCATCACATCCTCTGCGGCAACATACTGACCGGGATCGAGGACTTCGAGCTTCCTCCCCGGGGTGTCAGCACAGCCTTCGTCTCGCCGAACCCCGCGAGCGCGAACGTTCTGCTGCAATGGCCCGGAACAGGGAACATGACAATCGAGGCGATGATCTTCGACATGAGCGGAAGGGTGGTGCGAACCGCAACCCTTTCACCATCCGACAGGCATCTGTCCGTTGCCGGGCTGCCCACGGCGACCTACCTGCTTCAGCTCACGACGGACACAGGCATCAGGCAGACCACGAAACTGGTGGTTATCGATTAATGTTGTTGACCAGCCATTACACTCAATGTATGATGCATTGCATGGGGTTCGCGTATGATACTTACTCGTGATCTCCGGATTCATAGAGCCTAACTGCGCGGGGTAACTACCCGGCGCTTCCGGGGAGGGGATAGCCCTGGCATCAATTGTCGTCCTCATTGCGGCAGCGTTGATCGGGAACCTCTGGCACTACGAGTTGACAATTGCTCCCGAAGATCTTGAGGCACTGTACGCTTACCCCTGCAGCGAAGCCCTGTATCCCGCTCACGTATCATGCCCAGCAGGTGAGAGCGACTGCTTTGCAGGCTTCCGGGGAGGCACTTCCCTTATGCTTCCCAAAAAATCGTGGCAGCTTGAGCTGTTTGACCGCAACCTGACCGGTCGAAGTTACCTCTACCTTGACGCACATTACAGAGACCTCAGCATGATGCGCAACCTCCTTGCGATGGAACTCGTAAGGCGAATGGGATACCCGGCGCCGGTCTGCAGACACGTCACGATGTCCATAAACGGTGAGAACATGGGTGTTTACCTTGAGACGGAAAGGGTGGATCAGGATTTTCTGGTGAGAAATGGCCTTCCTGAGGGCGCTTTCTTCAAGGCAGTGGAGAGTCCCGCGAGGATCGTACCCTTTCTCTCTGGACATCAACCGCTTGATGGCTTCGAATGCCGCTCCGGTGATGAATACGCTGCCGGCGAACTGATCAGGCTGATCGGTGATGTGTGCTGGGGAAGCGAGTTCGAAAGCAGGTTCGACTCCGACTGCTTCATGGGGAACATGGCGGCCAACCTTGCCATGGTCGACACGGACTGCTGCGTTAAGAACTACTACCTTGTTCTCGGTTCAGACGGGGTGTGGAGATACATCCCGTGGGATCACGACGCCACCTTCGGCAACGACTGGCAGGGGTGCTTTGATTTCAGCCGGGTGAACACCGTTTTTTACCAGCCCATGCATATGAATTCATTGTTCTCAAGGTTGCTTTCTGAAGAATCAGGCCGCACTTGCTTCGGCGAAGAGCTGGAACGGGCGGCGGACATCATGGAGTCAGAGCTTCCCGGCATCCTTGACTCTCTCAGGGCCGCCATAAGGTCGGATGTCTACCAGGACCCCCTCAGAGCGGGCACTCCGGCTGACTTCGAGGAAGCGTGCGACTCCCTCGGCCTTTTCATCTGTGAGAGAGCCGATGCGGTTGGAGACCTGATCAATCATCATCACCCTCCAGAGTTCATCTCGATGCACATTTCTCCCGGGTGGGTAACGCCGGATGCAGGTAATGTCATCGTCAACCTGAGCTGCTCGGATTCACTGAAATGGTGCCGGCTTTGGGTGGTGCCCGACACAGGAGTACCGGAAATGGAGGAAATGCATGCATCACACGGTTCAGGCGGAACCGTCTGGACCACATGCATCCCAACCTGTGAGCCCATTGGAAGAACGATGCGTTTCTTTGTTTTCTTTCGCCAGGCAAACCTCCCCGAACCCGCACCAACCTTGTTCTTCCCCCCCTACGGGATTTTCCTGAACGAGTACCGGAGTGAGGCACTTCCCGGAGTAGTCCGGGTGGATCACGCTCCCATCCTTGAGTCGCTCGTTCCCGGGAATCAGCTTCGATTGGGACCCTCGCTCTGGGCGCTGCCACTGGTGAATGAAAGCGGCTCCCGGATGGATCTATCGCTGTGCCATGTCATGCTTGGCGTTCCACCTTACCGGGTTTTCTTCCCGGACAGCCTTTCACTGGCTCCCGGTGAAACCCTGTTCGTCGCGAGCGACATTCAGGCATTCTCAGTGGAGCTCCGCAGGAGGCTTGTTGTGGGGGATTGTGCCGCGCCTTCGTCAGCGGGTTTTCCCGCAGTGTTGTTCGACCCGTCATGGACATCGTCGGCAAGCCACGATGTCCCTTCACGGGAGCGCTTCATTCAGTCGGACTCAGGTTTCCCCCTGATAACTGAGCTGTCATACTCTCAACCATCGTCGGTGAGTTCCGGGGACTGGATGGAAATCCACAATCCAGGCTCAGAATGGCTGGATATATCCCATACGGGTGTTTCCGACTCGGACCATGGCTGCACAATGCTCCCTGCAGGCACAGTACTACCCCCTGGAGGATTTTTGATCCTTGCTTCTGATCCGTACCTTTTCAGAAGGGAACACCCGAGGGTACCGTGTGGGGTGACTGACCTGGGTTTCAACCTTTCATCACAGGGTGATACGGTCAGGTTCATCAGCCGTACAGGCGTTCAATGCACAGCCATCGCCTACGGCTCGCAAAATCCCTGGACGGAAGCCTCTGAGGCGGTGCTTACACTGATTGCTCCACTTGCCCCCCCGATGAACCCTGAATCCTGGGGCATTGCTGAGTACCCCGGCTCTCCGGGGTTGCCCAACCCATCATGGGATGATCAGGTCTATGAACCTCTGGCCATCAGGTACATCGCACCCATACCCGCAGGGGCCGGCCCTGTCGTGTTTTCAGTAACACCGGTTGAATACCCCGTTACGGTTTTCGTGGTGGATATCGCGGGAAGAACCGTCTGCAACCCGGTTACGCTCGAACCGGGCCTTGACGAGTACTCTCTCGCGATCCCCCCCGGAATGCCTTCGGGAATGTACTTCCTTGTGGCGCGGTCAAGCGGAGGGATGTGCTCGGGAAAGCTGCTGTGGCTTCCCTGAGCAGCCATGCCTTGTCTAGCGGGAATCCCTCTTCTGCCTGACCGATGAGTTAGGCAGTTTCGCAGCCATCCTGCGCAGACCCTCGGCAAACCCCTTCTCTCTTAATGTGAGGGCGAAGGCAGCCAACCGGTAGCGGAGGGAACCGAAGGGTTTGGGGACGAAACCCGGCGGAATACCCCCCTGAAGCCGTTCAGGTGATGAGCACCAGTCGTTGAGGGGACGGAATACCCGAACAGGGTCGCCCTCTTCCGAACACCACCGGATCTGGTTCTTCCGAATGGCCGATCTGGCTTCTCCCCGGGTGATCAGTGTCAGAAGGGCGCGACCGAGCTCTTCGGGGTTTTCCTGCGGAACAACGATAGCTGTGCCGGCCTTATCCATGTCCTCGGATACTTCCGCTCCCCTTGTGCATGCAAAGGGGATTCCCCGGGACACCCAGTCGATCACTCTCGTTCTGGCTCCAAGACGGGTCTCGTTGCACGGGATGTCGGCCAGAACGGCTGCCGTGGCCGTATCGTAGATATCCCCGAGTTCTTCCCTCCCAACCCAGCCCCGAATGTCGTAACGGCTGCAGTGTCGGCTGGAGGAGGTCATGGATGCGAACTCCTCCACTCCCCTGCGCCAGAAGGGGACAGCGCCGCCGGAACAGGTGAAAACCGTCCTTGAGTCCCTCTCCATTACGTATTCGAGAGCCCTGAAAAGAGTAGTGTGATCGAACCAGCTGTTGAAAGAGCCGGTGCTGATGATCCTCGGGGGATCGGGATCATCCGATTCGGGGCCAGTCGAAAGCGGTGCTGTGACAGCGCAATGTGGAAATGGATGCACAACCCTGGAACCCCTGTTCCCGCAATCGAGCCTCCCCAGCAGGAACAACTGCCCGAGAATGGAGTCGGACTGCCGCGCCGAAGGTGCTGAGAACCTGTCTCCCCTTGCGAGCAGGCTGCGTTCCAGAGCGAGCATCCTGAACATCTCGAGGCGGTTCGTGTGTACATCGGCGCCGGCAAGCTGTATCTCTGCGGGATGCATGCCGTTCATGTCGATCCAGAGGGGCAGCGTGCAGCCCGACTGCGCAATGGCCTCAGCGGGGAAGGGGCTTATCGCCACGATGCAATCGAAGGGACCCCTCTCCCTGAGGAATGCGGAGACAAAACCACCGGGCCGGACCGTCTGCGGGGGTGAACAGACAATGACCTCATGACCGGCAGCCTCCATCGTGGCCCTGAACCTTTCGGTACGGGCAATGCAGGCGCCGTTGCCTGCGCCCGGAGAAAAGCTGTCGGGGGTGTTCCCGAAAAGGGCGACTCTGCTCATGTCGCCCCGGGCAGCAGTGCCCTGACGGTAAGGTCGGCACAGTTCGCCCAGGTGTAGCGGCGGTGGACCTCTTTCCTGGCTTCCCTCTGCCCGGGTGTCACCCCCTTTTCAAGGGCATCACGAATGGCCCGGGTCATGCTCTCCCGGTTGCCGGGGTCGAAGGACCATACCGAATCCTTGAACAGTTCTCCGAGTGAGCCCCGGTCGGATGAGGCAACCGGAAGGTTCCAGGAGAAGGCCTCAGGGAGCGTGAGCCCGAAACCTTCGTAGAGGGAGGGATGAACAAGGCAGGCAGCCCCCGAGTAGAGATCCCTGAGGCGGTCCTCATCGAGGTAGCCTGTGAACAGCACCCTATCCGAAAGGCCCTTGTCCATCACCAGGCGACGAACGTTCTCCGCCTGGAACCCGTCCACCCCGGCAATGATGGCCACCGGCGGCTGGAATCCGCCCGCCACAAGGTCGCTGTATGCGTTGATGAACGCCCCGTAGTTCTTTCTGGGCTCGACCGTGCCCACGAGAAGGATGTGTTTCCCGCCCGGAACATGATCGCTGTTCCATGTGAAATGGTCAACGCCCAGGTAGGTTACCCGAACCCTTCCCTCCAACCCGGGGTGAAGGTTCAAAAGGTCTTCGGCGGTGGTTCGGGAATTGGTTACTATGACCCGGGCCTTCTTAACGATATGGGAGAGTCTCGCACGCCAGACCGCCGTATCGGCGGCGTCCTTCTGGTCGGGAAACAGGAAAGGACCCATGTCGTGCACCATGGCAGCCTGGGGAATGGCTGAGGGCAGCATTCCCCCCATGGGGTTGTGAACGATGGCAATGCCACGGCGGACCGCAAGCGCGGGCAACAGACGCCCGGATATCCTTCTGGGGAAGGGGAAGGGAACCACTTTCGCGTTCTGAAGCCCCTGAAACAGCCCTGCGCGAACCTGATCCCGGTTGACCCACACCTCGGACATGTGCCCGGTGCGGTCCAGCGACCTCACCATCTCATAACCGTACCTGCCAATGCCGGTGGGCCTGTTCAGGTCGAAATCGACATGCAGCGCAAGCGAACGCAATGATTCCCCCGGTTAGACGGAGCCCTGCGACATGTTCCGTTTCAGTTTGCTATCCACCACAGCCCCTCGCGCATCTGCATGTCCACCTCGATCGGAGCGCCGACGATGGAAGCCTCCGCACGGTCACCCTGAGCAAGGACGACAACTTCATATCCTTCCGGAAGCTGTGGAGTTACACCCTCCATGGCGGCAAGGAACTCGGTCTGCTGTTCGGGAAGGACCCACTGCGACGCGCTTTCCACGTCACCCTGGTCGATGGCGCTGAAAAACTCCTCGGCAACCTGCTGCGGATTGGTCTGGTCAACCCCGGGTGGAGCGGGTGTGGCTGGAGTTCCGGTTTCAGCCGGCATTTCCGCGGGATCACCCCCGCCGCAACCCGAAAGCAAGTACAGAACAACAGCCGTCAGTACGAGAGACCGCATCATCCTACCCCCCCTTTACATTTTGTGCCGGACTGACCAACGGGATACATACACCTTTGGGCAGGCCGTGAAAACCTTGTGTCAACCGCTTTCGGCCGTTCCCGCTACACGTCTGTAGAACTCGAGGGTCCTTCCGCCCACATCTTCCCATGTTGTCCCGCGGTGCTTTTCAGCCATTATCCTCAATTCCGCCGTTATCGCCCCGGATGCAAGGTCGCGTACCGCTCGGACCCATGAGTCTCCGTCCAGCACCGGAAGGACGAGCCCGCATTTTCCAACTGTCTCCGGAAGCGCCCCGCCGTCAGATGATACAACGGGTGTTCCACAGGCAAATGCCTCGAGCACCGGCAGCCCGAGCCCTTCCTCCGAGCTTGGAACAAGGAGTGCACGGGCTCCCCTGTAGAGGGAAAGAAGGTCGGTGTCGGAAAGGTCGTCCCTGCAGATGATGCTCTCCGAGGAAGGAATCCTCTGATCCCCCCATCTCTCCAGTCCCGCCAGAACGAGTTTCATGCCGGGGACCGAAGCCTTCATGAAGGATTCGGCAAGGAACGGGATGTTCTTTCTGGGAACGAAACTGCCCACATGAAGCAGAAAACGGTCAGGCTCAAGGCCGAGACGGCGAAGCGTTAGGGGATCCGGCTCGCCAGGCGTGAACATCCCGTCCGGCGCGCCCCCCACTGAACAAACCCTTTCCGGTGGAAGGCCGAACAGCCTGATCGCCCTTTCGGCGGTCCAACGGCTAATCGCCACAACCGAAGCCCCATGTCTGATCAGGCATTCAAGCCTTCGGGAGTAGAACAGGGTCTGTTCCGTATGGGAGTCGGGCGCCGTCCAGGGAGTGTCGTCGAAAAAGGTCACCACGGTCTTTCTACCGAAGCCGAATGGTTGCACTCCCGAAAGATGGATCACGTCTGGCATGCCTGCGAAGCATCGGATCCGCTTCGCCCTGGTGGCCTCAAGACGGCCAGCGCGGTACAATCCCCGCCTCAGAAGGGGAACCCGGGTCCAGAAGGGCAGAGGAAGAACCCTGGCTTCACTGACCGGGGTGGTGTTCATTGGATGTGTTTCGCGGACATCCAGGGAACAGTGTTCAGGGTTCACCACGGTCAGCCCCCTGGAAAGTCCCTCCACCCATCTGCCCACGCCACCCCGGCTGTGTGTGCAGATCGTGACATCCAGAACGGTTTTCATGAGGGGGGCCTGATCGGATTACCCCAGGTCCGGCCCTGAACCGGAGGATGGATCTCCATTGCCACCAGCCCTCCTCCGGCGGGATGACAGGGCAAGGAAGAACAAAGCCAGGGACAGGATGACCATGATCATGGGAAGAAGCGCCATGCATGTTTCGATGGAGCCCCGGGAAAGCCCGGGACCAAAGACCCTTGGCGCAAGCCATCGCGCCGCGAAGGGCATGGCGCCGATGAAGGCCATCCAGAGAAAAAAGCCCAGAATGGCTCCCGCACAGCGAAAGGGCAAGGTGCGAGCCCTGGATTCGGCGCCTGCGTCGATACCATTCGCGGCAACGTAGGCGTCGATGGCTTCCTTGGATTCCTTGAGCGGTTTTGAGGTGTTCTCACGGTAGAGCTTTATGGCCTCGATGTAATTCCTGTCAACAAGAAGACTGTGAACCCGGTCCTGTATGGCCGGGGGGATCCCCTCTGCGGTATCCGCCTCGGGAAGGATTGCGTCACCGTCCATCCGAACCCTTGTTCCGCAGCGTATGCAGTAAACGCTGCCGGATTCCAGCCTGTTGCCGCACTTGCGGCAGAACCGTTCTTCACCGTTCATGATCACCCCCTGCTCAAAGCGGTGATATACCGGATTTTCACCCCGCGGGCACCGGGAAGGTCTGGTCGATTCAGTAATTCACTGCCGCTGGGGAACCGGTTTTGGGATCGCCTGCGCCGAGTGCATCCCGAATGCAGTCGAGTGCGTTCCTGAGATTGGCACGGGGAGTGGCGATGTTCATCCGCATGAAACCGTCCCCGCCGGTTCCGAACATGGCGCCGTTGTTCATGCCAACGCCGGCCTTGTGAATGAAAAACTCACTGAGTTCCTCATCGGACATTCCCGTCCCCCTGCAATCCAGCCAGAGAAGAAAGGTGCCTTCAGGTTCGAGCACCCGGACGCCGGGAAGGTTCACGTTCGCATACTCGCTGACGAACAGGTAGTTCTCCCAGAGGTACGACAGCAGCTGGGAAAGCCACTCGCCGCCATGCTCATATGCGGTCTGGGTGGCCACGATCCCGAATATGTTGGAGCCCGTCAGGTGAAGGTTCCTTATGAAGCGTGTGTAGTCGGCTCGCAGCACCGGATCGGCGATGATGATCACCGAAAGCTGAAGTCCGGCGAGGTTGAACGTCTTGCTCGTGGCATAGGCGGCAATCGTTCGTCTTCTGGCATCATCGCCGAGAAGGAGGGTGGGAAAGTGCCTGTGGGGACTGTAGACGATGTCAGAATGGATCTCGTCCGAGAAGACCATCAGATCATGTCTTTCGGCGATCTCCATCATCCTGTTCAGTTCCTCCCGGCTCCATACCCTCGCCACCGGGTTGTGCGGATTGCAGATGACAAGCATGCGGGCACCGGCCGCCTTGCGGTCCAGATCGTCGAAGTCTATGCGGTACTTCCCGTTTTCAAGAACCAGAGGATTTTCGACGGTTACTCGTCCGTTGTACCTTATGGACTCCTCAAAGGGGTGGTACACAGGCGGCTGAATGACCACCCCGTCACCTTCGGCCGTGAACCGCTGCATGGCGAAGTTGAAGGCGGGCACGACACCCGGGGTAGTGACGATCCATTCCCTCTGGATCCCGAACCCGTAATGGTTCGAGAACCACGTCTCAACGGCCTCATAGAACGATCCGGGTATGGCCGTGTAACCGAAAACGCCGTGTCCGGCCCTTTCTCGGATCGCATCGAGTATGGATTCCGGCAGCATGAAGTCCATGTCGGCAATCCACATGCTGATTAGGTCCTCACGACCGAACATTGAATCGAGATAGTCCCACTTGAGGCAGCTGGTATTCCGCCGGTCCACGGGGATGTCAAAGTCGTAACGCATTAACTGACACTCCTGAAATGTTGGAAAAGTTTCTTGAAATATACGTGAAATCGTCAGCCTTGACACATGCCCGAAAGAATGCAAACATCGCAACAACAGGTCAGTGTTGGTGCGGGTTGGTTCAACGGCATCCGGGCGCAGTCGCGGACGATCGCGCCGGAGGGCTTTTTGAAACGGCAGGTGCAGTATGGGCAGTGATCTTCTCAAATCGGGCTGGAAAGAGCTTGAGGGCTTTACCAGCGATCAGAGCCGCGGGATACCCGTGCCCGAGGTGCAGCCGTCATTCCACGGAGAGCCGGTGGCACTTCCCGATCCCCGGCCTGGTTCCTTCCCTGTTTCCCTCGAGACCGCTTTTGCCCGACGGGCAAGCCGGAGGGCCTTTCTTCCGGACCCGCTCGATCTGCCTGAACTCGCCTGGCTTCTCAGGTCGGTTGCGGGAATTCGACAGGTGATCAGAAGACAGGGCGGAGGTGTCGTGACCCTGAGGGCAGTTCCGTCAGCGGGTGCCCGGCACCCGCTCGACACCCTGATCGCCGTATTCGATGTGAACGGTCTTTCACCGGGGCTTTACAGGTACATGCCCCTGGATGACTCACTCGATTTCACCGGCAGGGTTCCAACCCGTGACGAGATGACCTCCGCCTGCCATGGCCAGGAGTTCTGCGGAAGCGCCCCGGTGGTTTTCATCTGGACGGCCGTGCCCTACAGGACGGAGTGGCGTTACGGCCCTGTGTCTCCGAAACTTGTCGCCCTTGATGCGGGCCACGCTTGCCAGAACCTCTATCTCGCGGTTGAAGCCATCGGGGCAGGCACATGCGCCATAGGCGCATACGACCAGGACCTGTCCGACACCATGTGCGGCGTTGATGGAAGGGACGAGTTCGTGGTCTACATGGCCCCCGTGGGAAGGCTCAGGAAAGCAGGGAGTTGAGCCCCGAAACCATGCTTTCCGCTCCCGAAAACACCTGGAGCGGACCATCTGCCATCATGTAGGCGGGCGTGGTGACCACCCTGTTCCCAAGATCAACCACGGCCTGATCCACCTCACACGGCTCATGGACCGCGCCCATGCTCTCAGCCGCCCTTATCGTGTCGGCATGTCCGCCGAGAGTGAGGGTGACCCCCGGAATGCAGCGCGCAAGGATCACTGGAGCTATGCACATGGCAGCTATGGGCTTGCCAAGGGCATGCGCGGAACCGACAAGGTCAGCCACCGAGGGAAGCACAGTGCACCCCGCACCCTTTTCGGCAAAGTCGCAAAGAGTGGTCGCCGCTCCCAGCCCCCCTGGGATCACAAGAACGTCGTAGTCAGCCATGTCGACCATTTCGAGTGGAGTGACAGGACCCCTGGCGATCCTGGCTGCCTCTGCGAGGACGGATCTGGGTGGCTGCTGCTCTCCCGTCTGATGGTTGTGCGACCTTGCCTGAGGAACATCCGGCGCAATGAAGGCACAGCTGAACCCTCCCTGTTCCAGAGCTATGATGGCAGAAACCGCTTCGTGTATCTCGGTTCCATCCTTGACGCCGCAACCGGACAGAAGCACCGCGGCACGTCTTGTTTTCACTTCCCGCCTCCCATTCCTTGTGGATTGTGCAAAACCCCCGGGATGAAGAATAATATAGCCTGAAGGGAGGGGGGGATTTTGAATTCAAAGATCGTTTCCGCATGCGTGGTCTTCTTGATCCTTGGAGCGGGATGCTATTACGGTTCGATGCAGGGTGCCCGCACGCTCGGTGAGAACGAGCTGTCCCTGTCCGGAGGAGTGGGGCTTCCTGCCTACCTGAGCAGTGACGACCGCCGGTCGGCCGACGCCTCGGGTGAGGACGATCTGCCCATCAGCCCGTCCCTTTCGTTTCTGACGGGAGCCGCAAGGGGTATCGACCTGGGCTTCGCGGCCTACGGCTACGGTATCGGTCCCCAGGTTCGCGTGGCCATTCTCAACCCCGATACCCGTGAGGCGCTTTCGGTAACCGCGGGAGCGAACTATGTGATCCCGGCAAAGGTCATAGGCGGCCGGGCATCACTTGCAGCGGGCTACCTGCTCGGTTCAGACCTCGAGGTCTACGGCGCCTGGGATGCCGGGTACGGTCCCGATGTCATAAACATCCCCGAAGACTCATCGGGAGACTGGGACTGGTCCGAGATGGATGACGGCTTTTACCATTGCATCCGCGCCGGCGCGGTCTACTCGTTTCCCGGCCCGCAACGGGAGGTCTGGATCCCGGGCGGGTTGACTTTCGAGTTCACCATCCCGCTGGACCTCCGCTGGAACATGGTCCTCGTGGGGCTGGGAGTGACCTTCTGAGAATGCCTTCGCTCATCGACATGCATGTGCATACCACCAATTCCCCCGACGCCGCCCTAACCGAGTCGGAACTCGCACGAAGGGCCTCGGGGGAAGGCCTTTTTGGTCTGGGTTTCGTGGCGCACCTCGATTTCCATCCCTGCGATTCCTGCACGGGGTTCTTCGACGGGGAGAGGTATCGGGCCGCCGTGCGTGACGCGCAGTCACATAACCCTGAACTTCTGATCCTGTGCGGGGTCGAGGTTGGGGAACCCCATCTTTACGGCTCCATGGCCGCTGAAACCATGAGAGCTAGGAACTTCGACTTCGTCATCGGCGCCCTGCACTGGCTTGATGACCAGTTGATTCTCGGACCCGATGCCTTTAAAAAGGCCTCGTGCCTTGAACTCATTGAACGCTACTACAGAACCACGCTGGAAATGCTGAGGGATCCGCAGTTCGATGTTCTGGCACATCTTGGAATCTTCAGGAGGGGCATGGCGCTGGCGGGGCTCGAAACATCGGTCGATGAAACACTTCTGTGGCCTGGTCTCATGCAGGATGTTCTCGGCGCGGTCATCGCACGGGGGATCATACTCGAACTGAACACATCGGGTCTCAGGCGCCGTGAGAAAACCACATACCCATCCATTCCGGTTCTGAACCTGTACCGGTCCATGGGAGGAAGACATGTGACCCTCGGGTCGGACACTCACAATGATCCATGGGTTTTCTTCGGCCTTGAGGAGGGTCGAAAGCTCCTTCTGGAATCAGGCTTCGAGAGCTGCCGGTATCTCCAGGCAGGTGAGCTCAGGTCGTACCCTTTACAGCCCGGAACAATAACTTGATAGTAACGAAGGCAGCAGTGCGCCGCCGGAGAAACCGGACGAGTTCCATGCACCCGGGGCATGGTCCGGTCAGCCTGCAGCCTCAGCGTGTGGCCGGGAAGAACGACTGACGGTGGTAACAGCTGCCCGGAGTGATTAAGATACCCGGACACTTGCCGATCCCGCTGGAAGGAATTCATGCAGGTCGTGGCACTTTTCGTGTTCTGGATCAGTGTGGGGATGATCGTGCTGCCCCTTGCGGGTTACCCGGCCTTGCTCTTCGTGGCTGGAAGGCTTCGCAAAAAGCGAAAGACCTTGCCATTCTCCGATCTTCCCAGGGTGACCTGTCTCGTGGCGGCAAGGAACGAGGGCAGCTGCATCGCCGGACGCATCGGAAACCTTCTCTCTCAGGACTACCCCGCCGGCCTCATGGAGATAATCGTCGGCTCCGACGCCTCGACGGACGATACCGATGACATTGTGAGATCCTTCTCGAACCGGGGGGTTGTTCTTTACAGGTCCGAGGAGAGGGTGGGCAAATCCGAGATCATGGTCAGGATCAGACATCTCGCCACCGGAGACATCCTCGTACTTACAGATGCGAACACCGTTTTCAGGGAGGATACCGTCTCGCAGCTCATCGAGCCATTCTCCGATCCGTCGGTTGGCTGCGTTGACGGCTCAAGACGGAACAGCCTGTCCGTGGAAACTTGCGAAAGCGCATACTGGCGTTATGAAACCCTTCTAAAGAAGCTCTGCGGCAGGCTTGGCTCGGTTCTTGGAACGACGGGAGCGGTTTTCGCCCTGAGAAAAGAACTGTTCATGCCCGCAGGTCCAAAGAGGGCCGACGACTTCGAGATCGGGGTGATGGTCAGGATGCAGGGGAGGGAGTGTGTTTTCAACCCCCGTGCCGTCGCCCTTGAACCTTCGGACAGCGATCAGTCGCAGTACAGGCGGATGGTGAGGATCGTGGCGCAGTACTTCGGAATGGCTGTTCGCTTCCTTGTCATGGCAATTGGAAAGGGAAGGTTCTGGCTCGCCCTGCAGCTCCTTCTTCACAAGATACTGAGGTGGCAGATCGGCGTGTTCGGGGTGACGGCGGTGATATCGGTCTGCCTGCTCCGGGGCATGGGACCTATTTACGCGACTCTCTTCTGGCTTTCTGTTCTTTTCAACCTGACGGCTTTGACCGGCTCAGTTCTCAGGCGTGCCCTTCCCTCAGTGCTGCTCATGCCCTACTACTTCTGGCTGATGGGGATCTCGGCCATCCACGGGATGGCAAGGCTGCTTCTAAGCGGACCCACCCTTCTCTGGGATCACGAGCCTCGAAAGTAGCCCTTCCGCATCGACTTTGCCGTCGGCCCTCTGGAAGGTTTCAACGAGCGTCGAGATCAGCCGGGGCAAAGCCAGCCCCGATCCGTTCAGGGTGTGGACGAACATGGGTTTGCCTCCCCCGTCGGGTTTGAACCTGATGTTCCCCCTTCTCGCCTGAAAATCATGGAAGTTGGAGACGGACGACACCTCGAGCCATTTCTCCTGCCCGGGCGACCATATCTCCAGATCGTAGCAGCGGGCCGCAGAAAAACCCAGATCACCGGAGGCGAGAAGAAGCACACGGTAGTGCAAGCCAAGCCGCTCCAGCAGGCGGGCTGCGTGAGCGAGCATTTCCTCGTGAGCCTTGCGTGATTCTTCAGGGTGAACGAGCCAGACCATTTCAACCTTTTCGAACTGGTGAACCCTGTTCAGCCCCCTCGTTTCCTTGCCATAGCTTCCGGCCTCCCGCCTGAAACACGGCGTGTACCCGCAGAGCTTCACCGGAAGTTTCGCTTCAGTGAGCATCGCCCCCCTGTAGAGGTTTGTTATGGGCACTTCGCCGGTGGGTATCAGGAAGAGGTCATCCCGCTCGAGACGGTACATGTCCTCCTCCAGTTTGGGAAGCTGGCCGGTGGCCGTGACCGACTCGCGCGATGCGAGGAAGGGGGGCCAGACCTCCTCCATTCCGGCGGAATGGTGGATGTCCAGCATCCAGTTTATCAGCTTTCGTTGAAGCCTGGCCGCCCATCCACGGAAGAGGATGAAGTTCGAGCCTGCTATCTCACCGGCGGCCTCGGGTTCGTACACGCCCTTCATCAATTCCCAATGGGGTCTGGGCGCGAAGTCGAAGGTCGGTGGTGAGCCCCAGCGCCGTACTTCCTGATTGGCTTCTTCTCCGCCGACCGGAACATCAGGGTCGGGAATGTTGGGTATGGAGAGCTGTATCTCGTTCATGCGGGTTTCGATGGCTTTCAAGTCGCGCTCGAGCAAAGCGATCTTCTCCCCTGCGGCCCTGCTCTCCTCCATGGCCTCATCGGCTGGAAGCCCGGCCTTCTTGAGGGCCGACACCTGCAGGCTGAGCGAGTTTCTGATGGCGCGGAGTCCGTCGGCCTCGGAGCCTGCCGTCCGAAGCCTTTCATCAAGGGAGAGCCATTCATCGATCGAACAGACGCACTTCCTTTCAGCGACAGCGCAGCGAACCCTTTCGGGATCATTCCTAAGGATCATCCTGTCAATCATTGCTCCCCAATCAACGGCGCAGCAGCGCCGGAATAAAGACCAGTGCCCCGAGGGCGGCGGCGGCGATGGCGGAGATGAGGACTGCGGCAGCGGCGGCATCCTTGGCGTCCCGCACAAGGGGGTGCCTTTCCGGGGAGACCCTGTCCGCAAGCCTTTCGACGGCCGTGTTCATGGCTTCGGCGCCGAGTACCAGGGCTGATGCCAGCACCACAACCCCCCACTCCACAGGGGAAAGACCCACCGCGATGCCCGCGGCGACAACTGCAAGAAACACAGCGATGTGAATCCTCGCGTTACGCTGGGTGCGAACGAGAAGGATCACCCCCCTGAAGGCGTGGCCAAAACTATCAGCGGTCGTGCCCATTTCACTCGTAGAAATCCTTTACCGCTTTCACGACGGTATCGAGC
The DNA here is from genome assembly GCA_041750285.1 of Candidatus Fermentibacteraceae bacterium. GTDB lineage: Bacteria > Fermentibacterota > Fermentibacteria > Fermentibacterales > JCC-6 > UBA6080. The sequence continues at coordinate 9,090 of JBGSZS010000003.1, read as the reverse complement.
TCCTCCTGTGTGAGTTCGCCGAAAACGGGAAGGGATATGACATCGGCGCTGCACGCCTCGGCCACGGGAAAGTCACCCCTGTGGTAGCCCAGGTACTCGAAGCACTTCTGCTGGTGAAGACAGAGTGGATAGTACACTGCGCAACCGATGCCCTTCGACCTCAGGTGCTCGAGCAACCCGTCCCTTCCCTCAACCCGGAGGGTATACTGATTGTAGATGCTCAGGGCCCCTTCGGCAATGAAGGGCGTTCTGACATGGGCAAACCCTTCGAACGCCCTGTCGTAGAAAGCCGCGTTGGCCCTGCGACCGGTGTGCCATGACTCGAGCCTTCTGAGTTTAACCCTCAGAAAAGCAGCCTGAAGGGCATCGAGCCTGCTGTTCGTTCCAACGGTGGCATGCATGTAACCCTGGCCACCGTGCTCTCTCAAAAGAACCAGACGGTCCGCCAGTTCATCGTCGGAAGCCGTAAGCATCCCGCCGTCGCCCAGGGCACCGAGATTCTTCGAGGGGAAAAAGCTGAAGCAGCCGAGCTGGCCCATCGAACCGGCTTTTCTGCCCTTCCAGGAAGCTCCGACGGACTGGCAGGCATCCTCAACCACGGGAATCCCCCAGCGTCCGCACACATCCAGAATCTCGTCCATGTTCGCGGTCTGGCCGAAGAGATGAACGGGAATGACCGCCGCCACCCTGGTCTTCATGACGCGGTGGACGACGCCCCTGTCGGTGACGGCGCAGTTGCGGTTCAACCACGACTCGAGTTCCCGCGCATCCATGTTGAAGGTGTCCTCACGAATGTCCACGAAGGCCGGAACACCGCCCGCCCTTACGACGGCCCCCGCGGTTGCGAAGAAAGTGAACGGAGTGGTCACGGCGATCTCGCCGGGGGCCATGCCCACGGCCTGCATGGCGAGGATCAGGGCGTCGGTGCCTGAAGCGCAACCCACCGCCCTGCGTGTGGAGCAGTACCCGGCGAACTCGGCCTCGAGCATGTCGAGCTCGGGGCCCTTTATGAAGCGTGATGTTTCAAGGGCTTCCCTGAAAACCGCGTTCAACTCGTCAAGTATCGGCTCATGCTGCCTGTGTATGTCCAGCATGGGAACCTTCATTGGATTTCCTTTCCGGGGCTCAATGGGCGCCTGCGCCCGTCAGCACCACTTTCACCGTTCTCATGAGTATTTCGATGTCGAGAAAGAGAGACTGGTTCTCGATGTAGAAAAAGTCGTACTTCAGCTTCTCAGCCACGTCCTCGAGTGAGGAATCGTATTCGAGTTTCACCTGTGCCCAGCCCGTGAGTCCCGGTTTGATCGTCAGCCTTTTGTTGTAGAAGGGAAAAACCGTCCTGAGCCTGCTTATGATCTCGGGTCTCTCGGGCCGTGGCCCCACCAGGGACATGTGACCGGTGAGGATGTTCAGTATCTGGGGGACCTCGTCAAGCCTGGTCCTGCGCAGCCAGGCTCCCGCCCTGGTCACCCTGGGATCGTTCCTGCCTGCCCAGACCGCGCCGGAGCCCGACTCTGCATCCTTCACCATGCTGCGGAACTTGACGATACCGAATTCCCTCCCGCCCTTTCCGACCCTGGTCTGTACGTAGAAAACCGGACCGCGGCTGTCCAGCTTGATTATGACCGCCAGAACCAGCCACAGGGGCAGCCCCGCAAGCAGGACAAGAAGACAGATCACGAAGTCCATGACCGTTTTCACGAGTTTCTCCCAGCTTTTCAGCCTCTCGGGAAGAAGCTCCATTAGAGGCTGGCCAAGGATCTGGGTTGAGTGAACATGACCTGCGATGACATCGAATAGGTCGGGAACGACTTTGACCCTTATCCCCCTGCCGGCTGCCGGCAGCAGAAGCCCCAGAATGTCGTCGTGAAAATTGCTGGCAATGGTGACAAGGATCTCCTCCACTCCGAATCTCTCGATCAGCTCGTCAAGATCGTTCATGTCACCCATTATGCGGTCCGCAATAACCTGCTCGTGCCCCTCGCCGGGGGGCGTCACGAAACCGACCACCCTGTAGCCAAGCGTCTTGTTCGCCTCGATGAATGTAACCAGTTCGGCGGCCCTCCTGCCGCAGCCGATAACAAGGGCATTCCTTCTCACAAGGCCGCGTTTCGCCCAGCGCCTTTCAAGAAGCCTCGCGGCTGCCCGTGCGATGAACAGCAGAAACAGCAGAAGACCGTAGTAGATGAAGAATATCCACCTTCCCACGGAGAAGGCCGGACTTATCAGGAAGGCTCCCAGAGAGAGCAGAACGATACCGATGGTTACCTGCTTGTACACGAGGCTCATCTCGTCGGCCCAGCCCAGGTCCCATTTCATTCTGTAGATCCCGGTCACGAAGAACAGGACTATCCAGAACGGGACCGAAACCATGCTGCCGGAAGCGATCATCAGGGGAGACATGGAGGTGGCGCCATGAAAGAGACCCGTGTTGAACTTGATCGCCCCCGCAGCGAACATCGCCAGGAACACCGCAGTGGAATCGAGGCAGACCGCGATCAACAAAAGCAGTTTTCTCACTTTGAACCCCTGAACAGGTGTCTGCGGAAGGTTCCGAAGGCCTTGAGGTTTCGCTTCCCCTCCGTGCAGGGGTGCAGAACCGACTGAACGACCTTGGCAGACACGTATGAAGGTCTGAGATAGAACTTCTTCCTGGCGTGGTTGCAGAAACCAACCAGATCTTCCGCCGGAAGCCCCGGCAGGTCAACGACGCAGTTGTGCAGCCCTTCGGGTGTAAGCCACTGTGAGAAGTCCGTCGTTCTGAGAAGGCCCTGACGCTGGTACTGATCGTAGAGCCTGGTTCCGGGGTAGGCCATTATGGGAAAGAACTGGGCCGTATCGGGTCTGAGCTTCATGGCCATGGAAAGTGTCTGCTCCATCGTTTCCCGGGTTTCGCCGGGATTCCCGACCATGAAGCAGCCGTGAACCATCAGCCCAGCCTTTCTGGCCCGTGCGGAGAAATCAAGGTTCTGCTGAACGGTCGTGCCCTTCGATACGCCGTTCAGGATCTCCTGGCTGCCCGATTCGTAACCCACGATGAGCATCCGGCACCCGGCTGCCTTCATTGTCTTCATGGCATCGAGTGAAAGGTTGGCCCGTGTGTTTGCAGTCCAGGGGAGCCGGTTGCCCACGGCGGCAATCGCGGACGCGACCTGCGAGACCCTGGCGCTGTCAACGCTGAATGTGTCGTCCTCCACCACGATCTCTCTGACGCCCGGGAAATACTCGGCGATAAGGCGGAATTCGGTGGCGACGTTCTCCGCGCTGCGCGCCCTGTAGCCTCCGGGGTGCAGGACCTGGGGCCAGACGCAGAACGAGCACTTGTAAGGACAACCCCTGCTTGTGATTGTCATCACGCTTGGATACCTGGCAGCGGCGAAGAAATAGTCTTCCGGTCTGAGGTGCCTTCTGTAAACGTCGGCAAGGAACGGCAGGCTGTCGAGGTCTTCGACGAGTTCGGGGGGGCCCGTCAGAACGCCCCCGTCCGGAGTGTTCACACCCAGTCCCGGGATATTCATCAGGTCTTCACCGGATGCGGCGCGAACAAGCGACATGTCGTACTCACCGACAGCCACTGCGTCGATGAAGGGCGCCCCGGAAAGCACCCGAAGCGGGAGTGCGCTTACGTGGGTGCCCACCAGAACCATACGTGAGCCCGGAAGCCCGCCCTTCAGCTCTTCGGCAACCAGAAGGTCGCTGTCTATTGACGGTGTTGACGTGTCCATCACGACGAGTTCGGGTCCGAACTCACCCACCGTTCTCGAAAGGTCCTCACGGCGGATGCCCCGGGCCGGGCAGTCAAGGAACTGCACGGTATGGCCGGCCCTTTCCAGACCCCCCACGAGGTAGGAAAGCCAGAACGGCCAGTACATGGTGCCGCTCTTGACAATGGCCGGCGAACGGGAAGTTCTGGAGAACCTGCCGTTCCTGAAGGGGGGATTCACAACGGAGATCTTCATGCCAGACCCTCGATGATCTCGACAAAGCTCCGGGCAGTCCTTTCCCATGAAAAGCTGGATGCCCGTCGAATACCCGATGCTCCCATCTCCGCAAGTTCGCCGGGGGTGGCAACCGACAGCTCGGCAATACCCCTGGCGATGTCCGTGACCGAATAGGGGTCAACGTGAATCCCGGCCTCACCCGCGAGTTCTTCGAGGGCCGTGCCCCTCGAGACCATTACCGGAGCTCCTGATGCCATGGCTTCGAGCGCGGGAAGACCGAAGCCCTCGTACACAGAAGGCATGAGAAGGGCGCGGCAGGAGAGGTAAAGGTCCTTCAGTTGGGGATCGGACACGCCCGAAAGCACCGTTATCCTGTCGACCGCGGGGTTCGTGGAAAGGTGTGTTCGAAACCCGCGGAATGCCCTGTCTTTTCTTATGGCCATGACCAGCGGGGGTATGCCGCGGTTGATTGCCCACACCCTGCCGTATGCGGTGAGCAACCGGGGCAGGTTCTTGTAGGCCCGGGCGTTTCCCACCACAAGAAAAGGGCCGTTTTCCCTTCCGGCCGTACAACCCTCGCCGGATTCAAAGAATGACTGCCCCTCCCCCGTGATGAAGACCTTTCCGGCGGCATCGGGAAAACGTCTGACGATGTCCCTTCTGGTTGTCATTCCGGGGCAGGCAATGGCGGAGGCATGAGAGGCGCTCCTCCCGATGATGGCACGAAAGCGGCGCCTGTAAAGGGCGTTTCGGATAATGCCGTTCCCGAAGTAGCAGGGGACGTTGAGAACCATCAGATCATGGATGGTGATGACCGTGGGAACGCCAGCCGGGGTCGGCCCGGCCATCGAGAAATTGACGTAGGCGTCGGGTTTGTACCTGCGAACAACGGGGGACAGCCTGGCATCCTCTCCAGGTTTGAACCTGGGTACGGTGCTGTGAATCACTTCCACGCCCATGGGTCCGAAGTGATCCGCAGCGGATGGATGGGCAAGTACGGCCAGATCCCAGCCCCTCTGCAGGCGGCCGAGTTGCCCGGTGACCTCCATTGCAAACCGGGTGATTCCGTCTATGGTCTGCTGTGCCGCCCTGGCGTCCAGCAGGATTCGGGTTTTCACCTGGCCAGGCCCCTTCTTGCAAGCTCTTCCGTGGCCTTGTCCACCATGTCGACCGAGGTCTGGCCCGACACCCAGTTGCAAAGGTCCCTTACCCCTTCGCTGAAGGGGATCTCGGCCTTGAAACCCAGCAGGGAAGCGGCCAGGGAGACGTCGCCGAAGCAGTGCCTGATATCGCCGGCCCTGAACTGGTTCCGGATGGTGAAGGGGATGTCATCCCTTCCCAGCTCTCTGGCTATGGCTTTTCCCACCTGGAGAATGGAGACCTGGTTGCCCGTGCCGAGATTGATGACCCTGCCGTCGGATTCGTGGTTCGCAAGGGCAAGGAGGCAACCCCTGACCAGGTCGCGGACGTGTATGAAGTCCCTGCTCTGACCGCCGTCCTCGAAGACGACAGGGGAGTTTCCGTTCATCAGCCGTGAGGCGAAGATGGCCCCGACTCCCGTATATGGGTTGGAAAGGGCCTGCCTTTCACCGTAGACATTGAAGAACCTCATGGCGGTGGCGGGAATCCCGTAGGCATCGCCGACCGAGAGAAAAAGCTCCTCATGATCACGTTTCCCAACCGCGTAGACGCTTGTGGGAGCGAGTGGCTTGGACTCGGGGGTCGGCACCGGGACGCAAGTTCCGCCGCAAAGGGGGCAATGCATCTCCCAGTCATGCCGCGCGAGCTGCTCGGGGCGTCTGAGCCCGGGACTCACGGGTCCGCAGTTCCCGCAACTGTATGCACCCTCCCCATAGATGGACATCGAGCTTGCCACGAGCATCTTGCGAATGCGGTCCCTCTTCTTGAGGGCTTCCTCAAGTACAACGGCCGCGCCCATCGAGTTTATGGAGGTGTAGCGGGTGATCTCGTACATGGACTGACCGACGCCAACCGCCGCGGCGAAGTGGATCAGATAATCGGCCCCCTCCAGGGCGGAGGCGACCGCTCCGGGATCACGAACATCCCCGACCATGAGTTCTATTCGTGGATCAAGGTATGACGGCCGTTTCCTTCCCTCGCCGTGCACCTGGGGATCGAGGGAGTCGAGCGCCCTCACACGGTACCCCGATGCGAGAAGCAGGTCGGAAAGGTGAGAGCCGATGAAACCGGCGCCGCCGGTTACGAGCACAAGTCCGTTCATGTCGTATGGTTCTCCCATCACGTAATGGTTCGGGAATCAAACCCGGAGGCCCAAAAATACAACACGGATCATTGAGTGAACAGGATGATGGGTCGGCCGGGCACATGACTCATCGCCGTTTCCCTGCCCCTTTGTTGCGGCGGCCACCCTGAGGGGCAGGCCCGGGATGAACGAATGAGGTCCGGAAACTATTGCGTAAGGTAAAAGACCGACATGATCAGGGAAATTGCGGTCATGGACAATGCAATGTATTCACTGTTCGCGGCTATCCAGTTGTACTTGACTTCGATCGTGCTGTTGGGCTGGACGACGAATGTCTCGATGTCGATGTCTTCAAGTATCCCTGAAGGCGTGCTCACGATGACATTGTTCCGGTTTGCCTCGTTCAGGTAACCACCCGCAGCCTGAATGTACCAGCTCGCCGTTGAAGTGGGGTTGAAGGGGATCATGCCCGGCGAGTAGACAGCGCCGCTCACGAATACCGTTTCATCCTGATAGGCCAGATTCAGTGTGTCGAACGGAAGAACCGTGTAGTCGGAGAAACCCATGGATTGATCCCACAGGGGAACGGACTGGCCGTTTCGGGAAGAGATGTAGGATTGCTCAAGGTTGACATCACCTTTGAGGATGGTGAACTCACCAAGCAGATCGGGCAGACCGATGCCGTCCGGGGAGATGTCAACCGTGACTATCGAGCCACGGTAATTGACAAACACGGGGTTGCTGCATGGAAACATCTCCACTACCCTCAGGCTGCCGAGAAAGGGATCATTCCTGAAGCTGCTGGTTTCGGGGCAGAAGGAAAGGTCAATATCGAACGAGTCTCCCTGTTGACTGGTAGCGCACCCCAGATGGCTTCCGTAGAAAACCAGTCCCCCGCTTTCGAGAACAAGGTCCGACACCCGCGAGGTCGCGGGAAGGACATAGCTGCCCGGCTCGCGCACCATGCCGCGAATCACGACTGAAGTAACCCGGGGTCGGTGAAGCGTCAGGCTTACATGAAGCGAGCTTGAATAGTATTGCCTTACCAATGCGTCGAGCCTGGCCTGTGCTTCGGAAATGGTGCTGCCGGCCACATCTATGGAACCAATTCCCGAAACGTTTATGTACCCGTCAATGGTGACGGTGCACATCTCGGTGGGGAGTATCCCGCAACTGAAAAGGTACTCGCTCAGACCCCCCTCGACCGTTGTTTTCAGAATGTCCGACACGTCGAGGATGTACTCGTCCCGGTCGACGAGAACGAATGCGTGATCAGGCAGGGTGGCTACCGTTGAAGACAGATCCCCCTGGGACTGGAAAGTGGAAGAGAGCGAAAACAGGCCTTCTGCTGCACTCGCCAGAATGCCCAGTTTCAGAACGATGAGCAACAACAGCATTTAACCCTCAATCGCCTTGCGTACACAACATGAATACTTGCTGCGGCCACTAAACTTCAGCCGCCATGGGTTTTGGAAAAAAACAATACTCCGAGTTCACGACATTGTCAATTTTCCGGCTTCATGCATCCGGGAAGCCGGCATGAGGAAATGAGATCGGCCAGCCTGTCGGCACAGCTCGAAGGAGATCTGCTGCCGACCGCGAAATCCCTGCCGGCGTCAGCGATCCTTTGTGAAAAGCCCTGGTCGGTTATGGCTTCAAGGATCAGGTCGCCTGCTTCGGGGACGGAGTGCCGAAAAAGCAATCCGGTTTCGCGATTCCGGATGTTGTCGGCAAACCCTCCGGAGTTACGGGCGATGACGGGTTTCCCGCACGCCATGGCCTCGAGGGGAACGAGACCGTAGGGTTCGTCGTATTGAAAGCACAGAACGGCCAGGGAGCTTCGGTACAGCCCGAGAAGTGATTCATCGCTGATGGCCCGTTCAATCCTCAGGTCGACCCTGTTGCGGATGGCATACCGCTGCAGTTTTCCTCCATAACCAGGAAACTCACGGTCGGCCGCGATCACGAGCGGAGGGCGAACCGATTCGGGCAGCATCGATACGGCGCGGATGGCTGAATCATGACCCTTGAAGGGCCAGAGAGCGCCCACCGAAAGCAGATGACTGCCGCGAACGCCCGGGGCTCCCGGTGTGAAGAATGAGGAGTCGACACCCGGATAGACCATTTCAGCCTCAACACCGTAAATCTCCTTGAGCCTGTTCCTCATGTACGGGGAGAAGGTAGCCACTTTGCCGGCTGCGGCAACGGATTCCCTGTCACTCCGCCTCTCCCTCCTCTCCAGGGAAAGAAGGAGCTGGTCGCCCAGAATGCTTCCTGTTCTGGTGATGCGGGGTTTTTCATAGAGATGCCTCGGGTACTCGTAACAGAAATACACCGAGGGTATCGAAAGATGATCCAGAACTGGCGGAGCAGCGATTATCATGCTGTTGTGCACGAGAGCGACCTGTCCATCCCGGTTCATCTGAGTGGCGATCCGGGCACACAGACCGGCAAAGGACTGCAGCCTTCTCACCAGCAGCCAGGGTGCGAAGAACCTCGAAACACCCGACAGACGTCTCCCCTGTGGAAACCCATGCCGTCTGAAGGCCACCTGCGGCAGGTTGGGGAACTCGACGGATCCTTCAACGGAATGGATGAACCAGGAAAACCTGTGTTGAAGCAGGCTGATGTTCTGTGCGGCCAGCCTGGCTCCGCCGCCGCTGGGAAGCATGTGGAAAGCTGCTATATTCATGCCGGTTGTTTCCATCGATTGAATATAGTGCCGGTTCTCGAAGACGACCCGGGGAGGATTTGTTTGACCTGCACGGTTATCGTACTGAACTGCAACGGGGCACACTTCCTTCCGGACTGTCTCGACTCGCTCGAGGGCAACCTTCCCGACGGCTGCAGCGTGATGGTCGTGGACAACGGGTCGACCGACGGGTCACTCGACCTCCTCGAAAGCAGCTATCCATGGGTTCGCGT
>JBGSZS010000002.1:30000-140909 GCA_041750285.1 Candidatus Fermentibacteraceae bacterium | reverse complement strand
GCTGCGGCCGCGGCCTCCAGCGCCTCCGCCTCGGACACCGGCCGCGTCGCCGCGGTGAACTCGGGCACCTGCAGCATGTAGTGCATCAGGAGGTCCTGCTGCACATAGTCGAAGTCCCACTCCTCCGGGCGATCGAACGTGGCCAGCGCCTGCTCGACACGCCGCTGCACGCCGCGATCGATCATCTTCAGCGCCTCGGCCTTCAGTTCCTCGCCACCTTCGAGCGCGAACGCGCGCAGGGAATAAATGACCTCGCGCTGCTGGTTCATGACATCGTCGTACTCCAGCAGCCGCTTGCGCGACTGGAAGTTCTGCAGCTCGACGCGCTTCTGCGCCTGCTCGATGGAGCGGGTGATCATGGAGTGCGTGAGCACCTCCCCGTCTTGCGCGCCCATGCGATCCATCAGCTTGGCGATGCGCTCCGACCCGAACAACCGCATCAGGTCATCCTCGAGCGACAGGAAGAACTGCGACGCGCCGGGATCGCCCTGACGACCGGCGCGTCCGCGCAGCTGGCGGTCGATGCGTCGGGATTCGTGGCGTTCGGATCCGACGATGTGCAACCCGCCGATCTCGTCGAACGTGATCTCCTTGCCGTCAGGGTCGATCATGGTCGACGGGCGCGAATCCGTCACGCCGGGGGCCAGTTTGATGTCCGTCCCGCGGCCGGCCATGTTCGTCGCGATCGTGATGGCGCCGGCGCGACCGGCGTCCGCCACGATTTCGGCCTCGCGCTGATGGTACTTGGCGTTGAGCACCGCATGCTTGAGACCGGCCCGCGCGAACAGACGCGCGAGCGTCTCGGACGCTTCGACGCTGGCCGTGCCGACCAGCACGGGATAGCCCAGCGTATGCAGGCGCTTGGTTTCCTCGACGATGGCGTTGTACTTCTCGCGTCGCGTCTTGTACACCAGGTCCTGCCGATCATCGCGGGCGATCGGCCGGTTCGTCGGAATCACCGAGACGGCGAGCCCATAGATCTGGTGGAACTCGCCCTCCTCGGTCTCCGCCGTGCCCGTCATGCCGGCCAACTTCTCGTACATGCGGAAGTAGTTCTGGATCGTGATGGTGGCGAGCGTCTGTGTTTCGCCCTTCACCTGCACGCCTTCCTTCGCCTCGACGGCCTGATGCAGGCCTTCACTCCACCGGCGACCGGGCATCGTGCGACCGGTGAACTCGTCGACGATGAGCACCTGGCCATCCTGCACGACGTAGTTGACGTCCTTTTCGTACAGCGCGTGCGCGCGAAGCAGCTGGTGAATGATGTTCAGCCGCTCACTCTTGGTGGCGTACTCCCGCTCGACCGCGTTGCGACGCTCCAGACGCTCCGGCGCGCTCAGCTCGTGATCCTTGTCGAGCTGGCCGATCAACGTCGCGATATCCGGCAACACGAAGGCATCGCGATCATCCGGCGACAGCCAGTCGAGTCCCTGCTCCGTGAGGTGGACCGTATGCCCCTTTTCGTCCAGCACGAACAGCAGGTCATCCTCGAGGTCCCGGAACTGCTGCTTGCTGGCCGGCAGCTTGCGATCGGCGATGCGATCGAGCTCCATGCGTTGCACCAGCTGCTTGACCCCCTGCTCCTGCAACGCCTTCATCAGGCGCTTGTTCTTGGGCCACCCGAGCTGTGCCTTGTACAGCTCGAGGCCGGCGGTCGCCGTGTCACCGGCTTCCAGGGCCCGCTCCCCGTTGGCCACCAACGTATTCACGAGGTCCGCCTGACGCCGCACCAGGCGCACCACGTTCGCGTTGAACTCGGCGTACTGCATGTCCCCGTCGTTGCCGACCGGCCCCGAGATGATCAGGGGCGTACGCGCCTCGTCGATGAGAATCGAGTCGACTTCGTCGATCATCGCGAAGATGTGCTGTCGCTGCACCCGCTGTTCGAGGGACGTGACCATGTTGTCACGCAGGTAGTCGAATCCGAACTCGTTGTTGGTGCCGTAGGTGATGTCGCAGTTGTACTGCTGGCGTCTCTGGTCGGGATCCATCCCTCCCTGGATGCATCCAACGGTGAGCCCGAGGAAGCTGTATATGGGGCCCATCCACTCCGCGTCACGCCTTGCCAGGTAGTCGTTCACCGTCACAAGGTGGGCGCCGTCGCCCACCGGAACTCCATCTATGGGTTCGAACGTCCATGCCTCGGGATCATCGCCAAAATCGCGTTCCGCCAGCGCAACCCAGTCGGGGTTCAGTTCAAGCGCGTTCAGATACATCGGCATGACCGCCACGAGGGTTTTCCCCTCGCCCGTCGCCATCTCTGCTATCATCCCGCTGTGGAGGACCATTGCCCCCTTCAACTGGACCCTGAAGGGGATCATCCCCCATTCGATCTCGTGATCGGTGACCATCCACTTCCTGCCGCAGTTCCTGCTGCACGCCTGAACCACGACTGCGAAAGCCTCGCACATGAGGTCGTCGAGGGTCTCCCCCCGGGCGAGCCTTCTGCGGAACTCCGTGGTCTTGTCCCTGAGTTCTTCGTCGGTGAGCGTCCCGAGTTGCTCAACGAAAGACAGCACCTCCTGGACAGGCCCTTCGAAGGTCTTCATCAGCTTGGCCTGTCTGTCGCCGAAAAAGAACCTGACTACCTTTTCAAGCAAGATGATCCTTCCATGGCGATCCCGGTGCCAAATGCGCCGAAGATGCCGCCCGCAATATCAGCAGCCAGGTCGTCGAGACCGAACCCCGACCCCCGGAATGCATCGTAAGCCTCTTTCAGGATGCCCACTCCCACCATCACCGCCGCGCCTTCGAGGCAGTCTCCCGTGGACGCCGTCAGCGCCCCCGCGCCGGCGGCACTGAACACGCAATGGCTCCAGAGGTCGTCACGCACCCGTTCGGAGCATCCCGCGGTGAAGATAAGCAAACACATGAGGCTTGTGAAGTGACCTTTCTTCAATGTAATCTCTCCCAACCACTTTCCTGGCGCAGGAACTCGTTTATGCTCGTGAGCAGGGAATCGGAAGCGACTGCCCACGAAGAGTCGCGGTGCCAGAGTTCGGACGCTTCCCGCAGGTAGGAAACCGCTCCCGGGCAATCGTCCGACCTTGCGAGGTCGCGTCCGGCACGGTACAGAAACCAGCCCAGACCGGCCGCGAGGTCAGGGCTCTGCCGGGAAAGGAATGCCCTTCTGTAGGCCGATGCGGCATGCTCCACCTCTCCCGAAGCTTCATGGCATTGGGCGACGGCCTGCCAGTAGTAACAACCCTCGGGCGCCAGGGGGGCAAGGACCTCGAATCCCCTGTCAGGCATGCCCTCTTCAGCATAGAGGCCCGCAAGCACCGTACGGTAGAACCCGTCATCCGGCGCGAGAAGGACCGCCAGTTCCATGAGCTCGAGGGAGCGGTCGGGGTGCAGCATGCTGAGCCAGCAAGCGGCATCGGCCCTCACCGAATCGTCTTCCGAGGAGAGGGCGGACCGGAGGTAGGCATTGTGCTCACCGGAAAGCCCCAGGCGCCGTTCGGCCTGGGCCAGCCTGAACCTGCACACACCCCCGCCCGAAACGAGGTATCCGTACTTCAGCACGCTGTCGGGGGAGGCGGAGTGCGCTCTCAGGAACTCGCCGAGAACGGCTGAACTGCCGGGGCGCAGGCCGAGAGCCCTGCCCCCCCAGACCAGTGCGGAGTCGGGGCGGTCGAGACGGTTCAGTATCCAGCAGGACCTGTAGGCGGCCCACCAGTCCGTGGGATCCTGACCGTATTCGGACACATAGAGGGGAAGGGCCGGCAAAAGCTCGCCCCTTGAAAACAGCGAGTCTGCGGGGGTGCCGACCGCCAGTGCGAGAAGAAGGGGTAGCGTGCCTAAAACCCTTCGATACGCCCCGTGGGTATCACGCCGTTGTACTGGAGGACAAAGGTGCTGCCGTCGGTGGGTTTCCACTGGAACTGCACCCCGCCGAGCAGGTGGCCGAAGTTCCCGCCGCCGGAGAAATCGAAGGTGCGGGCGTAGCCGAGGTCGACGAGCGCGGTGACCTTGGGATGCAGCGAGAAATTCATCGTTCCCACGTACGCGCCCTGGCCCCAGGATCCACCCGAGCCCGATACAAGGCTGAAGCTTGCAGTGCTGTGAAAGTTCCGAAAACCCTGACCCCCGAACGAGGGCGGGTTGAGAAGGTTGAACGAGCCTTCGGAAAGCCCGTATCCCATGGCGATAAAGGAAAGACAAAACGCAAAGGCGATGCTGATCCTCATTCCTTCCCTCCCTGTTGGGGGTATATTACCGAATACGCAGGGAAAACACAAATGTTCCTCGACACCGGGAGAAACAGATGAAACTCTCATTCGCCACTGGTGTTGTGTTTCGCCGGGAGCCAGAAGGCGGCATCCTGTTCAACGTCAACAGCGGTGCCCTTCAGATAGTGGAGGAAGTCGCCGTGGCGATCTGCTCGTTGATCGACGAACGCTCTTCCAGGGAGGACATCCTGGCCCGCCTGCGCGAAAGCTACCCCGAACAACCCGGGATCGAGCGGGACCTTGACGACTTCCTGGACCAGCTTCGCCAAAACGGAGTCATTGAGTGACGGAAGTCACTCTGGCTCCCAGAACTGCCACCGTTCTCATCACCGGGCGCTGCAACCTCTCATGCACCCACTGCGGGGTCAGACCACCGGGCGAAGACCTTCCATTATCCACATGGGAGAAGATCCTCGACAGACTGGTGGAAGCGAAGGTGCTGGAACTCGTCGTGTCAGGCGGCGAGCCCCTGGCAAGACGGGATTTCGGGGACTTCGTGAGGTTGATCGCCGAAAGGCCCTTCAGGTTTTCGCTGAACACCAACGCCACTCTTCTTGCGACCGAAACGGCTGCGTTGCTGGGAAGCGCCGGTCCGAGGCTTGCCATGATAATGGCCGGGCTCGACGGTCCCGACGCGGCAACCCACGATGCCCTCAGGGGTGCGGGAGTTTTCAGGAGGGCTGTTGCGGGCATTCGGCGGGCTGTCCAGGCAGGTCTTCCCGTCATCATAAACTGCACGGTCACCAGATTGAACCATGACAGGGTGATCGAGACGGCCAGGTTCGCACTCGATGACCTGGGGGTAGGCGGAGCCAAGTTCACACCGGTACTCGCCGCCCAGTGCGCCGTTCCGGACGGGTTCCACGGCGACCTGGCTGGTCTCGTGAAGGCGGGACGAGACCTGCTGGAACTGGGAGACCCCCGCGTATACGGTCCCCTTCCGGACCTCACCCGCATGGCGCAGGACGCCCTTGACGGGAGGACTGAGCGAACCGGCGGCAGGGCTTTCAGTTGCGGGGGCTGTACCGGAAAGATCGCAGTGGCGGCCGACGGCAGTGTCATCCCCTGCGACTACCTCGATGACTTCGTACTGGGACGGCTGCCCGACCAGACCCTGAACACAATCATTGCATCGGAGGGAGCCGCCCGGTTCCTTTCGTTACTGGCGGCTCGAAGGGATGAAAATCCCTTTTGCGGGCTTTGTGAATACCTTGACGTCTGCCCGGGCGGTTGCCCGGTCAACCCCCTTCTGCGGGGCGAGCCAACGGGAAGGGATGAAATTTCTTGCCTGAGGAACCTTGTGGAAGAGCTCAGATCCCTGAACTGAGCAACATCTACCTGAATCCATATCCGGGGTGCAACCTTCACTGCGCCCACTGCTGGGTCAACGAGGGAGTGGCGGGTTCGTCCATGGATGTGCCCTCGTGGGAGGCGGTCATGCGGGAAGCCGCGGACATGGGAGCACGCTTCGCAAAGTTCACCGGCGGCGAACCCCTCCTCCATCCCCGTTTTCCCGACCTCTACAGGATCGCCCACGGCATCTTCCCGGAAGTGGCATTCGAAACCAACGGCACAGTGACACATCCCGGGCTCTTCAGCCTGCTGGAGGAGATGCCCCCGTACCAGGTGTCGGTCAGCCTCGATTCGAGCCGCCCGGGTGTCCATGATGCGTTCAGGGGTGTCGAAGGCTCATGGCGCAGAACTGTCGGCTTCATCAACGGGCTTGTTTCAGGGGCTTCCGTAAACCCGCAGGTAATAATGTCGGTCAGCCGGCCGGACAGGAAGGCCGTGGCCGACATGGTGGCCTTTCTCGAGGGCAGCGGCGTGTCTTCGCTGAAGATCAACCTGATCACACCGGTGGGCAGGGGGGCGTCCTCCCATTTCGCCGATCCCGATCACATCTCGGAATCGATCGAGTTCCTGCAATGGGTCTTCAGCGAGTATCCATCCTGCGTGATACCCGACGCACCGCATGCCTTCATCCCCGTGAACAGGCTCGCGTCCACTGGCAGATGCTCCGTTCTCAACCTTCTGGGTATCCTTCCCGACGGTACCGTGTCGTTCTGTGGAATAGCCTACAGCCTGCCCCGGCTCGCGATGGGAACCTGGCCCGAAAAGAGGCTGAAGGACATCTGGGAAAACTCCCCCCTCCTCGCCGAGCTTCGAAGGGACCTTCGGGAGCATGACCGGGGCATCTGTTCCCGGTGCGTCCATTCGAACTCATGCCTGGGCAAGTGCGTTATGGAGAACTACTCTGTCGGGGGCAGCTTCGCCTCCCCCCACAGGTTCTGCGATCTGGCGGACCGGCTGGGGCTCTTCCCCGAGTCGAGAACCCATGGATAACCGAAGGTCCCTGCTGCGGGCGCAACTGATGGCGGTCTGCCCCGTCGGCGCCCTTTTTCACGGAGCTGCCGCAGCCCTTGAAGACAGGTCCGTCCTGTTCCTGGCCCCCTCGAACGGCGGAAAGACAACCGTGGCCTATCACCTGGCGACGCTGGGCTGGCGCCTGATCGGAGACGACACGGTTGTCGTGGCCCGGGGCACCGACGGCGTCGTGAGGACCCTTCCCTGCGGAGCGCACAGGATGAAGACGGGAGACTTCGACATCCGGCCGGCGGTCCTCTCCGGGATCGTACTTCTTGAGAAGGGTTCACCTGCGCTTATCCCGGTCACGCCATCCTACGGCTTCTACAGGGCTGAGAGGACGGGCTCCCTGATGGTCCTCGACATGGTTCCCCGCCAGGTGGGGACCGCTGCCAGGGCTTTCACGGAAAGCCTGTTCAACAGTCATCCAGCGGTTGTTCTGCGAAGAGGGGCGGATGACCCGGACCATCTGATCCGAAAATGGCTGCGGAAACACTGAGGGGCTTCGTGAGGGGGCTTTCGATGTGGCCGGCCCTGATACCCGGCGACATTCTCAGGGCCGAGAGGCAGCCGGTCCATGAAGTCCTTCCAGGGCAGGTCGTGGTTCTCGGTCACGAATCGGGAGAACCGATCGTTCACAGGGTGCTGAGAACCGTTAAGAAAGACGGTCGCGTTCTTCTTTTCACCGCGGGGGACCGTTCGGGAAGGGACGCTCCGCTGCTTCTGGAACAATCCGATGACCTGCCGGTAGTAACCGGTGTACTGAGACGGCGGAAGTACGGCTCGCCGCGCCGAAGGGCAGTGTGGGCGGTTCACGTTCCAAAGTTCGCGGTGAAGGTTCATTGCGCCATTGTCAGAAGGTTGCGATGGCATTAGGATATTGCATTGTGAATGGTTCTGAAAGGATGCGTATCTTGCGATGACAGTCTTTCCTGAAAAATACACGAAACCAGAGCTGCAGGGCTTGTCCAGTGCCGGCGGAATGGGCTGGCATGCCAGGTGCGCCGGCGGCGGCGGACCCGGAACAGGGCCTGACTGCAGCGCAGGACCAGGCCCCGGCCCCCCGAACCAGTGCATTTCCGGTTCAGGTCCCTTCGGGGTCTCGCTGTTCAACAAGAGCAGCCCCGGGCGGCTCCTCGATCCCGACGCAGTAAGCGAAGGCCTGTAGATCCATTCCGCCGGCAACCGGCACATTGCCCGCCGCAGTCATGCGGTTTTGTCTGATTTTATTCTTCCCTGCACGGCAATGAACGAAAGCCCCAGCAGGACTCCGAACCACAGCGTACAGAACCGCATGAGCAGGGTGGTGACAGCCGCCTGGGCGTGATCCATCGAGCCGCCCAGGATCCCGTCTATCGTCAGCTCGGTCAGTCCCAGCCCTCCGGGGATCATGCTCACTGCGCCGGCAATGGTGCCCGCAGCGTGACTGAGCAGCGCGACTCCCGCAGGAAGGGAAACCCCCATCGAGGCTGCCACGGCACACAGGACAAGTGCTTCGAGACCCCATCCCAGAATCCCGAGGGGCACCGAGACAAGCATGCTTCTGAAGTCCAGAAGGGTGATGGCGGACTGCCTGAAAGCTTCGAGGGCAGAAGTCCTCGTTCTCAGGAGGGGGAGCCGGGCGGCTGTCCGGGCTGCCAGCCTCCACGCAGGGGTCCAGAGAAGGAAGATCATGGCCGACGATACGAATACCACACCGGCGGCGATGGCGGGAAGCACCGCCCCTCCCCCTGACAGGGCCGCACCGGCAGCGGCCAGGCACACCATGCTGAGAAGGTCGGTGATACGTTCTGCCACCACCACGGGGCTCGTAGTGGATACCGGCACTCCCCGCCTTTCCCTCAGTATGACGCATTTCACAAGCTCGCCGAACTTTCCGGGCGACACCGTCATCGAGAAGCCGGCGATGAAAACCGCCATGCTCTCGCCCCTCGGGAGGAAGACCCCGACCCTGTGCAGGAAGTAGTGCCACTTCAGGAACCTGAGGAAGTAGTTCGCGAGGGGAAGCGCCAGGAAGACCGGGATCCATGCCGGATGGATCGCGGAGACGGCCCGGCCCACCCTTGCCACATCGGACCTGAGCACCAGCGCGGTGTAGACCGCCACTCCAAGAATGACGGCCCAGAGTGCCTTCCTCAACTGCCAGCCATTTCCTGAAGCTCGGTGCGAAGCCTGTCCGCGCCCGATGTGTCCCCCAGGACCTTCAGGGCCTTCTGGGAAAGCCTCGCTGCTTCGACCGGATCCTTCATCCTTCTGGACGCCCCGGCGGCCAGGCCAAGGGCCTGAGCCCTTCCGAGGCGGGTGATCTCTATGTCCTGCATGAGTTCGTACGCTGTCAGGGCATGGACCTTGGTCTGGGAGTGGCTGCCCCGCAACGTGTTCAACATTGCAAGGTTCAGGTGGACCGAGCTCCGGGAAGGCCCGTTCCCGGATTCGAGGGCACTGTTCAGAAGATCTTCGGCCTCATCGAGCCTTGTGTTGCGCTGGATGAGCGAGCCTGCGATGTTCATCCCCAGGGTGGGGGCAAGGGCCGGCTCGGCCTCCATGGCTTTCCTGTAGAGCTTCTCGGCGTTTTCCCATTCATTCCGGCCCTGGGCGATGTACGCGAGCTGGGCGAGTGCGCCGCCGGAGCTGTCGCCCATTCCCATGGCATCGGTCACTATCCTTTCGGCGCTGTCCAGGTCACCCGAGCGGATGTAGAAGTACACAAGCGCGTTGGTGAGGGGGCACGAGACCCTGCCCTTGTCCATGTTGGCCCTGAGGTATCCGATCATCCCTGTGATGTTGCCACGGGCAGCCATGAGCGAAGCTTTTCTGAGCTGCCTTCTCTTCCAGAACGGAGACTTGAGGATCCTTGTGGCGACGAACGCGCCCAACAGCAGGAACGCCGCCGCCAGTATGATGGGGAGGTGCTCCATCAGGGGGATTGCGTTTCCCGGAGACGCCGGTCGAAATCGCTGAAACTGCCCATGGTGGAGTCGGCCCCGAAACCGGACCCTTCCCCGTGGATCATGCAGAACGTGGCGGGCGCGGTCCCCGCCCAGAAAAGCTCCTCACGAGCGTGCTCACCGCAGCCCGCCACCGCGAGCTGACCGCTGAGACCGCAGACGACGGCCTGTTCGACCCCACCCTGATCGGGACCCGGGAACGAGGGAGCGGATGCCGGGTCGGCATCGGCGAATGCCCTGCGCATGAATCCGTTCCATATTGGAAGCGCTATGGAGCCGCCGGCCTGCCCAGCCCCGTTGCGCGTGCGCATGCGGATGACGTGGTTGTCATACCCGACCCACACGGCAGTGACAAGGTCGGGGGTGAAGCCCACGAACCATGCATCGGCATAATCGCTGGTCGTGCCGGTCTTGCCGCCGGCTTCCCTGCCGGCGAACGGGCCGTCCCAGTACCATCTGGCGGGAGACGCCGTTCCGGAACGGAACACCGACTGGAGGAGGCTGTTCATCAGATAGGCTCCGGTCCGGCTCATCACCCGTCTTCCGGGGTCGGGCTGTTCGTTGCTCTCCAGCAGGTTGCCGTAGCGGTCCTCGACCCTGATGATGGCCGTGGTGCTCCTTGCCAGCCCTCCCGTGGCGAACGGTATGTAGGCTCTGGCCATCTCCAGCGGGTTTATCATGCAGCTTCCCAGCGGAAGGGAATTGACTATCGGCAGCCGCGATGAGATCCCCATCGAGGCGGCCCTTGCGGCAACGGCTTCGATGCCCACCGCCATGCCCAGCCTTACCGCGGCCACATTGTAGGACCTGGCGAAGGCTTCCCTCAGTGTCACCATTCCGTGGAACTGCATGTCGTAGTTCCGGGGTCGCCACTCTCCCGGGCTGAGGTCGATGACCACGGGCTGATCGAGCACCACGTTGCCGGGCGACCAGCCCTGTTCGATGGCCTCGGCGTAAACGAAGGCCTTGAACGAGCTTCCGGGCTGCCTGCTGGTCTGGACGGCCCTGTTGAACTCGCTGTCCTGGAAGTCCCTTCCGCCGACCATGGCCCGGATGTACCCCGTCCGGGGGTCAACGGCAACGAGGGCGCCCTGAATGTAATCGGGAGCGCTGGTCGTGGTGTCGCGAACGGTCTGCCAGTAAAGCCTCGAACTCTCGTATCGCAGCCGCTGGCCGTCCGGCAGCCACTGCTGCGTTTCGGAGTCCCAGACCGGTTCCTTAAGCGTGAGAACGCTGTCGAGAGCCAATTCGGCCGCCGACTGCATGTCGGGGTCGAGCGTGGTGTAGACGACCAGCCCCTGTTCGTAGACCGCCGACCATCCGTACCTTCCCACCAGGTACTGCCTTACGAATTCGGTGAAGTAGTTCCAGTCCTGCTCGAGCTCGGAGCGATGAACATCGACGCCAAGGGGTTCCTGCATCGCCCGGTCGCGCTGTTCCGCGCTTATCACCCCATGGTCGGTCATCATGCCGAGGGCGATGTTCCGCTGGGCGAGAGCACGGGAAGGGTTGTTCATGGGATTGAAGCCCGAAGGGTTCTTGACCATTCTCACCAACAGGGCGGACTGGTTGAGGGTGAGCTCGGCGGCCGATATGCCGCCGAAGTACGTTCTGGCGGCGGCCTCGATCCCGTGGGCTCCCGCTCCGAAGTAGATCTGGTTCAGGTACATTTCGAGAATGTCGTTCTTGGTGAACTGCCTCTCGATCTCAAGGGCTATGAAGGCTTCCTGTATCTTCCTCTGGATGGTCTGGTCGGGCTCGAGGAACAGTCCCCTTGCGAGCTGCTGGGTTATCGTGCTGCCGCCATGCCTGGAGCCGGTTCTGATGTTGTGCAGCACGGAACGGACGATGCCCCTCAGATCAAGGCCCTTGTGGCTGTAGAAGTTCCTGTCCTCCGTGGCGATGAAGCCCTCGATCACCCAGGGGCTCACCTGGTCAAGCGTTACGGGGTAGCGGTTCTCGACGAAAGCCACCGCGAGCTGGTCACCGTACATGTCATAGATGCGGGTTGCGCTGGCGGGCTCATGCCCCCTCAGCGAAGCCACAAGCAGGTTGCCGTGGGATTCGCGGAAAGCCCTGGCGCTGTCGTGCCAGACCCGGAACAGAAACCCGGCGCCGAACGAACAGAAGACGACCGCTGTCAGGAACGCCCACAGAAGGATCCTTGCAAATACCCTGTTCACCAGTCCTCCGGAATGACCTGATCGGAGTAGGAATCGAGGCTTCTCTCCTCGTCCTGCCCCAGAGGTGTTGCGGTGAGCCTGGGAACGCCGCCTTCGAGGTGGAGGTTGTACTCGACGGTCCTTGAGTTCCCGATCAGGTTCACGCTGCTGTGCCCGGACGGGCTGGTTCCGGTTCCGAACTGCCCGTGGAAGTCGCTGTCGTAGCCCGAATAGGTTCTGAAGACCAGGCGGTAGCCGGTGGGTGTGCCGAGGAAAAGGAACAGGTCTCCCGCCCAGTAGACAACCCTCTCCGGGTCGGGGTCGCCGTTCATGTCAACTCCCAGGGCCCGCCAGACGGGAACGCCGATGTCGTTCTCGACCTTCTGCTCGACGGTGTGGGGATCGAGCTCGATGGTCATGGCTTCGAGGGGTTCGCCGGAGCCGGTGGTGAGAAGTGCCGGAAAGGTCAGGGAAAGAGTGTCACGGGCTTCCACGAGATCGCTTACCGGGATGAATATTCCTGTAAGGTATTGGATCCGGGCGGCTTCCTGCGTGAGGTCGGGCTCCATCCAGACACCGGTCTGCCTGAGGTTTTGCATGGCCTCATGACGGGCCCTCAGAACGGCCTTTCGCAGGTAGGCAAGCTCGCGCCATGCGGCGATCAGCTCCCGCAGTTCCAGCGGAGGGTTCGTGATCTGGAAGGTGGCACGGTCCTGTATGATCTGCAGCTTGCCTGATTGCCTTATATTACTTTCCGCCAGCATGTTATAGCTTTCCTGCGACAACCCGGTGATGTAGGCTGCAAAGCTTTCCCCCGAGGCCGAGGCTGCCTGCCAGGACGCCCAGCTCTGTGACGAGTCGTGATCAACGTCGTCCAGGAGCATTCGCGCGATTCTGATCTCCCTGAGCAGAACGGGGTCGGAAAGGATAAGACCGACCTGCTGTTCGAGGGCCAGCGAATCACCCATTCCAGAGGTGTTGCCGTAGCCCAGACCGGAGATCAGCCACTCGCCGCCGACCACTACGAAATCGAACCTGACGACGGGCGGCAGCTCTTCGAGCCTTGCTATGGAGCAGTAGTAGCTTGTCGTCCGCATGCCGTCGGGGGTTTGCGCCACTTCGGTGAGCCTTCCGTCGGGGTCAAAGGCCCTCCACCGTCCGAAAACCTCCCACGGGGAAAGCCCCTGAGACTCGATCGAGTCGCGGAAAACGGGAGCGAGAAACCCATAGCACGCCGGGTCGTTCATCAGGAGCGCATTGCTGAAAAGCAGACCCGTCTCGATGGGTGTGCGCGGAATCACCCTTATCAGCGTATCGGGTGTCGCGGCCTCGGTGTCCTGCGACCGCCCGCCGCTGCCGCAGCCTGACATAAGGGCGATGATGCCGAGAACGAACGCCTTTTTCATTCCCCCCCAAGGGTTACCTTGAGCATCTCCTCCGGGGTGGTGATTCCCGCCAGCACTTTCAGCCTGGCCGAGTCCCGAAGCGTTTTCATACCCTGGCTGACCGCCAGCCTTCGAATATCGTCCACACGAGCCCTTTCGGCCAGGGCGATCCTCAGGGCCTCGTTGATCTCCATGACCTCGTACACACCAGTGCGGCCCTTGTAGCCAGTGTTCCTGCAGGCCCGGCAGCCCACCCCCCTTTTCAGGACGGAACCCCGGGGGATCTCGATGGAATCGGCGATCGAATCCTCAGGCACGTAGCTTTCCGCGCACTCGGTACAGGTAAGCCTCACCAGCCTCTGGGCGATGATGCCCTGAAGGGTGCTCATGAGAAGGTAGGGCTGAACGCCCATGTCCATCAACCTCACCGCCGTGGTGGCTGTGTCGTTGGTGTGGAGGGTGCTGAGCACCAGATGCCCGGTCAGGGCGCTTCGCATGGCGCTGACTGCCGTTTCCACGTCCCTGATCTCGCCCACCATGATGATGTCGGGGTCCTGTCTGAGAATGTGTCTGAGCGCGGAGGTGAAGGTGAGGTCGACGGCGCTCTGGACGGAGATCTGGTTGAACTCGTCAGTGACGAATTCCACAGGGTCCTCGATTGTCGTGATGTTCACCGTTTCCCTGGAGATGGCGGTAAGGGACGAGTAGAGCGTCGTGGTCTTACCGCTTCCCGTCGGTCCGGTGACAAGGATGAGGCCGTTCGGGGCGCCAAGCATTCTGCGGTACTTCACGAGGTCGTCCGGTTCGAAGCCCAGATTGGACATGTCCTGCATTAGTATCTGAGGGTCGAGGACCCTGAGAACGGTTTTCTCCCCGAACGCCATCGGCACGGTGGAGCACCTGATCTCCACGGGCTTGCCGTCGAAGTGGGTACGGATCCTGCCGTCCTGCGGACGTCTTTTCTCGGCGATGTTGAGACCCGCTATCATCTTTATCCGGCTGCTTATGGGCAGGTGAAGCCTTTTGGGGATCCTGTAGATCGTGTGGAGCAGTCCGTCGATCCGGAGCCTTACTATGGTGTTCTCACGATGAGGCTCGAGATGAATGTCGCTGGCCCTCTCCTCGAAGGCGTACTGAAAAAGGTGGTTCACGGCGTTCACCACTGGTTTGTCGGTGGGTTCGATGCTCTGGGAGGTCTCGCTGTTCACTAACCTTTCCAGGTTGCCGAGGTCCACGCCGTCATCGTCGTTGAGCTGCTTCACGGCCGCGACTATGCTGCTGTGAAGGCCGTAGAACTGCCTTATCACCCTCTCGATCTCCGCGGGACGGGAAATGTGGAATTGAACTTCGAGCCCCAGCATGAGCTTCAGGTCCTGGTCGAGCGTTGTGCCGGAAACGTTGCATGTCGCGACATGGAGGATGTTGCCATCCCTCCTGAAGGCCACGAGCCTGTGTGCCTGGGCGAACTTGCCGGGAAGGCTGCTGGTGACCGTTTCGTAATCGAGTTCGAGGGGATCGAGCTCCTTGTAGGGGAGGCCCACCAGTTCGGCGGCGTACCTGTAGAGGGCCTCCTCACCGATGATCCCGCTCTTCACGAGAAGAACCATGGGGTCTTCCGAGCTTCCCGCCGTAAGCCTGTTGTACCTTTCGAGGGAAGCCTGCGTGATTATGCCGTCCCGCGCCAGAACGGCCGGCAGCTGGTCGGTCTCAAGCCATCTCATCCCGGAATCCTTTCAAGAACCAGATGATCCGAAGGAGCATCCCACTGAAAGGCGTTTTCGATCGACCCGGCGGCATGCTCGGCCGACTGGCGGTCGGCCCCGTGGACGACGCCAAGCAGGCAGCCCGCCTCGACCGGGGTTCCGCAGGGAACTTCCTGCAGCCAGCCAACCCTCGGGTCCACGATATCGTCCATCCTGTACCTGCCGCCTCCGAGCCTTCGTACCGCCTCGCCCAGGACAAGGGCCTCGGGACCCTTCCAGAAACCGCTGCGTGAGGCCCTTATCTCAACTCTCACCGGAGCGCCCTCCAGCTCGTTGAAGCGGTCGAGATCGCCCCCCTGGGCTTCCACCATTTTTCCGAACACCCGAAGCGCCGCGCCGCCGTCAAGCATCTCCAGGGCCTTTTCGTGAGGGCTGGAAAGACCGGCAAGCCTGCCCATCTCGGCTGCGAGGATCAGGGTTATCTCTCTCGTGTCCCGGGGACCACGGCCTTCGAGCACTTCGATGGCCTCAGCCACCTCAAGAGCGTTTCCGACCGAAAGGCCTGTTGGCTGGTTCATGGAAGTGACGAGGGCCGAGGCACCCTTCCCGGCCTGAACTGCGGTATCAACGAGCATCCGGGCGAGGGCCCCGGCCTGCTCCGGCGTCTTCATGAAGGCGCCCGAGCCGCATTTCACGTCGAAAACGATGAAATCCGGGTTCTCCGCCAGTTTCTTCCCCAGAATGCTGGCGCAGATGAGGGGGACGGAAGTGATCGTGGCCGTGGCGTCCCGAAGAGCATAGAGAATGCCGTCCGCAGGGGCCAGTTCAGGGGTCTGACCGATCATGCATACGCCAGTCTCCTCGATCTGCCTTTTAAACCTCTCCATGGACAGGTCCACGCGAAACCCGGGTATGCTCACAAGCTTGTCGAGGGTTCCCCCGGTGTGCCCGAGGCTCCTTCCGCTTATCATGGGCACCCTTATCCCCATCGATGCAGCCAGGGGAGCCAGAACGATCGAAACCTTGTCGCCCACACCGCCGGTGCAGTGCTTGTCTGCAAGAGGGGAAAGGGAGGGGCTCCACTCCATTACTCGGCCGCTGTCACGTATCGCCATGGTTAGCGCGGTGGTCTCATCAGGTGAAAGCCCCCGGATGTAGGCCGCCATCAGGAATGCCGAGGCCTGATACGGAGGGACCTCACCCGAAGCAATCCCGGATGCCAGACCGTAAAGATCCCCGGGGGAAAGCCGCCCTCCATCCCTCTTCAATGCGAGAAGATCTGTCACGGAAGCCATGGAACCTCTATCAGACCGAATGTGTCGGCGAGGTAGACGCCGGCGGCAGCGAGAAGCAATCCTGCTGCGATGCGCCACCCCAGACCTTTCCCCTTCCTGTTCTTCCGCACCAGGTCGGCCAGGGCGCCGACGCTCGCGGATCCGTCGGGAAGTGAGGAATGCCTGACCTCGTCATACTCCATTATCCTGCGTTTGCGAAGAAGGCGGATGATCTCGGCAGGGTCCTCGAAGGCATGCTCGACACCGGACGCGGTGATCACCAGGAACGGCTCCGGCGCGTCCTCCTCCGGTTCGGAGGGCTCTTCGTCGTCATCGGTTTCCTCCCGCTCCGCACATTCGGGCGGAACTCCGGGTTCAGGCACGACCGCGGCGGGAACGACAGCGGCCGGGGCGTCCCTGTTATCTGCGGGAGCCGGTTGAGCAACTGCTTCGGGGGGTTCGTCGGTTTCCCCGAGGGCTGCCTGCGGCCACTTCTCAAGGTCGAACAGACCGCAGCTTCCCACCGGTTCCCATGGTCCTTCCGCGAGGGAGATCTGGGCGTCGAGGGGTACCCTGGATTCGCTGATCCATCTGCTGATGGTCTCCACATCGGGAGCCGGGTAGATCCTGCCGTCGATGAGAAGGCGCGGAAGCTTCTCGTTCGCGGCTCCGGCTTCCACGAGATGCCCGGACAACGCCGGCAGGGCAGATGCGAGCACACCGCCCGGGGGGGTCCTGGGGCCCTCCACTACGGCGTCGGTGGACAGCCTGCCTTCACGCGCCCATCGAATGACGACCTCGAAACTGCCCGCGGCGAAATCGCCCGAAGCCATCCTCACCCGCCACTGGTTCTCGGGTGAAAGAAGGGCCTTCAAACGGGGATCCTGCATCACCGGTGTCCAGTCCTCCGTGCCGGCAGGTCTGAACCGGTCGGAAACACTCATTCTAAGGTCTTCCGCCCACTTCAGGAGAACATCGAAATCCCGGGCCCTGTGCACTTCGCCCTGGTGTTCGAGCTCGTAAGCTTCGCTTTCAGCCATGGAACCCCCTCCCCTTCCCGAACGGTTGGCACACAAAACATAATGCCAACAGACCAGCGGGAAACCCCGTCAGATACCCGAAACCGACCCATCGAACACAAGGCTTTCACAAAGCCCCGAACGCGCGGCCTGGCAGTCAAGGCCGGTGCGGCTCGCCGCGGCGTTCACAAGCCTGTCGAGGTAGTCGTTCCAGTAACCCGGGAGCGCACCGGCGACCGCGAACCTGTGATAAAGCTTCGGGCCGGGAAGTATCGAAACGAGAAATGCCGTCTCCCTCACCGAAAGGCTCTCGGCGGTGGTCCCGAAATAGTACGCGGCCGCTTCGCCGAAGCCGAACACGCCTGGTCCGAGTTCAACAACGTTGACATAGAGCTCGAGGATCCTGTCCTTGCTCAGGTGAGCCTCCATGCGCCAGGTCAGAAAAACCTCCTGCAGCTTTCTGGCCAGGGTCTTCTCCCTGCTCAGGAAAAGGTTCTTGACGAGCTGCATCGAAAGGGTGGACCCGCCCCTGACGAACCTTCCCTGGCTCATGTCGGCCCTAATGCTGTTTCGGAGATGGAACTCGCTGAATCCGCCGTGGTGCCTGAACGTGCCGTCCTCTGCGGCGCAGATCAGGGGTTCCAGCCACGGCGGGAAGCTTCGAACCGGGACGAACCCCGGGCGGGAGATGGAATCAAGGCCGATGATCCGCGAGTTTCCCCAGCTGTCCCTCATGAGAACCGTTTCTCCGGAACGGGAAGCCAGCCGCCCGAAACTCACCGGGCTGTGATCGACCCTCAGGCCCGAGGCGTCGATGTCGATCGTAACGTCGGAGCTGTCGGGATGGTCCCAGTCGAGAAACAGGCCGATGTCGAAGGAAATGGCGCCGGAAAGCCTCAGTCCCCTCAGCCTCCCAAGAAGCGGTCCGGGAACTGAGGCTGCAATGGCTTCGCCACGAAGGGAGTCGTTGAAAACGTCAAGCCGCAGGAAACGCCTTTCACCCCATCCCCCCCGAATCGAATAGCCGCAACCTGCGGTTCCAAGCAGAAACGCCGCCGAATCCACCGAAAATGTGCCCGAAGAGGGCAGGACGAATCCCCTGCCCGAGGAGGAGCACGAGATGAAAACAGTGTCCCGCGCCAGGGATGGATGAAAGACCCGAAGGCTTCCGAAGGACACGTCGAAGGTGAAGAACAGGGTGTCACCCCCGGTGGTGGCAATCGTGAAGGTCCCCCCGGGTTCGGCTCCCGAGACAGCGCCCCTCGTGATCCCGAAAACGAAGTCGGAGACCTGGGGCGCCACCTGGCTGAAATCCGAGCCTATCTCGAACCCCGGCCTTCCCTGAACCATCTCCATGTTGAAGGACATGTTCACCGGACGGCCGTTGAAACTGGTGAATGCTCCGCTG
The DNA here is from genome assembly GCA_041750285.1 of Candidatus Fermentibacteraceae bacterium. Taxonomy (GTDB): domain Bacteria; phylum Fermentibacterota; class Fermentibacteria; order Fermentibacterales; family JCC-6; genus UBA6080. The sequence goes on along the minus strand of JBGSZS010000002.1, from coordinate 122,414 downwards.
AGAGTGGCATCCCTTCCGTTCTGTCGTCCCCTGGCGACCCCGCAGAACGAGTTACCCTCAAGGATGCCTGGAAGGCCCGGTGTTCCCGGAAATCCCGTACAGTCGCGAAAAACCACGGAAATACCGCCGCCGTCGCTCCGTTCTCCCCAGGCCCGGCCCCAGGGACCTGCCAGGTCGAAGACGATGACGCCCGAATCGTACCGGGCGAACAGGTCGCTCTCCTGCCCGTCCGTAACAAGGGTCCCGCTGAGAATGGAAACCGGTGGAGCGCCAGGTTCGGGACCCCTCCCCGGGGGATCCGACCCTTGCCGCGTGACAGGAAGGACTGTGACGTCAGTCATCACGACGCCCGTGGCCTCGAGGGCCAGCGGAAAACCGTCAAGAAGCACCCAGGCCGAATCGGCCCGGACGCCCCTTGCGGGGAAGGACACACCTGTCAGAAGAATGGCTTCCGGCGTGGCGGTCACCCGGGCAACCGAAACCCCCGCGTCGAGTCTCGAGAGCGTACGGACAGTCATGCCGTGCACAAGGACCGATGAAACAACCGTCAGCATCGCCAGCACGGCAACAGTGACGATGATCGTCCGGACGATGGAAAGCGCGGGGGATATCATGAGTCAGCCCTGAAGGGCTTCTTCGACCTCACGCAGGATATCGAGGGCCGCACGCCGGGGGTCGGGAGCGCCTGTGACGGGCCTTCCCACGACCAGCGAGTCGGCTCCGGCCATTATCGCTCCACGGGGCGTCATCACCCTCTTCTGATCGTCGGGGGAGGAATCGGCCGGCCTGACCCCCGGGGTGATGATGAAAAACCCGGGACAGGTGGCTTCCCTTACCGGTCCGACCTCGTGCGGGGAGCAGACAACGCCGCCAAGTCCGGCTGAATGTGCGGCGACCGCCAGACGGACCGATGCGTCACGGGGGGTGAGTCCCGGTGCGAGAAGGGCAAGGTCGGAGGAGTCGAGACTTGTGAGGACAGTCACGGCTATGAGCTTCGTACCGGCCGATGCGGCGCCGGCGGCAGCCCTCATCATCCCGGTCCCCCCGGAAGCGTGCACGTTCAGCAGGTCGGGCTTCAGGAGGCAGGCGGAACGCACTGCTCCCTCAACGGTGTGGGGAATGTCGTGGAACTTGAGGTCGAGGAACACCTGGAAGCCAAGGTCCCTTACCCGCTCAACGATCGGGGGTCCCTCCCTGGTGAAGAGTTCCAGACCGATCTTTATCCCGACGGGAAGACCCCTCAGGGGAGAAATGATCTTCGTGGCGCTATTGCCGCAGTCACTTGTCACCGCGACGAAAACCCGGGCGATTCCGCTCATTGGTCCACCACCTTCATGTCCACGAGTACCGTACCGCTCTCCAGCATGTCGAGCCGCGAGGCGGCGCCCCTTGAAAGGTCGACGATCCGGCCGGAAACATAGGGTCCCCTGTCGTTGACCCTCACCGTGACGGTTCTGCTGTTGGCGGTATTGGTCACCAACAGCATGGTTCCGAACGGCAGCGAACGATGGGCGCACGTGAGCGCGTTCATGTCGAAGGGCTCGCCGCTGGCCGTCTTTCTGCCATGGAAGGCCTCGCCGTACCAGCTTGCGTAGCCCCTGAGGGAAAGCCCGGAAGTAACGGCCTGGCGGGCCGAGGTTCCGGTATACCTGTAAACGGGGCTCGACACTAGAACGCAGCCCGAAAAAAGGAGGATCGCGGCGGTAACCGCGGCCCCGCGCCTCATTCCAGGAGCTCCCGAGCTTCCTGAAGCAGCTCCCGTGCAGCGCGGGGGCGGCGCATCAGTCTTGATCCCACCTGGACCATTTCCGCTCCCGCGGCAAGAAGCTCGAGCACGTCCCCGCCCCGCGCAACCCCGCCCGACGCGAGGACCGGCACGGAGACCGCCCGGGACACCTGCCACACCCGGGCAACCACCAGGGGAAGGAGTGCGGGGGACGAATAGCCCGCGACTTTCTTCCTGAGAAGCGTGGTTCCCGTTCTCCAGTCCATCTTCATGCCCAGAAAGGTGTTGCAGACCGTGACCCCGGCCGCCCCGCCCTCCTGTGCCGCAACGGCCGTTTCCACGATGCTCCCGGCGTTGGGAGTCAGTTTCACGCAGAATGGTTTCCGGGTGACTTCCGCGACCGTGCGTGCGATCCTTTCGACCGATCCGGGGTCGGAACCGAATGGAAGCCCTCCGCAAGCCACGTTGGGGCACGATACGTTGATCTCGTAAGCCCAGGGCACCGGGGACCCCTCAAGAACCTGAACCACCCGGGCGAACTCGTCCTCGGTCTCGCCGGCCACGTTCACGATGAGGGGGCACGGCATGTTAACTGCTTTCTCAAGTACCTGACTGACAACAGAGTAAACACCAGGATTCGCAAGGCCTATCGAATTCAGAAGACCGAATTCGGTCTCCTGTATCCGGGGAGGCTCGTTTCCGGCCCTGGGATTGAGCGTGACGGATTTGGACACCACGGCGGCGACTCCGCCGAAACAGCCCCCGTCGGTCACGAAAAGCTCTGCGCCGAACCCGGCCGTTCCGCCGGCAAGGATGATCGGTGAATCGAAGGACCTCCCCCAGAGGCGTCTTGAAAGTGATGGTGGAAAAGCCGTCATTCGGACCACCTGTCCCAATCCAGTTCCTCACCCGTGAAAACCGGTCCGTCGGTGCAGCACTTCCTGTAGCCGCCACCCGGGACAGGTATGGAGCAGCCCTCGCACACGCCCCAGCCGCACCCCATCCTGCTCTCGGTGGAGACCTGAACCTTGTGTCTGTGCCGGTCGGGAAGGGAAGTCCACACGGCCTTCAGCATCCGGAGGGGACCGCAGACGGCAACGGTCGAGAAGGCATCGAGATCCACGGACCCGAGAAGGTCCGTCACCCTGCCCTTCACTCCGGATGTGCCGTCGTCGGTTATCGTGCGCTGGTCGCCGCCCGTGTGCAGAAGCCTCTCCGACGTGGAGGCGCCCAGAAGGACAAGGGGAGGTTCGGAAAGGGAAGCGGCGAGGAATGGAAAACCCGCGGCGCCCATCCCGCCTCCCACGAGCAGCCATCTTCCGGGAGAGAGCCGCCACCCTCTGCCCAGGGGGCCAAGGGTGCGAACCCCGTCACCCGGTTCGAGCCTCCCAAGAAGTCCGGTGCCCCGGCCAAGGACCTCGAAGACCACCTCGAACCCCCCCGGGAGAAGCCTGTTTATGGTGAAGGGGCGTCTTGTCATGGGAAAGCAGTCCGGCGAGGGCTCCATCTCCACGAACTGGCCGGGCTCACCCGCAAAATCATGCGCCTTCACGGCGATCCGCAGAACGCCCGGACAAAGCCCTTCCACGCAGGTCACGATTCCGTCGAAATCACGGGGGGCTGCCATAATAACGGCCCTACTCCTCCTCCCCGCCTTCATCGCGGGCAGCATTCAGCCTTAGGGCGGCCTGTGCGCCCTCGATAGTGTCGGGATAGTCCCTCAGCAGTTCACGGAGGTAGGATTCGACAAGGGTGTGCTCCATGCCGGCGCCGTCAGCTGCCTTGTACGCCGCCCAGAGAGCCTGTTCCCTGATCTCGTAGCTCCAGTGGGAATCGAGCAGCGCATCGATCGACTCCCATGCGGCACTGTACCTTCCCGCCTCCATGTCGCGAAAGGCCCTTTCGATGACGGCCCCGGGTCTGACGTTCGCGGAGGGGCCGGGAGGGAGCCCGAGAAGTGTTTCGATCCTTCCCGCAAGGTCCGAGCTGTCGGCTATGGAAAGCACGGAAAGGCGGAGTTGGGCCGCGGAATCGGGCGGAGTGCCCTCGATATCCGCCAGAAGGCTCATCGCCATGGCCATTCGAAGGGGGTCGGCGTTTCGTGCGATGTCCCTGAGTTCGAGCACAGTTTCGGGCGTGCGGCCGTACAGGTCGAGGCTCTTCTCCGCCATGAGAAGACGGTACCTGTACCTTTCCTCACTCCCCGAAAGAGCGAGTTTCTCCTGGTACTGCCTGAGAAGCGAAAGCTCACGCTGCCTGTCCGCCGCGACCCTGGTCCAGAGGTTGGTACCCGAACGCGATGCAAGGGAGGCCAGGGCATCGAGGGCGTCGTCTATCCTGCCCTGCTCTTCCAGAAGCAGCGCCCTCAGATAGAGGGCTTCGGCGCCAGACTCACGGTTCGTATCGTACTCAGACGCGTCGAGGTATGCCTGGAGAGCTCCCCCGATGTTTCCGGCGGCCTGGTCCGCCTTGCCCTTCAGAAGCGATATGGCGGCCATCTCACTGTTCGTGCGGTAGCTGCCAAGAAGGCGGTTGAGGACCGCTGAGGCCATGTCGGCCCGGCCCGCCGATATCCATGCTTCGGCGGACACCATGTTGGCCCTGTAGTAAACAGTTCCACGGGTTTCTATTTCGACGGCCCGAAGGGCGGTAACGGCGCCGCTGTCTGGCAGCCCCATCTCCGTCAGTGTCCTGCCCAGGGTTATGTAGTACTCTGCCCTCAGGCTGTCGCCTCCGCGGGGCGTAAGCGTGTCGAGCACCGACAGCGCCATCCCGCCAAGCCCCGACTGAAGCAACGCTTCGCAAAGCAGAAGCCTGGACTGTGCGTGAAGCCTGCGGTCCTGCGAACTCACCTCGCGGAAGGCGGCGGCGGCGTCGCTGTAACGCCCGAGAAGCATTGCGGCCCTGCCCATTCCCAGGCTTGCCCTGTCCAGTACCCGCTGGTCTCCGCTCATCACAAGAACGGCCCCGTATGCCATCATTGCATCCTGGAAGCTGGAGGTGCCGCTGCCGGTCAACGTGCGCTGCCCCTTGAGAAGGAATGCGTCACCCAGCAGAAGCTGTGCGTCGTCGACCCACCGGCTTTCGGGGTAGTTGGCCAGAACCTTGCCGGCCCCGTAGATGGCATCGTCGAGCAGGGCCTCTTCGTTTGCGGAAGGGTTGTCGGGGTTGGCGCGGTACAGCACCAGAGCCTCGTCGTATTTCCTCCTGGCATTGTAGAAGGTGTTGAAGTATGCGCAGCCCGGCAGGAAAACCAGAAGCAGCGCGAATCCCGCAAGCCTCCTCATTGGAAGACCCTCCCCCTGCAGAGCGTCATGACCACCCTTCCCGTGAGCCGGGTGCCCAGGAACGGCGTGTTACGTGAAAGCGAGCAGCCGCCCTGATAGACCCACTCCTCTCCCGGATCGAAAAGAACCAGAGAATCGCAGGCATCACTGCACAGGTCCGGAACCGCAATGCCCAGCACTGAGGCCGGCGCGGTGGAAAGCATGGCCGTGACTGCAAGGGGCGACATCCCCCCCTCACCTGACAGAACGCCCATCGTTACAGGAAGGAGGGTTTCGAGGCCGGTGACCCCGAACGCGGCGGACTCAAGGGGACGTTCCTTCGATTCCCGGGTGTGGGGTGCATGATCACTCGCCACCACACCAACGAGACCCCGGGCACACATGGACACCAGTTCCCGTCTGCTCTCCTCCGAGCGAAGCGGGGGGTTCATCTTAGCGTTGCTTCCGAGAGCCTGGACGACATGGTGGTTGAGCGCAAGGTGGTGCGGCGTGACGTCGCAGGTGACGGAAAGCCCGTTCAAAGCGGCTCGGCTGGCGATCCTCACGGATTCCGGGCTTGAAAGATGGGTAAGGTGCAGCCTGGCGCCGGTGCCTTCGAGAAGGGATACGCACCTCGCCGCATCCGACCACTCCGACTCCTCGGAGAGGCCCGGAACGCCAAGGGCCGTCGAAACGGGACCGAGGTTCACGACTCCGCCGGCTGCGAGTTCAGTGTCCTCCGGGTGCTCGATGAGAACGCCCCCGAAGGAGGCTATCCGCTCGCATGCCTGCCGGAATGAACTGTCGGGCACCACGGGACGGCCGTCATCCGAGAAGGCTCTGATGCCCAGGGAAGCAAACGCCTCGAGGTCGGCAAGGGGACCGCCGGCGCCGCCCACGGTGACGCAGGGCACGGGGATCGCTGCCGCCAGTTTCAGGCTTTCGGCCGTGCGCATGAGCCTCTCAGCGAGCTCCGGATCGTCGACGGGAGGCGTGGTGTTGGGCATGAACGCCACGGTCGTGACCCCCCCGGCGATAGCCGCCCTGAGACCGGACTCGAGCGTTTCTGCGCCCGTGTTGCCGGGCGTTCTCAGGTGTACGTGCATGTCCACGAGTCCCGGCAATACCCAGAGACCCCTGCAGTCCATCATCTCGCAACCCGGAGGGACAGGGCCGGAGACGGGGCAGACCACCTTTCCGCCGCGGATCAGAACATCCGAGACCGAATCGGTTCCCCGGGCCGGGTTGAGAACCCGTGGGCCGGACAGGTAAAGGTCAGTCAGAGAAATCACCCTTCACGGCTTCGGCCGTTCCTGCGTCGGGCGGGTTGTGTGCTCCGAAAACGCCCCTGTCCACAATGATCTTCCTGCAGGGCGAGCTGTTCCAGTCGCCCCTCTCCACCACCGCGTCCACAAGAGCGGTCGCGGTTCCGACCGAGTTGAAGGCTTCGAAGAACCTGAGGGCCCAGCGCTCTGTCTCGTCGATGATCCTGGTCCGGTATTCCCCGCCCACGGCCATGATCCGGTGGTGGAACGGAAGGTTGAGCTTCTTGTAGTCTCCGGAGTTGCCGGACATGCCCATGGAATCAGCATGGGCGGTCATCTCGTTCCAGAGTTCCGTGGGGATGCCGCGGTCCGGTCTCTTGACCCACCTGCCGTTCTCCGTGTAGGCGTTGCCGCTCTCCGGATCGACGTCAAGACCGAAGAGGATGTTCTGCCAGAGGGTTCCCACGTTGCCCTTGCGTATGCCGTACTTCGTGAAAAGCCCCACTTTGTGGAGCGGAGTGCCGCTTATCCCGTGCTGTGCGATGACGCAGCCGTAAGGCTCGATGGCCCGGGCGATCTCGCCCGTGCGTCCGAGGTTGATCCCCTCGGATTCGCCTGAAGCGCTGTCGTACGTGCCGTGCTTCGAGCCGTTGCTTATTGCAAGAAAATCGGGAAAGACCCCCCAGCTGTTCAAACCGCCGACGAAGTACTCGGCCTCCTGAACGGTCGTGAGCACGTCTCCACCCCGGATCTCTCCCACTTCCGCCTCGAGACCGATGTAGGGGGGGATGCTCAGGGCAACGTCGCGGGTGTAGGAAAGGTTCTCCCAGTCCGGGTTGTGGCTTGCGTCTATCGCGACGCTGGTCCAGCCGCAGCCTATCGCAGCCGGAATTGCCTTCATGGCGTGATCACGCTCCGCCGGGGACTTAACCGCGTAGTGATCCATGTGGAGGCCGAAGACGATCCCGTCGCCGAGGAGGCTCGAAACATGGGCTGCGGCTCCCGGAAGGTTCTCGAAGGAAACCCCGGTATACGTGGCTTCGGACTTGGCAAGCTCGAGCATCACGACTGAGTCGGCCCTGCGGGCGGCCCTGAATATGCCGGGGATGCACATGTGGTGGCGTATGTTGCAGGCCATGACGATAGCGTCGGACCGCAGGGCGGCGAGAGCGATGTCCCTTCCCGATGCCAGGCCGCAAAGGCTTCCGGGCATGGCGTTCCGCACGTTCACCGGACGCAGACCAAGGAACTTCTCGTACTTTGCCGGGTGCATTGAGGCTCCTTCCAGGCAGGGTGCTTGACCTTTGGGCGGTTATGGATAAATATGCTCCAATCCGCAGCGGAAGGGAAAGCATCCTTGAAGAGGTTCGGCAGACTGGTCTACGGATTCGCCAACTGCCTGCTGGTCATGGTTTTGTTTGCCACCAGGCACTACTTCCAGATCAGCGGCGGAAGCCTGCTTCAGTCCATTACCCTTTTCTTCGTGCTGGAGAGCGTGCTGTTCGCCCTTGTGCCCCTCCTGACAAAACGGGACGGTTTCGTTCCGGACAGGCACACACCGTGGTTTTTGGTCATGAGCGTCCTCATGCTTTCCGGTGTCCTGCTCCATTTCACTGCGGGGCTTGCGGGGTGGGATGCCGGCTGGATTCCCGCACCGGGCGTTACGGCTTCCTTCTACGCCTTCCTGATGGCTGGCCGTGTCATACTGAGAATGATCATCAGGCTCGCCGGCAGACTCAACCCCGCCCTGGTCCTTCCCGCTAGCTTTCTCATCACGATCCTGCTGGGAGCACTGCTTCTGATGCATCCGAAGGCCACGCCCGAGGGCTTCACGATCACCTTCACCGATGCCTTCTTCACAAGCGCAAGCGCCACCTGCGTCACGGGTCTCACAGTGATCGACACCGAGAACGGCTACACCGTGTTCGGACAGTCCATAATACTGCTGCTCATCCAGACCGGTGGGCTGGGAATAATGACCTTCGCCGCATTCTTCGCCCTTTCCCTCGGGAAGAACCTGAGCCTTCGCGACGCCTTTTCTCTGAGCCGTCTGATGGACAGCGACTTCATAAGCGACCTGAAGCAGATCATCCTCTCCATAATCATGTGGACTCTGGTCATCGAGATCGTGGGAGCCCTGATGCTCATGTCCACATGGAGGGGCCTGAGACCGCAATGGGGCACCGGCGAGCTGATATGGCAGTCCGTTTTCCACAGCGTAAGCGCATTCTGCAACGCCGGTTTCAGCCTCAACTCGAACGGACTCGAGGGCTTCAGCGGGTCTCCTGCGACATCGGTGATCATCGGCTCGCTCATCGTCCTGGGAGGCATGGGTTTCGGGGTGCTCACCGCGATAGCCATGCGGTGGGTCGGGTTCATCAGGACGGGACGCCGGACCCAGCTTCCCATTCAGGCCCGTTTCGTCTGCCTGATGACCTTCATACTGATCGTACTTGCTTTCACGGCGTTCCTCGGTCTGGAGTGGAACAACACCCTGAAGGGGATGAACCTCGAAGACAAGCTGGCAAACTCATTCCTTCAGGCCGTCACACCGAGAACGGCGGGTTTCAACACGGTGCCCACGGCTTCCCTTCTGCCACAGATCCGCTGGCTGTTCATCCTTCTGATGTTCGTGGGAGCCTCCCCGGGAGGTACCGGAGGCGGCGTGAAAACAACAGCCCTCGGTCTCATGCTCCTCTCCACCAGGTCGCTTCTTACGGGAAGGCTGAACCCCGAGATCTGGAAGAGAAGGATCCCGAACTTCGACCTGAGAAGGGCGGGAGCCATGTTCACGATAGGTTTCCTGGTTTTCTCCGTGTCGGCGTTTTCCCTGCTCCTTTCGGAAAAGTCCTCCATGGGTTCCCGGGAACCCATGGAGTATGTTTTCGAGTCCATGAGCGCCTTCGGTACCGTGGGGCTCTCCACCGGGGTCACACCGGGCCTTACCACTTTGGGAAGGTGGATCGTTATCATTACCATGTTCATAGGGCGTACGGTACCGGCAACGCTGGCTGCGGCAACCTTCAGGGTGGATTCTTCGAAGTATCTCTATCCTGAAGCAAGGGTCACGATAGGGTAGGCAGGAAAGAATGGACAAACCCGCCAAGATAGCTGTGATAGGCCTTGGTGCCTTTGGCAGCAGCCTTGCGATGGAACTGGAACGGCAGGGCGTCGAGGTCATCGCCATCGACAGGAACGAGAAGAAGATCCAGGAGATAAGCAACAGGGTCTACAATGCGGTCTGTTTCGACTGCGCCGATGAAAGCCTGCTGAGGGGGCACGGTCTGGCTTCGGTTGACCTGGCCGTCGTGGCGATCGGTGAGGATTTCGGCACGAACGTACTTGTCACCCGTATCCTGAAGGACATGGGGCTCAGGGTCATCAGCCGCGCCGGGTCGGACAGGGAACAGCGCATACTCGTTGCAGTCGGAGCCGACGAGGTTTACAGACCCGAACACGAACAGGGGATCAACAAGGCCAGGGCGATCACCTACACCGGCGTGAAGGAGTACGTGCCCCTCAGGTCGGGCATCGAGCTCAGGATCACCGAACCCGCCCGCGAGATGCTCAACAAGCGCATCAAAGACCTTGACATCAGAAGGATCTACGGGGTCAACATTGCTTTCTTCGGAAAGAAGATAGAGGACGGGTACGACTACCGCGTGCCTCTTCCCGACGATCTCCTTGAAGAGGGTGACCTTCTCTGGCTGATCGGCAGCCGCGAGGATTTCGACAGGCTTTCGTAGCCCCGCATCAAACCAGTTTCTCCAGCATGCCCACCGAGGAGAGGACGGCCTCCCTGCCGCGGTTGATGCTGGTGAAGAGCTTCATCGCTGTGGTCGGGGAAGGGTGTTTCTTGCACAGGTTGCTCACGAACGTTGCCATTGCGTCGGGGAAGAGGCTGGTGTCCGACAGCTGTTCCCGAAGGAACAGGTTGTCGCCGCTCTCGTAATCGAGAGGACTCATCCATTCATCGCGTTTCTTGAGCTTTGCCAGAAGCTCGGGGATGGCGCCCTCGCACTGGGGCCAGACCGGTCTGAGTGAATCGAGCCACGAGTTCACGGATCCGAGGATCACGGAAACCTCGGCAATGCCGAGTGGAGAAAGATCCTTCACATCGCCCTCCCTGAACTCGGCGACACCATCGATGGTTTCGCCGTCCTTCAGGAAATCGACGAGTTTCCTTCCCATGAAGGTGCAACCCGAGCCCCACCCCCGAGACACCTTCCCCTCCCTTACCGGAATGAGGAGCGTGCCCTGAGGGTAACGAAGGCTGACAAGACCGCTCTCGCCCGAAGTCCGAAGTGAGTGAAGGAGCTGAAGGACCTCGCCCTGTCCGTTCTCGAGGTCGGTCAGGACGGGGTCGTCCCTGAGGTATTTCATCAGGGAGGGAAGGCAGCCTTCCGCCAGAAAGCGGACCGTTAGGCTGATCTCACGGGTCTCGTGTTCCATCCAGTTGATGAAGGCCGCCGAATCGAGGCTGGGGTTTCCGTGGATGTAGTAGGGACGCCCGCCCTTCAGGATGAGCCTTGCCAGGACCTCGTCGTCGGAGGACACCTCCCAGTAGCCGTCCCGCCGGTAATCACGGTTGTCCATGGCGCTGTCCAGGACCTTCTTCAGCTTGAGGAATTCGACGGGGATCCGCCCGAAAAGAACCTCGGAATAGGGCAGAATCGTCATTTGAACCTCACCTCACAAGCATGGTCACCCTGGACAGGTCGGGAAAACCCCTTCCCGGGAGCCAGGACCAGTAAATGACAAGGGCTTTGCCCTTGATGAGGTTCTCGTCGAGGGGACCCCATATCCTGCTGTCGCTGGAATGATCCCGGTTATCACCCATCATGAAGATGTGACCCTCGGGTACGACGTATGCCGGATCGCCCCGGCTGTCGAGAACGACGGTGCGTGCGAGGACCTCGAAGGCGAGGTCTGGAACCCTTCCCCTGAGCATGGGAAGGCATGCAGGCCAGTCGTCGTCGATGATGCTTGCGCTAAGGGCATCCTGGAACATGCCGTGCCAGGGGGAAGGTGAGCCGTTCACGAACAGGGTATCGCCCATTACCTTCACGGTGTCGCCGGAAAGGGCAACCACCCTCTTGACGAAGTCGGTGTCGGGCTGGGCAGGGTATCTGAAAACGATCACCTCGCCAAGCCTGACCGTGCCCGTGCCGGGCATGAGAAGACCGTGCGGGCCTCCCCTGAAGCCGTGCAGAAGAGGTCTTGCCCTGTCCGTCCAGGGGATGTACTGACCTTTTGCGACCTTCAGGACCAGAAGGTGATCCCCCACGAGAAGGGTGCGCTCCATGCTCGGTGTCGGTATTCTAAATGCCTCGATGATGTAGGGTCTGAGGCAGCCGAAGAAGATAAGGAGCGCAAGGGCCACCTGCAGAAACCAGTTGTAGGTCTTCAGGGATTTGTCCGTCATGATTCCCCTTTCCGAACGCCCATAATGGGCAGAGAATCCCCTTTCGTCAACGGTTGACACCCCGCGGGACTGCTGTAATGTTGAATCGCACAGGTATGCGGACTTTGGTCATCATCTTGGGGAGGCGGCTCAGTGGGCTTTCTTGACGATTACACAGGTTACGGGGTGGCCGGGATCCCCCTGGGCAGGCTGGCTGCCTTCGTGGTTCTGGCTGCGGCATCCTTCCTTGCCCGGAAGCTTGCGGCCTTTGTCATGCGCAGGAGCGCCGGCAGGGGAGACGGCGTTCTGGCATGCTTTCTGCGGGACGCGGCAAGACCAGTCGGGATGATAGTATTCTGGGGCGGTCTCTACGCATCGCTCAGGCTTCTGGGAATCTCGCCGGGGCTTTCGGCGGTCGCCCTGAAGCTGTTTCTGTTCCTGGTCCTGGCCGGCGTGGTCTGGACGGTGTGGATACTCATCGATTCGGTCGCGTCCCGGAGATGTTCGACCGGCGATGCCGGGGGGTCACGGCTGGACAACCAGATGGTCCCGGTGCTCAGGAAACTGGCGAAGATCCTCGCGGGAGCCCTCGGCGCCGGATTCTTCCTTCAAATGCTTGGATACCCCCTCAGCGGCATCATCGCCGGCCTCGGGATCGGCGGCCTTGCTGTCGCCCTGGCCGCCCAGGACAGCCTGAGCGGTTTCTTCAGCTCGATCATCCTCTTCATGGACAAGCCCTTCATGGTGGGTGACTTCGTGCAGATCGGAAGCACCACGGGCACCGTGGAAGAGATAGGCCTCAGGTCCACCAGGATACGGACCATAGGCAAGACCCTTGTGTCCATTCCGAACAAGGAGGTTGTCGACTCGATCATCGACAACCTCTCGCAAAGACCAATGCGGCGCACGGAGATCACGGTGGGTGTCACGTACGGGTCCACCCCCGCCATGCTGGAGTCACTGCTGGCCAGTCTGAGAAAGCTTCTGGTGGACAACCCCGATGTGGACGACGAAACGATCCTCGTGTTCTTCACCGAGTTCGGGAGTTCATCGCTGAACATCGAGATGAGGTTCTTCGTGAAGACCACCGACTATGTGGAATGGCTGCGGATGCGCGAGGAGATAAACCTTTCGGTGATGAACGCCGTGAGCGGTGCCGGCATGGAGTTCGCCTTCCCCACCCGGACCATCCACATGGGGGGCTGAGGGTGGAGGGCCACAGGGAGAGGCTCAGGAACAGGCTCCTGCGCGTCGGCATAGGGGGTTTCACCCAGCGGGAGGCCCTTGAACTGCTCCTGACCTACGCCGCACCCCGCCGTGACACCAGGCAGCTTTCCTCAGCCCTTCTGGAAAGGTTCGGAACCCTCGGGAACACTCTGAGGCAGTCACCGGACAACCTTCAGACGGTTGAGGGCGTGGGGCCTTCGGCGGCCGCGCTCATAACGCTGGTACATTCCATGAACTCGATGGCCCTGACCCCCGAAAGGGGCAGACTGCAGATCACTGGCCCGGAAGTCGTGAGGGACTACCTGAAGACACGCCTGGGAACCCGCAGGAAGGAGCTGTTCTGCGCCTTCCTCCTCGACCAGGACAACAGGCTGCTGTCCGAGGCCGAACTTGAGTTCGGAACCGTCGACAGGGCAACGGTGCACCCCAGGAACCTCGTTGAAAAGGTGATCGCCCACAACGCCACGGGGGTCATCCTGGTACACAACCACCCCGGCGGCCGGCTCGAGGCGAGCCCGCAGGACCTATCCCTCACCAGGGCCCTCACGAAGCTCGGTGACGAGCTTGGCTTCCGCGTGCTCGACCATTTCATCGTGACCGACTCCGGAGTGATCAGCCTCAGGGAACGCGGGCTGATGGATGGGGGACGGACTTAGATAACTTAGATTGATAAGGCATATCATTGACATACAATAACTTCAGAATAGTGCCGATCAGTCATTGTAAGCCCGGTGGGAGCCTGGAACTCCATGATGAAACCCGCACGATGCCCCAGGACGAATGCTCCGTCATCGTCGAATGCACATGCCGTGCAACCTGTCGGAAGGGAACGGGTCCCGCCCGGGCAGTAGAGCATTGAAGGGCTGAAAAGCGCCGCGACAAGGATATTCCCGCCGAAAACCGCGATGGATTTGGGGCCCGAGACCCCGGGATCAAGGTCGTGCCTGAACCATTCCGACCCTGTCGGTCCGGGATTCTCCCACCAGCACACGCCACCCTCCGCGCATGCTATCCCTACTGCATCGGGGTCTCCGTCATCGTCAATGTCCGCGGAAGCAACTCCCTTCACACCGTCCCCAAGAACACCGATTCGACGCTCAACGGGACCGCCATCTTCTTCAATGACTGCAACGAGATGGAGCCCCGTACCGCAGCATGCCACAAACAGCTCATCGTCGCCGTTGCAGTCGGTGTCGGCCGCCGCAGCCATCCGGGCTCCCGGCAGCGCAGCCAGCTCAACCGTACCTGTATCCGTAAGAAGGACAACCCGACCCGAATCCCTCAGCGTAACCACTGAAAACAATTCCCCCTTCCCGGTCAAGTCCGCCGCAGTCACGGAAAAAGGGCCCCCCGGAATCAGCAGCGCCCTGGAGGCACCTGGCAATCCAAGATGAAGCCGGTTCGCTCCCCGGTCGCATACCAGAGGTTCCCCTTCGAGCAGCCCTGTCCCCTGTGGCTCACTGAAAGAGCCGGGGTACTCCAGAACTGTCCAGGCACTTCTGTCAACGAGGAATACACCTGCCGGTGCCACGCATGAAACCAGCCAGTACTCCCCTCCGAGGGCTGTGATGCCCACCGGTGTGCCGGAGAGGAGCAAAGCCCTGTCAGCACCCGAGCCGATAACGGCCAGAACCGCGCCCAGTAAGGCAAGAAGCCCGTTCACTGGCCGTGTCGGGGAAAGTTCATCACTTCGGCGCAGGTGATGACCTTGCGAACGGTGTTTGCCACCCAGAGCGCGGTGTATGCCCACAGAAGGGCCGTCAGGCCGGAGACTCCCCGGTACGTGATGAGGGAAGCGGCTGCAGCCAGCAGAGCAAGGTTCACCCAAGGGTGGATGAGGAGCGAGAAGAAGTGTTCGATCCTTCCCGACCCGGGTTTCCTGACAAAAAGCCTTTCCAGCGCTGATTTCTCTCCTGCCGTTCCCTCGGAGCCCGAATGGTTCGAATAACTTTCCAGAAGCGTTTCTACAGAGCAGAACCTCACGGTGAGCCAAAGGCATCCCACGACCGCCCCGGCTGCAAGGGCGGGCCAACCTCCCCCGGCAAGGAAGGCGCCGATCCCCCAGGAGAGATGGAAAAGACTGCGGGAACCAGCATCTCCCAGCTTGTCGATGTACTCGCCCCTGGCTCGTGAGCAGCTTCCGGTGAAGCGTGCCACTTCGCCGTCGCAGGCGTCGAGGAGATAGGAAAACTGGAGGAGAAGGGCGGCGGGAATGGGCCGCAGACCGAAGAGCACCGCCCCGGCCATGGCGATGATCCCCTTGAGGATCGAAACCGTGTCAGCCCCTATTCCCGCAGCGATGAACAACCTCGAGAGATGGATGCTCACGGGTCTGATCACGAACCTTCTGTAGAGGCACATGTCCAGACCGGGAGGCTGGCAGATGCTTCTCAATTCCCGTATGGACTTCATCAGGCCTCCTCCGGCAGCCGCACCGTTGTGACCAGCACCATCCCCGGCAACGCGTTCAGTGGCCAAAGAAGCATCGAGACGAGCATGAACAGACCGTGGGCCAGCCTGCGGAGAAGCGGCCGGTGCTCCACAAGGTATACAAGGAATCTCAGCTGAAGGGCGAAGCCCCTTCCCTTCTCTGTCACCAGGGCGTCGGGGCGGTGGCCCAGCACGATCCCGGAAAGCGATTCGATCTCCCTCTTGGGACCGTACCTCCACCTGTTCCTGCTCTCGAGCCGGCGCATGACCCTGCGGTGAAGCGGGCAGGGTGCTGCATTGATCAGAACGATGCGCCCACCCGGGACAGTCACCCGAAGCGCCTCCCCCAACGCAGCGGAAAGGTCGGAATCGTCAAGAAGATCGAATACTCCGGTGCTGTACACCAGGTCGAAGGTTCCATCCGCGAAGGGCAGGCTGGTGACCGTGGCGACCGAGAGCTCGCTGGAATGAGACGAGGCATGCACCAGCGCTTCGGGGGAAAGATCGACACCTGCAACGCGAAAACCCCTCTCGGCAAGAAGGCCCATCACACTGCCCGTCCCGCATCCGGCCTCAAGAACAGCACCATCCCGGGGCACCCGTCCCCCCCGAAACAGCTCTGCCAGAACGAGCCTCTTCAGTTCGGCCCGGCGGGAGAGGAACTCTCCCAGCCCGTGCAACGGGCTCCGGGTTGGGAAATCCCTCCAGACCTGGTCCCACGCATTGATCTCATCCATGGAAGACTCTCTCAGCCCTTGCGAGGTCGTCCGGGGTATCGACCTCGTCCCACCTGCTTCCCGAGATGAAGACCACTGCAACCTTCCTGATCCTCGCGAGAAGGGTCACCGCGTCATCGAGCGCAGCCCGGCTG
Organism: Candidatus Fermentibacteraceae bacterium; assembly: GCA_041750285.1. Lineage (GTDB taxonomy): Bacteria > Fermentibacterota > Fermentibacteria > Fermentibacterales > JCC-6 > UBA6080. The sequence continues at coordinate 106,225 of JBGSZS010000002.1, read as the reverse complement.
CCGAACCGTTCCCTCGCCTCTGCACAACAGGTCAGCAGGTCGGGCAGAGCAGCTTTTCGGAAAAGGAAAATGCCCATCGATTCACCCGAGCACACCTCGGGCCTCATTTCCTTGGACAGCCCGACAAGAAGTCCGTCGCGGACCTCGGCCTTCATGGCCTCGCGGTCAGCCGAACGGGGATCGACGGGTATCACGGCGTCGGCGGTACACATCATCGCTGCCCGGGCCATGTCAGCTTCCCAGAGCAGGTCGCCGTGGACCACGAGGCAGTCACCCGGCGGAAAACACGCCATGAAGGAACCCAGTGTTCCCTCAGCGCCGGCCGAACCCGACTTAACCGGCCTGCCGCCAAGTCTTTCCGTCTCCCGCAGCACCCCTTCGGTGCCGTAGACGACCGAAACCCTTTCCGCATTGAGACCCAGTTCTGCGAAGTTTCCGAAGTGCCTCTCCAGAAGGGTTCTCCCACCGACCTTCAGGCATGCCTTCTCCACCCCGCCCATCCGCCTGCCCGCACCAGCCGCGAGAATGATCGGGGACGGACCAAGGTATTGGAGATTATTGAAGTAAGTCATTTTCTCATAAGTACTTGGTAAGTAGAAAGGTTCGGGTGATCTCGGGCAGACCCTGTCAAGAATGACAATAAGGAACAGCGTGCGTGAAAGTCAATTCACATACGGGAAACACATCCTTAACAGAACCCCTCCATTATGGCGCAATCAAGGGAGGGGCGCATGCTGGGAGTAAAGGAAAAAGGGTACGCAACCGAAATACGGACTCCCGAAGGATCAAATGACTTGGAGACGCAGTTTCCAGTTTCCCCGCTTTCCATTCGCAGGGAAAGGCCAATCGAAAGCTTCTTCAAGGTCGTGTCCGGAAAAAAGCTTTGGGCCGGGGCTTTCAGGGACGGCGGAAGCGGCTTCCACACGATAAGGTTCGAAACGATCGTCGAAGCAAGGCTTCCCTACTTCCTTTACACCCTTCGCGGCGGCCACCTCTTCAGTTCCTGCGCTCCGTTCGCATTTCCATTGGATCTTCTTCCGAAATACGGCCCACCCGGGGAGCTCACGGTCCTCTCCACCGGAACGGTCGTTGCGACCCTGCGGCTTGCCTGGTCGGGAAAGGCGGGAGTCGGACAGGTCCTGCGAAGGGACTCGGAGTTCTCCGGAATACTGGTATCCAGATTGGAAGAGACCGACACGGAGATCAACCCAGCCTCTTTTCAAATGCCGCCCTGAAGAGCCTGAATACGGCAGTCCATGGCTTTCGGGGCAAAACGAACTCGCAAGGGGGAACTGCTCCATGAAGCGCGGGTCTGCCCGGACCGAACATGCTTCCCGGAAGCCTTCTCACAGCGCTGAAGCGCAATCGTGCAAGACGGGTTCCGGCCAGTTCTCCCCACTTCCGTCCCGTGATGAACGCCCGGATCATTGACACTGGAGATGACCAGGGCAGGTAGGGAAACAGGCCAATGCACACTTTGAGGCCGGCCCGGGCGGCGTTTCCGATCGCGGTCTCCATATCGCGGGTTGTGAAGTCCTTCCCGATGGCTTTCATGTCGAAATCGCTTCCGCCGTCGGGACTGAAACTGACCGATGTACATCCCGATTCCCGGGCCATGATGGCGTATTCTTCCGAAAAACCCAGCGGAGAGTGGTAGGCCTCCCAGGTCACTCCCGTTACGGCCATAGCCTGTGCCACTTCCATGCCCCTGCCCGGCCTGTGGTTTAGAACCGGGGCGGACAGGAACAGGTGCCCTGCTCCCCTGGCTTTCAACATAAGCACTTCGGAACGGATGGATTCAGGGGGTTTGTCCTGCTTGTGCGCCCCGGACAATGATGGGTAAACACAGTATGAGCACTTGAGGTCACAGCCCCGGCTGACTTCAACACCAATCGACAGGTTTTTCTGGAACGGAAGGTAGGGCTCAAGATCGATCAGGTCCCAGCAGGGCTGTGGAATGCTTCGTTCGTAATGGCCGACCGTCCCGGCGCTGATCACGCGTGCTTCAGCGTCAAGCTCGCTGCGGAAGAGGCTGTAACCCGCCCCCCCGGCCAGGATTTGAGCCCGTGGAGCCCTTTCAGCGACGATGCGAACCTGTTCCAGAAAAGCGGGCAGATAGCTGAAAGGATCAAAAAAGTTCGTGGTGTCGGCATTCCGAAGGGAAATGCCCACCATGTCGGGCTTCAGGGAATCAAGCCTTTCTGCGAGGAATCTCAGGGGACCATCCACGACGTTGAGGTCAAGGACCTCGACGTTGCCCGACCCCATTGAAGATGCCACGGAAAGCAATCCCAGAGGCACAACAGGATGCTGTGCCCGCCCCAGCCATGATTGAACCAGGAGCGTCTTCAGGACAGCCTCGAGTAAAGGGCGGCCATCATCCTCACGCTTCTTCCACCGGAGGGGTCGCCAAACCGTCTTTCGGGCCATTGCCGTCTCAAAAGCCCGAATCCTGCTTTTTTAAAAGCTTCGTCCCATTCTGCCCAGGTCAGGTGGAACTCGTCGTGGCCTTTTTCAAACCGCTGCTGTTTCGCTTCCAGTTCGACCGGGGTGGGATCGGTGAAGGACCAGTCCTCAAGCAGAAGGAACCAGCCCCGTGGGTCCAGAACGCGCCATGATTCCTTGAGAGCCGCATCGAGGCACGACCTTTCAAGGTGATGAAGCACCGCCATGGCAAGAACGCTGTCGAACACCCCGTCCTGGAACGGCAACGTCACAGGATCCGCACAAAGGACTGTTGACGCAGGTGCGTTAACTTTCGCCACGGGCAGAAAGCCCTCGGTGATGTCGGTGCACACCAGCAGTGGTGCTGAAAGCCTGCCGGATGCCAGTGCCGGACCACAACCCAGTTCAAGAACCCGTTCCCTCCCCCGAAGGGCGTCAACCACCCAGTCATCGGCAGGCGAAGAACGTCTTCCCCCGGAATACGCCTCAACCTTTTCCCGGCTCCAGCCCTTCACCGGTCTTCCTCTCCATGCCCCAGCGATTGCGCGAGTGGCGATCCTGCCCTTCTGCAGAGGTTTTCGAACAGGGAGGCAAGGAATTCGCGTGAGGGTCGAACGACGGAGCGGGGAAGCCTCTCCTCCACGGTTTCACTGACTGCTCTGAGAAGGTCGAGCGTCCAGACGCAGTTTCTCGGGTCGGGACCACATCCTTCCGGGGCCAGGTGAATTCCGTCCCAGGTGCACCCTCCGCCGCAGATGCCAAGGGCGGGGCAACCCCGGCAAAAAGGGCAGTTAACAGGATTTCTGCTTCCCCACTCCTCGATTCCCCTTGTGTTAACACAACTGCTGACGGAGCCGTCAGGATGGAACACGATCTTCCCGCCCTGGGCTGCGCAGTCCCTGTGCCGGAAAAGCCCCGTAACGACTGGCAGCAGCCTCCTTGCAACCTGGTCGACGAACACACCCGTTTCAAGGCTGAACCTGTATGCACCGAGGATGATCCTTGAATACTCATCGGCACTGATGGGCGAAAAGGAATGAGGGGTGTAGTGCTGAATGTTTATACCGAAACTCGAGGGCCCGAACCTTTCCAGAATCCCGTAGAGGCATTCCGGCAGTGAACCTGCGTTATGGGACCCTGCAACCAGTGAGATCCCGGCGGGCAATCCATTTTCCCGTGCCAGATCGAGGGCTGCGGCTGCGGCCTTCCAGGAATCGCCCCTATAGAGGTTGTGTTCCCTCTCGAAGCCATCCATTGAGACGACAAGTGCCGTACCGTGTTCCTTCAGGAACTGGACGGTCTCCCTGTCAAGAAGTGACCCGTTGGTGAAAAGAACGGCCTGGCCGCTCCAGCCCCTGATAAGGGTTCTCACTGCCGCCGGGTGAAGGAGCGGTTCGCCCCCGGTCACCAGAAGCAGCGAATCAGGATGGGAGTGTGACAGAACCGCATCGAAGGTGGCGGGTTCCATGTCGCCCTCGAACCCCCCCGCGATCCGGGCACTGCAGTAGGTGCACAAGAGGTTGCACCTGCCGGTGACAACCGCCTGAACTGCCCTGATCCGCAGAGGTGGTTCTGGTGGCGGCGAGAACGGCCCGTCCAGCGGGGGAATCCCGCCAAAGAAGAACTCGACTGAGAAAGGGTTCACAAAGCAGTTGTCCCTCAATTCGACCCAGCCCGTCACAGGCATGTCATCTCCCCCCCAAGCATGGCCTCGGGTTGCGGCATCCTGGCCTTGTCGAGGATTCCCCCGGGGAGAAAAGCTGTCATCTCCCCGATGGACAGGATCCCGGGTGCCCTGTCCCGGGGCTGGTCATCAAGAATGGTGCCCACCATCCACCCCAGAAGGGCCCTCTCGTACCTGCACCGCTCCTCCCTGACACCGGAAAGGCAACCGGTGCACGCAAGCACGTCGTAAAGGCACCCGCCGCCGCAAAGTGCAACACAGGGGCAGGAAAGGCACCCTTCCCTGAAAACGGGGACCAGCCTGGAAAAGTCGGAGAGAAGCTCCAGTATCCCTTTCCTGTCATTGACAGCATTCACTCCCGCGGCTGCCATGCAGTCACACGGGCTCACTCTGCCTCCCGGAACGAAAACGAGCCTGCCACCCCTGGAGGGGCAGTCCCTGAGCCTTGGTGAGCGTGTGACCAGCGGTCTGAGCCGCCGAAAGAGCTGCTCCACGTACATCCCCGCGGAAAGGGCATCGGAGAGACAACCGGTTACGGCATCGAACACATCCTCCCAGCGAGCCTCGAACGGATTCGCACCGAGGCCGGGCTTTGGGTGCATCCATGCGTTAAGTCCCATGTCATCGGGTTTCAGGGTGTCCAAAAGGAATGTGAAATCATCCCTCACCCTGCGGGCATTCCCCTTGGTGACCGTCAGACTGATCCCGACCCGGCAACCTGCATCCCGGAAAGCGTGGAACGTCCGTACGGCGGACCGGTAAGAGTCACCTTCCGAAAGCGGCCGCAGATCGTTGTGGACGTCACTTGCGCCGTCGATGCTGACGATCACGAATCCGTTGCGTTCCGCCAGTGCACAGGCCAGCTCCCGGGAGACATCCCATCCGCCAGTGGCCAGGCACAGATTGCGGTCATCCCCCGTTCCCCGGATTATCCGCAGAACGATCTCCGGCTTGAGAAGCGGTTCACCGCCGTATATGAGTATGTCAGCCTTTCCGGGTGCAAGGTCCGAGAGCATTTCAAGCCCGTGATCGACCTCGGTGGCGGTCATGGTTCCCAGCGTGCCGGGTACGAAGCAGTAGCCGCATTTCCTGGGGCAGTCGCCGGTCACGAAAAAAGTGGCCATGGAGACCGGAGGAGATGAACAGAACCTCCTGTAGCTTGCCAGAACGGCTTCAGGATCGAATGGAGACGGGCTTCCGGTATCGGTTGTCAACTCGAGCGTGAGTGCGTTGAAAACGGCGCACACTCCCCGGGGTGAGACGAACCGATGGAGAAAAGCGTCAGCTTTCAATTGGACAGCCGATCATGGTGCACAGGTACCCGGCGTGGATGAAGCCTTCGCCGGTTCCCGAAGCTGGTTCAAGTTCCGGGGGACGAACGCCCCTCAGGTGAAAGCAGTACTCGTCAGGGCGGTCAAGCCCGGTGTAATACCTTCGCCCGGCGCACCCGCCCGCACAGACGCCCTTCCAGGGGCATTCCGAACACTCGGCGGGAAGCGCAGCACCATGACACATCATTCCGCACGCTTCCAGAAGCCCAGGCTCGTCGATGACCCGCTCCATGCTGATCCCCGTTGACCCCCAGTACACGCACGGCAGGACCTCACCACCCGGGGAGATCCTGAAACCGTGAACCCCGCAGGGTGATCCTTCCGTTGCGCAGGGATTGCCGTGGCAGGCAAGTGCGGCGCTTACCACGGGCTCGGAGCAGGAAACGACCTTCGTCTCCCTGAAGAGCGTCGAGACAGAGTTCCAGAACGAATGGAAGGAAGGCTTCGGGCCGTTACCGAAAACGGGCTTGTAAACGTTGACACGGATGGAAATGCCAAGTCTGCGGGCAAACCGGCACATGCCCTCCATGTGTTCCGCATTGCCCTTCATGAGACACATGGCAAGTGAGACCGTCACACCGAGTTCCCTGCATCGCTCGATACCATCGAGAACCATGCCGAAAGCCCCCGGAGCCCTCACCGCGTCATGAAGCCCTGCAAGCGGATAATCGAGTGAAAGGTCGACGTCATGCAGCCTGGCCAGTGTTTCGTCAGGCAGCGCAGAAAGGCTGGGACCGGCCGTTGTCAGCGCCAGGGGGACGCCGCGATCGAGTATCTCGTTCACAACGGGCAGAAACTGCGGGTGCATGCACGATTCACCCGTTCCGAGGTTTATTGCCGAAACAGGAAAGCCGTCCATGAAGCGGAACAGCCTTGAGGGATCAAGATCAACAGGATTACGGCCTGCCCCCGAATAGCAGTGACTGCACGAGAAAGGACAGGCGGAGGTGAGACCGACCCCGATGGAGTAACCCTTTGCAGTCATGCATCCCCCAATGCGCCCAGAACCCCGAGGTACGAAGCCTTGACGTACGGAACAGGATTGTCTGGAATCTTGAACAGATCAACAATAAGAGGACCCACATAATTTGCATGATCAAGAGCCAACAGTAAAGACTCCCATGGAAACTCACCCCGACCGGGTATGAGGTGTTCGTGGACCCCGCGCGCAACGTCCTCAATATGCGTATGAAGGATTTTTGAACCATGTTGAAGCACCGCCCCGGAAGGGCTCAGTCCGTCGAGGAAGGCGTGACCGAAATCGAGGTTGAGCCCGGCTTCCGAACCCAGGTGATCCGCCAGTTCCCCGAAGGCCGAAAGATCCTTTAGAACGGTTCCGGGCTCGGGTTCCCATGCCGGTCTGACTCCCTCTGGAAGAAGGTTCATCACGCTGGAGCACTCCTCGTAAAAGGCCTCGCGGCTGCACAGGGAACTCAGGGGAGAGCCGAGGACCAGAACCCCGGCTCCGAGATCACACGCCTTCCCGACAGCCGAACGGATCATTCTTTTACGAACATCGGGAGAGTCTTTCTTCCCGTGATAACTCACCGATGACACACCAAGCCCCGCCAGGCTGCCATTGTAGGACGACGCATCCCGATGCTCCATGCAGAACTCGACCAGGGCGTACTCTGCCTCGGCAATGATACCCAGCGCCCGGTCCAGCGGAACTCCGCGCAACCCCGCAGTCCGAAATCCAAGCCTTTGCGGTACGGACGCCATTGAACGGACAGCACCATCCCCTTGCATGTTCAGTCTCCCCTGTTCTTTTCGACGGGTTCTGGAACGGGAAGAAGCGCCGGTCCGGGCGCAATTCCGCACGGAATGCACCTGAAGGGGTAACCAAGCCCGCCCCTGCCCTGCATCCCCCCGGGCAGAAGGTTGTTGATGTTCAGGAGCCGGCCCGTCTCTTCGGGGAGCCCCGGGGGCCACCATCCGTGCTGGGCCATAACGGTGCCGGGCGGAACCGTTTCGGTCATGCGGACCACCCTTCCGCAGCTTCCCCAGGGTGAGGACAGGGTCACCCACTCCCCTTCGCGAACGCCGCAGGCTCTGGCGTCAACTGGGTTGACCTCCACAAGTGGAAGCGGGTTCCCCTCCAGAAGGCACTGCACGTTCCTGTGCTCGGAATGGAAGAAGAACAGGGACCTGGCCCCCGTTGTGAGCGTGAGCGGGCAAGCTGCGGAGAGAGCCGGGGGAGGCACGTACCAGGGGGCCGGAAGCAGACCGGCCCTCTCCATTATCATCGGCTGAAGCTCGACCTTCCCCGAAGGGGTCGGGAACCCCGGTTCCCCGTCGGATCTGGAGAGACCCGATTCATGCTTCCCGTACATGATCCCGGGCATCACCCATCCCCTTTCCGACAGCTCTTTCCAGCTCATCCCCGACGGCTCGAGGACGTGGTCGAACCAGCCCTCCACGTCTGTCCAGGGAAAATGCCCGGGTGCGACCCTGCGGCCGAAATCCAGGATGATCTCCATGTCGCTTCGGGCTTCACCCAACGGCTCGACCGCCTTGTTCACGGCAGCAAGCTGGTACCACCAGTTTCGGATGCCGTTGCGTTCAGGATAGCACGCCACAGGCAGGAACACCGTTCCAAACTGCTCGGCCGTCGTCGTCATGTAAAGGTCGCACACAACCACCTCGTCGATTCGCGACAGGAGCCGGGCAGCCCTGTCCGGAGCAGCGAAGCCGTTCACCACGGTCCCCGAGCCCTGCACCCAGGCGCAGGCGACATGCCTTCCCGCCTCCATTTCGTCGAGAAGGACATCGGAACTTGCGTAGGGGTAGCCCATTGTTGTCATGGGGTACAGCGATGCGCCCGTCTTCCCGGGGGGAGCTTCAAGGCCTCCCCTCCTGGGAATGCCAAATGGGTCCGAAACAACAACGCACCCTCCAGGCACATCCAGGTTCCCCGAAAGTGCCACGAGTGAGGTCAGCGCGTGGGCCGTACCCAGAGCCGAAGCGCTCATGTCAACCGACACGCCCCATTGAAGAGCGCCCGGCGAGGCGTTGAGCCAGAGGTCGGCCCCCCTGATTATGCTTTCGGAGGGGATTCCGCACTCGCGTGAAGCGGATTCGGGGCTCCATGACGAGCAGGCCAGAAAGGTCTCCTCCGAGCCGCTTACCCATTTGCCGGCGAAATCGTGGTCCCAGTTCCCGGTGGCATGCATCCTGTTGACAAAAGCCATGGCAAGAGCTCCGTCGGTGCCCGGCCTTAACCTCAGGTGAACATCGGCCCTTCCGGCAAGCCATGTGTTCCTGGGGTCCACCACCACCAGTTTGGACCCCATCCTGATGCAGTCCATTATCCACTTCCCCAGAAAACCGTCGGGGTTCGAAACAATGGGGTTCGAGCCCCAGACCAGGATGCACTCGGGAAGCCTCCAGGATGGATTGTCGTACCTGTCGGGGAAGTACTGGGAGCAGTCGGCCGTGAACCAGCCCCCGAAAACCGAAGCGCACACGCTCATCCGCGGCATCAGGCAGGCGGAACCCGAACCCGGCCCCAGGGCGTAATACTCGGGGGTTCCGAAACCGTATGCGAGACGTGAAAGCCAGGGGCCGATGTCCCGGCCCGTCCCTTTCATGAAGAGAACGGAACGCGGTCCGAGTTTCTCACGGGCACTGAGAAAGGAATCGGCTGCACGACCGAGGGCTTCCTTCCAGGAGGCTTTTCGCCATGCCCCCGCCCTGCTGCGGACCATGGGATGAAGCACACGGTCGGGATTGTAGAGCGTGCCGGTGACCGCAAGCCCCCTTCGGCACATGTAACCCCGGTTGTACGGATTCGAGGGGTTTCCCCTGACACCCGTGACCCTGCCGCCGCAAACGCCGAGGCACACACCGCAGCCGCAATGACACCCGGGAGGCGTGCTGCAGACGGTCTCTACTTCCCTCAACCCTGGACCCTTCCGCTCGTCGGGCGATCAATCGACTTCAGAGACGTTTGCCGTAACATTGCTTCGTGGTCTGATGAACAGATAGTATAGCTCCATGAAAAAGAAGAACCCCGCCATCCCGATCATTGTTCTCACTGCCCTGCAGCTTTCGTTCTACCTCTACTCAGCGTACCTTTCGGAATCACCGCGCTACGGTTTCAATCAGCTCAGGCACACGGCGCCGGTGACTTTGCTGGGCATCTTCGTCGTCTTTGCCGGTGTGTTCCTCCTCGTGAAAAAAACGGGGCGTCAGCTGCCGGACAACGATCCCGTCCCCTTCAAAAGGGCCGCCCTGTACTCCATCGCAGTCGCAGTCCCTGCCCTCTTCGTCTTCCTTGCCCTTTCGAACGGATTCGTCAACGATGACGGCCTGGTGCACACGTTCAACCTTCTGTGCGGCGGATTCAGGGCAACTTTCGACGAAATGCTTTCCTGCTCGGTCATCCGGTCGATCTGGCAGACCTTCGGCGATCCCGTTCGCTTCAATCCGTTTGATGTGTATTCGGCTTATTCGTCGGGAATGGGGTTCATCTTCGTGCTGGCAACCGTCCTGTTCGCATGCCGCGAACTCGGCCGAAGGTGGCCCTTCTTCGTTCTGCTGATGGTCTCGGGGGGGTTCATGCAGGCATTCTTCGGGGACGTCGAGAACTACGCAGGAGTGATGACCCTCTGCATGGCATACATCTTGGTTTCCCGGGAATACCTCGACGACCGGCTCAGTGTCGTCACGCCAAGCCTTGTGCTGGCGCTTGCGATGTCCATGCACCTGTTGGCCCTGTGCATGATGCCGGCGCACCTTCTCCTGTGGATCAGGGCGTGGAGGATGAAAGCCCGGGCTCATGTCGCGGCATCGGTTGCCGTGATGCTCACGGTACTTTTTCTGGTCTTCATTATCGCCGCATACAGCGGGCTTGACTTCCGTAACCTCCAGAACAGCCATTTCATGGGCTCGGGAGTGGACCGGACAACCATCGACATGCTTGCGCGACCATCGATCACCTACTACAACGCGGTCACGAGTGTTCTGTTCCTCCTGTTCCCCTTCTGGTGGGTGCCGATCGTTCTCATCCTGACCGGGAACATGAAGAACGACGGTTTCAACCGGTTTCTGGGAGCCGCTTCGGCGGGCTTCCTTGCGATGGCATACGGATGGCGGCTGGGGCTCGGACCCTATTTCGACTGGAATCTGATTGCCGTGGCTGCGATACCGCCCTCGGTGCTGGCATGGAGAAACCTGCTCCTGCTGCGCCGTTCCGGCGCCATGACCCTCGCCGTGCTTTTCCTGGCCTTCACCGGCCTGCTCCACTCCCTTTCGTGGATAGCGGCGAACCACGGGGTTTTCTCGATGCCGCGAATGGAAGTCATTGAGGAGATTATGTATTACAGGACCTGGAAGGGAGTCATCATCTCCGACGAGATCTGGCCGCCCCGGGGATTCCCGGATCAGGAAGATGAACCGCAGGCGAAAGGCGTCAAAGCGGGACTAACCTTGCCCACTCCTGCCTCAGGCGGGGGTCTTCGGTGTGCCAAGGCCCCCTTGGATCCCTCCCGAGCCTTGCGCAGTGATAGAAAGTCTCGGGAATTCCTGAATCCCTGAAATCCAGCTCGAGCGCTCTGATGTCGTAGTCGAAACCCACGATCTCGACCACGGGTTCGATCCCGTTCCCAATGTCGATGACGGCCAGAGTTCCGCCGCCGGGGCGGGTTCCAACCCCCACACCGCCGGGGTTCACGATGATCCCTCCCGGCCTTCTCACCACCATGGGCTCATGGGTGTGTCCGCAGACCAGAATCCTGCAGTCGTTGCGGCTGAGCACCATGTCGTGGACCTCGTGGGCGGTTTCAGCGGGGAGGCCCTCGTTCAGCCTGCCTGGCTGACCGTGAACGAAAAGGGTGCTCTGTCTGTCGAGGAGAAAGCGTTTTCCGTCGGGAAGACCCCTGAGGAAAGCGATCGATTCGGGGGAGAGATTCTCACGGGTCCAGCGAAGCGTTTCAGCGGCAAGCTTTCGCCAGTGCGGGTTTTCGAACTCGTCACCGCTGTCGGTCCGTCCACGGCCGGCGGCCCTGTCGCAGTTGCCCTGGACCGTTTCGATCCCGTGGGTTCGTATGAACGAAACCGCCTGGTCCGGCGAAGGCCCGAACTGGACCAGGTCTCCCAGGCAGACCGTCATGTCGGGGGAAAACGTCGCAACGGACCGCCACGCAGCTTCCAGCGCGGGAATGTTGCCGTGAATGTCGCTTATCACCGCTATGCGCACAGGTTTTTTCCGTTCCGGCAGGTTGTGAAGCGGGAATATAAGGGACTGCCGGACCGAAAACTCAGTTCCTGAACCTGAAGGGGTCCCCGATCACCCCTGAGAGGGTGCGGCGATAACTGGAGAGGGGGGTGACCGACAACTCCTGCAAAGCCCCGGCGTCGTGGCTGTCAACTGCTTCCCGAACACCGGGGGAGCCCGCGAGGATGTCGATGGGCATCTTTTGGTACTCGTACTCGTAGGGAGGCGGGTTCCAGCGGGTCTCTCCCGACCTGAAGCAGTATTCGAGGATTCCAAGACCGGTGAGAAAGGGTCTGAACGAGTCGGGGTCGGTTACATGGATCTGTGCGCCACCGCACTTCACTCCGGCATGCTTCTGAAAGGTGGGAATGAAATAGAGCGGGCGAAGCCTGGCCCCCCTGAGGAAAGGGGTTCCCTCCAGAGCCTCCGCGAGATGCCACGGGTCGATCCATGGGGCTCCGAATATCTCGAACGGTCTGGTGGTTCCCCTGCCCTCGGACAGGTTGGTGGCCTCGAGCAGACACATGCCCGGGTAAACCAGCGCAGTGCCGGGTGTCGGCATGTTGGGGCTTGGCATGACCCAGGGGCTGTCGTCGGGTTGTATCAGATGCGGTTCGGGAAGCCCGTCGAGCCGGGCGAACAGGAGGGCCAGTTCCCCGACCGAAAGCCCGTGCCTGACCGGGATGGGGTACATTCCCACAAAGCTTTCATAGGCAGGGTCGAGGATGGGCCCCTCGACCAGGACGTTCCCGAGGGGATTGGGTCTGTTCACCACAAAAACGGGGATACCCTTTTCGCTGCATTTCCGCATCGTGGACGCCATGGAGTAGATGTAGGTGTAGTAGCGGCTGCCCACGTCGATGATGTCTGCAAGTAGGGCATCGGAGCCCTCCAGCATGGCATCGGTGGGAACCCTCGTGGCGCCGTACAGGCTGTGCAGGGGAACCCCGAGCCCAGGGTGCAGAAAACCCTCCCACTCCACCATGTTGTCCTGGGTTTCGGCCCAGTACCCGTGCTGGGGGCCGAGAACCGCATGCAACAGGCCTTCCCGGTGCAAGGCCCTTGCGGTGGTGTGAAGGTCGGCTCCCACGGCCGCGCAATGGGAGAGCAGGCAGACCCGCCTGCCCGCCAGGGCGCCGAAGTTCACGGACCACCCAGAAGGAAGCTGTCTCCGTTGGAGGGCACGACGAAATCGGTTCCCAGCTCGGAGAGTGTCTCTTCCCGAAGCCGTTTCTTCAGGTGAAAGGCGTAATGGGGAATATCGGGTCTACCGAGCAGCGTCATCTGGTCGCGGGCGAGGCTGGGACAGAGGTGGTCACTGGCTATCGCAAGGTCACGCAGCCGGTCAGGAAACGAACACTCCACCCATGCCATGGCGAGCTCGGGAATTTCCCGGGCCCTTCGCCACAGCTCTTCGGTTGGTCCGGTATCACCGCTGTAGACCATGGCCGAGTTCCCCGCACGGAAAATGAAGCCCCGGGCTCCGGCGGGATGATTCACTGGCACCGACATGGCCATTATTCCCCCCGGAAGCTCGAACCACGAAAGATCGGGCATTTCCAGATATCTGAGAACGGGAACGCCCCCTGAGGATATGCGGCTGAAGTCGGGCCAGAGGCGGTCGTTCATGTAGTGTTCCCTGATTATGGATATGCACGCGGAGCTTCCCATTACCGTGAGCGGCCGCTTTCTGAAACCGATTACGTTGTCAAGCAGAAAGCCCAGTTCGAGAAGATGATCGAGGTGAGCGTGCGTCAGGAGGACCATTTCCAGTCCGTCCTGCACCCTGGGAGGCACGCTGCAGGCGCTGCCCGCATCCAGCATCACCCGGTGCCCGAGAAGCATCGTCACCAGCCTGCTCTCCTCGAGCCTGGAACCTTCGCAGCCTATGACCCTGAAGTTCAACGCTCTCCCCCAACTATCAGCCGGGGCAGAAGCGGCGACACCCCTGTTACGATCTCGTAGTTTATGGTTCCGCACCATGAGCCCATGAGTTCCGCTGAAATGCTCTCATCACCGGAAGAACCGAGAAGGGTGACCTCTTCCTCGAGACGCACGCCGGGAATGTCGGTCACGTCGACCATGATGAGGTTCATGCAGACCCTTCCCAGAACCGGGGCCCGCATGCCCTTTACAAGAACCCACCCGACGTTCCCCGCAGCGCGCCTGTAGCCATCGGCGTAGCCCACGGGCAGGACCGCCAGAACGGTTGGCCTTGTTGTGCGGAAAGTGCCCCCGTAGCCTATGTAACACCCCCTGGGAACGTCCTTCACCTGAACGACCCTGGTCTTCCAGGTCATCACGGGTTTCAGGGCTGGAATGGGAAGACCTGCGGTTTCCGCGGAGAGTCTGGTCTCCCTTGAGGGCCAGAGCCCGTAAACGCCAATTCCTGTCCTGAGCATGCTGAAATGAGTGTTGCGGAAGAGGATGGCTGCCGCCGTGCAGGCAGTGTGGCGCACGGGCGGGTCGATGCCCGCCGAGGAAAGATCACGGCATACCTTTTCAAACGTATCGAGCTGCATCCTTGCGTAGTTGTGTTCCAGAGTGTCCTCGATGTTGGCGAAATGAGTGCTGATGCCCTCGAGGAAGACGCCGGGGGTGTTCATTATCCGCCCGGCGAAACCGCAGGCGTGTTCAGGAAGCACTCCCTGACGCCAGGTGCCCGTTTCCAGATGAAGGTGCAACCTGAGTTTTCTGCCGGAAGAAGGCAGTGCGGCGATGGCCTCCAGCGTTTCACTGTTGTAGACGATCAGCCTGAGGTCGGCCTCGCGCGCTTCGGAAAGCCTGGCCAGGTCAACATGTCCCAGAAGGAGGACTGGTCTGGTTTCCCCCAGCCCCCTCAGTTCAAGGCCCTCGTCGAGGGAGTTCACGGCAAGCCAGTGGGCCCCGTCAACAAGCGTCCGCATCTCCCTGATGCCGTGACCGTATGCGTTGCTCTTCAGCACCGCGCAGTGTATGCCGCTGAAACCATGGCTTCGGCGGATCTCCCGCAGGTTGTGATCGGGAGCGCCGGCTTCGAGTTCCACCCAGACTAGACTGCTCATGGCCGAAGAATACTTTGAAAGGAAAAGAGCCGCAAGCAAACTGCGGCATTCGGTTATATTCCATTCTCCGAAAGGCGGTGAAAATGGCTGATGTGTATTTCCTCCCCGTGTCCGAGATGAACCCCGAGGGCTTTAAAAGGCTTGTAATGCCGGCTGGCGCCGTGATTCCGCAAAAGGGCACGAGCATTGCCGCTTTCAAGATCCACCCCGGAGAGGATGGAAACACCACCTTCATCCCGGCCCGGATCGTGAAACAGGTCGTCGATGCATTCGATCTCCCCGCTGGACGCGCATTTCTGACCGACACAACCGTTCTCTACGGCGGAAGAAGGATGACGGCACCCGATTACCATGTTCTGGCCCATCAGCACGGGTTCTCAATGCCGGGGCTTCCCCCCTTCATTGTTGCCGACGGCCTGAGGGGCACCAGCGAGATCAAGGTCGACCTTCCGAGCTGGTGCGAAACACGAACTGCAAGGCTTGCGTCGATACTCTCCGAAGTCGATGCGGCAGTCGTTCTAAGCCATTTCAAGGGGCATCTGCTGGCCGGTTTCGGGGGGACCCTGAAAAACCTGGGGATGGGTTTCGCCTCCAGAGGCGGGAAGCTCTTCCAGCACTCGTCGGTGAAACCTCGGGTGAAGGCAAAGTTCTGCTCGGGGTGCGGCACATGCATTGAGGCCTGCGGATCGGGAGCCCTTTCGATGCAGGAAGGGCTCGCGGTTCTGAACGCTTCACGGTGCACGGGCTGCGGCGAATGCCTGCAGAGGTGCCCGGTCGGCGCGATAGGGGTGGACTGGAATCAGGAATCGGGCGAGTTCCTGCGGAGGCTCACAGAATACGCCCTTGCCGTTACCCTCACCGTCAGGGTGAAGTACTGCGTGAACTTCCTTCTGAACGTCACGCCGGACTGCGACTGCATGAGGAACGGTGGAAACCCGATGGTGGCCGACATCGGAGTCCTTGCGTCAAAGGACCCGGTAGCTCTCGACCAGGCATCCCTGGACATGGTCACTGCCGCGGAAACGATCCAGGGATCGCCCGTCACATGCCCCGCGGGTACTGACAAGTTCAGGGCTCACAGACCCCAGACCGACGGCACGAAAGCCCTTGAGCTCGGTGAACGCATGGGGTTGGGCGCCAGGGAGTACCGGATAGTCAACGTATAGCCTTCAACTGAAGGCATTTGCTACTGTCAACCACCCCACGTGTATACCGGGTTCGCCGTCTGGAGAGGATCGTTCATGTCCTCGAGGGTCACCTTCCAGCGGAAGGCCGTTTCCAGGGGGACCGAAAGACGTATGTAGCCATCGCCGTCCGTATCCTCGACCCTGATGTCGTAGACGCCGGGGTCCACTTCAAGTGACCAGCTGGCCCCGATGCCTATGAAACCCCCGTCACCCAGACGGTCCTCACCCCAATCCGAGCCGGAACCGGCAGGCCTCACGAAAACGTCACTGAGGACCCAGCCCCTCGTTCCGTTCACCAGCGTAACCGTTGCAGCGTGCGCAAGAACGGCCGCAAGCAGAACAACTGTCAATGCCCTTTTCATCGCTTACCTTCCCTCAAGGTAGACCAGAGCCCGTGAACTGGTGTTGCCCTGGATCTCAAGAACGGCGAAGTAGACCCCGCTTGGGATGCCGGAAGCGGGAACCCACTGCAGAAGAGCCTCTCCCGTCGTGGTGGTGCGGTGGACGAGCCTTCCGGATGCGTCGAACACCATCATGTCTCCCGGCCTGCCTTCGGTGGAAAAAACCATCGCGGTGCTGAAAGGGTTGGGGGACAGCATCGAAACACCCATTACGGGATTCTCGAGGTCCGAGATCCCCGTTCCGCCCGTGGAGTACGTGTTGAACCACGAATCGGGGGCGAAGAGGGGATGCTGGGCAGTGCGACCTGAGTTGTCGGAAGCGGAGATGTAGTACTCCACCGTGGTTCCCGGACCGTAACCCGGGATCTGGGCCGAGTAGATGTTGCCGCCCATGGAGGTCATGGCCACGGTCGTGAAACTTCCCGAGCCCGTGCGGTAGTTGAGGTTGTGGCTGGTGAGCGTGTTGTCGGGATGGGGTCTTATGAAGGCCTCGACGGTCACCGCGCCCGTGCCCTGTTCCTGATTCACGGGAGTGTGGTCAACCCAGAGCGCGTAGCGGTCCATCACGTTGCGGCTCCGGCAGTGAAGGGCGTCCGTGTTCTGGAATCCCGAATAGAAGACGGTCTTGACCGTGTAGCCCGGCAGGGCCTGCTGGAAGGATGCCACCGCAGGTGAGTCGTTGCCGGTATTCCATATTGGCATGTAGTACGTGTCGTTGTGGAGCAGACCGTTCACGTAGCCCTCGGTTCCGCTCGAGTAGACCCTGTAGACATCCCAGGGGTATCCGTACGGGCACTCCATTGTGGCCATCAGGCTCGCGACGGCTTCGAGGGCGGCGTAGTCGGGATGGGATGGCGGCACCTGAAGGACCATCAGGCGGTCCGGAGAAAGCATCTTCGACCAGCAGTCGATGTGGTCGATGTAGCTGCCCTGTGGGTCAGGGAAGGTGCTGTAGTCGGTAACGCCCAGGTAATCATACATCTGAAGGTCCACCCATGTATCGGGCTCGTCGTTCTCAACGTAGACGAGGTTGGTGGACATGGATTCACCGAGCCCTCCCGACATGTAGTTGCCGCCGGTGTGGATTATGGACGAAGAGTAGACGGGGATTCCCCAGGCCGCGCCGATGGCGATTGGGATCAGGTTGTCCTGCGGGCGCTCGGGACGGTTGTATTCGTAGTTGAATATTCCCTGGGTGCCGTCCGGCAGTGTGATGAACCATGGGCCGTAGTCCCTCACCCAGACCGAATTCGTCGGGGCTATGATGAAGCCGGTGTTGTCCATGTTCACCCCGGCGCTCTGGAGGGAGTTGTAAGCCGTTGTCTGCTGGGTGCTGGACACTATCACCCACAGGTATGAGTTGTTGGAGACATCGGTGAGGAAGCTGTAGGGCACGCCCAGAGGCCATCTCACCATTATCCCCGTGGCCGCCTCGAACTCGCCCGGGTTCCGCACCCCGGCGGGAGGCGGCGCAGTGGGTTCGAACCTGCCGCCCCGCATGGGAAGCTTGGCAAGTTCCGACTCGGTGAAGCCGATGGGCATCAGCTCTTCGGTCCCGCAGACCGACATCTCGGCGTAAAGCCCCTGTGCAAGGGCAACGACAAGGATCAGAAAAAGATACCTGTTTATCACTTTTCAAGCCTCCCGGGAGAGTTTCATGAACTGTTGCGAAGAAAGGATTATAGCCTTCAGTATCCCCGGCAGAAAGCCGGTGTTCCGAAGCGGCGCTCCTTGCGCAACCGTGGCCTTGGAGCGATGATCGGGGGTTCAGGAGGTATTGCGTTGCAGAAGCACATTCTCTACAGCCTTGCCGCCACCAGCATGTGGGGGGTATGGGCCATTCTCATAAAACTGTCGGCCCAGCGGATCGGGCACTGGCCATCGGTAATGGTGTACACCATAGCATCGGTAACCACGACCGTGGTAATATTCACGAGCCTGGGGAAGAGCCTCAGGGGAATGGACACAACCGGAGTTGCGATTGCCGTGTTTGCCGGCATTCTGGGCGGCCTTGCGGTGGTGTTCTTCCAGAAGGCCCTGTCGGAGGGTCCCGTAAGCACCACAACGGCCATCAGCGCCCTTTACCCGATATTCGCGGTTGCCTTCGGGGTCCTGTTCCTGAAGGAACGGCTCTCCGCACTGAACTACGCGGGAATAGCAATGGCTCTTGCGGCCGGTGTGCTGATCTCCCTCTGAGCTACTTCAGAGCCTCGGTGCTGACGAACTCCCTGTCCGCCCTCATCGACTCCATCACCATGAGATCCGTCGGGGTGGGCTGTCCGGTGATCAACCGTGCCAGGGCCGAACCGGCCCCGGGACCCAGCATGAAGCCCTGTCCGCACATACCCACAGCCACGTAGCTTCCCTCGGGCCCCGCCTGACCAATGATGGGAGACCCGTCCGGTGTCTGGGGGTAGCACCCCCGCCATGTCCGGCGGACCTTCAGGTTGGCCAGAGCGGGCCACAGGTTGACCATTCTCGAGGCTACCTGTGGCAGGAAGACCGAGGTTTCCCTGTGATCGGTGCCGGTGATCAAGGGGTCGGGCGACACGCAGAAAACCACCTGGCCTGAGTCGTACTGGTAGAAGTAGTAGTTGGACGAACCCGGCACACGCCTGAGGTCAACCACCATGGGGTGGAAGAATCTTCTGACCGGTTCGGTTATTCCGGCTTCATGGCTGTCGGGTACGACCGGAAGGTCAATGCCGACCATGCGCCCGATTTCCCGTGCGCTGGAACCGGCGCAGTTCACCAGTACCCCGGACCGGTGCGAGCCGAGATTGGTTCTGACCGTGTATACACCCGCGCTTCCTTCGATTCCGGTCACGCGCTCCCTGAACAGGAAGCGGGCGCCCAGCGCCGCCGCCCTCGAGTGGAAGGCGTAGCAGCTTTTCATGGGGCTGGCGCTGCCGTCGCCGGGGGAGAAGGTTCCGCCCAGAAGCCCATCGGGGTTGATCCCTGGAACGAGTTCGCGGATGAAACCGGGGTCGTGCCAGTCGATGTCGAGCCCCGCCTGCCTTTGAGAGGGGATCATTCCCCGAAGCGAATCGGCGATCTCACGCGTGTAGGCCACGAAGGAGTAACCGCCCTGATGCCAGCCGATCGACTCTCCGTGTTCTTCCTGCCAGGTGCGGAACACGGCCAGAGAGTCGAGGCACAGCGCAACTTTCGCAGGGTCGCCATGGGTGGCCCGGATACCCCCGATGGCACATTTGTTGTTGCCCTGTCCGGCGGATGCTCCGGCATCGATGACGAGGGTTCGAACACCTGCCTCGGAAAGGTACATAGCCAGGGGGGTGCCAACACTTCCAGCTCCGATAACGATCACATCGGCATTCATATTACGCATCCTCCCCCGGGCCGGCGAAATGGCCCAGTTCCACCTCGGCGAACAGCGGTCTTTCGGTGAAGCCCGTGACCTCATCCGGCGGGATGCCCTCGGATCGGATCACCGATTCAATGAGGGTTCTGCAGGTCTTTCCCCCGCAGGCGCCGAAACCCGCCCTTGTGAGCGCCTTCAGCTGGTTCATGTCGCGCACGCCGTTTCGGAGAAGTGCCCTGATCTCGCCGGCGGTGACCCTTTCGCACCGGCACACCACGGCATCGTCTGCGGGAATGGTCGCGAGGGGCTTGTCCAGTGGAAGCGTGACCGTGGCCTTCTGAACCCTGACACCCGCCACCCGGTCAGCGATGGCGGAATCGACGATGAGGTCGAGCAGCCGGGTCCCGGGATAGCCGGGCGCAGGTTTGATTCCCAGAACCCTGCCCCCGCCCAGCGATTCCCCCTCCCAGTCCATGACTTCCACTGTTTCGCCGGATTTCAGGAGGTCGTCGGAGAACTCCCAGGGAAGCGTCACCGTGGGATTCAGGGGGTCACGACGGAAGTCCGCCAGGGTGACCGCCAGCCCCGGACATACAGCAACGCATTTCCTGCAGCCGATGCATCCGCCGGAGTACTCCGGAACTCCGAGTATGGGGTGGCCGGAGGTGCCTATGAGGTCTTTCGGACAGGATGTCATGCACGGATTGCAGGGTATCTCCTGAGTGCAGTGGAGCACGGGGAACACACCGGTTTGAAGGCCGGGAGGGGAATACGGCAGAACTTCGCCCCCGGGGCTCTTGAGGATCATGGCCTTCCCGGACCAGTCCACGGGACAGGCAGCGGTTGACGGGGCAAGCTCGCAGGCGATCTCCCTGCCCCTTATCCTTCCGCCGAACATCGCCGCGCTCGCTTCCGCTATCTCTTCGGCGTCTCCGGCAAGTCTGGAATCCATGCCGAACTCCACGGCCCTGGTGTGGAACTCGTTCACTGGATTGAGCCCCACGGCCACGAGGAGAGTGTCGACGGCAAAGCTCTTCTCAGTGCCGGGAATGCTGCGGAAAGCCGGGTCAACGGCGCAGAGGGTAACGGCTTCAAGCTTTTCGCCGCCATGGGCGGAGATCACCGAGTGTCCCGTGTATATCGGCACTCCCATCCTTCTGATCTTGTCCGCGTGGACCTTGTAGCCGCCGCAGCGGGCAGCCCCCTCGGCTATCCCCACGACGGTCATCCCAGCCTGCAGGGCGTGGTAGGCCCCTATGAGCCCGACGTTGCCCCCGCCAAGGATGAAGATCCGGGAACTGCATCTTATCAGGTCACGGTTCACAAGGGTCTGGAAGGCTCCGGCGCCGTAAACTCCCGGGAGTGTGCACCCCGGAAACGGAAGGGACTTCTCGCGGGCGCCGGCAGCCACGAGCAGACGCCTGGGCCTGACCATGGCATAGCCCTCCGGCCGCTGGATCCCCACGACCCCGTCGCTGAACACCGCGAGAACCGTCGAGGAAAGCCAGACCTTGACCGATGGGTGGGCGGCCAGGCTCCCTGAAAGCATTTCCGCTATCCGCACGCCCCTTGTTCCCGCGTGGCAGTCCGCAACTGAACCAAAGAACTTGTGCGTCTGAAGAACGAGCTTGCCGCCGGGCCTGTCCTTGTCATCGACAAGGATGACACCGAGACCGGCGCTGCCCATCTCGTCGGCAGCTGCCATCCCTGCCGGACCGGCGCCTATCACCAGAACATCGGTTTCGATCGAAACCGGCGGCTTCACGATCTCACGGGAAGCCATTCCGAGTTCGGGAAGACCTTCGAGCGTGCACACCCGCATCCCTTCCACGAGGGGCGTAATGCAGCTTTTCCTTGCGACGCCGTCAATCACCAGGGTACACTGGGAACACTGACCGTTTGCACAGAAAAGCCCCTGCGGGGAGCCATCTTTGGGATGGTGGCCGAAAACCCTCTGACCTGTGGCGAACACCGCCGATGAAACCATTTCCCCCTCACGCCCGATGCATTCTCTGCCGTTGAGGAGGAATCGAACCCATTTCCCTTCCGGAGAGGGCAATATGGGGTGGGAAGTTATTCTGCCATCCTGTTGCACTTGAGCTGCTCCGATTTCCGTTTCTGTTCCCGACGAGCAGGAACCCCGGTTCGAACTGGTGAAAGCAACAGCAACACCAGACCGTTTGCCTACCTGAAGCGGGGTTTGCCCCTCTTCGCCCTTACGAATCCCCTGCATTCGGGGTAGCGGATACACCGCCAGACGCTTATGAACCTGTAAGGCACCTTTTCAGTGAAGCCGCCGCAAAGGGGGCATTTGGGGGTATTCCTGCCGGTGATCCTCTTTTTTTCGTACTCCTGGTTCATGCGCCTGTAGGCGTCCTGCCGGCTGGTTCCCCCAAACAGCTCCCGGAACGCGCGGAGCAGCACGAAGGCTCCCGCCGCAACAGCGCCGGCTACTGGAAGGGTCTCGAGAAGTCCGCTCATCACTCTCTCCGTGGTTGCCCGTGACGATGGATCGGAATGGCGTTGACAGGCATCCCGTTGAAGCGGTAATATTGTGTTCCCGTTACAAAAGCGGTAATTATATTTTACTTATAGATATCCAAGCTAAAACCCAGGAGTGCCCAATGAAAACCTACACCCCCGACAAACTTCGCACGATAGCCGTTTGCGGCCACGGATCGGTCGGCAAGACAAGCCTTTGCGATTCGCTGGTCTTTCGCTCGGGAGGAGCGGAAAGACAGGGCAGCGTGGACGACGGTACAAGCCTGTTCGACTACACGACCGAAAGCCGCGAGAAAAAGCACAGTCTCACTTCCACCGTTGGCATCTGCGAGTGGAACGACACCAAGATCAATCTCATCGACACTCCCGGGCTGGCAGACTTCCACGGCGACACCATTGCGGCGATAAGCGCCTCGGACGGCGCCCTCATCGTGCTTGACTGCACCGATGCCGTCGAGGTCGGTTCGTACAAGACCTGGAAGTATGCGGAAGAGATGAACACTCCCTGCATGCTGTTCGTGAACCGTGTGGACCGCGACAACGCCGACTTCGAACGCGCCCTGCTCCAGGCCCGGGAAATGCTTTCCAAGGCGGTCATCCCCTTCGTCTTTCCCATCATGGAGAGCGACGGCTGCAAGGGACTGGTGCACCTTCTCACGGGCAAGGCCTACGACCTCTCCGGAAAGGAGATTCCCCTTCCCGCCAGTTCCGCCGAGAAGATCGAGGAATACATGGCGGAGCTGACGGAACAGGCGGCCGAGGCCGACGAAGAACTCATGGAGCAGTACTTCGCCAACGACAGCCTCACGCCGGAGGAACTGGCCCGGGGAATCCGGGGGGCCGTGAGCAGCAGGGGGCTCTTCCCGCTGTTCGCCGGCGTGGCGATTCCCGCCGCAGGCCAGGAAGCCCTGCTCGACGGCATCCTGCAGTGCATTCCTTCGGCCCTCGAATTCAGGGGCGCCAGGGTTCAGGGCGGCGACATTCTGCAGGCCAACCCGAGGGGACCGTTCGTCGCAAGGGCTTTCAGCACCAAGCTGGACAGACATGTCGGCGAAATGGTCTACATCAGGGTGGTGAGCGGCGCCCTTGAGGGTTCGAAGGAAGTGCACAACATGGAGAAGAACTCGGGCGAAAGGCTTGGAAACTACTACCACATGCACGGCCCGAACCGGGTGGACGCCTCCTCCATGGTCTGCGGCGACATTATCGCCGTTGCGAAGCTCAAGAACACCTCCACCAACGACACCCTCGCCGACAAGTCCGCCGGGATCACACTGACCCCCATCGTCTTCCCCAACCCCGTCTACAGGGCTGCCATCGCCCCGAAAAAACGCGGTGAGGAGGACAAGATGGGCGTTGGGCTCAACAAGCTCGCCAGCATGGACCTGACATTCATCTCCCGCATGGAGCCCGACATCAACCAGACCACGGTCAGCGGCATGGGCGAGCTTCATCTCAACACGATGCTCAACCGCCTGAAAGACCTCACCGGTGTCGACGCCGAGATCTTCAAGCCCCGGATCGCCTACCACGAGACCATCTCGAAAAGCGCACAGGGAAGCTACAAGCACAAGAAGCAGTCCGGCGGCAGGGGTCAGTACGGCCATGTCTACCTCAGGCTCGATCCGCTTCCCAGGGGAACCGGTTTCCAGTTCACCAGCGAGGTTGTCGGCGGGACCGTTCCCACCAAGTTCATACCCGCGGTGGAAAAGGGCGTGCTCGAAACCCTCCACAAGGGTCCGGTATCCGGCAGCCGCGTGGTGGATGTGAAGGCCGTGGTCTTCGATGGAAGCTCGCACTCGGTTGATTCATCGGACATGGCGTTCAAGCTCGCCTCAAGCAAGTGCTTCCAGGAGGTCATGATGCAGGCGGGACCCACCCTTCTCGAGCCGATCATGGCCCTCGAGGTCACGGTGCCCGAAGAGTTCATGGGTGACGTCATGGGTGACCTCAACTCCCGGCGTGGAAAGATACAGGGCATGGAGGGGCAGGGCGCTTTCCAGATCATCAAGGCCCTGGTCCCCGAGGCCGAGCTTTACCAGTACACGAGTTCACTGCGTTCCCTCACGCAGGCCAGGGGCAGCTTCACACAGGAGTTCAGCCACTACGACCCTGTTCCGAGAGAGGTGCAGGATCGCATCCAGGCCGAATACAAGTCGGACGAGCAGTGAAGCAGGGCGCAATCCTCCTCGCGGTGGTGTTCCTGGTGTCCACCACCGCAGGCGCCTTTCCCTCGGGATCGGGCAGCGGTTCATCCTCTGACTCGGCGGACGAAAGCATCGAGGGCTGGCTTGCCCTCGGAGCCGCTGCAATGGTGGCGGGTCTGCTTATCTGGGACGTCGTCAGGGACAATGGGGAAACCCTGGCCGTGACGCCCGAAGCCTTGGAAACCGTCGACAGCACCGGGATAGACTGGACGCAGCTTCAAGCCGGACCGGTGGAATCATCCGTCTCGATCGGCGTTTCAGTTTTTCCCGGGGAGAACGGCTGGGCGCTCGCCCAGTACTTCCAGAAGCTCCTTCTTCCCCTCGAGGACGAAGGCTTCACCTTCGGGGGCGACCCCGTAAACCTCGGAGCCATTCCCATGGCCGAGCAGGCAGCCATGGCGGACGACTTCCTCGGTTTTTCCTGGTTCGTCGCGGCGGGAGACTCATCACTGAACCTTTTCACCCGGGGGCAGACAGTTGTCTGGTCGACCCGCGTCGCATCATGGGATTCGCTCCCGGTCAGGAACGCCGCAGTCGAACTCCTAACGGAAACGCCGTCACTGCGGTAATCCAAATGGGAGCAATTGCTTTTCCATCATGGCAGAGTTATAAAAAAACACCAGTTTCCAGAACCCTGAAATGAAACGGAGGCCTTCATGGCTGTGAAGATCGTTATGCTGGTCATTCTCGCCTCGGCTACGGCATTCGCCGGGGAACTCACCGTAACCGTCCCGTTCGATGGTTCTTCGGTTTCCATGACTGATCTCGCGGGATACACGACTGTTTCCTCCCCTTCCACCTACCCGCTCTCAGCGATCGGAGCCCCGGCCCTCCCGGTGCTGCCTGTGCATGTTGCGCTTCCCCCTGAGAGCCGTGCGGTTTCAGTCTCGGTCGTCGAAGCCTCCTACGCTCCTTTGAGGGGCAGGTACAACATCCTTCCGGCCGTCGAACAGGTTCCCCTGAGCCTCATGGAAGGCGCCACCATCCCGATGCCACGCCCCGACCCAGGCATCTACAACTCCACCGAGACCTTCCCGGGCGCCATCGCCAGGTTTGAGAACTCCAGCGTCCTTCTGGGATTTCCTGTCGCCAGAGTGTCGGTATACCCGGTTCGCTGGAACCCGGCCGATGGAACCATCGAAGTGCTCGAAAGCGTGACTCTTCACGTCGAGTATGTTGCCGACCCCTCCATGAGGACGGTTCAGGTTCGCAGCGCCCAGAGCGAAGCCCGGACCTCCGATGTCGTCAGGAACGCCGTGGTGAACCCCGAAGACGTCCTGTCAAGCGGTGCTGCCATAGTGGAGAGCCGTGACCTCACCTTCGGCGAGTACGTCATCATCACCCACCCCGACTACGTCGCCCAGGCCAACACGCTTGCAAACTGGAAGACCCGCAAGGGCATCCCCGCCACAGTGATAACCACCACCGAGATCCAGGCCCAGTACACCGGTGACGACCTTCAGCATGAGATCAGGATGTTTCTCCACGAAGCCAGTGACAATGGCGTGGAGTTCGCCCTCATCTTCGGCGACGACGACAAGGTCGCGGGGCGCGATGTCAAGATCAGCGCCGGCGGCTACAACGAGTATCCCCCTGTCGACTACTACTGGTCCGATCTGAACGACACCGCGCCGGCAGCCGACCGGTGGGACTCCAACAACAACAATGTGTGGGGCGAGTACAACATAGACCAGATGAGCTACACTCCCGCCATCTTCACTGGCCGCGCCAGCGTAAACACTGCAGCCGAGGCCAACACCTTCGTGAACAAGGTCCTCGCCTACGAGCAGGTCTC
Organism: Candidatus Fermentibacteraceae bacterium; assembly: GCA_041750285.1. Lineage (GTDB taxonomy): Bacteria > Fermentibacterota > Fermentibacteria > Fermentibacterales > JCC-6 > UBA6080. The sequence goes on along the minus strand of JBGSZS010000002.1, from coordinate 80,090 downwards.
GCTTTCCGACGAGCCCACAACAGCGGTACGTGAGCTGCGCATTGGCTACAGCACGTCTATGCTATGGCCGGGGTGCTACGGCAGCGCGGGCGCGTAGATCATATCGGGCTACATCCCGGCAAACTGGAGCCAGGACAAGCGCTACGAATCCAATGGAACCAACAACTGGGCTGCAACCAACTCCATGTTCAACGCCGGCCCCCACCATGTCTACGTGGCCGCCCACGGAAGCGAGCAGTCGTTCGGCGTTCCCGGCGGCAGCTTCACAAACAGCAACATTCTGGCCCTTACGAACATCTCTTCCGGCGGCCTTCCAGCGATCTGGAACAGCATAAGCTGCCTCATCGGCCACCTCGACGGAACCGAGTGCATGCTCGACGCATGGACATCGAACGTCAACGGCGGGGGTTTCGGAGGCGCATGTGCCAGGTACGGCTGGGGGAACCCCAGCAGCCCCGGGAACGGCGACAGCGAAATACTCTGCCAGAAGATCTACTACAGCCACTTCATCAGCGGTCAGAGCACACTGGGCGCCATGCACTTCATGGGCCGATACAGCATCTGTCCCCCATCGAATGCCTACCGTCACTGGTGCATCATGGAGTACAACCTTTTCGGCTGCCCCGAACTTCCGCTGTGGTCAGCATCCCCGACCCAGCTCAGCGGCTCCCACCCCTCCACGTTCACCGGCGGGAGCTTCACCGTTACGGTGACTGCGGGAGGCTCTCCGGTCAGCGGAGCAAGGGTGACACTCTACAAGGGCACCAGCTTCGAGACCGCCGACGTCTACCTCGTCGCCACCACCAACGCATCGGGACAGGCCACCTTCACCCCCACCCCCGGCTCGACTGGAACCATGTACGTCACGGCCTGGAAGCAGAACCACCTGACCTACCTCGGAACGGCCACCGTATCGGGCACCGAGATCGAGCACTCGGCCGAGGGTCTCTCCGGGTTCGAGAACAGCGTGGGAATGCCCTATCCCAGCCCGGCTGCATCCATCGTCTCGATCCCGGTCGATCTGGCCGGAGCCGCTGTCATGAGCATGCAGGTCTACGACATCAGCGGACGCCTGGTAACGACCGTCAACCAGGGCGAGCTTCCCGCCGGCGCCCACACACTCACGTGGGACCTTGCCGGCCCCTCCGGCTCGCCGGTTCCCAACGGGGCCTACAGGGTCAGGATCACCGCCGGTGACTTCACCGCCACCACCGGTCTGATGGTCATCAGGTAGTCTCCACGACCTAACGGGGGCGCCCATCCGGGCGCCCCTTTCCGTCGGCTCTCAGGGAATGATTGCCACCCTGAGGATTTCAGCGCTGTTTCCGGCGGTCACGCGCAGTACGTAGAGCCCCGCTGGCAGCGGCCCGCAGGCAACAGTCACCGTATTCGGACCCGCAGGCAGAATGCCGCTTTCCACCGATCCGAGAAGCCTTCCGTCCAGGGAGAACAGCGCCGTTCCCACCTGCGAGGGCTCGGGAAGGTTAACCCTCAGGTTCACGGAACCTGTTGCCGGGTTCCGCAGCAACCTCACCGAAGCCGCGGGGTATTCCGGAACACCTTCCGGAGGCACCCCGGTGAACAGGTGGACCATCCCGCTGTCGTCCGCAAGGAGCAGGTCGGGGATGCCGTCGCCGTTCCATTGGCAGATGGAGGGCCTGACGTACGAACAGAAGTATATCTCCCCGCCATCGGCCCTCAGGTTCTCCGAGTATCCGTAGACCGGGTTTCCGGGTGTTCCGGTGTTGACGCAGCACAGGACGTTCCCGTTGGCCGAGCCCACAAGCAGCTCCTCCAGGCCGTCGCCTGTCAGGTCATGGATGTCGGGGTAGGCTGCCGTCAACTGGATGGGTGCCCCCTGGCAGAGAACGGTGTCGGTTTGAACGTACAACGGAGAGTACGGCGACCCCTCGTCAATGAACAGGAAGACCGCGGCGGGAACCGCGCTCAGGCTGCCAACGACAAGGTCCGGAAGACCGTCGGCATTCCAGTCGGTGACGCACGGTGCGGAGTTGTAGCCCACGTCAATCGGCCTGCCGCCGACTTCGACCGGGTCCTGCTCCTCAAGGTTGACCACCCCGTACTCGAGGCGTCTGAAGAAGTGGATGTTTCCCTCCCGGTCTCCCACCAGAATGTCGGGTCTGCCGTCGCCGTCCCAATCCACAGCCTGTGGATCCGTGGCCCCGGTGCATCAATCGTAGGGAACCGAGAGGTAGTCTTCCCCGTCCATCAGATACTCGAAACCATCGAACACCGGTGCCTGCCGGGATCCCAGATTGGGGTAGAACCTGATCCTTCCCCCGTCGAACTGGCCCACAAGGAGGTCTTCAAGACCATCGCCGTCCCAGTCCGTCATCAGCGGCGCCGCGTAACTTCCCACGTCGAGTTGTTTGCCACCATCGGCTATCGGTCCCTCGGCATGGAACTCCACAAGCCCAGGAAAAGCCGGGAGAGCTATAAGTAAAAGAGCATTCAGATATGGCCTCCCCTCACGCTGCAGCATTGTATACATCCCCGGGGAACTCGGGTGCAATACCGGCGGGGGCTTCCCCATTCCTACACCCAGTAGTCCTTCTCCAGAGCCCTGAACTGAACGGCCTCGGCGACGTGGGTCGAGTTTATCCGGTCCTGACCTTCGAGGTCGGCGATGGTTCGTGACACCCTGAGCGCCCTGCAATATGCCCTTGCGGAGAAACCGAAGCGCGAAGCGGCGGTATCGAGCAGCTTTCTGCCAGCGGGATCGATGGAGCAGTGCTTCCGCAGCATGGAGGGGGGCATGCCTGCATTGCAGAACACTTCCTTCATGCCCGCATACCTTTCCCCCTGAATGGCCCTTGCCGCGGCAACCCGCTCCCTTATCGGCAGCGATGGCTCCCCGGGTTCGGTCTCGGGGCCGAGGTGTTTGCCCTCGAGAGGGGAAACTTCGAGGTGAATGTCGATGCGGTCGAGCAGGGGACCGGATATCCGTGCGAGGTAGCGCTGAACCTGTGAAGAGCTGCAGTTGCATGCCCTTGAGGGATGGGTGAGGTAGCCGCAGGGGCATGGGTTCATCGCGGCCAGCAGCATGAACCTTGCCGGGAAGTCGGTGGAGGTCACTGCCCGTGAAACAGTCACCCGGCATGATTCCATGGGCTGGCGCATCGCCTCGAGGGCGCTTCGGTTGAACTCGGGAAGCTCGTCGAGGAAAAGGACCCCGTTGTGGGCAAGGCTGACCTCGCCGGGTCTCGGGTTGGTGCCTCCCCCAATCAGGCCCGGGGTGGACACCGTGTGGTGCGGTGAACGGAACGGTCTTTCCCGCACCAGCGCCACCCCCTCGGGTAGAAGCCCCGCAACGCTGTGGATCATTGTGGTCTCGATGGCTTCGGTCTTGGTGAGGGGGGGAAGGATGGTGGGAAGCCTTTGCGCCAGCATGGTCTTCCCGGCTCCGGGAGGACCCATCATGAGAAGGTTGTGGCCTCCCGCGGCGGCGATCTCGAGAGCCCTCCGCGCTTGCAGCTGGCCGTGGACCTCTGCGAAGTCGACCCTGTAAACGGGAGGGTCCGCCAGTTCGGGAGCGGGCAGTTCAGGGAAGAGCCCCTCGGCGCCCTGGAGCCAGTTCGCAACGTCCTGAAGCGACCGGACGGGGATCACCCTTGCGGGAGAGGAAATGGCTGCCTCGGAGGCGTTTTCCGCCGGGACGAAGAGGCCTTCTAGACCTGTGGTGATCCCCGATGCCATGGGCAGCATGCCACGCACGGGCCTGACCCTGCCGTCGAGCGCAAGTTCACCCGCGTAGGCGAAACGTTCAACCCTGGATGCGCTGACGAAGCCTCCCGCGGCCAGGAGCCCAACCGCAATGGGAAGATCGAAGGAGGGGCCTTCCTTCTTCCTCCCCGCCGGAGCGAGATTGACCGTGAGTTTCTTGGGGGGCAGAGAGAACCCGGAGTTGGCTATTGCGGCCTGAACCCTCTCGCGGCTTTCCCGGACTGAGTTGTCGGGAAGGCCAACCATGGAAAAGCTGGGCAGACCCCTGCTCATGTCGACCTCGACATCCACGGGAAAGGCCTCGATGCCTACCAGCCCGACAGTTCTGGCAAGAGCCAGCATGAGAACCCCCTCTCCCGTATAAGTACGGCACGGAAGGGGGGTTTTTCAAGGGATGTCTATGGAATGATGTTCACAAGGCTTCCGGGAACAACGATGACCCGCCTGGGCCGCGCACCCGAGAGGATCTCCGCGATCCTCGGGCTAGACAGGGCGAGCGCCTCGATTTCCGCGGCATCCGCACCACTGGGAACGGTCATCCTGCCCCTCAGTTTTCCCATGACCTGAAGCGCTATCTCGACAGTGTCCTGAGTCAGGTCTTCCTCTCTGACAACGGGCCACTGAGCCCTGTGTACGGTCTCGCCCGGGTACCCGAGCCTGTGCCACAACTCCTCTGCAATGAAGGGTGCCATGGGTGCCAGAAGCACCAGCACGTCCTTCCTGGCGGCGTCCCACTCGCCCGCGGCCGAGCCGGCCTTCTCCCGGTGCGACGCCATGAAGTTGATGAACTCCATCAAGGCAGCTACTGCTGTGTTGAACTGGAACGAGTCGATGTCTTCCGTAACCTTGCGAACGGTCTTCGCAAGGTTGTACCTGAACTCCTTCCGAAGGGCCGGGTCGGGCGCTGTGTTTTCAAGCGGGAGCTGAAAGAGCTTCCAGATCCTTTTCACGAACCTGTAGGTTCCGGAAATACCCTCTTCACTCCACTCCAGTTCGGCCTCGAAGGGACCCATGAAGAGGATGTAGAGCCTCAGGGCGTCAGCGCCGTACTTCTCCACGACCTCATCGGGAGTCACCACGTTGCCCTTGCTCTTGGACATCTTCTGATGATCGTAGCTGAGAAGCATGCCCTGGTTCTTGAGGCAGGTGAAGGGCTCGGTGAAGTCCACCATTCCCGCGTCGTACATGACCTTCGTGAAGAACCTGGCGTAGATCAGATGCATGACCGCGTGCTCGGCTCCCCCAACGTACATGTCAACCGGAAGCCACTTCTTCACCTCTTCGGGGTCGAAGGGCCTGTCATTCTCCCACGGGGAGGCGAACCGCAGGAAATACCAGCTCGAGCAGGCGAAACCCGCCATTGTACTGGTCTCGCGCTCTGCCGGCCCTCCGCACCTGGGACACGCGGTGTTCACCCACCCGGTGGATCTTGCCAGGGGTGAGAGACCCGACTCGTCGGGCTGGAATCCGTCGACATCGGGAAGCAGTACGGGAAGGTTCCGATCGGGGACTGCGCCGCACCTGGCACAGTGGATTACGGGAATGGGCGCCCCCCAGTACCTTTGACGGCTCACAAGCCAGTCCCTGATCCTGAAGCGGACCTCGGGATGTCCGAAACCCTCTTTCTCTGCATGCTCAGCCATGACATGCCGGGCGCTGCCGGAGGAGAGACCGGTGAAGGGACCGCTGTTGATCAGCATCCCGTCGGCTTCGGTCGCCGCGTCATCCACACCCCGGGGAACTCCCTCCGGGGCAATTACCTCGAGGATTGGAAGGCCGAACCTCTTCGCAAAGTCGTGATCGCGCTGATCGTGACCCGGCACTGCCATGATCGCCGCTGTCCCGTAGCCGCCGAGAACGTAGTCCGCCACCCAGAGGGGAATCCTGGCTCCGGTGAAGGGATTGAGTGCATACGAACCCGTGAAGACGCCGGTCTTGTCGCGCCCTGTATCCGCCTGGCGGTCGGTGTCGCTTCTCGTTGCAACCATCTTCAGATAGTCCGACACTTCCTCACGCCTGTCCGGTGAAGTAACGGCATGCAGATCGGGATGCTCCGGAGCCATCACACAGAAGGTCGCGCCGAAAATTGTGTCGATCCGGGTGGTGTACACGGGCATCTGCAGCGTGTCTCCCCCCGGAAGCGCGACTGGAAAAACGACCTCGGCGCCTTCGGACCTGCCTATCCAGTTCCTCTGCATTGCCTTGATGCCTTCGGGCCAGTCAAGTCCCTGAAGGTCGTCAAGAAGCCTCTGTGCATAGTCGGTGATCCTGAAGTACCACTGGGGAAGCCTTTTTCTCGTTACGTTTCCGCCGCAACGCCAGCATATCCCGCCCGCAGCCTCTTCGTTGGACAGGACTATCCTGCAGGCAGGGCAGTACATCTGGAAAGCGTCGCTCTGATAGGCCAGACCCCTGTCGAAGAGAAGCAGGAAGAAGTACTGTGTCCAGCGGTAGTAGTCCGGGCTGCTGGAATCGATCTCCCTGCTCCAGTCGTAACCGGCCTCGAACAGCTTCATCTGCCTTCGATAGGTATCGGTGTTGATCCTTGTTACCTCGGCGGGGTGTATGCCGGTCTTTATCGCATACTCCTCAGCGGGTTGACCGAAGGCGTCCCAGCCCATTGGATGAAGCACATTTACCCCGGCCATGCGCTTCTTGCGTGAGATAACATCGGTTGGGATGTAATTTCGGCAATGGCCGACGGACAGCCCGGCACCGGAGGGATAGGGAAAGTAGTCAAGGCAGTAGAAGTTTGGACTTTCCGGGTCCTGCCCTGTGGCATAGAGGTTCATCCGTTCCCAGAACGGTGACCATCTCCGTTGCATTTCCCTGAAGTCGTAGCTGTCCAAACGGTTCCTCCATTCTCAACCAGTGGGGTGCTAATATACAGCTGAAGCGCTACTCCACGACAGGAAAGCGCAGTCGGAGGGCATGGGAGGCATCAAGGTCCAGTTTGCAGCCATGTCTCTCAAGAAGGGCGGCAAGGATCCCGGTCTCGGCCCTCTGGTCGATGAAGCTCTCCATAAGGCATTTGACGGTTTCGTCCTGCCCGGGAATGTCTTCCGATTCAAGGGAAACAGGCAGTTCCATGGTAACCCACCGGTCATCGGTACGAAGCGCCATGCCTCTGCTGCTGTTACCGGCCATGCGAAGCAGTCTCGCCATCACCCTGCCTGTCCATTCCGGGTCGACTACCACACGGGGAAGCTGATCGGGAAGTGTCATGTCGGGCACCCTTACCCCCGAACTTCTGAGGAAACCCGATGCTACATGAAGGCATTCCTCCACGGTGATGGGTCTGGCTTTTGCCGAGGCGGCGCCTATCGTTATCCGAAGGACCTCAAGAACGTCCTGAGCCGATCCGTGGTCGAGAATGAGCGTACTGGAAAGCTTGCCCAGGGAATCCCTGCCCTCGAGCATCTCCTTCATGGCTTCCATTGAAGAACGGGCCCTGCGCGCGTAGGAGAGCAGAAACTCGACAAGGACAAGGGAAAGACGGGCCTTGTCCTCACCCGGATCGGTGTCTTCACCGTCGCCGGCAGGGTACCAGAGCGTCCTTGACAAAGGATCACCCGAAAGGGCGACCCCACGTACGGGGCCTTCACCGGGATGATGCCACACGCACTTCCCGGTCGCGTGCAACGAGGCAAGGACATCCCAGGGAGGCGTTTCCCCGAGAAGTCCGTCGATGGTTGCGAAGCCCCTGTCCCCAAGCACTATCCTGGGCCAGTTGGAAAACAGCACTTTCCCGTGCGGGTCGGTCACCATCAGCAGACCGCCGGGAACGCCGGTGATCTTCTCAAGAGAAGAAGGGGACAGGACGGAGTTCATCCGGCCCAGAATTCTTAGAAGTGTTTTACCAAGAGCATCGATATGGGATGTCTTGCCGCCTCCAATGAACTGAAAGACAAGCCTGTCACCCTCGAGAGTAACCTCGGACTCCCATGCGGCATCGGTGTTCCAGCCGTCCTGGGGGATCTGAACCTGCCCCACCCTGTCGACGGTGAGCCTTACGGCCTCTGCACCCGACAGTTTCATGGCCCCGAGAGCCGCCCTTCGCATGACTTTCTCCGGCTCGCTGCCCTCGTAAACATCTATCAGGCTGCCAAGAAGCTTCGAGGAAGCGCAGGATTCCGGCCGGGAAACATCCTGTGACAGAACAGCGGCAAGGAAGCACGACTCGTCGGTTCCCCATCCAAAGGATCTCACCTTTCTCACCTGAAGGACCTGCCCCGCCTTAGGCTCCCCGCTGACGGGCGTGAATGAATGCTGGATGATCGGCTCTCCCCTGGAGAATCGCCGCAGCACATCCGTCATGCTTCCGGCGTCGGACAGCATCCGGTCAAGACTGCGCTGCTGTCTCTGAAGGGTCTGGGACATGACGTCCTCGCCGGCCATGAGGGTCATGTCGTCGTTCCAGAGAAGGATCTCTCCGGATTCACTGAAAAGGAAGGCTGGAATGGGGATCTTCAGAAAAAGGTCCTCAAGAAAACGGTCCCTTCCCCTGAGCAGGTATGCGAGTTTCTCACTCTCGCTGTGCTCCCGGTTCAGAAGAAGGCCCGATGTGAGGAGGGCTGCCGCAAGTTCGCCAACCGAAGCCTCCCTGTGCATGGCGACCTGATCGGTCCTGTATGCGGCCACGATGTAACCCATGGGGTTTTCCGCCCCGCCCAGGGTATAAACGAGCCCCCTTGAGAAAATGCCTTTCAAAAGACCGAGCCTGTCGCCGGTGAGCATCCGGAAGCCCTCCTCATATCCGGAGAAGGGTGACAGCCTCAGATCTGAATAGTCCCCTGGAGGAAGCCCGTCCGGCCATGCGCCGTCACCATCGGAGAGCGTGAGGCCTGAAAAGGGATCGTTGATGTATACCGCAAGCGCATCTGCTTCCAGTATCTCCCTTATGAGCCCCGCACTTCCGGAGTCCTGCCGGCCTGCTCCCGGCAGCAGGGTGGTGAGCCTGCCCATGTATTCGAGGCTGCGACCAAGGGTTTCAAGCCTTTTCATGCCCTGGACCTGGTCGGTAATGTCATCAACATAACCCATCACATGGGTGACAACGCCCGAATCATCGGTGATGGACTGCAGGGACAGCCTAACAACCCGGGTTTCACCGGATGAGCCGACCCACTCCATATCACCGCTCGTGGCACCCTTGCCGGGTCGGGCCAGAAGCTTCTTCGAGGACCTGTCCACCCATTTGAGGCACTCATCTGGAAAGACTTCCACCACATGCATTCCGACAAGGCTGTTGCTCATGCCGGTAATCCTGGCCATTGCCCGGTTCGCCAGAAGGATCCTGCCCTTGGCGTCGAACATCAGAATACCGGCCTCACTGGCGCTGAAAATGGCCTGGTTCATCTTCTGGACGGCTCTCAGCCTCTTCTCGGTCTCGATGGCTTCGGTGATGTCATGGAAAAGGCCGACGATGCCGGCTCCGCCCCTGACAAGCATGCCGGAATTCTTGCGGCCCGCTACCGGAAGGAACTCCACCTTCACCTGATGGCCCATCATCACGGATTTGATAACGCTGCTCCAGCTGTAAAGCACGGGCTGCGGGAGAACCCTGGAAACCTCGGACCCAACGCTGCCGGGGGCATCAATACCGAACATCTCCCCCATTTCGCGATTGCAGTGGGTCAGGATTCCTGAATGGTCGAGGGAGATGACTCCCGCGGGAAGATCGGGATAGACCGAATCGGTCTCCTCCCTGATCCCGGCCACGACCATCACGACTTCCGATGCCGTCTCTGTCGTGGTTACGAAAATACCGGCCTGCCTGTCCTCGCGGAACGGCACGGACGGATCCTCCAGGGCACGCCTGACCACGGAAGGCAGCAACGGCCTCGCGTCGGTGGCGGAAAACAGTGTCTCGGCCGGTATGCCGAGAATGCCCAGACAATCACCGCTTACGCTCAGTGAGCCAGTGAGCCTGTTACAGGCGAGTCTGACCCACCCGCTGGCTCCGTTCTGCATTGATTCAGCTCCCTGCGTCAACACAGGGGCCGGCCGGGTCCCGGCGCCCTCTCATCAAGAAGTGCCATCCGCTGACGTTTTTCAGAACCCGTATACGGCCCCCGCCACAAGGGAAATGGTTGAGTCCTCGATCTTGTCTGCGTCTTCGCCTGCAAAGGCGCCTCCGCTTCTGCTTCGTGAGCTCAGAAGGCAACCCACCGAAACTTCAAGGTCATCACCGAACTGATAGCCGCCACCAAGGCTGAACCCAAGGCTGGTTCTGCTGGACTGGTAGCTCTCGTTGAAAGTGACGGCGGTGCGGATGTCAAACTGCGAGGTGAGGGGTGACTCGATAAAAAGCTTTCCTGTGAAGTCATTTCTGAAGAATGGACGGACTATCTCCGCCTCAAACCCCGTACGGGTGTTGTTTATGTGGGGTGAAACGATGCTCCCTCCGAATGCAAGGGAGGAGTAATGGTGTTCGGAACCGGAGGAGTAGGATACTCCTGCAGATGCAAGGTCGGATACGGTCACCAGACCGGCATGCCAGCAGAACTCGTTGCCCGACAGGATCCACTGGGCTGTCGAATCCGTGCCGCCGAAAGTCTTGTCGCTGAGGAAGTAGTCGTAGTCGGCGCTTATGGTCCTCACGCCGGCCGAGAAGCCTCCGAATACGCCACGGAACAGCATCAGCGATGCCCCTGAAAGGTACTCCCACTGGCTTCCTGAAACGTATGCAACTTCCACGGAATCGAGGTTTCCGGAATAGGGGTTGTAGGTGTTGTGAGTTCCTGCGTAATCGAAATCGGCGACTTTGGCTGCTCCTGCGCCGATCACCAGCGGTCCGGTCCGCAAGGCCAAAGCTCCGGTGGCCGTACCAAGGATCTGCCCTCCCCTGTTGGCTCCAAGCATGTCGAACACTGTCTCGGTCCACCTGAGCATGCCGCTGTCGAGGCTGATCGTAAGGCCCTGGAGAAGCCCGAGTTCGGCGGGATTCATGAAGAGCCCGGCCGGGGTCATAGTGGGCTGCGACATAATCCCTCCGATGGATGCCGTTCGTGCGGTTATTCCGGGAATTGGGGTTCCGTTCGTGAAGGAATCGTTGTATCCGAATCCGAAAACAACGCCCGAAAGGAAGAGTGCAGCGAGTAGAAGGGGATAGGGTCTCATGCTTGTCCGTCCTATGGCTTCCAGGTCATCCCGAAGGTTATGCCTGAATTTGTGTCGGTAACCGATGCCTGTTCGTAGTAGCCGCCGAACGCGTCACCGGTCCGTTTCTCGGAAGTCCATGAAAATGCGGCGTCGAGATCAAGACGGGCCGCAACCTTCAGGCTGGCTCCTATGGAAAGGCCGGTTCCCTCCCTTGCGTCGGACCCCTGTGAACTGAACAGGAAAAGCGAAGCCCTTCCGTAGAGCTCGTTCCCCGAAAGCAGGGTTCCCCCGAAAATCCTGGCAGCGAATCTTGTCGAATCACCGGGGAAAAGGATCTCTGCGTCAACCCCGATTGCGGGCTCCCAGACAGACATGTCGCCAAGGACGGCACCGAGGGATGCCCTTGCGGGGTATTTGTCCATTCCGCTGGAGTAAGCCGCTCCAAGCCTTACCCTTTCGATCGCTGCCGTAAGTCCCGCCCTGTAGACCAGGGCGCTTTCATCCCAGGTTTCAACGATGGAATAGGCCGTGTCGATGGAAGTGTCGTGGAAGTAGTCCTGTGTTCCACTTCCGAAAAGGTAGCCGATCGCAGCGCCGGCATAGAGGCCATTCACAAGACGCGTACCCAGGCCGGCAGACGCGTCCCAGACACTGCCGCTGTTGTTCTGCTGTTCGAAGACGATAACCGTGTCAGTGCCTTCGATAATGGTGTCGTAAAATTCCCCGGTGTACGAGAAATCCGAACGCCTGACAATCCCCAGACCCGCTCCAAGGCCGTCGGAAAGAGGGAATGCCGCCGTGAGCCCAACCGAGCCCAGGGCGATGTCAGAGATGTTGAATATCCCGTATGGGGTTTCCACCGATTCCTTGGTGAGCATGGGACCAACCCCGGCCTGAACCCGGGCAGTCCTGAGAAGACCCAGTCCCGACGGGTTCAGCATCAGTGACGAGCCCCCGACGTCGATCGAGGATACGCCGCCCGTGGAAGCCGTTACGGCATCAAGACCCACAAGGCTGGTTCCAATGCCAAAAGATGCGGGGTATCCGAAGCCGAACACAGCAAAGGGAAGAACGGCGACCAAAAGCGGAAACACTTTGTTACTCATCACGGACTCCCTTATTCGTGGAAACAGCAACTCCCGCACGGTACGAGCGTGCGGCAGACATCGTAATGCATCCTTCCGGGGTCCGCCCGGGAACCTCGGCCGTCCCCGGGCGGGTTCCTCCTCAGAAGTTGTTCTTCACAAAGTCGTATCCGGCCCGAACTGCCCTGGCGTTCAGGTCGATTATCGCCTGCTTCCTGCCCTTGAACACCTGTGGAAGCAACCCCACTATGTCCGCGGGTTTGAACATGCCCGTAATGGCTGCGTAGGCTCCCACACCAACCATGCTCTGAACCCTTGTGTCACCCAGTTCGTCCGCAAGTCCGGTGACTGGCACCGCAAAGACCCTTATATCGGAGCGGGTGGGTTTGACATCGATCAGTGTGCTGTTGTAGACAAGTGAACCACCCGGCTTCAGGGCCTTTTCGAACTTCTCCATGCTGGGTCTGTTCATGGCAATCACCATGTTCGGGTTCACTGCTTCGGCTCCGCCAATGGTTTCATCCTGGATGTTCACAGAGCAGTTTGCCGTGCCGCCGCGCATTTCGGGGCCGTAACTCGGAAGCCATGACACGTTGTATCCATACTCCATGGCGACCTGGGCGAGGATCTGGCCGGTCGACATTATGCCCTGACCACCGAAACCGGCGATCCTGATCGCCATTCTAGAGTACTCCGGCGCAATATCACCCCTGTCGAAACTGACGGAAGAACCCTTGTCAAGACCGAGTTTCTCGACAACAACGGCCGGATCGACGATGGGTTCGGGTCTCGTGACAACCCTTGCCTCGGCGCTGCCGTCTTTCAGGACCCCAAGCGGGAAGATTGGGATCATGTGCTCCTCGACCCACTTCATGGCATCCACCGGCTCCTGCTTCCAACCGCTCGGACAGGTGGACAGGACTTCAACGAACTGGAAACCCTTGTGCTCCTTGGCATTCTGTAGAGCCTGGCGAACGGCGGCACGGGTCTTCCTGATATTGGCCGGGTTGTGCAGCGAGACCCTCGTGACGAAAACGGGCGCGTTGAGCTGGGCGACTATCTCAGCCATGCGGATGGGATAGCCATCGGAGCCAAGGTTCCTCCCGTAAGGCGTGGTTGTTGTCTTCTGGCCCTCAAGTGTGGTTGGGGCCATCTGACCGCCTGTCATTCCGTAGATGGCGTTGTTCACGAAGAACACCGCGATGTTCTCTCCACGGTTGGCCGCCTGAAGGATGTTGTTCCCGCCTATCGCCGCCAGGTCGCCGTCGCCCTGATAACTGATGACAACCTTGTCGGGATTGGCCCGGTTGACTGCTGTGGCGACGGCGGGAGCCCTTCCGTGGGCAACCTGAAAGTGGCCGCCGTCGAAGTAGTAGTAGGCGAAGACGCTGCAGCCCACAGGGCTTATGAGAATGGTGCTGTCTATTATCTCAAGGTCTTCCAGGGCCTCCGCGATGAGCTTGTGAAGTATGCCGTGGCCGCAGCCGGGACAGTAGTGGGTTCTGTCCTTCTCGGCGCCGGGTTTGTACTTGTAAACATCGAGGAACCCCTTGGGCTTTCTGAGAACTGTTTTCTTTTCCATGGCTACACCCCGTAAAGCTCGGAAATCCTGTCGAGGATCTCGAGAGCGGAAGGAACATTGCCGCCAAGGCGGAAATAAAGGTCACTCTTGATTGCGCCCTGGAGGGCCAGGTTCACATCGTCCACCATCTGGCCGGTGGAAAGCTCGACGGTGAGCACTTTTTCCACGCCGCGTGAGGGAAACGCTCCGATCTGTTTCTCGGGGAAGGGGAAAAGCGAGATCGGTCTGAACAGACCAAGCCTGATGCCCCTTTCCCGGGCGGCGTCGACCGTGTTCCTCAGTACCCTGCTGACGCATCCGTACCCGATGACGGCGATCTTCGCGTCATCCATCCTGTATTCCTCGAACCTTACTTCCGCAGCCTTTGCTGACTCGTACTTGGCCAGAAGCGTCTTGTTCCACTCCTCAAGGTCGTCGTGGTCAAGGTAGATGGAATTGATGAGGTTCTTGTGAAGGGGCGTCCCGTAAACTGCCCACGAAGACCTGTCCGGGATCGAGTCGACCGGTTCCGGTATCTCCACGGCTTCCATCATCTGACCGATAACCCCGTCTGTGAGTACGAAAACGGGATTCCTGTATTTGTCGGCCAGCTCGAAGGCAAGCTTTGTGAAGTCACACATTTCCTGACAGCTGTTGGGCGCGAGCACCAGGTTCCGGTAGTTGCCGTGACCGCCCCCCTTGACCACCTGATTGTAGTCGCTCTGTTCCGGACCTATGTTGCCAAGGCCGGGACCGCCCCTCATAATGTCTACGATCACACACGGAAGGGCCGATCCTGCGCAGTACGACAAACCCTCCATCTTCAGGCTTATGCCGGGCCCGGAACTGGCGGTCATGGCCCTGCATCCGCTTCCAGCGGCGCCGTAGACCATGTTGATGGCCGCGACTTCACTCTCGGCCTGAAGAAAGGTCCTGTTGAGCTTCGGCAGTATGCTTGCGGCCGCTTCGGCGATCTCACTCGCCGGTGTGATCGGGTAGCCGTAGTACGCGGTACACCCCGCCATGACAGCACCGTAAACGGCCGCATGGTTGCCCTTCATGAGCATTCTGGCCATGCTACGCCTCCTTCCGGGGCTGATAATCCCTGAGAAAAACGGTTACGGCGCCGGGCTCGGGGCAGTTGTAGAAACAATTCCCGCACCCGATGCAACCCTCACCGATGTAGGCGCAATAATGGTAGCCCTTGGAGTTGAGTTTCTCTGAGATCACGAGCACCTTCTTCGGGCAGGCGGCTACGCACAGGCCACAACCCTTGCACTCGTCTGAGTTGATCTCGGGACACGGATAGCTGGTCACTTCGTGAACCTCCCTTGTTGTGGGAATCGGCTGAAAGAAGACACTATGGAATATAGGATTACGTAAGATTACAGGGCGCCGCCGGGAAGTCAACTCGGCGGGAATGCCCCGGGCCGGGCGGCATGAAGCCCTTCAGGCGTGTTGATGCCTGTCAGCGAAGTATTTTGCGCCAGTTAGGGCCTGATGCCGAGTAGCCGTTGATCGAGAGCAGCAGGGAGTCGTGGGGCCAGGACGTGACAAGCACTGCCCGGTGACCGAGCCGTGTCAGAGCCTTCTCAAGAAAAGGCAGGCTGCCCGGTTCCATTTCGATCACTTCCACGACGGCAGCCGTTCCCTCCCCCCTCACCCTGACCTTGCCCATCCTCACCCCGCCGGCGGTGAGCACCATCCCGTCGTCAGACCCTTCGAGCACCGGCAGCGCCTGCTTCCTGATCTTCCTCAACCTTCGCCCCGAAAGGGCGCCGGCAGCAAGAAACACGGGAACAAGCAAAACAGTTCTGATCAGGGGATTCCCGTCACCGGACGAGCAAAGAAGCACCGACGCCACTCCGTGAAAGAGAAATGCACCACCGGTGGACATTGTGAGGACCGAGACCTCGTCTTTCGACATCATCCCGCGTGCAAGAGGTCCGGCCATTGCCGCCAGCGCGGGTTTGCCCCTGATTCCCGAGACGAGAAGGAACGCGCCCAGGACGACCTCGGACAGGGTGAAGGCGCCCCCGGGGAACGAAGTGAAATGGGCGGTCAGTGTCAGGACGGAAAGCACCAGACCCTCGACGAGGAGAACGGCTTTTCCGCGGCCGGAAAGCAGCGAAGCCAGGTAGGCGATCACACCTGCAGACGCTCCTGCCGCAGCTGCGGCGGTTCCGGCGAAAAAGAGGTCACCTGCCAGGAAAAGAACTGCGAGAAGGGCTTCGGGCCAGAGTGCGCGCATCACTCCTCCCCTGGATGTCCCAGGGCGGAAAGCCTGTCCAGGATGTCCCGAACCATCCTTCTCGCTGTCATCTCTCCCTTGGTCCTGCATTTCCCCGTGACAATCCTGACAAGCATCGCCAGGAATGAAAGGGGATGGCTGAAGAGACGGGCCGCATAGAAGTGCAGGTAGGTCACCCGCCTGAAAAGGTCGAGCGAGGTGTAATCACGCCTCCATACCGGTGAGAAGCACAGTTCATCCATCTCGCCAAAACCCTGAAGCCCCGGCTCGGACATGGCCTGCGTCGCCGGGAATGGAGTCATTATGGGCATGACCACTTCCTCCACTCCGCACCGGGCAAGCCTCCTTATGTAACGTCTCGTATCGTGACGGTCTTTGGCGCTCTCGCCCGGAGTTCCCGCCACGAAGAAACAGCAGGTGGAAACCCCGAGGGATGAGGCTGTCTTTACAAGCCCGGGAACCCGGTCGATGTCGGCGGTCTTGTTCATCAGCTCGAGGACCCTGCGGGAACCCGACTCGGGGGAGAGGGAAAAGTACCGCATGCCCGCACTCGACAGAAGCCGAAGAAGTTCACCGTCGAGGGTCTCCATCTTCAACCCTGATGGAAAGCAGAAGGTGATGTCGCAATCAGCTTCGATTATGCCCCTGCAGATGTCCTCAACCCTTTTCCGGTTCACCGCGAAGTTCTCGTCCTGAATGTGAAAGTCCCTCACCCCATAGGTGTCCATGTGCCAGCGTATCTCCTCGAGGACCCTGTCGGCGCTTTTGGCGAGCCAGTGCCCGCCGCTCATCTCGGGAGCCTGGCAGAACGAGCACTTGTACGGACAGCCCCGCGAGGTGAGGATGTTCATGTAACGTACGTTCCGCATCACGGGCCCGTGTCCGTATCCAAGTTTCCAGTAGTTCTCGAGAGGCAGCAGGTCCACCGCGGCGAAAGGCATGCTGTCGAGGTTGACGGTGTACTTCGTTCTGCGGTCGACGATGCCCCCCCTGAACGCCACCCCTTCGAGCCCTTCGATCCCTTCGCCCCGTTCGATACGGGAGAGAAGAGCCGGAAGCCGTCTCTCCCCCTCGCCCATGATCACATAGTCAGCCCCTGCGGCAATGAAGTCACCCGGAACGAAGGTGGAGTGGTACCCTCCCACCACCACCGGCCTATGTGGTTTGGAAGCCTTGAGTTCCCTCACGATGGCACAGGCCATGGAGTGTTCGCCTGCGCAATGCACGCTCACCCCCGCCACGGCACCGGATGGTGTGAGCCGGGCAGTCTCGGATGGGGTCAGGCCCCTCGCCCTGTAGCGGTTGCGGAAAGTGTAGAAACGGTGGGGATTCAGGCCGTAGGCATCAACTATCTTAACGGGATAGCCGGCGTCTCTTGTCGATGCCGCCAGGTATGCGAGACCTGAGGGGATTCCCGGAATGCTGCCGTAGAAATCCGCCTTCAGGTGAACCACCGGCGGTCTGATCAGGGTTAGTTCGATCAATGGAGTTGAGGCTCCAGCGGCCTCTTCATGTATTTTGCGGTGGCGATCAGGGAGAATCCGTTGATGTACTTTCTCAGGTCGAGCAGGCTTCGCATTCGCCTGATCTTTTTCCAGACCAGTTTCGGCCTCATGTAGAACCTCCGGTGGCCTTCCTGTATCAGGAACCTTATCTGGTCCTCGGTCATGCCCTCGGGAACGAACGAGACGTTCTTGAAGTTGAACCTGTCCCGGGCGAACTTGGAGGGCTTGATCCTTCCCGCAAGGAGATCATTGTAGACTTCGCTTCCGGGAAGAGGCGTAAGGTTCACGAAGACGGCATAGTCGAGGTCGAGTGAACAGGCGAAGTCAATCGTGGCCAGCCCTTCTTCGAAGGTCTCGCCGGGAATGCCGAACATGAAGGTGCCGTAAGCTTCCATTCCCAGAGCGCTTGTTGCGCTCACGGCCCTGCGGATCTGGTCGAGCGTCGTCCTCTTCTTCAGAGTGTCGAGGTTCTTCTGAACCCCGCTTTCGATTCCGAACAGGATCCTCCAGCATCCGGCCTTCTTCATCCGCCTGAGCATTCCCTCGGTGACCCTGTCCACCCTGGCGTTAACAGCCCAGTCCACGTCCAGATGGCGCTTCTCGATCTCATTACAGAACGCGTCAACCCTTTCCGCGGAAAGGGTGAACGTGTCATCCCAGAAGGCTATGTCCCGAACGCCCTGGTTCTCCACCAGCCACTGTATCTCATCTGCGATGTTTCCCGCGGTACGCATTCTCGTGTGCCTGTCCGTGTGGCAGAATATGCACTCGTACGGGCAGCCCCTGGCTCCGATGATGTTGGCGTGGGGAAGGCGGTTGTAGAAGGTGGGGGAAGGAAGGTAATCCGAAGCCGGAGCTAGCTGGTGGGCGGGAAACGGCAGTGTGTCGATGTCTTCCACCACCGGTCTTGGAGGGGTTCGACGTATCCCGGCACCATCTCTGTAGATTATTCCCCTGACTTCCCCGGGGGAAGCCCCTTCAGACAGGGTTTGCACCAGTTCCCTGAACGTGTGTTCGCCTTCGCCGTAAACCAGAAAGTCCAGTCCGGCGCACTCTTCAAGGCACCGTTCTCCCCAGAGCGTGGGGTGTATGCCGCCGGCGACGAAAATCGTATCGGGAAACTCCCTTTTCAACTCGTTGAGCATCCAGCGTGAGTTCTCCCAGTCAACACTGGTAATCGTGACTCCCAGAATCTCGGGTTTCAGGTCACGAAGCTTCTCCAGGGCTCTCTCATAGCTGTGGAACAGCCCTTCGAGGTAAGCGACATCATGACCGTCGGAAATCACGTAAGGCGCCAGGTAAAGAAGGGACGGCGAGGGAACCACGTTCACAAGGGGCTTGATCCTGAGCCAGCGGAACGGAGAAATGCGCTGGTTCATGAAATCGTGCTGATCCTGTTCCCAGGTCGCGGGCATTGTTAAAAGTACGATCTTCATTCTCAGCCCTTTCACGCGGAATCGGAATATAATACCGACCTTAGGAAAACCCCGAAAGGGAAGGGACCCTCCGATTGAGCATCTCGGTGATCATACCGGCATGGAACGCCGGTCGCACAATTGCGGAATGCCTTAACGCGATTGCCATGCAGACGGTGGCTCCCCTGGAAACGATCGTGGTGGACGATTGCTCCTCAGACGACACCCCCGCGCTTGCAAGGTCTGTGGGGGCAAAAGTCCTGTGCCTTTCCGAAAATGCGGGGCCGGCAGCCGCAAGGAACTTGGGGGCGGGAAACGCCCGGGGTGACGTCGTGCTTTTTCTCGACGCCGATGTGATCATTCCGGAAAACCTCGTTGAAACCATGAGCCGCCACTTCAACGACGCGTCCGTTGCAGCGGTGCAAACCATCTACACACCGGGTTGTGCGGGCGCCGGTCTTGTCACTCAGTATCAGAACTTCTACTACCATCATTCCCTTGGAAGGCTGAAAAGCGGCAAGGTGGCAATCTTCGCAACCTGGTGCGCCGCGGTGAGGCTCCCCGTGTTCCTTGAACTGGGTGGGTTCAACGAGTGTATCCCCGAACCCACCGTTGAGGACGAGGAGTTCGGGTACGCGGTAGCCGACTCGGGAGGGGTCATCTACCTTGACACATCCCTCCAGGTGACACACCTGGCCCGGTACGACCATGCATCCTTCGCCGCAAGGCGCCTTCGAATGGCCGCAGCACAGGCAAAGTCCGGTTGGCGGCAGGTAAAACACAGGCTTCTCGCCCGTTACATGAACGTACACGAAACAGGAACCCATCACAGCAGATGGGTCGTTCTCTCGATAATTCTCACGATGCTTGCCTGGTGTGCGCTGCTCTCAGCCTTCATCACAGGACCTGTCGGGCTGCTTCTTTTTCCGGGGTTGCTCATTCCCGCGCTTCTCTGTCACGCCGGTTTCTTCGCAGCCGCACGAAGGCACTTCCCCCGGGGTGTCATTCCCGGGTTCGCCTTCATGTGCGTTCTGGACATGACCATTCTCGGTCTGGGGCTGGCGCGGGGAACGATTGAGTTCGTTTTCGGAAAGAGATACTGAGTGTAGCTTTGTTGCTTATTTATTGCAGACCAATGTCTTACGGCAACAAACTAAAAAAACTAAGTCCGTCCCCTAGATCTTCTTTACAAGGAACTTCCAGATCGTGTGCAGGACGCTCAGGCCGTAGGGGATGGGTTTAAGGCTGGAGTAGCCCTGGCCGTGCAGGGTGGGGATGGGCACCTCGACGACGGTCAGCTTCTGTCTGATGGCGCCGACGAGCATCTCCGAATCGAAGTTGAACGTGTCGGAGTATCCGCGGTAAGGGATGCGCTCGAGGGCCCCGAGGCTGTACGCCTTGTAGCCGCTGTGGTAGCTCGTCAGTTTCGCGCGGAACACGAGGTTCTCAAGACCGTTCAGGCCAACGGTGCCCCAGTACCTGGCCTGGCTCATCCCGCCCTTCCTCATGTCTCCGTACATGGTTCGGCTTCCCCCCACGACGTCGGCGCCCTCCCTGAGGGGGGCGATCATTTTCAGGAGGAAGTCGGGGGGGTACTGCCCGTCGGAGTGGAGCATGACCACGCCACTTGCCCGCCGCGAAACGGCCCAGTCGAAGGCCGTCTTCTGGGCGGCGCCGTAGCCGCGGTTCCTGTCGTGCCGGATCAACTGGATCTTGGGGAAATGGGCGGTCAGGCCGGTTGCGATCTCGGCGGTGTCGTCGGTGGAGCCGTCGTCGACCACCAGAAGAGTGTCAATGGAGTCCCACGCCCCGGGCGGGATGTTCCTTATAACACCCTCGATGAATCTGCCCGTATTGTACGCGGGCATGAAACAGGTAAAGTTCATTTCCTAGCTCTTCTCATTCATTTGGAAACACTGGACGGCAAACACTACGAAATGGCCGGAAGCTGCGCAATACACCGGGGAGGTTGATTATCGGAACCGAAGAGATGATCGGGGCGTTCCTGGAGCAAAGGCTCGGCGGACGCATTCTTGACGTGGCCACGGGAAACGGAAGCTTCATAGGGTTTCTGCGCCACCACGCCGCACCGAAAAGCACCGTCACGGCAGTAGACACATCACCGAACGCGTTGCGCGCAGTTGCCGGCGCCTTCAGGGATGACCCCGTCTTCCCGGTTCTGGCCTCGGGGGAACGGCTCTGCTTCCCGGAAGGAACCTTCAACGCCGTTGCGGTCGCCAACTCGATCCACCATTTCCGGGATCCCCAGGCCATCCTCCGGGAGATGATCAGGGTCCTGAGACCCGGAGGGCTCTTCATCCTGAGAGAGATGTTCCGTGACGGCGGGCAGACCGAACCCCAGCAGACCCATGTCATGCTGCACCACTGGTGGGGCGACGTGGACAGGCTTTCCGGCACTGTCCACAACGTCACCCTGACGCGCGGCGAGATCGAGGCCATCCCGGTGGAACTCGGGCTGGCCGGCGTGCTCTCAGCCGTTCAGACCGACATGGAGACCGACCCCAGGGACCCGGAAAACGCCGCCTACCTCGAAAAGACGATCCAGAGCTGCATGGCCAGGGCGGAAGGGCATCCGGAGCTCATCGCCCGTGGCGCCATGCTCCGCGAAAGGCTGAAACGGGTCGGTTTCGCGGGGGCGTCGGCTGTGCTTGCCGTCGGGGTGAAAGCGTAGAGGATGAGTGCATGCAAGGGCGGGAGACCGGTCAACCGCCCTGATACACCTGCCGGCCACCAGCGTCCCGGCATGACCCTGGATCCTCCTTCAATGCCGAAGCACTGGCTGAGGCTGCACTGAATAAACCCGAAGATGAAGCTGATTCACCGCGTTGACGGAAGTGACCGAAGCATTAATAGTTTTACTCTGTCGTTCGACCAAGGGGAAAAGGGGTGGTGCCGTGTCTGGAAACCAGTGTGCATTTCTGTTCCTTCTGGCTGCAATTGCAGCCTTCGTGAGTACATCCGACGGATTCGGGCTGCCGGAGATACCGGATCCCGGCGAGATTGAGCTGCCCAATGAAGCCATCCATGTAACGCTTCTTCCTTCTCAGGTTCACAACGCATTCAGATCCCTTGACGATCCGAACCCATTCGAGCTTGATTCCTTGACCTATCTTCAAACTGACATGCGTGAGTATGACGAATTCTTCTATGAGGCGAGCCGCATGCGCGGGACTATCCAGCTTGCACACCGGACGGTACAGATGCTGCAGACCATCACCGACACCGAAATGCTGGCAAAAGCTCTCGGTGATGAGGAGTTCCTTAACAGCATCGAGGACAGCGAGCAGTTCGAAACCTTCTCAACCCTGAAGCTCTTCATTCCCGCGTCGATAGATGGTCTCACGGCTCTGCCCGAAACCGTCACGGAGCTTGCGGCAGCCAGTGCGAACCTGGCAGCCTCGGCACCGGATGACTTCGCGGGTGTAAACGCAGTGCATCTCCCGATGATACTGGCTGAGCTGTCAAGCACAGCCGAACTTCTCACAGGGCTGCCCGGAGAGGCGGCACTGCTGTTGTCGGAGCTTCAGGCAGCAGTACCGGCACTGTAAGGCTTCAGGGGTCCGAACGAACATGATTCCCGCCCAAGCCATCAAAGAGGGTTAGTCCTTCCACAGGCAAACCCTTTGTGCCGTGCGGGCATGGCGCGGGAAAGTCTCACCCTGAACGGAACCGACTACCCGCGCAGAGGTGCGCGTTGACGCAGGGCGATTAAGACGGGATGGAACAGCTCCGGGTCAGGGCGATGGGCAGGGCGGTTCAGCCCGCTGAATCTGAACGTTCGAAGGCGCCCAGGACGGGCGCAGCTCCCGTTCGGGCGTCAGGGCCGCTGCCCTTTCAGGGGTCCAGGGTTCGATAACGCCCCGGTCGCCCTCCATGTGGAACAGGTACGGGTTTCTTCCGGGGAAGACCGTTTCCATGGCTGCCATGTCCTCCCCGGGGGTCTGGTGGGCACAGAAGACCATGTCGCCTTCGAGGAAGGGGTCGGTCGCCAGAAGCCCGCTCATGATGCTGGGGTAGCCGTGCTCACCAGCCTCCATGAACACGACTGCGGGGGGGGTCGCGTTCGCCGTCGCCAGACCGGCGGGAATCCCGTCAATGGTCTGCCACGGCCCGCTTCGAAGGGCGATCCCGTCGGGAATGTATACCATGAACGTGGTCAGGATGAAGAGGGTGCCGATGAAGAGCACCGCCGTGTTCCCCCACCGCCGCACCGCCTCCCTCATGCCCAGGGCGCAAAGAAGCGCGAAGGCTGGGAGAGTCGTGTAGTAGTGCCGTGGACCGTAGTCGATTGCTGCGGCGTAGTGGATGAACATGAACGGGACAACCGCCAGTATCGGCAGGAAGAGCGTCTTCCACTTCCCTGCCAGAGCCCTGTTCAGAAGCACCAGAAGCGGAGGGACCAGTGAGAGGAATGGCCACCCCAGGAGTATCGTGCTCCCCGCCCCCGCCTGCTTCGCGATGTTCAGAAGCCCCCGGAGCGGGGTGTGTGCGTGATCGCCGTACTCGGGGAACCATGCCCTGCCGGGTCCGAACCCCACCAGGCTGCCTCCGCGGGCCAGGTTGTACGCAGGTGACATGGGGTCGCCGGTGTAAAGGGCGTTGGACCAGAGGAAGAACGCCACTGGAAGCAAAGCGCCCAGGGAAATGAAGAGAAGCGCCTTCAGGGCTCCCGCCTTCAGCCTGGCGAAAAGGACCAGCCCGATGGAAAGCGCCCAGGGAAGGAGGGTGTAGGGTTTGGCGCAGAGTGCCATGCCCAGGAGGAAACCGGCAACCGCGTACATTGTCCTGCCGGAGGTCTGAAAAGCCCTTACAAGGAAGTACAGGGCCCATGTCACGAAAAGCAGCTCGGAGTTGTGCGCCATGTGCGTCGAGGCCATGAACAGGAAAAAAGGAGACACGGCCATGACAAGAACGCCCAGCCTTGCCGTGGCCCGTCCGGCAAGCCTTCGGAAGAGCAGGTAGGCCCCGGCCAGGGAGAGGGCGCCCTGAAGCGGCCCCATGAGGGCGTTCAGCCCGGTCCGGGTGAAAGGGGCCATGAGAAGGGCGTGAATGGGTGTGTACATCACGAACCACCGGCCCCTGTCAAAGATGAAGTGCCTGAATGGAAAGAGGTCGCGGGGGGAGGAAACCGCGGGTTCGGGCGCCCACGCCTGGCCGCGTGCGTAGATCCGGCTCTGAAACAGGTAGGCCGCCTCGTCACCGCCCTTGGGAATGCCTTCGAGCGGGCCGTAGGCGATCCAGGCAGTGATGCCTGCCGCAAGCAGGGGCAAAAGAAGCACGAAGCGGGCCTCGCTTCCGTGCATCAGGAAGTCTCTCAGCAAATGTGAAGGGGCGTTCCATCCCCTGAGGGCCATGGCGAAAAGCAGGGCGGCGGGAACCAGCAGGACGAGCTGAACCGCCTTGTCCGCCGGACCCTGAAGGCGGCCGCCCCCCAGGGCGTACACCGCGAAGACCACCAGCAGGATGATGCCCGCGACAAGGCATTTCGGCTTCATCTCAGTACCGTCTTCCCCTGATGGCTGAAAACACCGCCGAAAGTGAAGCGGGAACGATGAGAAGGAGGTCGGGAACGATGAGGAGGCATGCCCGCAGACCCCTGAAACCGCCTTCCCTGGTCATGTGAAAGCAAAGGGGAAGCTGCAGGGCCGCGCCAAGCGCCACCCCGAAAAGAAGGCACCACGCGGCCAGGCTCACGCCAGCCGCCCATAGAATCGCGGCGAATACGGCAAACCACGAGAGAAAGGCCCCGCCCAGAACGGGGAACATCTCGGAGAAACCGGCCACGCTTATCGAGGGAGCGCCCCTTTCAGGGCTTCGCCTGAGAATGTACAGAGCCTTGGCCCGCATCATGTTCCATTCGTACCGGAAGAACTCGCCCATTGAGTACTCCCTCAGGTGAAAGAC
This sequence comes from Candidatus Fermentibacteraceae bacterium, assembly GCA_041750285.1. Lineage (GTDB taxonomy): Bacteria > Fermentibacterota > Fermentibacteria > Fermentibacterales > JCC-6 > UBA6080. The sequence continues at coordinate 55,500 of JBGSZS010000002.1, read as the reverse complement.
CCGTATCCCGGGAGCGATGAGTATCCTGCCGCCGCCGGCCCACAGCCTCTCTGAAAAGTCTGCATCTTCTATCGTGGCCCCGGCAATGTTCTCGTCGAACCCGCCGAGTTCCCTGAAAACACGGGTCCGCACTGCGAAGAAAAAAGTCCCGCATCCCTTTATGTAGGGACCGCGGATCCTTCTTGTGAAAGTGTGGTGGTAGTAGTAGTTCTTGTAGAACGTGGCCGTGCCCTTCCCCGGAGCTTCGGGCCCGTACACGGCCTGGACGGCGTCGGCCTTCCCCGTCGCCTCTTCCAGAACGGCCCTCCAGCCGGGCTCCGGTACCGCGTCGGAATCGAGGAACAGGATCCAGTCCGTGGAGGCGGCCATGCCTCCGGTGTTCCTGGTCCCGGCCGCGCCGGGTTTCCCGGTCGATTCCGCAACGGGAACTCCCAGCCCGTCGAGAACGCCCGCGGAATCGTCGGAAGACCTGTCGTCGACAGCCAGGACCCTGTCTTCGGGGCCCAGTTCGCGCTGCACGGATGGAATCACAAGGCCAAGTGTCTCAGAGCTGTTGTGTACCGGGATGACGACAGTAAGGGTCAGGGATGGACCTTCCTTTTCCCGCGGACCAGGCCGAGCTGCTCACCCAGCATCATCAGAAGGCTCTTCGCGCCGTGCCAGACAGCCCTTAGCTGGAAGGCGCTGGTGATGTTCGTGAGCCTGTAGTAAAGGAACGACGGCCTGAAGAAGTAACGGATGTATGCCAGCCTGCGCAGTTCCATGATCTGGTCGCCGTTCATGGTGAACGGGACGAAGCAGGGCCTGTCGAGGAGCATCCCCTGGTCATTGAGCTTCTCGCTCATGGTACCGAACCTGCCCTGCTGGATTCCCTTGAACATCGGGGTGCCGGGGAACGGCGTGATGGGGAAGAACTCGACGGTGAAACTCCCCAGGCTCTTGGCGAACCTGATGGTCTCAAGCCCTTCTTCGAAGGTTTCGCCCGGGATGCCGAAAATGTATGTCGTATGGGTCTTGATCCCCACGCTGTGGGCGAGCCTTACGGCCAGCCTGATGCGTTCAAGGGTCTCGTGCTTCATCAGTGTGTCGAGGTTCTTCTGTACCCCGCTCTCGACACCGAAGTTGATGCACCAGCAGCCGGCGGCCTTCATGGCCCTGAGTATCCTCCTGTCGACCGCGTCAGCCCTGCACGAGCACCACCAGCGGACATTCACGCCCCGTCTGATCATCTCTTCGCAGAATTCGTAGGTATGCCTGTGGCTGTATGTGAAGTGCTCGTCCCAGAACTTGATCTCGCGTGCTCCGTAGTACCTTACGTAGTGCTCTATCTCGTCAACCACACGGGCGGGGGATCGAAGACGAATGTGCCTGCCGTACATTTTGTAGCAGTAAAGACAGGTCCCGTTGCAGCCCCTGCTTGCGAGTATCTGCATCACCGGAACGGTGGAAACCTGCTCGAAACTGGGGAAGTACCGCTCCATCTCGCAAAGGTCGACGGCAGGGAAGGCCAGTTCGTCGAGGTTGGAAACCAGCGGGCGCTCACCGGTGAAGACAGCCGCCCCGGAAGCGTCACGCATGTAAAGCCCCCTGACACCGGAGAGGTCTCCGCCCCTCTCGATCGTGTCGATCATCTCGCCACTCGTCTGTTCCCCTTCTCCGGTGACCACGGCGTCGAGTTCCGGACACTCGGAAAGCATGTGTTCGGGCATGGCCGTGGCCCCGTGCCCGCCGATGAAGGTGAAAAGACCCGGATTGTCAGCCCGGGCGCCCCTGATGAATGGTTCGGCCTTGTGCCAGAGAAGGCTGATGACGTAAACGCCCAGAGCCTGGGCCCCGAATGCCGCGACCCGTTTGCGCATCTCTTCGTTGGAATGGAAAAAACCCTCGAGATAGATGACCCGGTGGCCGCGCCGGCGAAGCTCGCCCGCGATGTACTGCATGCCCGGGGTGGGCCAGCAGCCGGCGATCCCGCGGGTGTCCTTCGCCCTTATGTCATCGGGTCCCCAGGGGGGGACGACGAGCGCGACTTTCAAGGTATCCCCTTTCGGTACGGTGGCGTAATATGCGGTATTCCAGCGAAGTCCCGCAACGTGACGGAGTTCCGCAAGCCATTCCCCGGGACCCGCCCGGGATTGAAAGATACCGGTGTTTTCGCCGAATGTTCCTCAGGGGAGGATGGGTGTGCGAACCGTACTCATCGTTCAGGACTCGTCCGGGGAATCCGCTTCCCTGCACGCGCCCTCGGTGACGAATTCGAGAACGGATCCCGCTGCCACGAGCTCCACTCGCTGACCCGGGCAGATGTCACCCCTCAGGATGGCTTCGGCGACCCTGTTCTGTACCTCCCTCTGGATCACTCGTTTGAGGGGTCTTGCGCCGTATGAGGGGTCCCAGCCCAGCTCTGCCAGAAGTTCCAGCGCTTCCCTGGAGGGGACTATCGCGATGTCCTGCGAGGAAAGCACCCGGTTCAGGCTGGCGAACTGGATCTCGACTATCCGGCGTATCTCTTCCCTGGTCAGGCTGTTGAACACGATCACCTCGTCCAGTCTGTTGATGAACTCGGGACGGAACCGGCTTTCGAGCTCCGTCATGGCCCTCCTCAGAACCTCCGCACGGGGAAGGTCCCTGCCCAGGGTACCTATCCAGTCGCTCCCCAGGTTGGAAGTCATTATCAGCACGGAGTTCCGGAAGTCGACGGTACGCCCCTGCCCGTCAGTGAGCCGGCCTTCGTCGAGTATCTGGAGGAAGATGTTGAAGACTTCGGGGTGGGCCTTCTCGATCTCGTCGAAAAGGATGACCGAGTACGGCCTTCTGCGTACGGCCTCGGTGAGGTGTCCCCCCTCTTCGTAGCCAACATACCCCGGAGGCGCTCCGATGAGCCTGGAGACCGAATGTTTCTCCATGAATTCGCTCATGTCCAGCCGGACCATGGCGTCGGGGCTGTCGAAGAGGAAGTCGGCGAGGGTCCTTGCGAGTTCGGTCTTGCCCACGCCCGTGGGGCCCATGAAAATGAAGCTACCGAGCGGCCGGTTCGGGTCCTGCACTCCCGCCCTCGACCTCCGTATTGCCTGACTGACCGATTCGACGGCATGTTTCTGACCCACAACGCGCTTCCCGAGGCTCTCCTCCATTGTGAGCAGCCTCTCCCTTTCGCCCTGAAGCAGCCGGGCGACCGGAATCCCGGTCCATCGGGAAACCACCTGCGCGATGTGCTCGGGAGTCACCTCCTCGGTGAGCATCGAACCCTTTTCCTGGGCTTTCTGCAGCTTCTCCCGTGCCTGCTCAAGGGAGGATTCGCATTCCCTCAGTGCCCCGTAGCGGATCTCGGCCACCCTGTGCAGGTCGCCCTCCCTTTCAGCCTTCTTCTCCTGCGCCCTCAGTTCCTCCTGGCCCCGCTTGAGCTCCCTCACTTTCTCGATGAGTTCCTTTTCGGTCATCCAGCGGGACTCGAGCGCCCCTCGCTCCTCCTTCAGCTCTACGAGCTGTCTTTCAACAAGCCGGGCCTTCTCCCTCGCCGATTTGTCGTCCTCGCGCCGCAGACCCTCCCTCTCTATCTCCAGCTGGGTCATGCGCCGCCTTATCTCGTCTATCGCCGCGGGCATGCTGTCTATCTCGATGCGTATCCTGCTTGCGGCCTCGTCGACAAGGTCGATGGCCTTGTCCGGCAGGAAGCGGTCAGTGATGTATCTGTCGCTGAGGCGTGCCGCCGCGATTATCGCCGAGTCGAGTATCCTTATGCCGTGGTGGACCTCGTACTTCTCGCGGATGCCCCTGAGAATGCTAATGGTGTCATCGACCGAGGGGGCTTCGATGAGTATGGGTTGAAACCTCCTCTCGAGGGCGGCGTCCTTCTCGATATGCTTCCTGTACTCATCGAGGGTGGTTGCGCCAATGCAGTGAAGCTCGCCGCGTGAGAGAGCCGGTTTGAGCATGTTGGCCGCGTCCATGGCGCCCTCGGCGGCCCCGGCGCCAACCAGGGTGTGCAGTTCGTCAATGAAGAGGATGACGCTGCCGTCCGAGGCTGCGATCTCCTGTAGAACAGCCTTCAGTCGCTCCTCGAACTCGCCCCTGAACTTCGCGCCCGCGACCAGTGAACTCAGGTCGAGCATGAGGAGCCTGCGGTTCTTCAGGTTCTCGGGGACGTCGCCCCTGGCTATGCGCCCGGCGAGTCCCTCGGCGATGGCCGTCTTTCCCACGCCCGGCTCGCCGATGAGGACAGGATTGTTCTTGCGCCTGCGGCAGAGCACCTGCATCGTCCTTCTGATCTCGTCGTCACGGCCTATGACTGGGTCGAGCTTCTCCTGCCTGGCAAGTGCCGTCAGATCCCTGCAGTACTTGTTCAGGGCCTCGTAACTCTCGTCTGCGCTTTCGCTTGCGACCCTGGATGAGCCCCTGACATGCCTCAGCGCCTCAAGGAAAGCAGGCTCGGTGACACCTGCACCTGTCAGCAGGGCCGCCGTTTCGCCTCCCGAGGCCAGTATTCCCATGAGGAGATGCTCGCTCGCAACGAAATCGTCCTTCATTCTGGAAGCGGCTTTTTCAGCCTCCTGAAGGGCCCTGTGAAAACCCCGGGAAGCCTGGGGCGCAGCTCCTCCCGTAGCCCTTGGAAGCCTCGCCAGGGCTTCTTCAACCCTTTGCCTGAGTTCTTCGACCGAAACTTCCATCCGCCCGAGGATTCCGGAAACGATTCCGTCCCCCGGCTCGATCAGCGCCTGCAGAAGATGAAGGGCTGAAACTTCGGGGTTGCCGGAAGAAGATGCGCGGGCGACAGCGCTGTTCACTGCCTCCCTTGTCTTTATGGTAAACCTTTCCTGGTTCATGACTCCTCCTGTTCTGCCTTCGACATAAGCAACACAGGAACCAAAGATATTGTAATTTTACTGATATCTATAAACTGTAGTATGGGCCAATGGCATCCACTCCGTTGGTTCTGTGCCGTAGTGGCGCGGTGCAGAGCTTGCATAATCACCGTGTTTTAGTAGCTTTCATATGGCTTGGAGTTCGTGTCACAACATCGGAGGTCGTCATGGTCAGTGTTGGTCTGGTGGGTCTTGGGTACTGGGGCCCCAACTTGCTTCGAAACCTCGTCACCAACAGAAGGGCCGGCAGAGTGGTCATCTGCGACCGCGACGAGGGCAGGCTCAACCGGATCGGTGAGAGGTTTCCTAACTGTGAGAGAACCACGAGTTTCGATGATCTCGTGACATCCTGCGATTTGGACGCCGTTCTCATAGCCACCGACGTGTCTTCGCACTACCCTCTCGCCATGAAGGCCCTGGCCGCGGGAAAGCATGTCTTTGTGGAGAAACCGTTCGCCGACACCGCCGGAAAGGCCGAGGAAATGGCGCAAAAGGCCGAATCCCTTGGTCTTGTGAACATGGTGGGCCACACGTTCCTATACTCGCCCCCCGTGATTGCCATCAAGGGCATCGTGGACAGCGGCGAACTGGGCGACATCCGCTTCATCACCAGCAACAGGGTGAATCTTGGCCTTCACCAGAAGGACGTTTCGGTGATCTGGGACCTTGCCCCCCACGACTTCTCGATGATCTTCCACTGGCTTGATTCCGAGCCCAGCTTCGTGGAGGCGTTCGGCAGCGGCTACGTGATCGAGGGAATTCCCGATGTCGCCTTCGTGAACCTCAGGTTCCCGTGCGGGGCGATCGCAAACGTGCAGGTCTCGTGGCTTGCGCCCTCGAAACTAAGGAAAACCGTTATTGTGGGCAGCAGGAAGATGCTGGTCTACGACGACACCGAGCCCTACGAGAAGGTCAAGATCTACGACAAGGGCGTGGACGTCATTGAACCCGAGACCTTCGGCGAGTACCATCTGGCCTACCGCACGGGTGACATCCACAGCCCAAAACTGGACAGTTTCGAGCCCCTGGCGGTCGAGATGGAAGAGTTCCTCCGGTGCGTCGAGACCGGTGACACACCCAAGACATCCGGCAGAAGCGGTCTGGGAGTGGTGCGCGCGCTCGAGCTGGCCGACGCGAGCCTGGCATCGGGAAGGTGACATGACTCCCAGGGTTGCCGAGGGCTCACGGGCGCTGCTGGAAATGCTCGGTGTTGCATCGGTGCCAGGCAGGCAGCCGGGGCTGGATTTCGTGGTCCTCGGTGGATCGATGGCGGCGGTCCTGGGCGAGACCGGTTCGGCGGCCGTGGCACTGGGTGAGTTCGCTTCCGGACTGAGGTCGCCGGTGGCGGGCCGCGTGCTCGTCGGCCGCATGGGCGGTCTCATGACCGCCACCGCCTCGCGCGAGGGCAGGTCGAAGGTGGTGTTGATCCCCCCCGACCCGTGCGTACCCCCCGAAATGACTCCCGGCGGCATCATCAGCCTTGCGGCATCGGCATCGGGTTCAAAACGCAGTGAAGCCAGGGAACGTACGTCCGAACTTTTGAAGTGGCTCGGACTGGCCGGACACGCTGACACGCCGTCGGCAAGACTGTCCGGAGAGAACCGCCGTCTTGCCTTTCTGGGTGCGGCGCTAGCCTCAGCGCCTTCCTTCCTCGTAGTGGTGTGTCCCGTTCACGAGTGCCTTGTCGAGCCATTGACCGACTTCGCAACCCACGGCACCGGAAAGGGAGCCCTGTTCGTGGCATCGCGCCTTGGCGAGATACCGCCGGGAACCGAGATGATAGCCCTGTGCGACGATGCCGGGGTCAGGGCGGTCGTGAGGCATTCCCAGCTCCTCGAAACCGTGAGGGGCGGTTCCGAGATCAAGGTGGCGTTCTATCCAGTGCTCCCCAGGAAGATAATGGAGCAGATCCCCGGCATAAGGGACCTGGCCCACCGGGACGGATACTACGTGTTCAACCACGCCGATACCGCGTATGCCCTGGTCCAGCTCTCCAACACGGCAAGGGCCAACGCCAGGTCCATAGCGCATCTGTCCGTTGCTCCCCCCTCCCCGGCCGCCCTTCTTGCAACCTTCTCGCCGGACAGGGACATTCCTGCACCGGACCTCTTCGGTGCGGTAAAGACCGAAACGGGTTCATGATAACACTTGCCGTCGCGGGACTGATGTGGCGACGTTTCCGCACGGAACGGGCCGGCCTCTGGACCCTGCTTTTCCTTGCGGGCACCGCGGTGACCGGTGCAGGCTCAGACTTCCTGCCCTGGCTTTCGGCATTCCTCGCCTCGGGCATCCCCATCACGCTGGTTCTGGGCTGGCAGGTCTCAGGCGAGAGACGGGGACTGATGCAGCTCTGCGAAAGGCATCCCGGAGCCGTGAACAGGCTCTCCGCGGCGGAAGTGCTCGTTCCCGCCCTCTGCGGGGCCGTCCCCGGAGCCCTGGCGGCGGTCGCATCCGGCGGGGTTCCCTGGCAGTTCTGGCTGGTCCTTCCCCTGGTCTCGGTTCTTGCTGCGACCTCGGCGCTGCTGCTGGAAAAGGTCCTGAAGAAAGGCGGAGCCATCGTTCTGGGGCTCTACTGGCTGTGGTCTTTCCTTCGTCTCAAGGCTGCCCCCGGCCCCGGTTCGCTCGCCTTCTTCCCCGGATACCCCTCCCATGTGATCACGGGAAGAACCGGTGCACCCCACAACGACGGCTTCGTTGCCGTATCGGCGGTGCTGGCGTGCGTTGTTCTCCTCTTCTTCTTCAGACGGAACCGGACAGCCAGTTCCTGACTGACTCAAGAGCCCTCCCTGAAAGCATCTTCCTGCGTTCCCTCCGCCCACCGCGGGACCTGACCGGCGGGAACAGCCCGTAGTGGATGTTGCTGGGCTGGAAGGACCCCGGGCCCGAAACGGTCACATGGCGCAGAAGGGCTCCAAGGGCGGTGTCTTCCGGAGGAGGAACGGGCTCCCTCCCGGAGAGCAGGGCCGACATGAAGATGCCGGCGAGCAAGCCGGCCGCCATTGACTCGATGTACCCCTCGACCCCGGTGATCTGTCCCGAAAGCATGATGCCGGGGCGGCGCTTCAGCCTCAGGAATCCGTCCAGGACCTCCGGGCCGTTGACGTATGTGTTCCGGTGAACACTTCCGAGCCTGAGGAACCTGGCCCCGGAAAGTCCGGGAACAAGGGAGAAGACCCTTTTCTGTTCGTCCTGTGTGAGTTTGGTCTGAAAACCCACCATGTTCCATGCCGTTCCAGCGGAGTTCTCCCTTCTGAGTTGAACCACAGCGAAGGGTCTGGTCCCGGTGCGCGGGTCGATAATGCCCACGGGCTTCATGGGGCCGTGGGCAAGCGACATCTCACCGGTGTCGGCGATCGCCTCCACGGGCTGGCACCCCTGGAAGTGCAATTCCCTCTCGAATGGATGGGGCGGAACCCTTTTCGCGTTCCTCAGCTCGCTCACGAACCTGCGGTAGGTCTCTTCGTCCATGGGGCAGTTCAGGTAATCCGCACCCCCGCCCTTGTCGTACCGTGACTGTGGAAAGGCTGTCGCCGTGTCTATGGATGAAGCGTCGAGGATCGGGGCGATTGCGTCGTAGAAGTAAAGATGCTGTCCGCCCGTGAGCATTCGGAGGGATTCCGAGAGGCCGGGGCTCGCCAGGGGCCCGGGGGCCGCGATGCACGGGCCGGGCGGGAAGGCGACAACCTCACGGTGTTCGATGGTGATGAGGGGGTGGGACTCGAGCTGCCTTTTCACTTCCAGGCTGAACAGCGTTCGGTCGACCGCCAGGGCGTCACCCGCGGGAACCCTCACCGAGTCGGCTATGCTCATGAGCCTGGAACCCGCCAGCCTCATCTCCTCTTTCAGCAGTCCGGGTGCGTTCTCGGGATTCCCGGACCGCAGGGAATTGGAGCACACCAGCTCGGCGGGAAGATCGGTTTCGTGGGCCGGGGTGGTCACCCCTGGTCTCATCTCCAGCAGCCGCACCCTCACTCCGCGCTCCGCCAGAGCGAACGCCGCCTCACACCCCGCCAACCCCGCCCCCACCACGGGTACGACCACGGGGACGGACTTAGATAACTTAGTTTGCTCGCCCATGTTTATGCCATTCATGTCTTTACAGTTAGCCATCGCATTGTACCAAAATCATATGCAGGCCTGTCCGCTCCGGCAAATGTAACACACAGACGGTCGAAGCGGGGTGAAGATGAACGGCTGCCATACAAAATCGGTATGTTTCAGCTTGTTTTCGAAGGGAAAACCATGTGCGGCGTAACCGGAATCGCATCCAGAGACATGTCCCGGGAAACCATGACATCCCTGCTGTCCGTCATGAACGGTATACAACGGCACCGTGGACCCGATGAGAGCGCCGTTCTCGTGGGCGACCACGTCGGGATAGGATTCGACCGGCTGGCAATACTCGATCTCTCCACCGGAATGCAGCCCATCACCGCACCCGAGGACGGGGTTACCATCGCCTGCAACGGACAGGTCTACAACTATCTTGAACTCAGACATATGCTTCCGGGCCAGAGCTTTTCGACCTCCGGCGACATGGAGGTCGCGCTTCACCTGTACAGAAAGCTCGGCACTGCTTTCCTCTCCCATCTGAACGGCATGTACGCAGGCATCATACACGACCCCGCACGCCGGAAAATAGTTCTCTTCAGGGACAGGTTCGGCATCAAGCCCATGCATTACACCACAACACCATACGGCTTTTTCTTCTCCAGCGAGGTTACCCCTCTCCTTCAGGCACCCGGAGTCACGGGAGACATCGATGCAGGACTTCTTCCATCCTTTTTCACATACCGATACCTGCCTGGTGAAAGAACGGTCTACCGAGGGATACTCCGCCTTCCGCCGGGTTCGTTTCTCGAGTACGATCTGGACAGCGGAACCTTCCGGATCACCCGGTACTGGAACTACGACTTCACCAGAACCGAGCATTTCCGTGAAGCGGATGAAGCCGCCGAGGAGTTCCTCAGACTATTCCGGGATTCGGTCCGCATTCGTCTCCGCTCTGATGTAGAGGTGGGAAGCTTCATCTCTGGAGGCATAGACTCGTCGGCCGTTGCCTCTCTTACCGCTGCGATCAAACCTGACCTCAAGCTGTTCACTGTTGCGTTCGCCGAGGAAGCCTACGATGAAACCCACCAGGTGGATCACTTCGTGAGATCATCGGGCAGCCTGTTCGCCGGCACAAGGCGATTCGTCCGAATGTGCTCGAAGAACAGCCTCCTATCCCTTCCCGAGATTGTGAGAGCCCTTGGAGAACCGCTTTCACTGGGAGCGGTGATCCCCACCGACCAGGTCTGCGAGCTGGCCTCCGAGCACGTGAAAGTGGTGCTGACCGGGGAAGGGGCCGACGAGATCTTTGCCGGCTACAGGAAATTCCTCGTGGAAGACGCATTCATAAGGTACCAGACTGCGGGAAGCCCCGAGCGGAGACAACTGATGGAGTTGTACCCCGAACTCGGGCGCAGGCTGGCGGCGGGTGAGATCGACCCGGCGGGCAGGCACATAGCCTCGGAGTCTCTTTTTTCGCCCCGGGAACTGCACCGGCTTCTTGGCGCGAACACGGGGATCAGTGCCACTCCTCCTCTTGAGGGTCTGCCCGATCTGGGGCAGATCCATCCCGTCAAGGCCATGCAGGCCCTCGAGTGCCGAACCAGGCTTCCGGACTACGTGATCGCGAGGTTGGACAGGCTCAGCATGCGCCACAGTCTCGAGGCGAGAACACCTTTTCTCGATTACAGACTGGCGGAGTTCGCTGCGTCCCTTCCAGTGGACCTCAAGCTGAAACCCTTCGAATCGCTGGACAAATACATCTGCAGAAAGGCCTTCGCGGATTCTGGCATTCTTCCCGACGGCACGGCCATGCGGCCAAAGAAACCCTTCACCATGCCAATGGCCCAGTGGTTCGAGAACTTGTCGGACCTTCCCGATCCCCTCAGGGAGATTGCCGAGGGCCGGGAAGTTGACAGACAGGGAATACTCGACGGACAGATGGTGAGGGAGCTTGCAAAGGAAGTGACAGGCAGCGGTGTGGGACCCGAGACACTGGTTTCGGGCGCCGACCGCTTTTTCGCCCCTTTGATCTTCACCCTGTGGTACAAGGAGTGTGTTGAAAAACGCCAGCTACGCTGATCAGCTCGCGGAGCTCATGGCTTCACGCCTGAGCACCCCCAGACCCCGGCAGTTCGGCTTCGAGTACGAGTTCATGCCCGGACGTCCGCTTGGCCCCGAAGACCTTTCCGGTGTCCGGCAGATCCTTTACGAGCTGGGCTACAAAGAGGAGCCCGGGCTGTTCAGGGGGCCCGATCACTATGTCACATTCGAGCCCGGTGGGCAGATCGAGTTCTGCAGCGTTCCCATCCTTCCAACCGACGAGCATACCGTGCAGTCCATTCTCCACCGGGCTGACGGTGTTACTGCCGAAGTCTGCAGAAGGTTGGGATTCAGCTATATACCAACCGGGTACATTCCCGGACGGGGAAGCGCACCCATGCTTCTTGACAAGCCCAGGTACCACAACCTTCACAAGCTGCTCGAAAGGACGGGAACCAGGGGTCACGAAATGATGAAGGGTACGGCAGCCATCCACCTGCATGTGGCACTGCTCTCCCTCGAGGAGCTTCCAAGGGTCTGGGCAACGGTTTGCGAGATGTCCCAGTCCGCGGGATTCGCAATGGGCCCCGAGAGGCGCGACATCTGGAACAACACCGATCCTTCCAGGTGCGGTCTGCTCTGCAGGGGAGACAAGATCCCGTCCACGGACCACCGGCAGTTCTTGAAACGTGTTGTCGATTTCGGCATGGGCGCCCTCGACCTGAATACGGGATTGCCCTTTGGAGAGCTGCCTGACAGTGACTTCCCGGCTTTCCTCGACCATCTCACGACCCTGTTCACCGATGTCAGGATCAACATGAAAGGAATAACCCTGGAGCTTCGAACCCTCGATTCCAGGCCATCTGAGCTTTTTCTTGACAAATGGCGGCAGTTCCTCGACCTGATGCGACAATGCCTTGGGAGTTAACGCGTCGGGACAGGGGAACATGCTGAAAGGAACCGGAAATGAACGACATTGAAGTGAAAAAGGGCAGGGATTTCATCCGTGAAGTGATCGACCGGGACAGAGCCGAGGGCAAACATGGAGGCAGGGTGCACACCCGCTTTCCGCCGGAACCTAACGGATACCTTCATATCGGCCACGCCAAAGCCATCTGCACCAACTTCGGGATTGCCGACGAGTACCGTGGCAAGGTCAACCTCAGGTTCGATGATACGAACCCGGTGAAGGAGGAAACCGAATTCGTAGATGCCATAAAGGCCGACATACGGTGGCTGGGGTTCAACTGGGACAGTGAGCTATACGCCAGCGACTATTTCGAGCAGATGTACATGCACGCGGAACGGCTCGTGCAGCAGGGGGACGCCTACGTATGCGACCTGTCGCCGGATCAGGTCAAGGAATACCGCGGCACGCTGACCGAACCCGGAAGGAAAAGCCCCTTCAGGGACCGGACGGTCGAAGAGAACCTCGAGCTGCTCAGGAGGATGCGCAAAGGCGATTTCCCGGAGGGAAGCAGGACACTGCGCGCCAGGATAGACATGGCGAGCCCGAACATGAACATGCGTGACCCCGCGATCTACAGGATACTTCACAGGGCACACCACAGAACCGGCCCGGACTGGTGCATCTACCCCATGTACGACTATGCCCACTGCCTCGAGGACTCGATCGAGGGCATCACCCATTCCCTCTGCAGCCTGGAGTTCGAGGACCACAGGCCGCTCTACGACTGGTTCCTGACAAGACTGGGAGTCTTCCACCCCCAGCAGATCGAGTTCGCCCGTCTCAACATGACCTACACGGTCCTCAGCAAACGTTTCCTCAGGGGACTGGTAGAGAACGAAGTCGTAAGCGGATGGGACGACCCAAGAATGCCCACCCTGAGAGGGATGCGCCGCAGGGGGATCCCGCCCGGGGCCGTGAGGCAGTTCTGTGACAGGATCGGTCTTGCAAAGCGTGACAGCATGGTGGACATCGCACTGCTCGAACACATCGTTCGAGAGACACTGAACATCACGGCCCCCAGGGTAATGGCGGTTCTGAACCCCGTCCGTCTGGTGGTGGAGAACTATCCGGCCGGGCAGGTGGAGTTCTTCGACTACCAGATAAACCCCGAGGATGAATCCGCCGGCACCAGGAGCATACCTTTCTGCCGCGAGCTCTATATCGAGCGGGAAGACTTCATGGAAACCCCGCCGCCCAAGTTCTTCAGGCTTTCACCGGGCGCTGAGGTAAGGCTCAGGTACGCCTACCTCGTAAAAGCCACGGGAGTAGAAAGAAACGCCGAAGGTGAGATCACAACCGTAAGGTGCACCTACGACCCCGAGTCACGCGGCGGGAACAGCCCTGACGGCAGACGGGTGAAGGCCACGCTTCACTGGGTGAGCGCTGCCCACAGCATCCCCGCGGAAGCCAGGCTCTACGACAGGCTTTTCCGGTGCGAGAACCCCCTGGGAGAGGAAGGGGAGCTTGTCGACCACCTCAACCCCGGGTCGCTGGTCACCCTCAAGGATTGCCGGGTCGAGTCCCACATGGCCACAGCCTTGCCGGAACAGAGCTTCCAGTTCGAGCGCATGGGCTATTTCTGCATCGACGCCGATTCGCGTCCGGGCCATCTGGTTTTCAACAGGACCATCCCGCTCAGGGATACGTGGGACAAGATCAGACGGAAGCAGTGACGCCCCGGGGCAGGGAAGACATCACAGGCATGCGGCGGCCTTTCCCGGCCGGCTCCCGATCAGTATGCCTGCGATCACAAGCACCAGCCCCAGTACCGTGGCGGGCGCGATGGGCTCGCGTACCGTGAGGGCTATCACGCCAAGGCTAAGAAACGGCGTGATGTATATCAGACCGCTCACCCGTGATGCCCTGTCACTTCTTTTCAGGGCGGTGTTCCACAGCAGGAACGCCAGCCCCATCTCAAAAACGCCGATGTAACAGCCGCCCAAGAGGACTTCGCGTTTTGCGGGGAAACCCTCGCCGGTCAGAAAGCCCCAGACGACCAGATAGAGGGTTCCGAAACAGAAGTTAAGGAACAGGTTCCTCGCAACCGGGCCTTCCGCCCTCGTGTTGAGTATCCACGACAGCGCCCAGATTACTGTGCTGGTGAAAGCGAGCGCCAGGGGAAAAAGCGGAACAACGCCTGACGTTCCGCCACGCAGCAGAGCCATCAGCGCCACGCCCGAGAAACTCACTGCGATACCTCCCAGAGCTCCCGCGGTAAGCTTCTGTCCCAGCAGAGGGACTGCCAGGAGCGTCAGGGTAAGCGGCCAGAGGTAGTTTACGACCATGGCGATCTGTGCGGGCAGCCCGTTGTACGCAGAAAGAAGGACAAGGTAGTACAGGAACGGGTTCAAAACCCCCCGCAGTGCAGCCGGCCGAAGATCCCTGCGGGTGAAACCGCCGCCTCCATGGAGGAACGCCGCCAGAAAAACTGCAGTGGATGTTGCGGAAGCCACAACAAGAACCTGCCAGGGCGTGCCGTGATCAAGCGAGAGCCTGAACGCGGATGCTGCGGTCGACCACAGAACCACTGCGCCCAGAGCGCGCACCACTGCCTGCGAGTTTCCATCCATATGAAAGGGGCGCCTCCACCGCCAGCCACAACATATTGTATTCGAAGGTCAGGGCAAAGCGGGAAAAAGGCTCCCTGTCGCCGCGGAAAAGCCTCATCCGTGGACGAAAACCGCATGTACTTGGAGATGAACAAGATAGCTCTATATATAGATGTCGCGCATCATCTTCAACACAACCTGTTGTGGTGTTTCCCTTGACCCGGGTTGTCATACTGTTATCTTCGCCTCTGTCAGGGGAGGCAAAAAAGCTCGGGGGAGGGGTGATGGACTGGCTTGTCAGAAAACGCGACGGTTCAATACAGGCATACGGAAAAGTCAAGATAGAGCAGGCCATCAGAAAGGCCCTCGAAGCCTCGGAGACCCCGGGCGTGCCGCGGGAGATGGCTGACCAGGTCGAAACGTCCCTGTACATGAACTACTTCAAGGGCGGAACCATCCCGACCGTCGAGAGGATACAGGACTGCATCGAGGAAACCCTCATCCTCCGGAATCTTCCCGCTGCGGCAAAGCAGTTCATCCTCTACCGGGAAAAACGCAACGAGGCCAGGGAGGTCAACTCGATCTTCAGCGGTGTGGACAACCTCATCGCAGACTACCTGGGCCGCCAGGACTGGCGCGTAAACGAAAACAGCAACATGAACTACAGCCTTCAGGGGCTGAACTTCTACCTTTCCTCATCCATCACCGCAAGGTACTGGTTGACAAAGATATACACACCAAGAATCCGGGAGTACCAGGAAAACGGGGATGTCCACATCCACGATCTGGGGATCCTCGGACCCTACTGCGTGGGATGGGACCTCCAAACCCTGCTCCGGGAGGGATTCAGGGGAGCCAGGGGAAAGATCGAGTCATCCCCGCCCGCACATCTCAGGACAGCTCTGGGGCAGGTCGTGAACTTTTTCTACACTCTTCAAGGCGAGGCTGCAGGCGCCCAGGCGTTCAGCAATTTCGACACCCTTCTGGCGCCCTACATCAGATATGACGGGCTCGACTACAAGAGGGTAAGGCAGTGCATACAGGAGTTCCTCTTCAACGTGAACATCCCCACGCGGGTCGGTTTTCAGACCCCTTTCACAAACATCACCATGGACCTCAGGGTTCCGGTGACCCATCGCGACATGAAGGTTGTCGTCGGGGGTGAGGAGAGATCCGAAACCTACGGCGAGTTCCAGGAGGAGATGAACCTCTTCAACCGGGCCTTCTGCGACCTCATGATGAAGGGCGACGCCAGGGGAAGAATCTTCACGTTCCCCATCCCGACCTACAACCTCACACGCGATTTCGACTGGGATGACGACGAACTCCAGCCTCTCTGGGAGATGACGGGAAAGTATGGCATCCCCTACTTCAGCAACTTCGTCAACTCGGACATGAACCCGGAGGACGCAAGGAGCATGTGCTGCCGCCTCCGCCTGGACAACAGGGAACTCAGGCGGCGGGGCGGCGGGTTGTTCGGCGCAAACCCACTGACCGGATCCATAGGCGTCGTGACCATAAACCTCCCCCGCATAGCCTACATGACCAGGGGAAGCATGGAACGTTTTGAAAGCCGTCTCGCCTCGGTGATGGAAGCTGCCAGGGAATCCCTTGAGCTGAAACGGAAGTTCATCGAGGAACTCACCGAGCGGGGGCTCTATCCATACACGAGGCACTACCTGTCCGAGGTCCGTGAGGCTTCGGGCAGCTACTGGGCCAACCACTTCAGCACGATAGGGCTCATCGGCATGAACGAGGCGTGCCTCAACTTCCTCGGTTCGGGCATTTCATCCGAGGAATCGAGGAACTGGGCGATACAGGTACTTGATTTCATGAGGGTCAAGCTCGAAGAGTTCCAGCAGACCACCGGCAATTTCTACAATCTCGAGGCATCGCCGGCTGAGGGGGCAAGTTACAGTCTGGCCAACAAGGACATCCAGCAATTCCCCGGCATAGTCACCCAGGGCTGTTCCAACCCCTTCTACACCAACTCGGTTCATCTTCCGGTGAGCACTCCGATGGACGTCTACAGCCTTCTCGAACACCAGGACCCTCTTCAGACGAAGTTCACGGGGGGAACCGTGGTGCACATCTTCATGGGGGAAGCGATCAGGGACTGGAGGATGGTCAGGACGCTGGCGAAGAGGATCGTCAGCCGTTTCCATCTCCCCTACTTCAGCTTCACTCCCACGTTCAGCGTCTGCCCCGTGCATGGGTACATCGCCGGCGAGCACGGCTTATGCCCCCACCCCCACAGCGACGAGGAACTGGAAATCTACGGCGAGGTGCTGGACTGCACCGAACCGCTCCCCGAGGGAAGTTACAGAACACTGGCCGATGAACGGCAGACGGTGAAGCAGGGAAGCCTGTTTCTCAACATGGACAAGGTGGAGTTGTGATGGAGAAGGTGAAGGCAGTAAAGACCGAGATATACTCCCGCGTCGTTGGCTACTACAGACCGGTTCAGGACTGGAACCGTGGCAAGCAGGAGGAGTTCAGCCTCAGGGAATACGTTGACATCGAACCGGAAGAAAAGGACAAGAAGGATTGATCCGCTCCATAGTCGGAACAAGCCTGATAGAGTATCCGGGCAGGATAAGCGCCGTCATCTTCTCTGGGGGATGCAACCTCTCATGCCCCTTCTGCCATAATCCGGAACTGGTTCTGCCCGACCTTCTTGACCATCAGTTCTCCATCAGCGATGACGACGTCGTGCAATCGCTTCATAAAAGAAGGGGCTTCATCGACGCAGTGTCAGTCACTGGTGGGGAGCCCCTGTTCCACCGGGAGACGGTTGGGCTTCTTGGAAGGATATGCACGGAAACCGGTCTTCTCGTGAAACTGGACACCAACGGAACGTTCCCCGACCGGCTCGCGGATTCCCTGCCTCACGTGAACTACGTCGCCATGGACATCAAGACATCCCCTGACAAGTATCCCCTGGCCACCGGGGGGGGCGCGAGATTCTCCGATGTGTCGGAAAGCGTGGAGATCGTCAAGGGTTTCAGTGACTACGAATTCAGGACCACAATGGTTCCCGACCTGGTGACGCCCGATGACATCAGGGAGATACTGTCCGTTCTGGGTCCGGTGAAACGGTTCGTCATCCAGCAGTTCAGACCCGGAAAAACCCTTTCCCGGTCCATGAGCGATCTCAAACCGTATCCCACCCTGATGCTGGAGGATCTGGCGGACGAGGCCAGGAAGTATGCTTCCGAGGTGACCGTCCGAATCTGACGGGAATAAGGGATGTACCGAGTTCACGTGCCCGGGGATTGGAACGCCGATCAACTCGCCGAAATCGAAGCCCGTCTGCCTGGCGGCATCGTCATAGGCCGGATTCCGTCACCGGTGGACATGGTGGTGTCGGGAAGACCCACAGCCGAGCTTCTTCGCTGCTGCTCACCTTCAATCCTTCTGCTGCCCTTCGCTGGCGTTCCCGTGCAGACCCTCGACCTTCTTCGTGACTTCCGGTCCATCAGGGTTCACAACCTTCACCACAACGCCGGGGCTGCATCCGAAACCGCGCTTGCCCTCATGCTCGCCGCCGCACGGGGGCTTAACGTTGCCGACACGGCCCTGCGAAGGGGTGACTGGTCTCCAAGATACTCCCCGGGCAGTACAATTCTGCTTGGGGGGTCCAGGGTTCTCATACTGGGGTACGGAAACATCGGAACCCTTCTGCGAAGGGGTTGCGAAGCGCTCGGGGCAACCGTTGATGGCATTCGGAGAAACCCCGATCCCGACCCGGCGATTCACCTCCCTGAAGTTCTTGACGAGTTCCTTGAGAAGACCGATTTCCTGGCATGCTGCCTGCCGCTGACAGGGGAGACCCGTGACATGATAGGCGCGCATCAACTTTCCCTGATGCACCGCCGGAGCGTGCTGGTGAATGTGGGGCGGGCGGAAGTTATCTCGGAGGAACCCCTCTACAACGCTCTGGCCAGGGGCGAAATAGGAGCCGCCGGCCTTGATGTCTGGTACAGGTACCCTGGAGACCCCGAAAACACCATGCCATCAAACATGCCTTTCCACGAGCTGCCCAACGTTGTTATGAGCCCTCATCGCGCCGGTGCCTACGGTGTTCCGGAGCTCGAGCGGAAAAGGACCCTGGAGATCGTCCGGGCGATCATTTCCGCAGCGGAAGGCAAGCCTGTTCCAAACCCGGTGAACGTTGAACTCGGCTACTGACAGGGGAGGAACCGGATGGAGCCGCCCGTTCCCCTTCGCACACCATGAAAGGAACAGCCCGCCGAGGTCGATCGAACTTGCGCTTCCGGCTCCGGTCGGCGCGATCATGGCCGAGGTCGTCTTCGAGCCCAGAAAGCGGATCACGATAAGGATCCGACCGGACGGCAGGGTTCGGGTCACCGCACCTCTTGCGACGGAGACAGCCTTTGTGGAAAAGGTTCTTCTGGAAAAGAGCGGGTGGATCACCCGGCATCTGGAACGGCTTGCCGTGGCACCGCCCCTTCCGGCGATCTACCTGCCCGGTGCCGTACACCACTTCCTGGGCAACCCCTTCACACTTGTTCCCGTAAGGGCTGGTCGATACGGGGTGACCCTTTCGGAGGGAAGGATCGTGGTCTCATGTCCGGCCCCGGAAAACCCGGAGACGCTCGAGAGAACTGCTCGCCGATGGTACAGGAAGCAGGCGGAAACAATCATCGGTGAAAGGCTGGGGGTATGGAGCCCCCGGTTGCCGGTCCTGCCCCGTCACGAGGTGCGGTTCAGGTGGATGAGAAGCAGATGGGGCAGCTGCTCACGCGGAAACTCGATAGTCTTCAACACGCAGCTGGTGAAGGCACCACTCACGTGCATCGACTACGTTGTCGTTCACGAGTTGTGCCACACACTTCACCACGATCACGGACCCGGTTTCAAACATCTGCTGGACACGGTCATGCCGGGTTGGAAGTGCGAGGCGGGCCGCTTGAAAAACCTTCCGGTGCTGCTATAATCCGGTTGAACCCCAGCCGAAAGGAGAGACTGTGAAGAATGCGTGCCTCATGACCGTGGCAGCCCTCGTTTTCGTCCTTCACGTTCCATTGTCGCAGGCCGAGTTCATCTACGCCATCCAGGACGACGTCCTGTATCAGGCCGACCCCAACACAGGCACATGGACTGCCCTGTCCGACACCTGGGCCGGCACCGAGCTCCTCGCGTCCTGCTCCGGCAGCATGTACGCCATTCAGGGCGACGGCCTTTACAAAGTGGACAGAAGCGGCTCCTGGACTGCACTCACCGACCTCTGGACCGGCACGGTCGCCCTCACGGGAGGGCAGGGCTGGCTTTACGCCGCCCAGAACGATCTGATCTACCGGATCGACCCCTCGAACGGTGACTGGGAAACCGTTCCCGGCGACTACGTCGGAACGACCCACCTGGCATGGGCAGGCGGCGCCCTGATGGTGCTTCAGAACGGTTATCTCTACCGTACCGATCCCGTGACCGGCGAGTTCACCGAACTGCCCTCCAGCTATCAGGGCACCACCGCCATGGCTGGAACATCCGATGCGCTTTTCGTGATCCAGGGCGACGTGCTTTACAGGGTCGACCCCT
This sequence comes from Candidatus Fermentibacteraceae bacterium, assembly GCA_041750285.1. Taxonomy (GTDB): domain Bacteria; phylum Fermentibacterota; class Fermentibacteria; order Fermentibacterales; family JCC-6; genus UBA6080. The sequence goes on along the minus strand of JBGSZS010000002.1, from coordinate 35,467 downwards.
TCACGGGAGACTATGAGAGCCTCGGCGGCGGGTACGAGGGCGCCACAGAACTCGGCGCATGGGGCAATCATGTCTATTGCGTCTGGCAGGGCTCCCTCTGGAAAACCAATGCCATGACAGGCGAGTACGAGTCACTCGGAAGCGCGTGGGAAGGCACCACGGCTCTCTGCATCTTCTGACGTTACCCGGGCCCCCGTCATGAAGGCGGGGGCTCAATCCATCTCAGACCTGTTCCTGCCGGCTGCCTTGGCCCTGTAAAGGGCTGCGTCGGCTCTGGCAACGAAAGACTCGGGGGTCTCGCCGGTCGACAACTGCGCGATCCCGACCGAGATCGTCAGGTGTTCACCTGAGAGAAGCAGCGACGGCGTTTCAGCGGCAACAGCATTCCGTACCCGCTCCGCCGCCACCAATGCACCTGCGGAATCCGTCTGGGGAAGCATCACCACGAACTCCTCGCCGCCATACCTGGCAGTGAGGTCCGTAGGCCGCATCCTGGCGCCAAGAACCGAGCCGATCCTGGCCAGCGCCGCGTCACCTGCCTGATGACCATGTGTGTCATTGTATCTCTTGAACCCATCCACATCCATCATCAGGAGGGACAGGGGCTGATGGGTACGCTCATGTCTTCCCACCATCCGCGGAAGGTTCTCGTCGAACCATCTTCTGTTGTGAAGACCGGTCAGAATGTCGACCTTTGCCTCGTTCTCGAACCTCTGCCTCAGCTTGATGTTCTTGGCAACAGCCCGGTTGGTTTCCCTCATGCGGCTGGAAAGAAGCACCAGCAGGTTCGCGGAGAAGGCGTGTGAAGCGGCCACTATCAGCCAGAACATGTCTTCGTCAACCGCCAGGACCCTGCCGGGCTCCAGTGCTTTGACAGTTGCCGAGGTGGGTCTCTCGTCGATGACCGACAACTCCCCGACGGTTCCCCCTGCCGGAATCTCGGCTATGCATTCCCGGCAGTTTGAGTCGAGGTAGACCCCGAACCGCCCCTCGAGGACCATGAACATCGTGCGATTGGCCGTTCCTGCCTTGAGGAGGGCCTCTCCCGTCTGAAGGGACATCACCGGGCAGTTCTGCAGGAGACCCTGAACAGAGGCGATGTCCACCCACTGAAGCATGTCCAGCTTCCTGAGATCGTCGATGCTTGCCGTTCCTTCATTACCCTGATTCATCCCGACCATCCTTCTGGTGCGCAACCCGGATTCCTGCCGGATTATATTACACGGTGAAGGCAATCATAACAGCTGTCTGCGCAACGGTTCTCATCGAACGGCGATGCGCCCGGGGGAGAATGGCGGAATGGATCTGAAAAAGGCTGATTCTCCCTACAGGGCCTTTTCGGTCGCCGCGTTCAGGAGCCTCCTGCTCGGCAACACCCTGGTGCACATCGGGGCTTCAGCCCAGAGCCTCGCAATAGGCTGGGAGATGTACCAGCGAACCGATCAGGCTCTCTACCTCGGGCTGATCGGGCTGACACTAGCCGTACCCATGCTGCTTTTCACACTTCCGGCGGGATACCTTGCCGATGCCTACGACAGACGGAAGGTGATGATGGCCGGAATGATCGGGACCACCCTGACTTCGGTTGCGCTGGCGGTATTCAGCATCACCCGTGGCTCGATAGGTTGGATGTTCGCGCTTCTTTTCCTCGATGCGTCCTTTCACAGGCTCGCCAACCCTGCGTGGTCGGCGATCCTTCCGGTCATCGTACCCAAGGAGATGTTCGAGAATGCCGTGAAATGGCGCACCACTGCCTTTCAGCTTTCAGCCGTGCTGGGCCCGGCCGCGGGGGGTATCATCATAACACAAAGCGTGCCAGCTGCTTACATTTTCAGCGCAGTCACCACCATCATCTTCATGCTTCTTCTGTCCGGGATGAAGATCCCCGAATCGACACGGATACCCAGGGGCAAGGTCTGGAGCCAGATCGCTGAGGGAATACGTTTCGTCTGGAAGAGACAGGTAATCCTGGGTGCCATCTCCCTTGACTTGTTCGCCGTTCTTCTCGGCGGAGCGGTCTATCTTCTACCGGTGTTCGCCCGGGACATCATCACCAACCCTCCGCTTGGTTCGAGCCCCGAGGAGGTGCTGGGGTGGCTCAGGGCGGCGCCAGCCGCGGGTTCGGTCCTGATGGCCCTCATACTGGCGCACATGCCTCCAATGAGACGGGCCGGACGAACCCTGTTCATGTGCGTGGCCGCCTTCGGCCTGGCCACTGTCGTTTTCGGGTTTTCCCGCAGCTTCTGGCTCTCGTGGATCATGCTTTTCCTTACCGGCTTCTTCGACAACGTGAGCGTGGTGATCAGGCAGACACTGGTCCAGCTCAGGACCCCCAACGAGATGCGCGGACGGGTCTCGGCGGTCAATTCCGTGTTCATTGGCTCGTCAAACGAGCTTGGTGGGTTCGAGTCAGGCATAGTGGCCCACGCCCTTGGCCCCGTGTTCTCCGTCGTGAGCGGTGGTATCGGAACGCTCCTGGTGGTTGCGGCGTGGAGCCGCCTGTTCCCGAAGCTAAGGCGTGTCGACCGGCTCTGACGGATACTTGATCGATGCCACAGCCGTGTCGGGAATCCGGGCCTGGCTTCCGGCGGGTTTCCTTCCCCATATCGAACCCGACCATGCCATCAATCTCAAGGGCGGGATCGAACCGAGCAGAAAGCTGTCCAGCAGTTCGACGCATTGATCCAGATACCGAGCCCATCGGGCCTGGCTGGTCAGCTCTACGAGACCCACGGTCAATGGCCTGAACAGGTGGCAGAAGCAGCAACCGCCGTCCCTCAGCCCCGACAGCATCGCCCTCATCCGGCGGACGCTTGCGTAACCTTTTATCACCCCTGCTTCGTTGCCGGCGTATGTGCCCAACCTCACGCTGTTTCGCCTCAGGCGGCGGAAGACCCTGAACAGAAGCAGGAACGGATTGTGAGCCATGTTCTCGACAAGGACGAGTGCTCCGCCCGGTTTCAGAACCCTGAGCAACTCATGGTTGACAGTGGCAATGTTCGTGTATTGCAGGGTACTGCGGGACAGGACCAGGTCGAAGCAGCCATCGGGAAAGGGCAGGTCCTCGGACCTGCCGCACACGAACGACGCGGGGAGCTTCATTCCTGTGCTCTGGGCTGCCGCGAACTCAAGCCCCGCCATTTGCACATCGAGACCAACCGCTCCGGCACCCCTTGAAACTGCATAGACCGTGAAGGCTCCATGACCGCAGCCGGCGTCAAGCACGCTTAGCCCATCCAGTTCACCAAGCCAGCCGAACGCACGGGACATGCCCTTGCCTTCAAAGGGGGAATCGAAAAGGTAGGCTTTGATCCCCGACAGGGAAACGGGCTGTTCCATGGCCGGAACAATAGCGCAATGAGAACGCGGTTACAACCAATGTTCCGTGCAACTGCAAAAAAAAGCCCCCTGAACTTTCGTCCAGGGGGCTTCTCATTGATATTGCCCGGCGGCGTCCTGCTCTCCCAGAAGGTTACCCTACTAGTACCATCGGCGCTGGAGGTCTTAACTTCCGTGTTCGGAATGGGAACGGGTGTGGCCCCTCCGCTATGACCGCCAGGCAAATCGGGGGCGCGGCAATCGCGCTTAAGTTGACAACTGTGTTAGGATAGACCCGCACTCACAAACGCATGTGATCAGATGATGAAGCCTCACGGCCGATTAGTACTGCTCGGCTGAACATGTTACCATGCTTACACCTGCAGCCTATCAAACTTGTAGTCTCCAAGTGGCCTTGAGGATCTTGCGATCAGGGAAGCCTTATCTTGAGGCAGGTTTCGCACTTAGATGCTTTCAGCGCTTATCCTGTTCCCAACATAGCTACCCAGCGATGCCCCTGGCGGGACAACTGGTACACTAGAGGTTAGTCCATCTCGGTCCTCTCGTACTAAAGACAGAGCCTCTCAAGCTTCCTACGCCCGCGGAGGATAGGGACCGAACTGTCTCGCGACGTTCTAAACCCAGCTCGCGTAGCGCTTTAATGGGCGAACAGCCCAACCCTTGGGACCTTATACAGCCCCAGGATGCGCTGAGCCGACATCGAGGTGCCAACCCGCCACGTCGATACGAACTCTCGGTGGCGATAAGCCTGTTATCCCCGGAGTACCTTTTATCCGATGAGCCACGGCCTTTCCACACAGAACCGCAGGATCACTAAGCCCTACTTTCGTACCTGCTCGACTTGTCTGTCTCGCAGTCAAGCTCCCTTGTGCCTTTACACTCGCCGCGCGATTGCCGACCGCGCTGAGGGAACCATTGGGCGCCTCCGTTACTTTTTGGGAGGCGACCACCCCAGTCAAACTACCCACCAGACACTGTCCGGGATCCGGATAACGGATCTCCGTTAGAATTCCAACAGATCAAGGGCGGTATTTCAAGGTTGACTCCACCGTTACTAGCGTCCCGGCTTCATAGTCTCCCGCCTATCCTACACATGACATGACGAAACCCAATATCAAGTTGTAGTAAAGGTTCACGGGGTCTTTCTGTCCTTCCGCGGGTAAACGGTATCTTCACCGCTACTGCAACTTCGCCGAGTCCGTGGATGAGACAGTGCCTAAGTCGTTTCACCATTCGTGCGGGTCGGAATTTACCCGACGAGGAATTTCGCTACCTTAGGACCGTTATAGTTACGGCCGCCGTTTACTGGGGCTTCAGTTCAGAGCTTCGCGATATTGCTATTGCTAACCCCTCCCCTTAACGCTCCAGCACCGGGCAGGTGTCAGTCCCTATACATCGCCTTGCGGCTTAGCAGAGACCTGTGTTTTTAGTAAACAGTCGCCCAAGCCGTTTCTCTGCGGCCAAGCTCAGCTTCGGGGGCAAGCCCCTACACCAAACCTGGCGTCCCTTCTCCCGAAGTTACGGGACGATTTTGCCTAGTTCCTTATCCACGGTTATCTCGAACACCTTAGGATACTCTCCTCGTCTACCTGTGTCGGTTTGCGGTACGGTCACCTGAACAACTCGCTTAGAGGTTTTTCTTGGCAGCATGGACCCAACCACTTTATGGCTCAAAGAGCCTCGTACTCTCCCCTCAGGATTAAGAGAACGGATTTTCCTATCCTCTCTCCCTACAGGATTGAACCGGGACTTCCATCACCCGGATGGCCTTACCTTCTGCGTCACCCCATCGCTCAAACGCTGCTCCGGTGGTGCAGGAATGTTAACCTGCTTTCCATCGACTACGCCTTTCGGCCTCGCCTTAGGAACCGACTAACCCTGGGAGGATCAGCCTTGCCCAGGAAACCTTAGACTTTCGGTGTGAAGGTTTCTCACCCTCATTGTCGCTACTAATGCCGGGATGATCACTTCCATACGCTCCAGCAAACCTTACAGTTCACCTTCGACGCGAATGGAACGCTCTCCTACCACTCCCCGAAGGGAGTCCACAGCTTCGGCGGTACACTTAGCCCCGAGTATTATCGGCGCAGGAAAGCTTGACTGGTGAGCTGTTACGCACTCTTTAAAT
>JBGSZS010000002.1:0-27500 GCA_041750285.1 Candidatus Fermentibacteraceae bacterium | reverse complement strand
CGACTGACCAGGCCGCCTACACGCCCTTTACGCCCAATAATTCCGGACAACGCTTGCTCCCCCCGTATTACCGCGGCTGCTGGCACGGAGTTAGCCGGAGCTTCCTCTGGAGATAACGTCAGACCAGGGTGGTATTGGCACCCCGGCGATTCTTCTCTCCTGACAGAGTTTTACAACCCGTAGGGCCTTCATCACTCACGCGGCGTCGCTCCATCAGACTTTCGTCCATTGTGGAAGATTCTCGACTGCTGCCTCCCGAAGGAGTCTGGGCCGTATCTCAATCCCAGTGTGGCCGGTCACCCTCTCAGGCCGGCTACCCATCACAGCCTTGGTAGGCCATTACCCCACCAACAAGCTAATGGGACGCGGACCGATCTCTCAGCGGCAGGCCCGAAGGTCCCCACCTTTCATCATTCCAACTGGGTTGGAAGGACGTATGCGGTATTAGCACAAGTTTCCCTGTGTTATTCCCCACTGAGAGGCACGTTATCCACGCGTTACTCACCCGTTCGCCACTCTACTAGGAGCTTCTAACGAATTAGTCGCTCCGTTCGCGTTCGACTTGCATGCCTTATCCACGCCGCCAGCGTTCGTCCTGAGCCAGGATCAAACTCTCCGTATATATTCGGATTGTTTTCCTATTGTTTTATTCTGGTCCCCGACGGCTATAGGTTACCGTCGGTGCTAAAGCACTCTCAGCGCCCTTTTGGGGCGCATCGAGGAACCGACATGGTTCTCGCGTTTCAATGCCTTTTGGTCTTCCCCAGGATTTCAATCATCAGGCGCCTTCCCGGCGCGAGCCCAATTCTAATGAAGCCTTCCGGAGCCGTCAACCCCCCTGGTGCACCCAGGCGGGCAGGGCCTCTCGGACCTCCATGAACAGGGCGTTTCAAACAACATGCGTCGTTCCGACGCGAGCCTCAATTCTTGCATTATTTTCGGGGACTGTCAATGCCCTTCGAAAGACAAGATTTTCTGAAGCGGGGGGGTATATGCACAGCGTTTTTCACGGTGTCAATGGCTTGGCTCATATCATTGTCCGGCAACGGATTGTATCTGTTTCAAAGGGATGGCTGATGCCGTGCTGTTTCCCGTGTTGTATTGTTTCTCGCCCGGACGGAAGGTGAGGGGATATGGCAGGTTTGTTTCTGTTCTTCTTTGCAGTTACCGGAGGAGCCGCGGATGCCTCTTCTCCCGAGGCTTTTCTGGAGCAACTCGCGGTTTCGGGAGCTGATTACTGGGTCGAAACCGGATTGAACGATCTCCCGGCTCCCGACAGCATCCTGTCCTTCCTTTCCGGGGTGGCTTCGATGAGCGTCACGCCAGGCAGAAGGGTCATTCAGGAGACCCCCGCGGGTTACCGGGTCGTATTCCCCGAAAGCAGGTGGGGTTACAGAAGGAACGGCCGCTTTCACTCGGTTACCGACACGACCGTGATCGAGTGGAGGGAAACGGGATTCGGATGGATCACGGTACCCGTCTTCGGGGGTCCGACCGCAGTGATGGACAAGACCATGGGTCTCTGCAGCGGACTGGTCCTCACCTTTGTGATAATAGGATTGGCTGTGATGATCCTTGTGAACGTGAGACGGCGTTTCAGGGAGTGAAGGGTCAGTCGAACCTGTCCCATTCGCCGGTGAAGTCCATTATCTCAACCGGGCCTTCGCGGCCCTGGTCTCCGAGAACCATCGCCTTTTCCAGAAAATCGTCGAGGTCTTTCTGAAGGAAGACCGCAGTGCAGATGAGGCTCTGGAAGTGTTCGTACTCTTCCTTGTTGTTCACCGGCACTCCATCCACCTCGTTCATTGACTGTTCAAGCCTGCGAAGAAGGCTGGAGAGCGCCTGGGAAAGCTCGTTGGCCTGCTTGTATATGCTCATGACTGGATCCCGTCCCCCTGAACCGGCGTGTCTTCAAGCTGCTCAGCACGAATAGCCTCGAAAGCCGCGAGTAGTTCCGGGCTGCAGGCATTGCCGAACCCGGGATGGGTCTCACCCATCAGTACCATCACGCTCTGGCCGGGGAAACGGGCCATTATCTCCTCTCCTTGTATGGGGGGACATGTCGCGTCCCTTTCACCGGAAATATACACTACACGTAAAGAGGGTGGAGAAATGGAAGCGTAAAGACGGGTGTCGAACAGCGCCAGGTCAGCCGATGCCCTCCGGGGCATGAGAAGCCTCAGAAGGCCTGCACGCAGCCTTCCAAGCCTGTGGCGGGCTGAACTGAAGAAGCGTGTGTAGGCTCCGTGGATAACGAGAAGACCGGGCAAAAGGTCACCCGCCAGGGCACAGGCCTTCAGCGCGGCGCTGCCTCCCATGGAAACTCCGTAAAGAAGGCATTTTCCGGGAGGAAAACCCAGCTCTCCGGCAAAGGAGAGGGCACCCAGGATGTCATGGGGTTCAAGCACGCCGCCGGACGTCACAGGCACCGGGTGACCCTGGTCCCCCCTCAAAGGCACCAGAAGTGATGCCCAGCCGTACCGCCCGTGAAGCTCCTCCGCCAGCGGGATCCTCGATGTGCAGTTGCCCCCGAGACCGTGGACGAAGATGAACAGGGTCCTCTCTCCGGGCAGGTGCCACCCCCTTACGGGCAGACCGTCATGGCTTACCCATGAGCACAGCCTCCACTCACCGGAAGGCGTTGTCTCGACAACCTTCTGCCTGTGGCGGAACCTGTTCGCGAATCCCGAAAGACCAATGCTCCGAAGCGGCCGGCGGAACACCAGGAACACGCCAAACCCCACCAGGGAGCCAAGAAGCCAGCCGGCGATCACGTCCAGAGGGTAGTGAACCGCCAGATACACCCTGCTGAAGCCGACAAGAAAGGCCAGCAGCGCAGCTGGAATCGACAGAGGAGGGTAGCAGAGCGAGAGGAACACCGCCAGGGCGGCCGAATTGGCGGCGTGGTTCGAGGGGAAGGACAGCCGGCCCGGTGAGTCGAGCCTGCAGTCCAGAAAAGCAGCCACATCATCGTCCCTGCATGGTCTGATCCTCCCCGTTGCCTTCTTGATCTGATAGGCCACAGGGTCAGAGAGGGCAACGCACACCAGAAGCCCGACGAGCACGGCCCTGGGATTTCGCCTCTGAAAGATGCTTCCCGAAAACCGGGGAAGGCTCCGTCCACGATAAAGAAGAAGAAGAACAAGGACAAGAACGAGTATCAGGGGGGTCCAGTTCCCGGCCTCTGTGACAAAGAGCATGATCCTGGTGATGAAGGGATGTGAAAGGCCAAGATTGACGGCACGCAGCACCTCGAAGTCCCAGGCAGGCCAGTTGATCAAGCTTCAGGGCCTTTCCACAGGAACCCGGGACCGTCCGCGGAACGCAGGAACGGAAAATCCTTTTCCCGGCCAGGGAGGGAATGCCGCGGCACGACCGTCCATACATTGAAAGGCGTGGTGCTTCCCTGAACCATCCGTGCCGACAGGGAACGAACCCCGCGCGAAAGAACCGGCGGGGCAGTTGACCGGACAGCATGAATGAACGCAGGAATGATCATGACGAATGAATAACCCGGGATTGTCCCCGGGGAAACCCCCCCTTATCTTCTGCGCCATGCAGAGAGATATCCTTAGAATGGCCGCACTGCTCACGGTGCTGTCCCTGTTCACCCATCTCTTCCTTCTCAACGGCAAGAGCTACTGGGTCGACGAGGCCTACGCAGCGGGTCTCATGCACAGGCCACTGTCCGAGGTCATGGAGCTTTCATCCAGGTCAACCCCCCACCCTCCGGGAGCGTTCCTTCTCATGAGGGCTTCAGCGGCCGCGGCGGGTAACAGCCCCGGCGGGGTCCGGCTCTTCAATGCGCTGGCAGTGGCATCCGGGGTGGTTCCGGTCTTCCTGCTCTCCCGCCGGCTGTTGAAGGACACGAGGAGTTCCTTTCTTGCCTCAATGACCTGGGTGCTCTCCCCGTTCTCGGTTTCCCTGGCACAGGAGGCGTGGGTGTACGGCCTGCCTGCCGCCCTTTCCCTCTGGTTCCTTCTTTTCTCTGCAACACCGTGGAAAGGCCGGAGCTGGCTGCCGGCCGCGTGGTTTCTCACCGGTCTCGCAGGTCTCTACACCCAGTTCAGCTTCCTTCTGGCAATTGCATCAGGCGTGCTCCTCATGGTACTCACGAAGCAGATGCACCGGGTGCAGTGGATCGCTCTCGCGCTGCTCCTTGCCGCCTGGGCTCCGCTGGTTCACGGTCACGCCCCGGAGATGGGAGTGAGAAGCGAGCGCCTGGAGGCCGCGGGAGTGACTCCGGCAACTGCCCCTTACCGGCTTGCAAGGAACGCGCCTCTGGCAGTTGCGGGTCTGACGGCTGACGGCCTCGTTCCCGACCTTTACCGGGCATGCGCCACGGACGGGTGGGCCGCGGTGGCTCTGATCACTGGGCTTGGTTTGGCTCTTGTATCCTTCATTGCCCTGACTCTCGAGAAGAACTGCCCCCTGCGCCTCAGGGTCTGGGCCATTGCCAGCGGGGTGCTGCCCCTTGCGATGTTCGTCGTCGACGCACCCGGGTACAGGCAGATCCATTTTGCCGTGATTCCCCTCACCATGGGCATGGGGGCCGCTTTCAGAAGATTCAGGCTCTTTGCGGTCTTTGCCTTGATCCTTCTTGCCACGCTGCTGGCGCACTGGTACACCCTCGACACGAACGCCTGGCACCGGAGCGATTGGAGGGGAGCGGCAGCCTACGTGCGGGACAATGGAAGACCGGATGACATGGTGCTGGTCCACAGCGGCCAGTCAGGAGGTGTGGCGTGGGACCTGAGCGGCGGGCGGCCCGACCGTATCGCCCTGGGGGGCGACGAAGACCCCTGGAGCATGGAGAGAAACGCCCCGCAACCGTCAACGGTGGCCGACAGCATCCTCTCCCGGGGCGAACGGCTCTGGATCGTGGCGGACCTGTGGGGGCCACCGCCACTCCCTTCGGACCGGGTGCCCGCACAGGAGCAAAGTTTCGGAAGAGACCTGAGGGTCTACCTGTTCCTGCCTTGAGGTATCTTGTTCTCTCCCCTCCAGTTCACCAGCCCTCCGAACCGCCTTCCGGAGCGTTCCTGCTCTCCGCGGCACTTGCTGCAAGGGGCGTCCAGGCCCCTTTTTTCGATCTTTCACTCGAGTTCTTCCACTACGCCATGGAAAAAAGCCCGATCAACACTGCACCGGCACTCGGATACATGATCTCCCCGCCGGGAGGTCTGTACGAGCCCCACCAGCACGCCAGCCACTCCGGTGTTATCATGTCGGCGCTCAGGAGGTACGCCGGGAGATTCCCGGGATGGCACCTTACGCCAATGGACTGCTCGCCCCCGAAGGGGCTGCACCGCCCCGGGGACTACCCCTCATCGGGAACCCCATTTGAAGGCTTCTATGGGGAGGTACTTGAGCCCGTTCTGGAAAGCTTCGCCGGCGCCACCGTTCTGGTTTCGGTGGCGTACCTGTCCCAGCTTCCCGGAGCGCTTGAACTGGGCCGGTTTCTCTGGGACAGGGGCAGAAAGGCGCTGTTCGGCGGCTCTCTTTTCGAGAGCCTTTCCCGGACGGGAACGGGTTTGTCCCTGCTGAGGAGATTCATCCCCGATGTGACACTGGACGACGGCAGCGGGCTTCTTCCTCCCGGCGCCGGAAACGTGCTGGATGATCTCTCATTCCCCGAACTGCTCTCGAAAAGAGCCTACCTTGCTCCTGCATACGTACTGCCGGCGGCCTTCACCACCGGTTGCATATGGAACAAATGCCTGTTCTGCCCCGACCGCGAAAAACCCCTGAAGGCCGTCCCGGAGGGAACGATACGAAAACTGCTGGAAACGGCACCGCCGGGTGTGATGGTGCACTTCATCGACTCCACGGTTCCGTTGCCCCGCCTCGAAACCGCCCTGAACCTGCTTGAGGACCGTGGACACCGGTTCTTCGGCTTCACAAGGGCGACAAGGGAGTTCCTGAAACCCGGTCTGCTCGACAGGATTGCCCGTTCGGGCTGCTCGATGCTTCAGTGGGGGATAGAGAGCGGAAGCCAACGCATCCTCGAGAGGTTCTGCAAGGGGATCGATCCCGCAACAGCCGCCATGGTCCTGAAGGAATCCGCAGCCCGGGGGATAAGGAACTACGCCTACTTCCTCTTCGGTCTTCCCGGCGAGACGGTTCGCGACAGGGAGATGACGCTCGAATTCATCGAGGAGGCGGGAACGGCGATCAGCTTCATGAACGCCTCGGTCTTCAACCTTCCGGTGGACAGCGAACTGACCGGACGGCACAGGGAGTTCGGCATGAACCTTGGAACCTACGATCCCGGTACGGACGCGATAAGGCTCTACAGCCCCTTCACCTGTGAAGATGGAGATCCGAGGACCGAGGCGAAAAGGTTCCTCTGGGAAGCCGGGAGAAGAAGCCCTGTGTTCTCGGGGCTGATCAGGGCCACCCCGAAATGGTTCAGGGCAACCCACATGGCGTTCATGGACGCAAAGGCGGGGATCTAGAGAAGGTTGCTGGCGAGTTCGGCGAGAACGCTTCTCTCCCCCTTCACAAGGTTCACGTGGGCGTAAAGCTTCTCCCCCTTCATCCGCTCCACGAGGTAGGCCAGGCCGTTTGACCGGCTATCGAGGTACGGGGTGTCGATCTGCTGAATGTCTCCCGTGAAAACGAACTTGGTGCCCTCGCCGGCACGGGTGATTATCGTCTTGACCTCGTGGGGCGTCAGGTTCTGGGCTTCGTCCACGATGAAGTACGCCCTGTTCAGGCTTCTTCCCCTGATATAAGCCAGCGGGGTGATCCTGAGCCTGTCGCTCTCGAGCATGTCGTCGATGCGGTCGGCCTCCATGCTGTCGGCCGCGAAACTCCCCTTGATCACCCCAAGATTGTCCCAGAGGGGCTGCATGTAGGGGTCGAGCTTGGACGCGATGTCTCCCGGAAGGAAACCCATGTCCCTGTTGCTCAGAGGCACCACCGGCCGCGCGAGGTAGATCTGCCGGTAACGCTTCCGTGTTTCCAGGGCCGCCGCCAGCGCAAGCAGGGTCTTTCCGGTTCCCGCCTTACCTGTAAGGGTGACAAGGGGGATCTCGGGATCGAGAAGGGCATGCATGGCAAAAGCCTGCCCCGCGTTCCGGGGATCGATGCCGTAGGCGCGCCTTTTCTGAACCCTGTGCAGGAACTGCGTCATGCTGTCGAGATATGCCAGGGCGCTCACACTGCCGTTTTTAAGTATGTAGAACTGATTGGGCATGGGAGCGACCAGTCCGGGCACCTCCTCCACAGGAACCGAGAAGGGCTGATCGTAGAACCGGCTGATCAGCTCGGGTGAGGAATTCTCCAGAATGGCCGTTCCAGTGTAGAGCTCATCAGGCCAAGGCGCCTTGTCGGTCTCGTAGTCTTCGGCGGAGATCCCGATGGCGACAGCCTTCATGCGAAGGTTGATGTCCTTGCTGATCAGTACCACGTCGGAATCGGGAAGGGCCCTGTCATACTCCGCGGCAACGGCAAGTATCCTGTGGTCGGGCGTGTCGTGCGTGAAAAACCCATCCATCATTGACATGTCGGGCGCCTTGGAATGAATGAAAAGCCTGCCCCTGTTCTCCCCGAGCGACAGCCCCTGGGGGGGAAGCCCGTCGACAGCCAGGGCATCAAGGGTCCTGATGAACTCCCTGGCGGAATAGTTCATCGAATCCCCGCCCTTCTTAAAGCGGTCCAGCTCTTCGAGAACCGTGATGGGTATCACCACGTCATGTTCCTGGAAGTGCTCGAGGCACTGGTGGTCGTGCAAGACCACATTGGTGTCCAGAACGAAGGTGCTTTTGCTTCTGGGTCCCATGGCTGCCTTTCTCATACGGGAAAGAGCTCTCCGCTGTGGAAAACCCTCTCCCCGGTGTTGAGTTCAAGAATCAACCCGCCGTCATGGGCGATACCTCTCACAACCCCTGAAAAACTCTCCCGTCCCGAACGGATACCAACAGGACTGCCTTTCATCCAGAGTGAACCGGAAATGATCCCGGATGCGAAAAACAGCGGATCGGCCTCAACGGAAGGCCAGAGATCGCAAAGCCCCGACAGAAGCCGATCAAGGAGGGCCCGGGGTTCGGGCGGAGTAGTGAAGGCCCCCCAGTGCACGGCCGGCAGGAAAGAACGGCCGGGAACCGCGGGAGCGCCGGCAAGATTGACCCCGACACCAAGGATCAGCCATGGATCGGGATGCCCCCCTGCCTCGGCGATTATCCCGGCCACCTTTCCGGAACCAGCAAGAACATCGTTCGGCCACTTCACAAGAGCTGGAATGCCGGAGGACTGAAGAATCCGCACCAGCACGGCAGCCATGGCCAGCGACACCCGCGGGGCGTACTCGGGAACGGGCGCAGGCCGAAACAGGATGCTGCTGTAAAGCCCTCCCGGCGGGGAAATCCAGCCGCGTTCAAACCTTCCCCTTCCGCCGCTCTGCGAACGGGCGGTCACAACTGCTCTGTCAGGGAGACGGGAAAGGTTTCGGCGCACCCAGTCCTGGGTGGAATCCACCTGGTCAAGCAAGGTGGGATGCCAGACGATTCCGGCCTGGTTCTCCGCCATGCACGCAATATACCCCAAGCGAACGACGTGGTCTATTGCACAAACCATGCCCCGGGGCACATGTTACCCCGTGCTGTGAGCCGCTAGCTCAGACGGTAGAGCATCTGACTTTTAATCAGAGGGTCCGGGGTTCGACTCCCCGGCGGCTCACCAGCAACAAGCATTGACTTCATTCGAGCACAAAGCCTATAGTAGGGCCTGTTTTTCGGTGACCCCATCGTCCAGTGGTTAGGACACCGGCCTTTCACGCCGGTAACACGGGTTCGAACCCCGTTGGGGTCGCCAACTGTTTTTCACCCCCATCGAACAGCACGCAAAGGCCGAACTGATCGGCGTTTGAGGGAGTTCCAACACTCTGCCCTGACCCAAACGACATACCCTCGGGAAAAAGCCCCTTCGCAATCCGCGACTTTTGCCCATCTGATGAGGCTTTCCATGTGGTCTCGAGGAGTTCCAACACCCCCATTGCCCTCACTGCCGTTTGGCGCACGGGAATGTCTGCTTCTCCCAGCCTCCGGATCTCCGACCTGATCTCGAACAACCTGGCATCGACCCTCTGTCTGCCGTCTTCGTAATCATCCTTGTCCAGGTCTCCGAGCACGTACTTCTCTCTCAGGGCGGCCTTCAGGTTTTCCTGCTTCCTTTTTTCAGACTCTAATAATGAAAGTCTTTTTCTTAAAGACACTCTCATTTCTTCGTGGCGCCTCTTCACTACGTCCATCAGCGTATCAACCCTGAACCGCTCCGTCTTCAGCCGGGTCAGCAAAGCCAGAACAGCCTTATCCGCAGCGTGCAGAGGCACATACAGTCCCTTGAAAGGGCATCCAGGCTTGTGACGGGGATGGTGGTAGTAGGCGTAGTAAACCCCCATCTTGCCCCTCTGGTGGCTCGCTGTAAGGTACTTGTCACACCCGGGGCATCGAATGACCCCCTTGAGAGGGAAGCCTTCCACAGACCTTGAACGTGGCACCCTGCTGCTGAGATCACAATTCATTCTCTCAAGGACCTTCTCAAACAGCTTCCTGGAGACTATCCCCTCGAACTCGGCCTCCACGAACTCGTCGCGGTCAATCTCGATCAGGCCTGCGTAAGTAGGGTTCTCGAACAATCTGAGAAAGGTGTTGGGCGATAGCGGCCGCCCGGTTCTACGGTTTGTGAGCCCCTGTTCAATAGCCCAGCGGTACACTGATGCTATAGATACCTCGGGATCCACAAGCTTTCGGAAGGCCTCGGCTATGATCGGAGCCCTCTCGGGATCCGTAATCACATAGGTGCCTCGGGGTCTGTTGGTGTCCCTGACATTGATGAAGCCCACCGGCGCCTTCCCGGTGAGCCGCCCCCTTCTCCGGACCTCGATCCGGGATTCCTTCGCACGGACAGATTTCAGGTCCGACTCGAACTGGGCGAAAGCCGCCTGGGTGGTCTCGGTAAGGAGCTGCACCGGCGAGTTGCCCCGTTGGGAATTAGGGGAGATCAGCTCGATCCCGTTGTTCTGCAGGACACGCTTGTAGTAGAGGTACTGCATGGTGTCGCGGAAGATCCTCGACGTATCATACACCACCACACACGCGATCTTCCGGGCGTTCCGCTTGCAGAATGAGATCATCTCCTGGAACGCGGGACGACGGTCTGTTCTCCCGGTCACGCCCGGTTCAACAAACAGCCCCATGACCTTGAAACTATTGTTCTTGCAGTATGTCCGGCAGACCTTCTCCTGGTCTTCAAGGCTGTTACCGTACTCGGCTTGCCGGGTGGTGCTCACCCTGGTGTAGATCACGGCATTGAGGGGTTTCGGCTGAGATTCCTTCTTCACTGGCTTCCGGGGAAGGGCAAGTGATGCAACGGCCTTCCCTGCAGTGGTCATGGTTTCACACCCAACGCTTTCTTGGTGGGCTTCTTGGGCCGCCAGGTCTTACTTCTCCAGACGGGCTTCCTTGCAAGGGTGATCATGCCCCCATGAAGCGCCTGTGAAACCCTCACGGGCTTCATACGCGCGTTGAAACAGATGCCGTCCGGGAAAAGTGCATGAGCCATCCGGTTTCTTTCTTCATCTGAAAGCAGGCTCCATGTCACATCCGGGTGTTCCAGAGCGGTAGCCGCCCTGAACACAATGTTATCCAGGGGTAGAGCAGCACTCTTCAGGCCCTCAAGCCTTGACTCCACCTTGGAAAGGACATCCTCGTTCCTGGAGACGGCACTGTTGTAGGCATCGTCCGTCAGTTTCCCCGCAGCCCATTTGTCCACGAGCCCGTCGAGAACTACCCGAACCCTGTCTCGCTCAGCAGTGAGAGAATCAACTTCAGTTTTGATGGAAACGATTCTTCTCTGTTGCCTATCCCTGACGAACTCCGCAAGAAGGTCGAAGACAACCGGTTCTACCCTCAGCCGCTCAAGCACATCAAGGAAAGCTTCATTAGCGTCTTTTGCTACGAGTCTTAGCTTCTTCAGAGTGCAGTGCGGTTCATGGCGGGGCAAGTGGTAGTAACTGTACTTCTCACCCATCTTCCCCGTCGATACACTGCCCGAGAGCCTCTTTCTGCATACAGGACAACACAACACTTGCCTGAGGGGTATCCCTTCCAGACTCCTATCATGGGGTACGCGCCGGGCGGGATCTCCTCCAAACACCTTGGCAATCGAAAGCCTCATGGTCTCTGCAGGAACAATCGGCGGATGAATACTCTTCCAGAAGTTACCTTCTCCGTCGAACTGCTCGCCCCCGTATTTGGGGTTCTCGAATATTCTGAGGAAGGTGTTTCTGGGTATGGGAAGGCCTGTCTTGGGGCTGGTGAGACCTTTCTCAATCGCCCATTCATAGAGGCTTTGCCTTGTGCGGCTGGAGTAGACAAAGGCTTCAATGGCTTCGGCGATGATGGGTGCACGTAACGGATCAAGCTCAATTTTGCACCCTCGGCTGAGTTCTGTGTCCCGAACTTGCAGGTAACCGATAGGTACCTTGCCTGCTTCACGGCCATCTTTCAAGGTTTTTGCGCGGGCGCGTTTCATCGTTTCCGAAAGCTTCTCGGAGAAACCCTGGCTCTCCGCAGCGTCCTTCATCTCTGCTGCGTCTGGCCTGAGTTTGAAGCAATAATGAGGAGAACGGAATCTGATGCCATGATCAGCGAGCAAGCCCCTATGAACTCCGTGAAGTGTTGCGTTTCTGAAAAATCTATCAAACACATTGATAACAATTGCGTATATGTTTTTGTAATTCTCAAGGCAATAATCAATCATCTCTTGAAACTCATATCGTTTCTCAACTCCAGTCGCCGATTTCCCTCCATCCACAAACACCTTGATTACATTGTACTTATACTTGCTGCAATAGGCTTTCAGTGATTCATCTTGGTCTTCTAGGCTATAGCCGTCCTTAGCTTGATGGGGTGTGGAGACTCGCGTATACAGAACAACATTTCGAGGCTTCCAGTCTTTCTTTTCCTGTTCAGCACGCTTCCGCTCTTCCCGTCGGACAATTTCTGGAATGGGTTCTACTTTATCCCCGGGTTTGGCCATCACTCCACCCCGCTGCTCTTCTCACTTGAGACGGTCTTCTTGCCCCCGTCATCAACCAGAAACCTCAGTTGAGCTCCTGCAGCCTCCAGCGCCCTGTTCAACTCCTCCACAAGGAATCCGGTCGCCCGATGATCTGCCGCTGCAAAATGCCCCGCTGAATCGGCGGCAAACTCCATGAGGCTCATCAACGATTGAAAGTCCTTCTTGGATAGGTTCACTCCACGGTCGTGAAGGAACTTCTCATACTTCTGGTAATCAGGCATGAGACCGAACATCCCTTTACGCAGCCGGCAACAACCGGCAAGCTTCTCAGACTTGAACAGCAACCGCCGTTCTCGAACGATGTGAAGATAAGCCCGACCTCACTTGGTGGAAACCCCCCGGCCCAATACGAAACAGACATGAAGGGGCACGGACATTCCATCTGATGGTTTCGACAACAAGCCTATGTTTTTTCTTCCAGATTCTTCCGCGAGAGGGTTCAAAAAAGGGGCTTTGTCTACAATATTATCGTAATGTATTTACTATTGCGGTAGAGTGTCTTAGTAGTTATCAAAAAAAAGGTACAAGGGGTTTCATTCAGAACAATGGCGAAATTCCTGGTATGCGAAGCTCTCCAGCACCTCCCGCCGGGCTGGTCCGGCAACGAGTTTTCCCCTGAAGGTAAGCCAGAAAAACATGGGGTGCTCCCAGGGTTTGATCTCCATCCTCTCAGGCAGTGTGAACCCCTCGGGGGCAGGTGGCCCGCTGTAGTCCAGCAGTTCCCCGGCGTGGAAGAACTGCCCCTGGCAATACTCAGGCACTGGTTACACTCCGCCCGTTACTAATGTGCGCAGCCTTCACAACGGTTTCCTTCGTTCAAACGCCCGACTGCTGTCAATCTGGGCGTGGACTCCTCCCCCGTCAATGCCACAAGGCCTCCTGCAGGTAGACGGCCGTTGAGCCCTCAAACAAGCCTCTGGTGACACGATCAGCTAAGGCAGTGTAAACTACTGTTCACCGCATGGGACCCTGCCTGAGGCCTCCATTCGAGCCCGGAACGGGGTTCACGGTGGAAGGGGGTGGTTGGGAGGTTCGGGCGGGTGGGGGGTGCGACCCCGAGTCATAACTACCCATGGATTGAGTGGTTTCTCATCAGATGCTATCTCATAGGGGGTCTATCATTCTCGCTTTTTGATTCACATCATCCGCTTCGGTGGCTAGGGTATCCACGCTGGAAGGTTCAACACTTTCCCCATTCGGATTTTCATCTTCCCGAACCTTGCCACCTCCTTCACTTGGGTAGATAACGCGGCCATTGCTGTACACAACTGTTCCAGGCAATGTTGCATTCTCTTCCTCAAGCGCAGCCAAGCTCACAGACATGTCGGTTTCAACTCCAATGTTGCGTGCTCGAGACGTAAGTCCAACTAGGCTGAATGTGGCTGTGATAGGGTTACTTCCATACGGGGTGAACCTCACTACAATTTCATCCCCTGCAAACATATCTGCAAGTAGGAGAAACATCTCTTCGATGCTCATCTGGAAAAATGTAGCCTCATTTGATGTTGACGAAGAAAGTCTGACGACCAGCGGATCCTTATCATCGACTCTGACATCACATCGCAGTGTAGAGAATTGACTGTTACCAACATAAACCCCCCAACCTACAAAAATGGAGGGAGTCAAGTAGCTTCTTTCTGATTCTCGGAAGCGAATCACCAGCAAAGGCGCTTGCCCATAAAGATTTCTTCCGGACTGAGCAGTGTTGCTGAGTTGAAGAGTTACCTCATCTGTTATCGGATCGACGATTCTTTCGCCTTGCCAAGCCGCAAAGCATGATGCCACTGCCAACATGCAAACGATAATCTTTTTCATAATATTCAATCCTCCACTCACGCGGGAGAGAATCCGCTCATCTTATATGCTAAGCTCCTGCTGCTCCCCCTGCTTGTCCTTCGCCCTGGGGGCCTTCCTGCAGGTCGCCCCGACCTGACGGATCGGGGGCATGTCCACTCAAGGAATCCAACGTTTGGAACTATACGAGGTTCTCCCGTTGAGTCATAGTGAGTAGCCCTTCAGATGAACCTATAGGGTTTGTCATGCAGGTCTCTTGCTGTGGCTGTTCCTGCTTGTTGCCGGGGAGGTTACCGTGGTAGGAGGGGCTTTTCTGTTGCACATGCTTCTCGTGTGCTTGCAACTCTTAGAATCGGGGGAGGAACAGAAATGCGGATCAGGGCGGAAGCCATATTGACTGGAGGGAACGTGCGGGCTATTCTCCTGCAAGGTATATAAGGCATCCGGTGTATATGGCTGAAATAGCTTCATTTCTGGGTGGAGTAGAGTACGGACATGAAGAGGGATGCGGCTCTTCGAGAGGTATTCCAGTGCGCTGGCTGCGCCCTCCTCTCGTCACAGTTCATGGAAAAGGAGTTGGCGTTCCTACTACTTATCCCCAGATTGACGAATTTGGGTGAGTTCCCCTCAGAAGACGAGATACAGAAAACCATGGATGAAGTTGAACGAATGACTTTCGGGCAGCTTGTACGCCAACTGACTGAGATGGGCGTTCTCGGTGAGATTTCTGTCAAGCTTCAGGATGCGTTGGAAAAGCGGAACTACCTTGCACACCACTTCTTTGAGGCGTATCGCAACAAACTCGACGACTCACATGCACACGAAGCAATGAAGGAAGAACTGTCAGGAATGAAGAGCATGTTTGATGAAGTGTTTGAGGGCGTTCATCGTGTGAACTTCATGCTGATGAGAGAGTGGGGCATTTGCACCGAGAATGGAGATCTCGTTACAGAGGATTGAGACACCCAGAAAGCCGTTGCTCACGACGGCTTACAGCGCGCGAGAACTGCGACTTTAGCCATCATGCAGCCGAAACACCGCGCTGACTACCTTTAGAGAGAGGGGGAGCCTTTTGCCCGATCGAGCAATCCTGAGAAGCGCCCTCATGGAAACCACAAGAGGGGATTGGGCCACGGTATGCGACGCCCTCAACCTTACGCCAATCGCTTCTCCAATCAACTTCGCTGCTGATACCAGCACCGAGATCGGCTCCCGACTCGCCGGCATGGTCACGAGTCTCCGTCGCGTCGGCGCTCTTGAGCAGGCCGCCGCAAGAGCAGCCCTTTGGGTCGCCACCATCCCAGAGTGGGGTGACCGCCCCTCCGCTCGTGAGCGCGTGCGGCGTCGAATCGCTAAAGCGCTTGTCGAACTGGCTCCAGCCGGTGATCGAAACATCCTCATCGCTCTCACGGCCGAAGGTGTCGATGACATTGAGCTCGTATTGCCTCGTCAGCGTATGAACGGTCAACTCGGAACAATCCGCGCGACCGTCTCCCGCTCGAATCCGAACCGGCACCACCTCGGGCTTCTGGAGAGCCTAGAGATCTCTGACAGCATGGGCACCGCAGCTATCACCCGGATTTGGAACGACGCCTTCAGCGTTGAGCGTGTCACTGACTCGTTCTACAAAGAGTTCCGACTTTTGCGCGACCGCTTCGTCGCGAAACTCTCGGAGTCGAACCCCGGGCATCCGCTGCTTGACCCGACCGACAACGACGAATCCACGCAAGCAGAGCTGCGACGTTTCGTGACCCGCAACCTGGGGCGTGTGCTCTTCCTGTGGTTCATCCAGGCTAAGGGATGGCTCGACGGGGACACATCATACCTCGTAAACCTCTATGGACGCACCGTTTCAGAGCACCGCAACTACTTCACCGATGCTCTGCTGCCGCTGTTCTTCGACACGCTCGCTATCGAAAAGAAACGACGCACGAAGAGAGCGCAAGCGCTAGGAGACATTCCATATCTCAATGGGGGCCTCTTCGTCCCGACGGCTGTAGAAGACCGGCTCTACGGCGATGATCGTGAACACGTCAACATAGTCGTCCCCAACGAGCTCTTCGACCAACGCACGCATGACGGCCGTGAGCCTTCGCTTCTCGGGCTGCTATCGAGCTACCGCTTCACCACACAGGAGTCCACTCCTGATGAGCTATCGGTCGATCCTGACCCCGAGCTCTTGGGCAAAGTGTTCGAGAACCTCAACGAGGACCGCAACATGACCGGCACTTTCTATACACCGCGAGAGATTGTCCGCTTTATGTGCCGCGAAGCGCTCGACGGCTATCTTGTCGAGAAGACCGGGATGAGTCGGGAGATGCTAGCACAGTTGCGGCTTGAGGCGATCGACCCGGATGCAACCGATGTACACCTCACGCTCAAAGAGCGCGAGCGGCTCGGAGAGGCGCTCCTGTCGGTCACGGTCTGTGATCCGGCAGTCGGTTCGGGTGCGTTTCCGGTCGGCATGCTTCAAGAGATTGTACAGCTTCTGATCGGTATTGAACAGAGTGCCGATGTGAAGGTGCAGATAGGCGGTCAGAAGGTCGCCGAGTGGAAGGAGAAGGTCATCACAGGTTGCCTCTACGGGGTCGACATCAACCCCGAGGCGGTCGAGATCTGCCAACTGCGACTTTGGCTCTCAATGGTTGTCGACGCTGAGCGCCCCGTCCCACTGCCTAATCTCGACTTCCGTTTCGAGGCGGGCGACAGTCTCGTTGACCGAGTCGGGGAGGCGCGATTGCGCGAGACGCTTCCACGTGGCGGACATCAGGAAGAGATTCTCTTCGGTAATCTTGCCGAGGTCGAGCACGAGCTGGAGGTGCTTCGTGCCGAGTACGCGACTGTTCGCGACTCGGTCAGGGCGCGTGAGCTGCGGCGCGACATTAAGGGAAAGCAACTCGAACTGGTAAGACGCCAGATCTCCGACGAACTTGCTGGGGTGGAGCAGTCACTGACCTGCGTGAAGGCTCGTTTGGAAACGCTCAAGCGTATGGGCGCGGGTGCGCGTAATCTCAGGCGCGAGGAGAAGACAGCCGCCGCACTCGTCGAGCGCCACAAACTTCTGCGCGCAGTCCGGGAAGGTCTATCCCCGGACGCTCCGTTTAAAAAACCGTTTCTCTGGCCGGTCGAGTTCCCCGAGATCTTCGAGCACTGCGGGTTCGACATCGTCATCGCCAACCCGCCCTACGTACGCCAGGAGAATCTGGCTGCCATCGACCAGGAGACGTATGAGTTTAGCTTTGCAGAGGTACACAAGGGCACCGCAGACCTGCTCGTGTACTTTTTCGCGCGTGCCTTGCATATCCTCAAAGATGGAGGCCATCTCGCTTTCATCACCAGCAACAAGTTCCATCGCGCGGCGTACGGCGAGGGGCTGAGGGAACTTTTGCCGGCTGAGCTCCAGATCGGGCATGTCATCGACTTCGGTGATCTTGCTGTGTTCGCAGCAATAGCGTATCCGTCGGTGCTCATCGGCCGCAAGGCTGCACCAGATCCCGATGGCGCGATTTCGGTCGCTCGCCTCACTTACCCTGTGCGACGGGCACTCGCCGAGACGGGGGCTTCCGAAAATGTATCCAGTGTGCGCGAGCAACTCGAGAACCTCGACGCCCTGCTCGAGCGCAACCGTATCGAAGGCTTCACACAGACACTGCTTCGTAAGGACGGCTGGATCTTGGAGGACCCAAGGCTCGTGCGTTTGTTCGACCGAATCATGGCGATGGGCACGCCACTCGGTGAGTTCGTCCAGGGGCGGATGTATCGTGGTGTTTTAACTGGCCTTAACGAGGCTTTCGTCCTCGACGAAGCAATGCGTGCTGAGCTCATCTCAGCCGACCCCAGAAGCGCCGAACTGATCAAGCCATGGCTGCGTGGCCGCGACATCAAGCGCTGGAAACCCGAGTGGGCGGGGCTGTACCTTATAACAATCCAGAACTCAGGAGATGCTGACTGCTCTCACCCGTGGAAGGACGCCACGACAGAGAAGGAAGCTCGGGCGATCTTTACTGATGCGTACCCGGCAATCCATCGGCACATGTCGGCCTTCGAGAATTACCTGCGCCCTCGTTGCGACCAGGGCCGCTGGTGGTGGGAGTTGCGTTCGTGCACGTACTACAAGGAGTTCAAGCAGCCAAAAGTCGTGTGGGCGACAATCACACCCGAGCCCCGGTTCCTGTGGGATGATGAAGGGCTCTTCACGAACCAGAAGTGCTACATCGCAACAGGAATTCCCAAGTGGAGCGTGGCGGTGATGAACTCCTCGTTGATGTTCGTTCTGGCTGCGGCGACGCGACTGAGTGAGAAGCAAAGGGGGTTCTTCGAGTGGGAGAAATCGCCAATGATTCCTCTTCCGATTGTTGTGCCGAAACTAGATTCAGTGGAACAACTTGAGAAGCTGGTAGATGCTAGCGCTGATTCTCCCGGGTCTCAGGATGACGCCATCAATGACTTGGTAATGGCGGTCTACGGGGTGATGCCCGAGGAGGCCGCGCTGCTTTCTAACTGGCGGGCACAACGCGCCTACCTTGCGAACGCGGAGGCCGACGATGACTGACATTCGCCGCTTCATCGCCAACGACGAGGTCACTGGCACGATGCTCTCTGAACTAGCCCGAGCGTTCCGCGAGGTGCAGCCTGATAGCGTTCGTATCGCCACAGCCTACTTCACCCCTGATGGTTTCCGGGAGATTCAATCGGGCCTCCAGGACGCCAGTCAGGTACGCATCCTCCTTGGCGAGCGTCCTTTTATGCGGCGGCGCGGTCCTGGTGAGCTGCTCTCAGGCCAGTCGGATGACGCTGAGCACACCGGCCCGCTTGAGGCGATCGACTGGTTTGAGTTCCTCGAAGGTAACCTTCCGTGGGTGCTCATGACGCACGAACAGCGGAAACTGCTTCTCGAAAGCAAGGGTGAGGAAAGCTATACGACACGCAAGGAATTCGATCTTGCCGCATGGCACAAGGTCCAGCATCTCTGTTGCTTCCTCTCGCGTCCCGAGGTTGAGGTTCGTCGTTACCTCGGGCCGGCAACCGGAAAAGTGCCTGAAGGTCAGGTTCTTTCGGCAGATACAACTGAGCGACTCCACGCGAAGGTCTACATCCTTCGCGAGGACAAAGCCGCCTATGGCGCGGTCGGCAGCAGCAACCTCACCAAGGGGGGGCTGCAGAACAACATCGAGGCAAATCTCGTCATGACGGAGACTGGACCGACACCTGTGGTTGACGAGCTTGAATCGTGGTTCGACCGCAAATGGGACGAAGCACTGGACTGCAAGAACGAGTTCATCCGGCTTCTCGAGGAGTGCGTGCTCTTTGGTCGGCGCTTCACACCGTGGCAAGTCTTCCTCAAGGCGCTTCATGTTGCCTACGGCAGCTTCCTCGGTATCGGTCTCGATGACGAGGTGGCGGGCCGGCTCGCGCTCTTCCAGCAGGAAGGTGTTGCAAGAGCTGTAGAGCTGCTTGAGCGGCACTGGGGCGCGATGGTGTGTGACTCGGTGGGTCTCGGCAAGACCTACATCGGTCTGGGCGTGCTTCGTGAGTACACACTACGCAAAAGCAACCGCGTGAAAGCGCTTGTCGTCTGTCCGGCTCAGTTGGAGGGCAACTGGTCGAAAGAACGGCTGCACGCCAACGGCATCTTCGGTGAGACGGTGAGCATGGAGTATCTTCCCCAGCTTGCCGACATCGACGAGATCGAGGACGGTCTTGAGCGTGAGCGCAGGCGTCGCAAGCTCAGGGCACTGCAGAATGCCGACATCGTGCTCATTGACGAGAGTCACAATTTCCGTAACCCCGGAACCAAGCGCTACAGGGCGCTCATGGAGATCATCCGGGCCGGTGCAAAACCCGATAAGCGAGTCCTGCTGGTGACCGCCACCCCCATCAACAACAGCTTGTGGGATCTTTACCACCAGCTAATGCTCATCACGCGAGGTGACAATAGCTGGTACGCAGGACGCGGACCGGTTGGCAATCTCGAAGGTGAGTTCCGCTCACTCGAGCAAAACGGGGGCGGACCGGGGCTTCTCAACACCATGCTGCTGACGCTCGTGCGGCGCACCCGCCATGACATCCGGCAGCGCCAAAAGGCTGGGGAGCCGCTTGAGATTGATGGACGTCCGCTCGTGTTCCCAGAGCACGAGATCCCGAAGGCAATCACTTACGGACTAGAGGAGATATACGGAGACGTCTACTCGCGAGTGCTCGAAGCGATCGAATCTCTGAACTTCGCCGTCTACAACCTCGAGGCATACGGTATCGAGCGTCCCGGGGTAAGGCACGCAGACACCGAGAGAGTCGTGACTCGCAACGACGCTTACATCGGCATCATACGGACAATCTACCTGAAGCGCATGGAGAGCTCGGTAGCTGCGCTCATGGCGACCGTCCGAAACCAGGTCAACTACCTCGAGCGATTCCTATACTTCCTTGACCAAGGCAAGGTGCTCTTCGCCAAAGAGCGGGATCGCCTCCGCGTTCTTCTGCGTGGGGCGCTCGATGACGAGGCTCTCGAGGCAGCCGGTGGTGACCAGGATGTGATAGAGCTGCTCGACTCGCTGCTGAAGATCGACCCCGCACGATGCGATGTCGGTGCTCTGTCTGATGCAGTGCGTTCCGACCGAAACACACTGCAGGGTCTTCTCACCGCTCTCGAAAAACTGGAGGCTGCGGATCCTGCCAAGGACCCTAAGGTAGCCGCGCTGCGTGCGGTAATCGACGGACTGCCCGTACTAGACGACAACGGCGTACCGACCAAGGTTGTCGTATTCACGAACTACAAGGACACGGCTATGCACCTGTTCCGGGCCATGGGTGGCCCGGCCGATGGGCTCAAGGTCGACGTGCGGTGCCTCTCGAATCTCTCGGGAGAGAGGTGGCACTCTGTTCTGACAGGCTCGGACGATAAGAGGCGCAGGGCAGAGGTGCTCGCCCATTTCGCGCCGCTTGCGACGCTTCGCGAGGACCGCGACATCGACGACCCGGAACTGGTTGCCGAGATCGCGCCGTTCAGAGAGGCATGCATCGACGTGCTCATAGCGACAGACGTGCTGAGTGAAGGTCAGAATCTGCAAGATGCGCAGTACCTCATCAACTATGACCTGCACTGGAATCCTGTGCGCATGATCCAGCGCGCCGGGCGTATCGACAGGCTCTTCTCGCCACACGAACGTGTGTACTTCTACAACGTCATGCCTGAGAAAGGTCTTGAGGACCTGCTCAAGCTGGTGAAGCGGCTATCGTCGCGAGCAAAGGCGATCGATGCAACCCTGGGGCTGGATGCTTCGGTGCTTGGAGAGGTCATCGAGGCCAAGGCACTCGACGACATCATGCGCATCCAGCAGGGTGGCAACGAGGCTGATGCCGTATACCTCGAGGGAGAGCGACGGGCCGAGTTCGATGATGCGCTCGACCAGCTTCGCGACTATATCGACCTCGTAAAATCACTCGGCACTCAGGATGTAAGGAGCCTTCCTGACGGCATTCACAGCATTCGCGAGGGTGACACGCCCGGGGTGTTCGTGCAGCTCAAGATGCCGGACGAATTCGGCGGAGAGGTCTTCTGGCGGTTCTACCCGGCTGATGCTTCACCCGTGATCGCGTCTGCCATCGAGGCCGCTTCCAAGATTGCCTGCAAACCCGAGGATGAGCGAGCCGAGCTTGGTCCCGAAGACAATCCTTTCCAGTACTTGATCGAACCACTGAAGGCCGCCATTGGCGAGCTCGGGCAGGAGTATCAGCGCCGCATGAGCGCACAAGACCCCGGCGAGATGGTGCGTCTGATTCGCTCGCGGCTGCAGGACCCCAACGTGCAGGAGCGCCTGGGGAAGCGTGCAGACACACTGTTCGACTGGTGCGAACAGCCGCACCCGAGCGACCTGCTCAAGCGGGAGGACAGTGTTCAGGAAGCATATAGGGCATTGAAGGTCGCCAACGCTGATCCTGTCGTGGTGTCGGAGGCGCTTGAGCGGCTGTGGACAGAACTCGAAGCGAAGGGCCTGAACAGGCCGCTGCCACGACCTGCGACGCGTCCAACGAGCGAGCGCGATCTGCAGCTTATGTGCTGGGAGCTGGTGGTGCCGTCGAGAAAGCCAGTGTAACTTCGGGTTTCCCATGCTGATATAGCTGAAGTGTATTCCCGACCTGAGATTATAGTAGAAGGGCGGGTAGGTTTTGCTTATGAAGGTGCTTCGGTACGCGATGATGTAGGCAGAATCTGATGATAGCAGCTTCTATGCTGGATGATTTCTACTCTGAAGGTTTCATATAGAGTAAGTGCTTCCTCACGGAGTCGTCCTTGAGGGGAATCCGCCAGCGATCTTCCATAAACAGCAGAAGCCTCATCCCTCTTTCTTGAATCTCCGCAGGTCCCCAAGTCAGAGAGCGAGAGACCTCGATTTCCGAGTGGGACCCGTCTTCGTACCCATTCCTGACCTTTCGGCCATTCTCATCAAACTTGGCGTATTTCTTGTTCTTGAACGTGTCGTTCTGAAGTGCGGAGTTTATGGCTTTGGAGAGAACTAACATATTGCCTAGGCTTCCCTTGTAGCGCCCACGCTCCTCTTTCGGTACTCCAGCAAACTCATCCTCCCAGTCAGCGACTGGAGTCTGGGGATAGATATGTTCGATCGAAATCATGTCACGCCCCTGCTTTAGAAGATCATCCCAATCGACCTTCTTCTGTCGACTCTCAGCCAGGAGACTGATCTCGTACTCGTAGAGGAAATACCTAAGGCCTGCCCAACCATGGTAACCGCTACCATCCCGGAGCTTCCTATAGAGGATGCCATAGAAGGAATCAGTGCGGAAACAACCCTTCTCGTCAAATGCGTACGCTAGGTTTTCGTCGAGCCTCTCTAAAATGTACTCCACGTTTTGCTCACCCCGGTCCAAAGCTCGAGTCAGATTGTAGAACTCGCTACTTCGGTAGTTGGCTCGTACCGCATTCAGACGGAACGCGACGAAGATGAAGCGCTCGATTCCCCTAAAGACCCGAATCCGATCCATTTCCTCGTCCACATTCTTCAGTACCGACATGACGAGGGGGCGGAAGTAGGCAAAACCAATGCGATTCAGCGCCTCCAGCCATCGCCTCTCCTCAGCGCTACGGTCGCTTGTCAAATCTGGGAAGAAGCTGGTGAACCAGTGCCCGGCACATTCCTTTAAGCTCAGAACGTAGTTTTTTACCTCTATCGGCGATAGATCCGCCTGCACATGAGTCGGCGTATCAATTCCGGACTCGTCCTGCTCTCCTTCAGGCAGAAGATCTGTTTCCTCCAAGTCCGACCGCTGCTCCTCTGGCAGTTCCCAGTCAATCTCACGTTCGACCTTATTGTAAATCCGCTTTGGCGTGAATTTCTCGTCCAAGAGGAATCGGATATAGTCACGACCTGTCTTGCGAGAGTATTTGTAGAAGAGTATCCAGTGGGCCTTAAGAAAATCATCATCATTCAAAGGCTTCAACTTGTTGCTTCCAAGCTGCTTATAGATTTCCTTCCATCCCTCATTCACGGTTTCACGCATACTCCTCCGCGCGGCAGCATCAAGCTCCGTGTCACCATACATCGTAACAAGGTAGATCAAGCGATTCTTCAGCAACTCGAGATCTGAAAGACGTTTGCCACGATTGTTCATGGTCTCGAACGCCACAAACACATCGAACTCGTCCTCGATTATGTATTCATTGAAGAGGAACGACTTCGTCAGCTTCCCGTAGATTTCCTGTAATCCCGCTATGCCCGCTGTCTCATACACCGCTTGTATCTGTTTGCTGAAGTAATGCTTGGCATTTGCCAGATTCAGTGTGTAGAAGGTCTCCTGAACGGCACCTCCACCGTACTCACCTAGGATTTTAAATCGCAAGTACTCATAGCTCGGATTGTCTTCCGTATACCCGAACTTGTAGGTCCTGAACCGGTCTCCGCCCCGCTTGACTTTGAAGAGAAACCGCTCCACAATATCCGCAACACTCAGGCTATCGGTGAAAAAGATCTCACTCTCTGGTTTCTTCTGGTTCTCCGGCAAGCTCTTCAGGAAGTCAACAAACGCTTGTAGGAAAATAACTACAGTCGTCAGCCGCTGCTGGCCGTCCACGACGTGAAACACTGTGTAGGCGTGATCATCGAGGAGCCAGTACTCCCGTGCATCCTCGCGAATGTCCTTATTCGGGATGCTCTTCAGAGTTAGAACTCCAGTGTAGTGGGATCTGCCGTAAGCCAAGTTGACCAGATCTTCCCAGAATGCCGTCAATTGATCCCTTTGCCATGCATAACCTCGCTGATAGTCGGGGATCCTGAAAATCTTCTCTTTGAAAAGGCTATTCAGTCCCTTTGGCTTATCCATTGATCGATCCGTCTCTCCACTTCTTCTTGTTCTTAGGAGATCCCCTGTAGAACACAGTTACCAGCCCCATCAACGCGGAATGAGAATACCCCCCCGGTCAGCACTAGTCAATGCAGCTGTCCATCATTGATGGAATGTGAAGGTAAAAAAAGATCGTGCCTTCCTTTTTCCCGCCCTGTATGTTCTCCCCCCGGGAAATCCTATCTTCTTGTCCTTGAGAAAAAGGAGATACATCGTTTCCCCGGCGCCATGCTTCAACCGGATGAGGGGGGGCTCTCATGGGTGCACGATGGATACTGGCGATCGCTTTTTGCCTCCTCGTCCTTTCCGGTTGCAGCATCGGCCGCACAACCGTAAGGCCTGAGATCTACGGACAGTTCGAAAAGACCGGTCCGATCATCAGGGATACTGAGACCAGGCTTGAGTGGCAGGTGGGTGCGGACAGGGGTACGAACTGGTATGAAGCGAAAGCATGGGTTGACAGTCTCGAAGGTAACTGGCGAATGCCTACCCTAGCAGAGCTTCATGGTCTTTACAATGCGGGAATCAGTGTTAATAGCTGGGGGCCATTCGAGAACGATGGCTGGAATGTCTGGTCAAAGGAGGTTGACGATTCTTCGTCGGCCTGGTTCTTCACCTACCAATTCGTCCTCGCCGATAGTGGCCGTGAGCACTGTGGTGCTCGCAGTGACTCCGGCAACGGCTTACGGGCCTTTGCAGTGCGTTTCCGGATTGTGGAGCCCGAGATCTACGGGCAGTTTGAAAAAGTCGGTCCAATCATCAGGGATAATGTGACAGGGCTTGAGTGGCAGGTGGGTCCTGACCATAACATGACATGGGATGTAGCGAAAGCATGGGTTGACAGTCTTGGTGGTGGTTGGCGGATGCCTACCATGGAAGAGCTAAAGAGTCTATGGGATGCAGGCATAAAGTATTCTGCAAACTGGGGCCCCTTTAGGAACACTGGCTATTCTGTCTGGTCTGGGGAGGTTTACTCTTCTTCGTTGCCGGCCTGGAGCTTCAACTTCACAAACGGCCGCGAGTACTGGGGGCTCAGCAGCTATTCCGGCATCTTCTTTCGGGCCTTTGCGGTACGTCCCTGAAGGATGATCATTTTGTTCTTTGGTGATTCAATCCTATTGATTCGGGGATCCGGGGGCACCAGACCCCGGATCCCCGTCTTCCCTTCACCCTTTCACCATCCCCCTGACCGTCGCTGATTCATCATGCATCCATGTGAATCCTGTTCCCCTGGATGTACCGTACGGTGGAAGCGTACCACCTGCCCCCGTTCTTGGCAGGGACACCTCCCCGGTTCAGGGCATCAGCGATCTTCCTGAGACTGAACCCGTTACCCCGCATCTTCCGGATTTTCTGAAGAACCTTCTGTTCGGCTTCTTCAAAGATCAGATTGCCCCCCTCACGGCTGTAGCCGTAGGGTGTGGGTGAATAGGCTTCCAGCCTTGCCTTCTTGTGTTGAAGAACCGCTGCCGTCCGCTCCGCCACTTGGTCACGCTCGAACTCGTTGAGGACGGCCATGAGACGGAAGATCATCTTTCCCGCGGCACAGGTCGTGTCGATCCTCTCAGACAGGCTCACCAGGTCGGCGCCGGCCTTGTCCAGCCTCTCGGCGATCTGGAGGGTATCCTTCGTTGACCGTGACAGCCGGGACAGGGAGTAGACGACAAGCACCGCCTTCTTCTCACAGGCCACCTGCAGGGCTTGCTGAAGGCCCGGCCGTTGCCGTATCCCCGTCCCGCTTATCCCGGCATCCTCGATGATTCTCAGCAGAGCGATGTTCAGGCTTTGAGCCCAAACCTGGATCGAGGCGGTTTGTGCATCGAGGCTCACCCCGTTCCGGACCTGTTCGTCGGTGCTGACCCTGATGTACCCCACCGCCTCCATCACATCAGCCCTTTGGCCCTGAACGAGGTCCAGGAGGGTGGAAGGCCCGGTCGTCCGGCACTGTAGATGAGGTGGTCCAGCAGGCGAACCTCCAGAGGCTCCATGACCTTCTGAAGATGCTTGGTCAAGGCGATGTCCTGGGGGCTGGCTTCCTCCCGTCCTCCGGGATGGTTATGGGCGATGATTACCCCGGTGGCGTTTGTCTCGTGCAAAAGGAAGGACACTAACTCTCGGGGATAGACAGTCGCCCTGTCCACGCTTCCGCTGGAAAGCAGGATCAGCCCCAGGAAATCGTTGCAGGAGTTCAGGGCGATTGCGTACAGGGCTTCGGTGGGCCGCTGTTCGAACAGGTCGGACAGGAACTCGATTGCTCTCTCCTGCGAATCGATAGTATGGGGCGACGCTTCAATGGTAAGACGCCTGACGGTCTTGAAGCGAACGGCCTTCTCTGTCAGGACCAGTTTCCGGTCCCTCTGAAAGGCATGGATCATCTCCGGGGTCATGGTCGACCTCCTCGCTCATGTTTGTTTTTTTGGAAACGGCTTCGTCAGATCTTGTGATGACGGGAAAGGATTCGGGGCGGAGTCCGATGAACAGGCCCGGGAATTCGTTCAGGGTGGCTGCTGGAGAGCCGTCGAATTTCATCCAAATGACGTATCTTGCTATTGAGCAATACTTTATGCTTCTCTGCCCGTATGATGTACGGGCTATTGCCACTTTTCAGAAAGGGTGGCTGCTGGAGGGATGTCGAATCACAGCGAAAATGACGTATCTTGCTATGGGGCAGTACTATGGACTCTTTCTTGATACATTGTTCGTCCCGAAGCCACTTTTCGGGAAGGGCAGTGAGGGACCTCTGGTGCTTCCCTGGTTCGCGTTAGCGTGGCCATAACTGCCCCTTACCTTTCATGAGGTGTTGAGGCCACTCAAGTCTATGTCATCTATGATGATAGCGTGACATCCGGGGGAAACTGCAACAGACCAAGGGTGTTGTGAATATTCAGTCTTACGAGGCATGCTCACCCGTATACAAGGGTGCCCGCGTATGCAACCGAACGGTTGTATACGGTCATATCTCCGTAAAGCGTTTTTGGGTAACGAAATAAGGAGTCTATCGGTTTTTGCTAAGCACTCCTACACTATTGATGAGTGCTACAAGATCCTATTCGCTTTCAGAATTCTTGCCGAAATCCATCCGGTAAAGCAGGTCCATCAAGCTCAAGGATGCCGTTGGGTAGTCCCCATGGTTGAAGCCCTTCATTGGAAACATCATTCCAGTCCTTGTATTCTGGATAGTTGACTCCAATGAGCCAGCAGTAGTCTTCGTTTCCCGCATTGTTCGGCTCCCCAGGTGCCCAGTTGGTGTAGGTCACTGGTTC
>JBGSZS010000001.1:0-2466 GCA_041750285.1 Candidatus Fermentibacteraceae bacterium | reverse complement strand
CAAAAAACGCCTGCTGTGGTCAAGTACAGTTAAGGATACATACCCGGGGCTCTGAGAGACAGTGAGCCTGACGGTGTAATCCGTCTCTTCGTTCCTCAGGTAGCGGTTCACGTAGTAAAGATACACGTGGCTGCTGTCCGGTCCCTGGAACACTTTTATCACAGGTGGAACGTAGTGGTCGTAGATCTCAGGGTCGTCCACAGAGACGATGTTTGCAGCGTCCCACGAACCCTCCCACCACCACAGATCCGACATCTCGGGTGCAATCACTGCAGCTTCGGCCAGGGGGAGCTCAACGCTGTTGTAAAGCCTCGAGTAGGGTCCAAACAACCATGTCAAAAACCTCTCGGTGTTCTTCGGGTCGCCCTGCACTGGAACCGGTGCTGCCGACACCTCGTAGAGCGGGTCGAAGCCGGCGCTGAAGGGGGGAAGCTCCCCGGGATTGGCGTACTGGTACCCGCCTTCCCAGTCACCCGTGTCCGGCCACCTTCCGGTGTACACCCAATCCTCGTACGGAGCATCGAACGGTATCCCGTGAAGATCGAGAAGGGCGCTGCTTATGAAGTTGTTGGTGTCTCCGGGAGCACCTGGGCTCTCAACGTAGCTTGCCAGTGAATACGGGAACAATCCCTTTGCCTGGTGCAGCAGGGCCAGATTGCAGAGCATGCGGAACTCCTGAGGAGCGGGAGTGCGGTAGGTGTAGGAATGGTAGTCCAGAACTCCTGCGGAATCACGAAGCAGCGGACCTCCGGAAGCCCCGAATGCCTGGGGGTAGAAGAACACCGGAATTCCACTCTCCCTTGCCGCGAACATCGTCGAGTCCATCCCCTCCTCGCAATGGTCCACAAGGAAAAGCCAGTCGTCATCGCAGAGGGTGGCTCCCAGGGAATCAATGTGAACATACCTGAACGGGTAGTAGTCGAAGCAGATGAACTCCGGGGAGTTGTCCACTGGCGGACGCGCAATGCCTCCAACCACAGGCCCCTGGTAAAGGGCTTCGCACAACGCTCTTACGGAATTGGCCTGCTGGTGCATGGTGCCGTAGTTGAGATCCCCGGTAAGACCGGTGTACTCCTCTTCTTGAATGGTGTGCAGCAGTGAGAAGTTGATGGTGAAGGGAACATCCCTGATGCCGTTGTTCTCGGCGAGATACTTCTGCCAGGAGTAGATGCCCGCGGGTTCAATCTCGGTCAGGGTCGGTTCACCGCCACTCATGTCCTGGGTGTAGAGGTTGGGGATCCAATCGTCCCACGTCGTGGAATCTTCTATCATTCTCTGACGCTGACGCGCCGGCGCTTCGTCGTATACGTTGTAGAACCAGAGGGCGGGAAGTAACCTGACAGCATTCGCCAAACGATTGTTCGCGTATGCCACTGATCTGACATTGCTTGTATCGGCCATCTGCTGCGCCGTCATGGAGTCAACCGGCGCTCCAAGGGTTTCGGAAAGCTGCCCGAAACACTTCCCGGAAGTGAGGAGATGATCCTCCCAGCGGAACCAGTACGCCGTGCTGTCGTCCCAGAAGTTGTAGAACTGGCTTGTCTCCCAGGGACCAAGCACCAGAAGCATGCCCGCATCTTCGCAGAGTTCGATGAATGCTCTGTTCTCATCCCAGTCTTCTCCTGCGGAACCGTCAACCACCGGTCCCTCCACCTCCACTCCGTCGAAATGCTTCCAGGACAGCTCGCAGAGAAGTCGAAGACCAACTCCGGAAAAGACGGCGTTGTTGGATGCCCGCATGCCAATGATGGGAATTGTGTTCTCCTCCGGTTCCGCTGCGATGAGGGACTGAGTGAGCAGGATCAGCACGCTAAGGATGATAATACCAAGTCTGGGGGGGGATACGACATGACAAGACTCCCTTCAGGGTAATGCTATGAGAGAATAAACCTGCCATGGCAATTTACATACGGCGGGATTCAATTGTCAAGGAGAAGCAGGACAGTAAACCAGGACTGTGAACATCAACTTCGATAACGGTACGACAGATTCGCCGGTTTGGATGCGACACTCGTGTGGTTCCTCAACGCTCTCTCCGTCACCAGCCTCCGCTCCCAGTAGTCCCCCATCGCCTCTATTTCCAGCAGCAAATCCAGGGGAAGGTTCAACAGGTTCAACTTCTGCGTAACCCTGGCCCGGGACATCCCATGCCTTCTGGCCAGTTCCGCTCTGGAGATACCGTCTCGCTTCAGTTCCTCAGCGAGTTCGAGGGCGAGAACCATGGGATTGCGGAATGTCTTCCGGGGTTTCAGCTCGGATTCAATGGCAGGAATGATTCTGATGATGGTGAAACCCGGGCTTGAGAATTTCGAGCGGGTAGCGGAACGAGGCGCCAATTCGCTACCCACTCGAAATCTCGGTTCATCACCATTAAGGGGGGCTCCCACCGAGCCTAAGCACATAGCGGCTCATCACCATTAAGGGGGGCACCCCCCGAGTCTCTTGCTCAGAATTGGCTCAGGCAAT